>NZ_JACCHP010000020.1 GCF_016031625.1 Bradyrhizobium agreste | reverse complement strand
AACGTTCCGAGGTCCGTCTGGCCGCCTCCGCCAGCATCTCCTCGCAGGTGAACGCCTCGTTACGCAATAGCCGGGTCAGGCGAATCTCTCCCGCCCGATTGCCGCCCAATCGACGCACCCGCAGCTTTCGGCCGCCCGACGCGACCAGCCGGCCCAGGAGAAAGGCCCCCCTTTTTCCAGGCGACGGTCGCCAAACCGTCCCAGTCCAAGCTCCATGCCATCCTCCTCGACAATGAGAACAACACGGAATCAGACATTCTGCCCGTCTTCAACTTCGATGTGTGAATGCCGTAGCCCTTGTGGGGGAGGGCTAGGGAGGGGGGTAGCCCAGGAAAAGCTACCGGTTGTTGATGATGCAATTGGACTGGTGAACGAAGGAAAGAATTCCCGTGCGGCACCCCCCTCCCTGCCCCTCCCCCACAAGGGGGGAGGGAACGGATAGAGCGCTGTTGTGGAGCGAATTCGATCTGACCTCACGATTTAGAACGGCCGAACGATTCCGACGCGTGGGATCAGCGTGAGGATCAGACCGAAGACATTTGTCTTGCGATCCTCGGCCGGAATCGGCGCAGCTTCGTGCTTCGCCGGCAGCATCTTCACCGCGTGCAGGATCAGGAACATGCAGACCGCCCAGTTCGAGATCCAGCGCGAATAGTCGAACACCATCGCGAACATCACGAGATAAGCGACGCTGATGCCGACCAGGGCTGCGACGACGAGCCGCTTGTGCAGATCGCTCGCGAGCGCACCGATCAGGCGCGCAAGGTAGCGCCACAACGGCGTGTGCAGCCAGATCAGAAGCGCGAACACGGGCACGCCGAGGATGTTGTGCGGCAGGCGCCCCCATGTATCTGCAACCTCCTTCGCCAGCGGCTGGTACCAGATGTAGGCGAATTGCAGGAGGTCGGTACGCGCAGGATCGGCCATCCGGCTTTTGAGATAGGCGACGAAGTCTGCTTCGGGGATCGGCATCGTTCCCAGAAACTGCGCGGCGAAGAACAGCGCGGAGACGACGGCGAGAGCGATCACACCGAAGACGACATTGCCGCGATGGCAGCCGCAAGCAAGGTAGTGCCGGATCACGACGATGGCGATGATCGTCGGCACATACATCAGGAGATGAATGTGATGGATCAGCACCAGAACGATCGAGAATAGCGCAGCTGTCGCCACGAAGACGAGCGAGCCCGCCGGCATCAGCAGCAGGACGATGGCCAGCGCGCAGCCATAGATGTCGAAATGGCCGAGCGTGTGCATGAAGTTCTTGAGGAAGAACGGCGAGCCCGCGGTGAAGACGAACAGCGGCAGCGTTCCTGCGGTGAAGCCGAACGTTTTCTGAAACAGCCTTGCGTACAGGGCGAGCGTCGCAAGCCACGTTGCGCCGCCGAGCGCGAAAACCAGCCAGACCGGCACCTTGTCCGTGAACAGCGCGACGATTGCCCCGATCAGCGCGCGCTTGATGAAGCCGAAATGATAGTCGACCAGGAGATGGATGTAGGGGACGTAAGGCGGCAGCTGGATCTTGTGAACGAAGACGCCAACGAGGACCGCCGCGTTGAGCGCGAGCAGGAGCCGCCAGGGATTTTGCAGGATGCGTACGGTCACGCCGCATCCATAGCGTGACCGCCCCGAATTACAAAATGAACCGGCTCAGATCCGCGTTCTTGGCGAGGTCGCCGATGTGCTTTTGTACGTAATCCGCATCGAGCCGGACGGTCTCGCCGTTGCGGTCAGGGGCGGTGAAGGAGATCTCGTCCAGCACCCGCTCCATCACCGTCTGCAGCCGCCGGGCGCCGATGTTCTCGACCGTTGAATTGACGGCAACCGCAATGTCGGCCAGCGCATCGATGGCGCTGTCGGTGATGTCGAGCGTCACGCCTTCAGTCTGCATCAGGGCGACATATTGCTTGATCAGCGAGGCCTCGGGCTCGGTGAGGATGCGGCGCATGTCGTCGCGGGTCAGCGCCTGCAATTCGACGCGGATCGGCAGGCGGCCCTGCAATTCCGGCAAGAGGTCGGACGGCTTGGCGACGTGGAAGGCGCCGGAGGCGATGAACAGGATGTGGTCGGTCTTGACCGCGCCGTGCTTGGTCGAGACCGTGGTGCCTTCGATCAGCGGCAACAGATCGCGCTGCACGCCCTCGCGCGAGACGTCGCCGCCGACGCGGCCGTCGCGCGCGCAGATCTTGTCGATCTCGTCGAGGAACACGATACCGTTGTTCTCGACCGCGCTGATCGCCTCCAGCGTTAGCTGCTCGGTGTCCAGCAGCTTGTCGGATTCCTCGTTGACGAGAATCTCGTGCGAGCCTTCGACCGTCAGCCGCCGCGTCTTGCGTTGGCCGCCGAGCTTGCCGAAGATGTCGCCGATCGAGATCGCGCCCATCTGGGCACCCGGCATGCCCGGGATCTCGAACATCGGCAGGCCGCCGCCGGACGATTGCGTCTCGATCTCGATTTCCTTGTCGTTCAATTCGCCGGCGCGCAGTTTCTTGCGGAAGGATTCCCGCGTCGCCGAGCTCGCATTGGCGCCGACCAGCGCATCGAGCACGCGCTCCTCCGCGGCAAGCTGGGCGCGCGCCTGCACGTCCTTGCGCTTCCGCTCGCGCACTTGCGCGATCGCGACCTCGACGAGATCGCGGACGATCTGCTCGACGTCGCGGCCGACATAGCCGACCTCGGTGAACTTGGTCGCCTCCACCTTCAGGAACGGCGCATTCGCGAGCTTGGCGAGCCGCCGCGCGATCTCCGTCTTGCCGACGCCGGTGGGGCCGATCATCAGGATGTTCTTCGGCAGCACCTCCTCGCGCAAGGAGCCTTCGAGCTGCTGCCGCCGCCAGCGGTTGCGCAGCGCAATCGAGACGGCGCGCTTGGCGTCGCCCTGGCCGACGATGAAACGGTCGAGTTCGGAAACGATTTCGCGGGGGGAGAAGTCTGTCATGTCACCTTAGCTAGGGTCAGAAGCGGGTCGGGACAAGCTGCTTTTTTCCGCCGTCAGATGATCGGCGGGCCGGATTGCCATTGCTTCACGGCCTCGACCGGATGGATCAGCATCAGGATATTGAGCGTCAGATTGTCGCGAATGTGGAGCGCCAGCATGATTTCCAAGGCGAGCCCAAGCAGCACGGTCGCGGTGACAGGAAGCGCGCGTGCGGCCAGGAACCCCAGGATCATGGCGAGATTGTCCGAGACCGAATTGACGATGCTGTCGCCGTAATAATCCAGCGAGATCGTACCGGCGCGGTAGCGTTCGATGATGAACGGCGAATTCTCGACGATCTCCCACGTGCCTTCGATCAGCATCGCGATGATCAGCCGTGCGGGCCAGGAGAGAGGCAGGAACGGCAGCCGTGCGAACAGCAGCCAGGTCAGGCCGTAGAACAGGAAGCCGTGCAGCACGTGTGAGAAGCTGTACCAGTCGGCGATCTGCTGGGAATTCTCCGAGCTGTTCACCACGCCGTGCCACAGCTTGATGGTGCCGCAGGTGCAGATCGCCACGCGCCCCATCGCAAGCAGGATCGCCGCCTGCAGCGCCAGCAGCAACAGCGCGATGCCGGCCCAGCCGAGCGGCGGGACGGCGATCTTGGTCTCGCGGGCCTGCACCAGCGTCACGGTTCGCGCACCATCAGCAGTGCCGGACCATCAGGCGTCTCGACCATGCGATCGCGGACGAATCCTGCCTTCTCGTAGGCGCGTATCGCGCGTGCGTTGTGCGGGTCCGGATCGGTGACCATGCGCGGCAGTCCCTGCCGAAACCATTCGTCGACGAATTGGCGGATCAAGGCCGAACCATGGCCGCGCGCGATCATGTCGCCCTCGCCGATGAACTGGTCGATGCCACGCGTGCCCTCCGGTTGCGGCCCGAAGCCCGTATTCCAGGCGGTCAGGCGGTAGCATTGAAGATAGCCGAAGGGCTTCTCGCCGGCCAACACGATGAACTGGTCCATCGCCGGCTCGTCGAGATCGCCGCTGACGAGGGAAAACTGCACGTCCGGATCGCCCCACCACTCCCGCACATGCGCCTCACCCAGCCACCGCCCGATCAGCGGCAGGTCGGTCGTGCTCATCGGGCGGAAGGTGTAGGTGGGGGTCATAGATCAAGGCGTGACTAGCTGAACGAATTTCGGTCGGTAGCAACGCTCTCTCCGTTCCCTCCCCCCTTGTGGGGAAGGGTCAGGGAGGGGGGTGCCACTCGGGGATTCTTTCCGTCGCGCGACCGCACTTGGTGCATCATCAACAACCGAGACCTTTTGCTGGGCTACCCCCTCCCTAGCCCTCCCCCACAAGGGGGGAGGGAACGCATCTGTGTCGGGGCGCCGGCTGACCTTATCTCAGCAAGGCCTTACCCCGCCGCCAGGCTCTCGATCGTCACATTCCGGTTGGTGTAGACGCAGATGTCCGCGGCGATGTCGAGGGAGCGGCGGACGATGGTCTCGGCGTCCTTGTCGGTGTCGAGCAGGGCCCGTGCCGCCGCTAGCGCGTAATTGCCGCCGGAGCCGATCGCCATCACGCCGGCCTCGGGTTCGAGCACGTCGCCGGTGCCTGTGAGCACCAGGGAGACGTCCTTGTCGGCCACGATCATCATGGCCTCCAGCCGCCGCAAATAGCGGTCGGTGCGCCAGTCCTTGGCGAGCTCCACCGCCGCTCGGGTCAGCTGCCCCGGATATTGCTCGAGCTTGGATTCGAGCCGCTCGAACAGCGTAAACGCGTCAGCCGTGGCGCCGGCGAAGCCGCCGATCACGTCGCCCTTGCCGAGCTTGCGGACCTTCTTGGCATTGGACTTGATGACGGTCTGGCCGATCGAGACCTGGCCGTCGCCGCCGACCACCACCTTGCCGCCCTTGCGGACCGTCAGAATTGTGGTGCCGTGCCAGCCCGGCGAGCTGCCTTGGGAATCGCGCATGAATGATCCTCGTTGTCCGGCCTGATTTAGGCGGTCAGGACCGGGGGTACAACGGGCCGTTCCGGGCCGAATTCGCTCACCATAGGCAGAAGTGGAGCCCCGGTCGGCCGTTCCCGCAGTAGCGAAGGCGTCATTTGGCTGTTAAGAGACTGGCGTTTTCGGACCAAAACCCCAGCGAAAGCCTTCAATGCGCACCGCGACGATCAAGCGCAAGACCAAGGAAACCGACATCGAGGTCTCCGTGAACCTCGATGGATCAGGCGTGGCCAATATCGCGACCGGCATCGGCTTTTTCGACCATATGCTCGATCTCCTCGCCCGCCATTCCCGCATCGACCTCACGGTCAAGGCAGTGGGCGACCTGCACATTGATTATCACCATACCACCGAAGACACCGGCATCGCGCTTGGCCAGGCGGTCAGGCAGGCGCTCGGCAACATGGCGGGCATCACCCGCTATGCCGGCGTGCACATGCCCATGGACGAGACGCTGACGCGCGTGGTGATCGACATCTCGGGCCGCCCGTTCCTGGTGTTCAAGGCCGACTTCCCCCGGCACAAGATCGGTGAGTTCGACACCGAGCTGGTGCGCGAGTGGTTCCAGGCCTTTGCCATCAATGCCGGCGTGACTCTCCACGTCGAGACCCTATATGGCGATAACAGCCATCATATCGCCGAGTCCTGCTTCAAGGGTCTGGCGCGGGCGCTGCGCACGGCCGTGGCGATCGATCCGAAGGCGGCGGGCGAAATCCCCTCCACCAAGGGCTCGCTCGGCGGCTGACATCTCCGTCTTGCGGCGAATGCTGCTGGCGGCATCACTGAATTTCGAGAACGGGGCATCACCATGCCTGTCTACACAGTTCACGCTCCCTCACCCGCCGGAGCAAATCTGCGCGCGACCGACAAGATCGTGTTCGTGCGCGACGGCTTCCATTTCTGGGCGATGATCTTCGGTCCGTTCTGGCTGTTGTGGAATCGGCTGTGGCTGGCGCTGATCGGCTATCTGATCTTCGTGGCTGCGTTCAACGCGGGGCTGTCGAGCCTCGGGCTCGGGCGCTCCTCGATCTTCTTCGCCGACCTCGTCATCGCGCTGCTGATGGGCTTGGAGGCCTCGAGCCTGCGCCGCTGGACCTTGTCGCGCGGCAAGTGGCGGCAGCTCGACATCGTGGTCGCCGACGACAGCGATACCGCGGAGCGCCGCTTCTTCGAGCGCTGGAGCCAGAAGCAGAACGGCATCGCCAGCGATCAATGGGCCGTTGATCGCGGCGGGCCGCCGCCGACCCGGAACGTGCCGGGCCAGCCATTTTCGAATCCGCCGCCGATTCCGGCCGGCGGCATCATTGGATTGTTTCCAGAACCGGGAGGGTCAAGATGAGCGTCGCGATCATCGATTACGGTTCGGGCAATCTGCATTCCGCCGCCAAGGCGTTCGAGCGCGCCGCGCGCAGTCTCGAGAAGCCGCAAAAAGTCTTCGTCACCAGCGATCCCGATCAGGCTTACGAGGCTGACCGTCTGGTGCTGCCGGGAGTCGGTGCCTTCGCCGATTGCCGGCGTGGGCTCGATGCCGTCAACGGCATGGTCGAGGCCATCACCGAAGCGGTGCGCGTCAAGGCGCGGCCGTTCTTCGGCATCTGCGTCGGCATGCAGCTGATGGCGAGCCGCGGCAAGGAGCACGTCGTCACCGAAGGCCTGAACTGGATCGGCGGCGACGTCGAGAAGATCACGCCGCGCGATGAGAACCTGAAAATCCCGCACATGGGCTGGAATACGCTCGAGGTGCTCAGGGAGCATCCGGTGCTGGACAAGCTGCCGCTCGGCCCGAAGGGCCAGCACGCTTATTTTGTGCACTCCTATCACCTCAACCCCGCCAGCGAGGCGGACGTGCTCGCGCGCGCCGATTACGGCGGGCCCGTCACCGCGATCGTCGCGAAGGACACCGCCATCGGCACGCAGTTTCACCCCGAGAAGAGCCAGCGTTTCGGCTTGGCCCTGATCTCGAACTTCTTGCGATGGAAACCGTGATCCTCTTTCCCGCGATCGACCTCAAGAACGGCCAGTGCGTGCGCCTCGAGCAAGGCGACATGGCGCGCGCGACCGTGTTCAATCTCAATCCGGCCGCGCAGGCGCAGAGCTTTGCCGCGCAGGGTTTTGAGTATCTTCACGTCGTCGACCTCGATGGTGCCTTCGCCGGCAAGCCGGTGAATGCTGACGCCGTCGAGGCGATGCTGAAGACGATCAAGATTCCGGTGCAGCTCGGCGGCGGCATTCGCGATCTCGCGACCGTCGAAGCCTGGCTCGACAAGGGCATCACCCGTGTCATCATCGGCACCGCCGCGGTGCGCGATCCGGAGCTGGTGAAATCCGCTGCGAAGACATTCCCCGGCCGCATCGCTGTGGGTCTGGACGCGCGTGACGGCAAGGTCGCGGTCGAAGGCTGGGCCGAGACCTCGCAGGTCACAGTACTGGAGATCGCCAAGCGGTTCGAGGATGCCGGCGTTGCCGCCATCATCTTCACCGACATCGCGCGCGACGGCCTGCTCAAGGGCCTGAACTTAGAGGCGACCATCGCGCTGGCCGAGGCCATCACGATCCCGGTGATCGCCTCCGGCGGCCTCGCCTCGATCGAAGATGTCAAAGCCATGCTGACGCCGCGGGCGAAAAAGCTCGCCGGCGCGATCGCCGGCCGTGCACTCTATGACGGCCGGCTCGATCCCGCCGCCGCCCTCACCTTGATCCGCGACGCGCGCAGGAGCTGACCCATGTTCAAGGTGCGCGTGATCCCCTGCCTCGACGTCAAGGACGGCCGCGTCGTCAAGGGCGTCAACTTCGTCGATCTCAGGGATGCCGGCGATCCCGTCGAAGCCGCCATCGCCTATGATGCCGCCGGCGCCGACGAACTCACCTTCCTCGACATCACCGCGACCCACGAGAACCGCGGCATCATGCTGGACGTGGTCCGGCGCACGGCGGAAGCCTGCTTCATGCCCGTGACCGTCGGCGGCGGCGTGCGCGAGGTCAACGACATCAAGACGCTGCTGCGCGCCGGCGCCGACAAGGTCTCGATCAACAGCGCCGCGGTATCGCGGCGCGAATTCGTCAAGGAAGCGGCCGAAAAGTTCGGCGAGCAGTGCGTGGTGGTCGCGATCGACGCCAAGCGCGTCAAGCGTCCGGGCGGCGACCGCTGGGAGATCTTCACCCATGGCGGGCGCAACTCCACCGGCATCGATGCGATCGAATACGCGCAGGAGGTGGTTTCGCTCGGCGCCGGTGAGATCCTGCTCACCTCGATGGACCGCGACGGCACAAGGCAGGGCTTCGACATTCCGCTGACCCGCGCGATCGCCGACAGCGTACCCGTTCCCGTGATCGCCTCGGGCGGCGTCGGCAATCTCGACCATCTCGTCGACGGTATCCGCGACGGGCACGCCACGGCGGTGCTGGCGGCCTCGATCTTCCATTTCGGGGAATTCACCATCCGTGAGGCCAAGGAGCACATGGCGCGGCGTGGGCTGCCGATGCGCCTGGATGCCTGACGACTCCCGTTCGCAACGATGCTACATTGGCGGATGGGCATGGCCGCCGTGGCCAAATCTGTTGCCAAGCGTGTTTTTCGAGTAAGTCCGATGCCGCGTTTCACGATCCATGATCTGGCCGAGACCATCGACGCCCGCGCGGCGTCCGGCGGCGAAGCATCGTATACCCGCAAGCTGCTCGACAAAGGCCCCGAGCATTGCGCCAAGAAGTTCGGCGAGGAAGCAGTCGAAACCGTAATCGCTGCAGTCGAAAACGATCGCGCGCATCTGATCGCTGAAAGTGCCGACCTGCTCTATCATTTCCTTGTGTTGCTCAAGGCCCGCGGCATAAAGCTGGAAGAGGTCGAGGCCGCGCTGGACAAGCGGACCTCGATGTCAGGGTTGGAAGAGAAGGCGTCGCGCAAGGGCGGCTAGGGCGAATAGATCGCAACGGAAAGGCGGCGTCATGGATATCCGCGCACCCGAGCAGCAGTACAATCCCTACCGCGTCTATACGCGCGAGCAATGGGCGCGGCTGCGCGACGATACGCCGATGACGCTGGAGCCGGGCGAGTTCGACCGGCTGCGCTCGCTGCACGACCGCCTCGACCTGCAGGAGGTCGAGGACATCTATCTGCCGCTGTCGCGCCTGTTGTCGATCTACGTCGACGCGACGCAGCGGCTGTATTACGCCGAGCGCCAGTTCCTCAACATCCGGGATCGCAAGGTGCCCTACATCATCGGCGTCGCCGGCTCGGTGGCGGTCGGGAAATCCACCACCGCACGCGTGCTCCAGGCCCTCCTGGCGCGCTGGTCGCCGCGGCCGAAGGTCGAGCTGATCACCACGGACGGCTTTCTCTATCCCAACGCGGTGCTCGAGCGCCACGGCATCATGCAGAAGAAGGGTTTTCCGGAGAGCTACGATCTGCCGCTGCTGCTCAGCTTCCTCTCCGACATCAAGGCCGGCCGCCGCCACGTCCGCGCGCCGGTCTATTCGCATCTGACCTACGACATCGTGCCGAACCAATGGGCCGAGATCGACCAGCCCGACATCCTGATCGTCGAAGGCGTCAACGTGCTGCAGACCGGCAAGCTGCCGCGCGACGGCAAGGCGGTGCCTGTGGTCTCCGACTTCTTCGATTTCTCGGTCTATATCGACGCCGACGAAGCGGCGCTGCGGCAATGGTACATCAAGCGCTTCCTGGCGCTCCGCGACACCGCATTCACCGATCCGAAATCCTACTTCAACCGCTATGCGCTGTTGTCGGACGAGGAAGCCACCGCCACCGCGATCGCGATCTGGGAGCGTACCAACCTCGCCAACCTCGAGGACAACATCCTGCCGACCCGCCCCCGCGCGACGCTGATCCTCAAGAAGGGCGCCGACCACACGGTGGAGAGCGTGGCGCTCAGGCGGCTGTAAGCGCGCCGGACAGCCGGGCCGATTGCAATTTTCCGGCTGAGTATCTTTTGATGCAGACCGACAAAGGGTATTCCGATATGGCCTTCGAAAACGTGAGGGGCCATGGTTGATCGTCTCAGAAGCGCTGCAGAGCATCTTGAAGCGCCGACATGTCCAGACTGTCACGTCGAGATGAGGTGGTTCCGCTCGGAACTGCTCACGGACGAGCCGACCCCGGTCATCGCGCATCTCTTCGTGTGCCCGCATTGCAAGCGTGCCGCGCAGGCAAATACCGTCTTCCGGGGAGGCCAGACGACGCCCGACAGGCTGTCTGCACCGCGCTTTATTGCCTCTCCTGCATGGACATGCTGCGTCGGCCGATCGCTCCAGGCCCGGCATGACGATCATTTCGGGACCCCTGTTGCGACTTCGAGACGACGAAGATGTGCCACGTCGTCAGAAACATCGCAGCGACGAGCGGGCCGATGACGAAGCCGTTCGCTCCGAAGGTCGCAAGGCCGCCCAGGGTGGCAAGCAGCACGACATAGCTCGGCATCTGGATCGACTGGCCGACCAGGATCGGGCGAAGAAAATTGTCCGCAAGGCCGATCACGAAGGTGCCGAAAGCGAGCAGGATGATCCCCTTCGTGACGGCGCCTGCCACGAGCAGATAGAGCGCGACCGGAACCCAGACCAGGGCGGAGCCGAGCACGGGCAGCAGCGAGACCAGCGCCATGAGCGCGCCCGCCAGCAGCGGCGCAGTCAGTCCGAGCACCCAGAAGATCAGTCCGCCAAGCGCTCCCTGGATCATTGCAACCAGGATGATGCCCTTGATCGTCCCGCGAACCGCCAGGGTGAACGCATCCAGGATCTCGGCGGTATGGCTCACACGCAGCGGCAGCGCGCTGCGGATGCGCAGGTTCAGTTCGTCACCGTCGCGCAGGAAGAAGAACAGCAGGTACAGCATCACGAGCAGGCTCGCGACGAACTCCACGGTCAACTGGCCGATATTGATCGCGTGCCCCGCCAGTTGCTGTCCGGCCGGGACCACCAGGCTCGACAGGCGTTCTTTCAGGGCCGTCAGATCGATGCCAGCCAGGCGATCCGAGATGGACGCGGCCCAGCCCGGCAGCGCGGCTTTCAGCTGCTGCAGGGGATGCGCCAGATTGATTTCGCCACTTTGGACGCGCTGAACCAGCTCGCCTCCCTGCTCGATGAGCGAAGCGATCACGATCCCGACGGGGATCAGGACCATGACGACCACGACGATGACAGTGAAAAGTGCCGCAAGGTTGCGCCATTTCGGAAACGTTTCCAGGCAACGCCGATAGAACGGCGCGAAGATGATCGCCAGCAGCGTGGCCCACAACACAGCGCCGGAGAAAGGCCAAAGCAGCCAACCGAACGCGAGTGAGATCACGCCAAGCCAGACGAGGAATGAGCGGTTGTCCAATGGTCTCACGTGCTTGCCGTGCCTCCAGTCGCTACTTGCCCGGCGTGCTAGCACACGACGGAGGCTGGGCGGCAAGTTTCGCCCCGCCTCCGTCGCGCCGGCGGCGGGATCAGATGCGGCCTGTCACTTGCCGGCTTTGGCGGCCCAATCGGCCATCTTGATGCGGCCCACAAAGATGGCGGGGCCCGAGCTGCCGGCCTTGTAGACGAAGGCCTCGCCTTCCTGGACGTCGCCCGCGTCCTTGCCGAAGGCATCAGCGATGTTGGTCTTGTGGGTGACCAGGACCGTGTTGGTGCCGGCCTTCGGCGGCGCATCGACGAGCTGGCGCACGGCCTGCCCGGCCTTGGCATTGGCGCCGGTCGGGTTTGCCATTCCCGAGGCGCTGGCGTTGCTGCTCAAGGATCGTGACGCGCAACGCGCGCGATTTCGATTGCGATCGCCGGACGCGATCAGGTCCCCGTGAGATCCGGAACTGTCAGGTGCCGGGACGCGGCGAGGCCCGCCAGCGCCTCCTCGAGCTTCTCGCGGTCGAGCGGCTTGATCAGAAATCCGTTCATGCCCGCCTCGAAGCAAGCGTAGCGATCCTCCACCAGCGTGTTGGCGGTCAGCGCCAGGATCGGCGTGTGCTGACTGCCCAAGTGTCCGCCCAAGGCGGCCTCGTGCGCGCGGATGCGCTTTGTCGCCTCGATGCCGTCGAGCTGCGGCATCTGGATGTCCATCAGCACGAGATCGTAGGGCGTGCCGGCCGATGAGGCGGCGAGCCAGGATTCCAGCGCGGCCTCGCCATGGACGGCGATGACGACGCGGTGGCCGAGCTTGGTCAGCAGCGAGCGCATCAGCAAGGCGTTGATCTCGTTGTCCTCGGCGACGAGGATCGACAGGCCTTTCGCCGGCGCGGAGCCGGCGGACTTCGCAGGCGGCTCCGGCGCGAGATCGGGCGAGGCGACCTCCGGCGTCAGGGCAAGGCGCGCGGCGAGCGAGGCCGCGCGCAGCGGCTTAACCAGAAAGCCGGTGAAGGCCGGCGACAGCTTTTCGTGCCGCGAGCTCGACGTCAGCAGCACGAGGCGCTGCAAGGCGTGCGCGCGGGCGGCCTCACCGAGATGATCGGCCACGGCAGGACCGATCGCCCGATCGATCAGCACCGCGTGCCAGGAGCGTTCCGGCAGCAATGCTTCGGCAACCGCCGCATCTGCAACCAGGCAGGTCTGGCCGCCCCAGCGTTCGAGGCGCCGTGCGATGAGCGAGGCTTCGATGCCGTCGGCGACGAGGAGCATTGACTTGCCGGTGAGGTCGGGGCTCGGAAATGCGGTTTGCCCCGCGCTGCCTTGCGACGGCGCAAGCGGCACCGCGACCTCGAAGGTCGAGCCCTTCCCCGGCTCGCTGGTGAGCGTGATCCGCCCGCCCATGCGCTTGACGATGCGCTCGCTGATGGCGAGGCCAAGTCCGGTGCCCCCATAGGTGCGGGCGACGCGCTCGTCGGCCTGCTCGAATTCGCGGAAGATGCGCTGCTGGGCCTCGGCTGCGATGCCGATGCCGGTGTCGCGAACCAGGAAGCTGATCTCGTTCGGCCAGATGCCGGGCTCGACGATCAGTGCCACGCCGCCGTCGCTCGTGAACTTGATGGCGTTGCCGGCGAGATTGAGCAGCACCTGACGCAGCCGCGCGGCATCGCCGACCACTTCGAGCGGCAGGCGCTCGTCGACATAGGCGGCGATCTCGAGCGTCTTCGCCTGAGCGCGCGGCGCGAGCAGCTCGGTGATCTCCTCGACCAGGGTCGAGAGCGCGAAGGGACGTTGATCGAGATCGAGCTTGCCGGCCTCGATCTTGGAATAATCGAGCAGCTCCTCGATCAGCGCCATCAAGGCTTCGCCCGAGGTCTTCACCGCCCTGGCATAGGTCGCCTGCTCCGGTGTCAGATGGGTGTCGAGCAACAGGCCGCCCATGCCGATGATGCCGTTCAATGGCGTGCGGATCTCGTGCGAGGCCATCGCCAGGAAGCGCGACTTGGCGCGATTGGCAGCGTCGGCCTGGTCGCGCGCGTCGGATAATGCGCGTTCGGTCTCGGTGCGGTCGGTGACGTCGCGTCCCACGCTCTGCAACTCGGCGGGCTGGCCAGCATCGCGGCGGACATAGCCCTCGCGCCAGGCGATCCAGCGCGCGCCGAGCGGCGTTGCGATCTTCTGGTCGTGAATGCGCGTGCCGCTGCTCTCGCGGGCGCTGTCGCCCTGCTCCAGCACGTCGAAATCGAAGCGCGTGCCGACCAGCGCGCTGCGCGCCTGTCCTGCGAGCGCACAATAGGCCTCGTTGGCAAAGGTGATGCGGCCATCGGTAGCGCGCAGCACGATGAGGTCGCCCTGCTGCTCGAACAGGCTGCGGGCGCGCTCTTCCGCTTCCTTCAGCTCCCAATTGCGGTCGATCAACGTCTCATTGTGGGCGGCGAGCGTCCGCAGCCGCTTGTTGACGAAGCGCAGGCGCATGCTCAGCGTTGCAAGGCCGAGGCAGGCGAGTGCGAACAGGAAGCTGGCGCCGATCGCAAAGGTATGGGGATCGTAGCCGGAATTCTCGGACCGGCTGCCGGAGACGAAACCATAGGCGCCGCCGAAGGTCGCCGAGAAGATCATGAAGGAGCGGATCGCGAAGGCGAGCCTCGGATGTCGCCGCCTGAAGCGACGCATGCGCACCTTGATCCGGAACGTCCGACCCATCGCAACCGACCCTTGCCTGAAACCCCGCCGCCGCGTGCGACGATGGCCCGCCGACCTTGCGAACTGCTTGCGGCTGTGGCGCCGCCTCCGAACAGGGTTGACGAGGTGTTAACGGGGCAGAGCGCTCAAACAATTGAGCTCTACAGCGAAGCCGCCTGGACGCGGCCATGGCCGCCGCGCGCGCCGACGATCAGCGCCGCCGCCTCGCGCGGCGAGAACGTCTTCGAGCGCACATAGATGCGGTAATCCGCCGGTCCTTCGCTGGAGAGATAGACCACCTGGCCGCCGTCGACCGGCTGCGCGGCGATCGAGACGAGGCGCGTCGAGGGACTAGCTTGGCAGGAGTCCGGTTCGGAGCCGAGCCCGTCGTCGACCACGGCGAAATCCGCAGCGTCGGCATCCTCGGTGATCTGGACCCGCACCGTGGCCCGCGCGGGATCGTCGGTGAAGGCGACATGCACGCCGGCGGTCCAGAACAGCGAGGTGAGCTCGACCGATGTGTCGCCCAGCGCGATGCAGGGATGCGATACCGATCCGATCTCGACGCGGGCGAAGACCGCGGCCGCCAATAGGGGAAGGGCCGAGGCCAGGAACTTGAAACGCAACATGACGCTCTACTCGCCGGGCCCGTGGGGAACTCACAACCGAAACGCGTCGGGCCTCATGGTTTGCAGAGCGTAAAGGAAAGTCGTTACCGCCGGGTTGATGCGCGGGCACGCTTAGGCCAGCTGCCGCACATCCTCCGCGAGTGCGCGGTAGGACAGGGCTTCGGCGAGGTGCAGTCGGCCGATCTTGTCGGCATGGTCCAGGTCGGCCAACGTCCGCGCCACCCGCAGCACGCGGTGATAGCCGCGTGCCGACAGGCGCATCGTCTCGGCGGCATCGCGCAGCAGTTTGGCGCCTTGCGCGTCCGGCTTTGCGATCTCTTCCAGCACGGAAGCGGGTGCTTCGGCATTGGTGCGGACATGGGGCAGGCCTGCCTCCGCATAGCGCGCCAGCTGGATGTCGCGTGCGGCCGCGACGCGGGCGGCGACCTCGGCCGATCCTTCCGCCGGCGGCGGCAGGATCAGGTCGGCGGCGGTCACCGCCGGCACCTCGATGCGCAGATCGATGCGGTCCATCAGCGGACCGGAAATGCGCGCCTGGTAATCGCCGGTGCAGCGGTCGATGCGGCCGCGCTTGCAGGCATAGCCGGGCTCGAACGCATTGCCGCAGCGGCAGGGATTCATCGCCGCGACCAGCATGAAGCGGGCAGGGTAGGTGACGCGATGATTGGCGCGCGACACCGCGACCTCGCCGTTCTCCAGCGGCTGGCGCAGCGAATCCAGCACGCGCGGATCGAACTCGGGCAATTCGTCGAGGAACAGCACGCCCTGATGCGCCAGCGAGATCTCGCCGGGCTTGGCACGCGCGCCGCCGCCGGTGAGCGCGGCCATGCTGGCGGAATGATGCGGCGAGCGGAACGGGCGCCGCGCCGTTAGCGCGCCGCCTTCGATCTCGCCGGCGACGGAGGCAATCATCGAGACTTCCAGCAGCTCGCTGGGCGACAGCGGTGGCAGGATCGAGGGCAGGCGCGCGGCCAGCATGGATTTGCCGGCGCCCGGCGCGCCAATCATCAGCAGATGATGCCCGCCGGCGGCCGCAATCTCCAGCGCGCGCTTGGCGCTTTCCTGGCCCTTGATGTCGCGCAGGTCGAGCGTCGAGGCGGCGGCCTCGTGCACCTTTGGCGAGGGCCGCGACAGCACCTGCGTGCCCTTGAAATGGTTGGCGATCTGGATCAGCGAACTCGCCGCGATGATCTGGATGTCCGGGCTCGCCCACGCCGCTTCCGAGCCGCAGGACGCCGGGCAGATCAGCCCTTCCTCGCGCATATTGGCGCCGATCGCGGCGGGAAGGACGCCGGCCACCGGCGCGATCGAGCCGTCGAGGCCGAGCTCGCCGAGCACGGTGAAGCCGGTGAGCGCATCCGGCGGGATCGCGCCGATCGCCGCCATCAGCCCGAGCGCGATCGGCAGGTCGTAATGGCTGCCCTCCTTGGGCAGGTCGGCGGGCGCCAGATTGACGATGATCCGCCGCGCCGGCAGCGCCAGCCCCGAGGCGATCAGCGCCGAGCGCACCCGCTCGCGCGCCTCCGACACCGCCTTGTCCGGCAGGCCGACGATGGCAAAGGCCGGCAGGCCAGGCGCGACCTGCACCTGCACGTCGACCGCGCGGGCCTCGATCCCCTCAAAGGCGACGGTAGAAACCCGCTGAACCATGCCGAACCAGCCTGCCCTCTGCTGCAATTAGGGGTAGCAGAGCGCGGCCGGTTTCGCAAGAACAATACGGGAACGATCTGCCGTCATTGCAGCGTGTGGCCGCCATGCGTAGACCGATGCTGAGAAGAATAGATCCAATATGCGTGGAGAGCCTCTCTCTCTCTCTCTCTCTGGAGGAAAGGGTGCGCCGGCCTCACACCACGTAGGCAAGACCGGCGCGATACGCCTCAGGCTTTGAGGCACTCAGGGAGAGACAGCAAATTGTTCGGCTGCTCTCCATCGGCGGTCGTCTTCAGATACTTGTTACCAAAGCGGCTGGTGGCAACGAGAACCCAGACCCGGTCGGCATTGGCCGGCTTCACCCAGAACTTCCATTGCCTAGTCTCAATCAGGACAATGGCGTCCTCCTGGGTGAGGCGCCAACCACCGCCAGCATTTCCGCCTACATGCGTGATGCGCTCGTGCGGATTGTAACGGTCGCTCTTGTTGATGCAGCTGATCTGAGCGGTCTGAGTTTTGACCGTGATGTTCATAATTATCACCTGTGTCTTGCGAGACAGGCTTGACCACCGGCTGTATCTCCGATTCTATCGGAGTTGCGTAACGACCAATGTCCCGCTTGACCTGTCTCGCGGGTTGAGTAGCGGACAAGAACTACCGAAGCCGTTGAACCTTGCCGGGTTTGGCGGCTTCATTCGTTCAGGTTCCCACAGGTTGAGGGCTTCGTCCGATTCCGTCAAGTATTAGTCGCTGGTATCCGTGATCACCCCTACATGTGGGGTATAAGTGGGATAACTGGCTCTTCGGGCGTGCGCGCCGAGTTGCCGCCTCCGCCGCAGCCACCGATCCCAAATAGCGTTGATTCCGCCATGGAATGACGGCGGCCGTTTCAGGTGCCGCGGATCAGCATCCCCAGGGCAGTAATCAGAAATGTCGCAGCTCCAGCCACGTACCCGATGGAGCGCAGCGGATGAAACTCTCCCTGCTTGAAGAACCACTGCGCGAGGACGCCGGCCGCACGTAGAGAATTGATCGCTTTGGCGAAAGCGACACCCAGGGCGAAGAGCGGCAACCAAAGATGCACGAGCAGCGCCGGCACCAAGAAGGCCCATCTGAAGGTCCCGTTCCGGATGTATTGGCGCCACTCGTGAATATCGTCCAAGAAATAATGCCACTCGAAGGTTCGGGTGGAGATAGAAAATCGGGCTACATCCGTAAGATCGTAGCAAATCGCGACGATGGCTATCCCGAGCACAGGTGCAGTGGTCAGCGCGAGCAGGGGACGAAGTCCACCGAGAATGAGCCAGCGCCTAACCAAGAACAGCGACAAGTAATCGGCGAGAATGTTCTGCAGCAGCTGCCACACCGCTGAGAACCCGATGGCTTCGGGTGAATGCCGAATCAGCGCGAAGCTCATAGGAAACACTTGGTAGGCTACGATCACAGTGACGACAGTTGAGACGCCAGCTGATCGAAACACGGCCCGCCAGCCGAAAAGAGGCGCGGTGTAGAACTTATCGAAGACATATAGGACGGCAGCGGCCACGTCTTGCTGGTTGTAGTGAGGGCCCGCAAACCAGCCGGAAATTGCCTTGCGAGCGCGAGGCGCGGCGTTACGGTCCAGCAGCCAAAACAATGAGAATACCGCGAAGGCGTACACCAATGGCGGCCAGAAGCCGAGGATCTTGAGGACTTGTTGCATCACGTTCCCTACCCCTAGCAGGCAAGATAACGAGCAGGGTTGCAATTCCAAGACGCTCAAGCATTGAGATGACCGGCTGCTGAAACGTCGGCGGCGGCTGGCCCTTCAAGGCAAGGAACTGGAAGGCCCGGGCGCGAAGTCGATCAAAATAGGGTCCGGTGACCGATAGGGGACCCGTGGTGATATAGTTGTCATTGACAGCCAGCCTTTGGGAAGGCCGGCAGGCCGGGCGCGACCTGCACCTGCACGTCGACCGCGGGCCTCGATCTATTCAAAAGGCGACGGTGGAAACCCGCTGAACCATGCCGAACCCTGTCCCGCAATTAGGGCGGCAGAGCGCGGCCGGCTTCGGTGGTGCCTCAAGACAGGCACTACCCCCAGTTTCGCAAGAATAGTACGGGAACGGTCCCTTGGCGCCCGGTCAAATCTTAACCGGCCGTAAACGCGACGCGGAGACTACGTCTCGAATGCCACCGGCTCTCCTCAGCACATTCCAACGAATGTCCGCTATTCCTGGGCCTGCGGGATGGGCCGTGGTCTAACGGGTGAACAGTTCAAATGCTTGTAAATCGCCGGAGAAGCGAACGTCGGGTGTGCAGCCGGCTCGCAAAGATCCATTTTGGCGCGGGCTCGCTGCCGCGGGATTGCACGATCACGGATATTTCGGATGGCGGCGTGAAGGTGGTGGCGGAATTCTTGGAAGTGCCGCCGCAATTCACCATCATCTTCGCGCCGGATTATTCGCGCCAATGCCGCCTGCGCTGGCGCATCGGCTGCGAATTCGGTGCCGAGTTCGTCGATTGAGACGCGAAGGGTTCGCGTCCTTAACGGGACTTTAGCGTTAATCGGTAAGCATCTCTGATCAGTTGCCGAGTGATCAGAGTATGTCCAAGCGTTCGTTCCTCGCCTTTCCCCCGGCGGGCTATCTGTGTTCCGCCGTCCTGATCCTCGCCCTCGGCGGCTGTCAGACCGCCGGCATCGACGTCACCGGTGCGCTCGGCGGCAAGCAGGACTCCGTCGCCAAGACCGACGGCAAGACTGACAGCAAGGCCGACGCCAGGCCGGAGATGGACGCACTTCGCGAGCGTTACCGCGCCAAGCCCGGCGATCCCGCTATCGCTCTCGAATACGGCAAGGCGCTGCGTGGCAGCGGCCAGCGCGCGCAGGCAGTCGCGGTGCTGGAGCAGGCCGTGCTCGCCCGTCCCGGCAACAAGGCGTTGCTCGCCGGCTATGGCCGCGCGCTCGCCGACAACGGCAATTTCCAGCAGGCCTTCGACGTCCTCGGCCGCGCGCATTCGCCTGAGGATCCCGATTGGCGCATCCTGTCGGCGCAGGGCGCGGTGCTCGATCAGCTCGGCCGCAACGAGGAAGCCCAGCAATATTACGCCGCGGCGTTGAAGATCGTGCCGAACGAGCCGACCGTGCTGTCCAATCTCGGCCTGTCCTACATGCTGCAAAACAATCTGTCGAAGGCGGAACAGGTGCTCGGCCGCGCTTATCAGCGCAATCAGAACGATGCGCGGGTGCGCGCCAACCTCGCGCTCGTGCTGGGATTGCAGGGCCGCGAGGCCGAGGCGGAAATCCTCGTGAAGGCAGACTTGCCGCCGGACCAGGCCGCGGCCAAGGTCACGGCGCTGAGGCAGCTGCTGGCGAAGAAGCAGCAGCAGCGCGCCGAGAAGTAGCCCGTTCGTGCACCGATGGAGGTGCGTTCCCTCCCCCCTTGTGGGGGAGGGCTAGGGAGGGGGGTAGCCCAGGAAAAGGTACTGGTTGTGTTGACGATGCGCCGGGTGGTGCGCGACGGAAAGAGTCCCCGTGTGGCACCCCCCTCCCTGCCCCTCCCCCACAAGGGGGGAGGGAACGGAGGAAGCACCACTGTGGCCCTTACGACGCCTTGCGATGCGGGGCCGAGCTGCGTCCCGACTTGCCCTTCAGCTTCTTCAAAAGCGGCTCGAGCAGCGAGCGTCTCGGCTTCTTCACCTCGCCGCGGCCGGCGAGGCGGTTCGCCATGTTCTGGAACAGAAGGGTGGTGCGGTGGTTCTTCGAGACTTCCGCGATCATCTGGCCGTTATTGGCCGCGGTCGAGAACAGTTTCGAATCGAACGGGATCACCGCGATCGGCTGGCTCTCCATGGTCTTGGCGAAGGCCTTGACCTCGATCTCCGCGCGCTTGGGCATGCCGACCTGGTTGATGCAGTACAGCGGCGGCCGGTCGTTCGGTCGCGCCGCCTTCAGCACGCTCAGCATGTTCTTGGTGTTGCGCAGGTTGGCGAGATCGGGCTCCGCCACGATCACGATGTCGTCGGCGTTCACCAGCGCGCGCCGGGTCCAGCCGGACCATTGATGGGGGACGTCGAGCACGATGCACGGCGTCGTCATGCGCAGCGTGTCGAACACCGCATCAAAAGCTTCGGCACCGAAATCGTAGACGCGGTCGAGCGTGGCGGGCGCCGCCAGGAGGCTGAGGCGCTCGGTGCATTTGGCGAGCAGGCGCTCCATCAGCGCCGTGTCCGGCCGGTCCTGCGACAGCACCGCGTTGGCGATGCCCTGCACCGGATCCTGATTGTAGTCGAGGCCCGCGGTGCCGAAGGCGAGGTCGAGATCGATCACGACGGAATCGAGCGAAAGGTCGCGGGCGATGGTCCAGGCCAGATTATGCGCGACGGTGGACGCGCCGACGCCGCCCTTGGCGCCGACCACGGCGATGACGCGGCCGGTGATGATGGCCTCGGAGGCCGAGAACAGGCTGCAGATCGAGCGGACCACGTCGAGGGTGTCGACCGGTCCGACCACGTAATCGTTGACACCGCGGCGCACCAGCTCGCGATAGGGCGCGGTGTCGTTGGGGCTGCCGATCACGACCACGCGGGTGCCGGGATCGCAGACGCCGGCGAGGTCGTCGAGCCCCTCGAGGATGTCGCGCGTGCCGTCGGACTCGATGACGATCACGTTCGGCGTCGGCATCGATTCATAGGCTTCGATTGCCGCTGCGAGGCCGCCGTCCTTGGCGGTGAGGTGGGCCTTGGCGAGCCGGCGGTCCTGGCCGGCCGCGGTCACCGCCTTGAGCGTCTGCTCGGTCTCGCAGAAGGCTTGCACCGAAATGCGAGGAACCGGTGCGATGTGTTCCTCGGGATGCTGCGGATCGCCCGCGTCTTCGTCGTGGATGGCTGTCATCTGCCGGTGTCGCTGAGTTTGGCCTTGTCGGATTCGGGATAGGTGGTCGCCGTCGTCGTGCCCTTGCGATAGCGCTCGAACGCGATGTCGCGTCGTGCGGTATAGGCGGGCGTCTCGGCGCGCGGTTGCTCGAGGTCGGCCGGGTTATCGATCATCGCGGCAAAATTGCGCTGGCTGGCGCAGCCCAGGTTGAAATAGGGCCGGTTCTCGGTGTAGCCGGGATCGAGGATCGAAGGGCCGACGTCCTCCGGCCACAACCCGCAGGGGCCGGCGACCGCGCGCGCATTGGCAGTGTCGACGGGCACGTCGACGACGACCGAACCGGTGCCTTCGCGCACCCAGTCCCGCGCGATGCCGGCGACGTCCGCATGCTGCGCAGCCGAGAGGCCGCCTCTGCTCTTGCCGACAAAGATCACGATCGACTTCCTGCCTTCCTGCACCGCGATCGGATGGCGCTGGCGATAGTCGGTCGGCACCGTCTGGGTGACGATCTCGGTGGTGTTGCAGGCGCCGAGCACGACGGAGAGGCCCGTCAGTGCCAGCGCGATTCTCAAGCTGCGACGTCGATCGGCCGATAATGTCGTCATCGCCTGGTCCCCTCTTGCCCCGTGTCTTGCCCGGTCCGCAAACCGTTCGTCTCAGTCGATGATGAAGCCGAAATCGCCCGGCGTGCCGGCGATCGGATCGACACGGCTCGCGATGCCGTAGAGGCGGTTGACCCGGCCGAGCAGCGCTCTCTGCGCGTCCGAGGCCGGCGCGAAGCCGTCATCGGGCCGCGACAATTCTTTCTGGGCGACCGCGCGCACCACATAGGGCGTCACGATCACCATCAGCTCGGTCTCGTTGTTGACGAAGTCCTGGCTGCGGAACAGCGCGCCGATGATCGGCACCTGGTCGACACCAGGCAGTCCGTTGATCGCCTGCTTGGTCTGCTGCTGGATCAGGCCGGCCATCGCCATCGAGCCGCCCGAGGGAATTTCCAGGGTCGTTTCGGCGCGGCGGGTCTGGATCGAAGGAATGGTGATCGAGTTGGTCGAGTTCCCGGACGCGGCCTGCGTCAACGTGATCGAGTTGGTGTTCGACAGTTCAGAGACCTCGGTCATCACGCGCAGGCTGATGCGGCCTTCGCTGAGCACGACCGGGGTGAAGTTCAGGGAGATGCCGAACTTCTTGTAGGTGACCTGGGTGGTGCAGACGTGAGTGACCGGATCGCAGGCATAGCCGCCGGGAATCGGGAATTCACCGCCGGCAACGAAAGTGGCGGATTCGCCCGAGATCGCGGTCAGGCTCGGCTCGGCCAGCGTGCGCATGACACCGGCGCTCTCCATCGCCCGCATCGTGGCATTGACGGTGGCGACGCCCTTGGCGAAGCCGGTGACGCCGAGCCCATTGCTGCCGACGATCGGCCCGCCGGAGACCGAGAACGGATTGGAATTGTTGAAATTCACCACGGCGGTGCCGGCGTTCAGGCTGGCGCTGAGATCGACGCCGAGCTGCTTGACGATGTCGCGGCGGACCTCGCCGACCACGACCTTGAGCATGACCTGGTCGCGGCCGCGCACGACGATGTTGTTGACGACCTTGTCCGAGCCGCCGACCAGCTTTGCGGCGACGTCGCCGGCCTGCTGGGCCTCGACCGGGCTCGACACCGAGCCGGTCAGCATCACGCTGTCGCCGACGCCTTCGATCTGCACGCCCGGCAGCGACTGGCGCAGCGCTGCACGCATGCCGTTGAGGTCGCGCTTCACCGCGATGTCATAGGAGGCGACCTGCTGGCCGTCGGCGGCGAAGAACACGACGTTGGTCTGGCCGACCTGGCCGCCGATAATATAGGCGCGCTGGGCCGAGCGGATCACCGCATTGGCGATCTTGGGATCGGCCACCAGCACGTCCTTGACCTCGCGCGGCAGGTCGATGACGACGGACTTGCCGATGCCGAGCGACAGAAAACGCGTCCGCGCCGGTGCGATCGTCGCAACCGGCGACACGCTGAGATCCGACGCCTGCATCGGCGCCTGGTCGCCGACCGGCGCCTCCGCAGCACTGAGGACGCTCGGTGCCAGCAGCCCCAGCATCAACATCGTCCCCGTCAGGAACGAGCGCACGCGCTTCCCCCGAATGCGCAGGCCCGTCCGATCACCCCGGTAGTTCATGCTGTCCCCATCACTTCTGTGACGTCAGTTGCCATGCCTGGACGCCGTAACGGATCACGTTCACGCCGCCCGGGCGCTTGATCGCCTGGTCCTCGGGCGTGCCGTCGGCTGCGTTGGCATCGACGATGCTGCGCAGCGCGAGTGTCAGAGTGCCGCCCTGGCGTGCGGCCGAAAGCGTGGCGATCTGGTCGGGCCGGAGCTCGAGCGTGACGGTCTTGCCGACGACCGCGTTCTGGCCTTCCTTTTCCTTCGGGGCCTGGTCGATCGCGAGCACGCGGATGTTGGTGAGAATGACCTCGGACAGGATGAGGTCGTTGCCGCCGGTCGGGCCGTTGCTGTTGCCGCCGTCCGGATTCTTCAGCCGGCGGGTCAGGACGATGTCGACGCGGTCATTCGGCAGGATGAAGCCGCCGGCGCCGGTCTCGGCCGAAATCTCGGTGGAGACCGCGCGCATCCCGGACGGCAGGATCGCGGCCATGAAGCCGGAGCCTTCGGCCTTGACCAGCTTCTGCTCGCGGATCGGTTCGCCCTGCATCAACGGCACGCGCGCGATCGAGCCCGCGATCTGGGTCGGTGCCTGGGGCCTGCTGTCGCGGCGGATGAAGGCGCTGCTGGCGGTGGCCGCGGGCCAGGCCTGCCATTGCAGGTCCTCGGGCTTGACGGCCTGGCCGAGCTGGATGTCGTTCTTGGCGATGAGCACCTCGACCGTCGGCAGCTTCTCGGCGACGGACAGGACGGGCGCGGGCGGATTCTGGTAGCCGCTCGCCAGATACGCGGCGACGCCGCCGGCGCCGAGAGCGATGACGAGAACGACAATGCGTGCGGTATTCATACGCTTCTACTCTTACGCGGGGCACTCGAACCGCACCTGGCGTGTTCCCCCGCCTCGATGAGTAGGGAGCAAAAGTATAAGGGGTGTTGCGAGCCCGAACGCGATCGCCGGCCGCGATGCTGGTTTTCGGCAGATGGTGAACGCAGCGTTATTGGGCCGGCTGGCGGCCCCGTAGTTTCACGTAGGCGGGCACGCGCGTTCGCACGACGCGCGCGGGCGTCATGGTGAATACGTCGTTAGCGCGCCAGGTGGCCGCGAGCGTCGTCCGTAGCCCGGATGGAGCAAAGCGTAATCCGGGGCCGGTGCGAGTGATGAGCGTCCCGGATTTCGCTAACGCTCCATCCGGGCTACGCGCAGAGCTCTACTTCTTCCGCTTCGCTTCGATCACGTCCCAGATCTTCGCCGCGACATCGGGGCCGCCGAGCCGCGCGATGGCGCGGATGCCGGTCGGCGACGTCACGTTGATCTCGGTGAGGTTGCCGTTGATGACGTCGATGCCGACGAACAACAGGCCGCGCTCGCGCAGCGCAGGTCCAACTGTGGCGCAGATCTCGCGCTCGCGCGGTGTGAGCTCGGTCTCCTGCGCCGCGCCGCCGCGCACCATGTTGGAGCGGAGGTCGTCGGCGGCCGGCACGCGGTTCACCGCCCCGGCGAACTCGCCGTCGACCAGGATGATGCGCTTGTCGCCGTGCTTCACCTCGGGGATGAATTGCTGGATCACCCAGGGCTCCCTGAACGTCACCGAGAACATGTCGAACAGCGAGCCGAAATTCATGTCCTGCGGCATCACGCGGAACACCGCCGCGCCGCCGTGGCCGTGCAGCGGCTTCATGACGACGGCGCCGTGCTTGTCGCGGAACGCGTTGATCTCGTCGAGGTCGCGCGAGATCAGCGTCGGCGGCATCAGCTGCGGAAAATTCATCACGAACAGCTTTTCCGGCGCGTTGCGCACCGAGGCGGGATCGTTGACGACCAGCGTCTTCGGATGGATGCGCTCCAGGAAATGCGTCGAGGTGATGTAGGCGAGGTCGAACGGCGGATCCTGGCGCAGCAGCACCACGTCGAAGCCGTTCAGCGCCTCGCGCTTGGGCTCGCCGAGGGTGAAATGGTCGCCGGGCTCGTCGCGCACGGTCAGGAGCTGAACCGGCGCGACCAGTTCCTCGCCGACCATCGAGAGCTTGTCGGGCGTGTAATAGGACAGGCCATGGCCGCGCTTCTGCGCCTCCAAGAGCAGCGCGAAGGTGGAATCGCCCTTGATGTTGATGCGGGCGATGGGATCCATCTGGACGGCGACGTTCAGTTTCATGGGCTGCCTTTCAGGTCGAGGCGTCGAATGCCGCCAACACATGGCGCGGAAGCGAGCGCGGCGCAATCAGCATGGCGTCGAATCGCAATTCGAATTCGGCATGCTCGGGATGCGCTGCGAGCCAGCCTTGCGCGGCGTCGATGATGCGCTGCTGCTGGCGGGCCGTCACGGCGAAAGCGGCGTCGTCCAGCGTGGCGCGGGCCTTGACCTCGACGAAGGCGATCAGGTTGCGGCGCCGCGCCACGATGTCGATCTCGCCATGCGGCGTGCGATAACGTTTGGCGAGAATGCGGTAGCCCTTGGCCATGAGGTAGGCGGCGGCGCGGGTCTCCGCGGAAATACCCGTCTGGAACGCCGCGACGCGCTCCGGCGATGCGACTTTTGGTTCCGCAGGAGTCTCAGTCTTCGCCATCGCTGCCCCGCGATTCTTTTGCGAGCTCGAGCGCGCGGGCATAGACCTCGCGGCGCGGCCGGCCCGACAATGCAACCGCATGCGCCACGGCATCCTTGACGCTGTGCGCGGCAAGCTGCTTGCGCAACAGACCGTCGAGCGCGTCCGATGTCAGAACCTCGGCGTCGGCCGTGGGCGGACCGATCACCAGCACGAACTCTCCGCGCGTCTCGGGCGCGTCCGCTTGTCGCGCAAGCTCGGCGAGGGGCGCGCGTCTGACCTCCTCGTGCAGCTTCGTCAGCTCGCGGCAGACCGCGGCGTCTCGCTCACCCATGATCTCGGCGAGATCGGTCAGGGTGGCCTGCATCCGATTTCCGGACTCGAACATCACCAGCGTGGCGTCGATGCGCGCGAGCTCGGCCAGACGCGCGCGGCGTGCGGCGGATTTCGCAGGCAAGAAGCCTTCGAGGAAGAAACGGTCGGTCGGCAGCGCGGCGACCGACAGCGCGGCCAGCACCGAGGACGGGCCGGGCAGCGCATACACCGCGTGGCCAGCGGCGCAGACCTCGCGCACCAGCTTGAAGCCGGGATCGGAGATCAGCGGCGTGCCGGCGTCCGACACCAGCGCGACCGAGCCGCCCTGTCCGAGGGCTTCGAGGATTTTTGGACGCGCGGCCTCCGCATTGTGCTCGTGATATGGCTTGAGCTGCGCCGTGATCGCATAGCGCTCGGTCAGGCGGCGGGTGATGCGGGTGTCCTCGCAGGCGATGACGTCGACGCCGGCGAGCGTCTGTAGCGCCCGCAGGGTGATGTCGCCGAGATTGCCGATCGGGGTCGCGACCAGATGGAGGCCCGGCGCGGCCTTCGGCGCCGCGACCCGATGGGCATCGATGGAGAAACCGCGCGAGGCGGCATCTTGAGCTTCAGGCGTATTTATCGGGGCCGGCTTTGCGCGCATAATGAAGTCAACTTAGGCACGATCCGCGGGGCTGGGAACCAGCTCGCCGAAAAAGATCGTGCCGAGGTGAGGGGCGAGGAACGGACGGGAATGTGATCGGTGGAAGATCACGTCGGGAGGGAGTGAGGGCCCTCGCGCCATATTCGCGACGGAAACGCCGCCTTGATGAGTGAATGAGTGACGGCGAAGAGCTGCCGGGACGGGATGGCGGCCGCGTTAAGCGGTTGTTATCCTTTTGTTTTGGTTAACTATTTGCCGACACTATCCTGAATTCGCGGCCTGTGTCGCGGAAGCAATGTCGTGATCGGCCGGCGAACGGCGGGTCAGAAGAGAAGCTGCCATGGTCGGCCCGCGTCATCCAAAGTCTCACCTTCCGGGTCCCCGATCGCATGGGGCGACCCGGCGGACTGCGCTCGGCCTGTTGCTCGGTGCGCCCGTGCTGTCGGCCTGCGCGGGCGTGCAGCAAAGTCTCAGCCAGTTCTCCAACCCGTTCTCGAGCTCCGCACCGCCGGCCCAGCCGGCCGGCCCGCAGCAGCAGGCGACCACCGCCGGCACCGGCGGCGTGAAGGTCGGTCTGATCCTGCCGCTCTCGGCTGCCGGCAATGCCGGGCTCGCTGCGCAATCGATGCGCAACGCCGCCGAGATGGCGCTGGCCGAGTTCCAGAACCCGAACATCCAGCTCCTGATCAAGGACGACAATGGCAGCCCGCAAGGCGCGCAGGCCGGCGCGCAGCAGGCGGTCGACGAGGGCGCCGAGATCATTCTGGGGCCGCTGTTCGCGCAATCGGTTCCGGCGGTGGCGCAGGCCGCACGCGCGCGCGGCATCCCGGTGATCGCGTTCTCGACCGATTCCAGCATCGCCGGACGCGGCGTCTATCTGCTCTCGTTCCTGCCGGAGTCCGACGTCAACCGCATCGTCGAATATTCCGCCGGGATCGGAAAGCGCTCCGTTGCCGTGCTGGTGCCCGACAACGCCTATGGCAATGTCGTCGAGGCTGCCGTGAAGGCGGCAGTGCCGCGGCGGGGCGGGCGCATCGTCGCGTTCGAGAAATACGGCGCCGATCGCGCCACGCCGGCGCGCACCGTGGCGCAGCAGCTCGGCGGCGCCGATGCGCTGTTTATTGCCGATGATGGCGATGCCGTCGTCTCAGTGGCGGATGCGATGACGGCCGCGGGCGCGAACCTGCGCAACATCCAGCTGCTCGGCACCGGCCTGTGGGACAATCCGCGCGTCTATGCCAGCGCCGCGCTGCAGGGCGGCCTTTACGCCGCGCCCGACCCGGCCGGTTTTCGCGCGTTCTCGGGCCGCTACCGCACGAAGTACGGCGCGGAGCCGATCCGCACCGCAACGCTCGCCTATGACGCGGTCGCGCTCGTCGCCGCGCTGGCGCGCACGCAAGGCGGCCAGCGCTTCTCCTCCGACGTGCTCACCAATCCATCCGGCTTTGCCGGCATCGACGGCCTGTTCCGCTTCCGTGCGGACGGCACGAATCAGCGCGGCCTTGCGGTGATGAAGGTGACGCAAGGCGGCGGCGTCGCGGTGGCGGGCTCGCCGAAGAGCTTTGGGGCGTAGCTGGTTCACCTCTCTCGCTTGCGGAGACACCCTCTCCCCAACCCTCCTCCCGCAAGCGGGCGAGGGAGCGCACAGCCAGTTTGGCTAAGACTACGCCGCCAGATCCGCAACCACCGCGTCCAGCACTGGAAATCCGCTGCTGGTGACGCGCAGCCGTCCCGTCGCGTCGACCGTGATCGCGCCTTCCTCGCGCAAGAGCGCGATGCGGCGGGGGTCGAGCGGGCGGCCGGCGAGGGCCTTGTAGCGCTCGGGATCGATGCCCTCAGTGAGACGCAAACCCATCAGCAGGAATTCGTCGGCGCGCTCCTCGCTGTTGAGGAGCTCGTCGCTGACGATTCCGTCGCCGTTGGTCTCGACCCGCATCAGCCAGGCCTCGGGACGCTTCTCGGTGGCGGTGGCGTGCCTGATCCCGTCAATGTCGAGGCGACCATGTGCGCCGGGCCCGATGCCGGCATATTCCTCGCCGCGCCAATACACCAGATTGTGCCGGCACTCGGCGCCGCGCCGCGCGTGATTGGAGATCTCGTAGGCGGGTAGCCCGAGCTTGTCGCAGGTCTCCTGCGTGACGTCGTAGAGCGCGCGTGCGAGCGCTTCGTCCGGCGTCTTCAGCTTGCCGGCCTGGTGCAGGCCGAAGAACGGCGTGCCTTCCTCGATCGTCAATTGATAGAGCGACAGATGCTCGGCCGCTTCGTCGATGGCGTGCCGTAGCTCGCCCGCCCACATCGCCGGCGTCTGGTCGGGGCGGGCGTAGATCAGGTCGAACGAATAGCGCTCGAACGCGCGGCGCGCGATGGCGACGGCATCGAGCGCTTCGCGCGCGCTGTGCATGCGGCCGAGCGCCTTCAGCGAGGCATCGTCGAGCGCCTGCACGCCGAGCGAGACGCGGTTGACGCCGGCGATGCGATAGCCGGCAAAGCGCGTGGCCTCGACGCTGGTCGGGTTTGCTTCCAGCGTCACCTCGACGTCATCAGCGACGGTCCAGTGCTTGCCGATCGCATCTAACACCGCGCCGACGGTCGCAGGCTGCATTAGCGAGGGCGTGCCGCCGCCGAGGAAGATCGAGGTGACTTCGCGACCCGGCACGCGCTCGGCAGTCGTTGCGATCTCGCGCGCGAAAGCCGAAGCAAAGCGCGCCTCGTCGATCGCGGCGTGGCGGACATGGCTGTTGAAGTCGCAATACGGGCACTTCGACAGGCAGAACGGCCAGTGCACATAGACGCCAAACGCATCCTTGTTAGCGCGGCTCAAGGCAGATCTCCGCCAGTTTCCGAAAAGCGCGGGCGCGGTGCGACAGGCCGAGGCCGAGCGGCGGCAGGCCGTGCTTCTCGATGCTGGTCATCTCGCCGAATGTGCGCGTGTGCCCGTCCGGCAGGAACATTGGGTCGTAGCCAAAGCCGGCAGTGCCGCGCGGCGGCCAGATCAGCGTGCCGTCGACGCGCGCCTCGACCTCCTCGCGATGATCGTCGGGCCAGGCCACGCAGAGCGCGGAGACGAAGTGGGCCCTGCGCTTGTCCGGCGTGGTGGCGCCGCGCTCCTGCAGCAGCCGCTCGATCTGCGCCATCGCCGCTGCGAAGTCCTTGTTTGGCCCGGCCCAGCGCGCGGACAAAATGCCGGGCGCGCCGTTGAGCGCCTCGACCACGATGCCGGAATCATCGGCGAAGGACGGGAGCTTGGTTGCCCGCGCCGCCGCGATCGCCTTGATCGCGGCATTGCTGCGGAAATCGTTGCCGGTCTCTTCGGGTTCGCCCAGGCCGAGCTCACCGGCCGACACCGCCTCGATGCCGTACGGCGCAAGCAGCTCCCGCATCTCGGCGAGCTTGCCGGGATTGTGGGTGGCGATGACGAGCCTGTCGGTGATTCGACGGTGCATGGGCCTATTGACTACGCCACGGCCAGTTTCTGCAAGTCCACCAGGCGCGCAATGCCTTTTTGCGCCAGGGCGATCAGCTTCAGGAACTCGTCCTGCGTGAACGGCTCGCGCTCCGCGGTGCCCTGCACCTCGATGATACGGCCGTCGCCCGTCATGACGAAATTGGCGTCGGTCTCGGCCTCCGAATCCTCGGCATAGTCGAGATCGAGCACCGGGGTGCCGTTGAAGATGCCGCAGGAGATCGCGGCGACGTTGTCGCGCAGCACGTTGGCCTTCACCATGTTGCGCGCCTTCATCCAGTTGATGCAATCGGCGAGCGCGACCCAGGCGCCGGTGATCGAGGCCGTGCGGGTGCCGCCGTCAGCCTGGAGCACGTCGCAATCGACCGTGATCTGGCGCTCACCGAGCGCTTCGAGATCGACGATGGTGCGAAGGGAGCGGCCGATCAGGCGCTGGATCTCGACGGTACGGCCGCTCTGCTTGCCGGCGGAGGCCTCGCGGCGGGTGCGTTCGGAGGTCGCGCGCGGCAGCATGCCGTATTCGGCGGTGACCCAGCCGCGGCCTTGACCCTTCAGCCACGGCGGCAGGCGGTCCTCCAGCGTGGCGGTGACCAGCACATGGGTGTCGCCGAATTTCACCAGGCAGGAGCCCTCCGCATATTTGACCACGCCGCGCTCCAGCGTCACGGGGCGCAATTCGTCGGGCGCACGGCGGCTTGGCCGCATGGGAAATCTCCAAAACTCACGGGAAAAGGCTGCTCGCGGTGCTTGTAGGTGGGGCGGGGGTGGGCGGCAAGGGCTTATTCACGCCCTGATCGCAAGGCCGCAAACGCCGCGCTTGTCAGAAGCGGCCCGGATGGACAAATTATAAGCATCTGAGAGGAGTTACCGTCTGTGGCCCATCACGATCCGATCCATCTGATCGCGCCGCGCGCAGGCCTTGCCCAGCTCAACGAGCGTTCCCGCGACATCTTTCGTCAAATTGTCGAAAGCTATCTCGCGACCGGTGAGCCGGTCGGCTCGCGCAACATTTCCCGCCTGATCGCCATGCCGCTGTCGCCGGCCTCGGTCCGCAACGTCATGGCCGATCTGGAACAGCTCGGCCTGATCTATGCCCCGCACACCTCCGCCGGGCGGCTGCCGACGGAACTGGGCCTGCGCTTCTTCGTCGATGCCCTGATGCAGGTCGGCGACCTCAACGAGGCCGAGCGGCAGTCGATCCAGAGCCAGCTCTCCTCCGTCGGCGAGGCGCAGTCGGTCGAGGCGGCGCTGGACCAGGCCTTGATGCGGCTCTCCGGCCTGACCCGGGCCGCCGCCGTGGTGCTGACGCCGAAATCCAATGCGCGGCTGAAGCACATCGAATTCGTCCGCCTGGAACCGGAAAAAGCGCTGGTGATCCTGGTCGGCGAGGACGGCCAGGTCGAAAACCGCGTGTTGACGCTGCCGCCCGGAGTTCCCTCTTCAGCGCTGACGGAGGCCGGCAATTTCCTCAATGCACGGATCCGTGGCCGCACGCTCGCCGAGGCGCGGCTCGAGCTCGAAACCGCGCTCGGCGAGGCCCGTGCCGAGCTCGATCAACTGACACAGAAAGTGATCTCGGCCGGCATCGCCAGCTGGTCCGGCGGCGAGAGCGAGGACCGCCAGCTGATCGTCCGCGGCCATGCCAATCTGCTCGAGGATCTGCACGCGCTGGAGGATCTGGAGCGGGTGCGCCTGTTGTTCGACGACCTCGAGACCAAGCGCGGCGTGATCGATCTGCTCGGCCGGGCCGAGACCGCCGAAGGCGTGCGCATCTTCATCGGCAGTGAGAACAAGCTGTTCTCGCTGTCGGGGTCGTCCACCATCATCTCGCCCTATCGGGATGCCGCCGGCCACATCGTCGGCGTTCTCGGCGTGATCGGCCCGACGCGGCTGAATTATGCCCGCGTGATCCCGACCGTGGACTACGCCGCCCGCATCGTCAGCCGCCTCTTGGGGGGCTGACCGGCCTTTCCGCCGATCACGGGCGCTTGATTTTCGCGGGCTTAAGCACGATATCCGGGCCAACATCCCTGAAACCAGTTCGAGATCAGAGCCGATGACCGAGCAAGACCGGCAACCCGAAGACACGACTGCAGCGACCGGTGAGCCCGTGGTGTCGAAACCCTACATCATGCCCGACGAACCCGAGCCCGGCTCGCTCGAGACCCTGCAGAAGGAAGCCGCCGAGGCGCGCGACCGCATGTTGCGGACGCTGGCCGAGATGGAGAATCTGCGCAAGCGCACCGCCAAGGAAGTCGCCGACGCCCGCCTCTACGGCATCACCGGCTTTGCCCGCGACGTGCTCGAAATCGCCGACAATCTCCAGCGTGCACTCGACGCCGTTCCGGCCGACGCGCGGGCCGCGGCCGATCCTGGCTTGATCTCGCTGATCGAGGGCGTCGAGCTCACCGAACGCTCGCTGCTCAACGCGCTCGAAAAGCACGGCGTGAAGAAGCTCGATCCCCAGGGCCAGAAGTTCGATCCGAACTTCCACCAGGCGATGTTCGAAGTGCCCGATGCGTCGGTGCCGTCGGGCACCGTGGTGCAGGTCGTGCAGGCCGGCTACACTATCGGCGAGCGCGTGTTGCGCCCGGCGCTGGTCGGCGTCGCCAAGGGCGGCGCGAAGGCTGCGCCCGCGGCGAACAACAATAATGAGGCTAGCGGCGCGCCGAACTGAGCTTTGAGGTCATTCCGGGGCGATGCGTAGCATCGAACCCGGAATCTCGAGATTCCGGGTTCGGCTCTGCGAGCCGCCCCGGAATGACTGATTGGCACTTACGCGCTCACCGCGATCTCCGCAGACTGAATCCGCTTCACGCCCGCTTTGGCCATGTCGGCCCAGGCCTTGGCGAGCGAGCCCTGCGTGTCGATGCCGCGGCAGGCGTCTTCCACCACATAGACCTCGAAGCTGGCCTTGCGCGCATCGAGCGCGGTCCAGGCGACGCAGAAGTCCGTCGCGAGACCCGCGACGAAGACGCGCTTGATCTTGCGGCCCCTCAGGTAGCCGGCGAGCCCGGTCGAGGTCTTGCCGTCGGCTTCGAGGAAGGCCGAATAGCTGTCGACGTCTTTGTGAAAACCCTTGCGGATGATGAGCTCGGCATGCGGGATCGACAGGTCCTTCGACAGCGCCGCGCCGTCGGTGCCCTGCACGCAATGGTCCGGCCACAGCACCTGCTTGCCGTAGGGCAGGTCGATCGTCTCGAACGGCTTCTTGCCGGAGTGCACGGACGCGAACGAGATGTGGCCCGGCGTGTGCCAGTCCTGCGTCATCACCACGTTCGAAAACGCTTTGGCGATCCTGTTGATGACCGGCACCACCTGCTCGCCTTCCTTCACCGCGAGGCTGCCGCCGGGCAGGAAGCAGTTCTGCACGTCGATCACGAGCAGCGCGGACGCTTCGTCCGGCTTGATCGATGCGGCCGCGAACAGCGCGGTTGGCGCCAGCGTCGCCAGCGCCGTCGTTCCAAGCATTGCCAAGACTTGTCGCCGATCCAGCATTGCACGCCTCCCCTGAAGGTGATCCAACGGGAGGGAAGCCTAGTTCCGTTCGTGTACGAACAGAAGCCCGAAAATGCAGCCGGGTTTGCTGCAGGGTTGGGCTCGAGCCGCGGGCTCGGTGCACCTCTCCCGCTTGCTTGCGGGAGAGGTCGGCGCGCGAAGTGCGACGGGTGAGGGGTTCTCTCCTCTGGGGGAGCCCCTCTGCGGAGACACCCTCTCCCCAGCCCTCCCCCGCAAGCGGGGAGGGAGCGCATCTCGTTCGGAGATGCAGCTAGCCCTTCGGCTGAATCCCGTCGCGCACGGCGCGGAAGCGGGTGAAGGCGGCTTGCCATTGGTCGCGCGGGGCGCTGGCGATGATGCGCAATGATGCGCCGCCCGTCGAGAAGCGGATCCACTGCACCACCGTCACGGGGACCTTGTCCTTGCCGCTGACGCCGTCGATCCGGGTCTCGAAGCCTTGTTGGCCGTTGATGCGGATCGGCTCGGACATGGTGATGCGCGGCTCGCGCACGCCGGGAATCTGGAGCGCCGCCTCCTGGGCGAAGCGGGCGCGGTCGTCGGCGGCTTGCGGGCTGGCGCCGATCAGCCCGAGGATCATGAACGGCCTCGTTTCGTAGCCGGCGCTCTCGTTGCCGTCGGCCAGGATGATGCTCGAGCCCGGTGCCAGCGTTCGGATGTCCTTGAAGTCGGCGAGATCGGTGATCTTGAATGGCAGCAGCGCGATCTGCTCTTCGGCCGAGACCTGCCTGCGGGTGGTGGCGCTCGCGAACATCTGTCGCACCGCCTCGTCCGTGTAGATCTTGGTCGCATTCTCCGGGATCTGCACCGCGACATAGCCGGAGAAGCCGGCGCCGGGCACGATCATCGAATAGCGCTTCACCGGGGTATCGCCGGCCTTGCCGCTTTCGGTGGTGAAATAGGCAAGACCGGCGGGGGTCTCGACCTTGTCCTGCTTGACGCCGCCCGTCCCGCCGGGATTGGAATTGAAGGCGCTCACGACCTCGCCATAAGCGGCCGGCGGCAGCTCGGTGACCAGCACCTTGACGCTGCCGTCCTCGCTCTCGAAGCCCGGAAAGGTCTTGGCCGTGCTGAGGCCGATCAGCGGCACCATGCCGAGACGCAAGCCAGGTGGGAAAACGACGTCGGCGGCGAAGGCCGGAAGCGCGGAGGCGGCGAGGAGGGCGAGCGCGGCGAGGGGGCGGATCAGCATCATGGCCACTCTGATTGGTTCACATTGAGGCCGTTCGATGGTCGGCCACCGGGCCGCTTTGTCGCGCGAAGCAGCTGCGGCGGCTGTGCGGTTGGTCCGCCTTTTAGCCGGTTTGGCCCCGCCGCAACAGGGCGGACGGGCTCGCGGGTGCGGGGGCTTGCCGAAGCCCGGACCCGTTAATAATTCCTCACCGGCAAGGGCGGTTGAGCCCGGATATCATCTTCCAAAACCCGATGTTTTAGCGACAGAAACGTAGCTTCGGTCCTTGCGGGCCCCTCCCCCCCTCCTATATGAGCCTCAATCATCGCAATATCGCGGATGTTTGATCTTAGGGGGTTTCGGTCGGGTGCCTTCTGGGCCCAGCCAACCTGCCGCAAAAAGAAGGATATCAGGACCATGGGAAAGGTCATTGGGATCGACCTCGGCACCACGAATTCGTGCGTCGCCGTGATGGATGGCAAGAACGCCAAAGTCATCGAGAATTCCGAAGGCATGCGCACGACGCCTTCGATCGTCGCCGTCACGGATGACGGCGAGCGCCTCGTCGGCCAGCCGGCCAAGCGCCAGGCCGTCACCAATCCCGAGCGCACCTTCTTCGCAGTGAAGCGCCTCATCGGCCGCCGCTACGACGACCCGATGGTCGAGAAGGACAAGAAGCTCGTTCCCTACAAGATCATCAAGGCTTCCAACGGCGACGCCTGGGTCGAGGCCGACGGCCAGACCTACTCGCCCTCGCAGGTCTCGGCGTTCATCCTGCAGAAGATGAAGGAGACCGCGGAAGCCCATCTCGGCCAGAAGGTCGAGCAGGCCGTCATCACCGTTCCCGCCTACTTCAACGACGCCCAGCGCCAGGCGACCAAGGACGCCGGCAAGATCGCGGGCCTCGAAGTGCTGCGCATCATCAACGAGCCGACCGCGGCCGCGCTCGCCTATGGCCTCGACAAGACCAAGGCCGGCACCATCGCCGTGTACGACCTCGGCGGCGGCACGTTCGATATCTCCATTCTCGAAATCGGCGACGGCGTGTTCGAGGTGAAGTCGACCAACGGCGACACCTTCCTCGGCGGCGAAGACTTCGACATGCGCCTCGTCGGCTATCTCGCCGACGAATTCCAGAAGGAGCAGGGCATCAACCTGCGCAACGACAAGCTCGCCCTGCAGCGCCTGAAGGAAGCCGCTGAAAAGGCCAAGATCGAGCTGTCGTCGACGACGCAGACCGAGATCAACCTGCCCTTCATCACCGCGGACCAGACCGGCCCGAAGCATCTGACCATGAAGCTCACCCGCGCCAAGTTCGAGGCGCTGGTCGACGACCTCGTGCAGAAGACCATCGAGCCGTGCCGCAAGGCGCTGAAAGATGCCGGCGTCACCGCCGGTGAGATCGGCGAGGTCGTTCTGGTCGGCGGCATGACCCGCATGCCGAAGGTCCAGGAAGTCGTGAAGCAGCTGTTCGGCAAGGAGCCGCACAAGGGCGTCAACCCGGATGAAGTTGTGGCGATCGGTGCCGCGATCCAGGCCGGCGTGCTCCAGGGCGACGTCAAGGACGTGCTGCTGCTCGACGTGACCCCGCTGTCGCTGGGCATCGAGACGCTGGGCGGCGTGTTCACCCGCATCATCGACCGCAACACCACGATCCCGACCAAGAAGAGTCAGGTGTTCTCGACGGCTGAAGACAATCAGAACGCCGTCACCATCCGCGTCTTCCAGGGCGAGCGTGAAATGGCGGCCGACAACAAGATGCTCGGCCAGTTCGACCTGATGGGCATTCCGCCGGCGCCGCGCGGCATGCCGCAGATCGAGGTGACCTTCGACATCGACGCCAACGGCATCGTCAACGTCTCGGCCAAGGACAAGGCAACCGGCAAGGAGCAGCAGATCCGCATCCAGGCCTCGGGCGGCCTGTCGGAAGCCGACATCGAGAAGATGGTCAAGGACGCCGAGGCCAATGCCGAGGCCGACAAGAAGCGCCGCGAGGCCGTCACCGCCAAGAACGAGGCGGATGGCCTGGTGCATTCGACCGAGAAGGCTTTGGCCGAGCACGGCTCGAAGGTTGCCGAGAGCGAGCGCCGCGCCATCGAGGATGCCGTCAGCGACCTCAAGGAAGCGCTGAAGGGCGACGATGCCGAGGCGATCAAGGCCAAGACCCAGACGCTGGCCCAGGCTTCGATGAAGCTCGGCGAGGCCATGTACAAGCAGCAGGCCGAGGCCGACGCCAAGAAGGATGCGGCCAAGGACGACGTCGTCGACGCGGAATTCACCGAGGTCGACGACGACAAGAACAACAAGAAGTCCGCTTAAGCCCCGAGAGGGTGAACGATGCGGACGGCTTGGACCCCACACACGCTACCGGCCTCCTCCCTCGCGGGGGAGGCCGTCGTGTCGGGACGGACGGGCCAGGAGTCTTTTAAAGTCGGCCCCGTTACGATCGATCAATTCCCAGCCGTTATTCTCAACGCTGCGAGGCTGCCCTCTGCCGCAAGGTCGAAGGGCGCCTATATCGCCACATGTCAGCGTTGTTCCGCGCCAACTTGAATCGCGATTGGATAGACCGAGCTCATCATGTCCACGTCCACCAAGCGCTGCTATTACGAGACCCTCGAAGTCGACCGCGACGCCGACGAATCCAAGCTGAAATCGTCGTTCCGCAAGCTGGCAATGAAATTCCATCCCGACCGCAATCCCGGGGATGAGACCAGCGAAGTCAAGTTCAAGGAAATCAACGAGGCGTACGAGGTCCTGAAGGACAAGGACAAGCGCGCCGCCTATGATCGTTACGGCCACGCCGCGTTCGAGCAGGGCGGTGGCTTCGGCGGCGGCGCCGGTTTCGGTGCGGGCTTCGCCTCCTCTTTCTCCGACATCTTCGAGGATCTGTTCGGCATGGCCGGACAGCGCGGCCGCGGCGGCCGCGAGCGCGGCGCCGACCTGCGCTACAACATGGAAATCACGCTCGAGGAAGCCTTTGGCGGCAAGACCGCGCAGATCGAGATTCCGGTCTCGGTCACCTGCGAGGCCTGCTCAGGGATCGGTGCCAAGGCCGGCACCAAGCCGAAGACCTGCTCGACCTGCGGCGGCGCCGGCCGCGTGCGGCAGTCGCAGGGCTTCTTCACGCTGGAGCGGACCTGCCCGGGCTGTCAGGGCCGCGGCCAGATGATCGAGGACGCCTGCCCGTCCTGCTCGGGACAAGGGCGGGTCACCAGGGAGCGGACGCTCTCGGTCAACATTCCGCAAGGTGTCGAGGACGGCACACGGATCAGGCTCGCCGGCGAGGGCGAGGCTGGCGTCCGCGGTGGACCGCCCGGCGATCTCTACATCTTCCTCTCGCTGGCCCAGCATCAGTTCTTCCAGCGCGACGGCGCCGACCTGCATTGCCGCGTGCCGATCTCGATGGTGACCGCCGCGCTCGGCGGCGAATTCGAGGTGCCGACCATCGACAAGGGCAAGACCAAGGTGAAGGTGCCCGCCGGCACCCAGTCGGGCCGCCGGTTCCGCATTGCATCAAAGGGTATGCCGGTGCTGCGATCGCGCCAGATGGGCGACATGTATGTTCAGGTCGTGGTCGAGACCCCGCAGAACCTGACCAAGAAGCAGCAGGAATTGCTGGCCGAGTTCGAAAAGCTCTCCTCCGGCAACACCCAGCCGGAAGCCGAGGGTTTCTTCGCCAAGGTCAAGGATTTCTTCGGCAATCGGGCGAATTGACTCGTCTTGACCGTACCGCCTCAGGCCTATACGTCTTTATGACCATTTTCTGACACGCCGCGGTCCCGCGGTTCCGTCCGGTCCCGACATGCCATTGCCATCGTCCGCGCGTGCGTTGAAGAAGCCTCGTCTCGACGACGAGGTGCGCTTTCTCAGGTCGTGGATCGAAAAGCCGCTGCACATGGGCGCGGTGATGCCGTCCGGCAAGCTGCTGGCTCGGACCATGGCGCATTATGTCGATCCCGATTCCGACGCACCGGTGGTCGAACTCGGACCCGGCACCGGCGCCATCACGTCTGCGCTGATCGAGCGCGGAGTCGATCAGAAGCGTCTCGTTCTCGTCGAATACAATCCCGGCTTCTGCGCGCTGCTGCGCGACCGCTACCCGCAAGCCAAGGTGGTGCAGGGCGATGCCTACCGCCTGCGCGACACGCTCTGGAACGTCTTGAGCGCACCGGCAAGCGCGGTCGTCTCCGGCCTGCCGCTCGTCACCAAGCCGATGCTGACGCGGCTGCGGCTGGTTCGCGATGCCTTCACCGCGCTCGCGCCCGGTGCGCCCTTCATCCAGTTCACCTATGCGGTGGTGCCGCCGATCCCGAAATCGCTGCCCGGCGTGTCCACAGAGGCCTCGGAACGGATCTGGATGAACCTTCCGCCGGCCCGCGTCTGGGTGTATCGCAAGCATTAATTCCGCCGGCTCCTCTTTGCGCGGCGGTTGGTTTCGCCGAACGCAGGGAAGTGGATGCCCGCACCCAAGATCCTGATCATTCCCGGCTCGCTGCGCACCGGCTCGCATAATGCGAAGCTGGCCGCGGTGGCGGCCTACGAATTCCTTCAGGCCGGCGTCGACGTCACCCGCATCTCGCTCGCCGATTTTCCGCTGCCGATCTATGACGGCGATCTCCAGGCCAAGTCCGGCGTGCCCAAGAACGCGATCAATCTGAAGCGCATGATCGGCGCGCATCATGGCGTTCTCATCGTCTCGCCCGAATACAACGCCTCGGTGCCGCCGCTCCTGAAGAACGCGATCGACTGGGTCAGCCGGGTGCACGAGCTGCACGAGGCGCGCGGCGAGGTGTTCCGCAGCCGGATCTTCGCGCTTGCCGGCGCGTCCCAGAGCCGGTTAGGTGCCGCCCGCGCGCTGCAGGCCCTGCGGTTGATCCTCTCCGCGTGCCACGCCAACGTGATTGCCAGCCAGCTCACGCTCGCCTTTGCCGACCAGGCCTATGACGATCGAGACAGGCTGAAGAACGAAGGCGATATCGCCGCGCTGAAGGAGCTGGTGGCGCATTTGATCGACGTTTCCCAACGCATGATGTGAGGTGACATGACGCCAGCCGAGATCGCCCCGAAGGACCGCCTGATCGTAGCGCTCGATCTGCCGAGCGTTGATGCCGCGGAGGCGATGATCGCGAAGCTCGGCGACAGCGTCACGTTCTACAAGATCGGCTATCAGCTCGCTTATGCCGGCGGCCTGCCGCTGATCGGCAAGCTCGCCGACAAGGGCAAGAAGGTGTTCGCCGATCTCAAGATGCACGACATCGGCAATACCGTGACGCGTGGCGTGGAGAGCGTCGCCAAGCTGGGCGCGACCTTCGTCACCGTGCACGCCTATCCGCAGACCATGAAGGGCGCCGTCGAAGGCCGCGGCAGCGCCAGCCTGAAGATCCTCGCCGTCACGGTGCTGACGTCCTACAACGACGACGATTTGCATGCGGCGGGCTATCGGCTCAGCGTGTCGGAGCTGGTCGAGGCGCGTGCGCAGCAGGCGCAGGTGCTCGGTGTCGACGGCCTCGTGTCCTCGCCTGAGGAGGTCGGGGCCTTGCGCAAGATCGTCGGCCACCAGATGAGCCTCGTCACCCCCGGTATTCGTCCGGCGGGCGCTGCCAGCGGCGACCAGAAGCGCATCATGACCCCGGGCCGTGCGATCGCGGCGGGGGCGGATTATCTGGTCGTCGGGCGTCCGGTTGTGGAAGCCGCCGATCCCAAGGCCGTCGCGGACACCATCCACGCCGAGATCGCGCAAGCGCTCGGCTAACCACCAACACGAGGGAGAACAACAATGGCGAAGGGCTACTGGATCGGGCGTGTCGACGTCAGCAATGACGAGGGCTACAAGCCCTACGCGATTGCCAACGGGCCGATCTTCAAGAAATGGGGCGGCCGTTTCGTCGTCCGCGCCGGCAAGTTCACCACCGTCGAAGGCGCCAGCCGCAACCGCAATGTCGTGATCGAATTCCCGGACTACGAGACCGCGCTCGCCTGCTACAATTCGCCGGAATACCAGGCCAACATCAAGGTGCGCCAGCCGCACTCGATCGCCGACCTCATCATCATCGAAGGCTACGACGGCCCGCAGCCGCAGGACAGTTGAGACGCGATCTCTCTCACCCTCCCCTGGACGGGGAGGGTCGGCACGGAATCGAGCAAAGCGAGATTGCGTGGCGGGGTGGGGTGATCTCTCCACACGGGCACTGTTCGTTTCGGAGAGACCGTCACCCCACCCCGCTGCGCATTCCGCTTCGCTGCATGCTCAGCGACCCTCCCCCTCCAGGACCCCTCCAGGGGAGGGTAAGAGGCGTCGCTGCTCCTGATCCCCGTCGGTTGCCGGAACTGCCTCTCCCCGCTACAACGGCCCCGAAGAGGATCACACCATGTCCGACATGCGGTTGATTGTTGCGGGAGCCGGCGGCCGGATGGGCCGGGCGCTGGTGCGGGCGATTGCCGAAAGCGATGGCGCGGTGCTGGCGGGCGCGCTGGAGGCGCCAGGCTCGGAGCTGCTCGGCAAGGATGCCGGCGTGCTCGCCGGCCTGCCCGCCAATGGCATCACGCTCTCCGCCGATCTCTGGGCGATGTCGAAGGATGCCGACGGCATCCTCGATTTCACGGTGCCGGCGGCGACCATCGCCAATGTCGCGATCGCCGCCCAGCGCGGCCTCGTGCACGTCATCGGCACGACCGGCTTGTCCGGCTCGGACAATGCCGTGATCAAGAGCGTCACCAACCGCGCCGTCGTGGTGCAGTCGGGCAATATGAGTCTCGGCGTCAATCTGCTCGCCGCCGTGGTCAAGCGCGTTGCCAAGGCGCTCGACCAGAGTTTCGATATCGAGATCGTCGAGACCCATCACCGCATGAAGGTCGATGCGCCCTCGGGCACGGCGCTGATGCTGGGCCAGGCCGCAGCCAGCGGCCGCGGCGTCACCCTCGATGACCATTCCGAGCGTGGCCGTGACGGCATCACCGGCGCGCGCCGGCCGGGCAATATCGGTTTCGCCTCCTTGCGCGGCGGCACCGTGGCCGGCGATCACAGCGTGACCTTCCTCGGCCCGTTCGAGCGCCTGACGCTGTCGCATCAGGCCGAGGACCGCATGCTGTTCGCTCATGGTGCGCTGAAGGCGGCGCTGTGGGCGCACGGCAAGCCGCCGGGGCATTACTCCATGGCCGACGTGCTCGGCCTATCCGACATCTGAACTGAACAACACGGAAAGCAGTTGATGAGCGAACGTCTTCTCGTGCTCGTGCGCCACGGCCAGAGCGAATGGAATCTGAAGAACCTGTTCACGGGCTGGAAGGACCCCGACCTCACCGAGCTCGGCGTGAAGGAAGCCAAGGAAGCCGGCCGCAAGCTGAAGGCACAGGGCCTGGTGTTCGACGTCGCCTTCACCTCGGTGCTGACGCGCGCGCAGCACACGCTCGATCTCATCCTCGCCGAGCTCGGCCAGGAGGGTCTGCCGACTTCGAAGAACCTCGCGCTGAACGAGCGCGACTACGGCGATCTCTCCGGCCTCAACAAGGACGACGCCCGCAAGAAATGGGGCGAGGACCAAGTGCATGTCTGGCGCCGCTCCTACGACGTGTCGCCGCCGGGCGGCGAAAGCCTGAAGGACACGCTCGCGCGCGCGTTGCCATACTACGTGCAGGAGATTCTGCCCGGCGTGCTCAACGGCAAGCGCACGCTGGTTGCCGCCCACGGCAACTCGCTGCGCGCGCTGATCATGGTGCTGGAAAAGCTCTCGCCCGAAGGCATCTTGAAGCGCGAGCTCGCCACCGGCGTGCCGATCATCTACCGCCTCAACGCGGATTCGACGGTGGCCTCGAAGCTGGATCTGGCGGGGTAGTACGGTCTCGTAGGGTGGGCAAAGCGAAGCGTGTCCACCAAGGCCTGCGACTGCGGGACGACGGTGGGCACAGCGCGCGAAGAGCGCGCCTTAGCCCACCGTACGAAACCTACTGCAGCCCCAGCTGACCCGCCTCCCAGCCCAGCATCGCCTGCTTGCGGGTGATGCCCCAATGATAGCCGGTGAGCGTGCCGCTCTTGCCGAGCGCGCGGTGGCAGGGCACGACGAACGAGACCGGGTTCTTGCCGACGGCCGCGCCGACGGCGCGCGAAGCCTTCGGATTGTTGATGTTGCAGGCGATGTCGGAATAGGACACCGCGCGGCCCATCGGAATCTTCAACAGCGTCTCCCACACCCGCACCTCGAAATCGGTGCCGATCAAAACCACGCGCAGCGGCTGATCCGGCCGCCATAGCTTTGGATCGAAGATGCGCGCTGCGAGCGGCGCGGTGCCGTCGTGATCTTCCACATAGGTGGCGTTCGGCCAGCGTCGCGTCATGTCGGCGAGCGCGATCTTCTCCTCGCCGTGATCGGCGAAGGCGAGGCCCGACAGGCCGCGGTCGGTGGCGATCACGATCGCGGTGCCGAACGGCGAGGGATGGAAGCCGTAGCGCAGGGTGAGCCCCGCGCCGCCGTTCTTCCATTCGCCCGGTGACATCGCTTCATGGGTGACGAAGAGATCGTGCAGCCGGCCCGGCCCGGACAGGCCGGAGTCCAGTGCCGCGTCGAGGATGCTGGCGGAATCCCTCAGCAGGTTCTTGGCGTGGTCGAGGGTGAGCGCCTGCATGAAAGCCTTCGGCGTGATCGAGGCCCAGCGGCGGAACAGATGGTGCAGCTCATCCGGCGTCACCCCGGCCGCATCCGCCATCGCCTCGATGGTCGGCTGCGCGCGCCAGTTCGCCGAGATGAAGGCGATCGCCCGCCGCACCGAATCATAGTCGCGCAACGCGGCGTTCTGGGTGCCCGGTCTGGCCAGGCGCTGGTCATGTATCGCAAGGGTCATCATGACCGGAAATGTAGGGGAGGGGGCGGCGCGAAACCACCCGATTTCCGACTGTGCTCAGGTCACCGGATTATAAGTCGGGCCACGCCGCGCGGCGTTCAGAGCCACAACCAAGGCATTGTAAAAGCTAGCTTTTTCTTCCGGCCCGAGAAACCCTCCGATGAGCAGGCGGCGGCCGCGGGAGATCAGATAGAGGTGCTCGATGCCGTATTCCTCATCGACCTCCTGGTCGAGCCGGACCCAGAGCGGATTGAAGGTCCATTCGGCAACCTGGCCACGATGGCTGACGCGTCGCACCCGCAATTCCGACAGCGTCACCACGATCTCCTCGCTGGCCAGTGCCGCGCGAAAATTGACCTTGAAGGCCCACCAGATCACGAGCACGTCGAGACCGAAGAAGCCGAGCACCGGCCAGGCGCCCATCATCAGGAAAGCGAGGCCCGTGACGAAGCTGACGGCGCTCAGGAACAGCATCACGGCGAGAAAGCCGGTGCGGTTCAGCGAGCGGTGCGGCGTCAGCAGCGCGGAGAAGATCTGAGGCTCGTCCTCGCATTCAGATCGCGCTCGCGCAATTTCGTTGCCTGTGCTCATCGTCCATCAGTATATCCCGATCATGGCGAAAATCACCCGCAAGCCGGTCCCGCGCAAAGCGATAGTTCCGAAGAAAAAGGCAAAGCCGGTCGCGACCAAGCCGAAAGCGCCCGCGAAGAAATCACTCAAGGCCGCAAAACCGTGGACGCCGGCCGAGATCCACGAGGTCTTCAGCCGTTTCCGCAAGGCCAATCCGGAGCCGAAGGGCGAGCTCGAGCACATCAATCCGTTCACGCTTCTGGTCGCCGTGGTGCTGTCGGCGCAGGCGACCGATGCCGGCGTCAACAAGGCGACACGCGCGCTGTTCGAGGTTGCCGACACCCCGCAAAAGATGCTCGATCTCGGCGAGGAGCGCTTGCGCGACTACATCAAGACGATCGGCCTCTACCGCACCAAGGCCAGGAACGTGATCGCGCTGTCGAAAAAGCTGCTCAGTGAATTCGGCGGCGAGGTGCCGCGCACGCGCGCGGAGATCGAGTCGCTGCCCGGAGCTGGTCGCAAGACCGCCAACGTCGTGCTCAACATGGCTTTCGGCGAGCACACGATGGCGGTCGACACCCATGTCTTCCGCGTCGGCAACCGCACTGGCCTAGCGCCCGGCAAGACGCCGCTCGAGGTCGAGCTCGGCCTCGAAAAGGTGATCCCGGCCGAGTTCATGCTGCACGCGCATCATTGGCTGATCCTGCACGGCCGTTATACGTGCCTCGCCCGCAAGCCGCGCTGCGAAGTCTGCCTGATCAACGACCTCTGTCGGTGGCCGGAGAAGACGGTTTGAGACAGCGCCGGGCGCCGTCACCGCACCTGCCGCGCCGGCTCGATCAGCCCGGGCCGCGGGCCCGTCAGGCGCTTGTGCATGTGGACCATGAAGGCCATGCCGAAGATCGGCGTCGCCAGATTGACGATCGGGATCGAGACGAAGGCGGCGATGAACAGGCCGGCGGTGAAGATGGTCGCGGCATTGTCGCGCCGCATCGCCTTGGCGTCCTCCGGCGGGCGGAAGCGCATCGCGGCGAGCTCGAAATATTCGCGGCCGAGTAGCCACGCGGCGGCGAGGAAGAAGATCAGGAAACCGGCGCCGGCGAACAGCACCAGCGGCAGAGCGGCGAGATAGACCAGGATGGTCAAGAGCGCGGTCTTTATGCCCTCGAGCATTGCCTGGCTGAACGGCAGCGCGACGCCCGGCCGCTCGGCGGGATAATGCTCGCGCTCGACGATCTCGGCGACGTCATCGACGAACAGGCTCGCCACCAGCGAGGTGATCGCAGGCATCAGGAAGATGCCGCCGAACACCACACCCAGGCCGGCCGCGATCGAGACGATCCAGGAGAGAACCTCGAGCGAGGAATGCCAGCTCGGCCCGAGCAGGCCTTCCAGCCACACCTCGCCGGAGGTCGCAAACCAGCTGAGCAGCCGCTGCAAGCCGATCGCCAGCACGGTGATCAGCACCAGCGCGAGCCCGATCGACCGCCACAGGATCGAGCGCATCGGCGGCGAGATCATTTGCGACAGCGCCTTGATGGCGGCATCCAGCATGGAAGACCCTCTGAGGTAGACACTGCGCGAGAGGTAGACACCCATTGCGGCTTCGGCAAGGGCGGCTGGCCGCTGCGAAGATGCCGCGATTTCTTGCTTACCCTCCCCTGGAGGGGGAGGGTCGGCACGCGATCGAGCGTAGCGAGATTGCGTGACGGGGTGGGGTGACGGTCTCTCCACGGGTGCACTGCCCGTGTTGAGAGATCACCCCACCCCGCTCGCGCTGCGCGCGATCGACCCTCCCCCTCCAGGGGAGGGTAAGAGCGCTACTCTCTTCTGGAGTAGCCTAGTCGTGCCGGTGCCCGTGCTTGCGCGCTTTCGCCGGCTTGCCGTCGCCGGTCGGGATCATCACCACGCGGCCGTAGCGCACGCCGCGTTCTGCGATGATGTGGTCGGCGAAATGCCTGACCTCGGAGGCCGCGCCGCGTAGCGCCGTCATCTCCATGCAATTGTTGTGGTCGAGATGGACATGCAGCGTCGCCAGCGCGAGGTCGTGGTGGCCGTGGAATTCCTGCACCAGCCGTTTCGACAGATCGCGCGCCGCGTGATCATAGACGTAGACAAGGCCGGCGACGCATTGGCCGGTTTGCGCCGTGTCCTCGGCGCTCTGCTGCAGGCCGGCGCGGGCGAGATCGCGGATGATCTCGGAGCGGTTCTGGTAGCCGCGCGCTTCGGCCGCCGCATCGATCTCCGCCAGGAGATCGTCCTCGATCGTGATGGTGATCCGCTGCATCAGGTCCTCTCCGCGCATATCGCCGAACGGAGCTGTTTTACACGGATCTTGCGACGCTCACAGCCGCGTCGCGCGCAACCGCAGCGCGTTGCCGACGACGCTGACCGAGGACAGCGCCATCGCCGCCGCGGCGATGATCGGGGAGAGCAACAGACCGAACGCCGGATAGAGGATGCCGGCGGCGATCGGAATCCCGGCGGCGTTGTAGATGAAGGCGAAGAACAGGTTCTGCCGGATGTTGCTCATCGTCGCCTGCGACAGTCTTCGCGCGCGGACGATGCCGACGAGGTCGCCCTTGAGCAGCGTCACGCCGGCGCTCTCCATCGCCACGTCGGTGCCGGTGCCCATGGCAATGCCGACCTCGGCAGCCGCCAGCGCGGGCGCATCGTTGGCGCCGTCACCAGCCATGGCGACGCTGCGGCCGGCATTTTGCAGCTTGGTCACCACCGCGCTCTTCTGATCCGGCAGCACCTCGGCCTCGACATCGGCGATGCCGAGCCGGCGCGCCACCGCTTTCGCCGTGGTGCGGTTGTCGCCGGTCAACATGATCACCTTGATGCCCTCCGCCGCGAGCGCCTTCAGCGCCTCCGGCGTCGAGGCCTTGACCGGATCGGCGATCGCGAACAGGCCGGCGAGCCGGCCGTCGACAGCCATGTTGATCACAGTGGCGCCGTCGCCGCGCAGCCGTTCGGCCTCAGTGTCGAGCGATTGGGTGTCGATGCCGATCGACGACAGGTATCTGGCGTTGCCGAGCACGATAATCTTGCCGTCGACCTTGCCGGTCGCGCCCTTGCCCGTCGGCGAATCGAACTGCTCGACCTGGCCGAGGCTGAGCTGCTTCTCCTTGGCCGCGCGCACGATGGCGTCGGCCAGCGGATGCTCGCTGGCGCGCTCGACGGTGGCTGCCAGCCGGAGGACGTCGTCCTCCGCAAAGCCGGACGCCGGCACTATATCGACAACCTTGGGCTTGCCTTCGGTCAGCGTGCCGGTCTTGTCGACCACCAGCGTGTCGATCTTCTCCATCCGCTCCAGCGCCTCGGCGTTCTTGATCAGGACGCCGCCCTGCGCGCCGCGGCCGACGCCGACCATGATCGACATCGGGGTCGCCAGGCCCAGCGCACAGGGGCAGGCGATGATCAGCACGCTGACTGCCGCGACCAGGCCGAAGGCGAGCCGGGGTTCCGGTCCGAACCAGGCCCAGGCGGCGAAGGCGGCGATGGCGACGACGATCACGGCGGGTACGAACCAGCCGGCGACCTGGTCGGCCAGGCGCTGGATCGGCGCACGCGAACGCTGCGCATCCGCGACCATCTGCACGATCTGCGACAGCATCGTCTCGCGCCCGACCTTGTCGGCGCGCATGATGAAGCTGCCGGACTGGTTCAGCGTGCCGGCGATGACCTTTGCGCCGGTTTCCTTGGTGACCGGCATGGATTCGCCCGTCACCAGCGATTCATCGAGCGACGAGCGGCCTTCGAGGATGATGCCGTCGACCGGCACCTTCTCGCCGGGGCGGACGCGCAAGCGATCGCCGGCGTGGAGCGTGTCGATCTCGACCTCGTGCTCGCTGCCATCGGCATCGACGCGGCGCGCGGTCTTCGGCGCGAGCTGTAGCAGCGCCTTGATCGCGCCCGAGGTCGCATCTCGGGCGCGCAGCTCCAGCACCTGGCCGAGCAGCACCAGCACGGTGATGACGGCGGCCGCCTCGAAATAGACCGCGACCGCCCCTTCATGGCCGCGGAACGTGGCGGGGAAGATCTGCGGCGTGACCGTGCCGAGCACGCTGTAGACATAGGCAACGCCCGTGCCCATCGCGATCAGCGTGAACATGTTGAGATTGCGCGTCAGCAGCGATTGCCAGCCGCGGACGAAGAACGGCCAGCCGGCCCACAGCACCACGGGCGTTGCGAAGACGAGCTGGATCCAGTTCGACAGGGTCGGATCGATCCAGCTGTGGGGGCCTGCGAGATGGCCGCCCATCTCCAGCGCGATCGGCGGCAGCGACAGCACGGCGCCGATCCAGAACCGCCGCGTCATGTCGGCGAGCTCGGGATTGGGACCGGTCTCCAGGCTCGCGACCTCAGGCTCCAGCGCCATGCCGCAGATCGGGCACGTGCCCGGACCGACCTGGCGGATCTGCGGGTGCATCGGACAGGTGTAGATCGTGCCCGCGGGCATCTCCGGTTCGGGCGCCTTGTCCTTGGCAAGATATTTGCCGGGATCGGCGGCGAACTTGGTGCGGCAGCCGGCCGAGCAGAAATGGAAGGTCTCGCCATGATGTTCGAAGCGATGCTTCGAGGTCGCGGGGTCGACACTCATGCCGCAGACGGGATCTTTGACCTTGGTTGCGGCGTCGCCATGATCATGGCCGTGATGATGGTCGTGGCCGGCATGACCGCCGCAGCACGAGGAAGCCTCGGGCTTGGCCGCCGCCGCTGCGGCTTTCGTGGAACAGCCGCACCCGGAAGGCGTTTGCGTGCTGTGCCGATGCTCGTGCTCGTTGTTGTTCATTGCCATGTTCCGGCTCTTGCGCCCGGTCTTGAAACCTATACCCGGTAGGGGTATATAGACCCCATGCGCAAGGACATCAAGGCATCCGTCGGAAAGCGTCTCGGCCGGATCGAGGGCCAGGTTCGTGGCCTCTCGAAAATGGTAGAGGAAGACCGCTACTGCATCGACATCGTGACGCAGATCGCGGCGGTGCGTGCCGCGCTGCGCCGGGTCGAGGAAGAGATTCTGAAGGATCACGTCGCCCATTGCGTCGAGCACGCCATCGCGAGCGGCGACAAGGCCGACCAGCGCGCCAAGATCGCGGAGCTGATGGCGGTGATCGGACGAGCGGAGCGGTAACGCGCCCTCTCTCCCGACAAGAGGGGCGGGTGGTTACGCTGCCATCTCCCGCGCCCGCGCGCGGTAGATCGCGAGCTCGCTCAACTGCACGAAATGCGCGGAGAAAGCCGCGCTGATTTGCGCAGGCTGCGCACTCACTTCTTCAGCCGGAACTTCAGCCGGCGTCTCTTCGTCAATCGCCTCAGGAACGAGCGGCGGCGCACTGAGCGTTTCTGGAAACACACTGAACGTGCCCGCCACCTCCTCGAGCGGCTTCTGCTTGTCGGCCCAGTGCAGGGCGGTGTAGTCGAACCCGTGCACGATGGTGGGTTTGACGACTTCGAAATAGGGCGAGATGTCGAAGTCGCGGGGCATGTAGAGCGAGGAATCGCGGATGTGCAGGATTTCGCGCCGGGCGGCGCGGCTGCCGGCCTTGGTGATCTTCGGCAGGATCGGGTAGCGCACGGCGTCGAAGGCCTGCGCGATCAGGGCCGAGCAGATGATCTTGGTCGGGTCACCCGAGCCGATCGCGATCATGCGCCGGCGCCAGCGCTGCGGTATCGGCAGCGGGAACAGGTAGCGCATGAGGTCGACGATGTTCTTGGTGTCGTAGCCGAAGCCGATGCGGTTGATCGCATAGCGGCAGACCGTATGGCGGTCCTCATAGGACAGCCCGACCGGACGGCAGAGGCGGGTGTGATAGGGGAAATATTTCGACAGCGGCGCCGAGGTGACGCCTTCACCGATATTGGCCTCGATGAGAACGTGCGGCTCGCCGCTCGGCTCCTCGGCCCCCTCGATCGGGCCGACATAGAGCGCGGCATGCGACCAGGTCGACTGCGTCAGGTATTTGATGATGCCGGAGATGCGGTTGTTGCCCTCGACCAGCAGCACGTCGCCGGGTTCGATGACGCCGCGCAGATGCTCGGGGTCGCTCGGCGTGAACGGCTCATAGCCCGGCACCTCCTTCGAGAGGTACGCGGCAATCAGCTTGCCGACAGAATCCAGGACCGTCCCCATGTCGAACCCCCCACGGCCTTTTCCGGCCGTCTTTTTCCCTTCTCTATCATGGTCGAAACGTGTTGCAATTCGGTTCATTGCTCTGTGAGATCAACCATGATTGATTCACTATGCTGGTTGCTGCGCAACATCGGATACGGCAAGGTTCGCGGGCTGTTCACGTGCGCCGCAAGTCCCCGGAAACCATGAGATGACAATCACGCGCCGCGGCTTTCTTTCGGCGTCGGCGGCCCTTGCGGCGATGCCGGTGCTGCGCGCATCCGCCGCGCCCCTGCCGCGCGAGGCCGACATCGTCGTGATCGGTGCGGGGGCGGCGGGAATTGCCGCGGCGCGGCGTATCATGGCAACCGGCCGCAAGGTCATCGTGGTGGAAGCGGCCTCGCAAGTCGGCGGCCGCTGCATCACCGACAGCACGACCTTCGACACGCCGTTCGACCGTGGCGCGCGCTGGATGCACAATCCCGACACCAACCCGATGATCCGGCTGGCGCGCAATGCCGGGCTCGACGTGCTGCCGGCGCCCTCGGGCCAGAAGATGCGCATCGGCCGCCGCAACGCGCGCGCGGGCGAGACCGAGCAGTTCCTGGCCGCCCTGGTGCGCGCCAACCGCGCCATCGACGAGGCCGCGCGGGGCAAGCTCGACACCTCCTGCGCATCGGTGCTGCCGAAGGATCTCGGCGACTGGGCCGGCGCGGCCGAGTTCATGCTGGGAGCCAGCTTCGCCGGCAAGGACCTGAAGGAGCTGTCCGCGATCGACAAGGGGCGCGCGCAGGATCGCAACGCGGCGATCGCCTGCCGGCAGGGTTTGGGCACGCTGATCGCCAGGCTCGCCGAACAGGCGCCGGTGGCGCTGGCGACGCCGGCGAGCCGCATCGCCTGGAGCAACCGCGACGTCAGCGTCGAGACGCAAGCCGGCAAGATCGCCGCGCGCGCCGCCATCGTCACGGTCTCGACAAACGTGCTGACTTCGGGCGCGATCAAGTTCGCACCCGACATTCCCAAGCGGACCCTGGATGCGGCATCGAAGCTCAGCCTCGGCAGCTACGATCGTATCGTGCTGCAGCTGCCGGGCAATCCGCTCGGCCTCTCGCGCGACGACATCCTGATCGAGCAGAGCAATTCGACCCGAACGGCGCTGATGTTCGCCAATATCGGCGGCTCCTCGCTGTGCTCGATCGACGTCGGCGGCTCGTTTGGCCGCGATCTCGCCGAGCAGGGCGAGAAGGCCATGGTGGCTTTCGCCAAGGAATGGATCACAAAGCTGTTCGGCAGTGAGGCCGCTGCCGTGGTGCAAAAGACCAGCGCCACGCGCTGGAACGCCTCGCCCTATGTCATGGGCGCGATGTCGGCAGCCTCGCCCGGCGGCCAGCTCTCGCGGAAGATCCTGGCCGAGCCGGTCGGCAATGTGTTCCTCGCCGGCGAAGCCACGCACGAGACGCTCTGGGGCACCGTCGACGGCGCCTGGGAGAGCGGCGAACGCGCCGCGGACGCCGCCCTGCGCAAAATCGGCGCGCTCAAGGACGAACCGGCCGACGTGCCGACGCAGTCGACGAAGAAGCGGCGGGTAAGGTCGCAGTAGCGGCAGCCAAGCAGCGACAAACTCCACTGTCGTCCCGGACAAGCGCAGCGAAGCGGAGCGCAGATCCGGGATCCATACCCACAGGGCGTGATTTGGCGAAGACTTGGAGTTACCAGCTCGACCCATAACCACTCCCTGGGGTTATGGGTCCCGGGCTCGCGCTACGCGCGCCCCGGGACGACAGCGGAGATTGTCAGCGCAGCACGCCATCCAATGCCGGCAGCCCAAAAACCACCGCCAACGCAATCAGCGCATAGCAGATACCGCGAAACACCTTCTCGCTGGCGCGGCCGAACAATGAGCTGCCGAACGCAACCCCAGCCGCATAGACCGGGCCGACGATGAGCGACAGCAGCAGCGAGTCGCGGCTGATCAGGCCCGTGCTCGCATAGCTGATCATGGAGAAGAAATCCGAGGCGCCGAAGAACAGCACGATGTTGGCGCGCGCGACGACCGGCGCGATCGGGCGTCCCAGCCAGTAGCCGACGATCGGCGGCCCGCCGGTCTGCGCCAGTCCGCTGCAGAAGCCGGAGAGGCCGCCGATACCGACCGAGAGCCAGGCGTGGTCCTTGCCGCGATAGCGCCAGCCCGACAACAGCAGCAGCAACAGCGCGGCCACGAAAACGGAGATGATCCAGCGCGTGGTGACGGGTTCGAGCACGCTGAGGAAATAGGTGCCGGCGGGGACGCCGATCAGCGCGCCTAGCACGATCACCGCGGTGGCCTCGCGGTCGGCCTTTCGCCAGGCATCGGGCAGCAGCGGCGCGGCCGCAACGAAATCGATGACGAGCAGCACGGCGGCAACGAGCCGCGGCCCCGCGATGCTGCTCGCCAGCGGCATGAAGATCAGCGCCGCGCCGAAGCCGGAGAAGCCGCGCGCGGTGCCCGAAACGAAAGCGACGGCGCAGAGCGCCGCCGCAATCGTGAGGCTGACGTCCTCCGGAAGGAAATCCGCCAGCGTCATCCGCGAAGAGTGCCGCCGGTCTTCTTGGTGACCTCGGCGACGATCTTGGCACCGACAGCTTCGATCTCCTGATCGGTCAGGGTTTTCTCGCGCGGCTGAAGCGTGACCGCGATCGCGATCGACTTCTTAGCCTCATCGATGCCCTTGCCCTCGTAAACGTCGAAGACATTGACGCCGGTGATCAGCTTCTTGTCGACGCCTTGCGCCGCGCGGACGATGTCGCCGGCCTTGACGGCGCGATCGACGATGAAAGCGAAGTCACGCGACACCGGCTGGAACGCCGAGAGCTCGATCAAGGGCTTGGCGCGCGTCGGCTTCTTCTTCGCCTCGGGAATGCGGTCGAGGATCACCTCGAACACGACAAGCGGCCCGTCGGCGCCGAGCGCCTCGAGCGCTCTGGGGTGCACTTCGCCGAAAGTGCCGAGCACGTTCTGCGGCCCGATTTGGATCGTGCCGGAGCGGCCCGGATGCAGCCAGCCGGGACCACCCGCCACGATCTGCAGCGCCTGCATCGGCGCGCCGGCCGCCGCCAGCACCGCCAGCGCATCGGCCTTGGCGTCGAATACGTCGGCCTGCGCCGAGCCCGTCCAGTGCCGTCCGAGCCCTTCGGACGACGCAAGGCCGCGGCGCACGCCGCTCGCCGCCATGAACTGGTCCTGCGGGCGATCGCCCTTGAACACCTGGCCGACCTCGAACAGCGCGACATCGCCGAAGCCGCGATCGGCATTGGCCTGCGCGGCTGCGATCAGGCCGGCGAGCAGGGTCGGGCGCATGTCGGAGAGATCGGACGCGATCGGGTTGGCCACCTCTAACTCGCGCTGTCCGCCGCCGAACAATTCGGCTGCCGGCCTGGCGATGAACGACCAGGTCACGGCTTCGACCATGCCGCGACTCGCAAGCGCGCGCCGCGCGCGGCGGGTGCGCAGCTGCAGCGGCGTCAGCACCGGCTTGCGCGGCTCGTCGCCGCGCTCGAACGGCGTCATCGGCACCTTGTCGACGCCGAAGATGCGGACGATCTCCTCGACGATGTCGGCCTTGCCGTGCACGTCGGTGCGCCACGACGGCACCGCGACCTTCACCACCGGGCCGGGGCCTGCCATCATGAAACCGAGATGGGTCAGGATGCGCTTCATCTCGACCTGCGGCACGTCGATGCCGGAGAGGCGCTTCACTTCCGTGACCGGGAAGTCGATCACGCGGTCGTCGGCGAAGGACTTGCCGACCACGAACGTTTCGGACGGCGTGCCGCCGCACATCTCCATCACCAGCTTGGTCGCGAGTTCGACGCCGGGCACCATGAAGGCCGGATCGACGCCGCGCTCGAAGCGGTAGCGTGCGTCCGAATTGATGCCGAGCTTGCGGCCGGTCTGGGCGATGTTGATCTCGTTCCACAGCGCCGATTCGATCAGCACGTCAGTCGTGTTCTCGTCGCAGCCCGAGGCCTCGCCGCCCATGATGCCGGCGAGTGATTCGACGCCGTGCTCGTCCGCGATCACGCAAATGGCGGGATCGAGATTGTAGGTGCGGCCGTCGAGCGCCAGCAGGGTCTCGCCCTCGCGGGCGCGGCGCACGACGAGATTGCCCTTCACCTTCCTGGCGTCGAACACGTGCAGCGGGCGCGCGCGGTCGTAGGTCATGAAGTTGGTGATGTCGACCAGCGCGTTGATCGGACGCAGGCCGATCGCGGTCAGCCGCTTCTGCAGCCATTCCGGCGACGGTCCGTTCTTGACGCCGCGCACGAGGCGGAGCGCAAAACCCGGGCAGAGCGTGGCGTCCTCGACCGTGACCTTTACGGGGCAGGGGAATTCGCCCTTGATCGGCTTGATGGTCGGGTCCTTGAACTTGCCCATATCGGCGGCGGCGAGATCGCGCGCGATGCCGTGCACGCCGGTGCAGTCCTGCCGGTTCGGCGTCAAATTGATCTCGATCACGGGATCGCCGAGCCCGGCCCATTCGGCATAGGCAGCGCCAATGGGCGCGTCCGCCGGCAATTCCATGATGCCGTCATGGTCGTTGGAGATCTGCAGCTCGGCCGCCGAGCACAGCATGCCGCGGCTCTCGACGCCGCGGATGGTGCCGATTCCAAGCGTGATGTCCTTGCCAGGAATGTAGGTGCCGGGCGGGGAGAACACGCTGACGAGCCCGGCGCGCGCATTCGGCGCCCCGCACACCACCTGCACCGGCGCACCGCCGTCGCCGGTGTCGACCATGCAGACGCGCAGGCGATCCGCATTCGGATGCTGCTCGGCCGAGATCACCTTTGCGATGGTGAACGGCTTCAGCGCCTTCGCCTTGTCCTCGATGTTCTCGACCTCGAGTCCGATCATGGTGAGCTTGTCGACAAGCTTGTCCAGCGGCTCGTCGGTCTCGAGATGATCCTTCAGCCAGGAGAGGGTAAATTTCATGGCTGCTTCTTCTCCACGGAGACGGTCTGCTCCCTCCCCCGCTTGCGGGGGAGGGCTGGGGAGAGGGTTCTCTCCGCAATGGCAGTGATTATTGTTTCAAGAACACCGGAACGGTTTGTCATGACATCGAGATTGCTGAAGCGGAGCACCTTGAAGCCCTTCGCCTCGAGCACGGTCGAGCGGCGTGTATCCGCGCGCTCGCCTTCGTCCGAGAAGTGCTGGCCGCCATCGAGCTCGATGACGAGCTTGGCCGCGTGGCAGATGAAATCGGCGATGTAGTTCTCGATCGGCACTTGGCGGCGGAAACTCGCGCCGTTCAACCGCCCAGCGCGCAGCTCCGACCAGAGGATTCGCTCCGCATCGGTCGAGTCGCGTCTGAGCGCGCGCGCATTGGCGCGCAGCTTGTCGGATATTTTCCAGGCCGGATGCTTGGGATCGACCATTGGCAGCCCCATCGCGGAGAAACCCTCTCCCCACCCCTCCCCCGCAAGCGGGGGAGGGAGTCCGACCTGTCGGGCGGACAGAGAATACGTATCCATGAGATAGCCGCCCCACACACGCTCTTTCCATCCCCTCCCCCGCTTGCGGGGGAGGGGCAGGGAGAGGGGTGTCTCCGCGGAGGGAACGGAGAGAGTCTTGGCAGACTCCAAGTCGAGTGCCGCCCTCACGTGCTCAATCCCCCCGCCAGCGTCGGCACCTCCAGCGGCTTGAAGCCGTAGTGAGACAGCCAGCGGACGTCGCTGTCGAACAGCTGGCGCAGATCGGCGATGCCGTATTTCAGCATGGCGATGCGGTCGATGCCCATGCCCCAGGCGAAGCCCTGGTACTCGTCGGGATCGATGCCGCAGGCGCGCAGCACGTTGGGATGCACCATGCCGCAGCCGAGAATCTCGAGCCAATCCTCGCCCTCGCCGAAGCGGATCTCGCCCTTGTCGCGGCGGCACTGGATGTCGACTTCCAGCGACGGCTCCGTGAACGGAAAGAACGACGGGCGGAAGCGCATGTTGATGTGGTCGACCTCGAAGAACGCCTTGCAGAACTCGTGCAGGATCCATTTGAGGTGGCCGAGATGCGAGCTCTTGTCGATGACGAGGCCCTCGACCTGGTGGAATTGCGGCGTGTGGGTCGCGTCCGAATCGATGCGGTAGGTGCGGCCCGGGCAGATCACGCGGATCGGCGGTTTCTGGCTCAGCATGGTGCGCACCTGCACCGGCGAGGTGTGGGTTCGCAGCAGCATGCGCGAGCCGTCCTGCTTCGGATGGAAGAAGAACGTGTCGTGCATCTCGCGCGCGGGATGGCCCTCGGGGAAGTTCAGTTTGGTGAAGTTGTAATCGTCGGTCTCGATGTCGGGGCCTTCGGCCACCGAGAATCCCATGTCGGCGAAGATGGTGGTGAGCTCGTCCCAGACCTGGCTCAGCGGATGGATGCGGCCGGCTTCCGCCGGCGCATCGCGCAGCGGCAGCGTGACGTCGACGGTCTCGGATGCGAGCCGCGCATCGAGCGCCGCCGACTTCAGCACGTCGCGCCGCGCCGCAAGCGCCTGGCTGACTTCGTCCTTGGCCTGGTTGATCGCCGCGCCTTGCGTCTTGCGCTCGTCCGGCGACATCTTGCCTAGCGTGGCGAGCAGCGCCGAGATCGAGCCCTTCTTGCCGAGGGCTGCAACACGAACGGCTTCGAGCGCAGCCTCGTCGGCAGCCGCGGCGATGTCGGCGATGATCTGGGTTTGGAGCTGGGCAAGATCGGTCATGGCAATCCCTTTTGGCCAGGATGCTGAGCCGATGATCCTAGCCCGTCACGCCCGGCCCAAAAGCGCGAAGCGCGTCTTCGCGTTAGATTCGCCGGGCATCCACGTCGGAGAAGTGTGCTTGCGCGAGAGATGACGGCCGGGGCGATGAAAGCGCGACACGCGCCCTCTGCCCGGGCCATCACAAGCTCGATGCTGCGCAAGTCGCGCAGTGGAGCAGCTTTTACGCCGCCAGTGCGGCTTTGGCCTTCTCGGCGATCGCCTGGAACGCGGCGGGCTCGCGGATCGCGAGATCCGACAGCACCTTGCGGTCCACGGTGATGCCCGACTTGGCCAAGCCGTCGATAAATCGGCTGTAGGTCAGGCCAAACGGACGGACGGCCGCGTTGAGGCGCTGGATCCAGAGCGCGCGGAAGGTGCGCTTGCGACGCTTGCGGTCGCGGAAGGCGTATTGCTGGGCCTTCTCCACGGCCGGCTTGGCGGCGCGGATAGTGTTCTTGCGGCGGCCGTAGAAACCCTTGGCGGCCTTGTAGACTTTCTTGTGCTTGGCGTGGGCGGTCACACCGCGTTTAACGCGAGCCATGACGAAATCCTTCAGAGATGACTTTGGTTATCGGATTGCCGCGCGGACGCGGCAGGGATGGCAATGATCGTGGACGCGATCAGGCGTTCGGCAAGAAGTACTTCTTGACGTTGTCGCCGTCGGTCTTGAACAGCACGCGGGTGCCGCGCAGCTGACGGATCTGCTTCTTCGTCCGCTTGATCATGCCGTGACGCTTGCCGCGCTGGGCGTGCATCACTTTGCCGGTGGCAGTCACCTTGAAGCGCTTTTTAGCGCCCGATTTGGTCTTCAGCTTGGGCATTTGGCTCTCCTCATGGCCACAGAGATCCGCCCGCGAAGGCGGCTGGACCGTCAAAATTGCTCGTTAGAGCGTTGATTGTGCTCAGGTTTTGCGAACGAGCGCGAAACCCGCACGAGACATCGCCACGGCAGCCCGTAAATCAGCCGGGCGATGAAGGCTGGGCTTATGACAGAGGACAGGCCAATTGGCAACGATGAACCGCCGCAACCGGCTCGCCGACCATTGGAGGCTGCCACCTCATATCCAAGCCTTTCTCGTCTGAAGCAGGTCCAAAATGGCCCATTTCCAGCAATTTCCGGCTTCACTGGCCGATTTCGCCCATCCGCGCCGCCTGGCGCTGTTCGCCGTGCTCGCCGCGGCTGCGCTGCCGCAGGCGGCCGACGCCCGCGCCGGCGGCTATGATGGCATCTGGAACGTCACTTTCGCCACCACCCGCGGCAATTGCGGCTCGGGCTACAGCGTTCCCTTCACCGTGACAGGCAGCCGCGTCTCCTCCGCTGGCGGCGGCCGGGTCTCGGGCCGGGTCAACCGCTCCGGCGCTGTCGCCGTCCAGGTCTCGGTCGGCGCCTCCCACGCCAGTGGCGGCGGCCGGCTCGCCGGGGTGACCGGCGCCGGGTCGTGGAGGGGCATCATTTCCGGCGACCCGTGCAGCGGCACCTGGGTGGCGACGCGGGCGTAGTTGTCACGACGCCGGTGCGCTCCCTCCCCCGCCTGCGGGGGAGGGCTGGGGAGTGGGCTGTCTCCGCAACGGGATAGTCTCCCAGAGGAGAGAGCCCTCACCCGGCGCTTCGCGCCACCCTCTCCCGCAAGCGCCCCGCAAGCGGGCGAGGGTGCAGCGGCGCCCGCGGCTGCACCTCGACAAAAAACAAAACGGCCCGCCGGAGATCCGGGCGGGCCGTTGAATTCTCAAGTCCCAAAGCGTGGCGCGTCAGCGCGGCGCCAGCACCATCACCACTTGGCGACCTTCGAACCGCGCGTCCTGCTCGACCTTGGCGAGCTCGGCGACGTCGGTCTTGATCTTGTCGAGCAGCTTGGTGCCGATCTCCTGGTGCGCCATTTCGCGGCCGCGATAGCGCAGCGTGATCTTGACCTTGTCGCCCTCCTCGAAGAACCGCTGCATCGCGCGCATCTTCACGTCGTAATCGTGGTCGTCGATCATCGGACGGAGCTTGATCTCCTTGATCTCGACGGTCTTCTGCCGCTTGCGGGCTTCCGCGGCTTTCTTCTGGGCGGAATACTTGTACTTCCCGTAGTCCATGATCTTGCAGACGGGAGGGCTGGTATTCGGCGAAATCTCGACCAGATCCATTCCGACTTCCTGCGCCATGCGGATGGCGACGACGGTCTCGACGGTACCTTTGTTCTCACCGGTCTGGTCGATCAGCTGGATCTGCGCATTGCGGATATCATCATTGATGCGTGGCCCGTCTTTGCTGGCAGCGGGCGGAGCTTTATTAGGACGGCGAATGGGTGGTTCTCCAAAGTTGTGAAGGAAGCGGCTATCTTGAAGGAAGATGCGTTTGCCGGCAAGCAAGTCGCTGGGACGAGGCGCGAAAAACCCTCAAATGCGAGGCATTTTGGTCACGGCCCTCGGCACGCCGATCGACATAGACACCTTGCCTCTGTTCCGCAAGCGTCCCAACGGACCAATAGCGATGCCGGTCGTGCTTTCGGAACAGGTCCGGACAGCTCAAACCGCACAGCCAGAGTAAACGTTCCATGACCGATGCAATTCCCGATGCCGCGCTCGAGTTCATCGATGTGGGTGAGGGGCCGTCCGCACGCAGGATCGCGGTGCGCCGCCGTCACGGAAAAGATCCCGGCCTGGTCTGGCTGGGCGGATTCAAGTCGGACATGCAGGGCGGCAAGGCCGTGGCGCTGGATGCCTGGGCCCACGAGCGAGGCCGCGCCATCGTCCGGTTCGACTATTCCGGCCACGGCGAATCCAGCGGTGATTTCGCCAATGGGACCATCGGCAGCTGGCTCGAGGATAGTGTTGCGGTGTTCGAGCGCTTCTGCGATGGCCCGCAAATCCTGATCGGCTCGTCCATGGGCGGGTGGATGGCGCTGCTGCTCGCGCGCGAGATCAAGAAGCGTGCCGGCAAGGCGTCGCTCGCAGGGCTCGTGCTGATCGCGCCGGCGCCCGATTTCACCGAAGAGCTGATGTGGAAGAATTTTTCGCCCGCGGTGAGGAAGGAGATCGAGACCAAGGGCTTTTGGCTGCGCCCCTCGGAGTACGGCGACGGCACACCCTATCCGATCACGCGGAACCTGATTGAGGAGGGACGCAAGCACCTCGTGCTCGGCAGCGCCATCGATCTCGGCTGCCCCGTCCGCATCCTGCAAGGCGCGAAAGATCCCGATGTGCCCTGGCAGCACGCGTTTGCGCTGACCCATCGCCTGCCGGCCGACGACGTCGTGCTGACCATGATCCAGGATGGCGATCACCGCCTCTCACGCCCGCAAGACATCGCGCGCATTCTTGCCGCGGTGGCGGAGATCGGGTGAGATGCTTTTCTCTTCCTTCTCCCCTTGTGGGAGAAGGTGGCATAGGCGGCCTTCGGGCCCGCCGTTCTTGAGAACGCCGAAGCGTAGCTTCGGCTATGGCGCCGGATGAGGGGTTCTCTCCACGAGCCCGACTCGCGGAAGCAACCCCTCACCCAAATGAATGCGCGTCAACGAGCGGAGCCGCCCTCTCCCACAAGGGGAGAGGGCGCAATAACTGAGAGGCAACGCCAATGACCACCACCGCCATGCTGCGCGCCTTCTGCGACGCCGTCGAGCAGCGCAACGGCAAAGCCTTCGCCGAGCTGTTCACCGAGGACGGCGTCTATCACGACGTCTTCTACGGCACCTTCGCCGGCCGCACGAAGATCGCCGCGATGATCGACGACTGGTTCTATCGCACGGCGACCGATTTCCGCTGGGACATGCATGACCCCGTCACCGACGGCACCACGCTCTATGTGCGCTACACCTTCAGCTACAAATCGACCTTGCCGGAAGCGGGCGGCGCCCGCGCGATGTTCGAGGGCGTTGCGATCATGACGCTGAGGAGTGGCAGCCGTCAACTACCGTTTCGACGGATTCACCATCGGCTTGCGCTGCGCCAGCGCGGCCACCGTCGCGGTGCCGGCAAAGCCGAGCAGGCCGATGATGACGCGCCCGTGCAGCGATTTCGGATTCCATGGACCGTTGGCGGCTTCCGTCGGATGGAATGTATCGCCGTCGCGGGTGAAGAAAGGCATGTTTGTCATGCGCGCGAGATTGCGGGAATGCACGGGGAAATCAAGGGTAGTGAGGCGCCAGCCACAACACAGGTGTCATCGCCCGACTTAATCGGGCGATCCAGTACGCCGATACGGCAGTGATTGAGTCGAGAAGCCGCGGCGTACTGGATGCCCCGGTCCCGGCTCCGCCAAGGCTACGCCGGGGCCACAAGGGTGCTCGGCCGCCGAAGCCTTGGCGAAGGCGGCAAGCCGGGGCATGACAGCGGTGGACTAGGATGCGGCCCGCCACTCCTCGCGTACATTCTCATGGTGCTCGCTGCTCGCAGCAGCAGACTTCATCGCCTCAAACTCGTCCCGCTCCAGCAACTGCGCCAGCGCCCACACCGCCGCCCCACGCACCAGCGGGCTCGTGTCATCGAGCAGCCGCCGCGCCTCCTCAGCCAGCGAAACATCACCGGAATTGCCGATCGCAATCAGCACGTTGCGCAAGAACCGGTCGCGGCCGATGCGCTTGACCGGCGACTTCGTGAACAGCGCCCGAAACGCGGCATCGTCGAGCCGCGCCAGCTCGGCGAGCGAGGGCGCACGTAATTCATCGCGCGCGGCGAGCTTGGCCTCGCGCCCCTCTTGCGCAAACTTGTTCCACGGGCACGCGGCAAGGCAATCGTCGCAGCCATAGATGCGATTGCCGATAGCCTTGCGAAACTCGCGCGGGATCGGGCCCTTGTTCTCGATGGTCAGATACGAGATGCAGCGCCGCGCATCGAGCTTGTAGGGCGCAGGGAACGCCGCGGTTGGGCAGATGTCGAGACAGGCGCGGCACGAGCCGCAATGGTCGATCTCGGCAGCGTCGCGCGGCAGATCGAGCGTGGTGTAGATCGCACCGAGAAACAGCCATGAGCCGAACTCGCGCGAGACGAGGTTGGTGTGCTTGCCCTGCCAGCCGAGATGCGCGGCCTGCGCCAGCGGCTTCTCCATCACCGCCGCGGTGTCGACGAACACTTTCACCTCGCTTGGCGCGGTCGCGACCAGCCAGCGCGCCAGCGCCTTCAGCCGCTTCTTGATCAGGTCGTGATAGTCGTCGCCCTGCGCATAGACCGAGATCGCCGCGCGCGCGCGCTGCTTCAGGACCGCGAGCGGATCGGAGTCGGGACCGTAATTGACGCCGAGCATGATCACGCTGCGCACGTCGGCCCACAGCCCGCGCGGATCGACGCGCCGTTCCGGCTGGTTGGCGAGCCAATCCATGTCGCCATGGCCGCCCGAGGCGATGAATTCGAGGAAGTGCTTTCCGGCTGCATCGATCGTGCCCGGCGCGGTAACGCCGATGCAGTCGAAGCCGAGCGCGTGCGCTTCGCGCGCCAGCGCCGCCTTCAGCTCAGTCGGATCAAGGCTCAGAAATCCAGGTCCACATAGGTCCGCGACGCCGGCACGCCGGCCAGCCATTCGCTCAGCAGCGGACGGAACGACGGGCGGGATTTCACCCGCGCGTACCACGCCTTTGCTGCGTCGTCCTCGCTCCATGGCACGTCGCCCAGATAGTCGATCGCCGAAAGATGCGCCGCGGCGGCGAGATCCGCGTAGGTGAGCCGGTCGCCGGCGAGGAAATTGCGGGTCTGCGCCAGCCAGCCGATATAGGCCAGATGATAGCGCACGTTGGCCTTCGCTGCGCGCATCACGTCGGCCGAAGGCGGCCCGCCGCCGTTCTCCTCGCTCATGAAGCGCTTGTAGATGCGCTCGGTGACGAGCGGATGCGAGACCTCCTCGAAGAACTTTTCGTTGAACCAGGCCATCAGCCGGCGCACCTCGACGCGCTCGAAGGTCGTCTCCGGCATCAGGCGCTTGACGCCCATCCCTGCGCCATAGGCCTCATCGACATATTCGGCGATGATGGCCGCGCCCGGGATCGGCGGCTGTTCCCCGTCCACCAGCACAGGCGTGGTGCCGGCCGCATTGAGCAGCAGAAACGCCTCGCGCCGCTCCCAGCTGCGCTCTTCGATCAGCTTCAGGTCGAGCCCGTATTCGCCCACGATCAGGCGGATGAAGCGCGAATGCGGGCAGAACGGATGATGAAACAGCGTAAACATGAAGCCTTTGACTATTTGATGGTGCTTAAGAATCCATCAATGTTTGTGCGGCGCCACACTAGTCCCTCAAAACCGCGAAGCAAGAGCGTGATGCCGCATTTTGCGATTGCAGCATTGGGGGGAATAGGCGAGAAGAGCCCCGCTTTTCCAGCCGAAATGGACCGTAAATATGTCAGACGCAATACGGGCAGTGCTCCTCGGCATCATCGAGGGTGTGACCGAGTTCCTTCCCGTATCCTCGACCGGCCACCTCCTGCTCGCGGAGCGCTTCTTTCATCTCGGCGAAGGGACGTTCTGGGATTCGTTTACGGTTCTGATCCAGCTGGGCGCGATCCTCGCGATCGTGGGGCTGTATTTCCGGAAGTTGTGGGACGTCGCGATCGGCCTGTTCACGGGCGATGCCTATGCGCGCCGCTTCGTGATCGGCGTGCTGGTGGCGTTCCTGCCGGCTGTCATCGTCGGCCTCGTCGCCGGCAAATACATCAAGCTCATGCTGTTCAATCCGTGGGTGGTCTGTTTCACGCTGATCGTTGGCGGCGCCATCCTGCTCTGGGTCGATAAGCTCGAGCTCAAGCCGCGCGAGTTTGAGGCCACCAAATTTCCGCTGCTGATGTATCTCTATATCGGCATCGCGCAATGCGTGGCGATGATCCCGGGCGTGTCGCGGTCCGGCGCCAGCATCGTGGCCGCCATGCTGCTCGGCGCCGACAAGCGCGCGGCGGCGGAGTTTTCGTTCTTCCTGGCGATTCCCACCATGATCGGTGCGTTCGCCTACGATTTCTACAAGAGCCGCGCCGAGATGACGATGGACCATATCAACATCGTCGGGATCGGCTTCGTGGTGTCGTTCATCACCGCGGTCATCGTGGTGAAAACGTTCCTGACCTACGTCACCCGGCACGGCTTCGTGCTGTTCGCCTGGTGGCGCGTCATCGTCGGCACGCTCGGCCTGATCGCACTGGCGCTGGGACGGTAGGCTTGGGATCCGGGCTCCGCGCCAACCGCGCTTTCAACGCAATGTAAGCTTTTGATCGGTACTCAGTTTCGCAATGCAGGGCGGCGCGCCCGGCGCAGGAGCTGAGCCATGACCCTCGTCAGCGGTTGGGGGCGCTTCCCGGTCGTCGATACCGAGATGCTGCGCCCGCGCGCGTTCGCGGCGGTCGCGGACGCCGTCGTCTCCGGCACCGTCGCGCGCGGCAATGGTCGCGCCTATGGCGATGCCGCAATCGGGGCCGTCAGGACGGTGACGATGACGGGCTTCGACCGCATCAGGTGGTTCGATCCCGTGACCGGCAGCATCCGCCTCGAGGCCGGCGTGCTGCTCTCGGATCTGATCGAGACCTTCGGCCCGCGCGGCTTCTTGCCCTTCGTGCTGCCCGGCACGCGTTTCGTGTCGATCGGCGGCGCCATCGCCGCCGACGTCCACGGCAAGAACCATCATTGCGAAGGCGGCTTCGGCCGCTATGTCGACGCCATCCTGCTGCGCACGGGCTCGGGCGAGGTGATCGAAGCCTCGCGCGAGCAGAACTCCGATGCGTTCTTTGCAACCATCGGCGGCATGGGCCTGACCGGAATCATCCTCGAAGCGACCTTGCGGTTGCGCAAGGTCGAAACGGGGTGGATTCGCGAGCGCGTGATCTCGGCATCGGATCTTGATGCCGCGATGCGCGCGCTCGATGCAGGCGATGCCGCGACCTATTCGGTGGCGTGGATCGATTGCGCCGCACGCGGCAAGGATCTCGGCCGCTCGCTGATCTATCTCGGCGAGCACGCCGGCAAGGACGAGCTCCCTGCCGGCGCCGCCGTATTTCCCGCCGGCAAGGCTCCCGGTCTCGGCGTGCCGATCGATTTGCCCGCGATGACGCTGAACCGCCTTAGCATCCGTGCCTTCAACGAGCTTTATTACCGCATGGGTGCGCGCCGCGCCGGCGGCAGCCATGTGGTCTCGCTCTATCCCTATTTCTTTCCGCTCGACAGCATTGCCGACTGGAATCGCATCTACGGCAAGCGCGGCTTCCTGCAGCATCAATGCGTGATCCCTGAGAACCGCGCACGCGACGTGCTCGGCGAGATCCTCGATCGCGTCGCGCGGCGCGGCGACGCCTCCTTCCTCGCGGTGCTGAAGAAGCTCGGCCAAGGCGAGGGCATCCTGTCGTTTCCGTTGCCCGGCTACACGCTGGCGCTGGATTTCCCCGTGCGCGGCGACATCCTGAATTTTCTCGACGAGATCGACCGTCTCGTTGTCGCGGCCGGGGGCCGGCTCTATCTCGCCAAGGATGCGCGCCAGTCGCGGGAGACGCTCGAAGCCGGCTATCCCGCGCTGTCGCGCTTCAACGCGATCCGCAAATCGCTCGATCCTGCCGGCAGAATCCGCTCCAAGCTTTCACAACGTCTGTTTGATGAGGTCTAGGCCGTGACGTCGCGCAAGTCTGTACTGGTGCTGGGCGGCTCATCCGACATCGGCCGCGCCGCGGCGCGCGCCTTTGCCAGAGCGGGATACGACGTGGGGCTCGCCGGCCGCGATGTCGCCGCGCTGGAGCCTGACGCCGCCGATCTGCGCGCACGCTACAATATCGAGGTCGGTCTCCACAAATTCGACGTGCTCGACACCGCCTCTTTCGAGGGCTTCGTCGCCGGCCTTCCCGCGTTGCCCGATGTCGTCGTCTCGATCGTCGGCTTGCTCGGTGTGCAAGAGAGCGCGCAGAGCGATCTCGCCCACGCCACCGCGATCATGCGCTCCAACTACGAGGGCCCGGCGCTGATCCTCGGACTGTTCGCGGAAAAGTTCCTAAGCCGCGGCAGCGGCACGCTGGTCGGTGTGTCCTCGGTTGCCGGTGATCGCGGCCGCGCCTCCAACTACGTCTATGGCTCGGCCAAGGCCGGCTTCTCCGCCTTCCTGTCCGGCCTGCGCGCCCGCGCCAGCCGGGGCGGCGTCCATGTCGTTACGGTCAAGCCCGGCTTCGTCCGCACCAGGATGACGGAAGGCATGAAGCTGATCGGCCCGCTCACCGTCGAAGCCCCCGTCGTCGGCGATGCGATCCTTCGCGCCGTCGAGAACAAGACCGACATCGTCTATGTCAGCGCGAAATGGCGCCTCGTGATGCTGATCATCAAGACGCTGCCGGAAGCGGTGTTCAAGAAGTTGAAGTTTTGACGCTGTTGCCGCTCCGTTGGCGCGCTCCCTGGCGACGCTCGTCCTCGTCATGGCCGGGCTTGACCCGGCCATCCACGCGCATCCGCGACTGCAGCGATACGTGGATGCCCGGGTCAAGCCCGGGCATGACGATGGATAGAGAGGCGCTTCACACGCTCATGCGCTGGAACTGCCCTGCGGCGCGGAAGCGCCAGAGATATTGCGGGGCGATCGCCTCCAGCGAATCGGGCGTGATGCCGAGGCCTTCCAGCGTCAGCCCGGCCGCCTTGGCTGCCTCCGACACGACATTGTCGCGCTCGAGCAGCGTGACCTGGTCCGACGTCAGCTTGAACGCGCCAGGCGCGAATTGCAGGAAGGCCGCCTGGACGCGGGCGAGGCCGAACGACAGCGGCACCAGCATCCGCTTGCGGTCGGTGATTTCGAGGATGGTCTCGATGATCTCGCGCATGGTCAGCACTTCCGGCCCGCCGAGCTCGTAAGTGGCGCCCGCCTTGGCCTTGCCGTCGGCCGCATCGGCGATCGCGCTGGCCACGTCGCCGACATAGACCGGCTGCATCTTCGTCTCGCCCCCGATTAGGGGCAGCACCGGCGACATCCGGGCCAGTGCGGCAAAGCGGTTGGTGAACTGGTCCTCCGGGCCGAACATCACGGAGGGGCGGAAGATCGTGGCGGAGGAAACCGCGGCGAGGACCGCCGCTTCGCCGGCCGCCTTGGTCCTGGCATAGCGCGAGGGCGATTGCGCATCGGCCCCGATCGCCGAGACATGCACCAGCGTGCTACCTGCGGCGGCCGCCGCCTTGGCGACGGTCTCGGCGCCCTTGGACTGGACGGCGTCAAACGTCTGCGCGCCGCTCTCGGTGAGCACGCCGACGAGGTTGATCACGACATGCGAATCACGCAGCGCCGCCTCGACCGAGGCCGGATAGCGCAGATTCGCCTGGACGGTGTGGACCTGCCCGACCCGGCCGAGCGGCTGGAGGTATCCGGCGAGTTCCGGCCGCCGCACCGCAACCCGGACCCGGTAATCCCGCTTGCACAGGGCGCGGACCACGCTGCGGCCCAAAAACCCCGATCCGCCGAAAACCGTGACGAGCGTGTCCAGATTCGATGCCATGGGAGCCGTTCCTGCGGAAAAGAGTGCGTCGTGTCAGGCTTGTATCGGGCCGTTTTGCGATGCGCAATCGGCATCCCGACCCCGGCCTCACGCATGAATTGACAACGGCGTCACCGAACCGTAGTAACCGCCTCCGTGCCCCAAACGGCATGCCCAGGTGGTGGAATTGGTAGACGCGCTGGCTTCAGGTGCCAGTGGCTTAACGGCCGTGAAGGTTCGAGTCCTTTCCTGGGCACCATTTTGCGGGGTTTGGACCCAAAATAGAGCGACCTCAGATCGGTACGGATGGCAGGCGGCGAACGCCGCGCCGCTGCCGCGTGGAGGTCCCGGGAGCCCGGATCGGTCCTCTCCCCTCACACCCCCCTTTTCCCCGCCCGCTCCGCCACCGCCTTCTGCACGAAATACATCATCACCAGCGTGACGATCGTGGTGGTCACGACGACGTAGCCGACCCGATCGAAATGGAGCAGGGCGCCGTCCGCGCCTTGCGCGATGATCGCGCCGGCGAGCACCGAGCCGAGCCCGCCGGAGAGTTGCTGCAGCGAGGCGCTGACCGCGCTGAACGAGCCGCGCTGGCTCGCATCGGGAATCGCCGACATCAGCGCCTGCGACGGGATCATGCGCGAGAAGATGCCGACGAACATCAGCACGTTGACGAGGATCGCGGTCGCCAGCGAGACGTGGCCGAGATGGGTGTAGATCAGCACCATGAGGACGGTCATGGCGCAGCCGAACACGAAGGTCGAATATTTGCCGAACGCGTCGCTGGCGCGGCCGACCAGCGGCCCCGTGACGATGCTGAACAGGCCGGAGACGAGATAGATCGTCGGCAGGTGCGTGATGTCGATGCCGAGATTGTGCACGGTGTAGGCGCTGGAGAACGGCATCAGCATGTAGCCGCCGGTCGCCAGCAGCGTCGTGACGGCGAAGGCCAGGGTGTAGCGCGGCTCGGCGACCGTGGCGACCAGATGGTGGAACGGGTTTCTGTCCTGCTTCAGCTTCAGATGTGCGTCGACCGGCTCCATGGCGAACGCGATGACGGCGATCGTCACGAGCGACAGCACGACGATCGCGATGAAGCAGATGTGCCAGCTCCAGTGATTGGCGAGAAACAGGCCGGCGGGAACGCCGAGCACCTGGCTGGCGGCGAACGCCGTCTGGATGATTCCCATCACGCGGCCGCGCATCTGCAGCGGAAACAGGTCCGTGATGATGGCGAGCACGACCGCACCGATCACGCCGCCGAACAATCCGGTCACGATCCGGCCGATCAGCAGCACGTGGTAGTTCGGCGCCACCGCGCACAGCAGCGTGCCCAGCGTGAAGCCGACATAGAAGAACAGCAGGAGGCGCTTGCGATCGAAACGATCGGCAAAGCCGGCGGCGAGGATGCCCGATAGGCCCGCACTGAAGGCGTAGGCCGACACCGCGACGCCGAACTGCCCCGCCGTGATGCCAAGCGAGGGCATCAGGATGGCGCCGAGCGGCGACATGATGATGAAATCGAGGATGATCGTGAACTGCGTCAGCGCCAGCAGCGCGATGAGGAGGGACTGGTAGCGCGAGAATCCGCGTGGGCGCTGGTCGTCGATCGGCGCAGCGAGCGTTTGTTCGGTCATCACATCTCGATCGCAGTAAGGGGACAGGATAGTGCGGGGCTGGAAATAGATGGGGTGCGCCTGGGCGAATTGCAGCAGGCTCTAGTCCGGCGGGAAGAGCAGTGGCTCATAATCTCGCGCGCCATGGAGAATGTGAATCACCTCGATGGCATCGCGACCGACACGATAGAAAATCAGATAGTTCCCGAATGGGCGCCGGCGAATGCCTTTCTGCTCGTAGCGCGGCACCAAGGGGTAGCGGTGCGGTGCATCGGCGAGCGTTTCGCATCTGTCCCGCAATCCACGGATGAGCGTGAGTGCGCTTTGCGGGCTTTGCGCGGCAACGTAGGATGCGATCTCCTCGAGGTCAGACTCGGCTTCCGCGGTGAGGACGACGATCACGTGCGATCGGCCTTCTCGGCCAATCCCGCTTCGAGCCGGTCAAAAACCTCTGATAGCGATTTGACCCGTCCCGCGTCCGCATCGCTGAGCCCGCGCGCGATTGCTGCATCCAACGCAGCGAGCCGCGCCTCCCGCTCCTGAATGAGCCGCACGCCCTCCCTGAGCACCTCGCTCTTGGAGTGATAGCGTCCCGACGCGACGAGCTTTGTAACAAAGTTTTCAAGGGCTTCGCCGAGGTCTGCACTTACCGCCATACCGCGCCTCTCCGATGACTCATGCCTTAATAACTATTATTGAAATAGCTATTATTGAACCCTCCCCGTAGCAAGCACAGTCCTGCCCGGGTTAAGCCGGCTTTAGCGAATGATCCCATAGGGTTGGCCGTCCATTTCCTGCTCCCCCGGCCGAATGCCGGCCATGTTGCGGCAAGTCAGAGCGTTTTCGGATGGAGCAGCGTGCCCCGCAGTACGATCCTGGTGTGTCCGAGCCGTCGGCGGCCCGGACCCTCGTCATCGATCTCGAAGGCGGCCTGTTGCGTTCCGAGCTGCTGATGGAGGCGCTGTTCTCCAGCCCCGGCCACATGCTGGCGCGCTTCGGCGCGGGCGGACGGGCGGGGATGGCGGCGCTCACGGCGGTCCTGGCGCGGGCCGAGATCGACTACGCCCATCTGCCCTATGATTCCGACGTGATGAACCGGGCGCTGGCAGCACGGGCGCGCGGGGCGAAGATCTATCTCATCGCGGATCGGTTCGCCGCTCATGCCGCGGCAATCGCGGCGCGTCTCGGCTTCGATGGTGTCGTCACGCTGGCCGATCTCGCGGCGGGCAGCGTGCCGTTCGATCGTGCCTCCGTCGCGCGCATCGAACATCGGAAGGTCCGCAGAGCCGGCCTCACCACCTGGGTCAAGGCGCTGCGGGTCCATCAATACGCCAAGAACACGCTGGTGTTCGTGCCCGCGCTCACGGCGCATCAGCTGAGCCCTGCGGCGCTCGACTACGCGCTGCTCGCCTTCCTGGCGTTCTCGGCCTGCGCTTCGGGCGCCTATCTGATGAACGATCTGCTCGACCTCGCCGCCGACCGGCAGCATCCGAGCAAGCGCCACCGCGCGCTCGCAGCGGGCGATCTGCCGATCTCGTCGGCGCTGTCGGCCATTCCTGCGTTGTGGCTGCTCGCGCTCGCCGCCAGCCTCTGCATCTCGCCGCTGTTTCTCGGCGTGCTCGGCCTCTATCTCGTCACCACGATCGCCTATTCGCTCGTGCTCAAGCGCAAGATGCTGGTCGACATCGTCACGCTCGCCGGCCTCTACACGCTTCGCATCGTCGCCGGTGCAATCGGCGTCGGCGTCGTGCTGTCGGAATGGCTGTTGATCTTCTCGCTGTTCGTGTTCACCTCGCTCGCCTTGATCAAGCGCTTCAGCGAGCTCAGCATGCGCGAGAGCGCGGGCCTCGCCGATCCCTCCAACCGCGACTATCGCGTCACCGACCTTAACGTCATCGCCGCGATGGCGGCGGCAAGCGCCATGAACGCGGTGACCGTGTTCTCGCTCTACGTCTCGTCCTCGGCGGTGACGCCGCTCTACAGCCGCCCCTGGATGCTGTGGCTGCTCACGCCGCTGCTGCTGTACTGGTTCGGCCGTGCCCTGATGATGGCGCATCGCCGCGAGATGCCGGACGATCCGATCCTGTATGCTTTCCGGGACGGACCCAGCCGCATCGCGGTCGCGGCGATGATCTGCATCATGCTCGCCGCGATCTGACCGGCCCGTAAGGTCACGGCCGCTTGCGTGACCTTTCGCGACTGGCTACACCGCGATTCATTCGACTGGCCTATGATATCGACGCTACCATTCGACCCGAGGTTTTCATGACCGTACGACTGCACCGCGGCGACCTGCCCGACCTGTCCCGCTACACCGGAGCGGTGGCGATCGACACCGAGACCATGGGGCTGAACCCGCATCGCGACCGGCTCTGCGTGGTGCAGCTCTCGCCCGGCGACGGCAGCGCCGACGTGGTGCAGGTCCCCAAGGGCCATACCGACGCGCCGAACCTGAAGGCGCTGCTGGCCAATCCGGCCGTCACGAAGATCTTCCATTTCGCGCGGTTCGATATCGCGGTGCTGTACCAGACCTTCGGCGTCATGACCGGGCCGATTTATTGCACCAAGATTGCCTCCCGCCTGACCCGCACCTACACCGACCGCCACGGCCTCAAGGACCTCGTCCGCGAGGTGCTCAACATCGACCTGTCCAAGCAGCAGCAGTCCAGCGACTGGGGTTCCGACAGTCTGTCCGAGCCGCAGCTCGCCTACGCCGCCTCCGACGTGCTGCATCTGCATGCCTTGCGCGAGCGGCTCGACGCCATGCTGGTGCGGGAAGGCCGCAGCCAGCTGGCGCAGGCCTGTTTCGACTTCCTGCCGACCCGCGCCCTGCTCGACCTCCAGGGCTGGGCGGAAGAGGACATTTTCGCGCACTCCTGAAGGCCCTGAGCGGCGGTTCGGCTTGGGGTTGCCGCCCCGTTTCGGACACTTTCGTAACGGCCTGTCGCCGGCTGCATATTCGCCCGGCGCCGGATAGAATGGGGCGCCCCCTCGACTGGATGCGGCGAGCAATACGTCAGGAGCCAGGCAAGTAGGAACCCAGGTGAACTCGGCCCAGAATCCCACCTACGACGCCGCGCTTGCGGCGAAGTTCGCCAGCGCGGCGCGCCACAGCCGCATGGTGCGGATTCTGCGCATCGCGGTGCCGGGTGCGGTGCTGCTGTCCATGGCCGTCATCGTCGGCGTCTCGATCTTCAATCCCTTCCGCATGCTGATGCCGAAGCTGCCGCTCGATTCCGGAAATCTGGTGGTGTCGGGCACCAAGATCACGATGGAATCGCCGCACCTCGCCGGCTACACGCCGGACCAGCGGCCCTACGAGCTCTGGGCCAAGACCGCGACGCAGGACATCACCGATCCCGATCATGTCGATCTCAATGACCTCCGTGCGAAAGTGCTGATGGAGGATCAATCGACCCTGTTCCTCGATGCACGCACCGGCCGCTTCGACAACAAGCAGCAGCAGCTCGATCTGCGCAAGGACATCTTCCTGCGCACCTCGACGGGATATGAGGCGCGGCTGAACTCGGCCTTCGTCGACATGGGCAAGGGCACCGTCTCCTCGGACGAGCGCGTCGACGTCAAGCTGACCAACGGCACGCTGAGCGCGGATCGCCTGCGAATTACCGAAGGCGGTGACGTCATCCGCTTCGAGGGCAATGTGGTGATGCATCTCGACAAGCTGGACGAGCCCGCCGCTGTTCAGCCGCCGCCACCCGAGCCCGCGCCGACGAAGACACGCATGCCCCAGAACAAGTCGGCCAATTCGAAGTGATTTTCATGATGATCCGTTTTCCGCGCGATGCCGTTGTCAGCAAGGTCGCGCTCACCGTAGGCCTCGCGCTGCTCGTCACGGGTGCGGCCCTTGCGCAGAGCACGATGCAGGGCGTGCCCAATGCGATGCAGGGCTTTTCGCAGAACCGCGATCAGCCGATCCAGATCGAGGCCGCCGCGCTCGAGATGCGCGACAAGAAGAAGGAGGCGACCTTCTCCGGCAATGTGAAGGTCATCCAGGGCGACACCACCATGACCTCGAAGACGCTGGTGGTGTTCTATGAGTCCGGCGGCGACAAGCCGGCCGCGCCGCAGCCTGCGGCAAAGGCGAGCAAGAGCGCGCCGATGCAGTCGGCGCAGCCGGGGCCGGGCGGCAGCTCCTCGATCAAGCGGCTCGAGGCGCGCGGCAATGTCGTAGTCACCCAGAAGGACCAGGTGGTGACGGGCGAGACCGCCGTGTTCGACACCAAGACCAACCTCATTACCATGCTCGGGGGCGCGGGCGGCCAGGTGGTCATGACGCAGTGCAAGAACGTGATGCGCGGCGACCGGCTGACGGTCGACATGACCACCGGCGTGTCGCGCGTGGAATCCGACAGCGGCCGCGGCGTTCAGGTCCTGATGCCGCAGGGCGGCAGCAATGATTGCGGCCAGGGCGGCAAGCCTGGCGCGGCGCCGCCCCTGCAATTGCCCGGCGCAAGTAAACAAAAGTGAATTCAACGACTTGGATCGGGTGCTCCCGATCCGAGGTTGAAGCCTGGCGAGCGAGCCTGTATCTAGCGCGCAGGGCTTTCGAAGCGGGGTCCGCCGCTTTTCGGGCGTGTTTCACTGGGCATGAGACATCCCTTCACCCATGCTGCGTCAGCGAATCGCTCAGGCTGGCACGGCAGATCGCGCGGGTTTCGCGCAAGAACGGCGCGCAAGACGACGCACAAGGCTAGAAGGCGGGGATGGTCGATCTCTTCAGCATGTTCCGTCGGCGTCCCGCCAAGCGCGGCCGGCCAGGATTTACCCGCCAGGACATCACTGCGCTCGGTGACAGCGTCGGCGGCCTCGTGCCCAGTCCTGTCAGGGACGCGCCGATTGCGCGCGACCAGCCGCGCGCGCCCGACCAGTTCCAGGGTGATTACGAAGGTGACTACGAGGCCGACTATCAGGCCGAGCCGCGTCCGCAGGCGGTTCATCCGGTCCGGACGGCCGCCAGGTCCAACGGGGCCGGCGGGCCGCAGCTGTTGCAGCGGCCCGGCTTCCTGGCTGTGCATAGCGTGGAAAAGGCCTTCGGCAGCCGCCAGGTGGTGCGCGGCGTCAGCATCTATGTGCGCCGCGGCGAAGCCGTTGGCCTGCTCGGCCCGAACGGCGCCGGCAAGACCACCGTGTTCTACATGATCACCGGCCTGATCAAGGCCGATCGCGGCGCGATCGAGCTCGATGGCCACGACGTCACCAGGCTGCCGATGTATCAGCGCGCGCGGCTCGGCATCGGCTATCTGCCGCAGGAAGCCTCGATCTTCCGCGGCCTCACCGTCGAGCAGAACATCCGCGCCGTGCTCGAAGTGGTCGAGCCCTCGCGCAAGAAGCGCGAGCAGCAGCTCGATTCGCTGCTCGATGAGTTCAACATCACGCGCCTGCGAAAATCACCGTCGATCGCGCTGTCCGGCGGTGAGCGCCGCCGCGTCGAGATCGCGCGCGCGCTGGCGACACGGCCGAACTACATGCTGCTCGATGAGCCCTTCGCCGGCATCGACCCGATCGCGGTCGGCGACATCCAGGATCTCGTCCGCCATCTCACCAATCGCGGCATCGGCGTGCTGATCACCGACCACAACGTCCGCGAGACGCTCGGCCTCACCGACCGTGCCTATATCGTCTATGCCGGGGAAATCTTGACCGAGGGAACCCCGGATGAGATCGTTGCCGATCCGGACGTGCGCCGCCTTTACCTTGGCGAGGAATTCCGCCTCTAGCCCGTTTTTGCGTTTCGTCAAGACGTGTACATCGGGCTCGGACTAGGATAAGCAAAAATCGGACCATCTTTGGGAACGGTTCTTGCTTCATGGCGCTTACGCAGAGATTAGAGTTCCGGCAATCGCAGTCGCTGGTCATGACGCCGCAGCTGATGCAGGCGATCAAGCTGCTGCAATTGTCCAATCTCGATCTCACGACCTTCGTGGAAGAGGAGCTCGAGCGAAACCCGCTGCTGGAGCGGGCCAGTGACGAGGCCCCCGCGGGCGAAGCTTCGGCCGAACCCGGCAGTTACGGCGATTCCGAGGGCGGCCAGGGTGAGGGTCATGGCGACGCCCAGGGCGAGGACGGCTTCGGCGGCAGCGCGGAAGGCTTCGAGCCGGGCCAGGAAGAATGGCTGAGCAAGGATCTCGGCACCCGCGCCGAGATCGAGCAGACCCTGGACACCGGCCTCGACAACGTCTTCTCCGAGGAGCCGGCCGAGGCTGCGGCGCGCAACGCCCAGGATGCCGCGCCGACCACCTATACCGAATGGGGCGGCGGCGCCTCTGGTGACGAAGACTACAATCTCGAAGCTTTTGTCGCGGCCGAGACAACGTTGTCGGACCATCTCGCCGAGCAGCTCTCGGTCGCCTTCACCGCGCCCGCGCAACGCATGATCGGCCAGTACCTGATCGACCTTGTCGACGAGGCCGGCTATCTGCCGCCCGATCTTGGCCAGGCCGCCGAGCGCCTCGGCGCATCGCAGGCCGAGGTCGAAAACGTCCTCGCCGTGCTGCAGAAATTCGATCCGCCCGGCGTCTGCGCGCGCTCCCTTAGCGAGTGCCTGGCGATCCAGCTGCGCGAGCTCGACCGCTACGACCCTGCGATGCAGGCGCTGGTCGAGCATCTCGATCTGCTCGCCAAGCGCGACATCGCGGCGCTGCGCAAGATCTGCGGCGTCGACGACGAGGACATCGCCGACATGATCGGCGAGATCCGCCGCCTCAATCCCAAGCCCGGCATGAAGTTCGGATCGGCGCGCCTGCAGACCATGGTGCCCGATGTCTATGTCCGTCCGGGTCCCGACGGCGGCTGGCATGTCGAGCTCAACAGCGACACCCTGCCGCGCGTGCTGGTCAACCAGACCTATTATTCCGAGCTGTCGAAGAAGATCGGCAAGGACGGCGACAAGTCCTATTTCACCGACGCGCTGCAGAACGCGACCTGGCTGGTGCGCGCCCTCGACCAGCGCGCCCGCACCATCCTGAAAGTGGCAACCGAGATCGTGCGCCAGCAGGACGGGTTCTTCACCCATGGCGTCGCGCATTTGCGGCCGCTCAATCTGAAGGCCGTCGCCGACGCCATCCAGATGCACGAATCCACGGTGTCTCGCGTCACCGCCAACAAATACATGGCGACCAACCGCGGCACCTTCGAGCTGAAATATTTCTTCACGGCCTCGATCGCCTCGGCGGACGGCGGCGAAGCGCATTCGGCGGAAGCGGTGCGTCACCACATCAAGCAGCTGATCGATTCGGAGGAGCCCTCCGCGATCCTGTCGGACGACACCATTGTGGAACGCTTGCGCGCCTCGGGCATTGATATTGCCCGCCGCACGGTCGCGAAGTACCGCGAAGCCATGCGCATACCCTCCTCGGTGCAACGCCGCCGCGACAAGCAGAGTGCTCTTGGTAACGTCCTCTCTACCGCCTTGTCCGATCGCTCCCGCAATCCCGAACCGGCCTGATTGCGCTGGCGCCAAATCGCGCTACTCTCGATGCCCCATCGAGACCGATCCAAGCTGGGCACCAACCAAGCGAGGCATCACATGACTCTCAGAATCTCGGGAAAGAGCATCAGCGTCGGCGAGGCGCTGCGCGGCCGCGTTGCCGACCGCACCGACGAGGTGCTGCGCAAATATTTCGATGGCAATTATTCCGGCCACATCACGCTGAGCAAGGACGGCTTCGGCTTTCGCACCGATTGCGCCCTGCATCTCGATTCGGGAATCACGCTGGAGGCCGATTCAAACGCACCGGATGCCTATGCCAGTGCCGACCAGGCGCTGCTGATGATCGAGAAGCGGCTGCGGCGCTACAAGAACCGGCTCAAGGACCGCTCCGCGCGCAAGGCCCATGCCGCCTCCGAGGCGATGGCGGCGCTCGACGCCACCAGCTATGTGCTGGAAGCGCCCGGAGAGGGCGAAGAGGAAGTCACCGGCTACAGCCCCGTCATCATCGCGGAGCAGACCACGTCGCTGAAGCGGCTCTCGGTCAGCGAAGCCGTCATGGAACTCGACCTCAGCGGGGCACCCTGCCTGGTATTCCAGCATGGCTCGTCCGGCCGGGTGAACATCATTTACCGCAGGGCGGACGGCAACGTGGGCTGGATCGACCCGCCGGGAGCCAAGGTGGACGGCCAGTCCGGTGGCTAGGCCCGCCAGCCGGCACCCGCACCGGCCCTTAACAATGACGGGGGCAAAGCCGCACGCGGGAGTTGGCACCGGGATTGCGTTGGAGTAGAAGCCCCCCACATCTGGACTTGGCAGGACTTGGGGCTAAGTCCGCCTCCTGCTTCATGTTATTGACGCCGGCCGAGCTTGGTCTATCAAGCTGGCCAAATCGGAACCTGACGGTTTAATTCACCTCGGAAAGCTTCCATGCCGATTACCGATCTGGTCGCACCCGAGGCGATTCTCCCGGCATTGAAAGTCAACAGCAAGAAGCAGGCGCTGCAGGAGCTCGCGGCCAAGGCCGCCGAGCTGACCGGACAGAACGAGCGCGCGGTGTTCGAGGTGCTGCTGCAGCGGGAGAAGCTCGGCACCACCGCGGTCGGTTATGGCGTCGCCATTCCCCACGGCAAGCTGCCGAAGCTCGAGAAGATCTTCGGCCTGTTCGCGCGGCTCGATCGTCCGATCGATTTCGAGGCGATGGATGGCCAGCCGGTCGATCTCGTCTTCCTGCTGCTCGCCCCCGAAGGCGCCGGCGCCGATCACCTCAAGGCGCTCGCCCGCATCGCCCGCCTGCTGCGCGACCAGGACATCGCCAAGAAGCTCCGCGCCTCGCGCGATGCGCAGGCGATCTACTCGGTGTTGGCACTGCCGCCGGCGACGGCAGCGTAACTTTCCGTCCTTCCCGCCTTGTAAGGGCCCGATCCTGTCTGGCACCCGATTGTGAGGGCAGCGTCCCGTCATGCCAGCTTGATCACAAAGGTAGAAGGTACGACAATCTTCCCGCTTGAGACGCACGGCACATTGGGCGGCGCCAACATCCGCTAAGAGTCGTGAGAAGCTGTGGACTGAGCGGACGTGACTGGGAATGGAATGACGCCGTTGCGCCTCGCGGCCGCGGCGGGAGAACGGCCCTGGGAATCAGGCCTCGACCGGCCGATACCCGCGGCAGGCGCGCGTGCGAAGGCGCTCGTGGTGCGCGGTGTGGGAAGCTCCGCCGTGCTTCAGGCGGTCAGCTCATGACCAGCCTGCACGATTCCGAAGAGGATGACGGCGCGATTTGGCAAGCGCCCCGCGTCGGCGTGGAAAAGCTCGCCAGAAACGTGATGCGCGGCTCGATCACCGTCAACGTGATCGCGTCGATGGGTGTCTTCAACCCCGCGCTGCTTCCCGCAGAATGGAGCTTTGTGCAACAGGCCATTGCGCTCTTGATGTGGGTCGTCCTGATCTATGCCAGTGCGTTCGTGCGTCCCTGTGTGCGCGTGCAGCCCAATCCCGATTTCATCGCGCTGCTCGCATTCTATGCTCTCGCCGCTGTGTCCGTGCTCTGGACCGGCCTCGCCGCTGCGGCGATCATGAAGAGCGCGGCCCTCGTGATGACGACCTTCGGAGCCTACTGCCTCATCACGCGGATCGACATCGACGAGATCGTCGGAGCGACGGCGCTGGGGCTCTTCATGTTGGTTGCCGCCTCGGCCCTGTGTGCGGTCTTCGTGCCCGAGATCGGCGTCGATCAGAGCTGGATGCACAACGGCCAGTGGCAAGGGATCTACGAATCGAAGCAGACCCTCGGCTTCATCAGCGCCTACCTGATGTTCTTTGCCTGCTATCGGAAGATGACGGGCCAGGGCTGGATTGCTTTCCTCCTGATGTTTCTCCTGGCATCGACATGCGTCATCGCCTCGGAATCCCGTGGTGCCGGCGCCGTCGCCATTGCCGCCGGTGCATTGCTCGTGACCTCGATGTGGTCGATCCGCTGCATGAGGATTTACGCGGTGCTGCCGGTCGTCATGTGCATCCTGGCTGCGCTGCTGATCCTGTATTTCTACGTCACGGGGTACGATTCCATCCATCTCGGCGAATCGACCATCAATTTGACCGAACGGACCTTCATTTGGCAGTACGCCATCGGTCATTTCAACGATGCGCCGCTGCTGGGCTTCGGCATCAACGGATTCTGGACGCGCCCTGCGATTTACGACTATTTCAACCAGAACCATGGCTGGGTGCTGGACAATTATCATAGCGGCTACATCGCGGTGGCGATGGAAACCGGATTCCTGGGCTACGTGCTGTTCGTCGCGAGCGTCTATCTGTTCTCGGAAAAGGTCCTGTACCTGATCGCCACGCGGTCGATCGACCGTCGTCATTGCGCTCTCATCATCGGATTCGTCGTCCTTAGCTTTCAATCGAATTTCACCGAGACGATGTTCCTGCGCTCGACGATGTTCACCTCGGTACTGCTCGTCGCATTCTTCTTCGCAGTGTGCCGGCCGGTGCCGCAACAAGGCTCGTAGGAATGATGGAGCAGGCAGGATGAATGCCATCTGCGTCCGCCGGCCGATAGCTTTCGGTGTCGCACTGGCGCTGTCCGTGTTTGCGATCTGCTCTCCAGCGGCCGCAGCCTCGCAGGCCCACGCGCTCCCAAAATTGGGGCGCGGCATCAACATCCTCGGCTATGACGGCATCTGGGCGGGAGGCCGGAACGCGCCATTTCGCCTGGACAACCTCACTGCGATCAGGCGCGCCGGGTTCTCGCACGTCCGGATCAATTTCTTCGGCTTCAAGTTCATGAATGCGGAGAATTCGCTGGATGAAGCCGTCTTGGGGCGGCTCGACGCCGTGATCGAGGAGGTGCTCGCCCGAAAGCTCATCCCCATCCTGGATGAGCACGATACCCATGTCTGTCAGCGCGACGTCTCCGCGTGCGCCGAGAAGCTGAAAGCGTTCTGGACGCAAATCGCCGCGCGCTATGCCGGAAAATATCCGAGGCTCGTCTTCGAGGTGCTCAATGAGCCGGGCGGGCTGATGACCTTTGCCGCCTGGAACGCCCTTCTGAACGAGTGTCTCGGCATCATCCGCGCCACCAACCCGCGGCGGCCGGTGATCGCGGCGGTTCTCAACGTCGATGAGATGCCGGTCGAGGACCTGGTCCTGCCGCCAGATGACCGAAACCTCATCGTCACGTTTCACTATTACGCGCCGATCCGCTTCACCCATCAGGGCGCGCCGTGGTCGCCGACGTTCTCGAAAATCGGGCCGCTCGATTGGGGCACGCCGGAGGACGAGCAGAAGGCGCGCGCCGATTTCGACAAGATCCGGTCCTGGTCCGAAAAGGAAAAACGTCCGATCTATCTCGGCGAGTTCGGCGTGTACGAGGCCGCACCAGCCGAAGCCCGGACGCGATATCTGTCGTTCGTGGCGCGAAGCGCAGAGCGGCTCGGCTGGGCCTGGGCCTACTGGCAGTTCGACCACGATTTCGCTGCCTTCGACGGCACGCGCCAAGCCTGGAGGCCGGAGATCATCCGAGCGCTGATTCCGGCCGGGCGCTGAGGCGGGAGGCTTTTGGAAGTTGAGCTTGGTCACGCCGGGCTGTGTCCGCAAGCTCGTCGCTCCAGGCGTTGGCTACAGCGGCTTCGCGGCGTGCGCGTCCAGCTAATCCGAAAGCCGCTCCAGCACGTCGCGCACCAAGCCTTGCAGAAGATCGAGCTTGTAGGTCGTCATCGGCAATGGTTTGGCACCCGAGCTTGCCGCTTTCGCCGCTTCTGCGATCGATGCCGCATTGGCAATCTTGCCACTGAGCTGGTCTTCCGCGGCGGTGAGGCGAAGCGGCACGGGCGCAACGCCGCCTGCAGCGAGACGCACGAGCTCGAACTTGCCGCCGGCGATCACGACGCGGGCGCAGAGTTCCGCCAGCGGCCATTCCGCATAGGTCCGGCTGATCGCCCGCTTGTAGGAAGCGCGCTCGCCTTGAAGCGGAGCAGGAAGCGCAATGCTCTTGATCATCTCGCCTGCTGCGAGCGTATGATCGGCGTGCGAGATCGAGCCGTCGCCGAGCAGGTCGGCAATCGTCAATCCGCTGCGCCGGTCCGTGGTGATGGTTGCATCATAGGCGAGTAGAGCCGCCGCCATGGTCGAGGGATGCGGCGCGACGCACGGGCCGAGATCGAAGGCAACGCCATAGAGATGATTGCCGGACCGGGCAGGGCAGGTGCTGCCGCTTTTCTTCAGGCAATCGATGTCGGCCCGGCGGAAATACCAGCAGCGTGAACGCTGCGCGAGATTGCCGCCGAGCGTTGCAACCTGGCGGACCTGTGGCGTGGCAAGCCCTTGCGCGCTCGCCGCAAGTCCGGGATAGGCAGCGGCGATGCGCGCGTCGGTCGCGATCGCGGCGATGGTGGTCAGCGCCCCGATCCGGGCTGCTCCGTCGGCGTCCCAGGTGATCGTCTTGTCGCCGGTGGCCGAGATATCGATCAGCATTCCCTGCGACACGCCGCTGCGGCGGCGTTCGCTGAGGTCGGTGCCTCCAGCGCGGAATTCAGGCGTGGGCTTGGCAGTCGGCTTGGCGGTCATGACGGCGACGCTCATGCTGCATCCCTCCCTTTCAGCGCGGTCAAAAGACGATCGGGCCGGAACGGAATTTCGGTCAGTCTCACGCCGATCGCATCGCGGATGGCGTTGGCGATCGCGGGCGAGGTCGGCACGGTGGCGACTTCGCCGATGCCGACGCTGCCGCCCGGCACATGCTCGAAACCGGCCTCGTCGAAATGCACGTCCAGTTTCGGCATGTCGGCAATCCCCGGTATGCGGTAATCCTCCATGCTGCCGCTCAGGACGTGGCCGCTCGAGGGATCGGTCTCCCGCGACTCATAGAGTGCGTAGCCGATGCCCTGGATCACCGCGCCTGCGGCCTGGCTGCGCGCCAGCGTCGGCGCGGCGAGCTTGCCGACCGCAAGGCCCGTATAGGCGTTGAGCACGCGCACATGGCCGAGCCAGGTATCGACCTCGACTTCCATCACCTGCACCGAGCTCGGCACGCCGGCGCCGACCACCATGTGGGTCATCAGCCGCAGCACCCAACCGAACACCCGGCCCATGATGCCCGCTTCGTGCAGCGCGGGCCTGACGCCGGGTGGCGGCTTGCCGTCCTCCTGGCGTCTCGCCGACACGGCGATATCAGGGGAAGCCGCGATCATCTCGCGCCACGGCGCGTTCGAGCCCGGAGCAGGTGTGCGAGACGCGGTGCGCTTGATTTCCGCTTTCAGCTTGTCGATGGCGAGCAGGGTCGGCGGCACCACCGAGGCGGTGACGCGGCTGCCGCCGGAGCCCGGTCCGGGCGGCAGGTTGGAGCGGCCGATGCGAACTTCCACATCCTGCGGCTCGAGATCGAACGCCTTCGCGACGGTGTTCGCGATCACGCTGCGCGTGCCCGTGCCGATATCCTGCACCGCGCAGCTTGCGACGATGCGGCCGCCCTTGATCGCGAGTTCGACCGAGGAGCCGGTCTGCCAGAGATAGAGCCAGTAGCCGGTGGCGACGCCGACGCCGCGCCGGTAGCGGCCGGTCTGCGAGGCGGCCGGCTTGCGGTTCTTCCAGACGTCGAGGCCGGCAGCCCAATCGTACAATCGCTGGCGGTTGGGATCGGGGTCCCAGAGCTTGCGCAGCTGAATCGGATCGACCTTCATGCGCAGCGCCGCCTCGTCGACCGCCTGCTCCAGCGCAAACGACATCGGCGGACCGCCGGGGCCGCGGAACGGCGCGCCGGGCGGCAAATTGCTGAGCACGTCGAAGTCGACGAGCTCCTTTGCCTCGGCCGGATAGATCAGGCGCGCCAGGCCGGCGATCAGCGAGTTCACGGCGGCGCCGGTATCCGCCTGGGCGGTGAGCGACAGCGCCTTGAGGCGGCCCTCCGCCGAAGGCAGCAAGGACAGCTTCAGCTCGGCGGCCGGACGATAGCCGGTGACGGAAAGCTCCTCTTCACGATCGAAGGCGACACGCACCGGCGCCTTCGCGGCGCGCGCAAGCTCGATCGCGGCGATGGTCTCCAGCCCAACGCTGCCCTTGGAGCCGAACCCGCCGCCGACGTGATCGGCGATCACACGCACCTTGTCGTGCGGCAGGCCATAACGCTTGGCGATCTTCTCCATGCTCTCGTGAATGGCTTGGGTCGAGATGTGCACAATGAGCTGATCGCCATCGAACCTGGCTACGGCAGCATGTGGTTCGAGGCTTGCGTGCTGTTGCGTCGAGACGCGGAAGGTCTGCTCGACCAGCAGCGGATTGCGCTGCTGGCGCGCCTCGTCAAGCCAGCTCCTGGCCTGCTTGGCTTTTTGCGAGAACGGCGCCGAAGGCCCGCGCACATTGCCCTTCCACGACACCGGAGCGCCGCCGGCACCCTCGGATACGTTGCCGGCACGCTTACGGTCCTTCTTTTCGAACACGACGGGCGCATCGTCGCGTCGCGCTGCATCGAGCCCGATCACGGCGGGCAAAGGCTCGGGTTTGAAGTTGATCGCGGCGATGGCCTGCAGTGCGGTGCGGCGATCCTTGGCCGCGACGGCGGCAATCGGCGCGCCGACGAAGCGGACCATGTTGTCGTCGTCGAGCAGCGGAACGACCGCGGCAACACCGGCAATGGCGCGCGCCGGTGCCAGATCGAGCCCGGTGATCCTCGCATGCGCGACGTGCGCGCGCAGGATGACGCCTTCGAGCTGGCCGTCATGGTGAATGTCGACCGTGTAGCGGGCCAGTCCCGTCACCTTGTCGCGGGCTTCCAGCCGCGGCGCGATGGGATCGATGCCGTCGAAGCGGCCCGAGCATGCTTCGGCGACGGCGCGATAGATGCCTTCATAGGCGCCGCAGCGGCAGAGATGTCCCGATAGCGCGGCGGCGATCTCCTCGCGCGAGGGAGTCGCCGCGCCCCTGGTCGCGCGCCAGCTGTCGTGGAAGGCGGTGGCTTCGACGACGAAGCCGGGCGTGCAGAAGCCGCATTGCAGGGCGTCGTGCGCCATGAACGCCTTCTGCACCGGATGCAATCCGGCGGCTCCGACGCCCTCGATGGTCGTCAGCGATTTGTCGGCGGCGGCCTGCGCCGGCAACAGGCAGCTCACGACGGGCGTGCCGTCGAGCAGCACAGTGCAGGCGCCGCAGACGCCGGAGCCGCAGACGAGTTTGGTGCCGGTGAGGCCGCCATCGCGGATCACGTCGATCAGGAGCGCATCCGGATCGTCGGGCAGCACCAGAGGCCGTCCATTGATGGTCGTGGTGGTCATTTTCGAACTCCCGTTTTGCGTAGGGACTTCTTTGCGGACGGCGCCATCGCGCCGGCGATCAGCATGCGCAGCATGGTCTCGAGCTGTTTCAGGAACGCGTCGACCGGCTGCATGGAAGGGAAAGCGGATTTGGTGCCGTGGATCGCCATCTCGACACACCGCGCGAGCTCGCTCACGCTGACGCCGCTTTCGAGCGTGAGCTTACGCTTGCGGCACACCCGAGCGATCGTGGTTGCGATCTCGTCGGCGAAACGATTGGAATAGCTCTGGTAGAGGTCGCGCGCCTGCGCGAGGTGCTCGGAAAACAGCTCCTCGGTATGGGGCGAGTCCTTGAGCGAAGCGAGCAGCGACTGCATTCGCGCGCCGATCTCGGCGACCAGGATGTCGGCAAGCTCGAGGCCCGCTTCTTCCGCCGCCTTCGCTGCCGCGATTTCGGCAGCGAGCCCCTGCTCGTAGATCCGCTCGAGCACGGCGCGAAACAGCGCCTCCTTGGAGGCGAAGTGATGATAGAGCGCCTGCCGCGTCAATCCGGCTTCCTCCGCCGCCTGCTCGATCGAGGAGCGGCGGAAACCGTGGCGCCGGAACACGCGCAAGGCGGCGTCGAGGATACGGTCCTGGGGAGGGGCCTTGGCCTGCATTTTGTCAGATTTGACAAATACGAATGAATTGTCAAATCACGGATTGATGAGGGTCTCGTGCGCAAGAGCCAAGGCCGCCCCGCGCGCGGGCGGGGGACATCGCGTTTGAATTTTGCAGAGGTCGTCATGCCCGGGGCTTGCCCCGGGCATCCACGTTCTTTGTGCTGCGTGGAAAGGCGTGGATGGCCGGGACAAGCCCGGCCATGACGCCGTCGACACAGTCGGTGCCCTTAGCCACATCTGATATAGGCGACAGCCCTGTCGCACGCGGGCGGGGCCGTCGCCGAACTCCCGCTGGCCGGCGATGGCGACGCGAAAACATCACCTCTCAAATGAAAACGGGCACGCCTTCTTGCGAAGGCATGCCCGTTTGAAACCCTATTCGTGCGACGCGTGCGCTTAGTGCACGCTCACTGCTTGCAGCTCGTTGCTCCAGGCGTTGGCGATCGCGGCTTCGCGGCTGTCGGTCAGCATGATCGGCGTGCCGTCGGCGGCGTGGAGCGCGAAGAGCTTGAGGCCCGGCGCAATCTTGGGCGCCTCGGGGAACAGGTCCGGCACGTCCTCGGAACGGATCTGCTTCACATAGGCGATATGGCCTTCGCCGAGGGTTGCCAGCGTCTCCGGAGAGACGGATCTGGCTTCGTATTCGAACGCAACGTGACCTTCACTCATGGTCTCGACTCCTCTGGAACACTAAGCGGTCGAGTCCGCTACTCGTTCCATTATTCGTGCTCATTGATAGCGATTGTCTTAACGATCCGCTCCGGTTCAGGCCGGGCCAGATCGATCGACAACAGCCCGTTCTTCAGATCCGCACCCAGCACCAGCATCCCCTCTGCCAGCACGAAGGTGCGCTGGAAGTGGCGCGCGGCGATGCCGCGATGGATGTATTGCCGGGTCTTGTCGTCCTGCTGCCGCCCGCGGATCACGAGCTGGTTTTCCTCAATGGTTACATCGAGTTGGTCGCGCGTAAATCCGGCGACCGCCAGCGTGATGCGCAAACGCTCGGGCTGGCCGTCCGTGCGGTCGCACCTCTCGATATTGTAGGGAGGATAACCGTCGGCGCCTTTGACGACCCGATCGAGCACGCGCTCGATCTCGTCGAAGCCCAGCAGGAAGGGACTGGAGAGCGTTGGAACACGAGACATAGTTTACAAAGTCCTCGCAGAAGCGACTTTGGTGTTTCAGGGCCCGCGCGCGGCACCCCTTGGTCAGCAATATGGGCATGTTCCCGTGTGGTTTCAAGGACGTAGCGGGGAGGCTGTGGACGGGCCGATTCCACCGTCAATAGGCTCGACATAGCCTCAGCTGCGTCATGGCCGGGCTCGTCCCGGCCATCCACGACCTTGCTCGCGGCACTGAGAACGTGGATGCCCGGGCCTTCGCCGCGCCGAAGCGGCTTCGGCCGCGCAGGCGGGACAAGCCCGGGCATGACGAAATCGCGAGAAATTTCTCCAACGAAAACAAACCCCCTTCTACTGTGCATGGGGTTGTTTTCGCACTTTTGTTGTCTGGCTCTTCGGAAGCCGTCAGGCCTCGATCCGCTTCCGGCCGTCGCCGCTGAACAGATGCAGCTTGGCCCGCACCGCCGCGACACGGATTCTCGCGCCGATGGCGGGGGCGCCGGTTCCGGGGATGCGGACGATGACCTCGCCGGGCGGCAGCTCGCCGGGCGTGGCGGCGACGTGCTGGTCCTCCTGCTCGCGGGAGCCGTAGACGAAGGTCTCGGCGCCGACGCGCTCGATGGCTTCCACGGTGAGCGGCAAGGCGACGCCGCCGGCCGGCGTCTCCTCGGTGATGACGAAGTCCTCCGGGCGGATGCCGAGGATGCCGGCATCGGCAGCATTGCTGCCGGCGAGCTGCGAGCGGATCTCCTCGGGCCGCGTCGACATCAGGTTCATCGGCGGTGCGCCGATGAAGGAGGCGACGAAGGTCGTGGCTGGTTTCTCGTAGATCTCGAGCGGATTGCCGATCTGCTCGACCTGGCCGCCATTCATCACCACGAGAATGTCGGCGAGCGTCATCGCCTCGAGCTGGTCATGGGTGACGTAGATCGACGTCGTGTTGAGCCGGCGCTGCAATTTGCGGATCTCGACCCGCATCGCGATGCGCAGTTTGGCGTCGAGGTTGGAGAGCGGCTCGTCGAACAGGAACACTTTCGGCTGGCGCACGATGGCGCGGCCCATGGCGACGCGCTGGCGCTGGCCGCCGGAGAGCTGGCGCGGCTTGCGCTCCAGCATCGGCGCGAGTTCGAGGATACGCGCAGCTTCCTCGACGCGGGTCTTGATCTCGGCCTCGGCCATGCCGCGGTTGCGCAGGCCATAGGCCATGTTGTTGTAGACGCTCATATGCGGATAGAGCGCGTAGTTCTGGAACACCATCGCGATGTCGCGGTCGGCGGGCTCGATTCCGTTGACGACGCGGCCGCCGATGTCGATCTCGCCGCCGGTGACGGTCTCCAGCCCCGCGACCATGCGCAGCAGCGTGGACTTGCCGCAGCCGGAGGGGCCGACCAGCACGCAGAACTGTCCGTCGCCGACATCGACGTCGACGCCCTTGATGGCCTCGAAGCCACCGGGATAGGTCTTGCGGACGCTGCGCAGGGTGACGTTAGCCATTGCGCGCTCCGCTCGCGCGAGTGGCGAATAAGGAGTGGCGAATAGTGAAGCGGCGTGAAATGCCGCAGTCGTTCAATCGTTGGCGTCCCATTCGCCGTTCGCTATTCGCCATTCGCCCCCTCACTTCTCCGTCTCGACCAGGCCGCGCACGAACAATTTCTGCATGGCGACGACGACGAACACCGGCGGCAGCATGGCCAGCACGGCGGTTGCCATCACGACCGGCCATTCGGTCAGCGCGTCGGTGGTGGTGATCATCTTGCGGATGCCGATCTGGATCGTCTGCATGTCGTCGCGCGTGGTGATCAAGAGCGGCCAGAGATATTGATTCCAGCCGAGGATGAACAGGATCACGAACAGCGCCGCCATGTTGGTGCGCGACAGCGGCAAGAGCGTATCCCAGAAGAAGCGGAAGGGGCCGGCGCCGTCGATTCGTGAGGCTTCCAGGAGCTCGTCCGGCACCGTCATGAAGAACTGGCGGAACAGCAGCGTCGCGGTGGCCGATGCGATCAGCGGCAGCGACAGGCCGGCATAGCTGTCGAGCATGTGCAGATCGGCGACGATCTTGTAGGTCGGATAGATGCGGACCTCGACCGGCAGCATCAACGTGATGAAGATGAGCCAGAAGATCGACATCCGGAACGGAAAGCGGAAGTACACGATCGCATAGGCCGAGATGATCGAGATCGCGATCTTGCCGACCGCGATCAACAGCGCCATCACCAGCGAGTTCAGCATCATGTGGCCGACCGGCTCGCGCGTCGTGCCGCTCGTGCCGACGAAGATGGTCTGATAGTAGGTCTTGAAGAAATGACCGCCGGGCAGCAGCGACATCTGCCCGTTGGCGATCACCGCGTTGTCCTGCGTCGACGCCACGAAGGCGAGATAGACCGGGAAGGCGACGACCGCGATCCCGATCCAGAGGACGATATGGGCAATGTAGCGCCGAAAGCCTTCTTCCTCGACCATCAGTAGGTCACCTTGCGTTCGACGAAGCGGAACTGGATGCCCGTCAGCACGATCACCATGATCATCAGGATCACCGATTGCGCCGCGGAGCTGCCGAGGTTTCCGCCGAGCAGGCCGTCGGTATAGACCTTGTAGACCAGCGTCTCGGTCGATTTGCCGGGGCCGCCGCGGGTCATGGTGTCGATGATGCCGAACGTGTCGAAGAAGGCATAGACGATGTTGACGACCAGGAGGAAGAAGATGGTCGGCGACAGCAGCGGGAAGATCACGGTCCAGAACCGCCGCATCGGGCGGGCGCCATCGATCGCAGCCGCCTCGATCACGCTTCTGGGGATGCTCTGCAGGCCGGCGAGGAAGAACAGGAAGTTGTAGGAGATCTGCTTCCAGGCGGCGGCCAGGATGATCAGCGCTGCGGCCTGGTCGCCGTCGAGCAGCGGATTCCAGTCGATGCCCAGCGCCCGCAGGTAGCGCGAGAGCACGCCGAGCGAGGGATGCAGCATGAAGATCCAGAGCACGCCGACTACGGGCGGCGCCACCGCATAGGGCCAGATCAGCAGCGTGCGGTAGAGCATCGAGCCGCGCAGCGGCTTGTCCGCCATCACGGCGAGTAGCAGCGCGAACGACAGCGACGAGACCGCGATCGCGAACGAGAAGAAGAAGGTGCGCAGGATCGCCTCGAAGTAGGCGCGCTCCCTGAACAGCTCGAGATAATTCTCGAACCAGACGAAGCTGGTCGACAGGCCGAAGGCGTCCTGGAGCAGGAAGGACTGGATCACCGCCTGCAAGGCCGGCCAGTAAAAGAAAATCAGGACGACCGCGAGCTGCGGCGCAACCAGCGCATAGGGCAATAGCTTCGACTGGAAAATGGCTTGCTTTTGCATGATGCCCGCGGGGGCGGCAGGCCGGCTGACCGGCCTGCCGCTTGTCGCCTTACTTCACGGCGGTCTTTTCGAACTGGCGCAGCATGGTGTTGCCGCGCTCGACGGCCGCGTCCAGCGCCTGCTTGGCGGTCTTCTTGCCGGCCAGCGCCTGCTCGATCTCCTCTGCCCAGACATCACGGAGCTGCACCATGTTGCCGAGGCGCAGGCCGCGCGAATTCTCGGTCGGCTCCTTGTTGGTCAGCTCGAGCAGCGGCGTCTCGAGATAGGGCTGATCCTTGTAGAAGCCCTCGGCCTTGGCCTTCTCATAGGCCGCCTTGGTGATCGGCAGATAGCCCGAGGCCTTGTGGATGTAGACCTGGCGATCGGTGTCCGAAAGGAAGGTGAGGAATTTTGCGACGCCCTTGTACTCCTCGGCCGCCTTGCCGCCCATCACCCAGAGCGAGGCACCGCCGATGATCGAGTTCTGCGGCGCGCCCTTGGCGTCCGGATAATAGGGCATCGGCACCGCGGTGAAGGCGAACTTGGCCTGCGCCTTGACATTGCCGAAGAAGGCCGACGAGGTCAGGTAGAGCGGGCATTCGCCCGACGTGAAGCGGCCTTCGCCGGTGTTGGTGCGCCCGGCATAATCGTAGGTCTTGTCCTTCTGGAGCTCGACCAGGTTTTCGAGATGCTTGACCTGGAGCGGTCCGTTGAAGGAAAGCACGGTGTCGAAGCCGTCGAGGCCGTTGGCCTTGGTTGCCAGCGGCACGTTGTGCCAGGCGGACAGCTGCTCGAGATTGACCCAAGTGACCCAGGAGTTGGAGAAGCCGCAGGTGGCGTGGCCGTTGGCGCGGAGCTTCTTGGCCGCCTCGAAAACTTCCGGCCAGGTTTTGGGGATCTCGACATTGGCCTTCTTCAGCTCGTCGAGGTTGACCCACATCACCGTCGAGGACGAGTTGAACGGGAACGAGAGCATCTCGCCCTTCGAGGTGGAATAGTAACCGGTGATCGCGGGCAGATAGGCCTTGGGGTCGAACTTCTCGCCGGCGTCCTGCATCAGCTTGTAGACCGGCTTCACGGCGCCGGTCGCCGCCATCATGGTGGCGGTGCCGACCTCGAACACCTGCATGATGTGCGGCGCGTTGCCGGCGCGGAACGCGGCGATGCCGGCGTTCATCGTGTCGGCGTAGTTGCCCTTGTAGGTCGGGATCACCTTGTAGTCGCTCTGGGTGGCGTTGAAGTCGTTGGCGAGCTTGACGATGACGTCGTTGTTGGCGCCGGTCATCGCGTGCCACCACTGGATTTCGGTCACGGCAAGTGCCGGCGAGGCGCCGAGACCGGCCGTGAGCGCGACAGCCGCCGCCGCGCCAAAATGTCGAAGAGCCATCAAGAAAACCTCCCTTGCCCGTCACTAAAGAAGCGCTTGCGCTAGCAGCGCCATATGACGTTCACATGACTGTGTAAGCGGCAGAAACGAAAGCAGCAAGCGCTGCCAAATGGGAAGCCGTCAAATAGGCGAAGACGGAGCGGTCAGCCGACTCCGTTCGCGCTGCACAGGCACGCGCGCGCCGCAGTGCGGCATTGGACATGTGAGTTGATGACCGGGCCGCAGGCTCGAAAACCTCTCCCGCTCTTGTCCGCCGAAGCCTTGGCGAAGGCGGATGCGGGAGAGGTCGACGCGTCCGGGCGATGCGAAGCATCGTCCCGCGCGTCGGGTGAGGGCTTTCTCCTCTAGGGGATTGTCCCGTTGCGGAGAGACCCTCTCCCAGCCCTCCCCCGCAAGCGGGGGAGGGAGCGCACCGGCGCTGCCGCTCGATTGCGTTTTAGCGTTTCCGCTCGGGACCGCAGACCGTGCCTTTTGCGACCATCCCGTCGATCTCGGCCTTGGAGTAGCCGAACTCGCCCAGCACCTCGGCCGCGTGCTGGCTGAACTTCGGCGGCACGCGGCGCAGGCTCGGCTTGCTGCGCTCGAGCCGGATCGGCGAGGCCACGCCCTTGTACCAGTCCTTCTCGATAATATCGCCGCGGTAGATCGTGTGCGGGTTGGTCAACGCCTGGTCGATCTTCTGCACCGGCCCCGCGGGCAGGCCGGCCGCGAGCAGGCGATCGCACAGCGGCTCGGCCTCGTGCTGGCTGAACACGGCGGCAAGCTCGGCGCGCAGCGCCTCGCGATTGGCGATGCGGTCCTTGTTGCGGGCAAAGCGCGGATCGGTGCCGAGCTCGGGCTTGCCGATCTCCTTGGCGAGCTTGCGGAAGGTGCCGTCATTGCCGACGCCGATGAAGATGTCGTCGGTCTTGGTCGGGAAGATCGCATAAGGCACGAGATTCGGATGCTCGTTGCCGGTGAGGCTCGGCGGCTTGCCGTGCATGAAATAATTCGCGGTATGGGGATGCATGATGGCGAGGCCGGTCTCGTACAGCGTCGTCTCCAGGAACTGGCCCTTGCCCGAGCGCTGCCGCTCCGACAGCGCCATCAGGATGCCGATCGCCGCATAAAGTCCGGTGGTGATGTCGACCAGCGGCACGCCAATCCGCATCGGCCCGCTCTCGGGCGAGCCGGTCGCCGCGATCATGCCGGTCATGGCCTGGATGATGGCGTCGTAGCCGGGATTGCCGCCGCGCGGGCCGTCGGCGCCGAAGCCGCAGATCCGGCAATGCACGAGGCGCGGGAATTTCTCGCGCAACACCTCGTTGCCGATCCCCCATTTCTCCAGCGTGCCCGGCTTGAAATTCTCGATCAGGACGTCGGCGGTCTCCAGCATCTTGAGCAGCACAACGCGGCCGCCTTCGGAGGCGAGGTCGAGGCCGATCGAGCGCTTGTTGCGGTTGATGCCGACGAAATAGGCCGCGTCCTCCTCGTGGAACGGAGGGCCCCATTCGCGCACCTCGTCGCCCGCGGGCGGCTCGACCTTGATGACGTCGGCGCCGTGGTCGGCGAGGATCTGGGTGCAGTAGGGACCGCCGAGCACGCGCGTGAGATCGATGACGCGCAGTCCGGTCATGGCACCTGTGGCCGCTTCAGAACTCATACCGTCGCTTCCCCTGTGTCGCTCGTTTGATCACAGGCCTAGCGAGGTTTGTTTGCGCCAGCAATGGCGCCGAGCGTGGAGCCGTATGCGCCGCCGTGCAGCCATGCCGCGAGGTGGCAAATTCGGTCGAAAGCGGCCGGCCCGAGGGGGATCCCGGGCCGGCCGATCCGCGCTGCCGATCAGACCACCGTCAGGCGAACGTCGACATTGCCGCGCGTGGCATTGGAGTACGGGCACACCTGGTGGGCCTTCGCGACCAGCGCCTCGGCGTCCGCGCGAGCGAGGCCCGGCAGCGAGACGGCAAGGTCGATGTCGAGGCCGAAGCCGCCCTCGGAGCGCGGGCCGATGCCGACGGTGGAGGTGACGGAGGCGTCCGCGGGCACCTTCGGGCCGCCCTGCGAGGCCACGAACTTCATCGCGCCGATGAAGCAGGCGGCATAGCCTGCCGCGAACAGCTGCTCCGGATTGTTGCCGGCGCCGCCGCCGCCGCCGAGCTCCTTCGGCGTGGTGAGCTTGACGTCGAGCGCGCCGTCGAGGGTCGCAGCATGGCCGTCGCGGCCGCCGGTGGCCTTGGCGCTGGTCTTGTAGAGGACGTTCACGGACATTTTCGTCTCCTCGGTCTTTCCGGGTTGGGTGCGAGCTTTATCGCAGACAATTAGATTGTGCGCAATCGAATTTGCTGCGGCTCACATTTAATTGTTCGCAATTGAATGTCCCGCCGGCCGGGCCCAGAATGGGTGAAACGCGAAAGATTCGTCATGGCCCGGAAATCAACGGCGGTAGACCCGCTTCGCCTCGACAACCAGATCTGCTTCGCGGTCTATTCCGCCACGCACGCCTTCAACCGCGTCTACAAGCCGCTGCTCGATCGGCTCGGCCTGACCTATCCGCAATATCTGGTCATGCTGGTGCTGTGGGAGCGCGACGACGTGCCGGTCAAGGAGATCGGCGAAAAGCTGTTCCTGGATTCGGGCACGCTGACGCCGCTGCTGAAGCGGCTCGAGGCCGCCCATCTCGTCAGGCGCACCCGCTCGCGCGAGGACGAGCGCCAGGTCCTGATCGCCCTGACGCCGCAAGGCCATGCGCTGAAGGAAAAGGCGCGCAGCGTGCCGCAGTCGATCCTGGCCGCGTCGGACTGCTCGGTGTCGGAGCTGTTGGCGATGAAGGACGAGATCGTCGCGCTGAGGGATCGGCTGAATGCGGTGATCGGGGAGTAGGGGGCTTTCGTTAGAGTCCGGCGTCGCCCTTCGGGCTACGCCGCGGCAGCCTTCGCTAGCTTCGCTACGACAGAACGACGCTGGCTTGCCCAGCCGAAGCTCGCGAAGCGAGCGAAGGCTGGTGGAGCCAGGCGGGATCGAACCGCCGACCTCTTGCATGCCATGCAAGCGCTCTCCCAGCTGAGCTATGGCCCCTTAACCTTAGACGGGGTGAACCTGGTTGATCACCCCGGACCGGCGAGCCTTTCGACTCGCGCGGTGCACCCTTTTTCACAGATCAGGGCTGATCTCAAGTCTCTTCGTCACCGCCGACATCACCAATGATGTCGGTCACGTCCTCATCGCCCTCTTCCTCATCGGCAATGAAGGTCGAATCGTCGTCATCATCGTCGTCGATGGTCTCGTCGACCTCGATATCGTCCTCCGATTCGGGCACGATGGCCTTGACCTTGCCGGTGTTCTCCTCGGCATCGGCCTCCTCGAGCGAGACCAATTCTTCGGCCTCCGCCGGCTCCGGCGCGTTGTCCTGGGCCATGTTGCGGGCCTCGGCCCCACGGGGCCCGCGGGCAGGAGCGACCGGGGCGATCGGCACCACTTCGCCGGTATAGGGTGAGATCACGGGATTCTTGTTGAGGTCATAGAACTTCTTGCCCGTGGTCGGGCAAATACGTTTGGTTCCGAGTTCGGACTTGGCCACGGCAGGAATCCTGGGAATGTCTGAAAAGCGGTGCTTCACTTGGCTAGTTGGCGGCCCTCTGTCAATAGCGCATTACGGAAGAACGACATGCCCGTGACGGGGCGCGGACCATGTGGTACCTGCGCGCCAGCCCACCGGGCCTATTCAAGGACACAATCTTGACCCATTCCGACCAACCGAGGCCGCTCCAGTCTCGCGCCAGCGGTCCCCTGACCGGGAAAGTACGGGTGCCCGGCGACAAGTCGATCTCCCACCGCGCCTTGATCCTGGGCGCGCTCGCGGTCGGCGAGACCAGGATTTCGGGCCTCTTGGAGGGCGAGGACGTCCTCAACACCGCCAAATCGATGCAGGCGCTGGGCGCCAGGGTCCAGCGCACCGGCGATTTCGCCTGGACCGTCAACGGCGTCGGGGTCGGAGGCTTCGCCCAGCCCAAGGCGCCGCTGGATTTCGGCAATTCCGGTACCGGCTGCCGGCTGGTGATGGGCGCCGTGGCCGGCTGTCCGATTTCGGCGGTGTTCGACGGCGACGCCTCGCTGCGCAGTCGCCCGATGCGCCGGATCCTCGATCCGCTGGAGAAGATGGGTGCCAGGGTCACCGCCGGCGAGGGCGGGCGCCTGCCGCTGACCCTCCAGGGCGCACGCGACCCCCTGCCGATCACCTACCAGACCCCGGTCGCCTCGGCCCAGATCAAATCGGCCGTGCTGCTGGCGGGCCTCGCAGCACCCGGCACCACCACGGTGGTCGAGACCGAGGCCAGCCGCGATCACACCGAGCTGATGCTCAGGCATTTCGGCGCCGACATCACCTCGGTGCAGGAAGGCCGGCACGGCCGCCGCATCACGCTTGTCGGCCAGCCCGAGCTGCATGGCGCCAATGTCGCGGTGCCCGCCGATCCCTCGTCAGCGGCCTTCCCGATCGTCGCGGCGCTGATCGTCGAGGGCTCCGATGTCGTGCTGTCCGATGTCATGACCAATCCGCTGCGCACCGGCCTGTTCACCACGCTGCGCGAAATGGGCGCCTCCATCGAGGAGAGCGAAGTGCGGGGCGACGCCGGCGAGCCGATGGCGCGCTTGCGCGTGCGCGCATCAAAACTGCGCGGCGTCGAGGTGCCGCCGGAGCGCGCGCCGTCGATGATCGACGAATATCTGGTGCTGGCGGTGGCGGCGTCGTTCGCCGAAGGCACCACGATCATGCGCGGCCTGCAGGAGCTGCGCGTCAAGGAATCCGACCGGCTCGAAGCCACCGCCGCCATGCTGCGCGTCAACGGCGTCACGGTCGAGGTCTCCGGCGACGATCTGATCGTCGAGGGACGCGGCCACGTCCCAGGCGGCGGCACTGTCGCCACCCACATGGACCATCGCATCGCGATGTCCGCGCTGGTGATGGGCTGCGCCTCCGACCAGCCCGTAAGCGTCGACGACACCGCCTTCATCGCCACCAGCTTTCCGGACTTCATTCCGATGATGCGTTCGCTAGGGGCCGATTTCTCATGATCATCGCCATCGACGGGCCCGCGGCTTCGGGCAAGGGGACGCTCGGCAAGCGTCTCGCCCACCATTACGGCTATCGTCATCTCGATACCGGCGTGATCTACCGCGCGGTCGCCTATGCCCTGATGCAGTCGGGGCACGATCTCAACGACGAGGCGGCTGCGGTGCAGGCCGCGTTGGAGCTCGATCCCGAAAAGTTCGGCAATCCTGCGCTGAAGACCCAGAAGGCCGGCGAGGGCGCTTCGATTGTCTCGGCGATCCCGAGGGTCCGCGAGGTTCTGGTCAATTTCCAGCGCCAGTTTGCCGCCGATCCGCCCGGCGCCGTGCTCGACGGCCGGGATATTGGAACCGTGATCTGCCCCCATGCCGACGTGAAGATCTTCGTGGTCGCCGATCCCAAGGTCCGCGCCCGCCGCCGCACCATGGAGGCCAGGGCGCGGGGCGAGGATGCGGACGAGGCGGCCGTGCTCGCCGACATCCTCCAGCGCGACGAACGCGACAAGAATCGGCCGATTGCGCCTTTGAAACCGGCCCCGGATGCTTACTTGCTAGATAACTCCCAACTGGATATAGAAGGCGGCGTCCGGGCCGCCATCGACATTATCGAGGCTGTCCGAGCGGGCCGGTCGCGGGGTTAAGCCGCCGCCGTCATTGGAGGAAGTGCCCGCTCCCGCTCTTTGAGGTCGATACGCTCCGTCCCGGTTTCGGGACCGGTGCGATCCAGGTTCCGGACAAAGCTTTCCACGTATCGAACGCGCGGGCCTCAGCCGGCCCGCTTCCGCTGTTCTGGTCGCAAGACCGGGGCAACGAGCGGTCGCTCGAAGGTCTTGCGGACCTTCCGACACTGCGCGCGCGATGCGCCCATGAACCCAACGGCCGGCAAGACATCCGCAACTGGAGAACAAATGGCTTCGACTTCTGCTGATACCTATAGCCCATCGCGCGACGATTTCGCCGCGATGCTCGACGAGTCCTTCGCAGGCGGCAACCTGCAGGAAAGCTCCGTCGTCAAGGGCAAGGTGGTTGCAATTGAAAAGGACATGGCCGTCATCGACGTCGGCCTGAAGACCGAGGGCCGCGTCGCCCTTCGCGAATTTTCCGGCCCCGGCCGTGAGAGCGACCTCAAGGTCGGCGACGAGGTGGAAGTGTTCCTCGATCGCATCGAAAACGCCCTCGGCGAAGCCGTGCTGTCGCGCGACAAGGCGCGCCGCGAAGAGAGCTGGGGCAAGCTGGAGAAGGCGTTCCAGAACAACGAGAAGGTCAACGGCGTTATCTTCAACCAGGTCAAGGGCGGCTTCACCGTCGACCTCGACGGTGCCGTGGCCTTCCTGCCGCGCTCGCAGGTCGACATCCGCCCGATCCGCGACGTCGCGCCGCTGATGAACAACTCGCAGCCGTTCCAGATCCTGAAGATGGACCGCCGCCGCGGCAACATCGTCGTGTCCCGCCGCACGGTGCTGGAAGAGACCCGCGCCGAGCAGCGCCAGGAGCTGGTGCAGAACCTCGAAGAGGGTCAGGTCATCGACGGCGTGGTCAAGAACATCACCGATTACGGTGCGTTCGTTGACCTCGGCGGCATCGACGGCCTCCTGCACGTCACCGACATCGCCTGGCGCCGCGTCAACCATCCGACCGAGGTGCTCTCGATCGGCCAGACCGTGAAGGTCAAGATCATCAAGATCAACCACGAGACGCACCGCATCTCGCTGGGCATGAAGCAGCTGCTGGACGATCCGTGGCAGGGCATCGAAGCCAAGTACCCGCTGGGTGCCCGCTTCACCGGCCGCGTCACCAACATCACCGATTACGGTGCGTTCGTCGAGCTCGAGCCGGGCATCGAAGGCCTGATCCACGTCTCCGAGATGTCGTGGACCAAGAAGAACATGCACCCCGGCAAGATCGTGTCGACCTCGCAGGAAGTCGACGTGCAGGTGCTGGAAGTCGATTCCGTCAAGCGCCGCATCTCGCTCGGCCTCAAGCAGACCATGCGCAACCCCTGGGAGGTCTTCGTCGAGAAGCACCCGACCGGTTCGGTGGTCGAGGGTGAGGTCAAGAACAAGACCGAGTTCGGTCTGTTCCTGGGCCTCGAGGGCGACGTCGACGGCATGGTCCACCTGTCCGATCTCGACTGGAAGCTTCCGGGCGAGCAGGTGATCGACAACTACAAGAAGGGCGACATGGTGAAGGCCGTGGTGCTCGATGTGGACGTCGAGAAGGAGCGTATCTCGCTCGGCATCAAGCAGCTCGAAGGCGACCCCTTCGCCGAGCCGGGCGATGTCAAGAAGGGCGCGGTCGTGACCTGCGAAGTGCTCGAAGTGAAGGAGAGCGGTATCGAGGTGAAGATCGCCGGTACCGACTTCACCACCTTCATCAAGCGCTCGGAGCTTGCCCGTGACCGCAACGACCAGCGCGCCGAACGCTTCGCCGTCGGCGAGAAGGTCGATGCCCGCGTGATCCAGTTCGACAAGAAGGCCCGCAAGGTCCAGGTGTCGATCAAGGCGCTCGAAGTCGCCGAAGAAAAGGAAGCCATCGCGCAGTACGGCTCCTCGGATTCGGGTGCGACGCTCGGCGACATCCTCGGCACCGCGCTGAAGAACCGCGACAGCAAGTAAGCGAAACGTCCGTTTTGCTGCATCAAGGCCCCGGCGCGAGCCGGGGCCTTTTTTGTTGCGGCATACTCGAACTCCGCTGTCGTCCCGGACAAGCGCGCCCTCAGCGCGCGTAGATCCGGGACCCATAGCCACAGGGAGTGGTTTGGCGCGAGCTGGCAACCCCAGGTCTTCGCCAAACGCAATCCTTTGGTTATGGATCCCGGATCAGCGCTCCGCTTCGCTGCGCTTGTCCGGGATGACGAGGAGTGTGTGACAGGGCTCGGCCTCCACCAAGCCAAGCCTTCATTTCTTCAAATTGGCCCGCAATTGATGTATCCAGATAAGCCAATGGTCACGCTGTGACGGCACAACGCGCCTGATCTTTCATTTGGAGATATTCCGATGTCGCTCGATTCGGACATCATCGTCGATCGCCGCAGGATTCGCCGCAAGCTGACGTTCTGGCGCGTGATGGCGGCGCTGATCGCGATCGCGGCGATTGCAAGCTTTGCGCTGATTGCGACGCCCGGCGCACGCGGCACCTTCGCATCCGCCGGCTCGATCGCGCGCGTCCACATCGAGGGATTGATCCGCAGCGATTCCGATCGCACGCAGGCGCTGGAGCGGCTGGAGAATTCACAGGCCGCCGCCGTCGTCGTTCACATCAACTCGCCGGGCGGCACCACCGCCGGCTCCGAGCAGCTCTATGACTCGCTCGTCCGTCTCAAGGCGAAAAAGCCGCTGGTCGTGGTGGTGGAGGGCTTGGCTGCCTCCGGGGGCTACATCACGGCGATTGCGAGCGACCACATCGTCGCCCAGCAGAGCTCCCTGGTCGGGTCGATCGGCGTGCTGTTCCAGTACCCCAACGTCACCGAGCTCCTGAAGACCATCGGCGTCAAGGTCGAAGAGGTGAAGTCGTCGCCGCTGAAGGCCGCGCCCAACGGTTTCGAGCCGACCAGTCCCGAGGCCCGCGCCGCGCTCGATGCGCTGGTGAGGGATTCCTATGCCTGGTTCAAGGGCATGGTGAAGGAGCGGCGTGGCATGGATGACACGCAGCTCGAAAAAGTTGCCGACGGCCGCGTCTTCACCGGACGCCAGGCGATCGATCTCAAGCTGATCGACCAGATCGGCGACGAGAAGACGGCTGTGACCTGGCTGGTCGAGCAGAAGGGCGTCAAGAAGGGCCTTCCCGTGCGCGATTACAAGCTTCAGCCGCGCTTCGGCGATCTGCCGTTCCTGAAGGCCGCGGCCGCATTGACGCTGGAAGCGCTCGGTTTGGGCTCGATCGCGCACCAGATCGGGCAAACCGGGGTCGCACAGGCCGTGGATCGGCTCGGAATGGATGGAATGCTGGCCTTGTGGCAGCCGGCTGCGTCCAACTGACCGTTAGCAGGCGAGTTCCAGTGCTTTTTCCCGTCTGGCGCGTGCTGGTACAGCCCGCTTTTTCGGCATTTGTCACGCATTTTCACGGCGCCCATCCTTGATTTAGCGTCTTGACAGATCACGGTATTTTCACGGAAATGGTTATCCGCTCGCTTCCGGGTCCTATCTCTCGATGATCAAATCCGAACTTGTTCAGCGTATCGCCGAGCACAACCCGCATCTGTACCAGCGGGATGTCGAGAACATTGTGAATGCGATTCTCGAAGAGATCGTAGCGGCGCTTGCACGCGGTGATCGCGTCGAGCTGCGCGGCTTCGGTGCCTTCTCGGTCAAGCATCGCCCTGCGCGCGCAGGGCGCAATCCACGCACCGGCGCCCATGTGCCCGTCGATCAGAAGAGCGTTCCGTTCTTCAAGACCGGCAAGGAAATGCGCGAGCGGTTGAACCGCGACCATCCGGATCCCGGCGCGGCGGACTGAAGCGCGACGTGAGCGCGCTTTAGGGTGTTCGCGGTCGCACAGGATGCGGCCGCAGGCTTGATTCGAGGCGAGCAAAGCGAGATGCGAAAGTTCCTGACCGCGCTGATCGTCGTTCCGCTCGGCCTGATCCTGGTGGCGTTCGCCGTCGCCAACAGGCATTTCGTCACGGTCTCCTTCGACCCCTTCATTTCTGACGACCCCTCGCTGTCGATCACCCTACCGCTGTTCCTGCTGCTGATCCTGGTGGCGGCGCTCGGCGTTGTCGCGGGCGGCTCCGCCGTCTGGTTCGGCCAGCGGCGCTGGCGGCGCGCGGCGCGCCGGAACGATGCGGAGGCCCGGGCCGCCCGGGCCGAACTGGCCGATCTGCGCGCCCAGGCGACGGCAGCGAAGGCGGAGTCCCGGCGCCTTCCCGTTCCCTCCGGGGTCGGCCTGTACGGGCCCGTCGGGCGAGACAAGCAGCGCGCGACGTTGTAGAAGCGGCCCCGACCGAAAAGCCCCGTTTTCCGGCCGCGGACCCCGCGGCCTTTACCCGCTTTGAGACCATGTCCCTGCTCGTCAAGATCTGCGGCCTGTCCACGCGCGAGACGCTCGAAACGGCGCTCGACGCCGGCGCTGACATGGTGGGGTTCGTGTTCTTCCCGCCGTCGCCCCGGCACCTGTCCCTCGAACTCGGCCGTGACCTCGGCCGTCAGGTGAACCGGCGCGCGCTCAAGGTGGCCCTCACGGTCGATGCCGATGACGCAACGCTCGACAACATCATGGACGCGCTGTCGCCGGACATTTTCCAGCTCCACGGCAGGGAGAGCGTCGCGCGGCTGCGCGACATCAAGCAGCGCTTCGGCCGCCCGGTGATGAAGGCGGTGCCGGTCGCGATCTCAGCCGATCTCGCGGTGCTGCCCGGCTACGCCGCCGTCGCGGACCGCATCCTGTTCGATGCGCGTGCGCCGAAGGACGCGACGCGGCCCGGAGGTCTCGGGGAACCCTTCGACTGGCACCTGCTCGAAAACCTCGATCTGAAACTGCCCTACATGGTCTCGGGCGGGCTGCACGCCGGCAATCTCACTGAGGCCCTTCGCCTCACCCGCGCCGGCGGCGTCGACGTGTCCTCCGGTGTCGAGAGCGCCCCCGGCGTGAAAGACCCAGAGATGATCAAGGCCTTCATCCGCGCCGCGCGCGCAAGCCAAGATGCAAGTCAAGAGTTGAGCGTTCGATGAACATCGCCAAGCCAAACTCCTATCGCAGTGGTCCCGACGAGCGCGGCCATTTCGGCATTTTCGGCGGACGCTTCGTCGCCGAAACCTTGATGCCGCTGATCCTCGATCTGGAGAAGGGCTACACCGCGGCCAAGGCCGATCCGGCGTTCCAGGCCGAGATGAACGGTTATCTCAAGAACTATGTCGGCCGGCCCTCGCCGCTCTATTTCGCCGAGCGCCTGACCGAGCATCTCGGTGGCGCCAAGATCTACCTCAAGCGCGAAGAGCTCAACCACACCGGCTCGCACAAGGTGAACAATGTGCTCGGCCAGATCATGCTGGCGCGGCGCATGGGCAAGAAGCGCATCATCGCCGAGACCGGCGCCGGCCAGCACGGCGTCGCCACCGCGACGCTGTGCGCGCGCTTTGGCCTCGAATGCGTGGTCTATATGGGCGCCGTCGACGTCGAGCGGCAGCAGCCCAACGTCATCCGCATGGAGATGCTGGGCGCGAAGGTGATGCCGGTGCAGTCGGGCACGCGCACGCTGAAGGACGCCATGAACGAGGCGCTGCGCGACTGGGTCACCAACGTGCACAACACCTTCTATTGCATCGGCACGGTGGCGGGTCCGCATCCCTATCCGACGCTGGTGCGCGATTTCCAGTCGGTCATCGGCAACGAGACCAGGGCGCAGATGCAGGAGATCGAGGGCCGCCTGCCGGATTCGCTGGTCGCCTGCATCGGCGGCGGCTCCAACGCGATGGGCTTGTTCCATCCGTTCCTCGACGATCCCTCCGTCGAGATCTTCGGCGTCGAAGCCGCCGGCCATGGCCTCACGCAGCTGCATGCCGCCTCGATCGCAGGCGGCCGTCCCGGCGTGCTCCACGGCAACCGCACCTATCTCCTGATGGATGCCGACGGCCAGATCCAGGACGCGCATTCGATCTCGGCCGGTCTCGATTATCCCGGCATCGGCCCCGAGCATTCCTGGCTGCACGAGGTCGGTCGTGTGAATTATCTCTCCGCAACCGACGACGAGGCGCTTGCCGCGTTCCAGCTGCTGTCGAAGCTCGAGGGCATCATCCCCGCGCTCGAGCCCGCGCATGCCATTGCCAAGGTGATGGAGCTCGCGCCGAAGCGGCCGAGAGACCACCTGATGGTCGTCAATCTCTCCGGCCGCGGCGACAAGGACGTCCCGCAGGTCGGCGACATCCTGAGGGGCAAGAAGTGACCACGCGTATCGACACCCGTTTTGCCGAGCTGAAAAGCCAAGGCCGCGCGGCCTTTGTCACCTATGTGATGGCCGGCGATCCCGATCTCGCGACCTCGCTCGAGATCGTCAAGGCGCTGCCGAAGTCCGGCGCCGACGTCATCGAACTCGGCATTCCCTTCACCGATCCGATGGCGGATGGTCCTTCCATTCAGGCTGCAGGCCTGCGTGCGCTCAAGAACGGCATGACCTTGAAGAAGACGCTGGAGCTGGTGCGCGACTTCCGCAAGGACGACAACGTCACGCCGCTGGTGCTGATGGGCTATTACAATCCGATCTACATCTACGGCGTCGACAAGTTTTTGGCCGACGCCAAGACGGCCGGCGTCGACGGCCTGATCATCGTCGATTTGCCGCCGGAGGAAGACGACGAGCTCTGCATTCCCGCGCTGAAGGCGGGGCTCAACTTCATTCGCCTGGCGACCCCGACCACAGACGACAAGCGCCTGCCTGCGGTGCTCGCGAACACATCAGGCTTTGTCTATTACGTCTCGATCGCCGGCATCACCGGTGCAGCGGCGGCGGACGCCAATGCCGTCGGCGAAGCTGTCGCGCGCATCAAGCGGCATACCGGCTTGCCGATCTGCGTCGGTTTCGGCATCCGCACGCCGGAGGCGGCGCGCGCCATTGCCGAGAAGGCCGATGGGTCGGTGGTCGGCACGGCGCTGGTCGATGCGCTCAAGAACAGCCTCGATGCCGAGGGGCGGGCGACCGCCAAAACCGTTAACGCCGTCGCCGAATTGACGGCCGCCCTGGCCCAGGGCGTCAAGGGCGCACAGCAGGCGGCGGAATAGGCCATAATTCCGCTTTAGCTCTTTAGTTTGAGCATGATCTGGTCGGAAAACCGCTTCACACTTTTCCGGATCATGCTCTAACGCGGGCGACACCGCGGCTTGCCGGGCAGATGTCCGGCCGCCATATATCCTTCAGGCGATTCCCAGCGGGATCGCACATCGGAGCAACCCATGAACTGGCTTACCAATGTGGTCCGGCCGAAGATCCGCAACATGCTGCGGCGGGAGACGCCGGAGAATCTTTGGATCAAGTGCCCGGATTCCGGACAGCTCGTGTTCTACAAGGACGTCGAGGCCAACCAGTTCGTCATCCCCGGCTCGAATTACCACATGCGCATGGGCGCGGTGGCGCGTCTCAAGTCGATCTTCGACAACGAGACTTGGTTCGACGTCGCGCTCCCCGAGGTCACGCCTGACCCGCTCAAGTTCCGCGACGAGAAGAAATATGTCGACCGCATCAAGGATGCGCGGGCGCGGACCAATCTGAACGATGCGGTCAAGGTCGGCTACGGCAAGCTCGAAGGCGCCGCCGTCGTCGTCGCCGTGCAGGATTTCGACTTCATGGGCGGCTCGCTCGGCATGGCCGCGGGCGAGGCGATCGTGCGCGGGATGGAGCTCGCGGTCGAGAAGAAGTCGCCGTTCATCGTGTTCGCCGCGAGCGGCGGCGCACGCATGCAGGAAGGCATTTTGTCCTTAATGCAGATGCCGCGCACGACCGTTGCGGTGCAGATGCTGCGCGAGGCAAAGCTGCCCTACATCGTCGTGCTGACCAATCCCACCACCGGCGGCGTCACCGCGTCCTATGCGATGCTCGGCGACGTGCAGATCGCCGAGCCCGGCGCGCTGATCGGTTTTGCCGGCGCGCGCGTGATCGAGCAGACCATCCGCGAGAAGCTGCCTGAAGGTTTTCAGCGCGCCGAGTACCTCAAGGAGCACGGCATGGTCGACATGGTCGTGCATCGCCACGAGCTGCGGCCGACGCTGGCGCGGCTCTGCCGCCTCTTGACCAACGCGCCGGCGCAGGAAGGCGCATCGAAGCCGGCGCAGCCGGTGACGAGCCCGGCGCAGATCGTATCGGCGGCCGAGACGGCGCCGGCCGCGCCGCACGCGTGAACGCCTCCCCTGAGAGAGCAAAGACACCGCTCGGCGAAGTGATCGCGCGGCTGTCGGCCCTGCATCAGAAGCGCATCGACCTCGGGCTGGAGCGGATGCAGCGCCTGCTCGAGCGGCTCGGCCATCCCGAGCGCAAGCTGCCGCCGGTGATCCACATCGCCGGCACCAACGGCAAGGGCTCGACGCTGGCTTACCTGCGCGCGACGCTGGAGGCTTCGGGTCTTCGTGTCCACGCCTACACGTCCCCCTATCTGGTCCGCATCAACGAATGCTTCCGGCTCGGCCGCGTCGGCGGCGGCGTGCTCGTCGGCGACGACGAGCTGCGTGCCGCGCTGGAAGAGGTCGAGCGCGTCAATAGCGGCGAGGCCGCGACATTGTTCGAGCTGAAGACCGCCGCCGCCTTGCTGCTGTTTGCGCAGAATCCGGCCGACATCGTGCTGCTCGAAGTCGGCCTCGGCGGCCGGCTCGATTCCACCAACGTGATCGATGCGCCGGCGGCCTCTGTGATCACACCTGTCAGCATGGATCACATGGATTTTCTCGGCGATACGCTGGCATCGATTGCCGGCGAGAAGGCGGCGATCATCAAGCGCGGCGTGCCCGTGATTTGCGCCGAGCAGATGCCGGAGGCGATGGCCGTGATCGAAGCGCAGGCGAGGCGCATGCGCGCGCCGCTGTTCGCCGCTGGCGAGAGCTGGCACGTCAATGTGGAGCGCGGACGTCTGGTCTATTCCGACGATCGCGGCTTGATGGACCTGCCGGCGCCGCGTCTGTTCGGCCGCCACCAATTCGCCAATGCCGGGCTCGCGATCGCGACGCTGCGCGCGCTGCCGACCATCAAAGTCAACCACGCCGCGTTCGAGGCCGGCATCGTCGGTGCCGACTGGCCGGCGCGGATGCAGCGCCTCACCTCGGGCGAGCTGCTGTCCTGGGGTCCGCAGGGTTCGGAGATCTGGCTCGATGGCGGCCACAATGCGGAGGGCGGCCGCGTTGCGGCGGCGGCACTCGGCGATCTCGAGGAGCGGGTGTCGCGGCCGCTGGTGATCATCGCCGGCATGATGGCCAACAAGGATGCGCAAGGCTTCCTCGCCAATTTCGCCGGCCTCACCCGCCACATCATCGCAGTGCCGATCCCTGATACCGAGAATGCGATGCCGGTCGACCGTCTCGCCGATGCCGCGCGCAGCCTCGGCATGCGCGTCGAGCCCGCCCCCGGCGTCGAGGCCGCCCTGCGCGCGCTGGCGCATCTCGCCTACGAGTTGCCGCCGCGCATCCTGATCACCGGCTCGCTGTATCTCGCCGGCCACGTGCTGGCCATCAACGGCACGCCGCCTGCATAGTTTTTTCGTGTCCCGGACGCGCGAAGCGCGAGCCGGGACCCAGAATGCCGCACCATGGGCCCCGGCTCAGCAGCGCACCACTGCGTGCTGCGCTGCGTCCGGGGCACGGAAGAGGGAACGTCCATGCGCTTTGCCGCGATTGCCGATATCCACGGAAATTACCTCGCGCTGGAGGCCGTGCTTGCCGACATTCGCGCGCAGGGCATCGTCGAGATCGTCAATCTCGGCGACATGCTGAGTGGGCCGCTCGATGCACGCCGTACCATCGAGATCCTGATGCCGCTCGACGCCGTGCATGTGCTCGGCAATCACGATCGCTATTTGCTCGACCGTCCGCCGGAGAAGATGGGTTCGTGGGATCGCCCCGCCTACGAACAGCTCGATGCCGCCCACCTCGACTGGCTGCACGCGCAGCCGATGACACGTGTCTTCTGCGAGCAGGTGTTCCTGTGCCATGCGACGCCCGGCAGCGATGAGGTGTATTGGCTCGACACCGTCCATCCCGACGGCGCGGTGGCGCTGTCGCCGCTGGACCGGATCGAGCAGCTCGCGGGAGGCATCACCCAATCCCTTATCCTCTGCGCCCACACCCATCTCGCCCGTGCCGTGCGCCTGCGCGACGGCCGGCTGATCGTCAATCCCGGCAGCGTCGGCAGCCCTGGCTTTCGCGACAAGCATCCGTTCCCGCATGTGGTGGAGGCCGGCACGCCGCACGCGCGTTATGCGATTCTCGAACGCGTCGATGGGACCTGGCAGGTGACGTTCCGCCACGTCGCATACGATCACGAGGCCATGGCCGCGCTGGCGCGGCGCAATGGTCAGCCGGAGCTGGCGAACGCGCTGGCGACGGGGTGGGTCAAGTAGCCGTCACTTCGTAGCCTGGATGGAGCACAGCGTAATCCAGGAATCTTGCCGCAAGCGATAGCAGCCCCCGGATTGCGCTGCGCTCCATCCGGGCTACGGGCTACGTTCACTTCAACAGCTTCATCGGATCGGCCGCCTTCTGCTTCAGCTGCTCGAATGTGCATTGCCGCGGCGCCTTGTCCGGGCGCCAGCGCAGGATCGAGGTGCCGTGGCGAAAACGCTCGCCGCTGAAATGGTCGTAGCAGACCTCGACCACCAGCTTCGGTTTGAGCGGGCACCACTTTGCGGAACGCTCGGTCGACCAGCGGCTCGGCCCGCCCGGCGCATTGCCGGTGAAGCCGGGCTCGCCGATCAGCGCTTCGAGCCGGTCGGTCAGATCAGGCTTCGCCTCCGCCTTGATCGCCGAGGTGAAGCCGACATGGTGCAGCCGGCCGTCATCGTCGTAGAGCCCGAGCAGCAGCGAGCCGACGACGTTCCGGCCGGCGATCTTGTTGGTGGCGTAGCGGAAGCCGCCGACCACACAATCGGCGCTGCGAAATTTCTTGATCTTCTGCATGCCGTCGCGATTGCCTGCCTGATAGGGCAGGTCGATACGCTTGGCGATGACGCCATCCGAGCCGCCGCCGGATTGCGCCAGCCACTTTTTTGCCGTGGCGTAGCTCGTCGTCACCGGCGACAGGCGGAAGAGGCTGTCCTTGAGGTTGCCTTTCGCGAAGACTTCCAGCGCTGGCCGCCGTTCGCGCAGCGTCTTCTCGGCCAGGCCCTTCTGTCCGGATGTCGCGAGCAGATCGAAGACGAGGTAGAGCGCCGGTGTCTCCGCTGAGAGCTTCTTCACGCGGCTCGCCGCCGGATGGATCCGTTGCAGCAGCGCGTCGAAGGAAAAGCTCTTGCCTTGCGGCACGACGAGTTCGCCGTCGAGCGTGAAGCGGTCGGCCTTCAGCTCCAGGGCCGCGGCGACGACTTCCGGGAAGTAGCGCGCGAGGTCTTCGCCGGATTTGGAGCGCAGATCGACGTCGCTGCCGTTGCGCGACAGCAGGCAGCGGAAGCCATCCCACTTGGGTTCATATTGCCATTCACTGCCGCGCGGGATTTCATCGACTGAACGCGCCTCCATGGCGGCGAGAGCGGTGGGCTTGCGGTCGCGCTTTCGGGGAGGAGCAGGCAAGGGCGGGACTCGTCATACGCTGAACACGTCCCATCAACGCAAAACGGCCGGCTTCCGCCGGCCGCTGTCGAAAATAATCTTGCGCCAATAATCTTGCGCGAGGTGGATCAGACCGCGGAGGTGATCCACTGCTGCAGCTTCGCCTTCGGCGCAGCGCCGACCTGGCGCGAGGCCATCTCGCCGCCCTTGAAGATCATCAGGGTCGGGATCGACATCACGCCATACTTCGAGGCGGTCTTCGGGCTCTCGTCGACATTGAGCTTCACGATCTTGACCTTGTCGCCCATCGCGCCGGCGATCTCGTCGAGGGCGGGTGCGATCATGCGGCAGGGGCCGCACCATTCGGCCCAGAAGTCGACGACCACGGGGCCGTTCGCCTTGAGCACTTCGGCTTCGAAATCGGCGTCGGAAACCTTGCTAACGGCCATTGGGAGTACCTCACTCGGTTGAAAGCGAATCGGCGCGACCTGGAATCGCCCCGGGATCATGCGGTCAACCTATGAACGGCCCCTTGCCGGGTCAAGGACGCTCACACCGAGATGAAGGGATGCCAGCGCCGCGTCCAGCGCGGGGGCCGAAATCTCCATATATTCAAGGGCCTCGGTCCAGAGCAGGACGGCCCTGACCGGCTTTTGGGGATAAAGCCGCGACAGCACCGCCCGGTACAGCGCAAGCTGGCGGACATAGGTCGCCGGCGCCTCGGCCGCGCTTCTAGGCGCTGCCTGGTTGGTCTTGAAGTCGACGATCAGGACCTCCGCGGGGCGCACCACCAGCCGGTCGATCTGGCCCGATACCAGGGCCGGCGTGCGGCCCGGCCGCTCCAGCCGGCCGGCGATCGCGACCTCGGCCCGGCTGCCGGCGGCAAAGACGGGCGCAAAACGCGGGTCCGTGATCAGGGCGAGCACCTTGTCGGCCAGTGCGATGCGGTCGGCTTCCGGCCAGTCCGCAGCGTTGCGCGCCATGAAGCTGAGCGCGGCCTCGCGCCGGCGCTCGCTGGCGATCTCGGGCAGCGATTGCAACAGCCGGTGCACCAGCGTGCCGCGTTGCAGCGCCAGCGCGCGCGACTGCACCGATTCGCCCGATCGGACGCTGCGGCCCTCCTCGGCAGACTGCCCCGAGGGACGCACGGGATCCTCGTCGATGATCTCGCGCGGTGCCGGTGTCCGCAGCCAGTCCGGCAGCGCGATGGTCTGGTGCACGGAGGTCGCCGGCGCGCCCAGCGCCGCGACGTCCTCGGGACGGGCGAACCGCGTCACCTTGCCGAGCGGTGTCTCGATCGCCTGCTTGTCGAGGCCGGAGCCTTCGAGCCCGGTGTCGACGAGGTCGTACCAGCTCAGCTTGCGCACCGTCTTCATGTTGCCGGGCATGCAGCCGCCGACGATCAGCCGGTCGGCCGCGCGCGTCATCGCGACATAGAGCAGGCGGCGATATTCGTCCTCGGTCTCCTCCAGCATCGCCTTGCGCGCCTCGGCCACGGGCTTGGGATCGTCGGCCTTGCGGCCGGCCCAGACCACGACCTCACCGCCATTGCCGCGCGGCACATGGATCAGCCGCAGCCGCTGCGAGTCCGCGGGCGAGGACGTGGTGTCGACCATGAACACGACCGAGGCCTCCAAGCCCTTGGCGCCGTGCACGGTCATCACCCGCACCTCGTCGCGCGAGATCTCCATGTCGCGCTTCACCTCGGTGTCGGCCGAGCGCAGCCAGGCCATGAAGCCCTGCAGCGAGGCCGGCGCCTTGCGCTCGTAGTTCAGCGCGAGTTCCAGGAATTCGTCGAGCGCGTCATTTGCCTCGTGGCCGAGCCGGGGCAGGATGCGTGCCCGCCCGCCATCGCCGCCCAGCAGCCAGGCGTAGAACGCGAACGGCGTTTCCTCGCGGGCGCGGATCTCGCAGGCTTCCAGGCGCCGCAGCGCTGTGGCGAATTTCTCGCTTGTGGCCGCATGCTCGCCGAGCGCGCGGCGTAGCGAGCCCTTGCGGTCATGGGCGAGCTTGAAAAGATCGTCGTCATCGAGCCCGAACAGCGGGCTCTTCAGCGCCACCGCGAGCGCAAGATCGTCCTGCGGCAGCAGCAGCGCGTCGGCAAGGTTCATCAGGTCGATGATGGCGATGTGCTCGGTGAGCTTGAGCCGGTCGGCGCCGGCGACGGGAATGCCGGCGTGCTTCAGCGCCTGGATCACGGCGTCGAATGCGTTGCCGCGCCGGCGCACCAGGATCAGCATGTCGCCATAGCGCAAGGGACGACGCTCGCCCTCGTGCCCGGTCAGCGTGCCGCTCTCGACCAGCCGCTTGATCTCGGCCTGGATGCGGCGGGCGAGCTTGACCTCGGGGCTGGTCACGGCGACGCCGTCGAACGGCGCGCGCCAGCCCTCGATGTCCTGCCGATCGTCGGCCTCCGCAAGATCCCACAGCTCGATCACGCTCGGGCCGGCATCGCTGAGCGCGTTGTGCAGGGGATGGCCGATCTCGACCGAATGGATGCTCTTGTAGATCGCGGGATCGCGGAAGACGTGGTCGACCGAATGCAGGATCGTCGCGCCCGAACGGAACGAATAGGTGAAGGCGACCGGATCGAACTTCAGCCCGGCGGCGGTGAACTTGCGGTGCAGCTCGCGCCGGCGCGCGTCGAATTCGTGGGGAGCCGCGCCCTGGAACGAGAAGATCGATTGCTTCTCGTCTCCAACCGCAAACACCGTTCGGTTGAGCCCCTCGCGCGCGCCTTCGCCGGCGGTGAACTCGGAGATGATGTGCGCGATGATGTCCCATTGCCGCGGGCTGGTATCCTGCGCCTCGTCGATCAGCACGTGATCGACGCCGCGGTCGAGCTTGTAATGCACCCAGCCCGAGGCGATGCGGTCCAGCATCGCCAGCGTCTTGTCGATGAGGTCGTCGTAGTCGAGCAGCCCGCGCTCCTGCTTCTCGCGGCGGTAATTCGCGGCGGCCGCGGTCGCGATATGCAGCAGGGCCGCGGTGCGGTCCCGAACGGTCACGGCGCGGCGCTTCTCGACCAGCCCTGCAAGGCGCTGCGCCTCGGCCTCGAACAGGCGGGCCACGGACGGATTGTGATCGCAGAACTTCTTGGTCAGCACCGCCTTGCGCGGCAGCTTGTCGTCGGTGAGGAACACGGACAGATAGGCATCGACCTGATCGCTGCCGGAAAATGCCTTTGCCGCGCGCAGCCGCCCCGCCTGGTCATTGTCGGATTTGCTGCCGTCCTCCAGCGCCAACGCAATGTCGTCCCAGCGCGCGCGCGGCAGGAACGGGCCATCGAGAATCTCCGTCTCGACGGCCTCGATGCGATCACTCGCCTCGACGCCCAGCACGGAAGCCATCTGCGCCGCTGCGGCTTCCGCATTGCCGGCCTCATCGGTCCAGGCCATGAAATGATCGCGGCTGAGGCACGCCTCGCGCACGACCTCCTTGAAGGTGACATCGGCGGCGCTCGCCATCGCCGTCAGCAGCGCGCGGCCGGTGACGCTTTCGGAATCGCGCGCGGCTTCGAGCAGCACCTTCAGATTGGCGCGCTCCATCATGTCGGTCTGGTCGCGCTCGTCGATCACGGCAAAGCGCGCGGGAACGTTGGCCTCGAACGGAAATTGCTGGAGCAGGCGGGTGCACAGCGCGTGGATGGTCTGCACCTTCAGCCCGCCCGGCGTCTCCAGCGCGCAGGCAAACAGTTTTCGGGCGTCGCGGCGCAGTTTTGCGCCGGGATGCGGGATGCCGACCGCGCGGATCGCCGCGTCGAGCGCCTCATCGTTCAGCGTCACCCAATGACCGAGCGTGGTGAACACGCGCTCAGCCATGTTGGCGGCGGCAGCCTTGGTGAAGGTGATGCAGAGGATTTTCTCCGGCGGCACGCCTGATAGCAAGAGGCGGATCACGCGCTGCACCAGCACATGCGTCTTGCCCGAGCCGGCATTGGCCGAGACGAAGGCCGATGCCGTCGGATCGGAGGCGCGCGCCTGCCGCGCGCGCACCTCGTCGGGGATGGGACGCGGCGCCTTCACCATTCCTCGATCCCCAATCCGCCGGCCGCGGACCATTCCTTGATCCGGGCAAGGTCGTCATAGGTGCCGTAGCGGTTCGCCCACATCGGCAGGTTCAGCGAGGTATAGGGCTGGTTCTCGTCCTCGAAGGCGCGGATCAGCGCTTCCAGCTTGGCCCGCGCTTCTGCGGCCGCGGTGTCCGGCGGCTGCGGCTCGTCGCCCGGCTTGAACTTGAGCTCAAGGATGCGCTCTTCGCCCGGCGGGTTGTTGCCGCTGAGGCGGACATAGACGAGCTCGCTCACGGAGGCGCCGGCATCGATATCGGGAAAGCCGCCCTCGCGCAGGATCGCGGCTTCCAGCGTCAGCTGCGGCGACAGGCCCATGCGGACCTGCTTGCCCGTCGGCGGCTGCCCGGTCTTGTAGTCGAGGATGGCGTAGCCGCCACCCTTGCGCCGCTCGATGCGGTCGGCGCGGGCGGAAAGGCGGAAACTGCGCTGAGGATCGAGCGTGATCGAGATCTCGCCACGGGTCTCCGCGACGATCGCCTCGATCGCCTCGCGCCGCGCCGTCTCCCATTCGCCGAACCAGCGCGCGATGCGCTGGAAGCGCGGCCACCACAGCGCCTTTGCCTCGGGCCGCTCCATCAGCGGCGCAAAATGCTTCTCGCCGATCGCGCGCAGCACCCGCGCGGGATCGTCGGGCAGACGCCTCGCATAGCTCTCCGTGAATTCGCCGATGGCATCGTGAATCGCCGAGCCGCGATCGGCGGCCGAGAGCGGCATGTCGACGGGGTCGAGCGCATCGAGCCGCAAGATACGTTTGGCGTAGATCGTGTAGGGGTCGCGCAGCCAGTCTTCGATCTCGGTGACGGACATCTTGAGCGGGCGTGTCGCGCGCGGCGGCCGCGGTTCCGGCTGCTTGATCGGCTTGACCTCGGCGGGCTGGTCGAGCGCCGCAGCGAATTGCACGTATGTCTCGCCGGCGCGAACGGCCGCCTGCCAGAGCTCGTCGCCGGCGACCGCCTCCAGCCGATGCAGGAAGCGCGAGGCCACCGCCGGCGCGCCGCCGGCCTTGGCGGAATGAGTGAGAATGACCTCTTCGCCGCCGAGCAATTGCGTGAAGTCATGGGCGGAAAGGCCGATGCGCCGTTCCGGCAGATCGAGCCCGAGCTCGTGCCGCATCGGACGGCTCAGCCAGGGATCGATGCGCGGCGCCGGCGGCCAGACGCCTTCGATCAGGCCGCCGATGATGATACGGTCGGCCTGCATCAGGCGCGATTCCAGCGGGCCGTAGATTTGCAGCCGCGCGCCCGGCCTGTCCCGCCGCCGCACCGCGCGATCACTGAACGCGGTCTGGAAGACGTCCGGATAATCCGGCAGCGGCACCAGCAATCCGCTGGTCGTGCCGCCGCGCAAGAGGTCGTCGAACGCGCCGGCGAGCGCGAGACCATCGCGGTCCTCGAAGCCTAGTGGAATGCCCTGCTCGTCGCGCGACAGCTCGATCATGATCTCGCGATGCCGATGCGCGAGCTCGGCGAAATCGTAAGGTTTCGACGGCGGCAGGCTCTCGATCGGCGCCAAAGCCTTTTGCAGGGCATCGATCAGCGCCTGGACGCGATCGAGATCCTCAGCTTTCAAGCGCGCCCGCGGCTCGGCGCGATGCAGCGCGGAGACCTCGCTGCGCCACAGCTTTGCCAGCTCCTCGCGGAAGCGATTGAACTCGCGCAGGAGGCCGGCCGTGCCTGCCGGTGGGCGCGTGCCGCGCAGCACCGCAAGCTCCAGGCTCTCGATTGCCATCTTCCAGGCGCCCGGCGCGCGGCCGAGCCGGCACAGCGGATGCTTCAGCATCGCCAGCAAAGTCGGTGGCTCCAGGCCCTTGGTCGCCGCCTCTGCCGCGAGGCGCGCAAACGTGCCGGCGGAGGTTTCCATCAAGACGTCACCGCCGGAATCGTCGAAGGCGAGGTCCCATCGGGTCAGCGCCGCCATCACCCGCCGCGCCAGCGCGCGGTCGGGCGTCACAAGGGCAGCCGACTTGTCGAGATGGCGCGCCTCGCGCATGGCGATGGCGATGGCGAGCGCTTCCATTTCAGGGTTGGGAGCCTCAACCACCGCGAGGTTCTTCATGCCACCCGCGATCTTCGCGGCGACATCGGGCTGCTTCAGCCGGTCGTGCCAGACTTCGGTCTTGGCGGACGGCCGCATCGATTCCGACGCGAGCAAATCGCGGCCGCCTTCCGCCGGCGGATGGAGAATCTCGACATCGCTGCGCTTGATGCCGAAGCGATCCAGCAGCGCGTGCATGGCATATTGCGGATGGTTCGAGGTGGGACTCTCGATGATGCCCAGCAGGTCCCTGCTGCCGCCGATGCTTCGCCAGGCCTCCTCATCGAGATCGGTGTCGAGACCTGGCAGCACCACAGCGCCGTGCGGCAGCAATGCGACTGCATGGAGAAATTTTGCAGTGGCCGGCATCGAGCCGGTCGAACCCGCCGCGACCACGAGTCCATTTGGATGCGCGGTCAAGCGCCTCGCCTCCGCGGCGATCAGAAGATCGCGCCGCGCGGCCGGCTCGATCCGGTTGATCTCGGCGAGATGGTTGGGCCAGGCGATGCGGGCGATGCGCAGGAATTCGAGCGAGTGCTGCCAGTAGCGGTCGAGATTGTCAGGCACCAGGCCATCGAGCGCGCTCCAGTCGACGCCGCGCGTCACCATGTCGTCGATGAGACGCGCAAGGTCGCCGGCGAGCGCCAGCGTCGAGGCGGGGCCGCCGACCACCAGCGGCGCCAGCACCGGGCCCTTGGCCCAGGCGGCGACAAGCTGCGCCAGCGTCAGTCGCCGTTCGAGCTCGCCCAGGCGCGGCGGAATATCGAGCGGCGCAGCCCCGGAAAACTGTTCGCTTTCGCCCGCGAAAGCGAGCTCGTCCTCGTCGATATCGCCGAGCGCAACGATGCGCGGCAGCACGACGGCATCCGCCTTCATCTCGTCGAGGAAGATCTCGCGGACGACGCGCATGGCGCGCCGCGTCGGCAGATACAGCGTGGCATCCGCCAGCCGCGCCGGTTCCTTGCGCGCCTCGAATCCCTCCACCAGCCGGCCATCGAGCAGGGCCGTGACGACCGTGCGCAGGAACGGAACCGAGATGGGAACGCTGAAAACGCGCATGAGCTGCCTGATTCGAAGGATCAGGCAATATAGGCAGGCGGACTCGAATGGTCATGGGTTCGGGCGAGTCATCCCCGCTCTCCCCCCGTCATTCCGGGGCGGTGCGTAGCACCGAACCCGGAATCTCGAGATTCTCGGGTGCGCAATTGCGCACCGTAGTTCGCGCTCGCGCGCGCCCCGGAATGACGGGGGTTTACGCCACGCTCTCCAGAAACGCCTCTTCCGCGGCGTGCACGGCGTCGGGCGTACCGACATGCATCCAGACGCCGTCGAGACGCAGGCCGAACAGCCGCTCCTGCTCCTCGGCGCGGTCGAACATCTTCGTCAGCGAGAATTCGCCCCGAGGCGCATCCGCAAAGATCGCGGGCGACATGATCGCTGCGCCGGCATAGACGAACGGAACGACCTCTTTCTCCTTGCGCTTGCGCAAGGCGCCGTCGGGCAGCATGCCGTAATCGCCGCGTCCGCCATAGCCGATGCTGGTCGCGGTCGGCGCCATCAGGAGCAGGATGTCCATCCGATCCGCGTCGAAGTTTTCGGCGAGCCGCAACAGGTTGGAGCGCACGCCGTCGATCCACAGCGTGTCGGAATTGACGTGGAAGAACGGCGCGTCGCCGAGCAGCGGCAGCGCCTTGACGACGCCGCCGCCGGTGCCGAGCACCCGGTCGCGCTCGTCGGAAATGGTTATGCGTGGAAGCTGGCGTGATGCGACGTGATTGATGATCTGGTCCGGCAGGTAGTGCACGTTGACCACCGCCTCGGTCACGCCGGCCCGGCCGAGCTTGTCGAGCACGTGGTCGAGCAGCGGCTGGCCCGCGACCGGCACCATCGGCTTCGGCATCTTGTCCGTCAGGGGGCGCATGCGCAGGCCAAACCCTGCGGCGAGCACCATGGCTTTGGTCGGTTTGACGGACATCCTTCGCTTTCTCAGACCTTTCGCGTTCGCAGCAATCCTAACACGAGGCTCGATCTGCCGCACCGCATCTCGACCGCCTTAACCACCCGCCGTGACGGTTATACGACGGGTGTTGCCGTCACGCCCCAACGGCTGTGGAACGGACCTTTTTCTTCTTGTCGCCCACTTTCAGGAAATTGACGCCGATCTGGTCGCCATTGACCCAGGCCAGTTCGCAACGCCGGTAGGCAAGCCCCGTGGACGACAGCAGGAGAAAGAATTCCTTCAGATGCAGGCCCTCGACCGAACCGTCGATCGTCAGCTTGGCGCCGCTCTCGGAGACGTCCTCCATGGTGCAGTCGCGCCGCCAGGTGCCGTCGATTCCCATCATCTGGGCCGAAAATCCGCGCTCGAAAACGACCCGGCTGTTTCCGCGCTGATCCGCTTTCGCTGCCATCTGCCTCGCTCCAGCCCCGTAATGATCCGGCTGCCTCGCCGCCAGAATAGCGACATCTTGGCTAACGGCCGGTAAATCGGTCCTGAATCAGCCTGGCGGCGGGACGTTGGCGAGATACCAGTCGCGCAGATGGGCGAGCGCCGGATGTGCCAGCGAGCGCTGCAGATAGGTCCAGATCCGCGGCTGGTGGCGCAGATAATACGGCTTGCCATCGCGGCGGTTGAGCCGGGCGAAGGTGCCGAGCAGGCGCGTGTTCCGCTGTGCCGACATGATCGCGTAGAGCTCGGCGAAGCCGGCGGCGTCGAAGCTCGTGTCCTGCGCCCGCCGCGCCTTGATGTAGCGCGACAGCAGCGTCAGCTCGATGGTCTCGGGCACGTCGATGCGGGCGTCCTGGAGCAGCGACACCACGTCGTAGGATTGCGGCCCCAGCACGGTGTCCTGGAAATCGATCACGCCGACGCGTTCGATGCCGCTGCGTGTCCCGAGCCAGATCAGGTTGGGCGAGTGATAATCGCGGATGATCCACGTCTTGGGCGCCGCCAGCGGCTTTTTGAGCAACTCGCGCCACATCGCGAAAAATTCCGCGCGCGTCTCCTCGCTCAGCGGCGCGTTGCGATCGGGCAGATACCATTCCGGCATCAGCCCGATCTCGATCAGCAGCGCTTCGACGTCGAAGACGGGGATCGCGTAGGTCTGCCCGTCCAGCGGCAGCGTCTCCGGCAGCGTCTTGCCGTGCAGCATCGACAGCACGTCGGTCGCGGCTTCGTAGCGCTCGAGAATCGGTCGCGGCGGATCGCCCTCGATCACGCCCTCGCTGCCGAAATCCTCGGTGATCAGGAAGCCGTGGTCGAGATCGGAATGATGGATCGCGGGCGCGGAGATTCCTTGCGCGCGGAGGCCTTCGTCGATGGCGACGAACGGTCTTACATTTTCGGCGAGATGCACCGCAGCGCTGTAGGACTTGCCGTTGTAGAGGGCCGCACCATCGGGCCGCTGCGGGAAGTTCATGAGAATGACGATCTCGTCATCGCGCAGCAACCGCGCATAGGAGCGCGTCGATGCGTCGCCATTCATGCGCCGCCGCGTCGCGTCGATATAGCCGGATGCATCGAGGAATTCGCGCAGCGCCTTCAGCCGCGCGACTTGCGCAGCGCCCTTGCCGTAACCGGTGATATCGGCAGCGCGCGCATTCGACCCCAGCGCCGGCCGATGCGTCAGTGTGATGTCGATGCGATCCGCGGGCATCGCCGACGGCGCGCGCTCCGGCCATTCGATCAGCACCAGCGTGGCATCGGGCAGCGGCGACAGCCCGATCTCCTCGAGCTCGCCCTCGTCCTCGACCCGGTAGAGATCGGCATGCAGCACCGGGAAGGGCGGCAGCTCGTAGCCCTGCACCAGCGTGAAGGTCGGGCTCGGCACTTCCAGCGCGTCGTCGCCGGCGAGATAGCGGATCAGGCTACGCGCCGCCGCGGTCTTGCCGGCGCCGAGATCGCCGGTGAGGGTGATGACATCGCCGGGGCCGACCAGCAGCGCGAGATCCGCCATCAATTGCGCCGTGGCCGTCTCGTTGTGAAGCGCGACGGAGAATGTGGTTGTATCCGTCATTCGGCGGCGTCGCGGTGCGCCGCCTGGTCGGTCGGGAAATCGCAGATCACGACCGTTCCGCGGCCGACGATCGAATCCACCCGCACCTTGCCGCCATGCAGCTCGACGAAGGAGCGCACCAGCGACAGGCCGAGCCCGGCGCCGCGATGACGCGAGCCCTGCGAGCGGCTTTCGAACCAGTTGAACACCTTGTCCTTCATGTCGGCAGGTATTCCAGGGCCGGAATCTGTCACGGTGAAGACCACGCTGCGTTCGGTGCGCCGGGCGCTGATGCCGACGGTGGAATCCTGTGGAGAAAACCCGACGGCATTGGCGAGGAGGTTATACAGCACCTGCACCACGCGCTTCTCGTCGCCGACGAAGCTGCCGACATCGGGCGCGATCTCGACCTTGAGGCGGATGCGGTCGGTGGCGAGCCGGTCCTGGATGCCCTCGGCGGCAAGCTCGATGGCCTTGCTGACGTCGACCTGCCCGAGTTCCAGCTTCATGGCGCCGGCGTCGATGGTGGCGAGATCCAGGATGTTATTGGTGAGCGCAAGCAGCGCGTTGGTCGATTTGGTGACGTAGTCGAGATATTCGGCCTGTTTCGGCGTCAGCGGTCCGGTCGAGGGATCGCTGAGGAAATGCGCGAAACCGATGATGGTGGTGAGCGGCGAGCGCAGCTCGTAGGAGACGTGGTGGACGAAATCCACCTTCATCTGGTCGGCCGCCTCCAGCGCCTCGTTGCGCTCGCGCAGCGCGCGCTCGACATTCTCGGTGTCGGTGATGTCCTGGAAGGTCAGCATGGTGGCGCCGTCGGGCAGCGGCCGGATCATGCCGTCGAGCACGCTGCCGTCCTTGCGCTCCAGCTTCAGCGGCACGTCGACGCGGTTCTCGATCGAGGTGATGGCCTCGCGGATCTGGCGCCAGACCTGCGGATCGTCGAACAGCTGATGGCACCAGCCTTCGACGGTCTGGATATGCGGCTCGTCGCGCATGGCATCGCTCGACAGCTTCCACATCCGCACGAAGGCCGGATTGAACAGCTGCGCCTTGCCGTTGCTGCCGAACACCGCGACGCCTTCGGCGAGGCTGTCCAGCGTCTCGCGCTGGACGCGGATCAGGCCGTCGAAGCGGCGGGCGAGGTCGAGGCTTTCGGTGACGTCGTCGAACAGATAGGTGACGCCTCCTTCCGGGTTCGGCGTGGTGACGACCGAGAGTGCGCGGCCGTCAGGCAGGAACCAGGTGTCCTTGGCCGTCTCGACCGCGCGATAGGCCTCGTGCAGCTTGGCTTTCCAGGCGCGGAAATCCGGCTGCTCCGGCAGCTTGCGCGCGGCGCGGAGCTGGTCGAGCACGCTGGAATCGTCCGGATGGGCGTCGAGGAAGTTGCGATCGAGATCCCACAGCCGGCGATAGGAATCGTTGTAGAAGGCAAGGCGCCGCTGGCCGTCGAACACGGCAACGCCGGAGGAGAGCTGGTCGAGCGTGCGGCGGTGCGCTTCCGCCATGCGCACCAGCGCCGAGCTCAGCGCATCCGCTTCGCTGGCATCGATGGCGACGCCGACGCTGCCGCTGCCGACATTGACGGCGCGTACGTCGTAGATGCGCCGCTCGCCGCCGACCACGATCGGCAGCCGCGAGGTGAAATTGGCGGCGTCCTTCAGGCCCCGCTCCATCGCGGTGCGGTCGGCGCTGTCGAGCAGCTCGAGCTTGCGCTCCTGGGCATCAATGGCGCTGGTCGCCTCGGTGGCGCGCACATAGGCCGGGTTGGCGTAGGTCAGCGCGCCGTTCTCGCCCTTTGCCCAGATCGGCCACGGTGCCGCCGCGGCAAAGCCACGCAGCATCTCGGTCTCATCGGAGAGCGCCTTGTAGCGCAGATGGGTCTCGGCCAGATCGCGGCGCAGTCCGGAGAGCTCGCGAATGCGGACGATGGCCTGGCCGCCGATGGCGCGCCCGATCGCTTCCAGCATATGGCCGTGCGCCGTGGTCAGCGTCAGCTGGAACCCGTCGCCGCGCTCGCGCAGCGCGTCGACCGCGTGGTCCATCTGCAGCGCCGGTTCCGGCGGCAGCCAGGTTCCGAACGCCAGCACGCGCTGCGGCGAGGAATCGCGCGGCAGCACCAGCGCGATGTCGCCGGAAATCTGCGCGCGGTCGTCGCCGGCCGGCCACGAGATCAGGATCTGCGGCTCGGCGAACAGCAGCGCGCCGAAACGGTCGGCCTGGAGCTGCAGTTCCCCGATCCGCGCGCGCAGCCGCGCCTCGTTCTTCGCCGTGCGCACCCGCGTGCGCATCAACAGGATCGCGGCCACGACCGAGAAGCCGAGCAGCGCCAGGGCGGTGGCGAGCACCGCGAGTTCCTGCCGGTTGAAATCCATCACAAGGGAGAGGGTGTCGACGAGGTCGGCGGCCTTGGCCGGCGCAGCCGGCAGCAGCGCTGCGAGAGCGCCTCCCACCAAGCCGTTGCGCGCCAGCGATGTGCACGACAGCAGCGTCCGACGCATCGATACGATCACGCCTGACATAATTGCCCCAAGACGCGGAAGTTCAAGACCGCACGAATTGACGCGCGGCGACCCCCGTCGCGCGCGAATCAAAAGACAATACCCTCACCGTGACTCCGCCGGTAAGAGTCCAGATCGTGAACGCAAAGGCGGGTCCCAAAAAAGTGCCCCGCGCGCGGTTCCCGGTGCACGTAATTCTTCGGGTGATTCGGCTGGGATTGCCGCGCGTTAGCGTGTGAGATGAAACTCCACTGGCGCTCCAATGGAGGTGCGTTCCCTCCCCCTTGTGGGGGAGGGCTAGGGAGGGGGGTGGCTCAGGAAGAAGTGCCAGTTGTTGACGATGCAACGAGGACGGGGAGCAATTGATAGAGTCCCCGTGTGGCACCCCCCTCCCTGCCCCTCCCCCACAAGGGGGGAGGGAACGGAGAGAGTGTCGCTGTCGATCGGACTCTGTTCGACGTCAACCGACCACGTCCTACCGTCCCGTCGAGCCGAAGCCGCCGGCGCCGCGATCGGTCGCCGACAAGGTGGCCACGGGAACCAGCGCGGCCTGCAGCACCGGCGCGATCACCATCTGGGCGATGCGCTCGCCGCGCTTGATCACAAACGGCGCGGTGCCGTGATTGATCAGGATCACCTTGATCTCGCCGCGGTAGTCCGCATCGATCGTGCCCGGCGAATTCAAAACGGTGACGCCGTGCTTGGCAGCAAGCCCCGAACGCGGCCGCACCTGCGCCTCGAGCCCGGGCGGCAAGGCGATGGCAAGACCGGTCGGCACCAGCGCGTATTGGCCAGGTGCGAGCGTCATGGGCTCGTTGTCCGGCACCGCGGCCATCAAATCGAGGCCGGCGGCCTCGCGGGTCTGATAGGTCGGCAGCGGGAGGCCTTCCGCATGGGCGAGGCGTTGCAGCTCGACAGTGACCTCAGTGCTCAAGATGCGGACTCCAGGGATTTGCCGGTCACGCTTTTCGCGATCTGCGCGACCAGTTCGATGGCGACCTGTTCCTTGGTCATTGCCGGCCAGGAATCAACTGCAATCTCGCCGTCCTGCGCACCGTTCTTGCGGCTGAGCAGGTGGACCGTGTTGCGGTCGCCGCCCATCACCCCGGTGGCGGGCGAGACGTCGTTGGCGACGATCCAGTCGCAGCCCTTGCGCGCGAATTTTGCTTTGGCGTTGTCGATGAGGTGCTCGGTCTCGGCGGCAAAGCCGATCACGAGCCGCGGGCGCTTGTCGGTGAGCTTGGAGATGGTGGCGAGGATGTCGGGGTTCTCGACCAGCTGAAGCGGGGGCATGCCGGCGGAAGTCTTCTTCAGCTTCTGCTCGCCCTCATTGGCGACGCGCCAGTCGGCGACCGCGGCGGCGAAGATCGCGACGTCGGCGGGGAGTGCCGCCTTGACCTGCTCCAGCATCTGCCGCGCCGATTCGACATGCTTCACCGTCACGCCAGGGGGATCATCGAGGTCGACCGGACCGCTCACCAGGATCACCTCGGCGCCCGCGGCCTGCGCAGCGGCGGCAATGGCAAAGCCCTGCTTGCCGGAGGAACGGTTGGCGATGTAGCGCACCGGGTCGATCGCCTCGTGGGTGGGACCTGCGGTGATCAACACGCGCTTGCCGGCGAGCGGCTTCGGCGTCGGCGGCCGCAGCAGCCGCTCGGCGGCATTGGCGATCTCGATGGCTTCCGACATGCGGCCCGTTCCGGCTTCGCCGGCTTCGGCCATCTCGCCCGCATTCGGGCCGATCAGCACCACGCCGTCGCGCTGCAGCTGGGCGACGTTGCGGCGCGTCGCTGGGTTGCTCCACATCAAGGGGTTCATCGCCGGCGCCAGCAGCACCTTGCGGTTGGTCGCGAGCAGGATGGCGCTGGCGAGATCATCGGCATGACCATTCGCCATCTTCGACATCAGGTCGGCGGTGGCCGGCGCCACCACGATCAGGTCGCAGTCGCGCGCGAGGCGTATATGGCCGGCGTCGAACTCGCTCTGCGGGTCGAACAAGTCCGTATAGACGCGCTCATGCGAGAGCGCGCTCGCGGCCAGTGGCGTCACGAATTGCTGGGCCGCCTTGGTCAGCACGCAGCGGACCTCGATGCGGCGCTCCTTCAACCTCCGGATCAGGTCGAGCGACTTGTAGGCCGCAATCCCGCCCCCGATGATCAGGGTGACGCTGGCCTCGGGCAGGGCGCCGGCGCGCTGGGGCGCCGGGGTGGCGGATGGTGCCGGCGGCGCCGAAAACGGCGTCAGCGGCTCCTCGCGGCCCTCGATCAGCTCCCGCAGGATGACCCGGACCTCCTCCTCGACCGACCTGTGGTTCCTGGCCGAGCGCAGCCGCAAATAGGTTTTGACGGCGTCGTCGAGCTTGCGGATGGTCAGGCTTGCCATGACGCCCTCCGGCAGAGAATGATAGCGATGCTATCACTCGCGTGATTGCAGTGCAATCATAGATTCCGGACCGCGACCAGGATCCCAATGAAGGTCGCGGCGATGATCCAGAGCGCCACCGTGCGCCAACGGTTCTTGCGGCCCTCGCTGCGTCCCATCGCCGCGATGCTCTCCGGCGACAGCCTGATGCCCTCCCGCGTCATGGTCTCGAGCTGCTCGAGCACTTTGACCGAACGCTCGGCGATCTCCGGCAGTCGCATCAGGACCCGCGCGATGTCCCCGGTCCCGGCGAGCGTGCCCTCGATGCGGCCTACGGGTCCGAGATTGCGCTCGATCCATTCGCGCACCACGGGGTCGGCGATCCTCCAGATGTCGAGCTTGGGATCAAAGCCGCGCGCAACGCCTTCGACCACCACCATGGTCTTCTGCAGCAGGATCAGCTCGGGCCGCGTCCTCATGTCGAACAGGCCGGTGACCTCGAGCAGCAGCGTCAAGAGCCGCGCCATCGAGATTTCCTCGGCGGTACGGTTGTGGATCGGCTCGCCGATGGCACGGATGGCTTGCGCGAAATTCTCGACCGAATGATGCGCGGGCACATAGCCGGCCTCGAAATGCACCTCGGCCACGCGGCGATAATCGCGGGTGATGAAGCCGAGCAGGATCTCGGCGAGAAAGCGCCGCTCCTTCATGCCGAGCCGGCCCATGATGCCGAAATCGACCGCGACGAGACGGCCGGTATCATCCAGGAATAGATTGCCTGGATGCATGTCGGCGTGGAAGAAGCCGTCGCGCAGCGCATGGCGCAGAAAACTCTGGATCACCTTGCGGCCGAGATCGGGTAGATCGACCTGTGCCTCTGCAAGGCGCTTGTGATCGTTCAGCGCGATGCCATCGATCCACTCCATCGTCAGCACGTTGTGCGTGGTGCGATCCCAGTCGACGGCCGGCACGCGGAAATCGGGATCGTCGCGCGTGTTCTCCGCCATCTCCGACAGCGCGGCGGCTTCCAGCCGCAGATCCATCTCCATCGCCACCGAGCGCGACATGGTGTTGATGACTTCGATCAGGCGCAGGCGCCGCGCCTCGGCCGAATAGGCTTCGGCCTTGTGGGCGACGAAGAAAAAGTCGGAGAGGTCGCGGCGGAAACGCGCGGCGACGTTGGGCCTTAGCACCTTGATCGCGACCGGCTTGCGGACGCCGTCGCGCAAAATTTCGCCGCGATGCACCTGCGCGATCGAAGCCGCCGCGACCGGCGGGCCGAAGCTCACGAAGATGTCCGTCAGCGGCCGTTCCAGCGAGGTCGCGATCGTGGCCTTGGCCTCCTCCTGCGGAAACGGCGGCAGGCGGTCCTGCAGGCTTTCGAGATCGCGCGCCATGATGACGCCGACCACGTCGGGGCGCGTGGCCAGGAATTGGCCGAGCTTGAGATAGGCCGGGCCCATCCGCGTCAGCGCGCGTGAGATCCGTGGACCGTGCTTGGCGCCGCGGCGTTCGACGAGGCGCGCCAGCTTCAGCGCGAGCTGTCCCGGCGGCGGCACCAGGCTCGGATCGACCGCGCCGAAGACACCTTCGCGCGCAAACACGAACGCGGCGCGGATCAGGCGCGCAATGTGGGTGACGGCAGAGATCACAAACGCCAGCCCGAATGCAGTGCGACGATGCCGCCGGAGAGCGTCTGCCAGCTGACGCGGGCAAAGCCGGCCTCGCGGATCATGTCGGCGAAGGCGGCGGGCTTTGGAAATTTGCGGATGGATTCGACGAGATATTGATACGACTCGGCGTCGCCCGTGACCATGCGCCCGAGCGGCGGGATCACTTTGAACGAGAACAGATCATAGAGCTTGTCCAGCCCCGGCATCTCGACGGTGGAGAATTCCAGGCACAGGAAGCGGCTGCCGGGCCTCAGCACGCGATAGGCCTCGCGCAGCGCAAGATCGATCCGCGGCACGTTGCGAATGCCGAACGCGATCGTATAGGCGTCGAAGCTGCGGTCCGCGAAGCCGAGCGATTCGGCATTGCCTTCGACGAAATCGACCTGGGTTTCGAGATGACGCTTGGCGGCGCGTTCGCGCCCCACGGCCAGCATGTCCGGATTGATGTCGCACACCGTGGCATGGAAGCCGGGGCCGGCCGCCTTGGCGGCGCGGAACGAGATGTCGCCGGTGCCGCCGGCGACATCGAGCAGGGCGAACGGCCGGTTGCCTCTCGGCGGATCCAGCGCGGTGATCATGATGTCCTTCCAGACCCGGTGCAGGCCACCGGACATCAGGTCGTTCATCAGATCATAGCGCGACGCCACGCTGTGAAACACATCGTTCACCAGCGTCTGCTTGTCCCCCAGGGGAACGTCCCTGAAGCCAAAATGCGTGGTTTCGCCCGGCCGATCCATTACTCTGCTCCACTCGGCGGACCATAGCCTGCCCGCCGCAATGGCGCTATCACACCGCCCTCATAAGGTGAATGCCCGACCATGCCTGAATTGCCCGAAGTCGAGACCGTCCGCCGCGGCCTTCAGCCCGTGATGGAGGGCGCGAAAATCCTCGATGCGGAGGCCCGCCGGCCGGATTTGCGCTTTCCGTTCCAGCCCGACTTCGTGGCCCGGCTCAAGGGGCAGGTCGTCACGGGCCTCGGGCGCCGTGCAAAATATCTCATGGCCGATCTCGCCTCCGGCGACGTGCTCCTGATGCATCTGGGCATGTCGGGCTCGTTTCGCGTCATCAAGCCGGACAACGAGGCTCAGCCCGGCGAGTTTCACTATCCGAAGGCCAAGGACTCCGCGCACGATCACGTGCTGTTTCGGATGTCCTCGGGCGCCGACATCCTCTTCAACGATCCGCGCCGCTTCGGCTACATGAAAGTAATCGCGCGTGGCGCGCTCGAGGACGAGCCCCTGCTGCGCGGGCTCGGCCCCGAGCCGCTCGGCAACGAATTCGATGCGGCGATGCTGGCGCGCTCCTGCCAAGGCAAGACCACGAGCCTGAAGGCCGCGCTGCTCGACCAGCGCGTGGTGGCCGGGCTCGGCAACATCTATGTCTGCGAGGCGCTGCACCGCTCGCACCTGTCGCCGCGGCGCATTGCTGCGACATTGTCGACGAAAAAGGGTGAGCCGACCGACCACGCCAAGCGATTGGTCGGCGCCATCCACACCGTGCTGAACGACGCAATCAAGGCCGGCGGATCGTCACTGCGCGATCACCGCCAGACCTCAGGCGAGCTCGGCTATTTCCAGCATTCGTTCAAGGTCTACGACCGCGAAGGCGAAAAATGCACGACGCCGCGCTGCGGCGGCACGATCAAAAGGTTCGTGCAGAACGGCCGCTCGACCTTCTGGTGCCCGAAATGTCAAAAGTGATGCCGCTCGCAATGACGGGAGGATAGAGCCTGCGCTACACCGCACGAGGCGAAGCAATCCGGCCGGGCTGGTGGTCGGATTGCTTCGTCGTTTCTTTCACCGGATGGCGAAGAGCACGACCGCCGTCCGAGCGATCGCCCCGCTCAGGACGCCAGTGTCGTGGTTTCGTCCGCGGGCTGTTCTGCAGCGATCTGCAGCATGCCGTGCGCAGCCGAGATGACCTGATCGATCAGGTCATTGCTCGTGGCTTCGAGCTCGAGCCGGGTCTCGATCCAGCGCCAGAGGCCGCGGATCTCGTCCGCCGATTTGCCGTTCGGCGCGAATTCGCTCACGGCAAGGCCGCTGGCGAGCGAGTCCTGGTGATCGTTGCGCATCACGATCAGCGGACGCGCGAGCACGTCGGCAAGATCGAGCGCGGCTTCCTCGGCGAGCGCGCCAGCGGCGTTGTCGATGCGCTGGCCGCGGATCGGCGTCTGATTGAGCACGAAGCTGTAGGGCCGCTTCCAGGCGCGCGCGACGCTGAGCGTCGAGACGGTTGCCTCGATGTCGGCGACGCTGGGACGAGCCGGGATCAGGCAGAGGTCGGAATGGCGGATCGCGGCGGTGGTGGCGGCGGAAAGGCCGGCTGCGGTGTCGACGATCGCGAGCTGGAGCCCGCTATCGGCCAGCATCTTCAGACGCGGCGCGATATCGGCTGCATGATAGATCGGCTCGACGACGAGATCGTCGGTGCTGCGACGCCGCTGCCAGTTGGAGAGAGTGCCCTGCGGGTCGGTCTCGATCAGGCGGACGGTGAAGCCGGCCTGCTTGGCGGCCAGGGCGAGGCCGACGGCGAGCGTGCTCTTGCCGCTGCCGCCCTTTTGGGTGGCCAGTACGATCGTATGCATTGAAGATCAATCCTTTGGAGTGCTGGGTCAGGGATACGCCACGCGAACGTGCATCGCTTCTGGATGCTGAGCGCTTCTCGCTCGGGACGTGCCGGCCCGATCCAAAGGGGATCGCGGAGGTCCGAATCAACGGTAACGATGATGGCGGAATAGCGAATGCCAGCGAATCCGTACCATTACCGGCTCCGTAGTCGTACGTAAGCCGCATATGCAACCGTGCCCCGGACAAAGCGCATCGCATAGCGATGCGCTGCAGAGCCGGGGCCCAGTCTTTCTTGCAACGAATGTGGATGCATGGGTCCCGGCTCTGCGCGGCAACGCTGAGGCGTTGCAGCGCGTCCGGGACACGAGACTTACTTCCGCACGCAGATGACGCGCACGACCGCGGCCTTTGCATCGGTCGACGTGCCATTCGCGGCGACGCCGTTCGCCTTCAGGAATCCGCGCACCGCGTCTGCGGAGACCATCACCGCCTGTGACGCCGGTACCGATGTCGCGGGTCCTGCGACCATGGCCGGCTTCAGCAGCGCGACGCCGGCGAACTTGCCGTCGGCGTCCACGGCCGGGCTGCCGGAGAAGCCGACCGCCGGCGGCGGCGAGAGCGAGGAATTGCTGCTCGTCACCGGCGCCAGCGCGGCTTTAAGGCTCGACACGCCGGAAGCGCCGCCCTGGCTTTGCGGATCGGCGATGCCGACGACATCGACACTCGTCTTCGCGGCCGCGCCGGCGAGGCTGAGCGGCTTCAGGCCGCGCGCGCCGTAGATGTGCAGCAGCGCAAGATCGTGCTCCTTGTCCTCGGCGAGACGGTCGGCGCTGCCATGACCGGCGATCGTGATCGCAAGGCAGCCATCGGTGACGAGACGATCGGTGACGATCGCGCCCTCCTCGCTGACGACGATGCCGGTGCCGTATTCCACGGTCTTGCGCGGCGGCGGCCCGGCCAGCGGTCCCGACGGAAACGCGTTGAACGCGCTCGACATCGCGATCACGACCGGTTCGACGATGTTCTCGGTCGCCTGGTCGTAGAGGATCGTCATGGTGCGGACCTCGTCGCCCTTGAAGGTGCCGCGGACGTAGAACTTCTTCAGGCCCTGCAAGCCCGACAGCACGAAGAAGTCGGGCTTCACCACGGTGTAATCGACCTTGCGCCCGGACGGCTCCTTCTCGAGCTCGGCGAGCTTGGCCGAGGTCGGGTTCGCCTCCTTGCGGCGGCTGAGAACCACCTGGACCGTCCCTGTCGGCGAGGTCCATTTCGAGCCGTTGGCGTCGCTGGCCTGCTGCGGCACCAGCTTGCCGGGAATGCCGAGCCGGGCGCCGCTGGTCGGCTCCGTCACGATCTTCCAGCCGACGCTCTCTTGCTTCTTTCGTGCCGTCTCGGCGAGCGCGGCGCGCTCCTGCGGATTGAGCACGCCGGTCGGCTTGCCGCCCCTGGCCTTCTGGTATTCCTTGATGGCGTTGACCATGCGCTCGCTGGCATCGCCCGTAATGGCACCGTTATACTGGCCGACCCAGGCGAGGTCGGACTGGAGCGCCAGCCGCTCCGCCTTTGCCATGGCATCGGCGGTGGCCGACGGCGTCTGCATTGCGGGAGGCTGGACCGGGACGGTCTGGACCGTTTTCGGCTTGGTGCCGGCGACTTGCGATGTCGTCATCTGGGCATGCGCGCCCGTGGCGGCCGCCAACATGAAGGTTGCCGCAAGCATCGGTCTCATGACAAATCCAGCCAGCCCATTGAACGTCAAGACATTGAAAAGCGTGCCATTGAAGCACATCTCGTTGGTCGCGAACAATGTAGGGGTGGTTCAGGCGGCTTGGTGGCTACGAACTGAGCTCCTCATCCTGAGGAGCGGCCCGGAGGCCGCGTCTCGAAGGATGGCCGCAGGCGACATCGGGGCCTTCATGGTTCGAGACGCGCGTACCGCGCTCCTCTCCATGAGGGTCGAGAGGAACGACGGACGATGCTGAGCCCGGACGAACTGGAACGCTATGCCCGCCACATCGTGCTGCGCGATGTCGGCGGCCCCGGCCAGGCGGCGCTGAAGCGGGCCTCGGTGCTGGTGATCGGCGCCGGCGGGCTCGGCGCGCCCGCGCTGATGTATCTTGCGGCCGCCGGCGTCGGCACGCTCGGCGTGGTCGACGACGACGTGGTGTCGCTGTCCAACCTGCAGCGCCAGGTGATCCACACGACGCCCGACATCGGCCGGCACAAGGTCGAGAGCGCGGCCGAGCGGATCGCGGCGCTCAATCCGCATGTCCGCTTCGTCGGCCATGCCACCTGGCTCAACGTCGACAATGCACTCGGCCTGATCGGCGATTACGACCTCGTGCTCGACGGCTCCGACAATTTCTCGACGCGTTATCTGGTCTCCGACGCCTGCTTCTTCGCCAAGCGGCCCTTGATCACCGCAGCGCTCGGCACCTTCGACGGCTCGCTCACCACCATCCGTGCGCACGAGAAGAACGAAGCGGGCGAGTTTAATCCGACCTATCGCTGTTTGTTTCCGGAAGCGCCGCCGCCCGGCACTGTGCCGGCCTGTGCGGAAGCCGGCGTCATGGGCGCACTGGCCGGCGTGCTCGGCTCGATGATGGCGCTGGAGGCGATCCGCGAGATCGTCGGCTTTGGCGACGGTCTCGTCGGGCGCCTGCTGATGATCGATGCGCGCGCGATGCGCTTCGAGACGCTGCGCTATGCGCGCGATCCCGCCAATCCGCTCAACGGCGACGGGCCGGTGGTCACCGATCTCAGCGCCCATCGTATCTGAGCGCGGCGCTGATCAACGCGATCAGAGCATGCTCGGCAGCACGCGATCCGGCGGCTTGTGGGCATCGAGGAAGGTGCGGATGTTGATGATCACCTTCTCGCCCATCTCGACGCGGCCTTCGATCGTGGCCGAGCCCATATGCGGCAGCAGCGTCACCTTGCCGGCCTTGGCGAGCCGAACCAGTTTTGGATTCACCGCGGGCTCGTGCTCGTAGACGTCGAGGCCGGCGCCGCCGATCTCGCCGCCCTCGATCAGCTTGATCAGCGTGTCCTCGTCGGTGACCTCGCCGCGCGCGGTGTTGACGATATAGGCGTCTTTACGGATCAGCTTCAGCCGCCGCGCCGAGAGCAGGTGATAGGTCGCCGGCGTGTGCGGACAATTCACCGAGATGATGTCCATCCGCGCCAGCATCTGGTCGAGGCTTTCCCAATAGGTCGCCCCTAACTCCTCGGCGATCACGGGCGCGACGGGACGGCGGTTATGATAGTGGATCTGCAGGCCGAAGGCGCGGGCGCGGCGCGCCACTGCCTGGCCGATGCGGCCCATGCCGATGATGCCGAGCCGTTTGCCGCCGATGCGGTGGCCGAGCATCCAGGTCGGCGACCAGCCGGGCCAGGGTTTTCCTTCGGTCAGGATCGAGGCGCCTTCAATCATCCGGCGCGGCACGGCCAGGATCAGCGCCATGGTCATATCGGCGGTGTCTTCGGTCAGAACTTTTGGCGTGTTGGTGACGGTGATGCCGCGGGCATGCGCGGCCGCGACATCGATATTGTCGACGCCGTTGCCGAAATTCGCGATTAGGCGCAGCTTGCAGTCGGGCTGGTTGACGATCTCGGCGGTGATGTGGTCGGTGACGGTCGGAACCAGCACGTCGGCGGTGCGGGCGGCTTCCGCGATCTGCTCGGGCGACATCGGCGTGTCGTCGAGATTGATCCGCGCATCGAACAATTCGCGCATCCGCGTCTCGATCGAATCCGGCAGCTTGCGCGTCACCACGACGAGGGGCTTTTTCTTCACCGACATGTCCTGCTCTCATGAGGCACGGCAAGCCCGCCTCTGTCGCCAAAGGCCGGTCGTTGAGGCCTCATTAACCCGGTTGTTCGACACTGCCCTTGCCGTGTCCGTCCCCGGCGTTTCCTCCAAGCTCACCCGACATTTCCGGCCGGAAAATCGGGGCCAATTGGTTGCTCAAGTGCCCGTTCTCTCTAGCAGAAGGCCGGGCCAAGACAAGAACCACGGCTCGATGCCGGGAACCGGCGGAGGGCGGGAGAAGGGGCAGGCGCGGCACGGTTTTGGAATTTGGGGTGAGGACCCGGTCTGCCGGGTCTTCGAAGGAGACGGGTTGATGGCGTTGGGGCGTTTTTGTTCGGTGATGGCGCTCGTTTGCACCTGGTTGAGCGCCTCGGTCGGCCCCGCGCATGCGGCGAAGGACAACACCCCGCAGACCGCCAGCGGCTTGCCGGTGCCGCGCTATGTCAGCCTCAAATCCGATCACGTGAACGTCCGCGCCGGTCCGACCAAGGACAACGACGTCGCCTGGGTCTACACCCGCGCCGGCCTGCCGGTCGAAATTACCGCCGAGTTCGAGAACTGGCGCCGGGTGCGCGATTCCGAAGGCGCCGAGGGCTGGGTCTATCATTCGCTGCTGTCGGGCCGCCGCACCGCGGTCGTCACCATGAAGCACAAGGACGATCTCGCCCCGATCTATGACCGGCCCGATCCCGACAGCGCGGTTGCGGCCAAGCTGCAGGCCGGCGTTGTCACCCAGATCAAGAAATGCGCCGCAGGCTGGTGCCGCGTCATCGGCAATGGCTTCGACGGCTGGATCCAGCAGGAGCGCCTCTGGGGCGTCTACGCCGACGAGCAGGTGAACTGACGCCGACAGGCAGGCGAGCAATCTACCGCCCAGCGTCATGCCCGGGCTTGTCCCGCCTGCGCGGCCGAAGCCGCTTCGGTGAGGCGAAGGCCCGGGCATCCACGACCTTTGCGCTGGTCCAAAAACGTGGATGGCCGGGACAAGTCCGGCCATGACGATCTCAGTTCGATCTTAAGACGATCTCAGCGCTTCTTGCGCAGGCGCACGACCATATCGATGCGGGAGATCTCGTAGCCCTCGGGCACCTCGGGCATCTTGGACAGCGCCAGATGCGGATCCTCGATGTCGACCAGCTCGTGGCTGTTCTCGAGATAATAATGGTGGTGAGTGGTGACGTTGGTGTCGAAATAGGTCTTGGTGCCGTCGACGCTGACCTGGCGGAGCAGGCCGGCGTCGGTGAGCTGGTTCAGCGTGTTGTAGACGGTCGCCAGCGACACCGGAACCTTGGCGAGGGTGGCTTCCTCGTAGAGCATTTCAGCCGTGAGGTGGCGTGCGCCCTTGCCGAACAGGAGCCAGCCCAGCGCCATGCGCTGACGCGTCGGCCGCAACCCGGCGGACTGCAGCATTTCGTTGACGTCGTGCCAGGGACACCCGGTCAGGGCCGGCTGCCGGCCGGACAACAGGGCCGCGGCATGGTCGTCGTCGTGTTGGGACGCGATATTCTCGTTCATTTCCAAGATTTCGGGCACGCGTGAACAATATCTCCCTGCAATATAAGAACAGAAAGATGCAGATGCAAGTTTCTCGCAACTAGAGAGGTTCTAATCAGTCTTGGAACCGGCCGGGAAGCGCGTCATTTTACCTTCATGTCTGCGCTTTGCCACCCGAAATGGCCTGTGTTAGAGAGCGCGCGGTTCCGCTTAGCCGATTTTGGCGCAGCCGGGCATGGAGGCCCGGTCGGCAGTCCATGCGAAGCTTGCGCAAGTCGCGGCCGGCGGTGGCAATTGGCGTTGCTGTCCGATCGAGACGGGGCCCATTTTCGCCAGGAACGCCGCTCAATCGGGATTTGAACAGAGGCTCGTGAATGCTGAACAGGCGCAACGGTTACGATTACGAAGATCTGCTGGCCTGTGCCCGCGGCGAGATGTTCGGCCCAGGCAATGCCCAGCTGCCGCTGCCGCCGATGCTGATGTTCGACCGCATCACTGACATCAACGACAATGGCGGCGAGTTCGGCAAGGGCTTGGTGCGCGCCGAGCTCGACGTGAAGCCCGACCTCTGGTTCTTCGGCTGCCACTTCAAGAACGATCCCGTCATGCCCGGCTGCCTCGGCCTCGATGCGCTGTGGCAGATGGTCGGCTTCTATCTCGGCTGGAGCGGGGGCGAAGGCCGCGGCCGGGCCCTCGGCCTGAGCGAGCTCAAGTTCAGCGGCCAGGTGCTGCCGGAAGCGCGCAAGGTTGTGTACAACGTCGATATCAAGCGCGTGATGCGTTCGAAGCTCGTGCTCGGCATCGCCGACGGGTGGCTTTCGGTCGATGACCAGATTATTTATCGCGCCAAGGATCTGAAGGTTGGCCTGTTCAAGCAGGGCACGAGCCTGGGCTGAGCGCATTACCAAGAAGACAACGATTGAGGCGAGGCTGTCATGAGGCGGGTTGTGGTCACCGGGATGGGCATCGTCTCGTCCATCGGAAACAACACCCAGGAAGTGCTTGCGAGCCTTCACGAGGCGAAGTCGGGCATTTCGCGGGCTGAGAAATATGCCGAGCTCGGCTTCCGTTCGCAGGTGCAAGGCGAGCCGACGCTGGATCCGTCGACGGTGGTCGACCGCCGCGCGATGCGCTTCCTCGGCCAGGGCGCGGCGTGGAATCACATCGCCATGGAACAGGCGATCCAGGATTCCGGCCTGTCGCCCGACGACGTCTCCAACATCCGCACCGGCATCATCATGGGCTCCGGCGGCCCCTCGGCGCGCACCATCGTCGAGGCCGCCGACATCACCCGCGCCAAGGGACCGAAGCGTGTCGGCCCGTTTGCGGTGCCGAAGGCGATGTCCTCCACGGCGTCCGCGACGCTCGCGACCTGGTTCAAGATCAAGGGCGTGAACTATTCGATCTCCTCGGCCTGCGCGACCTCCAACCATTGCGTCGGCAATGCCTATGAGACGATCCAGATCGGCAAGCAGGACGTCATCTTCGCCGGCGGCTGCGAGGAGCTGGACTGGTCGCTGTCGGTGCTGTTCGACGCCATGGGCGCGATGTCCTCGAAGTACAACGACACGCCGGCCACGGCCTCGCGGCCCTACGATCTCAATCGCGACGGCTTCGTCATCGCCGGCGGCGCCGGCGTCTTGGTGCTGGAAGAGCTCGAGCATGCCAAGGCGCGCGGCGCGCGCATCTATGGCGAGGTCGTCGGTTATGGCGCGACCTCGGACGGTTACGACATGGTCGCACCATCAGGCGAAGGCGCCGAGCGCTGCATGCGCATGGCGATGTCGACGGTGAAGACCAAGGTCGACTACATCAACCCGCACGCGACCTCGACCCCGGCCGGCGACCCGCCGGAGATTGAGGCGATCCGCAAAGTGTTCGGCGTCGGCGAGAAGTGCCCGCCGATCTCGGCGACCAAGGCGCTGACCGGCCACTCGCTCGGCGCCACCGGCGTGCAGGAGGCGATCTATTCGCTGCTGATGATGAACAACGGCTTCATCTGCGAGAGCGCGCACATCCAGGAGCTCGACCCCGTGTTCGCCGACATGCCGATCGTGCGCAAGCGCATCGACAACGCCAGGATCGGCACCGTGCTGTCGAACTCGTTCGGCTTCGGCGGCACCAACGCCACGCTGGTGTTCAGCCGGCTGGATGCGTGACAACGTTGTCGACGCGTTCGTGATTTCTCGTCATGGCCGGGCAAGAGCGCGAAGCGCGTCTTCGCGCTAGATGTCCCGGCCATCCACGTCTTAGGTTCTGGCTGCAAAGGGCGTGGATGCCCGGGACAAGCCCGGGCATGACGAAGAGCGGAGAGTAATTTCGCAATGGAAGGTTTGATGAAAGGCAAGCGCGGTCTGATCATGGGCATCGCCAATGATCATTCGATCGCCTGGGGCATGGCGCGGACGCTGCATGCCCACGGCGCCGAGCTTGCCTTCACCTTCCAGGGCGAGGCGCTCGGCAAGCGCGTCAAGCCGCTGGCGGAGCAGCTCGGCGTCGATCTGGTGCTGCCTTGCGATGTCGAGGACATCGCCAGCGTCGATGCCACCTTCGCGGTGCTCCGCGAGAAGTGGGGCAAGCTCGACTTCGTGATCCACGCGATCGGCTTCGCCGACAAGAACGAGCTCAAGGGCCGCTACGCCGACACCAGCCGCGAGAACTTTTCGCGCACCATGGTGATCTCCTGCTTCTCTTTCACGGAGGTCGCAAAGCGCGCCGCCGAGCTGATGACGGAAGGCGGCAGCATGATCACGCTGACCTTCGGCGCCTCGGAGCGCGCGATGCCGAACTACAACGTGATGGGCGTCGCCAAGGCGGCGCTGGAAGCCTCCGTGCGCTATCTCGCCGCCGATTTCGGACCGCGCGGCATCCGCGTCAACGCGATCTCCGCAGGCCCGATCCGCACGCTGGCCGGCTCCGGCATCGGCGAGGCGCGGGCGATGTTTGCCTTCATGCAGAAGCATGCGCCGCTCCGCCGCGGCGTCACGCTCGACGACCTCGGCGGCTCGGCGTTGTATCTGTTGTCGGATCTGTCCGGCGGCGTGACCGGCGAGATTCATTACGTGGATTCCGGCTACAACGTCATCCTGATGCCGCGGCCGGATGATTTGAAGGCGGAATAGGCCGCGACGTTTCCTCCCGCCCCACGATCATGGGGCTGACTCGACCACAGATCTATGCTTGCTGCACCCGGTGGCGCCGCAGGGCCGTATCCTCTGCGGTTCGGGAGGACCGATCGTGCCGATAGTGCATGCGATGTGTCGCGCAAGCGCGCTGGCGTCCGTTGCTGGCGCGGTGCTGCTCTGTGGCGGTTCGCAGGCCCTGGCGCAGTCGGCGATCTGGGATTCGACCCTGTCCAACACGCATTGGTATGTGCCCACGGCGCAATTGCTCGCCTATGCCGCACCGAAGACCGGCTTCTCCAATCCGATCCCCATCGGCGACCAGACTCTGTGGTCGCTCGCGACGGCGACGAACGGCTCCTTCACCGGCACGAGCGTGGCACAGCTCAAGATCGGGCCCGCACTCCTGACCGACACCTCGACCATCCAGGGCTTCGTCACGACCGCGGGCCAGATCACGATGCTGTTCACGCCAACCGCGGGCGGCGCTGCAACGGTCGGCCTTGGCCACATGAGGACAATTGGCGGCGTGACCTCGATGGAGATGCAGATGATCACGGGCGACAGCGTGCTCGTGAGTCATTGGGCCTATATGCTTCCTTATGATCCCGCGACCTTCACGCCACCCGCTTCGCAGCCTGTTCCCGCCAACTCCGTCCCGCAATGGGCGTGGACGTCGGGCACACCGTGGCGGATCACTAGCAATGCCTTGTTCGGCACGTCGGCGCCCGGGCGCTTCGTCATCACGAATTACCAGAACGGATATTTCTGGGGTGCTGGGGTGGCGCCCGCAGGCAGCAGCGCCGCCAATTTCACCCTGCTGGGCTCGGTGACGCCGGAGGGCAACGTCCTCTTCAACACGCTCTCGCGCGGCACGCTCGCCAGCCTCTATGGCACGGCCAGCGGCGACGCATCGGGCGCGCAGATGCTGGTCAGCACCTATGATCTGTCAGGCAATTCGGCCGGCGGCGTTGCTTATCTCTCTTTGGTGCGGCCCTACGCCGAGATGCTTCAGGCGCAGAACAGCCGTGCCGGGTTGGGCGCAGCCGATATGCTCTACCGCCTGTCTGCGACATCGCTTGGCTGGACCGGCAGCATGGCCACCGGTTTCACTGCGCTGGACAATCTCAGCGGCTCCGGTCTCGTCAATGCCGTCAACCAGACCCTGCCTGTTCTCACCGGTGCGGCATCGCAGGCGACCTATGCCACGCAGCGCGTATTCCAGCAGGCGATGACGGGACGATTGGATGACGTGCTCGGGCTGAATGCCGGTATCACAGCTGAGCGGAATTTCTGGATGAAGCCGCTCGGCGGTAGCACCCGGCAGGGCAGCGTCGATGGCGTTCCCGGCTACAACGCCTCCGGTGGCGGCATGGCCGTCGGTGCGGACGCGATGCTCTCCGCGCGCGCAATGCTCGGCGGCGTGTTCGGTTATTCGCATCAATCCATCACCGGAAGGGAGGACGCAGTCCCGAACCGGCTTGCCATCGACTCGTATCAGGCGGGGCTTTACGGCGCGTATGCGCTCGGCCACGGGGTCCAGGTCGACGGCCAGATCGACGGCGCACTGAACGACAATGGCGAGAGCCGCTCGCTCACCTTCATCAACAGCACGGCCGGTGCGGGCTATCGATCCTATGGCGGTCACACGGGTGTCGGCGTCCGCAAGCTGATCCCGATCGAGCCGGGACTTGCGCTCGCGCCGTCGCTGCGGCTGGACTATGGTCAGGTTCGCTCTCCCGCCTATCACGAAGGCGGCGCCGGCGGCTTCAGCCTCAACGTGGATTCGCAAACCTATCGCGAGCTGACGCTGACAGCGGGACTGAAGGGTGCATACAGGATCGCGAAGCAGGTCTATCTCACCGGCGATGTCGGCGTCGGTTACAACACGCTGAACCAGGGACTGCAGATCAAGTCCGCGTTTGCCGGCGGCGGCGACGCTTTCGTCACCAACGGCCTTGCGTTGTCGCCGTGGATCTACTCGACCGCGCTGGGCCTCGTCGCCGCCGACGGCAGAGGCTTCGATCTCGGCATCCGCTATGGCGCTGCGGCGACATCCTCCGGACTGCTTCAGCAGTCCGGACTGGCCGTCCTCAAGATCAAGCTATAGGCGGCGGGCTGCTTCATCCCGCCGCGATCTTCTCCGCGCGCTGGAACGCCGGCCGCGCCGTGCAGCGCGCGAGATAAGCATCGAAGGCCGGGCGCGACGGGACCATCTTGAACCGGCGCACCGCAAAATTCAGGCCCGCGCCGATCACGACATCGGCGGCGGAAAAGTGCTCGCCGAGAATCCACGGACCCTTTTCGAGCGCAGCTTCCAGCACGTCGAACACCTGCGTCGCGCTGCCCCAGGCCGCGGTCGAGGCCGGGACCTCGATCTTGGTGAAGATCTGGATAATGGCCGGCTCGATGCAGCCCGGCGAGAAGAACAGCCATTGCAGATAGCGCGCCCGGCGCGGGTCGGTTACGGCGGGCGCGAGCCTGGTCTCGGGATAGCGGTCGGCGATGTAGGCGCAGATCGCCGCGGCTTCGCCGAGCGCGGCCTCGCCGTCCGTCAGCGCCGGCACCTTGCCCATCGGATTGATCTTCAGATAGTCCGGCGCCTTCTGCGCGCCGGTCGAGATGTCGGTCAGCACGCGCTCATAGGGCAGGCCGCTCTCCTCCATCAGCCAGAGCGTCGTGAACGAGCGCGAGCGGGGCGACCAATAGAGCTTGATCATGGTGCGGGGCCTTATTGCTGGAGCAGTTGTGGTAATGTCCGGTCGAGGCTCGTCGTCAATAAGGCACGGACACCGTCGCGCAGCTTCGCGTTCGCCGCGACCTCGGCGGGAGCCGATGGAAAGGCCGCCTCGTCCAACTCCCTGTTGGGACCACTGATGGGGTTGATCCCGATCAGGCGGGACATCATCGGCTCGTCATCCAGGCTTGCGGCGCCCTTCTTGATGGCCTCGAATGACTGCCCGTCGTACACGGTGATGTAGGTCAACGCGAACAGGAACGTGCGACGCTTGATGGGGTTGCCCCATTTCACGATGCCAAAGCCTTCGACGGACTGGTTGGTATTGCTGAAGCGATTCTGGTACCGCTCGACAAGAACATAGCGTTGACACTTGGTGGTGGCAGCGCTCTGCTGAACGAACTCCTGTCGTTCCGGGTTCCGACGCAGCATCGGCGATCCAGATTCCACGGCATGCGCAAAAGCAGCGGGCGAATACGCAATTCGCCTGACCGACTTTCCGGCTGCGGCGGCACGAAGCCGCGACAGGATGAGATCGTCCAGCCCCCAACTGTCGACCGGGACGGGTGTGTACTCGTTGCCGAACACGGTGAAGCCGACCTGCTGAACGCCGAAGCGATTGGCGGGCGCGGCCAGGAGGCCGATTTCGCATGGGCCGGCGTCAACAGCGCCCGCCTGCTTGGGATTCGGTGCGCCTTTCGGAGTTGCGCCCTTGACTGGTCGCGTCGTGGGCGTCGCCGATGGCGGTGCAGGCTGCGCCGCGGCGACGCTGATGAGACCAACAAGGGAGAGCGCGGTCAAACAGATGCGAAACATGGAATCGGCGGGGGGATCACCAGCTTGAAGATGTCCGCTGAGGACTTGAGATAAGTCTTAGAGCGAGCCGATGACAACCGCAAGGTGAGGGTCTCGGCGCGCTACGTGGCGGTGGTCCTTCGCATCCACCGATAATATTTCATCACGAACCCGTTCGACGGCTCGATCTCTTCCTTCTCGAACACAAAACCTTCGCGCTCGTACCAGCGCCAGGCCTTCTCGTTCTCGCGGACGCAGCGCAGATACATTTCGTCCGGCATTTGCGTGCGCGCGAAGGCCAGCAATTGCCGGCCGAGCGATTGGCCCTGATAGGCGGGCGCGACGAACAGCATGTCGAGACAGAGCTTTGGCAGATGCAACGCCAGCATCGCGGCGATCGTGCCGCAATCGTCGGCGACGAACAGGCTCCAGCCGTTCTCGATCTCGCGCCTGATGCGCGCACGCAAGTTCGCCAGCAGGAAGTCGCTGGCTTCGGCGAGGCCGGTGGAGACCCAGCTCTCCATCCAGACCCGGCCGATCTCGTCGTATTCGTCCGCGCGGGCGGGGCGGATGACCGGATGCGACATCAGCGCGTCAAGCCTTCTGGCTGCGCACGGATTGCCGCGCGCGCACCTTGCCGGCCGACAGGCACACCACCTCGGAGATCTGCAGCAGCTGCCGCGCCAGCGGGCTGGTCTTGCGCCAGACCATGCCGATGGTGCGCGACGGCTCGGGGTCGCGGAAGCGCGCCAGCGAGACCGAGGCGGAGCGCGTCTCCACCGGCACCGCCATCTCCGGGATCAGGGTGACGCCAATCCCGGCGCTGACCATCTGGACCAGCGTCGACAGCGAGTTCGCATCCAGCATCTCGCGCGGCGGCGCCGATTGCATGTTGCAGAAGGAGAGCGCCTGGTCGCGGAAGCAGTGTCCCTCCTCGAGCAGCAGCAGCCGCATCTCGCGCATCATTTCGCGCGACGGCACCGGTGTGCCTTCATCGGCGCCCGGCCGCACCAGCAGAAACTTCTCCTCGAACAGCGCGACCTCGGTGAGCGAGGGCTCCGACACCGGCAGCGCCACGATGGCGGTGTCGAGCCGTCCCTCCACCAACTCCTGGATCAGCCGCGGCGTCATGGTCTCGCGCACGCGGATGTCGAGCTCCGGATGCATGCGCGTGAGGTTCTTGGTGATCTTGGGCAGCAGGTAGGGCGCGATGGTCGGGATCATGCCGATGCGCAGGCGGCCGGCAAAGCGGTCCTGCGAAGCACGGGCGAAATCGCCGAGCTCGTCGACCGAGCGCAGGATGTCGCGGACCCGTTGCGCCAGCTCCTCGCCGAACCGGGTCAGCGCGACCTGCCGCGCGCTGCGCTCCAGCAGCAGGCCGCCCAGCGCCTCCTCGAGTTCCTTGATCTGCATCGACAGGGCGGGTTGCGAGATCGAGCAGGACTCGGCCGCGCGGCCGAAATGGCCGTGACGGGCCAGCGCATCGAAATACCGGAGCTGGCGCAGCGTGACGTTGAGCATCAGGAAATCTTATTGCAGCGATCATTAAAGTCAACTTCACCTGATCGAACGTGGAGCTTAGAGTGCTTCTACCTGGTCAAAAGGTGCGAGTTCGACGCCGCCAGAGGAGGTATTCATGGACGACACTTCGAAGTGCCCGTTTTCGGGCGGAAAACCCACGCGCACGAATCGCGACTGGTGGCCGACGCAGCTCAACATCGAGGTGCTGCACAAGAATTCCGATCTGTCCGATCCGATGGGCAAGGAATTCGACTATGCCAAGGAGTTCAAGTCGCTCGACCTGAACGCGGTCATCAAGGACCTCACGGCCCTGATGACGGATTCGCAGGAATGGTGGCCCGCCGACTTCGGCCACTACGGCGGCCTGATGATCCGCATGGCCTGGCACAGCGCGGGCACCTACCGCATCACCGACGGCCGCGGTGGCGCCGGCGCCGGTCAGCAGCGTTTCGCCCCGCTCAACAGCTGGCCCGACAATGCCAACCTCGACAAGGCCCGCCGTCTGCTGTGGCCGATCAAGCAGAAATACGGCCGCAAGATTTCCTGGGCCGATCTGATGGTGCTCGCCGGCAACGTCGCGCTGGAATCGATGGGCTTCAAGACGTTTGGATTTGCGGGTGGCCGCGCCGACGTCTGGGAGCCGGAGGAGCTGTATTGGGGCCCTGAGGGCACCTGGCTCGGCGATGAGCGCTACAGCGGCGAACGCCAGCTCGCCGAGCCGCTCGGCGCCGTGCAGATGGGCCTCATCTACGTCAATCCGGAAGGCCCGAACGGCAAGCCGGACCCGGTCGCCGCGGCCAAGGACATCCGCGAGACCTTCTTCCGCATGGCGATGAACGACGAGGAGACCGTCGCGCTGATCGCCGGCGGCCACACTTTCGGCAAGACCCATGGCGCGGGCGATCCGTCGCTGGTCGGCCCGGAGCCGGAAGCCGGCGCGCTGGAAGATCAGGGCCTCGGCTGGAAGAGCAAGCACGCCTCGGGCCTCGCGGGCGACGCCATCACCAGCGGCATCGAGGTGACCTGGACGCAGACCCCGACGAAGTGGAGCAACAACTTCTTCGAGAACCTGTTCAAGTACGAATGGGAGCTGACCAAGAGCCCGGGCGGTGCCAACCAGTGGGTGGCGAAAGGCGCCGATGCGATCATTCCCGACGCCTTCGACAAGTCGAAGAAGCATCGGCCGACCATGCTGACGACCGACCTCTCGCTGCGCATGGATCCGGCCTATCAGAAGATCTCGCGGCGCTTCTACGAGAATCCCGATCAGTTCGCGGACGCCTTCGCCCGCGCCTGGTTCAAGCTCACCCATCGCGACATGGGTCCGATCCAGCGCTACCTCGGCCCGCTGGTGCCGAAGGAGACGCTGATCTGGCAGGATCCGATTCCCGCCGTGGATCACGAGCTGGTCGGCGAGCAGGATATCGCCTCGCTGAAGAGCAAGATCCTGGCTTCGGGCCTCTCGGTGTCCGAGCTGGTCTCGACCGCCTGGGCGTCGGCCTCGACGTTCCGCGGCTCGGACAAGCGCGGCGGGGCCAACGGCGCGCGCATCCGCCTTGCCCCGCAGAAGGACTGGGAGGTGAACGAGCCGGCCCAGCTCGCCAAGGTGCTCGGCAAGCTCGAAGCGATCCAGAAGGACTTCAACGCGTCTTCAGGCGCGAAGAAAGTCTCGCTTGCGGACCTGATTGTGCTCGGCGGCACCGCCGCGGTCGAGAAGGCCGCCAAGGATGCCGGCGTCGAGGTCAAGGTCGGCTTCACGCCGGGCCGCATGGATGCTTCGCAGGAGCAGACGGACGCGGCCTCCTTCGCGCCGCTGGAGCCGCGCGCCGATGGCTTCCGCAATTACATTGGCAAGCGGCATCAGTTCATGCAGCAGGAGGAAGCTCTGGTCGATCGTGCGCAGCTCTTGAGGCTCACCGGCCCCGAGATGACGGTGCTGGTCGGCGGCCTGCGTGTGCTCGGCGCCAACGCGAACGGCTCGAAGCACGGCGTGTTCACCACCAAGGTGGGAACGTTGAGCAACGACTTCTTCGTCAACCTGCTCGACATGAGCACGCAGTGGACGCAAGCGGCCGACGGCAGCTACGAAGGGCGCGACCGCAAGACCAATGCGGTGAAGTGGACCGGCACGCGCGTCGATCTCATCTTCGGCGCACACTCGCAGCTCCGCGCCTTCGCCGAGGTCTATGCCACCTCGGACTCCAAGGAGAAGTTCGTCAAGGACTTCGCCACGGCCTGGACCAAGGTGATGAACCTCGACCGCTACGACCTCGTGGCGTGAGGGTGCCACCTCTTTCGCTCTTGTCCGCCGAAGCCTAAGCGAAGGCGGATGCGGGAGAGGTGATCTCGTAGCCCGGATGGAGCGCAGCGCAATCCGGGACGCCGTCCCGCATTCCGCTTCGCTTCATACGGGCTACGGACCGATCGACAATACAACACAAACAAAAAGGGCGGCCTCTCGGCCGCCCTTCGTGTTTCTGACGTGGTTGAGCGATTACTCGCCCGCCGCTTCGCGCGGGGCCTTCTCGCCCTCGGCGGCCTTGTCCTTGGCTTCGAGGTCCTCGCCGGTGGTCTGGTCGACCACCTTCATCGACAGGCGGGTCTTGCCGCGATCGTCGAAGCCGAGCAGCTTGACCTTGACCTTGTCGCCTTCCTTGACGACGTCGGAGGTCTTCTGCACGCGGTTCGCCGCGAGCTGGCTGATGTGGACGAGGCCGTCCTTGGAGCCGAAGAAGTTCACAAAGGCGCCGAACTCCATCACCTTGACGACGGTGCCGTCATAGATCTGGCCGACTTCCGGCTCGGACGCGATCGACTTGATCCACTTGATCGCGGCCTTCATCGCCTCGCCGTCGCTGGAGGCGACCTTCACGGTGCCGTCGTCCTCGATGTTGACCTTGGCGCCGGTCTTCTCGACGATCTCGCGGATCACCTTGCCGCCGGTGCCGATCACTTCGCGGATCTTGTCGGTCGGGATTTTGAAGGTCTCGATGCGCGGCGCGTATTCGCCGAGCTCGGCGCGGGCCGCGGTGAGGGCCTTGGCCATCTCGCCGAGGATGTGGATGCGGCCTTCCTTGGCCTGGCCGAGGGCGACGCGCATGATCTCTTCGGTGATGCCCTCGATCTTGATGTCCATCTGTAGCGAGGTGATGCCCTGTTCGGTGCCGGCGACCTTGAAATCCATGTCGCCGAGATGGTCCTCGTCACCGAGGATGTCGGAGAGAACGGCAAAGCGCTTGTCCTCGAGGATCAGGCCCATGGCGATGCCCGCGGTCGGCCGCTTCAGCGGCACGCCCGCATCCATCAGCGCCAGCGAGGCGCCGCAGACCGAGGCCATCGACGAGGAGCCGTTGGACTCGGTGATCTCCGAGACCACGCGCACCGTGTAGGGGAATTCATGGTGCGGCGGCAGCACCGGATGGATCGCGCGCCAGGCCAGCTTGCCGTGGCCGATCTCGCGGCGCTTGGTGCCGCCGAGGCGGCCGGTCTCGCCGACCGAATAGGGCGGGAAGTTGTAGTGCAGCAGGAACGTCTCCTTGTACGTTCCCGACAGCGCGTCGATGTACTGCTCGTCCTCGCCGGTGCCGAGCGTGGTCACGACCATCGCCTGGGTCTCGCCGCGGGTGAACAGCGCCGAGCCGTGGGCGCGCGGCAGCACGCCGACTTCGGCGACGATGTTGCGCACGGTCTTGACGTCGCGGCCGTCGATGCGCTTGCCGGTGTCGAGGATGTTCCAGCGGACGATCTTGGCCTCGAGCTCCTTGAACACGCCGGCGACACGGAGCTTGTCGTATTTCGGCTCCTGGCCCTCCGGGAAGTAGTGGGCCATCACCTTTTCCTTGGCGACGCCGACGGCGGCATAACGCTCCTGCTTGATGGGAATCGCGTAGGCGGCACGCAGCTCCTGCTCGATCAGGCCGAGCATTTCCTTCTCGAGCGCCGCATTGTCGATCGCGGTGACTTCGCGCGGCTCCTTGGCGGCCTTCTCGGCGAGCTCGATGATCGCGTTGATGACCGGCTGGAAGTGGCGGTGACCGAACATCACGGCGCCGAGCATTACGTCCTCGTTGAGCTCCTTGGCTTCCGATTCGACCATCAGCACGGCGTCGGCAGTGCCGGCGACGACGAGGTCGAGCTGGGTGTCGACCATCTCGTCGAGCGTCGGGTTGAGGACGAATTCGTCATTGGCAAAGCCGACGCGGGCCGCGCCGATCGGGCCCTTGAACGGCACGCCGGACAGCGTCAGCGCGGCGGAGGCCGCGACCATCGCCACGACGTCGGGATCGTTCTCCATGTCGTGCGACAGCACGGTGACGATCACCTGGGTCTCGTTGCGCCAGCCGTCGACGAACAGCGGGCGGATCGGACGGTCGATCAGGCGGGAGACCAGCGTCTCCTTCTCGGTCGGACGGCCCTCGCGCTTGAAATAGCCGCCGGGAATGCGGCCCGCAGCGTAGGCCTTTTCCTGGTAATCGACGGTCAGCGGCAGGAAGTCGACGCCTTCGCGCGGCGCCTTCGCCGCGACGACGGTGGCGAGCACCACGGTCTCGCCATAGGTGGCGACGACGGCGCCGTCGGCCTGACGGGCGATCTTGCCGGTTTCGAGCTTGAGTGGGCGTCCGCCCCAGTCGATCTCGACTGAATGCTTATTGAACATAGAGGTCTTCTTTCATGGGTTCTCGAAAGAAGGGACGGCGCTCGAAAAACAAAAACCATGCGCAAGATTGCGGGACGCTGATCGGAGCGGATGATCAGCGTCCTGCGATCCTGCCATGGTTTTTGGATGTCGGATGGCGTCCATCCTTTCGGGTCATACGGGCGCCTTGCCCGTTGTGCCCAGCCGCCGGATTGCTGCTGGACTGTCAGTCGGCACGAGCGCGAACACCGAACTGCGGTCTTCGCCGTTCATGCCCGGATGCGAATCGTCATGATCTGCATCCGACGCGCACGCAGCCTCGATCAAAAACCTTTAAGGAAGCGCTTTCGTTCGAAACCACGTGCGAAAACGCGCGCCGGTGGCGCGCGCAGCAACTCTTAACGACGAATATTGTGCTTCTCGATCAGCGCCTTGTACCGCGCCTCGTCCTTCCTCTTGAGATAGTCGAGGAGCGAGCGGCGGGTCGAGACCAGCTTCAAGAGGCCGCGACGCGAATGGTTGTCCTTCACGTGGGTCTTGAAATGGTTGGTGAGGTTGTTGATGCGTTCCGACAGGATCGCGACCTGAACCTCGGGCGAGCCGGTGTCGCCGGCCTTGGTGGCATTCGTCTTGATGACTTCCGCTTTGCGTTCTGCGGCAATCGACATCGTCAGTTTCTCTCGTTGCGACCGGGGCTGGCAGTCAGGCCGGTCAGGTTGAACACACGCTTGGGGATGATTTCGCCATTGCCAACTTCGGCAAGCGCCAAAAGACGGCCTGCCACCGTGACATAGACTGTGCCGCTACAAGTGGGCGCATCCCGTCCGCGCAACAAAACGGCCTGGCCCCGATGGAGCCTTGCCGCATCAGCCCGAGTGACGGCCAGTGCCGGGATGTCGTCCAGCGCGGTCTCAACGGGCAAAAGCGCGTCGGCGAGGCTGCCCTCGCCGGACGCGGCTCTATCGCACAAAGCCTCCAACTGATCCAGCGGAATCATGTCGTTTTCGCCAAATGGGCCGACCAGGGTCCGCCGCAGCGCGCAGATATGGCCGTAAGTGCCGAGAATCCGGCCCATATCGCGGGCGAGCGCCCGGACATAGGTGCCCTTGCCGCATTCGGCCTCGAACACGGCCCGGTCGTTATCTGGTTGATCGACAAGGGTTAAATGGTGAATCTCGACCGGGCGGGGCGCCAGTTCCACGACCTCGCCGTCGCGGGCGAGATCATAGGCGCGCTCGCCCTGGACCTTGATCGCCGAATAGCGCGGCGGGATCTGCTCGATCACCCCGGTGAAGCGGGGCAGCAGGGCCAGGATCGCCTCCCGGCTCGGGCGCCGGTCCGAGGTCGCGGTGACGCGGCCCTCGATGTCGTCGGTGTCGCGCTCCTCGCCCCAGCAGACCGTGAAGCGGTAGCGCTTGCGGCCGTCCATCACGAAGGGGACGGTCTTGGTGGCCTCACCGAGCGCGATCGGCAAGCCCCCGGAGGCGAGCGGATCGAGCGTGCCGGCGTGTCCGGCCCGCTTGGCGTTGAACAGGCGCTTGAGCACGGCGACCGCCTGCGTCGAGGTCATGCCGATCGGCTTGTCGAGCACGACCCAGCCATGGACGTCGCGGCGGTCGCGGCGGACCTGGTTGCCCTTCTGCTGCTTGGCGCGCGGATCGTTGTTGACGCGGCGCGGCTCCTGATGCGGCTGCGAATTCTCCGCGAAATCATTGTTCTGCACGTCGCGCTGATCGGTGTCGTTGCCGCCGATCGCGCCGTGAGCGGGGTCCATGGTCATTGCTCTTCTTCCCGATCCGAATGCGGATCCTGTTCCAAATCCTTCTGCACCGCAGGCGTTCGCAAAAGCTTCTCGATCCGTTCCGCCTCGTCGAATCGTTCGTCGACGCGGAAGCGAATGTCAGGTGCAAATTTCAGGTTAACGCGCCGCGCGACCTCGCCGCGCAGGAATTTCTTGTTGCGCTCGAGCGCAGTGATCACGAGCTCGGTGTCGCGGCCGCCGAGCGGCATCACGTAGACCGTCGCGAGCTTCAGGTCGGGCGACATCCGCACCTCCGGCACGGTGATGATGTGACCTTCGAGGTCGGCATCATGCACGTTGCCTTGCGCCAGAATATCGGCCATCGCGTGGCGAACCTGCTCGCCGACGCGCAACTGACGCTGCGAGCCGCCGGGCGCGGAACTCTTCTTCTGATGATGCCGTGGCATTTTTCGAAAATCACCTCGTCATGCCCGGTGCCTGCGGCACGGGCATTGTCACTTGTCCTGTTGAAACGAAGAGGGGTGGATGGCCGGAAAAATCCGGCCATCGCACTCCCGCAATCTCAGTTCAAAAAGATCCGAACGCTTCGGTAAGATTTGGACTTACAGGGAGCGCTGGATCGTCTCCACGCGATAACACTCGATCACGTCACCGGCACGCATGTCGTGATAGTTCTCGAAGGCCATGCCGCATTCCTGGCCGGACTGCACTTCCTTCACTTCGTCCTTGAAGCGCTTCAGCGTCGATAGCTTGCCTTCGTGCACGACGACGTTGTCGCGGATCAGGCGCACATTGGCGCCGCGTTCCACGGTGCCGTCGGTGACGCGGCAGCCGGCGACCTTGCCGACCTTGGAGATGTTGAAGATCTCCAGGATCTCGGCATTGCCCAGCATGGTTTCGCGCAAGGTCGGCGCGAGCAGGCCGCTCATCGCCTTCTTCACGTCGTCCACGAGGTCGTAGATGATGTTGTAGTAGCGGATTTCGATGCCGTTGCGCTTGGCGGCCGCAGCGGCCTCCTTGTTGGCGCGAACCGAGAAGCCGATGATCGCGGCGTTGAAGCCTTCGGCCAGCGTCACGTCGGATTCCGAGATGCCGCCGACGCCGGCATGCAGGATGCGGGCGGCGACCTCGTCGGTGCCGAGCTTCTCCAGCGAGCCGAGGATGGCTTCGAGCGAACCCTGCACGTCGGCCTTGACGATCAGCGGGAATTCCTTGCGGCCCGCCGTCTTCAATTGCGACATCATCTGCTCGAGCGAGCCGCGCATGCCGGAGATCGAGGCTGCCGCGTTCTCGCGCTTCTGGTGCGCGCGGTAGCTGGTGACCTGGCGGGCGCGGGCTTCGTTCTCGACCACCGCGAGACGGTCGCCGGCCTCCGGCGGGCCGTTGAAGCCGAGCACCTCGACCGGCACCGAGGGGCCGGCCTCCTGCACGGTCTCGCCCTGGTCGGAGATCAACGCGCGGACGCGGCCCATTTCGGCACCCGCGACGATGATGTCGCCGACGCGGAGCGTGCCGCGCTGCACCAGCACGGTCGCGACCGGACCACGGCCGCGATCGAGCTTGGCCTCGATCACCGTGCCTTCGGCCGGACGCTGCGAATTGGTCTTCAGGTCGAGGATTTCGGCCTGCAGCGCGATCATCTCGAGCAGCTTGTCGAGATTGGTCTTGTTCTTGGCGGACACCTCGACGTCGACGACGTCGCCGCCGAACGACTCCACCTGCACCTCGTGCTGGAGCAGCTCGGTGCGCACGCGCTCGGGCTTGGCGTCGGGCTTGTCGATCTTGTTGATGGCAACGATGATCGGCACCCGCGCCGCCTTGGCGTGGTTGATGGCTTCGACCGTCTGCGGCATGACGCCGTCATCGGCCGCGACCACCAGCACGACGATGTCGGTGACCTTGGCGCCGCGGGCGCGCATCGCGGTGAACGCGGCGTGGCCGGGCGTGTCGATGAAGGTGATCTTCTTGCCGCTTTCCGGCGAGACCACCTGGTAGGCGCCGATGTGCTGGGTGATGCCGCCGGCTTCGCCCGAGACGACGTTGGCGTGGCGCAGCGCATCGAGCAGCGACGTCTTGCCGTGGTCGACGTGACCCATCACGGTCACGACCGGCGAACGCGTCTCGGTGTCGGTGGAATCGTCGACGATGTCGAACAGGCCTTCCTCGACGTCGGATGCAGCGACGCGCTTGACGGTGTGGCCGAGCTCTTCGGCGATCAGCTGCGCGGTGTCGGCGTCGATCACGTCGGTGATCTTGTGCATCGCGCCCTGCTTCATCAGCAGGCGGATGACGTCGACCGCGCGCTCGGACATGCGGTTGGCGAGTTCCTGGATGGTGATCGCCTCCGGAATGGTCACTTCGCGGACCAGCTTTTCCTTCGGCTCGTTCGAGGCGTGGCCCTTCAGGCGCTGGGTGCGACGGCGGAACGAGGCGATCGAGCGCTCGCGCACGTCGTCGGCGTTGAGCGCGGTGACGACGGTGAGGCGGCCGCGTTCCTTCTGCGGGCCGGGCTTGTGTGTGGTCTTCGGGGCTGCGGCGGGACGCATCGCGCCGCCGGGACCTCGACGCACCTGGCGCGGAGCCTCGTCGTCCTCAGGCTCGGCCGCAACGGCGGGGCCGCGGCCAGCCGGTCCACCGGGACGCTGCGCGGTCGTCGCTGCAGGGCGCGCCGGCGCGGTTCCCGGGCGTGCCGTCGTGGTGCCCTGGCGCGGCGCAGGCGCGGCCGATGCCGCGGCGGCGGGACGCGGCGCGGCCGGCTGCTCGCCTTCGCCAAAACGCTTCTTGGCCTCGGTCTCGGCCTTGCGCTTGGCTTCGTCCTCGTGGCGATGCCGCTCTTCCTCGGCCTTGCGGCGGGCTTCGGCGGCTTCGCGCTCGGCGCGCTCGGCGGCCTCACGGGCGGCGCGGCGCTGCGCCTCTTCCTCGGCCTGGCGGCGTTCCTCGACCTCGCGCAGCTTGGCATCGGCCAGCGCACTGGCGCGGGCCGAACGCTCGTCCTCGGTCAGGGTTCGCAGCACCACGCCGGAACCTGCGTTGCGCGGCGGCGCGGACGGCGCCGGGCGCGACGGCGCGGCGGGTGCGGCCGGCGCCGGTTTTGCCGTCACCTCAGGTGCATGCGGCTCGGGTCCGTCGCCCATGCGGCGCTTGCCGCGCTTCTCGACCACGACCTGCTTGCTGCGGCCATGGCTGAAGCTCTGGCGCACGGTGCCCGTTTCGACGCGCGGCTTGAGCGATAGCGTCTTGCTCGGAACGCTCAGCTTCTTGTCGCCAGGGGTCTTGGTATCAACCATTCAGCAGTCCTAATCCTGATTTATCAGTGTTGTGCGTTGCCGCACCATCCAATTGGGCCGTCGTTGTCTCTCAGAAATCCTGGCCGGGTTTTTCGACAGTCTTGTCGTCGTCCGCCATCCGGTATCGGACCAGGATCTGGCTACGTGACAGGAATGACTTGCTCGCCGGGCCCGCGAGCAGGGCAGCATGTATCACATTTGACCGGGTCAGTGCCAAATCCAATTCTATCGATTTCAGAGCGGTGACGACGGGAATCTGCGCCTTAGCACCGCGATTCCCGGCATTCTGACGCGCCAGCATGTCCAATTTGCGGATTCCGTCCGCGGCCCCGTCGCTGGCATGGATCAGGACCTCGACCGTTCCTTCCCGAAGGGCGCTCTCGACCTTGCCGAAGCCGGCCACGACCTGACCCGCCTTGGCGGCGATCCCAAGGGCTTCGGTCACGCTCCGGACCAGGAGCGCCTCGATGTCGGTGGGCAGCGTCTGAGGGACGCGCAGCTCGCGCTTGAAGGCTTTGCTAAATTGGTGACGCCGCACCGCTTCCGCAACCATCTTGCGGGAGGCGGTGAGCCACATGCCGCGGCCGGGCAGCTTGCGCTTGAGATCGGGAACTAATTGTCCGTCAGGCGAGACGACGAAGCGGATCAGCTCGTCGATCGGCCGGACCTCGCGGCTGACCGCGCACATGCGCATGGTCGCGGACCTTTCGGTCCGCGGCCCATGGTCGAGTTCGCTGTCAGTGCTGGCGAGCATCCGGGCGACATCCTCCTTCGCCTTCTAAGTCGCGTGTTCTTTACGCAAAACCGGTCTCCACTTTTGCTGAACACGCCTTAAGCCGGCTGATCTTCGGTCGCCTCGGCCTCCTCAGTGGGCTTGGCGAGATCGGCCTCGGTGATCCAGCCGGCCTTGACGCGGGCCTGCATGATCATCGCTTCGGCGTCGTCACGGGAGATGTCGATGCCGTCCAGCGCGCCGGCGTGCTTGGTCGGCTCGCTGCCTTCCTTGCGTTCGGTCCAGCCGACCAGATCGTCGGTGGCGCAGCCGGCGAGGTCCTCGACGGTCTTGATGTCGCTCTCGCCGAACTTCACCAGCATCTTCGAGGTCACGCCGGGCACGTCCTTGAGCGCGTCCTCGACGCCGAGCTCCTTGCGCCTCGCCTCGAGCTCGGCTTCCTGCTGCTCCAGATATTCGCGGGCGCGGTTCTGCAGCTCCTGCGCGGTCTCCTCGTCGAAGCCCTCGATGCCCGCGAGCTCCTTGACGTCGACCATCGCGAGCTCCTCGACCGAGGTGAAGCCTTCGGACGCCAGGAGCTGGCCGACCACCTCATCGACGTTGAGCGATTCCATGAAGACGCGGGTCGAGTTCTCGAAGTCTGCCTGGCGGCGCTCGGATTCCTCCTGCTCGGTCAGGATGTCGATGTCCCAGCCGGTGAGCTGCGAAGCCAGGCGCACGTTCTGGCCGCGGCGGCCGATCGCGAGCGAGAGCTGGTTGTTGGTGTCTGGCACCACGACCTCGATGCGCTCGCGGTCCTCGTCAATGACGACCTTGGAGACTTCCGCCGGTGCCAGCGCGTTGACGACGAAGGTGGCGATGTCGGGCGACCAGGGAATGATGTCGATCTTCTCGCCCTGCAGCTCGTTCACCACGGCTTGCACGCGCGAGCCGCGCATGCCGACGCAGGCGCCGACCGGATCGACCGAGGAATCGCGGGAAATCACGCCGATTTTCGCACGCGAGCCCGGATCGCGGGCCACCGCCTTGATCTCGACGATGCCGTCATAGATCTCCGGCACTTCCTGCGCGAACAACTTCGCCATGAACTGCGGATGGGTGCGGGAGAGGAAGATCTGCGGGCCTCTCGTCTCGCGGCGCACGTCGAAGATGTAGGCGCGGACGCGGTCGCCGTTGCGGAACACCTCGCGCGGCAGCATCTCGTCGCGGCGGATGATGGCTTCGCCGCGGCCGAGATCGACGATCACGCTGCCATATTCGACGCGCTTGACGACGCCGTTGACGATGTCGCCGATGCGGTCCTTGAATTCCTGGTACTGCCGGTCGCGCTCGGCCTCGCGCACCTTCTGCACGATCACCTGCTTGGCCGATTGTGCGGCGATGCGGCCGTATTCCAGCGGCGGCAGGGTGTCGGCGATGGTGTCGCCGACCTGGGCGCCGGGATTGGCGCGCTGCGCGTCCACCAGCGAGATCTGGTTGGCATGGTTTTCAACCTTGTCGACCACCAGCATATGGCGCGACAGCCGCAGCTCGCCCTTCTTCGGGTCGATCTCGGCATGAACGTCAGTCTCGCTGCCGTAACGTGCCCGCGCCGCCTTGGCGATGGCGTCCTCCATCGCCGCGATGACGATGCCGCGGTCGATCGACTTTTCGCGTGCGACGGCGTCCGCGATCTGAAGCAATTCAAGTCGGTTGGCGCTGACTGCCATGGCTAGTCTCCTTGGTCAGGCTCGATCTCGCCGCGCCGCGCGCGTTCGGCGGCAAGGCGATGTTTCTTCGTGTTGGTCGGGGCCGGCTTCTTCTTCGGCCTGGTGTTCTTGGTGGTCTTCTCGCTGATCCTGGCGTGCGGTGCCTGCGGCGGCTCGAGACCGAGATTGCGCCGCATCTCGCGCGCCTCGGCCTTGCCGCGGCGCATGGATTCGGCGATCAGCTCGTCGGTCAGCACCAACCGGGCCTCGCCGATATCCTCCATCGTCAGGAGAACGTCGGCATCGTCGCCAGCCTTGGCATCGTCGCGACGCAGATGCACGCGGTCGCCCTCGACCGCGCCGAGCGTGCCGCGGAAGCGCTTGCGCCCCTCATGCGCGACCGCCATCTCGATCTTGACCAGATGCCCGCAATAGCGCTCGAAATCGGAGCGGCGCACCAGCGGACGGTCGATGCCCGGCGAGGAGATCTCGAGGCGATAGGCGCGGTCGATGGGATCGGCGACGTCGAGCACGGGCGACAGCGCCCGCGAGATCGCCTCGCAATCCTCGATCTGCATCGAGCCGTCCGGCCGCTCGGCCATGATCTGCACGGTGCAGCCGGCTTCCCCGGAAACGCGGATCCGGACCAGGCGGTAGCCCATGCCCTGCAGCACGGGAGTGGCCACCGCGGACACCCGTGCCGCGACGCCGGGCTCGACCACGAGCCGCGGCTCGGCCAGCAATTCGGCATCCTTGGAACCAGGGTTCGGTTCGGTCATGTCCAGGGTCAGGGCGCTCGATGGTTAAGGCTTGGTTACGATTTCAAAGCCCGCTTCGGAACTTTCCCGACGACGCGTCGGGCGCATCTCCCGCCAAGCCGCGTTCAGGTAATAAAAAAGAGCGGGTCCTTGCGGGCCCACTCTCACTACGCGGATCGTATGAGAAGATGAATTGGCGCTGATATAGCGCTTTCCCACACCCCGGACAAGGCCCATTGCAGCGGGAACGGGCCTTTTTGCGCCCGTCTGCGGACCCTGTTCAACGCTTCCTTCATCAAGCCGGCCTAGATTCCCCGATTGTGGGGCGGCTTGAACCAAGGGCGCACCCGCGGCGTGCCCCGTTCGAGTTGCGTTTTCATGACCGTTGCCACGTCGCTCATTCCTGGACTGGACGATATCGTCAAGCGCGGCGATCCGCGCCGCCGCGGCGAGATCGCGCGTGCCATCTCCCAATTGTTCTTTCGGGATGCGGACAAGCTCCGCCCCGAGCTGATCGATCTCTTCGACAATCTCCTGATCGATCTCGTGCCCCATGCCGAGCTCGCCTCGCGCGTCGATCTGGCCGAGCGCTTCTCGCGCCTCAACAACGCGCCGCCGCATCTCGTCAATCAGCTCGCGCGCGAGAACGAGATCATGGTGGCTGGCCCCGTGCTGCGCCGCTCGCCCGTGCTCGATGAGGCGGCTCTGGTCGAGATCGCGCGCCTGAAGGGCCAGGGCCATCTGCTGGCGATGACGGAGCGTCCTGCTTTGTCTCCCGCCGTCACCGACGTGCTGGTCGAGCGCGGCGATCGCGACGTGGTGCGCCGTGCCGCCGGCAATGCCGGTGCGGCGTTCTCGCCAGGAAGCTATTCCGAGATGATCAAGCGCGCGGCGCAGGACGGCGTGCTGACGCTGAAGATCGGCCAGCGCAACGACCTTTCCGGCGAGCACTTGAAGCAGCTGCTGGACGGGACGCTCGACGTCATCCGCCGCCGGCTCTCCACCATGGTCAATCCCGTGCGCCAGGCCGAGATCAAGCGCGCGATGGCGGCGATCGAGGAGGCCGCGCTGCCGCCGGGCCCGCGCCGCGATTTCTCCGCGGCACAGCGCACGGTGCTGACCTTGAATCGCGAGGGCCATCTCGGCGAGAGCGCGCTGCTCGGTTTCGCCAAGGCGCATAAATACGAGGAATCGGTCGCCGCGCTCTCGGCGATGTCGGGCGTTCGCCTCCAGATCCTTGACCGTCTCCTCGCGGGCGACCGCTACGATCCGCTGCTGCTCCTCGGCCGCGTGCTGAACCTCGGCTGGCCCACAGTGCGCGCGCTGATCCTGCTCTGGTACGGCTCGAACCGCACGCCGGCCGATGCCGACATCGAGGCCGCCCGCATCAACTTCACGCGCCTGATGCCGACGACCGCCGAACGCGTCGTGAATTTCTGGCGCAATCGGCAGACGATCTGATCAAAGTTCAGGTCTCACCGTCATGGCCGGGCTTGTCCCGGCCATCCACGTTCTTCGTCCCACGGGAAGAAAGTGCGTGGATGCCCGGGCCTTCGCCTTGCCGAAGCGGCTTCGGCCGCGCAGGCGGGACAAGCCCGGGCATGACGACTGCGGATGGATCGCGCGAAAAGTTACACCCGCCGAAACCGCAAGTACGCCGCCTTGCGCCCCTCGCGCGCGGCCTTCCGGCCGTAGCGCGTCATGGTGTAGCCCGGCCATGGCTGCCGGAAATCGTCGGCGCGTTCGGCGAGCCAGACGAAGTCGGGCGAGCGCGCAAGATGCAACAAGGTCCAGGCGCAGTAATCGTCGATGTCGCAGACGAAGCGGAATTCGCCGTTCGGCTTGAGCACGCGCGCCATCGCCGCGATGGTGCGGTCCTGGACGAAACGCCGCTTCCAGTGTCGCCGCTTCGGCCAGGGATCGGGATGGATCAGGTCGATCCGCGACAGCGACTCCCTGGGCAGCCAGGCGAGTAGCTCGGCGGCATCGCCCGCGAACAGGCGGATGTTGCCGATGTTGGCCGCCTCGATCTGCGCGAGGATCTTGGCCATCCCGTTGACATAGGGCTCGCAGCCGATGAAGCCGGTGGCGGGAAAGTTTTGCGCCTCGGCCGCCAGATGCTCGCCGCCGCCGAAGCCGATCTCGAGCCTGACGTCGTTGCTTGCGGGATCGAAGATGTCGCGGGCGTCCGCCGGCGCCTTGCGGTCGATGTCGAGGGCAAGATGCGGCAGCAGCTGCTCGATCAATCCGGCCTGGTGTTGCCTCAGCTTGTGGCCCTTGCGGCGCCCGAAGAAGGCGCGCTCGCTGTCGTCGCGGTCGTGGCTTGATTTACGTTCGCTCATCGCAGCGTCTGATAAAGCCGATGAAGCAGCCGCGCGCGCGGTGCGAGCGAGGAGACATAGAGCTGCTCATAATGGGTGTGTGCACCCTTGCCGTCGACGCCGAGCCCGTCGAGCGTCGCGGTGAAGGGAGCGGTGAAATTGCCGTCCGAGCCGCCGCCGGTATGGGTGTCGATCAGCTCCAAGCCGATCTCGCTGGCGAGCGTCCTGGCATGCTCGTACAGCGAGGCGCCGGCATTGCTCTTCTCGTAAGGCGGCCGGTTGAGCTCGCCGGTGACCGTGACGGTGACGCCGTCGGTCTTCGATCTCAGCCCGAGGATCTTGCCGACGAACTCGTCTGCGTCCCTGAGGCTCACGACGCGCAGGTCGACTTCCGCATAGGCGTCCTCGGGCGTGACGTTGGGACGCGTGCCGCCGCGCACCACGCCGACATTGACGGTCACGCCGCGCGCCAGATCGTTCATTCCTTCCAGCGCCAGGATGATGTTGCCGAGCTCGCGGACGGCGCTGCGGCCGTCTTCGGGCCGCGAGCCGGCATGCGCGGGCACCCCCTTGATGGACACCCGGAAGCGCCCGACGCCCTTGCGCCCGGTGACGATCTTGCCGCCGTCGCGCGCCGGCTCGGTCACCAGCACATATTTGGCCTTGCGCCCTTCCGTCTCGATCAGCGCACGCGACGTCGGGCTGCCGATCTCCTCGTCGGACGTGAACAGATGCGTGATGCCGAGCGGCGGGCGATCGCCCGTCGCGCAAAGCGCGCGGAAGGCGTGGTGCGCGATGTAGGCGCCGCCCTTCATGTCGTAGATGCCCGGACCGAACGCGACGTCGCCTTCGACCTTGAACGGCAGGCGCTCGATGAAGCCGATGGGATGGACGGTATCGAGATGGCTCAGCACCAGGATGCCCGGCTGATCCTGCCCCCAATTCGTGCGCGCCACGAGATGGTCGCCGCAGCCGTCCGTGCCGGCGATGCGTTCCAGCGTGACGGGCAGATCGCGGTACTGCTCCGCGACCACGGACACCAGCTTGTTGACCTGTTCAGGTGCTTCCGTCGGCGTCTCGATCTCCACCCAGCGGCGGATGCCATCGAGAATAGTTTGCGGATCGAACCAATTGGAGCCGGTCATGGACGCATCTGTGCCTTTGAATCGCATCATCGAAGCGGACGCGCATCAAAGCGCGGTCGTCAATGACGACATAGGCCAGATTTGATGCAGTCTCAAATCGCCGTTGAGATGGCGTTCAGCGCTTGTCGGGGCCTTCGCGGGCCGCAATCTGCTCGACGAGATCGACGATCGAGCGGCGCATCTTCGAATCGGCGATTCGCGTGAACGCCTTGGTCAAAGCGAGCCCTTCGGAGGTGGCGAGAAAGTCCGAGACGTAAGAGGGCGAGGCGCCTTCGCTGAAGCCTTCCGGTCCCGGCACGCCGCTCGGGCCGCCCTCGAACAGGAAGGACACCGGCACCTGGAGAATCTCGGCGATCTGCTGGATGCGGCTCGCACCGACCCGGTTGGTGCCCTTCTCGTACTTCTGAATCTGCTGGAAAGTCAGGCCCAAAGCTTCGCCGAGCTTTTCCTGGCTCATGCCCAACATGATGCGGCGCATGCGCACGCGACTGCCGACATATTTGTCAACAGGGTTGGGCGCTTTCGACATTTCCTCAGCCCTCCAAGAACCACCTTCAGCGCAATGATCAAACATGCCTCGGGTGCAACATCGTCAAAAACCAGAACCCTGTTATTGGGAAACATTGCGGAGAAATTTAGCAACGTACCGCTGTCTTTCGCAGCTGGTGCAGAATGGGGAGCCTGCGTGCAGTCTGTCAACCGTGGGACTACGGTTGTCAAAGGATTCCGGCCGCTGCGGCGGCGGTGCGATCAGGGCTTGCGTTTGCCTGTTGGTCGGCGGACCGCCAACAGCACGGCCACCGCGACGAGCATGGCTGCGGGCGCATCACCCAACCGTGCATAAACGGTCGGTGGGATCGCGGCCGGCAGGTTTGCGTCCAAAATGCCTTCGAGGCCGAGACCGAGGCTCGCAGTGGTGCGGCCGACCGGATCGATCACTGCGGAGATGCCGGTATTGGCCGAGCGGACCAGCGGCAATCCGAGCTCGATCGCGCGCATCCGCGACTGCTCCAGGTGCTGGTAGGGGCCGGTCGAGATGCCGAACCAGCCGTCATTGGTGAGGTTCACGATCCAGCCCGGACGTTCGCTCCGTCCCGCCACTTCGCCGGGAAAGATCGCCTCGTAGCAGATCAGCGGCAGTGCGGGCGGCGCGCCGGCGACGGGGAGCGCATGCCGCACGGTCCCTGGAATGAAGCCGCCGCGCACACGCGTCAGTTGCTCGAAACCGAGCTTCTCCATCAACGACTGATAGGGAAGAAATTCTCCGAACGGGACCAGATGCAGCTTGTCGTACACGGCGAGCACGCTGCCGTCGTGATCGATGACGTAGATCGAGTTGTAGGCGCGCGTGATCGGCGTGCCTCGCGGCACATCGGGCGCACGGACCGATCCGGTGATCAGCACGGTGCCCTTCGGCAAGAGATCGGCGATTTGCGCCATAGCGTCGGCTTCGCGGGTCAGGAAGAACGGAAAGGCGGATTCCGGCCAGATCAGGATGGTGGCGTCGCGCACGCCGGTCGATTGCGGGCCGGAGGCGCGGTCCGACAGTGCAAGGTATTTCTTCATCACCTCCGGCTTGGCGGCGTAGTTGAATTTCGCGTCCTGCTGCAGGTTGGGCTGCATCAGGCGCAACTTGGCGCCGGATAGGGTCGTGGTCGGATGCAGCGACAGGCGGATAGCGCCGAAGATGCTCATGACGAAGAGGAGCGCGAGGGCCGCGGCCGGCACCCGCCATAGCAGGCGGCGATCGGGCGTGCGGTCGATCAGCGTTGCCGGGCTCGCGAAGATCGCAATTGTCAGGAACGTCATGCCCCACAGGCCGATCAGCGAGGCGGTCTGCGCCAGCGGCAATGGCTCGGACAGCGCATAGCCGAACGTGTTCCAGGGAAAGCCGGTCAGCGCATGGCCGCGCAGCCATTCGCTGATGGTGAGGCTCGCTGCGAGCGCCAGCACGCGCGTGGCGTTCTTGCTCCAGAGCAGGCGCGCCAGCGCAAAGCCGATCGCCGTGAAGATCGCAAGATAGGCCGGCAGGCCCAGCACCGCGAACGGCGTCAGCCAGGCGAATGTGTCGGCCTCGACGAAGAAGGCGTAGCCGATCCAGTAGAGGCCGGGCACGAAATAGCCGAGCCCGAACCAGTATCCGGTCAGGGCGGCGGCGGGGACGCCGCCATAGCGGCCGGCCCCGGCGCCGTCGATCAGCCAGACCAGCACCGGGAAGGTGATGAACAGCACCGGAAACAGGTTGAATGGCGCCAGCGCCAGCACCGACAGCGCTCCGCACCCCATGGCGATGATGGCGCGCTGCCATCCCCAGGTGAGGATGATGGCAAGCGCAATTTGCCGAAGGCGCTGCGATGGGCTCACTGCGGGGCGGCCCCGTCGCGCGGTGGCGATGTCGGCGTGTCGCTGGCCGGCGCTTGTCCGCTCTCCGGCGTGGCGTCACGCCGCCGGCTCTCGCGCTGGGTGCGGGGCGCCGGGCGCTCCTTCCGCGTCGCGATGCGCAGCCGCTTGACGCGGCGCGGATCGGCATCGAGCACCTCGACCTCGTAATTGCCGGGGCCGGAGATCACCTCGCCGCGCACCGGCAGGCGCCCGACGAAGCTGACGAGATAGCCGCCGAGCGTCTCCACCTCCTCGCCGGCCTCGCCGGTGACGAAATCCTCGCCGATCACGGAGCGGACGTCGTCGAGGCTGGCGCGGGCGTCGGCGATGAAGGCGTTGTCGGGCAGGCGTACGATCGAGGGCGGCTCGTCGCTGTCGTGCTCGTCGTCGATCTCCCCGACGATCTGCTCGACGATGTCCTCGATCGAGACCAGCCCGTCGCTGCCGCCATATTCGTCCACCACCAGCGCCAGATGGATGCGCGAGGCCTGCATCTGCGCGAGCAGGTCGATCGCCCGCATCGACGGCGGCACGTAGAGCAGCTTGCGGATGATGTGCGCCTCGTGAAGCGGCAGCGCGAGATCGACCGCGCGCAAATCGAGCCCGGCCGGCAGCGGCTTCTTGCGCTTGGTCTTGGTGGCTTCCGACACGCGGGCGCGCGCGGTCATGAAGGCGAGCAGGTCGCGGATGTGGACGATGCCGACGGGATCGTCGAGCGTTTCGTTGAAGACCACGAGGCGCGAATGGCCGGCGCTCTCGAAGCGGTCCATCAACTCCCCGAGCGGGATGTCGCGCTTCACGGCGATGATGTCGGCGCGATGCACCATGACGTCGGCGATGCGGCGCTCGTGCAGGCCGAGGATGTTGCGCAGCATGGTGCGCTCGACCGCGGAGAAGCCGGTGTCGTCGGGCGTCGAGGCGTCGAGCACGACCTGGAGGTCGTCGCGCACCGAGCCCGCCCTCCAGCCGAACAGCGTGCGGATGGCGCGCAGCAGCCAGCTTTCTGCGCTCGGGCGCAGCACCTCGCCCGGCGTCACCACGGCCGGCAGGTTGGCGGTGGTGCGGGGATTGTCGTGGATAGGCTCGGAATCCGGCATCTCAGTGCGTCCCCGGGCGGTCGGCATAGGGATCGGGGATGCCGAGATGGGCGAGGATCTCGGTTTCGAGCGCTTCCATCTCCTCGGCGTCGTCGTCGTTGTCGTGGTCGTAGCCGATCAGGTGCAGGAAGCCGTGCACGGCGAGGTGGCTCAGATGATGGTCGAACGGCTTGTGTTCCTCGTCCGCCTCGCGCCGCATGGTCTCGTAGGCGATCGCGATGTCGCCGAGCATGCGCGGCGCATCGCCCGGCTTCCGCGCGCCCTCGGGCTGGAGCGCGGGGAACGACAGCACGTTGGTCGGCTTGTCGATGCCGCGCCAATTGCTGTTGAGCGTGCGGATGCCGGCGTCATCGGTCAGCATCACGGCCACTTCCGCGTCGGCAACGTCCGCCTCGACGCTCTCGGCGGCCGCCGCCAGTGCGCGCTGGATCACGGCTTCAGAATCGGGCTCGCGCTGCCAGCAATCGGCGACGACGAGCACCTCGGTCATGGGAAGGTTGGAGTGGGACATTGTGTTGTTTCGGACGAGGGGCGCCGTGCTCGCGCCCTCTTTGGTCCGGTGTTACCTCGTCAGGATTGACCGGTAGCCGACCGCTGCGGCGGCCCTTCGTAGGCAGCGACGATCCGCGCCACGAGCTCGTGGCGGATCACGTCCTCCGCCTTGAAATGAACTTGGGCGATGCCCTCGACGCCGTTCAGGAGGCGGGTCGCCTCGGCCAGGCCCGAGGTCTGGCCGTTCGGCAGGTCGATCTGCGAGGGATCGCCGGTGACGATCATGCGGCTGTTCTCGCCGAGACGCGTCAGGAACATCTTCATCTGCATCGACGTGGTGTTCTGGGCCTCGTCCAGGATGATGGCGGCGTTCGTCAGCGTGCGGCCGCGCATGAAGGCGAGCGGCGCGATCTCGATCTCGCCGGTCTGCAGCGCGCGCTCGACGATGCGTGCGTCCATGAGGTCGTAGAGCGCATCATAGATCGGCCGCAGATAAGGATCGACCTTCTCGCGGAGATCGCCGGGCAGAAAGCCGAGCCGCTCGCCGGCTTCCACCGCCGGACGCGACAGGATGATGCGGTCGACCTCCTTGCGCTCGAACAGCTGCGCGGCATGCGCGACGGCGAGCCAGGTCTTGCCGGTGCCGGCCGGACCGATGCCGAACACCAGCTCGTGCCGCTTCAACGCGCGGATATAGGAATCCTGCGCGGCCGTGCGCGCGCGCACCGGGCGCTTGCGCAAATTGATGCTGTCGAAGGTCGACTTGGCCGATTTGGCGTCGAACTCGAACAGCGAGCCCTGCGCGATCACGGCGCGGATGGCGCCCTCCACCTCGCCCTGGTCGAGATCCTGCCCCTTCACGGCCTGCGAGTAGAGCATCTCCAGCACCCGGCGCGCGGCGTCGCAGCCGTCGCGGGTGCCGCCGATCGTGATGTGGTTGCCCTTGGAATCGACCACGACGCCGAGCCGCCGCTCGATCTGCGCCAGGTGCTGGCCGTACGGGCCGACCAGCGCGGAAGCGGCGCGGTTGTCGTCGAAGTCGATGACGACCTGGGTCTCGGGCGGAACTTGCATGTCGCGGTCAAATTTGCGGCTGGGAGCGAACGAAGACGAATCCGATGCGCTTTTGGGCAAGGGTTCAGGCTCCACTGGCTTGCGATAAAGCGGGCTCGCGCGCCTTGCGCGGCGTTACGAGCTCGCCGAGAAAACTGTAGCGCTCGAGGCTGTCGATCCTGACCGGCAGGATCTGTCCGATGATGTCGGGCGGGGCCATCACATGGGCGGGCTGGAGGTAGGCGGTGCGGCCCACGATCTGGCCCTGCTTGCGCGCCGGACGCTCGAACAGCACGTCGACCGTTGAGCCAATCGCGGCCTTGTTAAAGGCCGATTGCTGGCTGTCGATCAGTTCCTGGAGCCGCTCCAATCGCTGGTCCATCTCGGCGGGGGACACCGTCTCCTGCATGTCCGCGGCCGGCGTTCCCGGCCGGGCGGAGTATTTGAACGAATAGGCCGCAGCGTAGCCGATTTGCGTGACAAGCGCGAGGGTGGCGAGAAAATCTTGCTCGCTCTCGCCCGGAAAGCCGACGATGAAATCCGATGAGAAAGCAATGTCTTGGCGTGCGGTACGGAAACGGTCGATGACCCGCCGGTAATCATCGGCGGTATGTTTGCGGTTCATGGCCGCCAAAATCCGGTCCGAGCCCGACTGCACCGGCAGGTGCACGAACGGCATCAGGGCACCGAGGTCGCGATGGGCCGCGATCAGGCTGTCGTCGACATCGCGGGGGTGGCTGGTCGAATAGCGCAGCCGCGCGACCCCCGGAATCGCCGCCAGATGTTCGAGCAATCGGCCGAGCGGCCAGGTTTTTCCGTCCGGCCCCTCGCCGTGATAGGCGTTGACGTTCTGTCCGATCAGCGTGAGCTCGCGCACGCCGTTGTCGGCGAGCCGCTTCACGTCGTCGACGATCTTCGCCACCGGGCGCGAGACTTCGGCGCCGCGCGTGTAGGGCACGACGCAGAAGGTGCAGAACTTGTCGCAGCCTTCCTGCACGGTGACGAAGGCGGAAATGCCGCGCGCGCGGATCGCATCGGGCTTGGGCTGGGCCAGGAAGCCGAATTTGTCCTCGGCCGGAAATTCGGTCTCGATCGCGCGGCCTTCGTCGTCGGCGCGCTTCAACAGCTCCGGCAGATGATGATAGCTCTGCGGGCCCACCACGACGTCGACCACGGGCGCGCGGCGCACGATCTCCTCGCCCTCGGCCTGCGCCACGCAGCCCGCCACCGCGATTTGCATCGCGCGGCCTGCACGCGCAGCCTCGTCCTTGGCGAGGCGCAGGCGGCCGAGCTCGGAATAGACCTTCTCCGAGGCCTTCTCGCGGATATGGCAGGTGTTGAGGATGACGAGGTCGGCATCCTCCGCGCTCGCCGTCTCCACGAATCCTTCCGGGGCCAGCGTGTCCACCATGCGCTGGGCATCGTAGACGTTCATCTGGCAGCCATATGATTTGATGTGCAGCTTGCGCGGCGGCGTCATGGAACCCGAAATGGAGGTGGAGGACGGTCCTCAGATATAGGCTGGAGGGCCGAAAATCCAGCGAATGCGGCCATTTGCGCCGTCATTCCGGGGCGCGCGCAGCGCGAACCCGGAATCTCGCGCCAAAACCTCCGGATTTCGCCGTTCACGCGCGCGCGTGCCCCGGAATGACGGTCCGGGGCAACAATCAGCCAGCCAGAGCGTCCGCCTCGACCCGCCGCACCAGCTCCGGCAGCTGATGCATGTCGGCAAAGAGCAGGTCGGCGCCGGCCTGGCGCAGCGTCTCGGCATAGCCGTCGCGGCAATGGCTGCCCCCGTAAAAGCCGAACACGGTCATGCCGGCGGCGCGGGCGCCGGCGATGCCGGCCAGGCTGTCCTCGATCACGACGCAGCGCTCGGGCGGCACCCCCATTTGGCTCGCCGCGAACAGGAACAGGTCCGGCGCCGGCTTGCCGTTCTTGACCTGCGAGGCCGAGAAGATATTTGGCGCGAGGCGCTCGTGCAGCCCGGTGCTCCCGAGGCTCACGCGCATGCGCTGGTGCGAGCCGCTCGAGGCGACGCAGACGGCTTGCGTGACGACATCGAGCACGTCGTGGATGCCGCGGATCGCTTCGAGGTCGGCCTCGAACGAACGGAACAGCTCGTCCTGCAGATCGCCATGATAGGCCTCGGGCAGCTTGCGGCCGAGCTCGGTCTCGATCTCCAGATTGGCCTGCTTTGTCGAGCGGCCAAGGAAGCGCGCGAACACCTGCTCCGACGTGATCGGATAGCCGTGCCGCGTCAGCACATCGGCATGTGCACGACAGGAGATCACCTCGCTGTCCACGAGCACGCCGTCGCAATCGAAGATGATGAGGTCGATGGGCATTCAGTTCATCGCACGGGCGGTGCAACCTCTCCCATCGGGAGAGGTCGGCGCGAAGCGCCGGGTGAGGGGTTTCGCTCTCTCGTGGGACCTGTGCCCCCTCACCCGATTTGCTGCGCAAATCGACCTCTCCCCAACGGGGAGAGGTGAAGAGAGCGCGCCGAATGGTAGGTTCATCAATTCGTCGGCTTGTCGTCGTCGAGCGGGACGCAATAGAGCTCGAGCCGGTGATCGACCAGACGATAGCCGAGCTTGCGGGCGATCTCCGCCTGCAGCTTCTCGATCTCCTCCGAGGTGAACTCGATCACCTTGCCGTCGCGCAGATTGATCAGGTGGTCGTGGTGGCTGTCGCGCATCTGCTCGTAGCGCGCGCGGCCCTCGCGGAAATCGTGGCGCTCGATGATGCCGGCGTCCTCGAACAGTTTCACGGTACGATAGACCGTCGAGATCGAAATCTTGTCGTCGACCGCAACGCAGCGCCGGTACAGTTCCTCGACATCGGGATGATCGATCGCTTCCGCCAGCACGCGGGCGATGACGCGGCGCTGCTCGGTCATGCGCATGCCCGTTGCGGCGCAGCGCGCCTCGATATCGGACGCCTTGGATGCAGAAGAATGTTTCAGTGTGGTCATAGCGTTGTCTGCCTGGCGGGCGCTTTCTGCCACCGATGTTACGCCAAGTCACGTCGCATCAGAAGGGCGTTCAATTGTTCCCCGTTGGGCTGTTTATAGTAGCGATCGCGGCGCCCGACCACCACGAATCCGGCTCGATCGTAAAGCCGCCGCGCCGGCTGGTTGTTCTCCTCCACCTCCAGAAATATCGTGCGCACGCCGCGCCCGGCGAGGTGGCCGAGATGGGTCATCAGCAGCGTGCGGGAGAGGCCGCGGCCGCGATAAGCCCCGTCCACCGCAATCGAGAGAATTTCCGCTTCGTCCGCGCCGATTCGCGACACCGCAAAGCCGATCGTCTTGCGGCCGAGCCGCAGGCGATGCACCAGCGTGTTGCGCTCGCTCATCATGCGCTCGAACTCGCCTTCGCCCCAGCCGTGCGCGAAGGCGGCGCCGTGCAGCTGCGCGAGGCGCGCGGCATCGCGCATGGTCGCGGGCTCGACGGCGGCGGTGCCGCCGCGCCACCACTGCGACAGCCATCCCATCATGAGGTCGCGGCTTGTACTGCGAGCGGCGTCTGGGCCGCCGGCTTGGCGTCGGGCGCTTTCAGATAGAACGGCCGCGCCGGATTGGTATCGGGATTGGCCGCCGCGCCGAGCCAGGCAACCCAGCTGATGTCGGGCGCGGGCTGCGCGTCGACCGCGACAGGTTGCGGTCCGTCCTTCGGCCAGCGATCGGCGAGGATCCCGGCGGCATTGCCGACCAGATGCGGCGCGCCGAATTGCGCGGCCGCGATCGCCGCGTCGATGGAGGCAACACAGGGGCGCACCAGCTGGCTGCCGTCGCCGGCGACGATCTGGAAATAGACGTGATCGTGCCGCGCATCGATCGCGGAGATCACCGGCGCCGTTCCGCTCTGGCCGACGACACCGGCGGCATAGGCCGACAGCGTCGTCAGCCCGACCGCCGGCCGTTTCGCCGCAAGCGCAAGACCCCGCGCCGCCGAGATGCCGACGCGCAGGCCGGTGAAGCTGCCGGGCCCGACGGTGACCGCGATGCGGTCGAGCGAGGTGAAGGCAAGGCCGGCCGATTGCATCACGCGCGCGATCATCGGCATCAGCGCCTCGGCATGGCCGCGCTTCATCAGCTGCGATTCCCGCGCGAGCAGCTCGCCGGCATCGGTGTCGAGAACGGCGGCCGCGCAGGCTTCGAGCGCAGTATCGATGGCAAGAATCAGCATGATGAAGCAAAGGGCGAGTGGCGAATGGACGGCACTCTAGCGAACCAGGCGCCTGTCCGCCATTCGTCACGCACGATTTGCAGTCCCCCGATATGCCCTATTTCGTCAGGTGAGCAAGCGCGCGCGCCTTGCGGACAAGCCGCGCTGCCGACCGGCGCGCGGGCTATGCCTCGCGTGCGTTCCTGAATTCCTTGGTCGCCTTGTCCAGCACGAACAGCGACCCCTCCGCGACGCCGAAATAGGCGCCGTGGGTCTGCATCTGCCCGCTCTCCACCGCCTTGCGCACGAATGGGAAGGTCATCAGGTTTTCCAGGCTGCGGAACACGGCGGCCTTCTCGATGCGCTCGACGAATTGCGCCATGGTCTCGTGCTCGCGCTGCTCGACCACCTCGCCCGGCTTGATGAACATCTGCATCCATTTGCCGATGAAGTCGCCGGGCGTCAGCGGCTCGATCTTGTCGATGAAGGCGCGGATGCCGCCGCATTGGGCGTGGCCGAGCACCACGATGTGCTTCACCTTCAGCACCGTCACCGCAAACTCCAGCGCTGCCGAGACGCCGTGCGCGCCTTCGTCAGGCTGATAAGTCGGCACCAGATTGGCGATGTTGCGGACGACGAAGAGCTCGCCCGGCCCCGCGTCGAAGATCACCTCGGGGGAAACCCTGGAGTCGCAGCAGCCGATCACCATGGTCTCGGGTGACTGCCCCTTGACCGAGAGTTCGCGGTAGCGGTTTTGCTCGGTCGGCAGCCGCTGAGTGGCGAAGGCCTTGTAGCCGTCCAGCAATTGCTTCGGGAATGTCACCATGGCCCATGCCTAACCACATACCGCCAAAGCCGACAAGCCTTTCGAATGGGCAGGCCAAGTGCTATCGGCTGGGGTCGGACGACAGACCAGGAAGGAACGCCAGCATGACCCGCCCGCGCCGCAGCCATCTGTTCATGCCCGGATCCAACCCGCGCGCGCTGGAAAAGGCGCGCAATCTCCCCGCCGACGGCCTGATCCTCGACCTCGAGGATTCCGTCGCCCCGGAGGCCAAGGCGGCGGCGCGCGACGGCATTGCGGCGGCGATCGCCGCCAAGGGTTTTGGCCGGCGCGAGGTCCTGATCCGGACCAACGGGCTCGACACGCCCTGGTGGCCGGATGACGCCGCCATGGCCGCCAAGGCGTCGCCGGACGGCATCCTGGTTCCAAAAGTTTCGAGCGTCGAAGATCTCGACGCCATCGGCCGCAAGCTGGCCGAGCTCGGCGCCGCGCCGACCGTGAAGGTCTGGGCCATGATCGAGACCGCGCGCGCCGTGCTGCACGCCGAGGAACTGGCCGCGGCGGGGCGCGATCCATCGAGCCGCCTCTCGGGCTTCGTGTTCGGCCCGAACGACATCTCGCGCGAGACGCGGATCAGGATGCTGCCGGGCCGCGCCGCGATGATCCCGATGATCACCCATTGCATCCTGGCGAGCCGCGCCCACGGTCTCGAGATCCTCGACGGTCCTTACAGCGACATCGCCAATTCCGACGGTTTCGCCACCGAATGCGCGCAGGGCCGCGACCTCGGCTTCGACGGCAAGACGCTGATCCACCCCTCCCAGATCGACGCCTGCAACGCCATCTTCACCCCGCCGGAAGAGGAGGTCGCCCGCGCGCGAAAGATCATCGCGGCGTTCGAACTGCCGGAGAACGCCGCCCGCGGCGCGATCCGCCTGGACGGTGCGATGGTGGAGCGCCTGCACGCCGACATGGCCCGCCGCACCATCGCGATCGCGGACGCGATCGCGGCGATGGCGAAGGGCTGAGGCGTCAGCTCGAAAAAGCGATATCCGCTTTTCCGCGACAAACGGCAATCTTCCGTTCGCCAGGAGCCGGGGACGCTGTGGCCAATTCCTCGCAATACATGCGATCGATCGTGCGCTGCATGAGCGCATAACAATCGCATGCGACCTTCTCGAGCCGCGCCCGATCGATCTCTAGAAACCCGCGCCGGTCGGCCGGGACCGCGCCGACCTCGCGTAGCTTGCTCATCGTCAGAGTTACTGTCGTCCGTCGCACCCCAAGCAGTTGCGCAAGCGCCTCCTGCGTCACCGGAAGCCGGTCATCGGGCACGCGGTCGTGAAGCTGCAGGAGCCATCGCGCCATGCGGCCATCCACCCGGTGCAGCGCGTTGCAAGCGGCTACGTGCTGGAGCTGCAATAACACCGCGCGGGCGTGGACCTGCACGACGTTCCTGATGGCTGCGCTTTGCGCATGGGCAGCGCGAAATTTGGCGGCGGAAATCACCGATGCAGTTCCGGCTATGCGGGCAATCGCGGTCACGGATGAAGGCGACGGGCCGAGCACGGAGAACGAGGCCAAAGCGCCTTCCCGTCCCATCAAGGTGGTCGCGACCGTTTGCCCGTCCGGCATATCGAGCATGAAGGCGATTGCGCCGCTATGGGGAAAATAGACCGGGTCGAGCTCATCGCCCGATCGCACCAGGACGGCATCGGGTTCGAACGAGACCTTTTGGAAGTGGGGCGTGAGCAAGGCGAGATCCGCCGGCGGCAACGCTGCCAGTAGCCGATTCCCGATACCCGCGCGGTGAACGGTCCCGATGCTTACTTGTGAACGAACACCCAATGAACGACGGTATCGAGCTATTTCATTTGCCATGATTATCCGAAATACGAATGTCCGAAGGACGACCATCCAAACAGAGCCACTCGTCGAGATCAAGCGCGGACAATTGCGGAGACCTGTCGTCGCGCAAACAGGTCTTGCATACATCATACTATTCGAGATCTTTGCCGCTCGCGAGGTGCCCGCGAAGTGATCGTAGCGGCAACGCGTGCGTCTGCCCTTGGCCCGGCGCTGACCTCTGAGGACATCTGCTATACGCCGCTATCAGCGGTACAGCGGACCATGCCCAGATCCAAGGCAGCGCCGCGGGCGAAATCTTCCGCGCCGCCTCACCGCGGCGGGTGTTCGGCCCGCTCGAGCGTCTCCAGCGTCGAGGCGTTGGCGCAATAGCCGTGATAGTTCTCCGCGGCGGTGCCGTCAGCGAGATCGCGGTCGCACTGTCCCTTGTGATTGCAGAGCGAGCAGACGCGCTCGAGATCGCGCAGCAGGAGCGGCTGCGCGCGGCCGAGCGCATCGGCGCTGATGCCGAGCTGCTCAAGCATCTTCGGCAGCTCGTCGGCGGCGTGGCGGCCATGACGGACCAGCTCCTCCAGATCGTCGGGCGCGATCCTGAGATCATTGGCGATCCGGTCGAAATCGGCGCGGTCGAGCTGCCGCATCTCGTTGATCTCGCGGCGGTGCTTCAGCCAGCTCGCGAAGGACTCGATGAGATCCTGGACAATGGGATAGGGCCTGGTTGCGGTGCTCATGGAAAGCTCCATTCGGACGTCGAACTTGGAACGAGATAAGCACAATGATGCAGGGGCGCGTTGCGCTGGATCAAACAGGGAATACGGCAAGGACGTGGCTCTCCTGTCCCGGACGCGCTGCAGCGTGTCCGGGACGGGCACGATGTGATCGCAGGGAGGGCGCAAGTCCTTCCACGTCGTCATGGCCGGGCTTGACCCGGCCATCCACGCCTTGCTGCGCAGTGCAAAGAACGTGGATGCCCGGGACAAGCCCGGGCATGACGACCTCTTACGCTGCGATGTGATCGTTCAAGGTAAAGGAGAGCTACCCAAACCGCTCCGCCGCCCACGCATACAGGCTGCCGGGAATCGGCTTCTCGCCGCCGCGGCCCTTCGGCGAGATGTGCAGGCCGATGATGGCAGGGTCGGTGACGAGGCCGAGATAGCTCGAGGGATCGAAGAACAGTTTCGGCTCGGCATGCACGGCGTAGAACGACTGCTTCGGCAGCGCGCATCTCGATTCACCGGTACGCCGCGCGAGCGCGGTGAGTGCCGCGGGCCCGTAGATCGCGACGCGAATATCCGAGAGCCTGTTCGAGCCGCCGCGCAGGCGCCGCATCATGAAAGTAATGCGATGACGCACGGACAGCCAGTTCGGCGTCAGCTCCTCCTGCTCCATCAGCTCCTCGAACGCGGCGACGATGCCGTGCGCGGGCGGCAGATAGAGCACGGAATTGCCGAGCTGGCGCGGCCGCTCCCAGGCGAAGTACGGCTTTGCCGGATCGATCTCGACGGGTTTCAAGAGCAGTACGTCGGCATCGAGCCAGAGGCCGAGGCCCTTCGCCATCAGCTTCATGCGGAAGAAATCGCTGAACTGCAGGATGGTCCAGTCGCGCCAGCTGCCGTCCGGCTGCGGCGGCCGCAGGCGTTCGGAGAACGCGTGCGGCAGGATCGCCTCGGCCTCGGCATTCGCGACGCCCGCGGGCAGGGCGGGAATGGGATCGAAGCTGTAAACCGTGACCTTGTGACCGGCAGCCAGCTGCGAGCGCAGACAGGTCTGGCGCAGCGCATCCATCGGGCCATGCCAGAAGGTGACGATCTCGGGCAGCATGCGGGACGTCATAAGGCGATAATCAGGACAAAGAAAAAAGCCCCGGCGCGCATCGCACCGGGGCTCCAACGAAAATCCGCGATCAGGCCCAGGCGCGTTCGCGCTTGAGCTTGTCCTCGTAGGAGTCGATCGAGGCCTTCTTCTCCATGGTGAGGCCGATGTCGTCGAGGCCGTTGATCAGGCAGTGCTTGCGGAACGGGTCGATCTCGAACTTGACCTTGCCGCCGTCGGGCCCACGGATCTCCTGGTTCGGCAGGTCGATCGTCAGCGTCGCATTGGCGCCGCGCTCGGCGTCGTCGAACAGCTTGTCGAGGTCTTCCTGCGACACGCGGATCGGCAGAATGCCGTTCTTGAAGCAATTGTTGTAGAAGATGTCGCCGAACGAGGTCGAGATCACGCAGCGAATGCCAAAGTCGAGCAGCGCCCAGGGCGCGTGCTCGCGGCTCGAGCCGCAGCCGAAATTGTCGCCGGCCACAAGCACCTTCGCATTGCGATAGGCGGGCTGGTTGAGCACGAAGTCCGGATTCTCGCTGCCGTCGTCCTTGTAGCGCTGCTCGGAGAAGAGCCCCTTGCCAAGGCCGGTGCGCTTGATGGTCTTGAGGTACTGCTTCGGAATGATCATGTCGGTGTCGACATTGATGATCTTCAGCGGCGCCGCGACGCCTTCCAGCGTGGTGAACTTGTCCATGGTTGCGCTTTCTGGTTCAGGGAAGGCGTATTTATCGCGATCGAGCCGGAAATCCTAGGCCGAAATGGGCAGATCTCGTCTGCCTTAGAGGGTGAGGCCGAACTGGCCCGGCATCGGGATTTCACCTCTCCCTTGGGAGAGGTCGGCGCGTAGCGCCGGGTGAGGGGTTACGGTGTCACTTGGGGCAGCACCCCCTCACCCGATTTGCTGGCGCAAATCGACCTCTCCCCGCTGGGGAGAGGTGAACCGAGACCGCTTACTCCGCCTTGGCCTCGATCGCGGCCATATCGTCGTCCGAAAGGCCAAAATGGTGGCCGATCTCGTGGATCAGGACGTGGCGGACGATGTGGCCGAGGCTTTCGTCGTGCTCGGCCCAATAGTCCAGGATCGGGCGGCGGTAGAGCCAGACCATGTTGGGCAGCCGCGCCACGTCGCCAAAGCTCTGCTGGGGCAGGCCGATGCCCTGGAACAGGCCGAGCAGGTCGAACTCGCTCTCGCATTCCATCTCGTCCAGGACCTCCTCGGTCGGGAAGTCGTCGACACGGACGATCACGCCCTGGCAGAGACTGCGAAACTCCGCCGGCAGGCGCTCGAACACGTCGTGGGCCATCGCTTCCATCTCGGCGAGCGAAGGGGCTTTCAAGTCCGTCCACATGAGACCCTCATACCGCGGGTTCCGCGGCGATGCATCCCGCATTATAAGCGCGGCGAGGTTGACGGGCGCCGCCAAAACGGGGAGCGTGGGACCTCAACGGGACGTTTCAGGTGGGCGGAAAAATGCGAGCGAAAACAGCGCTGACTCTACTGTGCATGGGGTTGTTTTCGCAGTTTTGGGTTGGCGCCGAGGCGCAGGCCGCCAGTTCCGGAATCCAAATGGCCCAGTTGGTCTCGCCGGACGATATTCCCCCGCCGCGCAAACGGCCCCCGGCGCGCCTGCGCGTCACGCCCTATTACAGCCCGGACGGCGTCTATCCCCGCTACAATCCCGGCCCGGACGCTGTCCGCGTCTGCAACGCCACCTATGTGCAGGAGTACCGGCCGAGCGGCACGGTGATCGTGCCGCGCGTGAGCTGCTACTGGCGCCGGGGCTGACGCCGTCGATGCCCGCGCCAGCGAGCTCCGCGGTAGGGTCGTGATGGCGAGATGGATCGCATTGGCCGTTGCCGCCGCGCTTGTCGCCGGGCTGCCTTGCGCGTCCGCCGCGCCAAGGGCGACGATCCCGGAGGCGTCGGCGGGGATCGCGGTGTTCGATGTGCGACGACACGCGCGGATCTATGACATCGCGCGGCCTGCCGTACGCCGTGATCCGCGCTACTACGCGCGGCCCGTCCAATACCGTCCCTATCCCTACCGCGTGCCCGCACCCTTCGTCTTCAGCTACGGGCCCTTCTGGTAAGGCGCCGCCTTAGACCGCCGGCGTAAATCCCTTCACCAGCAGCACCGTCGCCTGCGCACCCGCCTTGCGATCGCGCGAGATCTCTTCGTAATCGGGCGAGGTCGAGAAGGCGAGGAATGCGGCCTCGTCGGGGAACGACATCATGACAAGCTTGTCATGCGGCCAGGCGCCTTCGAGCACGCGCGGCTGTTCGTCGGCGGCGAGCAGACGTCCATTGTACTTCCTGAACACGTCGAAGAACCGCGCCTGATAGCGGTCATAGGCGGCGCGGTCCGTCATCTTCAATTGCGCAATGGCGTAGACAGTCATCTGCAAAATTCCTTTCGTCGCGGCACGGCGTCGTATCGCCGCGTCTCGTTCATTCATGGCGCATTCACATCGCTGTCCGCAATTTAATCGTGGGAGCGACTGCAATTGAACGGCAATGGCGCGGCCGAGACGTCGCAGCTCTGCTGTCCGGATTCAGGGAGGATTTCATGCTGAGGATGTTGGGTCGTCGGGCGAGCCCGATGCGCCTGCTTGGGCTTGCGGCCGCCGCGGCGCTGATGCTGTCGGCCGGCAGCGCGCGTCGCGCTGAAGCGCTGAGCTTGATCAACCCGGCGACGTCGCCGGTGACGAAGGCCGCAACCGACGATCTCGTCACGCAGGTTCGCCATGGCGGGCACGGCGGACATGGTGGCGGGCATTTTCACGGCGGAGGTTTCCGCGGTGGCGGCGGACATATCGGCGGCTTTCGCGGCGGCGGCATGCGCTACGGCGGCTTCCGTCACTACGGCGGCCATCACCACCACTGGGGCTATCGCCCCCATTACGGCTATCGCCACTTCCACCGGCGCTATTATGTCGGCGGCTATTATCCCTACTACCACTATCCGCGCCGCTGCCGGATCATCTGGACCTATTACGGCCCGCGCCGCGTCTGCCGCTGGCCGCGCTGGCACTATCCGTATCGGTATTGGTGATGTGAACTATTCGAACAGCGTCATGGCCGGGCTTGTCCCGGCCATCCACGTTTCTCGGTGACGTGATGAAAGGTCGTGGATGCCCGGGACAAGCCCGGGCATGACGGAGAATGCGGCTACGGCCAATCCTTCAGCTTCCAAGACGAAGCCTTCCACCGCATCAGCGTCTCGACCTTCCACTGCCGAAACATCGCCGGCGGCCAGCGGCTGAGCTTGGAGGTCTCCTCGACCTCCGGCTTGGCGACGATGCGCAATGGCGCCGCGCGCCGCCGGTGCTGGCGCGTGGCCTCGCTGATCAGATCGACATATTCCGGCTTGTTGGCCATGACGTGTCCTCGCGAAACCGTCGCGAGGACACTGTCGGCGCCGCCGATTAACGACGCTTTGCCGCGATCGCTACAATTGCAGGAAGTAGCTTAGCGCCAGTCCCTGACGTCGACGAAGTGACCCGCGATCGCCGCCGCAGCCGCCATCGCCGGCGACACCAGATGGGTGCGGCCCTTGAAGCCCTGGCGGCCCTCGAAATTGCGGTTCGAGGTCGAGGCGCAGCGCTCTTCCGGCTTCAGCTTGTCCGGGTTCATGGCAAGGCACATCGAGCAGCCCGGCTCGCGCCATTCGAAGCCGGCCTTGATGAAGATCTTGTCGAGGCCCTCGGCTTCGGCCTGCTCCTTCACGATGCCGGAGCCCGGCACGACCATGGCGTTGACGTTGGCGGAGACAGTCTTGCCTTCGGCAATCTTCGCCGCGGCGCGCAAATCCTCGATGCGGCCGTTGGTGCAGGAGCCGATGAAGACGCGGTCGAGCTTGATGTCGGTGATCTTCGTCCCGGCGGTCAGGCCCATATATTTCAGCGCGCGGTGCTTGGAGATGCGTTTGGCCTCGTCCTCGATCTTGTCGGGGTCGGGCACGATGCCGGTCACCGAGATCACGTCTTCAGGGCTGGTGCCCCAGGTCACGATCGGCGGCAGCTTTGCAGCATCGAGGCGCAGCTCGTGGTCGAAATGCGCGCCCTCGTCGGAACGCAAGCCCTCCCAATAGCGCATCGCCGCATCCCAGGCCGCGCCTTTCGGGGCCTTCGGACGATCGCGCAGGAAGTCGAACGCCTTCTGGTCCGGCGCAACCAGGCCGGCGCGGGCGCCGCCTTCGATCGACATGTTGCAGACCGTCATGCGGCCTTCCATCGAGAGCGCGCGGATCGCCTCGCCGGCATATTCCAGCACGTAGCCGGTGCCGCCGGCGGTGCCGATCTCGCCGATGATGGCGAGGATGATGTCCTTGCCGGTCACGCCGTCGGGCAATTTGCCGTCGACGGTGACGCGCATGTTCTTGGCCTTCTTCTGGATCAGCGTCTGCGTCGCCAGCACGTGCTCGACCTCGCTGGTGCCGATGCCGTGGGCGAGCGCGCCGAACGCGCCATGCGTCGAGGTGTGGCTGTCACCGCAGACGATGGTGGTGCCGGGCAGCGTAAAGCCCTGCTCGGGGCCGATGACGTGGACGATGCCCTGGCGCTTGTCGAACTCGTTGTAATATTCGATGCCGAATTCCCGGGCGTTCTCGGCCAGCGCCTTGATCTGCTCGATGCTTTCAGGGTCGGGATTCGGTTTGGTGCGGTCGGTGGTCGGCACGTTGTGGTCGACGACGGCGAGCGTCTTCTCGGGCGCGTGGACCTTGCGCCCCGTGGCGCGCAGGCCTTCGAACGCCTGCGGCGAGGTCACCTCGTGCACCAGATGGCGGTCGATGTAGATCAGGCAGGTGCCGTCCTCGGCTTCGTGCACCAGGTGGTCGTTCCAGATCTTGTCGTACAGGGTGGTCGGCTTGGACATGAGCTTGAGCTCCGAAGAATGTGTGTCAGCGATGAGCGCGGCAGAGCGCGCGGGCAACAAAATCGTCAGCGCAGCCTTCAGGCTGCGCGGCTAAGCTCTGACGTTGCCGAGGTCGCGAAGCGTCCGAAGAACCGGCCAGGCAGCCGCGAGCGATCGTCGATGACGATGCGCTGGATGGGGGCGAAGCTGGTCAGATCTGGAAACATTCTAGGAATATATAGCAGGCCGAATTGGAAGCGCGAGAGCTTTGACGCGCGCACCTGACGCAACAAAAAAGCGCGGAGCCGAGCCCCGCGCTTTGGAAAGACTCGCCTGGCGGCGAAGCTTACTCGCCGACGGCAGCCTGACGGTCCTGCTTCTCGACGATGCGGGCCGACTTGCCGCGCAGGTTGCGGAGATAATAGAGCTTGGCGCGACGCACCTTGCCGCGGCGCACCACCTTGATCGAGTCGATCATCGGGGAGAGCAGCGGGAACACGCGCTCGACGCCCTCGCCATAGGAGATCTTGCGCACGGTGAAGCTCTCGTTGAGGCCACCGCCGGAACGGCCAATGCAGACGCCCTCATAGGCCTGCACGCGGGTGCGGTCGCCTTCGACCACCTTCACGTTGACGATCACGGTGTCGCCGGGGGCGAATTCCGGGATGTCCTTGCCGGCGGACAGCTTGTCGAATTGCTCCTGCTCGAGCTGCTTGATCAGGTTCATGGGTAAATCTCCATCGGCGCGCCCAGCCTTTAAGAAACGGGGGCTGCGTGAAATTCGTCTATCCAGCCATTGCGGATTTGGCCGCTCCTATAAGGCAAGCCGGAGCGTTTGTCACCCGTCTGTCTTGTTTTTTGGCGTTTTTTGGCCGCTCCCCCGATTCGCGGCCTTTTCCCACAAATCCGGGCGCCGGGCGGCCGTCAGGGCCTCGGATTCGGCCCGGCGCCAGGCCGCCACCTTGGCGTGGTCGCCGGAGGTGAGGATGGCCGGGATCGGAACCCCCTCGAACAGCTGCGGGCGGGTGTATTGGGGGTATTCGAGCAAGCCATCCGAAAAGCTCTCCTCGGTTCCGGAGGCCTCCTTGCCCATCACCCCCGGCAGCAGCCGGACGCAGGCGTCGATCAGGGCCATGGCGGCGATTTCGCCGCCGGAGAGCACGTAATCGCCGATCGAGACCTCCTCCAGGCCCCTCGCGTCGATCACCCGCTGATCGACCCCCTCGAACCGCCCGCAGACGATCAGGGGGCCGGGGCCCCGGGCGAGCTCGACCACCCGGGCCTGGGTCAATGGCCGACCCCGGGGGCTCATGAGCAGGCGTGGCCGCTCCGGACCGATCCCGGCGGCATCGATCGCCGCGGCCAGAACATCCGCCCGCAGCACCATTCCCGGCCCGCCGCCGGCCGGCGTGTCGTCGACGCTGCGATGGCGGTCGGTCGCGGAGGCCCGGATGTCGCGCGCCTCGATCTGCCAGAGCCCCGAGGCGAGCGCCCGGCCGGCGAGGCTCACGCCCAGCGGCCCCGGAAACATCTCCGGAAACAGCGTCAGCACCGTCGCGCGCCAGGGTGAGGGGTTTGTCATCGCAGTCAGCTTAGCCAAAACCACGATCTGTGGTTACGAATCCTCGCGATCGTGGGAACGGCTCGCGGATTGAGCGTCCTCGCCCTCGATCTCCTGCGGCAGCGCGATCACCACGCGGCCGCCGCCAATGTCGACCTCCGGCACCACCGCGTTGGAGAACGGCAGCAGCATCGTCGGGCCCTTGGGCGGTGCGATCTCGATGATGTCGCCGGCGCCGAAATTATGGATCGCAACGACCCGGCCGAGAGCATCGCCGCCCGTTGTGACGGCGGCGAGCCCGATCAAATCGGTGTGGTAATATTCGTCCTCGTCCGTCGCGGGCAGTTTGTCGCGCGGGACGTAGAGTTCGATGCCGTTGAGGCGCTCGGCCTCATCGCGGGTCGCGACACCCTTGAACGTCGCGACCAGATGATCCCTGGCCTCGCGCACCTCTGCGATCTCGAACTGGCGCCGGCCGTCCTTGGTCGACAGCGGTCCGTAGCGGCGGACGGCGAAGGGATCTTCGGTGAAGGTCCACAGCTTGACCGCACCGCGCACCCCATGCGCGGCGCCGATCCGCGCGACGCAGACCAGCGCCGACATGATCCAGCCTTACGCCTTGGCGGCGGCTTCGGCCTGCGCCTTGCGCTCCTTGCGCGGCACGGCCTTCTGCGGGTTGTTGCGGGCTTCGCGCTTCTTGACGCCGGCGGCATCGAGGAAACGCGCGACGCGATCGGACGGTTGCGCGCCCTTGGCGAGCCAGGCCTTCACCTTGTCCATGTCGAGCTTGAGGCGGGTCTCGTTGTCCTTCGGCAGCAGCGGATTGAAATAGCCGAGACGCTCGATGAAGCGGCCATCGCGCGGAAAGCGCGAATCCGCGACGACGACGTGATAGACGGGACGCTTCTTGGTGCCTGCACGGGCGAGGCGGATAACGACGGACATTCAGTTCTCCTTCAAAGTACGTTTTGTTCGGTTGATTGGCATTTTCGCGCCGCGCGAGACCGATGCGACCCCTCGCGACGAATTCCTCATTTCTTCTTGCCTGGGAAACCGCCGAGGCCCGGCAGCGTCGGCTTGCCGCTCAGCCCGGTCAGACCAGGAAGGTTCGGCAGGCCGGTGCGAAGACCGGGCGGCAAGTCCTTCGGCAGATTCGGCAGGCCTTGTCCGCCGCCGCTCTGCATCTTCTCCTGCAGCGCCTTCATCTCTTCGGGCGAGGGCATCTTCATGCCGCCGCCAAATCCCATCGCCTGCGCGATGCCGGCGAGCGGGCCGCGCTTGCCCGAGCCCATGGCCTTCATCATGTCGGCCATGTTCCGGTGCATCTTCAAGAGCTTGTTGACGTGCTCGACGCTCTGGCCGCTGCCGGCCGCGATGCGTTTCTTGCGGCTCGCTTTCAAGAGGTCCGGATGACGCCGCTCCTCGCGCGTCATGGAATCGATGATCGCGACCTGGCGCTTGAGGATCTTGTCGTCGATGCCGGCTGCCGCGATCTGGTTCTTCATCTTGGAGATGCCGGGCATCATGCCCATCAGCCCGCTGATGCCGCCCATGCTCGACATCTGCAGCAGCTGCTCGCGCATGTCGTTGAGGTCGAACTGACCCTTGCGCATGCGCTCGGCGGTGCGCGCGGCCTTCTCGGCGTCGATATTGGCGGCGGCGCGCTCGACCAGCGAGACCACGTCGCCCATGCCGAGGATGCGGCCGGCGATACGATCGGGGTGGAAATCTTCCAGCGCGTCGGTCTTTTCGCCGGTGCCGATCAGCTTGATCGGCTTGCCGGTGACGGCGCGCATCGACAGCGCGGCACCGCCGCGGCCGTCGCCGTCAACTCGTGTGAGCACGATGCCGGTGAGGCCGACGCGCTGGTCGAACGAGCGCGCGAGGTTCACCGCGTCCTGGCCGGTGAGCGAGTCCGCAACCAGCAGCACTTCATGCGGATTGGCCGCGGCTTTGATCGCGGCCGCCTCCTCCATCATCTCTTCGTCGAGCGTGGTGCGGCCGGCGGCAGCACCTTGCGCTTGTCGCGCTGGACCAGGCGGCGGGCGAGCTTGGCGGTGGTGGTGGTCTTGCCGGAGCCCTGCAGGCCGACCATCATGATCGGCACCGGCGGCACAGCATTGACGTCGATGGTCTGGCCTTCGCTGCCGAGCGTGTTGACCAGCTCGTCATGGACGATCTTGACCACCATCTGGCCGGGCGTGACCGACTTGACGACGGTGGCGCCGATCGCCTGCTCGCGCACGCGCTCGGTGAAGCTGCGGACCACCTCGAGCGCGACGTCGGCCTCCAGCAGCGCGCGGCGCACCTCGCGCATCGCGGCGTCGACGTCCTTTTCGGTCAGCGCGCCGCGCCCCGTCAGACGATCGAGAATGCCACCAAGCCGTTCCGACAGATTGTCGAACAATGCCGTTGTCCTCTTCTACCTCTCCCCGCCTGCGGGGAGAGGTCGCCGCCCTCTTGGGCGGCAGGTGAGGGGGTACGGAACCGTCTACGCGCAGCCTGCGCGGAGAGAGCCCCTCACCCCGACCCTCTCCCCGCAAGAGCGGGGCGAGGGAGCAGAAAACCAAACACCTTTGCGCCCGAGGGCGCACAGCGCTGTCGGGCGTTGACCTCCGGCCTCCAGGGCCGGTCGGCGGGTCGAAAAGAAAGCCTTTCCGAGAAAGTGGCGGGGTTAAACGCCGCTCCCGCCCAAAAGTCAAGGAAAGTTAGGGTGCCGGCTCGCCCTTGGTAAGGCAAGGTTTTGAAAACGTGATCCTTTTGTCGCGGGTTCCTTTTCCGCCAGCCCCGCCCATATAGGCGGTGATGTCTTACCCCTCCGACCATCCCTAGAAGCCCCCCGTGCCGATCACCCGCCGCCGCGTTCTCGGATTGCTTGCCGGCGCCGGCGCGCTGGTCGGCGCGCCCTCCCTCTGGATGTCCTACATGAAAACCTACGACGGCCCGGTCTCCGATCATTTCGACGGCCTGACCTTCTTCGATCCCGATGGGTCGCCGCCGAAATCGCTGCGCGAGGTGCTGCGCTGGCAGTTCAGCGGCAAGCGGCGGCGGGCGACCTGGCCGGATTGGGCACCCAGCCCGCACGCCGACACCCCGCCGGCGCGTGTCGATGGCGACAAGGTGCGGCTCTCCTTCGTCGGCCATGCCAGCTGGCTGATCCAGGCCGGCGGCCTCAACATCCTGGTCGATCCGGTCTGGTCGGAGCGGGTCTCGCCGGTCGCCTTCGCCGGGCCGAAGCGGCACAACGACCCGGGCATCGCCTTCGAGAAGCTGCCGAAGATCGACGTCGTGCTGGTCTCGCATGGCCATTACGACCATCTCGACATCGCGACGCTGTCGCGGCTCACCAAGAATTTTAACCCGCGCGTGGTCACCCCGCTCGGCAACGACGTCACCATGCGCAGCACCGATCCCACCATCAAGGCGGAAGCGTTCGACTGGCACGATCGGGTCGAGCTCGGCGAAGGCGTCGCGGTGCATCTGGTGCCGACCCGGCACTGGACCGCGCGCGGCTTGTTCGACCGCAACAAGGCGCTGTGGGCGAGCTTTGTCCTGGAGACGCCGGCCGGGAAGATCTATGTGGTGTGCGATTCCGGCTACGGCGATGGCCGCCATTTCCGCCGCGTCGCCGAGAAGCACGGCAGGCTGCGCCTGGCGATTCTTCCCATCGGTGCCTACGAGCCGCGCTGGTTCATGCGCGACCAGCACATGAATCCGGAAGATGCGGTGAAGGCGCTGGCCGATTGCGGCGCGGAGCAAGCGCTCGGGCATCATCACTTCACGTTCCAGCTGACGGACGAAGCGATCGATGCGCCGGCGAAGGCGCTGGTCGAAGCGCTCGATGCGGCGAAGATCCCGCAGGAAAGATTCGTGGCGATGATGCCGGGGCAGGTCGTGGAGATTTAGCTCGCTCCGCGCGCGCCGCTCGTGCCCCGGACGCAGCGCAGCACGTCAGTGATGCGCTGCTGAGCCGGGGCCCATGTCGCAGCGCTGGACGGGTCAGCTTGCTGGGTCCCGGCTCTGCGCAGCGTCACTGCGTGCCGCAGCGCGTCCGGGACACGAGACTTATTGCGCGGCCTTGATCGCCCAGCTCACATTCACCGTCACCGTCAGCGTCTCCTCGCCGGGTGCGACAGCGGCCGGCGCCGCCATCGGTGCGGTCGCCATGCGCCCCTTGAACAGCGGCACGGGCGCACCGCCCTCGGTGACGCTGAGCGGCGCGCCGAGCGTGACGCCGGTGGCCTTGGCATAGATCTCCGCCTTGCGCCGCGCATCCGCCACCGCCTGCTCGCGCGCATCATCCAGCAGCTTTGACGCCTGGGTCACCTCGAACGAGATATTGCCGATGTCGTTGGCGCCGGCGGCAACCAGCGTGTCGATGATGCCGGCCACCTTGGTGACGTCGCGGATCTTCACGGTGACGCGGTTGCTCGCGCGGAAGCCGACCACCGGCGAGGCGCCGGTGGATTTGTTCTGGCCGTATTGCGGCTGCAGCGACAGCCGCGAGGTCTGGTAATCCTTCTCGGCGATGCCGGCGCCCTTCAGCGCCAGCAGCACCTTGCCCATCGCGGCGTTGTTGGCATCGGACGCTTCCTTCGCCGTCTTGGCGTCGCTGGCGACGCCGGCATCGATTTGCGCGAGATCGGGTGCCACGGAAATCATGGCCTCGCCGCTCACCGAGATCGCGGAGGGAAAATCGTCGGCGCGCGCGGGCGCGGCGAGCAGCGTGGTGGCGAGGACGGCGGCAAGCAGGGCAGGCTTTTTCATCAGTCTCATTTCAGCGGCACGTAAACATTGATCACGAGCTTGTCCTCGGCCGTCTTCAGGGGATCGGTGAGGTACTCCTCGATGAAGGTGTCCTTGGCTTCCAGCCTCTTGTCGTCGAGGTGGTTGGTGATCGCCTCATAGGTGTTGTCCATGTTGTCGTAGGAGCCGCGATGGACGAATTTCAGCGCCTTGCCTTCAGGCGATTTGCCGACGCTCATGTCCTTGGACAGGTTCTTCGGGTCCTGATCGACCGGGATCTCGGCAAGGAAGGTGAAGCCGGTATCGTCGGTCGAGGTGTAGACGATCATCGAATTGCCCGACGGCTTGATGCCCTGCTTGTCCAAGAGCGTGTTCAACGCCTTGAAGGCATCGATCAGCGTGTCGAAGGCGGAGTCCCAATTGGCGGTGCCCTTGACCATCACGACCTTCTTCGATTCGAGCGTGGTCTCGAGGCCGAAGGGATCGGCGGTCTGCACCGGGGCGGGCGTCGCGGCGGCCGCCGGGGGCGGGGCCGTCGGGCTGGGTGAAGCGCTGGCCGCGGGCGAAGGCGTTGCCGCAGAGGACGGCGAGGCGCTGGCCGCCGGCGACGGGCTCGCCGCCGGGGCTGGCGAAGCGCTTGCGGCCGGGGCGGGTGCTACCGATGGCGCCGGTGACGGGCTCGCGGAGGCCGCCGGTGCGGGGCTCGGCGTCTGCGCCAGAGCGCCTGACAGCCCAAGCGACAAGGTCGCAGCCGGGATCAGCGCGGCCAAAGCGAGGCGACGAAAACTGGTCATTCTGTTCTCCCCAAGGCCCCGCTTCATCGGGGCCTGAATACATCAAGGCCTTACCCACCAAGGCCTTAACCCGGCCGCGCGTCCCGGTCCGCGCGAACCGCGCCGTTCTAACACGCGAGCGCCGAATTCGTCCCATGACAGATGCGTCATGGCAGGCGCCTTGGCCGATGTCCCGGCCCGGGTGGCAAATCACTGGCCAAGCGGCCGAGGATCGCCATATAAGGCAGGCGAAATTCGGGAATTTTCATGAGCGCGCTGGCCAACCACGCATTTGCCAAGATGAACGGCATCGGCAACGAGATCGTCGTTGTCGACTTGCGCGATTCGACGGCCAAGGTCACGCCGGACGACGCCCGCGCCGTGGCGTCGGCGAACGGCGGCGTGGCTTACGACCAGCTCATGGTGCTCTCGAGGCCGAGGCTCGACGGCACCGAGGCCTTCATCAGCATCTACAACAATGACGGCTCGGAAGCCGGCGCCTGCGGCAATGGCATGCGCTGCGTCGTGCGCCGCATCTTCGAGAAGACCGGGCAGACCACCGCGACGTTCGAGACCGCCGCCGGCCTGCTCAATGCCTGGCAGGGTCCGGCGCCCGATCTCTACACCGTCGACATGGGCGCGCCAAAATTCGGCTGGCAGGACATTCCGCTGGCGGAAGAGTTTCGCGACACCCGCTACATCGAATTGCAGATCGGGCCGATCGACAATCCGATCCTGCATTCGCCCTCGGCGGTGAGCATGGGCAATCCGCACGCGGTGTTCTGGGTGGACGATGTTGACGCCTACGATCTTGGCCGCTTCGGTCCGCTCCTGGAAAACCATCCGATCTTCCCCGAGCGCGCCAACATCACGCTCGCTCACATCGTCGACCGCGAGCACATCACGATCCGCACCTGGGAGCGCGGCGCGGGCCTGACCATGGCGTGCGGGTCGGCGGCCTGTGCCACGGCCGTCGCCGCCGCGCGGCTGAAGCGCGCCGAGCGCAAGGTCGAGATCAAATTGCCCGGCGGCAAGCTCGGCATCGAATGGCGCGAGCGCGACGACCACGTGCTGATGACGGGCACGGCGACCTTCGAATATGAGGGCACCTTCGATCCGGCGCTGTTCGCGCCGGTCGCCTGATGGCCGTCGACATCGTCACCTTCGGCTGCCGCCTCAACGCCTTCGAGGCCGAGGTGATTCGCAGCAAAGCGGAAGCCGCGGGACTTTCCGACACAATCGTCATCAACAGCTGCGCCGTCACCAACGAGGCGGTGGCGCAGGCGCGCCAGTCGATCCGCAAGCTGAAGCGCGAGCGCCCCGAGGCGCGCATCGTCGTCACCGGCTGCGCGGCGCAGACGCAGGCTGCGATGTTCGCCGGCATGGCCGAGGTCGATCGAGTCGTCGGCAATGACGACAAGATGCGCGGCGAAGCGTGGCGGGACACGCGCGCCGCTTTCGATCTCGGCGCCAGCGAGAAGATCGCCGTCAGCGACATCATGGCGGTGAAGGAGATGGCGCCGCATCTCGCCAAAGGCTATGCGAGCGGCCTGCCGCGCGTGTTCGTGCAGGTGCAGAACGGCTGCGACCATCGCTGCACCTTCTGCATCATCCCGTTCGGCCGCGGCAATTCGCGCTCGGTGCCGATGGGCGCGGTGGTCGAGCAGGTGCGCACCCTGGTCGAACGCGGCCATGCCGAGGTCGTGCTGACCGGCGTCGATCTCACCAGCTATGGTACGGACCTGCCCGGCGCGCCCAAGCTCGGCATGCTGACGAAGCAGATCCTGCGCCATGTTCCGGACCTGAGGCGCCTGCGCATCTCCTCGATCGATTCGATCGAGGCGGATGACGACCTGCTCGATGCCATCGCTGAGGATGCGCGGCTGATGCCGCATCTGCATCTGTCGCTGCAGTCAGGCGACGACATGATCCTGAAGCGCATGAAGCGGCGGCATTCGCGGCAGGACGCGATCGCATTCTGCGCGCAGGTGCGCCGCCTGCGCCCCGATGTCGTCTTCGGCGCCGACATCATCGCGGGCTTTCCGACCGAGACCGAGGAGATGTTCTCGCGTTCGCTCGACCTCGTCGAGCAATGCGGCCTGACCTTCCTGCACGTCTTCCCCTATTCCCCGCGGCCGGGCACGCCGGCCGCACGGATGCCGCAGGTGGCCGGGCCTGAGATCAAGGCGCGCGCGAAGCGGCTGCGGGCTGCGGGGGAGGCGGCCTTGCGGCAGCGCCTGCAAGCCGAGATCGGTTCGATGCGCGAGGTGCTGATCGAGAGCGACGGGCAGGGCCGCACGGAGCATTATCTGCCGGTGGCGATTGCGGGCGAGCGGATCGGAAGCGTGGTGTCGCTGAGAATAGCCGGCAGCGATGGCGAGCGTCTGACCACATAATTGGTGTCGTCGCCCGGCTCGACCGGGCGACCCAGTACGCCGCGGCTTCTCGGTTCAATCTCCGTCGTCTCTGGAATACTGGATTGCCCGCTTTCGCGGGCAATGACAGCGGAATGTGTAATGAACAGCAAGCGCCTACAACGCCCTTACCTGCCAGAATCGCAGCGTCCGCTTGGCGTTCTCCGCCGTCATTCTCGCAAAATGCCCCTGTGCCCTCGCGATGTCCGCCGGCTTCATCGCGCCTGTCGCGAAACGGCATTCGAGCACGGCGATGGTCGTTTCCCAGCCAAGCTGGGCGGCCTTGCACGGCACCAGCAGGCCGTCCTCGCGGAGACTCTGCATCAGCGGACGAATCACCTCGATCGTCGACCCCGATAACGCTGCCAGCGCCGCCACCGTCTCCTCATAGCGCCGCTGTTTGGCGAAGCCGAGCAACGTCGCCTCGTTGAGCTGGCCGGTAGCCTTTAGGCCGGCAATGGCGCGCTTGGCACCTTCGAAATCGCGCACCGCCGACATTTCGCGCTCGGCGCCAATGGTGACGGCGGCGATCGCGCTCTGGATCTCCTCGAACAGATGCGGCGGGGCGCGCGACAACAGGCGGGTGCGCACGGCATCGGTCGCCGAGCGCAGCAACTGGCGGCGCAGCTCCGAGGGCAAATCGACGCGAACGCCGACGCTGACCGCGAGTTCCGGATCGCTTTCGGCCTGGCCGACGATGATGGCAAATCCTTTACCGGAGACGCGCGCGCCGGGATTGGCGGCCAGCCGCCGGCTGACGCTGGGATAGCGGCGCGCCAGCAGGGCGTCGGTGACGATCTCCTTCAGCCACCAGCGGCCGGCGACCGCGAGCAGATGCGGCTCACCCTTGCTTGAGGCGATCTTCACCAGCTCGCCGTCGTCGAGGCGCGCGGATTCCTGCAGCACGGGGCCGGCGATGCGGATCTCGTCATTGTTGGCGAGGCGACGGATCACCGACGGAGGCGCCTGCGCGATCGGCGCCAGCTGCGCGCTGATCTCGGCCAGCGCAATGCGCGCGGCCACATCGGCGATGGCGCGCAGCTCGATGGTGCCGATCAGGCGCTCGAGCACCTCGTCGAACAGCGCGATCTGCTCGTCGTCGAAATTGCCGGCGGAGGAGAGGAACAGCTCGGTGACGCGCCGGGCCGTCGCCAGACCCTTTTCCGGCGAGCCGATCCGAAGTGCGGATTCGACCTCGTCGATGATCGATAACCCGGCCTTGGTCATCACGCGCGGCTCGTCCTGAGCGGTTACGGAAGCTTTTTCTAAGCAACCGCTATCATTAGAGGCGAGCGCTGAAGGTTTGGTAAACCATGGCCGGGACGTGGTCGTTGCAGCGAGATGCCGCCGCGAATGCGGGTGCGCTCCCTCCCCCGCTTGCGGGGGACTTGCGGGGGAGGGGTGGGGAGAGGGTGTCTCCACAACGGGACATCCCCAAGAGGAGAAAGCCCTCTCCCGGCGCTTCGCGCAGACCTCTCCCGCACGCGGGAGAGGTTGAGCACCACCTCCGCTACTCCCCGCTCCACCCGCAGGCGCGGAGCTTCTCATGCATATGCGGCGGGGCCGGCGCTACCACGCGGACCGGCTCCTTGTTGCGGGAGATCGGCACCACGATCTCGCGCGAATGCAGGTGCAGGCGCGGTTCGCCGAAGCGCGGGCCGTTGCCGTAAATGTTATCGCCGTAGATCGGCCAGCCGCTCGCGGCCGCATGCACCCGCAATTGATGGGTCCGGCCGGTCACCGGTTCCATGGCGAGCCAGGTGAAACCGTCGCCCCGGCCCAACACCTTCCAGTTGGTGATGGCCTTCTGCCCTTCCAGATCCGGCTTCTGCCACCAGCCGCGTTCGGCATTGAGCCGGCCGAGCGGCATGTCGATGGTGCCTTCATCTTCGGCAGGGCCGCCTTCGACCACGGTCCAGTAGGTCTTGCCGATCTTGCCGTGCTTGAACAAAAGGCCCAGCGATGCCGTCGCCTTGCGGTGGCGGCCGAGAACGAGGCAGCCCGAGGTGTCCTTGTCCAGCCGGTGGGCCAGCACCGGCGGCCGCGGCAGGCCGAAACGCAACGCGTCGAAGGAATCCTCCAGATTGGGGCCGCCCTTGGGGCCGCGATGCACCGGCAGGCCGGCGGGCTTGTCGATGACCAGCATCAGCCCGTCGCGATGGAGCACGCGGCCTAAGATTTCATCGGATGTCAATTGGGGAACATCGAGCAATTGCAAGACTTTCGGTCAAGGCTTTCGTTTACGGGCCGGAACGGCTAACACGCCAGCATGAACGATACCACGTCAGATCCCCCCAAGCTGAGCTGGTGGCGCCGCCTGTCCAACGGGCTGAAGCGCACCTCGTCCTCGCTCGGGACCGCGGTCGCCGACCTCGTCACCAAGCGCAAGCTCGACCGCGCCATGCTCGACGATATCGAGGACGTGCTGCTGCGCGCCGATCTCGGCACGTCCGTCGCGGTGCGCATTGCCGACGCCGTCGGCGCCGGCCGCTACGACAAGGCGATCTCGGCGGACGAGGTCAAGGACGTCGTCGCCACCGAGGTCGAGAAGGTGCTGTCGCCGGTGGCAAAGCCGCTCGTGATCGATGCGGCCAAGAAGCCGTTCGTGATCCTCGTCGTCGGCGTCAACGGTTCCGGCAAGACCACCACCATCGGCAAGCTGTCGCAGAAATTCGCCTCCGAAGGCCGCAAGGTGATGCTGGCCGCCGGCGACACGTTTCGCGCCGCCGCCATCGAGCAGCTCAAGGTCTGGGGCGAGCGGACGAAGACGCCCGTCATCGCAGGCGCGCAAGGCTCGGATTCGGCGAGCCTTGCCTTCAACGCGCTCACCGCGGCAAAGGAGCAGGCCATCGACGTGCTGCTGATCGACACCGCGGGGCGCCTGCAGAACAAGGCCGAGCTGATGAACGAGCTCGAGAAGGTCGTGCGCGTGATCCGCAAGGTGGATGACACCGCGCCGCATGCGGTGCTGCTGGTGCTGGATGCCACCGTCGGCCAGAATGCGCTGTCCCAGGTCGAGGCCTTCCATCGCACCGCCGGGGTCACCGGCCTCGTGATGACCAAGCTCGACGGCACCGCGCGCGGCGGCATCCTGGTGGCGCTCGCGGAGAAGTTCAAGCTGCCGGTACACTTCATCGGCGTCGGCGAAGGCGTCGATGATCTCGCGCCCTTCACCGCGCGCGACTTCGCCCGCGCCATCGCCGGAATCGAATAGCGTCATCCTTCGAGACGCCGCTTGCGCGGCTCCTCAGGATGAGGTCGTGCCACACATGAGGTCCTCATCCTGAGGAGACCGCGAAGCGGTCGTCTCGAAGGATGGGAGAGACGGAAGAGAGAATGGACAAGACCCAGCCGCATCCGCTGTTCAAGCTCGCGACCGAGCTCGGTCCGCTGCTCGTGTTCTTCTTCGTCAACGCGAAGTTCAATCTGTTCGCCGCGACCGGCGCCTTCATGGTCGCGATCGTGGCGGCGATGGCGGCGTCCTACATGGTGACGCGCCACATCCCGATCATGGCGATCGTCACGGGCGTGATCGTGCTGGTGTTCGGCACGCTGACCCTGGTGCTGCACGACGAGACCTTCATCAAGGTCAAGCCGACCATCATCTACGGCCTGTTCGCCGCGATCCTCGGCGGCGGCCTGTTGTTCGGCCGCTCCTTCATCGCCGTGATGTTCGACCAGGTGTTCAACCTGACACCGCATGGCTGGCGTATCCTGACGCTGCGCTGGGCGCTGTTCTTCGCCGGCCTGGCCGTGCTGAACGAGATCATCTGGCGCACCCAGAGCACGGATTTCTGGGTGAACTTCAAGGTGTTCGGCGTGACGACGCTGACCATGATCTTCGCCGTCGCCCAGCTGCCGCTGACCAAGCGCTATCATCTCGCGCCGGTCTCGCTGGAGAGAAGCGAGGCCGAGGCGGGGGATGTGAGCAAGGGGTAGTTGCCGGGTTCAGGCCTGCGCCTGCCGGCGGCGACCGCCTCTATTCACGCCAACGTGCACTTGGTCCGGACCGGTTCCTTCATTGCTCCGTAACCGCAGGCCCAGATTATTCAGCGCTTTACCTTGCTGAAAGGTCGGGGGCGATAGCCTTATGAACAGAGAGGATGGCTCGCCGGAGGGCCCGGTGGTGAGCGCAAGACAGGACCAGACCGCTGAACACCTGATTCAGTATCTCCGGCAGCTCGCGCCGCAGGTCCGGCGCCGCCTGCTTGCCGAACTGGAACGGCTGCATCTCCTCGGCGAGGACATTCCGCATTCCGAGCCATTGATCGCGGCGCTGCGTGCCGAGTTTCGCAACACCGGCCAAAATCACTATCGCGTCGGAAATCCGTCACGCTACTTCTTCGAGCCACTCGAGCCGGTCCTGGTGGACAGCGCCCCGGAGCGCGCCAATAGCGGGCAGATCGCCCGTGGATCGCTCGCGCCGATCTGGAGCCTCGTGACGGAGCAATTGCTGCGCAGCATGGCCGCCGACTACATCGCCAATGCGACCAAGGTCATCTCTGCCGACAAGCAGGCCGAGGCGCGGCAGATGGCCCAAGCCTTCCAGAAGAAGGTCCTGACCTCGCTCAACGGCCAGCTCGGGTCCGCCGAGGGCGCAGCCCGCATTCGCGATGGGCTGATGGCCTATACCAGCTCGCATGCGACGTTCGACGACCTCAAGAAGATGCTGCGCTACCTCGACATGCAGCGGGAGCTCGACGATTTCGGCCGTGCGCTCGCACCGAAGATCGCCCGGCTCGAGGGCGTCAGCCTCGACAAGGTTCTCGGCCAATTGAGCACGCTAAGGGCCAAGCGTGCCGATGCCCTTCCGTTCGCGCTCACGATCCTGGCAAAGCATCTTGAAACTCCCTGGGAGCTGCTGTCCGTCGCGATCGCTCCGACCGACGACCGGGCTGCGGCGCGGATCGCGGCGGGCCCATTCGCGATTGCGGTGTCGATGGTGCTCGATCAGATCGAGGAGAACCATCACCTCTTGCTGTTTGCGCTCAGGAACAACCGTCCGGTGCGCGCCAAGGAGATCGTTGGCGAGATCTACCGGATCGAGCAGGCGCTGAGAACGCAGATCGAGCTCAAAGGGTCGGGCTGGGCGCGGCGCCTGGATGACCTGATGGCGCAAGTCCACGCCACCGTCGCCTCGGAGATCAGCAGCATTCCCGGCGATCATCGCCACTTGACGCACATTCTGGAATCGCCGCGGCTGCGCCCGGACGATTCCTTCGGCCACAAGGTCGGCCACATGTTCGGGAAAGGCTGGGATGTCGTCGCCGGCTTGCTCGCGGGCCACACCGACACGACCAATCGCCGCGACGGCGCTTCGTGAATTCGCGCCGTGGCGCGGCTCGTGCGCAGCAGGTCAGCTTCCCGCCTTCAGCGCCTTCTCCAGCTCCGGTATCAGCACGGCCTTGAGATTTTGCGGCGTGATCGGCCCGACCAGCTTGTAGACAATGGTGCCCTCGCGCCCGACGACGAACGTCTCCGGCACGCCGTAGACGCCCCATTCGATCGAGGCGCGGCCGTTGGCGTCCACGCCGACGTGGCCGAACGGGTTGCCGTAGCGGCCGAGGAAGCGCCGCGCATTGTCGGCGGCATCCTTGTAGTTGATGCCGACCAGTTGGAAGCGTTTGTCCCTGGCGAGCTCGGTCAGCAGCGGCGCTTCGTCGTGGCACGGCACGCACCATGACGCCCAGACGTTGACCAGGCTGACCTGGCCCTTGAACGCGGCCGGATCGAGTCCCGGCACCTGCGTGCCGTTGTCATGCAACCCCTCGAGCGGCGGCAGCACGGTCTGCGGTGCGGGCCGCCCGATCAGCGCCGAGGGAATCCGCGAGGGATCGCCGCTGCCGAGCCGGAACCAGAACAGAAGCGCAAGGCCGATGAAGGCGATCAGCGGCAGCACCATCAGGAAGGTGCGGCGCTGCGGCGGAGCGGGAGCAGGTTGATCGCTCATCGCGGCTCCGTCGCGCTGCGGCCCGACCGGCGGGTGATGCCGCGCTGCTCCAGCTCGCGCAGGCGCTGCGTCTGGCTGCGATAATCGAGCATGACCCAGCCGATCAGGATCGCGACCACGAGGGCGGCAGCTGCGTAAGACGCCACGATGAAGGAGGCGTAAGGACCGAGCGACATCGTCATGCAGCCTTCTGGCTCGCCTGCGTCATCTGCAGCGAGCGGACACGGCGGCGCAAAATCTCGTTGCGCATCGCGGCCAGGTGCAGCGTGACGAACAGCAGCGTGAAGGCGACCGCCATCACCAGCAGCGGAATCAGGAACGACTTGTCCAGCGCCGAGCCGCCCATGCGCATCACCGAGGCGGGCTGGTGCAGCGTGTTCCACCAGTCGACGGAGAACTTGATGATCGGCAGGTTGATCGCGCCGACCAGGGTCAGCACCGCGGCGGCGCGCGCCGCGCGCGAGGGATCGTCGACCGCGCGCCACAGCGCCATCAGGCCGAGATACATCAGGAACAGGATCAGCACCGAGGTCAGCCGCGCGTCCCATTCCCAATAGGTGCCCCACATCGGCCGGCCCCACAGCGAGCCCGTGAGCAGCGCGAGGAAGGTGAAGGCGGCGCCGATCGGAGCTGCGGCCTTGGCGGCGACGTCGGCGAGCGGATGCCGCCACACCAGCGTGCCCAAGGATGCGATGCTCATCACGCCCCACACGAACATCGAGAGCCAGGCATTGGGCACGTGGATGAACATGATCTTGACGGTGGCGCCCTGCTGATAGTCGTCCGGCGCGGAGGCGGATTGATAAAGGCCGATCGTGAGCAGGATGATTGTCGCGGCCGCCAGCCACGGCAACACCCGCGCTGTCAGCGCGAGGAACCGCGTGGGGTTGGCGAGGTCGATCAGCGTCATGGTATCGTGATAATCACCGGGAGCCGCTCAGGCAATCAGCACGAAAGTCCGTTGCGAAAGTTGATCGGGGTCAAGATCGGTCGAGGCCATCTCAATCGAGACCATGCCGCAGGCTCGCCGCCGCCGCGAACGGGCCGATCACGAGGCTGACCAGCGAGAGCGCGCACAGGATCGAAAACGGCGCGCCGAACGTCATCGGGCCGACAATCACCGCCTGCGAGGCCGCAACGCCGAAAATCAGCACAGGAATCGACAGCGGCAGCACGAGGACGGCCATCAACAGCCCGCCGCGATGCAGCGTCACCGCCAGCGCCGCCCCGATCATGCCGGTGAAGGTCAGCGCCGGGGTGCCCGCCAGCAGCGTCAGCGCCACCGCCGCGGTGGCGACCATATCGAGGTTGAGCAACAGGCCGAGCACGGGGGTTGCGACAATCAGCGGCAGGCCGGCGGCGAGCCAATGCGCCAGCGCCTTGGCGGCGCAGGCCAGTTCCAGCGGCGTCCGGCTCATCGTGATCAGGTCGAGCGAGCCGTCTTCATGGTCGGCCATGAACAGCCGGTCGAGAGTCAGCAGGCTCGCCAGCAGGGCGCCGAGCCAGAGAATGGCCGGGCCCAGCCGCGACAGCAGCGCCAGATCCGGCCCGACCGCGAACGGCATCAGCACCACCACGGTCAGGAAGAACAAGACGCCAATCAACGCCCCGCCGCCAACGCGGAGCGCGATCCGGATGTCCCGGCGGATGAGGGCGGCGAGGGCGGTCATGGGGGGCTTCCGGCGGTTGGGAAAACGTTCGCCGCCGGCCACAGGCACACTGCACTCCCTCCCCCCTTGTGGGGGAGGGCAGGGGAGGGGGGTAGCCCCGGGCGAGATGCCCGCTGGGCGCGAGCCTCCACCAACAGAGCACCCGCTGCTCGAACGTCAGAGCCGAGAAGCCGCGTCGTGTGGCACCCCCCTCCCTGACCCTCCCCCGCAAGGGGGGAGGGAACGGTGAGAGCAGGGCCTAGCCGCTCGGAAAGCTGAGGGTGCATCGGAATCACACCACACCCCCGATCCGCAGCTCCCGCGATTCGATCCCGAGCGGGGCATGCGTCGCCGCGACGATCATGCCGCCGGCAGCCAGATGCTCGCGCATCAGGCCGCCGAACATGTCCTGGCCGGCCACGTCCAGCGCGTTGGTCGGCTCGTCCAGGAGCCAGACTGGGCGGCGGACGGTCAGCAGCCGGGCCAGCGAGAGCCGGCGGCGCTGGCCGGCCGACAGGAATCCGGCGGGCAGATGGATGGCGTGGTCGAGGCCCACCTTGGCGAGGCTCTCAGCCGCATCAAAACGCTCGCCGCCGAGAAAATCAGCCCAAAACGTCAGGTTTTCGGCCACGCTCAGCGCCGGCTTCAGGGCATCGCGATGGCCGAGATAGTGGCACTGCTCGGGCAGCGTCAACTCGGCGTCGCCCCCCTCCAGCGCGATCGTCCCGCCGGCGGGAACGAGCAGGCCGGCGATCAGCCGCAGCAGCGAGGTCTTGCCCGATCCATTGCGGCCGACGACCGCGACCGTCTCGCCCGAGCCGGCCGCGAAATCGAGCCCGGCGAACACCTCGCGGCCGCCCCGCACGCATCTCAGCCCCTGCCCGGACAGCCGCATCTCGCCTTTGTTCGGTCCGCTCACAGCCAGGCCTCAGGAAATCTTGGGGTAGCGCATGGGAATTTTTGGCTCGCGGATTGCTGCGGCACGATAGTGGCTGTGGCGGCGCGGTTAGAAAGCTTCTATAAGCCCGGAACTACTTGATGCAGCAACTCAACCTGCCCCTGCAAGCGGCCCAGCCTGATACGCTGAAGGTGTTAAAATACCCTGCCGGGTATAACTAACAATTGGGATCTCCTACATGACCTCGCTCGACAGCTTCAAATGCAAAAAGACCCTCAAGGTCGGCGCCAAAACCTATGTCTATTACAGCCTGCCTACCGCCGAGAAGAATGGTCTGAAGGGAATTTCGAAACTTCCCTATTCGATGAAGGTCCTGCTCGAGAATTTGCTGCGCAACGAGGACGGCCGCTCGGTCAAGAAGGACGACATCGTCGCGGTGTCGAAATGGCTGCGCAAGAAGTCGCTGGAGCATGAGATCGCCTTCCGCCCGGCGCGCGTCTTGATGCAGGACTTCACTGGCGTGCCGGCGGTGGTCGACCTCGCCGCGATGCGCAACGCGATGCAGAAGCTCGGCGGCGATGCTGAGAAGATCAATCCGCTGGTGCCCGTCGACCTCGTCATCGATCATTCCGTGATCGTGAACTTCTTCGGCGACAACAAGGCTTTCGGCAAGAACGTCACCGAGGAATACAAGCAGAACCAGGAGCGCTACGAGTTCCTGAAGTGGGGCCAGAAGGCGTTCTCGAACTTCTCCGTTGTGCCGCCCGGCACCGGCATCTGCCACCAGGTCAATCTCGAATATCTGGCCCAGACCGTCTGGACCAAGAAGGAGAAGATGACGGTCGGCAAGAAGACCGGCACGTTCGAGGTGGCCTATCCCGATTCGCTGGTCGGCACCGACTCGCACACCACCATGGTCAATGGTCTTGCCGTGCTCGGCTGGGGCGTCGGCGGCATCGAGGCGGAAGCCTGCATGCTCGGCCAGCCGCTGTCGATGCTGCTGCCCAACGTCGTCGGCTTCAAGCTGAAGGGCGCGCTGAAGGAAGGCGTCACCGCGACCGACCTCGTGCTGACCGTGACGCAGATGCTGCGCAAGCTAGGCGTCGTAGGCAAGTTCGTCGAGTTCTTCGGCCCCGGCCTCGACCACCTCTCGGTCGCCGACAAGGCGACCATCGCCAACATGGCGCCCGAATACGGCGCGACCTGCGGCTTCTTCCCGGTCGATGCCGCCGCGCTCGATTATCTCAAGACCTCCGGCCGTGCCTCGGCCCGCGTTGCGCTGGTGCAGGCCTATGCCAAGGCGCAGGGCCTGTTCCGCACCGCCAAGTCGCCCGATCCGGTGTTCACGGAGACGCTGACCCTCGACCTCGGCGACGTCGTGCCGTCGATGGCCGGTCCGAAGCGTCCCGAAGGCCGCATCGCGCTGCCGACCGTTGCGGACGGTTTCTCGCTCGCGCTCGCCAGCGAGTACAAGAAGGCCGAGGAGCCGGCCAAGCGCTTTTCCGTCGAAGGCAAGAACTTCGACATCGGCCATGGCGACGTCGTGATCGCCGCGATCACCTCCTGCACCAACACCTCGAACCCGAGCGTCCTGATCGGCGCCGGCCTGCTCGCGCGCAATGCGGCTGCGAAGGGCCTCAAGGCCAAGCCGTGGGTGAAGACCTCGCTCGCCCCCGGCAGCCAGGTGGTCGCGGAATATCTCGCCAATTCCGGTCTGCAGCCCGATCTCGATAAGGTCGGATTCAACCTGGTCGGCTTCGGCTGCACCACCTGCATCGGCAATTCCGGTCCGCTGCCGGAGGAGATCTCGAAGGCGATCAACGACAACGGCATCGTTGCGGCCGCCGTGCTCTCCGGCAACCGCAATTTCGAAGGCCGCGTCTCGCCGGACGTGCAGGCGAACTACCTGGCCTCGCCGCCGCTCGTCGTCGCCTACGCGCTCGCGGGCAGCGTCACCAAGAACCTCGCCACCGAGCCGCTCGGCGAGGGTAAGGACGGCAAGCCGGTGTACCTGAAGGACATCTGGCCGACGACCAAGGAGATCAACGCCTTCATGAAGAAGTTCGTGACCGCGTCGATCTTCAAGAAGAAGTATGCCGACGTGTTCAAGGGCGACACCAACTGGCGCAAGATCAAGACGGTCGAGAGCGAGACCTATCGCTGGAACATGTCCTCGACCTATGTGCAGAACCCGCCTTACTTCGAAGGCATGAAGAAGGAGCCGGAGCCGGTCACCGACATCGTCGAGGCGCGCATCCTCGCCATGTTCGGCGACAAGATCACCACCGACCACATCTCGCCGGCCGGCTCGATCAAGCTCACCTCGCCCGCCGGCAAATATCTCAGCGAGCACCAGGTGCGCCCCGCCGACTTCAACCAGTACGGCACGCGCCGCGGCAACCATGAAGTCATGATGCGCGGCACCTTCGCCAACATCCGCATCAAGAACTTCATGCTGAGGGGCGCGGACGGAAACATCCCCGAGGGCGGTCTGACCAAGCACTGGCCCGACGGCGAGCAGATGTCGATCTACGACGCCGCGATGAAGTACCAGGAAGAGAAGGTGCCGCTGGTGGTGTTCGCCGGTGCCGAGTACGGCAACGGCTCCTCGCGCGACTGGGCCGCCAAGGGCACGCGCCTGCTCGGCGTGCGCGCCGTGATCTGCCAGAGCTTCGAGCGCATCCACCGCTCCAACCTGGTCGGCATGGGCGTGCTGCCGCTGACCTTCGAGGAAGGCACCTCCTGGCAGTCGCTGGGGCTGAAGGGTGACGAGAAGGTGACCATCCGCGGCCTCGTCGGCGACCTCAAGCCGCGCCAGAAGCTGACCGCGGAGATCGTCTCCGGCGACGGTTCGCTGCAGCGCGTTTCGCTGCTCTGCCGCATCGATACGCTGGACGAGCTCGACTACTACCGCAACGGCGGCATCCTGCACTACGTGCTGCGCAAGCTCGCGGCGTAAGCGCGGATTTGTGAACGATGGCTCACTGCGAAGTGAGTAGAAGCCTTAACGAAGGCGGCCTATCAAAGGCCGCCTTCGCGCGTTTGCGGTACGCTTCAGATGGGCCCGCCCGGCGGAAAACCTCCCCTTGGACGGTGGCCCGGATGGATGAATGTACCGCGCCCCGTAAGACTACGGTGACCATCCGGCGATAAGATTTCCCTCCAACAGCAACGGTGTGCGGCGTTCGACATGACGACAATGACGGCTTCCCATCTGATTCCACGTTGGTCCGGTGCTCTCTGGTCGGGAGCTCTCGGCATATGTGCAATCATCGCCGTCATTCGTCCTGCAGAGGCCGATCCCCGCGCCGTCGTCGAATTGTTCACCTCGCAGGGCTGCTCCTCCTGCCCGCCCGCCGACCAGATCATCGGCGATCTCTCCAAGGATCCCTCCGTCATCGCCCTGAGCATGCCGATCGATTATTGGGATTATCTCGGCTGGAAGGACACGCTGGCGGATTCGCGCTTCTCTGCACGGCAGCGGGCCTATTCGCGCATGCGCGGCGACCGCGAGGTCTACACGCCGCAGGTCGTGGTCAACGGCTCCACGCATGTCATCGGCAGCGATCGCGCCGGCATCGAGAACGCGATCGGTAGGACCGACAAGGGCTCCGGCGTGATGAGCGTGCCGGTCACGATGTCGCTCTCGGGCAAGCAGATCAGCGTCTCGGTCGCCGAAAGCAAGGAGCCCACGGTCTCGCACGGCGAGGTCTGGATCTGCTCGATCGCCAAGTCGGTGCCGATCGCGATCACCCGCGGCGAGAACCGCGGACAGCAGGTCACCTATCACAACGTGGTGCGCAACCTGCTCAAGGTCGGCGACTGGACCGGCCGTCCGGAAAGCTGGACGGTGCCGATCGAGAACCTCACGCGCGACGGTGTCGACGGCGCGGTGGTCTACGTCCAGGACGGCAGCCGCGAGCGACCGGGCCCGATGCTGGGCGCGGCGTACACGTCGCTGCATTGAAGTAGGTGCACGGCATTTCCGCAAAGTTGGTCTTCGTCATTCCGGGGCGCGCGAAGCGCGAGCTATGGTGCGCAATTGCGCACCTGAGAACCCAATGATCCAGTTTCTCGGATGAGAGATGGATTCCGGGGTCGCGCCAAGAGGCGCCCCCCGGAATGACGGCCGTGCCGAAAACATCCCGACACAAACAAAAAAGGACCAACTTGCGTTGGCCCTCCTTGTCGTGCGTACAGACCCGATCCTGTTCGACCCCGGGGGGCTGGGGGCTGAGGAATCCGGAACCGAAAGGACCGGGTCAACGCACGTCTGTCTTTTCGCAATGCAGGGCGGCGGGCGGTTGGCGGAAAAGCGGCGATACTATGATTCCTGCTAACGATCCCGTGACGGTTTGCCGCGACGGAGTTCCACCCTTGCGTGTGCCCCGACGCGGTGCCGATTCGATGGGTTGAGCCTCTTGCGATGCGCAACGGTTGGCGCAATCATGCAATTGTCATGAACGCGGTTCCGGGGACGGTCTTCGCGGACGCGGGTCATAGCGTGCGATGAGGAGGCGCTTCCCATGAGTCTGGCGTCGGAGGATACCGACCCGAGCGAGCAGCGCGCGGCGGCGCGTCCCGCCGCGGCGCCGAACCGGGTAACGTTCAACCGGCTCGAGCTGCACCGGATTCTCAATCTCTACGGCCGCATGGTCGCCGACGGCGAGTGGCGCGACTATGCAATCGACTTCCTGAAGGACCGCGCTGTGTTCTCGGTCTATCGCCGCGCCTCGGAAGTGCCGATCTATCGCATCGAGAAGGATCCGCGCCTCGCGCGCAAGCAGGGCATGTACAGCGTGATCTCGGCGACCGGCCTGATCCTGCGCCGCGGCCACGAGCTCGAGCGGGTGCTGCTGGTGATCGATCGGAAGTTGGCGGTGGTGTAGACGAACCATCGGTGGTCATTCCGGGGCGCGACGAAGTCGCGAGCTATGGTGCGCAATTGCGCACCTGAGAATCCATCCCTCCACCGCCCGTGCCGTTCAATGGATTCCGGGCTCGATGCTGCGCATCGCCCCGGAATGACGGATGACCTACGTCCCCGGCACCGTGCGCGCGCCCTCGCCGAGGTCGCGTTGCATCATCACGGTGTCCAGCCAGCGGCCGAATTTCAGGCCGACATTGGGATGCGTGCCAATCATCTTGAAGCCGCACCTTGTGTGCACGCCGATCGATCCGGCATTGGCGGAATCGCCGATCACCGCGATCATCTGGCGGAAGCCGCGCGCCTCGCATTCGGCGATCAGCCGTTCCAGCAGCTTCGAGCCGACGCCGCGGCGGTGGAAGGAGGGATCGAGATAGATCGAGTTCTCCACCGTGAAGCGGTAGGCCGGACGCGGCCGGTAGGCGCCGGCATAGGCATAGCCGGCCACGCGCCCGTCCAGCATGGCGACGAAATAGGGGTAGCCGCCGTCGATCAGCGCGCGATAGCGGCGCGTCATCTCCGAAAGGTCGGGCGGCTCCAGCTCGAATGTCGCCGTGCCCTCGCGGACGGCCTGCTGGTAGATGGCGGTGATGGCGGGAAGGTCGGCCTCGGTGGTGGGCCTGATATCGGGTGCGGACATGGGGGAAGATTAGAATCTTCGCGCGGTCGCTGGAAGGGGTCCGCCGCCTCCACCCCCGTCATTGCGAGCGCAGCGAAGCAATCCAGAGATGCATCCGCGGAGGGACTCTGGATTGCTTCGTCGCAAGGGCTCCTCGCAATGACGAGGAGAGGCCACGGGCCCAAACAAAAACCCCGGCCTCTCGGCCGGGGTTGGTGTCGTTCGCTCGGACCTGTCGCTTAGTCGCGCTGGCCGAGGAGCTGCAGCAGCAGCGTGAACAGGTTGATGAAGTTCAGGTACAGCGACAGGGCGCCGGTGATGGCCGCACGCTCTGCGATGTCACCGCCGGCCGAAACGTAGCCGTAGATGTAGTCGTTCTTCAGCCGCTGGGTATCCCAGGCGGTGAGGCCCGCGAACACCAGCACGCCGACCACCGACACGATGAACTGCAGCATCGAGCTGGCCAGGAACAGGTTCACCAGGCTCGCGATGATGATGCCGATCAGGCCCATGAACAGGAACGAGCCCATGCCGGTCAAGTCACGCTTGGTGGTGTAGCCGTAGAGGCTGAGCGCACCGAAGGTCGCCGCGGTGATGAAGAACACCCGCACGATCGAGGTGTGCGTGAACACCAGGAAGATCGACGACAGCGAGATGCCCATCAGCGCCGAGAACACCCAGAACAGGATCTGGGCGGTCGAGGGGGCCAGACGGTTGATGCCCGCCGAGATCACGAACACCATCGCGAGCGGCGCCAGCATGAACAGCCACTTCAGGGGGCTGACGAACATGGCGTAGCCGAACGGCGTCAGGAACAGCTTGCCGACGCGGACGGCGTCCGCCGTCGGAACGTCGGTCACAGCGGCCATGTAGACGCCGAGCGCGGCCAGGCCGGTGATGGCCAGGCCAATGGTCATGTAGTTATAGATGCGCAGCATATAGGCGCGCAGGCCGGCATCGACCGTCGCGGCGTCAACACGCCCGGCGGCCCTGCCGAAAGGAGAAGCGTAGTTACGGTCTAGGTCCGACATGGTCGAATTCCCGTTGGTTGGTCCGTCCGGCATGAGGGTCGCCATGCCGCCGGTTCGTCAAAATTCTATCTCGGAGACCGCTGCCAGCCGATTTAATTCTGGCTCACAATCGGGACTCCGAACCCATCCGATATGTGGGAAACTAACACATTCGCCGCAACCTTCCACGCGCGGCTGAATGTCGCCCTCGGCGTCAATCCTGACGCGAAGCTGACGGGTAGCGTGGTTAATCGACGAAAACCGGGACGATTCCGCCCGGCTCGATCCGCCGCTACATTTTGTCACAAATTTCGCAACACCGTGGCCGGCTTTTTGTTCAACGCCAGCAGCGTGCCGGCAAGCCCGAGCCCGACGGTGACGACCAGCGCCGCGGCGACCACGCCGGCGGCGCTGCCGGCCTGCCAGACGAAGCTCAGCGTCATCAGCCGCGTCACGATCATCCAGGCAGCTATGCTGCCCGCGATCACCCCGAAGACCGCGGTGGCAAGGCCGATCAGCAGGTATTCGAGGGCATAGGCGCCGAGCAGCCGCAGCCGCGTCGCGCCCAGGGTCTTCAGGATCACGGCATCATAGACCCGGTGGCGGTGGCCGGCGGCGAGCGCCCCGCCCAGCACCAGGATCGCCGAGATCAGCGTCACGGCGCTGGCGCCGCGGATCGCCAAAGCCAGATTGGTCACCACGGAGCCGACCGTCTCCATCACCTCGCGCACGCGCACGCTCGTCACCATCGGATAAGCGTCGGCGACCTCCTTGATGATCTTGCCGTCGGCGGCCGCCTTTCCGCCTGCTTCCGTCAGCGTCGCGATGTGGGTGTGCGGCGCGCCCTTGAAGGCGTTGGGCGAGAACACCAGGACGAAATTGATGCCGAGACCCTGCCAGTCGATGGTGCGCAAGTTGCTGATCTTGGCCGGGATGTCGCGGCCGAGCACGTTGACCACCACCTCGTCGCCGAGCTTGAGGCCGAGCCCGTCGGCGATCTTCTTCTCCATCGAGACCAGCGGCGGGCCGGAATAGTCCGCACCCCACCACTCGCCCTCGACCACCTTGGATCCCTTGGGCAGCTCAGCCGTATAAGTCAGGCCGCGGTCGCTCTGCAGCACCCATTCGGAATCCGTCGTGGGCTTGAGCTCCTCCGCGCGCACCCCGCGCGCGGCGACGATGCGCCCGCGCAGCATCGGCACGTCCTCGATCCTGGCGCCCGGAGCGATCTGGCGCAAGTACGCGTCGAACTGCTCGGCCTGTGCGCTCGGAATGTCGATGAAGAAGAACGACGGTGCGCGGTCGGGCAAGGCCGCGAGGAATTGCCGGCGCAGATTGCCGTCGATCTGGGTGATGGTGACGAGCACGGCGAGCCCGAGCCCCAGCGACAGCACGACGGACGGCGTCAGTGCGCCCGGCCGGTAGATGTTGGCGATCGCCAGCCGCAGCATCGGTAGCCGCGTCCGCGGCAGCCGTCGTGCGATTCCCATCAGCAGAGCGGCGATGCCGCGGAGCAAGGCGAACACGACCACCGAGGAAGCCACGAACACCGCGGCGATGCGCTTGTCGAACGATAGGCCGATCACGACCGCGACGAGGAGGGCGATCACGACGGCCATGAGCACCAGATAGCCCGCGCGTGGCCGGTGCCACTCGGAGCTGATGGTGTCGCGGAACAGGGCGGCCACCGGCACGTCGTGCGCGCGGCCGAGCGGCCACAGGCCGAAGGCGAGGGCGGTGAGGAGGCCATAGACGAAGGACAGCGCGAGCTCGTCGGCATGCACGGCCGGCACCACCGGCAGCGGCAGCATTTTGCCGAACAGCCCAACAATGGCAAAGGGCATCGCGGCGCCGAGCGCCAGGCCGATCACGGACCCGATCGCCGCCAGCAGGACCACCTGCGCCAGATAGATGCCGAACACGTCCCGGCCGGTGGCGCCGACGGCCTTGAAGGCGGCGATCACCTCGAGCTTGCGGTCGATATGGCTCTTGACGGCATTGGCGACGCCGACGCCGCCGACCAGCAGTGCGGCAAGGCCGACCAGGGTCAGGAACTGTGTGAAGCGGTTGATGTTGCGTTCGAGCTGCGGCGAGGCATTGGAACGGCTGCGGATCTCCCAGCCGGCTTGCGGCGCCGCGCTGCGCGCATCCGCGATGAAGGCTTCGGTGGCGCGCTCGTTGTTCGCAGTCTCGGGCAGCTTGACCCGGTAGACCCAGCGCACCAGGCTGCCGGGCTGGATCAGGCCGGTGGCGCGCAAGGCCGCTTCGCTGATCAAGAAGCGCGGCCCGAAGCCGATGCCGCCGGCGAGCTTGTCGGGCTCCGCCTCGACCGTCGAGCGGATCTGGAATGTCGCGGCCCCGATCGTGACGCGGTCGCCGGTCTTGAGAGAAAGCCGCGCCAGCAGCGTCGGATCGGCGGCGGCACCGAACGCGCCGTCGCGCATCGCGAGCAGATCGGCCATCGGCAGGGGCGGCGCCAGCGTCAGCTGTCCCAGCATCGGATAGGTGTTATCGACCGCCTTCATCTCGACCAGCGCCAGCTTGCCGTCAACCGAGCGCGCCATGCCGCGCAAGGTCGCAGCGGCCGACAGCGTGCCGCGCGAGCGCAGGAACGCGACCTCTTCCGGCTTGGCCTCGCGCTGGAACAGCACGAAGGAGACGTCGCCGCCGAGCAGCGTGCGGCCTTCGCGCGCGAGGCCGTCGGACAGGCTTGCGGACACTGAGCCGACGCCGGCGATCGCCATCACGCCGAGCGCGATGCAGGCGATGAAGACGTAGAAGCCGCGCAGGCCACCGCGCAATTCGCGCAAGGCGTAGCGCAGCGACAGCGCGACGGCGTTCGGCTTGGCGAACGGTTCGGCCACGGCGCTCATGCGGGCGCAGACTGCGTGTCGATGCGCCCGGAGCGCAGGCGGATGACGCGATCGCAGCGATGCGCGAGCGAGGAATCGTGCGTCACCAGCACCAAGGTCATGCCGCGCTCGGCGTGCTTGCTGAACAGGAGATCGACGATCTGCTTGCCGGTCGTCTCGTCGAGATTGCCGGTCGGCTCGTCGGCGACGAGGATCGCGGGATCGGGCGCGAGCGCGCGTGCGAGCGCGACGCGCTGCTGCTCGCCGCCGGAGAGCTGCGTCGGATAATGATGCAGACGGTCGCCGAGCCCGACCGATTGCAGCTCCTCAGCCGCGCGCCTGGCGGCATCGGGGTTGCCGGCGAGCTCGAGCGGCACGGCCACGTTCTCCAGCGCCGTCATGGTCGGGATCAGGTGGAAGGACTGAAAGACGATGCCGACCTGGCGGCCGCGGAAGCGCGCCAGCGCGTCCTCGTCGAGGGCATTGAAAGGCGTGCCATTCACCACCACCTCTCCGCTATCAGGACGCTCCAGCCCCGCCATCACCATCAGCAGCGTGGATTTGCCCGAGCCTGACGGGCCGATCAGGCCGATCGTCTCGCTCCGGCCGACCCGCAAGCTGATATCCTTGAGAATGTGAACGCGTGCCGCGCCCGTGCCCAATGAGAGATTGACGTTGGAGATGGCGATGGTGTCCGCGGTAGCGGCGAGCGAAGAGGGGTCGATGCGAGTGTCCATGGTCCGGTCATATGGCAAGTCCGCACGCGCGGTCGAGAGGCGTTACGGATTGTTCATGCACATAGCCGTGTTGATGCTCGCCGTCATGACGATGGCGAACCTCGCTTGGGCGGGCGCGACCAAACCGGTCAAGCTGGTCGTCCTCGGCGATTCCCTGAGCGCCGGCCTCGGCCTTCTGGCCCAGGAGGCGTTCCCCCAAAAGCTTAAAAAAGCCTTACAGGCCAAGGGCATAGAGGTCGACATGACCAATGCCGGGGTGTCCGGCGACACCACCTCGGGCGGCCGCGACCGGCTCGACTGGTCGGTGCCCGATGGAACCGACGGCGTCATCGTCGAGCTCGGCGCCAACGACGCGCTGCGCGGCATCGATCCCGAGGTGACGCGCGCCGCGCTGACCGACATCGTCCAGCGGCTCAAGGCGCGAAAGATTGCGGTGATGCTCTGCGGCATGCTGGCGCCGCCGAATTACGGCGCCGAATATGCCGCGCGGTTCAATTCGATTTATCCGGATCTGGCCAAGTCATTCGACGTGCCGCTCTATCCGTTCTTCCTCGAGGGCGTCGCGGCCGATGCCAAGCTCAACCAGGCGGATGGCATTCATCCGACCGCGGAAGGCGTCGACATCATCGTCGGCAGGATCATGCCCAGTGTGGAGGCATTCATTGGCACGATCGCTGAGCAACGACGTTGAAAACCAGGCAGTGCTAACCCTAATTCCAAGGGTTTTTACCGGGGTGAGGCGCGGCATGCTTCGCAGAGTCACACAACTGCGATAGGAATCAGGTTACCGGTGATTCGTCGCCGGCTCTAATTTGGATATGGTTCTCGCTGTTCGAGGACTGTACCCAAGCATCGGGAGTGCGAAACGATGCCGCGTTTGTTCACGGGTCTGGAAATTCCGGCCGAGATCGGCCAGTCGCTTTCCAACTTGAGGGGTGGCCTCCCCGGCGCCCGCTGGATCGATCCCGAAAATTATCACGTCACCCTGCGCTTCATCGGCGACATCGACGGCGCGTCCGCCAACGAGATCGCCTCGATGCTGTTTCGCGTCGACCGCAAGCCGTTCGAGGTGAAGGTGCAGGGGCTCACCAGCTTCGGCGGCCGCAAGCCGCGCGCCGTGGTCGCCACCATCGCGCCGAGCAAGCCGCTGATGGAATTGCAGGCCGAGCTCGAGCGCATGATGCAGCGGATCGGCCTCGACCCGGAGGGACGCAAGTTCATCCCGCACGTCACGCTCGCAAGACTGCACGACGCTTCCGACCGCGACGTCGCCGACTATCTCTCGCTGCGCGGCTATTTCCCGAGCAAGGCGTTCATGGCGGAACGCTTCGTGCTGTTCTCCTCGCGCGCATCGACGGGCGGCGGCCCGTATGTCGTCGAGGACGCCTACGAGCTGTGTGCGTAGCGCCGCTCTCGTGCCCCGGCCGTAGAGCCGGGGCCCAGCGCCCGCGATGAACGAAATTGTGGGTCCCGGCTCTGCGCAGCAGCGTTCCACGCTGCAGCGCGTCCGGGACACGAAAGCGCATACCCCGCCCACCAATTCACGGCTTGCAATTTCCGTCCGTCTCTGGCGGAAAGAGCCATGCTCTCGACCCCCAGTTCCCCTTTCAGCGAAGCGTATCAGGCCGAGATCGCCTCCGGCGCAATCGAGCCCGATGCCGCGCAGGCCGAGGTCGCCGAGGCCTATGCCGCGCTCGACCAGCGGCTCGCGACCTACAAGCCGCAGCGCAAGCAGGGCCTGCTCAGCCGTCTGTTCAGCTCTGGCGACAAGGATGATGCGCCGCGCGGGCTCTACATCCATGGCGAAGTCGGCCGCGGCAAGACCATGCTGATGGATTTGTTCTTTCAGCACGCATCGGTCGAGCACAAGCGCCGTGCGCATTTCCACGAGTTCATGGCGGACGTGCACGAGCGCATCTATGATTATCGCCAGAGCATCGCGCGCGGCGAGATCGCCGATAGCGACGTCATCGCGCTGACCGCCAATGCGATCTTCGAGGAGAGCTGGCTGCTCTGCTTCGACGAATTCCACGTCACCGACATCGCGGACGCGATGATCCTGGGCCGCCTGTTCGCAAAGCTGTTCGAGCTCGGCACCGTCGTGGTCGCGACCTCCAACGTCGCGCCCGACGATCTCTACAAGGGCGGCCTCAACCGCTCGCTGTTCCTGCCCTTCATCAAGCAGATCACCGACCACATGGACGTCGCGCGGCTCGATGCGCGCACCGACTTCCGCCTGGAGAAGCTGCAGGGCGTGCCGATGTGGCTGACACCGGCGGATGGCGATGCGGACGTCGCGCTCGACCGCGCCTGGAAGCGGATGACGGGCGGCGCCAAATGCCGCTCGCACGACATTTCGATCAAGGGCCGCATCCTGCATGTGCCGTGCTCGGCCCATGGCGTGGCGCGGTTCTCGTTCGCCGACCTCTGCGAGCGGCCGCTCGGTGCATCCGACTACCTCCGGCTGGCGCACGACTATCACACCATCCTGGTCGACCATATTCCAGTGATGGACTTCTCCCAGCGCAACGCCGCCAAGCGCTTCATCACCCTGATCGACACGCTCTATGACAACGCCGTGAAGCTGATGGCCTCGGCCGACGCCAACCCGATCTCGCTCTATCTCGCGACCGAAGGCGTTGAGGCCATGGAGTTCAAGCGGACCGCCTCGCGCCTGATCGAAATGAGCTCGGAATCCTATCTGGCGCTGCCTCACGGCCGCAAGGATTCCACCGCCAGCGGCTCGACCAAGGGTCTGGTGGAGACTTAAGTCCTATTCTTGCTGTCATTCCGGGGCGTCGCGAAAGCGACGAGCCCGGAATCCATTCATCGACGTGCTCCGTCGCCCGATGGATTCCGGGTTCGTGCTTCGCGCGCCCCGGAATGACAGGGGCTTGCGTGCCCGAGGCCGCGCCAAGCCCGACAATTGGGCATTGGGCGACTTGAACGGGGGAGGCGAAAGGGATAACCACCCGTCTCAGTTTTCCCCTCCTTACGGTGTCTAAAGGACAGGTTCACATGGCGCGCGACAAGATTGCTTTGATTGGCTCCGGTCAGATCGGCGGAACGCTGGCTCACCTCATCGGCCTGAAACAACTGGGCGACGTCGTGATGTTCGACATCGCCGAGGGCGTGCCGCAGGGCAAGGCGCTCGACATCGCGCAGTCCTCGCCGGTCGACGGCTTCGACGCCCACTATACCGGCGCGAACTCCTATGAGGCGCTCGACAACGCCAAGGTCTGCATCGTCACCGCCGGCGTGCCGCGCAAGCCCGGCATGAGCCGCGACGATCTGCTCTCCATCAACCTCAAGGTCATGGAGCAGGTCGGTGCCGGCATCAAGAAGTACGCCCCCGACGCCTTCGTCATCTGCATCACCAACCCGCTCGACGCCATGGTCTGGGCGCTGCAGAAGGCCTCGGGCCTGCCGCACAAGAAGGTTGTCGGCATGGCCGGCGTGCTGGATTCGGCGCGCTTCCGCTACTTCCTGGCCGACGAGTTCAACGTCTCAGTCGAGGACGTCACCGCCTTCGTGCTCGGCGGCCATGGCGACACCATGGTGCCGCTGGTGAAGTACTCCACCGTCGCCGGCATCCCGCTGCCCGACCTCGTCAAGATGGGCTGGACCTCGCAGGCGCGCCTCGACGAGATCGTCGACCGCACCCGCAACGGCGGCGCCGAGATCGTCAACCTGCTCAAGACCGGCTCGGCCTTCTATGCGCCGGCGGCCTCCGCGATCGCGATGGCCGAGAGCTATCTGAAGGACAAGAAGCGCGTGCTGCCCTGCGCCGCCTATCTCAACGGCGAGTACAGCGTGAAGGACATGTATGTCGGCGTGCCCGTCGTGATCGGCGCCAAGGGCGTCGAGCGCGTGGTCGAGATCGACCTCGCCGGCAAGGACCGCGAGGCCTTCGACAAGTCGGTCGGCGCCGTACAGGGCCTGGTCGATGCCTGCAAGAAGATCGCCCCCGATCTTCTCGGCCGCTAAGGCAAGGCAATACCCGCCGAAGATCGAAACCCGGTCTTCGGCGGTTTCACTTCCGGACCCCGGCTGACCGGGGTGGGGTTCCGGTTTCGGCAGAGATCTCGAAGTCAAAGAATCCGGGTTGCAGTTCCTGTGGTATATGGTATGCCAGCCACAAGACTGAGGTGGGCCCATGAGGTCACCGCCCGCGGGTTCAGGGAGCGACCATATGAATATCCATGAATATCAGGCCAAAGCGCTGCTGAACGAGTTCGGCGTGCCCATCTCCAAGGGCGTCCCAGTGCTCAAGGCTGCCGACGCCGAAGCCGCCGCCAAGGCGCTGCCCGGTCCGGTCTGGGTGGTGAAGAGCCAGATCCATGCCGGCGGCCGCGGCAAGGGCAAGTTCAAGGAAGCCAGCGCCGGCGACAAGGGCGGCGTCCGCATAGCCAAGTCGGCCGCTGAAGTCTCCGAGTTTGCCAAGCAGATGCTGGGCGCAACCCTGGTGACCGTGCAGACGGGCCCCGCCGGCAAGCAGGTCAACCGCCTCTACATCGAGGACGGCTCGGACATCGACAAGGAATTCTACCTCTCGATCCTGGTCGACCGCGAGACCTCGCGCGTCTCCTTCGTCGTTTCGACCGAGGGCGGCGTCAACATCGAGGACGTCGCGCACAACACGCCCGAGAAAATCGTGACCTTCTCGGTCGATCCTGCGACCGGCATCATGGGCCATCACGGCCGCACGGTGGCGAAGGCCCTGAACCTCTCCGGCGATCTTGCCAAGCAGGCCGAGAAGCTCACCGCGCAGCTCTACGCCGCCTTCGTCGCCAAGGACATGTCGATGCTGGAGATCAACCCGCTGGTCGTGACCAAGCAGGGCCAGCTCCGCGTGCTCGATGCCAAGGTGTCGTTCGACGACAACGCGCTGTTCCGTCACCCCGAGGTGCTCGCGCTGCGCGACGAGACCGAGGAAGACGCCAAGGAAATCGAGGCGTCGAAATACGATCTCAACTACGTCACGCTCGACGGCAACATCGGCTGCATGGTCAACGGCGCCGGCCTTGCCATGGCGACGATGGACATCATCAAGCTCTACGGCATGGCGCCGGCGAACTTCCTCGACGTCGGCGGCAGCGCCAGCAAGGAGAAGGTCGCGGCCGCGTTCAAGATCATCACCGCCGATCCCAACGTGAAGGGCATCCTGGTCAACATCTTCGGCGGCATCATGAAGTGCGACGTGATCGCCGAGGGCGTCACGGCTGCGGTTCGCGAGGTCGGCCTCAGCGTGCCGCTGGTGGTCCGCCTCGAAGGCACCAATGTCGAGCTCGGCAAGAAGATCATCCGTGAATCCGGCCTCAACGTGGTGCCCGCCGACAATCTCGACGACGCCGCGCAGAAGATCGTGAAGGCCGTCAAGGGAGGCTGACGCCATGGCCCAGGACCATCTCGCCGCATCATCTCCGCTCCCCGAGCACGCGCGTCTTTCCGCGTTCGCAGGCGAATGGGATGGTGAGGAGATGGTCTTCCCGTCGCGCTGGACGGCGGGCGGGCCGGCCACCTCGCGCGTCGTCGCGCGCATGGATCTCAACGGGTTCTATCTGATCCAGGACTCGGTCCAGATGCGCGACGGCAAGCAGGTCTTCGCCACCCACGGCATCTTCACCTTCGACCGCGACGACCGGACCTACAAATTGTTCTGGTACGATTCGCTCGGCTACACGCCGCCTTCGCCCGCCTCAGGCGGGTGGGTTGGCAACACCCTGACGCTGGTGCGCGGCTCGCTCCGCGGCAATGCGCGCCACGTCTACGAGATCATCAATGAGGATTCCTACTCGTTGAAGATCCAGTTCTCGCCGGACGCGGAAGGCTGGGCCGACGTGCTCACCGGCGTCTACCGCCGCATCCACTGACCCTCTCACTCTGTTAGTTTCGCGAAAGCAGACCTCATGTCCATCCTGATCGACAAGAACACCAAGGTCATCTGCCAGGGTTTTACCGGCAAGAACGGCACCTTCCATTCCGAGGCCGCGATGGCCTACGGCACCAAGATGGTCGGCGGCACCTCGCCGGGCAAAGGCGGCTCGACGCATCTGGGCCTGCCGGTGTTCGACACCGTGCGCGAGGCGCGTGAGAAGACCGGCGCCGATGCCTCGGTGATCTACGTGCCGCCGCCGGGCGCGGCGGACGCGATCTGCGAAGCCATCGACGCCGAGGTCCCGCTGATCGTCTGCATCACCGAGGGCATTCCCGTCATCGACATGGTGCGCGTGAAGCGCTCGCTGGCCGGCTCCAAGTCGCGCCTGATCGGGCCGAACTGCCCGGGCGTCATGACCGCCGGCGAGTGCAAGATCGGCATCATGCCCGCCAACATCTTCAAGACCGGATCGGTCGGTATCGTCTCCCGCTCCGGCACGCTGACTTACGAAGCCGTGTTCCAGACCTCCCAGGAAGGCCTCGGCCAGACCACCGCGGTCGGCATCGGCGGCGACCCGGTCAAGGGCACCGAGTTCATCGACGTCCTGGAAATGCTGCTCGCCGACCCCAAGACCGAATCGATCATCATGATCGGGGAGATCGGCGGTTCCGCCGAGGAGGACGCCGCCCAGTTCCTCAAGGACGAGGCCAAGCGCGGCCGCAAGAAACCGATGGTCGGCTTCATCGCCGGCGTCACCGCCCCTCCCGGCCGCCGCATGGGTCATGCCGGCGCCATCATCTCGGGCGGCAAGGGCGACGCCGGTTCCAAGACCGAAGCGATGAAATCGGCAGGAATTACAGTGTCTCCGTCGCCCGCCCGCCTCGGCCATACGCTTGCCGAAAAGTTGAAAGGCTAATTCACTTCTTCGTGCTTTTCCGGGCGAAGTTTCGCAGCAAATAGGGTAAAGGGTGCCTGTCGCGTCGAGCCCTGTCGGGGGAGCTCGGCGCCAGCGCCGTTTGTTATGCGCGAACCGAAATCGCCAGGAACTCAAGTATGTCTCGCCAGGACGCGAACGCAGCCTTTGCCCTGTCATCCTTTTTGCAGGGCACCAACGCCACCTACATCGACGAAATCTACGCCCGCTACCAGAAGGACCCGTCCTCGGTCGACGCCGAGTGGCAGGAATTCTTCAAGAGCCTGAACGACGCGCCCGCTGACATCAGCAAGAACGCGGAAGGCCCGTCCTGGGAGCGCGACAACTGGCCGCTGACCCCCGAGGATGAGCTGACCTCCGCCCTCGACGGCAACTGGGCCGAAGTCGAGAAGACGGTCGCTGGCAAGATCGCCGCCAAGGCGCAAGCCAAGGGCGCCGACATCTCCTCCGCAGACCTGCTTCAGGCCACGCGCGACTCCGTCCGCGCCCTGATGCTGATCCGCTCCTACCGCATGCGCGGCCACTTCCATGCCAAGCTCGATCCGCTCGGCATCGAAGCCCAGCGCAACCGCGAAGAGCTCGATCCGCGCACCTACGGCTTCAGCGAAGCCGATTTCGACCGCAAGATCTTCCTCGATCACGTGCTCGGTCTCGAATACGGCACCTTGCGCGAGATCACCGCGATCTGCGAGCGCACCTATTGCCAGACGCTCGGCGTCGAGTTCATGCACATCAGCAACGCCGCGCAGAAGGCCTGGATCCAGGAGCGCATCGAGGGACCCGACAAGGAGATCTCGTTCACGCGCGAAGGCCGTAGAGCCATCCTGCAGAAGCTGATCGAAGCCGAAGGCTTCGAAAAGTTCTGCGACACCAAGTTCACCGGCACCAAGCGCTTCGGCCTCGACGGCGGCGAATCCCTGATCCCCGCGCTCGAGCAGATCATCAAGCGCGGCGGCAATCTCGGCGTGAAGGAAATCGTGCTGGGCATGCCGCATCGCGGCCGCCTCAACGTGCTGACCCAGGTGATGGGCAAGGCGCACCGCGCGCTGTTTCACGAGTTCAAGGGCGGCTCGGCCAATCCCGACGCGGTCGAAGGCTCCGGCGACGTCAAGTATCACCTCGGCGCGTCCTCGGACCGCGAGTTCGACGGCAACCGCATCCATCTGTCGCTGACCGCCAACCCCTCGCATCTCGAGATCGTCGATCCCGTGGTGCTCGGCAAGGTCCGCGCCAAGCAGGACCAGCACGGCGATCCCCCGGACATGCGCATCTCGGTAATGCCGCTTCTGATGCACGGCGACGCCGCGTTCGCCGGCCAGGGCGTGGTCGCGGAATGCTTCGGCCTGTCCGACCTGAAGGGCTACCGCACCGGCGGCTCCGTGCACTTCATCGTCAACAACCAGATCGGCTTCACCACCTATCCGCGCTACTCGCGCTCCTCGCCCTATCCGTCCGACGTGGCGAAGATGATCGACGCGCCGATCTTCCACGTCAACGGCGACGATCCGGAAGCCGTCGTGTTCGCGGCCAAGGTCGCGACCGAATTCCGGCAGAAGTTCCACAAGCCCGTCGTCATCGACATGTGGTGCTACCGCCGCTACGGCCACAATGAGGGCGATGAGCCGGCCTTCACCCAGCCGGTGATGTACAAGCGGATCGCGGCCCATCCCTCGACCCTCACGCTCTACTCCAAGCGCCTGATCGCAGAGGGCGTCATCACTGAGGGCGAGGTCGACAAGCTGAAGGCGGACTGGCGCGCCCGGCTCGATGCCGAGTTCGAGGCCGGCACCTCCTACAAGCCGAACAAGGCCGACTGGCTCGACGGCAAGTGGGCGGGCTTCAAGATCGCCGACCAGGAAGAGGATGCGCGGCGGGGCGTCACCGGCGTCGACATCGCGACGCTGAAGGACATCGGCCGCAAGATCACCAAGGTGCCGGACGGCTTCCGCGTTCACCGCACCATCCAGCGTTTCCTCGATAACCGCGCCAAGGCGATCGAGAACGGCAACGGCATCGACTGGGCGACCGGCGAGGCGCTGGCGTTTTGCTCGCTGCTCAACGAAAACCACCACGTCCGCCTGTCCGGACAGGACTCGGAACGCGGCACCTTCTCGCAGCGCCATTCGGTCCTGATCGATCAGGAGGACGAGAGCCGCTACACGCCGTTCAACCATCTCGGCCACGAGCAGGGCCATTACGAGGTCATCAACTCGCTGCTGTCGGAAGAAGCCGTGCTCGGTTTCGAATACGGTTATTCGCTCGCCGAGCCGAACACGCTGACGCTGTGGGAAGCCCAGTTCGGCGACTTCGCCAACGGCGCGCAGGTCGTGTTCGACCAGTTCATCTCCTCGGGCGAGCGCAAGTGGCTGCGCATGTCCGGTCTCGTCTGCCTGTTGCCGCACGGCTATGAAGGCCAGGGTCCGGAGCACTCCTCGGCGCGCCTCGAGCGCTACTTGCAGATGTGCGCGGAAGACAACATGCAGGTGGTCTACCCGACCACGCCGGCGAACTACTTCCATGTGCTGCGCCGACAGCTGCATCGCGAGATCCGCAAGCCGCTGATCATGATGACGCCGAAGTCGCTGCTGCGTCACAAGCGGGCGGTGTCGCGTCTGGAGGAGCTGGCGAAGGGCACGACCTTCCACCGCATCCTCTATGATGACGCCCAGATGCTGCCGAACGAGGCGATCAAGCTCGTGCCCGACGAGAAGATCCGCCGCATCGTGCTGTGCTCCGGCAAGGTCTATTACGACCTCTACGAGGAGCGCGAGAAGCGCGGCATCGACGACATCTATCTGATGCGCGTCGAGCAGCTCTATCCGGTGCCGCTGAAGGCGCTGGTGGCCGAGCTGTCGCGCTTCAAGAAGGCCGAGATGGTGTGGTGCCAGGAAGAGCCCCGCAACATGGGTGCCTGGCACTTCATCGAGCCCTATCTGGAATGGGTGCTGAACCAGGTGAACGGCGCGAGCCGGCGTCCGCGTTATGTCGGCCGCGCTGCTTCCGCCGCGACCGCAACGGGTCTGATGTCCAAGCATCAGGCTCAGCTGAAGGCGTTCCTGGACGAAGCACTGAGCTGAACTTTTTGAACTGCGTCATGCCCCGCCTTGTGCGCCAACGGCGCACCGGAGCGGGGCATCCAGTTGCCGTGGCGTGACTGCAAACGGCTCGCTGGATGGCCTGCTTTTCGCCGGCCGATGACATCTGAATTCATGACCGCTACCTGCGATCCCTTAAGGAAGAGACCATGACTGAAATTCGTGTGCCGACGCTCGGCGAATCCGTCACCGAGGCCACCATCGGCCGCTGGTTCAAGAAGGCAGGCGATCCCGTCGCCGTCGACGAGCCCTTGGTGGAACTCGAGACCGACAAGGTGACCATCGAAGTCCCTGCGCCCTCCGCCGGCACGCTGAGCGAGATCATCGCTGCCGATGGTGCGACCGTTGCCGTGGGCGCGCTGCTCGGTCAGATCACCGACGGTGCCGGCGCCGCCAAGCCCGCCGCCGCGCCGGCCAAGGCTGCTGCGCCTGCGGCTGCCGCCGCTGCTCCCGCGCCGGCTCCCGCTGCCGCGAAGGCACCGCCGGCCGATGCGCCGCTCGCGCCGTCGGTGCGCAAATTGTCGGCCGAGACCGGCATCGACGCCTCGACCGTTCCGGGCTCCGGCAAGGACGGCCGCGTCACCAAGGGCGACATGCTGGCCGCGATCGAGCGCGCCGCCTCCGCGCCGACCCCGGTCAACCAGCCCGCCGCCGCGGTTCAGGTCCGCGCGCCGTCGCCGGCCGATGACGCCGCCCGCGAAGAGCGCGTCAAGATGACCCGGCTGCGCCAGACCATCGCGCGCCGCCTCAAGGACGTGCAGAACACCGCGGCCATGCTCACGACCTTCAACGAGGTCGACATGACCAACGTCATGGCGCTGCGTGCGCACTACAAGGACGCGTTCGAGAAGAAGCACGGCGCCAAGCTCGGCTTCATGGGCTTCTTCACCAAGGCCGTCGTGCAGGCGCTGAAGGACATCCCGGCCGTCAACGCCGAGATCGACGGCAGCGATCTGATCTACAAGAACTACTATCACATCGGCGTCGCCGTCGGCACCGACAAGGGCCTGGTCGTGCCCGTGGTGCGCGACTGCGATCACAAGTCGATCTCCGACATCGAGAAGAGCATCGCCGATTTCGGCCGCCGCGCCCGTGACGGCCAGCTCAAGATCGACGAGATGCAGGGCGGCACCTTCACCATCACCAATGGCGGTATCTACGGCTCGCTCATGTCGACCCCGATCCTGAACGCCCCGCAGTCCGGCATCCTCGGCATGCACAAGATCCAGGAGCGGCCGATGGTCGTCGGCGGCAAGATCGAGGTCCGCCCGATGATGTATCTGGCGCTGTCCTACGATCACCGCGTCATCGACGGCAAGGAAGCCGTCACCTTCCTGGTCCGCGTCAAGGAGAGCCTGGAAGATCCGGCGCGCCTGGTGCTCGATCTCTGATCCCCGGTGCTTTGCGAGCGCCGTCGCCACTCGCGACGGCGCGTGTCGAACCATGGAGGCGCATGTGACCGATAAAGTCGTTGTCATCACCGGCGGCAGCCGCGGCATCGGGCGGGCGACAGCGCTTGCGGCGGCCGTGCGCGGCTTTCGCGTCGTGGTCGGCTATGCCAGCAACAAGAATGCCGCCGCCGAGGTGGTCGCGCAGATCGCGGCGAAGGGCGGCAAGGCCATTGCGGTGAAATGCGACGTCGCCGAGGAAGGCGACATCCTCAATTTGTTCAAGGAAGCCGACAGGTTCGGCACGCTTGGGGCGCTCGTCAACAATGGCGGCATCGTCGGCAAGAGCGGCGTGCGCGTCGACGAGATGTCGGCCGAGCGCATCCAGCGCGTGATGGCCGTCAACGTCACCGGCTCGATCCTGTGCGCGCGCGAGGCGGTGAAGCGGATGTCGACCAAGCATGGCGGCACCGGCGGCGTCATCATCAACCTGTCGTCGGTCGCGGCCCGTCTCGGCGCACCCAACACCTATGTCGACTATGCCGCGTCCAAGGGCGCGGTCGATTCCTTCACCGTCGGTCTCGGCTACGAGGTTGCAGGCGAGGGCATCCGCGTCGCCGCGATCCGTCCCGGCCTGATCGACACCGAGATCCACGCCGCCGGCGGCGAGCCCGATCGCGCCCATCGTCTGGCCAACATGGTGCCGATGAAGCGCGTCGGCACCGCCGACGAAATCGCCAATGCCATCGTCTGGCTGATCTCGGACGAGGCCTCCTACGTCACCTCGGCCATTCTCGATGTGTCCGGCGGCCGCTGACGCGCCGCGCGGACGCTGACGCTGACACATCTCCTCACGCCTAACCTTACGGGACTTTCTCTCATGGCTACCTACGATCTCGTCGTCATCGGCACCGGACCGGGCGGTTATGTCTGCGCGGTGCGCGCGAGCCAGCTCGGCATGAAAGTCGCCGTGGTCGAAAAGAACGCAACCCTCGGCGGCACCTGCCTCAACGTCGGCTGCATGCCGTCGAAGGCGCTGCTGCACGCCTCCGAGATGTTCGAGGAAGCCGGCCATTCCTTCGCCAAGATGGGCGTGAGCGTTTCCGCGCCGAAGCTCGATCTGCCCGCGATGATGAACTTCAAGCAGCAGGGCATCGACGGCAACGTCAAGGGCGTCGAGTTCCTGATGAAGAAGAACAAGATCGACGTGCTCAAGGGCACCGGCAAGATCTTAGGGACCGGCAAGGTCGAGGTCTCCGCCGACGGCAAGTCGCAGGTGGTCGAGACCAAGAACATCGTGATCGCCACCGGCTCGGACATCGCGCGCCTCAAGGGCATCGAGATCGACGAGAAGCGCATCGTGTCCTCGACCGGCGCGCTGTCGCTGGAGAAGGTGCCAGGCAGATTGCTTGTCATTGGCGCCGGCGTGATCGGACTCGAACTCGGCTCTGTGTGGCGCCGGCTCGGATCCGAAGTCATGGTTGTTGAATTCCTCGATCGTATCCTGCCCGGTATGGACGGCGAGGTCGCCAAGCAATTCCAGCGCATCCTGGAAAAGCAGGGATTTGCCTTCAAGCTGGGATCGAAGGTGACCGGCGTCGAAGTGAACAGCAAGGCATTGCTCGCGAAAATCGAACCGGCTGCCGGCGGTGCCGCCGAGACCATCGAGGCCGATGTCGTTCTGGTCTGCATCGGCCGCGTGCCCTACACCGATGGTCTCGGCCTCAAGGAAGCCGGCGTCGCGCTGGATGCGCGCGGCCGGGTGCAGATCGATCCGCATTTCGCCACCAGCCTGAAGGGCGTCTATGCCATCGGCGACGTCGTCGCTGGGCCCATGCTGGCGCACAAGGCCGAGGACGAAGGCGTCGCGGTCGCCGAGATCATCGCCGGCCAGGCCGGCCACGTGAATTACGATGTGATCCCGGGCGTCGTGTATACCACGCCGGAAGTGTCCTCCGTCGGCAAGACCGAGGAGGAACTGAAGCAGGCGGGCATGGCCTATACGGTCGGAAAGTTTCCGTTCACCGCCAACGGCCGCTCCAAGGTCAACCAGACCACCGACGGCTTTGTGAAGGTTCTCGCAGATGCGAAGACCGATCGCGTGCTCGGCGTGCACATTATCGGCCGCGAAGCCGGCGAAATGATCCATGAAGCGTGTGTTCTCATGGAATTTGGCGGCAGTGCGGAAGATCTCGCGCGCACCTGCCATGCCCATCCGACCCGCTCGGAGGCCGTCAAGGAAGCCGCGCTTGCGGTCGGCAAGCGGGCCATCCATATGTAGCGAAGCGCCCAGCGCCGAACCGGGCGGGAAACACATGCTGCGCCGCCTTCTTCAACCGGTCTGGGTCCTGCTTGCGGTCGTCTTCCTGATCGAAGCCTGGCTGTGGGACCATCTCGAGCCGATCGTCGCCAAGGTCGTCGCGGCCATCCCGCTCGCGCGCTTCAAGCAATGGCTGACGGAGCGCGTCGATGCGCTATCGCCGGCCATGACGCTGATCGTGTTCGCGGTCCCCATCATCCCGCTGTTTCCGCTCAAGCTGGTCGGCCTGTGGCTGCTCGCGCACGAATACTGGACCAGCGCCGTCTTCACGATCGTGTTCGCGAAGATGGTCGGCGTCGGCGTCACCGCCTTCGTGTTCGACGTGACGCGCGACAAGCTTCTGGAGATGCACTGGTTCGAACGGATCTACGCTCTGGTGCTGAGGATCCGCGCCCAGGCCGCCGCGCTGGTCGACCCGATCAAGCGCCGCATCCGCGAGCTGATCGCCGGCGACGGCGAGGGCTGGTCCGCCCGCACGCTGCGTTTGATCCAGCGTTTCAGGAAGAGCGTGCACCAGGCGCGGTGATCTTCGCCACCACAAGGACGGTCTGTAGCCCGGATGGAGCGCAGCGCAATCCGGGACAGGCGTCCCCGCATTCCGCTACGCTCCATGCGGGCTACGAGCTGCGTGCGCTTCGAGCGCGCGCCACACACACACACCTCAATGCAAATGCAGCAGATGCGGCCACCACAGGCCGAGCGCGGTCATGATCAGGCCGGCGATCGTCAGCACGCCGCTGACATAGGCGAGCGCCAGCATGCCGGTGATGATGGTGGCCGAGGCCAGCACGATGCCGATCTGGAAGGCGGCCGAGGCCAGCTCGAAATGGTGGTACTTCGCGGTCGCCTCGTCGCGGTCGTGCTCGGCGTGCTTGGCCTTCTCCGCAAGCTGCTCGGTGCCTTCGCCAGTCTCGGGCTCGGAGCGGTAGCGCTGCGCGGTCTTGGTCCAGTCGTCGATCTGCTTCTGCACGGCGGGCTTCTGCGCCTCGTCCGCTGCGGCCAGCGTCAGCTTGCCCTGCTCGGCCGCGGTCGCCACCACGGTGCGGCGGATGCTCTTGGCCTGGAAGAACGCCCAGAGATTGGCGGCTTCGACGTTCTTGCTGATCGATTCGGTCTGGGCGCCCTTGCCGAGCGTCTCCGAGACCGCAAGGAACAGCGCCAGCACGGCGATCAGAAGGGCGATCTTCTTGTTCGAACCGGACGCGTGTTCGGCGTGCTCGGCATGCTCCATGCTTTCATGTGCGCTCATGATTCCCCTCCGGTTCGGTTCCGCAACGATTGACCGAACCGCGCGGCCTGCGCAAGAGGCCCGATCGCTATGACAGCTTCATGTCAGAATTCAGCGGCAATTCAGCGCCGCGGATGCGCGCTCGCATAGACTTCGAGCAATCGCTCGGAATCGATGCCGGTATAGACCTGCGTCGTCGACAGCGAGGAATGGCCGAGCAATTCCTGGATGGCGCGCAAGTCGCCGCCGCGCGAGAGCAGATGCGTGGCGAAGGAATGCCGGAGCGCGTGCGGCGTGGCGCTGTCGGGCAGCCCGAGCGCGCCGCGCAGCCGCTCCATCGCGAGCTGGATGATGCGCGGGCTCAAGGAGCCGCCGCGTGCGCCGACGAAGATCGGCCCTTCCGCCGGCAGCGGATACGGACACATCGCAACGTATTCTTGAATCAATGCGAGCACGTTCTGCAGCACCGGCACCATGCGGGTCTTGTTGCCCTTGCCGGTCACGACCAGCACGTCGCCTTCGCCGGGACGCGGCACCTCGCGGCGCTTCAGGGAGAGCGCTTCGGAGATGCGCAGGCCCGAGCCATACAGCAGCGCCATCACCGCGGCATCGCGCGCCAGGATCCAGGTCTCGCGTTCCTCGCCGGCGCGCTCGTCGGCGTCGGCAAGCCGTTTGGCCGATGCCATCGGCAGCGGCTTCGGCAGGCTCTTTGCGACCTTCGGCGCGCGGATCGCCGACAATGCGCCGACCTTGCCCTTGCCTTCGCGTTCGAGGAAGCGACCGAACGAACGCAGCCCCGCCAGCGCGCGCATCAGGCTGCGGCCGGCAATGTCGTCGGCCCGGCGCATCGCCATGAAGGCGCGCACGTCGGTCGCCTCCAGCGCGGCGAATCGCTCGAGCGTGACGCGCTCGCCCCAATGATTGCTGAGAAAATCCAGGCACTGCCGCAGATCGCGGCCATACGCCTCCAGCGTCTTCGGCGACAGCCGCCGCTCGGCGCCGAGATGCGCCAGCCAGCGCGTCATCTCCTGCGCGATCGAGGGATCGGCGCTGGCGAGCTCGATTCGTGGGGCGGCCGCTTTGCTCATGCGCTCTGGACGTGGTGATTCCGCACAGTATATCGCATCACACTCGTTTATCGTTCGCTAAGGCCGCCGCGCGGCGCTAGCCTCAAGGCCTCAAGGTTCCGATTCCCGGCTCATGGACCAATTGCCGCGCAACGACACCGCCCCCGCCACCCGCATGGTCGACGTGCTGGTGCCGGTCGCGCTTGACCAGACCTATTCCTACAAGGTGCCGCGCGGCATGGAGCTGAAGGCGGGCGATCTCGTCGGTGTGCCGCTCGGTCCGCGCGAGGTGCTGGCCGTGGTCTGGGGCGAGAACGCCAATCCCGATCCGCGCCTGCACAACCGCCTCAAGGAGGTCAGCGAGAAGCTCGACATCCCGCCGCTCAAGCCGGAGCTGCGCTCGGTGGTGGACTGGGTCGCCAATTACACGCTGAGCCCGCGCGGCATGGTGCTGCGCATGTGCCTGCGCATGGGCGAGAATCTCGGCCCGGAGCGGGTGCGCGCTGGCGTGCGCCTGACAGGCGATCCTCCGAAGCGGCTGACGCCGGCGCGGGCGCGCGTGATCGCGGTGCTGTCGGACCGGCTGCTGCACGGCAAGTCCGAGGCGGCCAAGCAGGCCGGCGTCTCCTCGGGCGTGATCGACGGCCTCGTCGATGAAGGCACGCTCACGGTTGAGCCGATGCCGCCGCCGCCTCCGCCGCCGGCGCCCGATCCGGAATTCGGCCGGCCGGACTTCACCTCGCTGCAGCGCGCGGCCGTCGACACCATGCGCGCGCTCGCGGCCAACGGCACTTTCCATGTCGCGCTGCTCGACGGCGTCACCGGCTCGGGCAAGACCGAGGTCTATTTCGAGGCCGTCGCCGAGGTGGTCCGCCGCGGCAAGCAAGCGCTGATCCTGATGCCCGAGATCGCGCTCACCGGCCAGTTCCTCGACCGCTTCGCCCAGCGTTTCGGCGTGCGGCCGATCGAGTGGCATTCGGAGCTGACGCCGCGCACCCGCGCGCGCAATTGGGCCGCGATCTCCGAAGGTTCGGCGCCGGTCGTGGTCGGCGCGCGCTCGGCGCTGTTTCTCCCGTACGCCAAGCTCGGCCTCATCGTCGTCGATGAAGAGCACGATCAGGCTTACAAGCAGGACGACGGCGTGCATTACCACGCCCGCGACATGGCGGTGGTGCGCGGGCATATCGCAAAAATCCCGGTCGTGCTGGCGTCCGCGACGCCGTCGGTGGAATCCGAGGTCAATGCGCGCAAGCACCGCTATCAGCGCATCGCGCTGCCCTCGCGTTTCGGCGGCCAGCACATGCCGCATATCGAGGCCATCGACCTGCGCCGCGAGCCGCCCGCGCGCGGCCGCTTCATCTCGCCGCGGCTTGCCGGCGAGATCCGGACCGCGATCGAGCGGCGCGAGCAGGCGCTGTTGTTCCTCAACCGCCGCGGCTATGCGCCGCTGACCTTGTGCCGCGCCTGCGGCCATCGCTTCGCCTGCACCATCTGCGATGCCTGGCTGGTCGATCATCGTTTCCGCCAGCGGCTGGTCTGCCACCATTGCGGCTTCTCGATGCCGCGCCCGCACATCTGCCCGAACTGTTCGGCCGAGGAATCGCTGGTTGCGGTCGGCCCCGGCGTCGAGCGCCTGCAGGAGGAGGCGGCCGCGCTGTTCCCGCAAGCGCGCACCATGGTGCTGTCGAGCGATCTCATCACCTCGATCGAGACGATGCGAAGCGAGCTTGCCGAGATCGCGGAGGGCCGCGTCGACATCATCATCGGCACGCAGCTCGTGGCCAAGGGTCACAACTTTCCGCGGCTCAATCTGGTCGGCGTGGTCGATGCCGATCTCGGCCTTTCCAATGGCGACCCGCGCGCTGCCGAGCGCACCTGGCAATTGCTCAACCAGGTGATCGGCCGCGCCGGCCGCGAGCAGGGCCGCGGCGTCGGGTACTTGCAGACCCACCAGCCCGATCATCCCGTGATGCGGGCCTTGATCGCCTGCGACCGCGAGGCCTTCTACGACAGCGAGATCGAGCTGCGCGAGAAGACGCTGTATCCGCCGTTCGGCCGGCTCGCCAGCCTGATCATCTCCGCCGGCGACCGCCCGGGCGCCGAAGGCTTCGGCCGCAAGCTCGTCGCGCTCGCGCCGCGCGACGAGCGCGTCGTCGTGCTCGGCCCCGCCGAAGCGCCGCTCGCCGTCATCAAGGGCCGCTACCGCTTCCGCATCCTGGTGAAATCGGCGCGCGGTTTCGATCTGTCGGACTACTTACGCAACTGGCTCGCGGTCTGCCCGAAGCCGACAGGCAATCTGAAGCTGGAAGTCGACGTCGATCCGCAGAGTTTTTTGTAGCTCCACTGTCGCTACATCCTCCGCCGTCATTCCGGGGCGCGACGAAGTCGCGAGCCCGGAATCCATTCATCCACCAACTCTATCGCCCGATGGATTCCGGGTTCGATGCTGCGCATCGCCCCGGAATGACAGCAGACGAAAAAACCCGCGGTCCCCCAAGACCGCGGGCTTGTTTCATGCGCGCATCAAACTGATGAAAACTGCGCGCGTAATGTGAGGCGCTGTCGCGCCTTAGGAGACGACTTCCGCGGTGACGCGGCCGACGCCGGCGCCGGTGAGGCCAATGGCGCGGGCAGCACCGGTGGAGAGGTCGAGGACACGGCCGCGAATGAACGGGCCGCGGTCGTTGATGGTGACGACCACGCTCTGGCCGCGGTGGGTGACGCGCAGCTTGGTGCCGAACGGCAGCGAACGGTGCGCCGCGGTCATGGCGTTCTGGTTGAAGCGCTGGCCCGAGGCGGTGCGGCTGCCGGACTCGTTGCCGTAAAAGGAGGCCATACCGGAGAAGCTGTGGCCCGTGCCGGAGGTCGGCGTCATCGACGCATTGGCATTGCGCCAATCGGAAGTCGCGTTGGCCTCGGTCTGGGTATGGTGGCGGTGGTGATGCCGGTGGTGCCGGGATTTGGCGGAAGCTTCGGTGGCAGTTCCACCGACGAGGAGAGTTGCGGCGACGAAAGCAATCGCCGTACGCGGCCGGGTCACAAGGCCCAGCGTCTTCAAAGACAGCATTTAATGGTCCCTAAGCTAGTATTGCCACATATGTGGCAAGTGGAGCCCCCATCAGTTTGTGAGCGGGTTGGCGTTTCGATTCCCAATGAGGCGTGAATTGGGCAGTAAATCCGGTATGTGTCGGCGTGAAACATCTTGTTACCTGCACAGGATATTCGCACGATGTTCCGTAATCTTCGGCTTTAACGATTTATTAAATTAATGATTACTTACGAATACTGTAAAGCGAAGTCATCGCCGCGAACGTTTAGAATTCGATAAGTATTCGACGTGTGGAACTGGGAGGAACGGATTCACGCCTCAGCGATCCGTGTTCATGGCGGCTATGCGCTGATGGCAGGAACCAATGGAGGGCGCCGCGCAAGGGCTTGGTGCCAATTTCCGCGACGTGGGAGGGCGCCGCCTCAGCTCGTCTCTCCGCGCCCGGGTGTGTCGCGAGGCTGCGACGAACTGGCGAGCGAACCTCATGCCTTTAATTTGGCGTCATGTTGCACCTGCGCGCCCGCTATGTTAGCAAAGCCGCGATTTTAACGAGCCCGGCACCTCCCGTGCTGGTCGAAAATCGAAGTCCCGCTTGAATTCCAAGGGCTTGGATCGCTAGGCGCCGCTTCGTGGCGACGGTTTTTCCCTTGCGAGTTTGACAGCAAAAAGAGCGCGTCTGTGGCTGCAGAAGATACGTCCGTTTCAGGTGTGTCCGGCCGTTATGCAACGGCCTTGTTTGAACTGGCCCGCGACCACAACGTGGTCGACGCGGTCAAAGCCGATCTCGACAAATTCGATGCCCTGCTGAACGAGAGCGCCGATCTGAAGCGCCTCGTCCGCAGCCCGGTGTTCGCGGCCGACGCTCAGTCCAAGGCCCTCTCGGCCGTGCTGGACAAGGCCGGTATCGTCGGCATCGCCGCCAACTTCCTGAAAGTGCTGACCGCCAACCGCCGCCTGTTCGCGGTGGCCGACGTCATCCGCGCCTACGGCGCGCTCGTCGCTAGGTTCAAGGGCGAGACGACGGCCGACGTCACCGTGGCGGAAGCGCTCTCGGACAAGAATCTCGATGCCCTCAAGGTCGCCCTGAAATCGGTGACCGGCAAGGATGTCGCGCTGAACGTGAAGATTGATCCCTCGATCATCGGTGGCCTCGTCGTCAAGCTGGGCAGCCGCATGGTGGATGGTTCGCTTCGCACCAAACTCAATTCGATCAAGCACGCGATGAAAGAGGCAGGCTGATGGACATCCGCGCCGCGGAAATTTCCGCGATCCTCAAGGACCAGATCAAGAATTTCGGCCAGGAAGCTGAAGTCTCCGAAGTCGGACAGGTGCTGTCCGTCGGCGACGGTATCGCCCGCGTCTATGGTCTGGACAACGTCCAGGCCGGTGAAATGGTCGAGTTCGAGAACGGCACCCGCGGCATGGCGCTGAACCTCGAAACCGACAATGTCGGTGTCGTTATTTTCGGTGCCGACCGCGAGATCAAGGAAGGCCAGACCGTCAAGCGCACCCGCGCCATCGTGGACGCGCCGGTCGGCAAGGGCCTGCTCGGCCGCGTCGTCGACGCGCTCGGCAACCCGATCGACGGCAAGGGTCCGATCCAGGCCGACAAGCGCATGCGCGTCGACGTCAAGGCGCCCGGCATCATTCCGCGCAAGTCGGTGAGCGAGCCGATGGCGACCGGCCTCAAGGCCATCGATGCCCTGATCCCGATCGGCCGCGGCCAGCGCGAGCTGATCATCGGCGACCGCCAGACCGGCAAGACCGCGATCGCACTCGACACCATCCTGAACCAGAAGCCGCTCAACGCGCAGCCGGACGAGAACATCAAGCTGTACTGCGTCTACGTCGCGGTCGGCCAGAAGCGTTCCACCGTCGCGCAGTTCGTGAAGGTGCTGGAAGAGCAGGGCGCGCTCGAATATTCGATCGTCGTCGCCGCCACCGCCTCCGATCCGGCGCCGATGCAGTACATCGCGCCGTTCACCGGCTGCACCATGGGCGAGTACTTCCGCGACAACGGCATGCACGCGGTCATCATCTATGACGACCTGTCCAAGCAGGCCGTCGCCTACCGCCAGATGTCGCTGCTGCTGCGCCGCCCGCCGGGCCGCGAAGCCTATCCGGGCGACGTGTTCTATCTGCATTCCCGCCTGCTCGAGCGCGCGGCGAAGCTGAACAAGGACCAGGGCTCCGGCTCGCTGACGGCGCTGCCGGTCATCGAAACCCAGGCCAACGACGTGTCGGCCTACATCCCGACCAACGTCATCTCGATCACCGACGGCCAGATCTTCCTGGAAACCGACCTGTTCTTCCAGGGCATCCGTCCCGCGGTGAACGTCGGTCTGTCGGTGTCGCGCGTGGGCTCCTCGGCGCAGACCAAGGCCACCAAGAAGGTCGCCGGCAAGATCAAGGGCGAGCTCGCGCAGTACCGCGAAATGGCGGCGTTCGCGCAGTTCGGCTCCGACCTCGACGCCTCGACCCAGCGCCTGCTCAACCGCGGCTCGCGCCTCACCGAGCTGTTGAAGCAGCCGCAGTTCTCGCCGCTGAAGATGGAAGAGCAGGTCTGCGTGATCTGGGCCGGCACCAACGGCTATCTCGATCCGCTCCCGCTCAACAAGATCAAGGCGTTCGAGGACGGCCTGCTCTCGCTGCTGCGCGGCAAGCACGCCGACATCCTCAACGCGATTCGCGATAGCCGCGATCTCTCCGACGACACCGCTGCCAAGCTGAAGTCGGCGGTCGAGGGCTTTGCGAAGAGCTTCGCGTAAGTAACGCCGTCATGGCCGGGCTAAAGCGCGAAGCGCGTCTTCGCAATTGAAGTCCCGGCCATCCACGCCTTGCCGCGTGGAGACGAGTGCGTGGATGCCCGGGACAAGCCCGGGCATGACGACTGGGATAGGCTAGCGGCTTGATCGTCAGGGTCGAACCGCCGGGGTGAACGAAGAATGGCGTCACTTAAAGACATGCGCGTCCGCATCGCCTCCACCAAGGCGACGCAAAAGATCACCAAGGCCATGCAGATGGTCGCCGCCTCCAAGCTGCGCCGCGCGCAGACCGCCGCGGAAGCGGCGCGTCCCTATGCCGACAAGATGAGCGCGGTGATCTCCAACATCGCCAGCGCCGCGGCGGGCTCGCCCGGCGCGCCGGCGCTGCTGGCCGGCACCGGCCGCGATCAGGTTCATCTGCTGCTGGTCTGCACCGGCGAGCGCGGCCTCTCCGGCGCCTTCAACTCCTCGATCGTGCGCCTGGCTCGCGAGCGCGCCCTGGCGCTGATCGCGCAAGGCAAGGAAGTGAAGTTCTTCTGCGTCGGCCGCAAGGGCTACGAGCAGCTCCGCCGCCAGTTCGACAAGCAGATCGTCGAGCATCTCGATTTGCGCAGCGTGCGCCAGCTCGGCTTCGTCAACGCCGAGGACATCGCCAAGAAGGTTCTGGCGCGTTTCGACAACGGCGAGTTCGACGTCTGCACGCTGTTCTACTCGAAATTCAAATCGGTGATCGCACAGGTCCCGACCGCCCAGCAGATCATTCCGCTGGTCGTCGAGGAAGGCGGCGCGAACGGCAGCGCGACCTCTTACGAATACGAGCCGGAGGAGGACGAGATCCTGACGCGCCTGTTGCCGCGCAATCTCGCGGTGCAGATCTTCCGCGCCCTGCTCGAGAACAACGCCTCGTTCTACGGCGCGCAGATGTCGGCGATGGACAACGCCACCCGCAATGCCGGCGAAATGATCCGCAAGCAGACGCTGGTCTACAACCGCACGCGTCAGGCTCAGATCACCAAGGAACTCATCGAAATCATCTCCGGCGCAGAAGCAGTCTGACCGGACACGAAATTCGGATCGAAGGAGACAGTAAATGGCTACAGCAGCCACACAGATCGGTCGCGTTACCCAGGTCATGGGCGCCGTCGTCGACGTGCAGTTCGAAGGCCACCTGCCGGCCATTCTCAACTCGCTGGAGACCAAGAACGGCAACAACCGCCTGGTTCTGGAAGTCGCGCAGCATCTCGGCGAATCGACCGTCCGCACCATCGCCATGGACGCCACCGAAGGTCTGGTGCGCGGCCAGGAAGTGACCGACACCGGTCAGCCGATCTCGGTTCCCGTGGGTGACGGTACGCTGGGCCGCATCATGAACGTCATCGGCGAGCCGATCGACGAGGCCGGTCCGATCAAGTCGGAAGGCATCCGCGCCATCCACCAGGAAGCGCCGACCTATACCGACCAGTCGACAGAAGCCGAAATTCTCGTCACCGGCATCAAGGTCGTCGACCTCCTCGCGCCCTACGCCAAGGGCGGCAAGATCGGCCTGTTCGGCGGCGCCGGCGTCGGCAAGACCGTGCTGATTCAGGAGCTGATCAACAACGTTGCCAAGGCGCACGGCGGTTACTCCGTGTTCGCCGGCGTCGGCGAGCGGACCCGCGAGGGCAACGACCTCTATCACGAGTTCATCGAGTCCAAGGTCAACGCCGATCCGAAGAACCCGGATCCGAGCGTGAAGTCGAAGTGCGCGCTGGTGTTCGGCCAGATGAACGAGCCGCCGGGCGCCCGCGCCCGCGTCGGCCTGACCGGTCTGACTGTCGCCGAGCACTTCCGCGACCAGGGCCAGGACGTGCTGTTCTTCGTCGACAACATCTTCCGCTTCACGCAAGCCGGTTCGGAAGTGTCGGCGCTGCTCGGCCGTATTCCGAGCGCCGTGGGTTATCAGCCGACGCTCGCCACCGACATGGGCGCGCTGCAGGAGCGCATCACCACCACGCAGAAGGGCTCGATCACCTCGGTGCAGGCCATCTACGTGCCGGCCGACGACTTGACCGACCCGGCGCCCGCCACCTCGTTCGCGCACTTGGACGCCACCACGGTGCTGTCGCGCGCGATCTCGGAAAAAGGCATCTATCCGGCGGTCGACCCGCTCGACTCGACCTCGCGCATGCTCTCCCCGCTGGTCGTCGGCGAGGAGCACTATGCAGTCGCCCGTCAGGTCCAGCAGGTGCTGCAGCGCTACAAGTCGCTCCAGGACATCATCGCCATTCTCGGCATGGACGAGCTTTCGGAAGAGGACAAGCTGACGGTGGCCCGCGCCCGCAAGATCGAGCGCTTCCTGTCGCAGCCGTTCCACGTCGCCGAAGTCTTCACGGGATCGCCGGGCAAGTTCGTCGACCTCGCCGACACCATCAAGGGCTTCAAGGGCCTGGTGGAAGGCAAGTACGACCACCTGCCGGAAGCTGCCTTCTACATGGTCGGCACCATCGAAGAGGCGGTCGAGAAGGGCAAGAAGCTGGCGGCGGAAGCCGCCTAATTCTCGGTGTCATTGCCGGGCTTGACCCGGCAATCCATCGCGAAAGAGTTTTGATGGATGGACCCGCGGGTCAAGCCCGCGGGTGACAGGCAAAGCAAGCGGAAACACCATGGCCACCTTCCACTTCGATCTCGTCTCTCCGGAAAAGCTCGCCTTCACGGGCGAGGTCGATCAGGTCGACATCCCCGGCGTCGAGGGTGACTTCGGCGTGCTGGCGGGACACGCGCCGGTCGTGGCTGCGATCCGGCCGGGCATCCTCACCATCACCACCGGCGGCCGCCACGAGAAGATCATCGTGCTCGGCGGCCTTGCCGAAGTCTCCGAAAGAGGCCTGACCGTGCTCGCCGACGTCGCGACCTCGCTCGCCGAGCTGGACCGCGCCCAGTTCGCCGAGACCATCGCGGAGATGGAAGAGAACCTGAAGGAGCATGAGGGCTCCGAGCTCGATCAGGCCATCGAACGGCTCGATCACTTCAAGAGCATCCAGCACCAGCTCAGCTCCACGGCTATGCACTAAGCCCCGGGGCACCGCTCCGGGGCTCGAACAAGACATTCCTGCAAAGGAATTCCTGAACAGGTTCAGCGCTCGTCACCGACCGTTGCGGGCGCTGAAACTTTGTTGCACCGCGCCGGAGATGGCGGCATTCTGCGCTCGCGGATTGTTCCGGGGGCCGGCAGATGAAACGCAAGATCGCAGCGATTTTCGCAGCCGATATTGCCGGGTATTCGAGGCTGGTCGCGGAAGACGAAGAGGAGACGCTGCGGCGTCTCGCCTCCTATCGCGAGGTCGTCGACGATTTCATCGCCAAGGCCGGCGGGCGCATCTTCAACACGGCGGGCGATGCCGTGCTCGCGGAATTTCCGAGCGCGGTGGATGCGGTGCGCTGCGCGATCGACATCCAGGAAAGCTTGCGGACCCGCAACATGGCCTATCCGCCGAGTCGGCAGATGTCGTTTCGCATCGGCATCACCATCGGCGACGTGGTCGAGCGCGACGGCGATCTCTTAGGGGATGGCGTCAACATCGCCGCGCGCCTGGAGGGGCTCGCCGAGGTCGGCGGCATCTGCGTCTCCCGCGCGGTGCATGAGCAGGTCGTCAACAAGCTGTCGGTTCAGTTCGCCGATATCGGCGCGCAGGAGGTCAAGAACATCCCGACGCCGGTGCACGCCTATATGGTGGCGATGCGGCGCGAGGACGGGACTTACGCGACGCCGCAGGTGAAGAAAGCGGCCGCCAAAGTGGCCGCGGCACCGGTGTGGACGTGGCCGCTGGTCGTTGCGGTGGTCTCGGTCACCGGCATCGGCGTTACCGGCTTTCTCTACAACACGAAGCTCAAGCAGACCGCGAGCGTCGCGGCCACGCCGACGGCGGCACCGAGCGCAACGCCAAGCTCAATGTCGAGTGCAATGCCAAGCGCGACTCCGACCGCGGCTGCCGCAGCACCGAGCCCGATGCCGACTCAAATGGCCAAGGCGCCGATGGCTCCGTCAAGTGCCAGCGCCGCGACGGCGCCGATACCGGCGCCATCGGCATCCCCGATGTCAGGCAAGTTCTCCGCCGATAGCGTGCCCTTCATCAACGAGCGCGTGCGCAACTTCCTGGCTGGCGACTATTCCGCCGCCGGCGACTACAAGGCGTTCGCACTCAATGTCGGCGGCTTCACCGGCTCGGCATTGAACCAGCCGAGCGAAGAGGCCGCGCGCAACGCGGCGATCGAGCAGTGCCAGAAGCGCGCCGACGCCGCGCAATCGCCGCGGCGCTGCGAGATCTATGCGGTCGGCAACAACGTGGTCTACCCGCACGGCAAGCCGCCGATGCCGCCGCAGCCCTGGGTGCGCCATGATGCCATGATCGAGCGGCCGTTCGCATCGAAGGATTTTCCGATGGTGCGCGAGCCACAGAAAGTGCGGATCGAGAACATGTTCGTGCCCGCGGCGAAATCCCGCTCGGTCGCCCTCGGCCCGGGCGGACAATATTTCATGGTGCTGGGCGCCTCGTCCGCCGACGATGCGGCGCGGCGGTCGCTGGAATCGTGCGGCGCGATCGCCGGCACCGCGTGCATGGTGGTCGCGATCGACGACAATTTCGTCGTGCCGATCCCGACCCTGTTCAGGATCACCGGCTTCTTCAATGCCGCGTCCAACGCCTCGATCGTGGCAGAGGCGCGCGGCGAGGTCGTACGCAAGCTCGGTGACGCCGCGGGCTGGAACGCCGTCGCCGTCGGCACGTCCGGCCGCGCCGGCCTCGGCCTCAAAGCCGCCGACGAGCAGACCGCCGTCAACTCCGCGCTCGCCGATTGCACCAAGCGCGACAGCGATTGCCACGTCATCGCCATCGGCCCGTTCACGGTGGGCCCGATTAATTAAGGCGCGCCAAATGAGGCTTGATCGCGCAACGACGGAAGTCCGCTCCCTCTCCCGCTTGCGAGAGAGGGTTGGGGAGAGGGGGCTTCCGCAATGGGACAATCCCCAAGAGGAGAAAGCCCTCACCCGGCGCTGCGTCATAGCCGAGGCTTTGCCTCGGCGTCGTTTAAGATGACGGCCGCCAAAGGCGGCCTACGCCTCTCCCGCAAGCAAGCGGGAGAGGTTGGCGTCCGTGGCCCCGCCGCCGATCGTGCTCCGTCGCAGATTTTTCTCTCTACGTCTCGAACACTTCGCTACTGTGCATGGGGTTGTTTCCGAGAGTTCAGCTTGCGAGGTGCGCAAACTCTCGCGCCACGGCGCGGTAGACCTCGCGGCGGAACGGCACCACGAGGTCGGCGACACGATCGAGGTGCTCCCAGCGCCAAGCGTCGAACTCGGCGGGCTGGCCGTTGCGCGGGGTCAGCGGATCGATCTCGTCATCCTTGCCGGTGAAGCGCAGCGCGAACCATTTCTGGCGCTGGCCGCGAAACTTCGCCAGCCGATGCGTCTGCGGTCCCTCGTAGGGCGGGAATTCATAGGTGAACCAGTCGGTCTCGCCGAGATAGTCGGCACTGACGACGTTGGTCTCCTCCCAGAGCTCGCGCATCGCCGCATCGCGCAAATTCTCGCCCTCGTCGACACCGCCCTGCGGCATCTGCCAGTCGAGCCCCGGCAGGATGATCTCGGGCCCGTCGCCCTTGAAGCGATGGCCGATCAGCACGCGGCCGTCGGCGTTGAACAGGGCGATGCCGACGTTCGGGCGGTAGGGTTTGTCAGTGGTCACTTGCGGATATCTCTCGTCGTCATTCCGGGGCGATGCGAAGCATCGAACCCGGAATCTCGAGGTCCCGGGTTCGATGCTCCGCATCGCCCCGGGACGACAATAGAGATTATTGTTCCGCCAGCGCAGAAAATTCCTGCACCACGCGCTCGTAGACCGGGCGCTTGAACGGGATGATCAGCCCGGGCAGATTCTTCATCGACTCCCAGCGCCAGCTCACGAACTCCGCCTTGTGGCCGCCACCGCCGGGATTGGCGACGTTGATCTCGCTGTCCTTGCCGGTGAAGCGCACCGCGTACCATTTTTGGCGCTGGCCGCGGTAGCGGCCCTTCCAGGCGCGCCCCGCAACGGTGCGCGGAATGTCGTAGGTGAGCCAATCCGGGACTTCGCCGAGCCGTTCGACCGAGCGCACGCTGGTCTCCTCGTAGAGTTCGCGCTTGGCCGCTTCCCAGGTGTCCTCGCCGGGATCGACCCCGCCTTGCGGCATCTGCCAGACATGGGTGTCGTCGACATGCTCGATGCCGCCAGCGCGGCGCCCGATGAACACCAGTCCCTTTGGATTGATCAGCATCACACCGACGCAGGTCCGGTAGGGCAGATCCTCGTAACGCGCCATTCCGCCAGACCTCTTGCCTGTTTTTTTGGAAGGCATGCCGGCCCCGCGAGACCCGTGCCACACCAATTTGTTGATTTAGCTGGATTTTGATTTCAGCATCGCGGTTGTCAATGGCACCAGAAGGATACCTCGGTCGCCCAATGTCTTGGTCCAGGCGCTGATGCGCTCGATCGAGACCGGCAGGGCGGAGGCCGTGCCGACAGCGATGCCGCGTTCGCGCGCCGCCGATTCCAGCTTGTTGAGGGCGCGGTCGATCTCGGTTGCCGTCGGCACCGCGTCGATGGCGATATCGCCCTTGCCGAACGGCACGGCCTGGTTGGCCGCGGCCTGGGGCGCGATGCTGCGCGGCGAGGAGCCGTCGTCGAAGAAGGCGAGACCGCGCTTGGCCGCCTCGCGGATGATCGGCTGCATCGCCGGCTCCGTCGCGATGAAGCGGGCGCCCATGAAATTGGTGAGGCCGGCATAGCCCTGCATCCGGCTGAGGTGCCAGTACAGGCGGTCCATGTTCTGGTCGGGGCTGAGCGAGGTCAGCAGCGTCTGCGGCCCCGGATCGTTGTCGGGGAAGTCGTAGGGCTCCATCGGGATCTGGAGGAAGATCTCGTGGCGCTGCGCCCGCGCCCGCTCGGCGAGCTTGCCGGGGTCGGAGCCGTAGGGCGTGAAGGCCAGCGTCACCGCCGGCGGTAGCTTCATGATGGCGTCCAGGGTCTTGGCGGCGCCGACGCCGAGGCCGCCGATCACGACGGCGACCACGGGCATCTTGGCGGCCTTGGCGCGGTCGGCATCCGCCGCATAGACGTTGAACGGCTTCAGCCCGTCGGTGGCCACCGGGATCATGCCGTAGCGTGATTTCTCCAGCAGCTTCGGATTGATCCCCGCCATGACGGGCGGCGGGCCGGATGCCTCACCCTTGTCCGCAGTCTCGCCCCCGCCGATCACCACGTCGCGGCGGGCGCCGGTGGAGCCGTCGATCATGGTGATGGTCTTCTGCTCGGTGGCAGCGGCCTGCTTCGGCGCTTCCTTGGTCTCGTGCTTGCCGTCCGGCTTGCTCTCTGCGCCGTGGCCGGGCGCGGCCGGTTTCTCGTCTGTGGCAGCGGGAGCGCGGATCGCGAGCCTGGCCAGCGGCTCGCCGCCGAGCGGATCGTTGTTGAAGATGGCGAAGCCGGCAAAGGTAATCAGGAACAGGCCGAGCAGCACGGCGAGCAGCTGCATGGCGGTGAACGGCAGCCGCAGCCGGCGTTTCCGGCGCGGCTTGTCCTGTCCGAGCGGGGCGCTCAGATCATCGGCCGTCTCAGTCATGCGCGATCCCGAATCACTCGCGCCGACGATACCACGCCGCGGTCAAGCGGCGGCAGGCCGGGAGAGGCCGGGGAGCACAGGAGTTCCAAGCAAAAAGGGCGGCTTCAGCAAGCCGCCCTTTGGAGATCGCGCGTGGCGCCGACTTAGTTCGCCGCTTTGGGCCTGTCGGCCGTCGCCTTGTTGTCGCCGCCCGGGGTCGGCGCGGCAGAGGCGCTGTTCTTGATGCCGTGGAGCAGGTCGCCGGCGAGCTTGAGCGCCTTGTCGTCCTTGGCGTCCGGCGGGACGTAGGACTGCGAGCCCGTCTTCTCGTCGCCGTCGTTCTTCAGATGGCCGCGCAGCGAAGCCTCGCCCTTGGTGTCGGTGCGCGACTTCAGCTCGTCCGGCACGTCCTGGAGCACTTCGATATCGGGCACGATGCCCTTGGCCTGGATCGACTTGCCCGACGGCGTGTAATAGCGCGCGGTGGTCAGCCGCAGCGCGCCGTTGCCGCTGCCGAGCGGAATGATGGTCTGCACCGAGCCCTTGCCGAACGAGCGCGTGCCGACGATGGTCGCGCGCTTGTGGTCCTGCAGCGCGCCGGCGACGATTTCCGACGCCGAGGCCGAGCCGCCATTGACCAGCACGATAACAGGCTTGCCCTTGGTCAGGTCGCCCGCATGCGCGGTGCGGCGCTGGGTCTCCTCGGCATTGCGGCCGCGGGTCGAGACGATCTCGCCCTTCTCGAGGAAGGAGTCGGAGACGGTGACCGCTTCCTCGAGCAGGCCGCCCGGATTGTTGCGGAGGTCGATGATGAAGCCCTTGAGCTTGTCGCCGCCGATCTGGTTCGTGAGGTTGCCGATCTCGCGCTTCAGGCCTTCGGTGGTCTGCTCGTTGAAGGTGGTGATGCGGATATAGCCGATGTCATCCTGCTCGACACGCGCGCGGACCGAACGGACGCGGATATTGTCGCGCACCAGCGTCACGTCGAGCGGATTGTCCTGGCCCTTGCGGATGATCTTGAGCTTGATCTTGGTGTTGACCGGACCGCGCATCTTCTCGACCGCCTGGTTCAGGGTCAGGCCCTGCACCGCCTCGTCGTCGAGATTGGTGATGATGTCGTTGGCCATGATGCCGGCGCGCGAAGCGGGCGTGTCGTCGATCGGCGAGACCACCTTGATCAGGCCGTCTTCCATCGTGACCTCGATGCCGAGGCCGCCGAACTCGCCGCGGGTCTGCACCTGCATGTCGCGGAAGCTCTTGGCGTCCATGTAGCTCGAATGCGGGTCGAGGCCGGTGAGCATGCCAGAGATCGCGGATTCGATCAGCTTGGTGTCATCGGGCTTCTCGACATAGTCCGAGCGCACGCGCTCGAAGACGTCGCCGAACAAATTGAGCTGGCGATAGGTGTCCGCGGTGGCGGCTCGCGCGCTGGAGCCCATGAACACCGCGCGCGGCTGGGTCACGAACAGCGTCAGCGCCGCACCGGTGGCGGCGCTGAGGAGGATTACTGAAGTCTTGCGCATCATCCGCGAACCTTCTCGCCTTCATTTGCGGCCCACCATGGGCCTGGATCGATTGGAGTGCCGTCTTTACGGAACTCGACATACAGCACAGGTTGACTCGCGTTCGTGGCGAGAATGGAGGCGACCTGAGAGGTCGACCCCATGGTCGCGACCGGCTCCCCCGTGAGCACAAACTGCCCGATGTTGACCGAAATGCGCTCCATCCCGGCGATCAGGACATGATACCCGCCCCCGGCATTGAGGATCAAGAGTTGTCCATAGCTGCGGAATGGGCCGGCATACACAACCCAGCCATCACATGGCGTCGTGACCTGGGCGCCGGGCTTGGTCGCCAGCGAAATACCCTTCTGAACGCCGCCGACCCCGTCGGAACCGCCAAAGTCCCTGATCTTGTTACCGTTAACCGGAAGCGACAGGAGGCCCTTGGCCGCGGCGAAGGCGATCGCCGGGGTGGTGCGGGACTTGTCCTTGAACGCGCCCGGGCCCTGTTTGGCGCTGGCGGCGGCGTTTGTCGCCGCCTTGGCCTCGGCCTGCCTTGCGGCCTCGGCGGCCTTCTCGGCCGCCTTGGCGGCGGTTTGCAGGTCCTGCTCCATCTTGGCGATCAGCCCCTGGAGATCGCCGACCTGCTTTGACAGCGCGATCGCGCGCGCGCTTTCGGCATCGAGGTCCTTTTCCCGTGCGGACTGCTGACGCTGCCGTTCCTCGATCAGGGCGGTGAGCCGGGTCTGGTCGCTCCTGACCTTGTCGCGGTCGGAGGCGAGCTGATCGCGCTCGGTGGCGATGGTCTTGCGCAAGGCCACGAGCTCGCCGAGCTCGCCCGCGATCTTCTCGGCGCGGCCGCGCAATTCCGGCACGACGGCGCCGAGCAGCATCGCGGTGCGTAAGGATTGCAGCGCATCTTCGGGTCGCACCAGCAGCGCCGGCGGCGTGCGGCGGCCGGCGCGCTGCAAGGCCGCCAGCACCTCGACGATGTCGGCACGGCGCGAATCCAGCGAAGCGCGCATCTGTTGCTCGCGGCCGTTCAGGTTTCGCAGGCGCGTCTCGGCCTCGTCGATCTTGGTCTCCACGGCGCGCACATTGGCGGCGGTTTCGATCAGCTGCTGATTGAGCTGGGTGCGGTCCTGGCCGAGCGCGCTGATCTCGGCCTTCAGCTTGGCCTGTGCTTCTTCCGCGCTTTTTTGCCTCGCGCGCGCGGCCTCCAGCTCCTGCTCGCGCTGCTTGATCGCGTCGGGCGAGACCGCCGCGGTCTGCGGCGGCGGCGCAACTGTTTGACCCTGCGTCTGAGCTTGCGCGAGGCTTGTGTTCGCCTGCGCGAGGCTTGTGTTCGCGTGCGCGAGGCTTGCGCCGGCGACGCCGGTGATCAGCAGCAGGTTGAGGAGCGGCGCTCGCATCGTGTCGGCAAAGGTGCTCGTCGTGGCGCGCATCATGCGCGGTGATAGGGATGGCCGGCCAGGATGGTGGCGGCCCGATAAAGCTGTTCCAGAAGCATGACGCGGACCATTTGGTGCGGCCAGGTCGCAGAGCCGAACGCGATCGCGAGCTTGGCCTTACGGCGCAATTCGGGCGAAAGTCCGTCCGCCCCTCCGATCATGAAGATAGTATGTCCGGCGCCCTCGTCGCGCCAGCGCGCCAGATGCCGTGCGAATACGGTGGAGTCGAGATTCTGGCCGCGCTCGTCAAGCGCCACCAGGATCGCCTTGTCAGGAATATGCGCCGAGATCGCCGCGGCCTCTTCGGCCATCCGTGTCTGCGCGTCGCGCGCGCGGCTTTCGGGAATTTCGTGGATGCCGAGCTCGCGGAATCCAAGCTTGCGGCCAGCCTCCTCGAACCGCTCGAAATAGCGGTCGGCAAGCTCCCGTTCGGGGCCCTGCTTCAGTCGGCCCACCGCAATGACAGCAACACGCATGATTTTTGGAGTCGCGTTGACAAGACCGCGCGCAACAAGCACGCGCACGACGCTAGCATGCGCGTCAGCCGATTCGAAATCGGCCAGTGAGCCTATATCGCCGTCGAGCCTAGATCGCCTTCGCCGCCCCTGGGCCCTGCGTGTACAACCTTTCGAGGTTGTAGAACTCGCGGACCTCGGGTCGGAACACGTGCACGATCACGTCGCCGGAATCGATCAGCACCCAGTCGCAATTGGGCAAGCCCTCGACATGGATGTTGTTGATGCCGTTTTCCTTGAGGCTCTTGGTGACGTTTTCCGCGATCGCGCCGACGTGCCGGTTCACCCGGCCGGTGGTGACGATCATGTAGTCGGAGTACACCGATTTGCCGCGAAGGTCGATGGTGACCGTCTCTTCCGCCTTCATGTCCTCGAGGCGGGAGAGGATCAGGCTCAGCGTCTTGTCGGCGTCGGGTTGCGCCTTCAAGGCCGCAGCTTTGGTCGATGTTTTACGCGTAGGCTTGGCAACCTTGGGTAAAACAGGCTTGGACAATACAGATGCGGTCAGGGACCATTCCTTTCACTGTATCGCGAACGCCGAATCCGGCGCCCACTGGTTACACTACATCATGTGGGGTTAAGGGTTTCAATATGCCAGAGAGCCCGTAGTCCACACCATGTCCGCACACTTCGTCTCACTTCGTACCTTTCCAGCTCCCGTCCGGGTTCCGCAAGCCAGTCGAGGAGAGATTCAGCTTCAATCCGGTCAGGAACACCCAGGCCGGTGCCGGCCGATCTGCAAGCAGGGCCGCCTTGTTCTCGGGCAGACGGTAGCGCGATAACGCCTGGGCTGCGGGCGAGCCGAGCGCGCGAAAACTCTGCGGCGGACGATCGATCACTGCCATCGGCACCTGGGCGGCGATGCGCCGCCAGTCCTGCCAACGATGGAATTGAGCGAGATTGTCGGCGCCCATGATCCAGACGAAGCGCAAGCCAGGGAAGCGGCGGCGCAAGGTGTTGATCGTGTCGATAGTATAGCGGGTGCGAATGACGGATTCGAGACAGCTCACCTCGATGCGCGGATCATCGGCGACCTCGCGCGCGGCCTGCATGCGCCCGCCGAGCTCGTGCAGCGTGCCGTTCTCCTTGAGCGGGTTGCCTGGCGTGACCAGCCACCAGACGCGATCGAGCTGCAATCGCTTCAGCGCGAAGCGGCTGATCTCGCGGTGGGCCTGATGCGGCGGGTTGAACGAGCCGCCGAGCAGGCCGATGCGCATGCCCGGCGTCGAGGCCGGAACCGCTTGCGCCACGAAGCGCGGCACGACGAGATTGTTGCTCAATGCGCGCGCCTCGCGACGTCTACGGCCGGGTCTGTCCGGTGCCGTGGACCCGATATTTGAAGCTCGTCAATTGCTCGGCGCCGACCGGGCCGCGGGCGTGGAAGCGGCCGGTGGCGATCCCGATCTCGGCGCCGAAACCGAACTCGCCGCCATCGGCGAACTGCGTCGAGGCATTGTGGAGCACGATCGCGGAATCGACCTCGCTCAGGAACTTGTTGGCCGCAGCCTCATCCGCGCTCACGATGGCATCGGTGTGATGCGAGCCGTGGTTCTGGATGTGCGCGATCGCGCCGTCGACGCCGTCCACCACCTTCGCCGCGATGATCGCGTCGAGATATTCGGTGTTCCAATCTTCGTCGCTCGCCGGCTTGACGCGCGCATCGGCCTTTTGCACGGCCTCGTCGCCGCGCACCTCGCAGCCGGCATCGAGCAGCATCTCGACCAGCGGCTTCAGGGTCTTGTCAGCGGCAGCACGATCAACCAGCAGCGTCTCGGCTGCACCGCAGACGCCGGTGCGTCGCATCTTGGCATTGAGCACGATCGACTTCGCCATGGCGAGGTCGGCGCTGCCATCGACATAGACGTGGTTGACGCCTTCGAGATGCGCAAAGACAGGCACGCGCGCCTCCTGCTCGACGCGCGCGACGAGGCTCTTGCCCCCGCGCGGCACGATGACGTCGATGGCGCCGTCGAGGCCCGACAGCATCATGCCGACCGCGGCGCGATCGCGCGTCGGCACCAGCGTGATCGCAGCTTCCGGCAGGCCGGCTTCGCGCAGGCCCTGCACCAGGCACTCATGGATGGCGCGGCAGGAGCGAAAACTGTCGGAACCGCCGCGCAGGACCACGGCGTTGCCAGACTTCAGGCACAGCACGCCGGCGTCCGCCGCGACGTTCGGCCGGCTCTCGAAGATCACGCCGACGACGCCGAGCGGCACGCGCACGCGCTCGATGGTCATGCCGTTCGGCCGCTGCCAGCGCTCGGTGACGACGCCGATGGGATCGGCGATGCCGCGCACGATGCCGATGCCCTCGGCCATGCCCTCGATGCGCGCCGGCGTCAGCGTCAGGCGGTCGATGAAGGCGGAGGTGGCATTGCCGGAGGCGCGGGCCTCCGCGACGTCCTCGGCATTGGCGGCGAGAAGCGCGGCCGCGTTCGCGCGGATCGCCAGCTCCATGGCTTCCAGCGCCCGGTTCTTCTGCTCCGGCGGCGCCAGCGCCAGCACGCGCGCAGCGGCGCGGGCACGGGTTCCGAGATCGGACATCAGCGCCTGGAGATCGGCATTGCCGTCGACGGCTTTGAGAGGGGCGGCCATGGGGTCAAACCTTCTGCTAAGGCGGTGTCCTAGCACGGAAATCCCGCTTTGGCGAAGGGCGGGGAGGGTATGGCAGGGGTTCGTTTCGCGCCGCCACGACCGGATTGGGCCGGACGGCAGGCGAAGCCTTGCGGGGCGGCCCAATATCAATAAGTATCATATTTTGATAACGGGGCCACCCATGGCGAGCAGCTACAGCATTGGCAAGCATTTCGAGGACCTGATCGACACTCTGGTTGAGAGCGGGCGCTATGCCAGCGCAAGCGAGGTCATGCGCGAAGGCCTTCGCCTCGTCGAGGAGCGCGAGGAACGGCGCAAGCTCAAGCTGGAGGCGCTGCGGGAGGAAATCCAGAAAGGCTTTGACAGCGGTCCGATGGAGGAGGTCGATGTCCAGAAATGGATGAACGACATCAAGGCGCGGGGACGGCAACGTTTGGCCGCGCGCAAGCGTGGCAAATAGATTTCGCAAATCCCCGCAAGCAGACGTCGATCTCGATTCGATCTGGGACTTCATTGCTTCACACAGCGTCCGGTCCGCCGACAAGCAGATCGCGCGCATCGGCGAGATCTTCGAAATGCTCTTGGGGAATCCGCTCGCCGGGCGCGAACGCCCGGACTTACGCATCGGCTTGCGCAGCTTCCCGGTCGGCAATTACGTCATCTTCTATGTTCCGTTACCGGATGGCGTCGAGATTATCCGCGTCATGCACGGCCGGCAGGATATCAACCCCGACGACATGCAATAGCCGCGGTTGGCTTTACCCGCCCACCACCAGATCGTCGCGGTGGATCATCTCCGCGCGGCCGCTGATGCCGAGGATGGTCATCACATCGGGGGAGGAGCGGCCCTTGATCCGTTCGGCATCGTCGGCGTCATAGGCGATCAGGCCGCGGCCGACCTCGCTGCCGTCGGGGCCGCGCACGACCACGGCATCGCCGCGGGCGAACTGGCCCTCGACCTTGATCACGCCGGCCGGCAGCAGGCTGGCGCCGGCCCGCAGCGCCGTCACGGCGCCGGCATCGATGGTCAGCGTGCCCTTCGGCTCCAGCGTCCCCGCGATCCAGCGTTTGCGTGACGTGATCGGATTGGCGGGCGTCAGGAACCAGGTGCAGCGGCCGCCATCGGCGATCGCCTGCAAGGGATGCTCGATCTTGCCGGAGGCGATCAGCATATGCGTGCCTCCGGTCGTCGCGATCTTGGCAGCCTCGACCTTGGTGCGCATGCCGCCGCGCGACAGCTCGGACTCGGCATCGCCCGCCACCGCCTCGATCTCCGAGGAGATGCTGTCGACCACGGGAATGAGTTTTGCGTTCGGGTTGTTCTTCGGCGGGGCGTCGTAGAGTCCGTCGATGTCGGACAGCAGCACCAGCAGGTCTGCGCTCGCCATGGTCGCGACGCGCGCGGCGAGGCGATCGTTGTCGCCGTAGCGGATCTCGGTGGTCGCCACCGTGTCGTTCTCGTTGATCACGGGGATGGCGCGCCATTCCAAGAGCTTGCCGATGGTGGAGCGCGCGTTGAGATAGCGGCGGCGCTCCTCGGTGTCCTGCAGTGTCACCAGGATCTGGCCGGCGCCGATGCCGTGGGCGCCAAGCACCTCCGACCAGATCCGCGCCAGCGCGATCTGGCCGACGGCAGCTGCAGCCTGGCTCTCTTCCAGCTTCAGCGGGCCGCGCGGCAATTTCAGCCGGCTGCGACCGAGCGCGATCGAGCCGGAGGAGACGACGAGGACGTCGCGCCCCTCCTTGTGCAGCTTGGCCATGTCGTCGGCGAGCGCGGCGAGCCAGGACGCCCGCACCTCGCCCTTGTCGGAATCGACCAGCAGCGCTGAGCCGACCTTGACGACGATGCGGCGGAATTGACTGAGTTCGGGGCTGGCCATGTGTGTGTATGTTGGCGCGCTTGGGCGATCTGCACTGCATTGGAAACGGCGGAGCGAGCGGGGCGGCGCCGATAGGCCTGCTTTTGCAGCAGGACGAGGGCCGGCGCAAGGCGGCCGGCATGGTAAACGGCGCGGGCCTGGTCTCTGGCCTTGTTTCGGACGCCGGCGCGGTTCTAATGCCGACAATCAAATGGGCTGGAAGGGAACGCATGGATCGCCGCACATTCATGGCCGGATGTCTGGGTATGCCGTTGCTGGCGCAGGCCGGTGGGGCGCAAGCGCAGGCCGGGCTGACGAAAATCATCTTCCCGTTTGCGGCGGGGGCCGGCGGCGACACGCTCTGCCGGCTGATCGCGCAGGAGATGGCGCCAATGCTGCAACGGACCGTCGTGGTCGAGAACCGCACCGGCGGCGACGGCCTGATCGGCATCAAGGCGGTGAAGGGCGCAAGCCCCGACGGCAGCATGGTGCTGGTGACGACAGGGCCGACCATGTACCTGCTGCCGATGGTCGAGCCGACGCCGAGCTTCGACACCGCGAAGGATTTCGTGCCGGTCTCACTGCTGGCGCGATTCGAGTTTGCGCTGGTGATCAACCCGGCGGTCGAAGCCGCCGATTTCAAGGCGTTCGTGGCGTGGCTGAAATCGCATCCGGACAAGACGTCCTTTGGCGTGCCGAGCAACGGCACCATCCCGCATTTCATGGGCTCCAAGCTCGAGAGGGACCTCGGCATCCCCCTGACCCGCGTGCCCTATCGCGGCAGCGCGCCGATCCTCAACGATCTTGTCGGCGGCCACATCTCGTTCGGGATCACCACGCTGGCGGATGCGCTGTCGCAGCACCGCGCCAAGGGCGTGAAGATCATTGCGGTCGCGAGCGCCGAACGCTCGCCGTTCGCGCCGGACGTGCCGACGCTGAAGGAGCGCGGCATCGACCTCGTTGCGGATGCCTGGTACGGCATGTGGCTTCCCGCCGGCAGCCCGCCGGAGTTTGCAAGCAAGCTCGGCGCGGCCGCGAGCGCGGCGCTCGCCAAGCCCGAGGTGAAGGAGAAGCTGACGGCGATCGGCTTGATCCCGGTCGGCAGCGATGCGGATGGATTGACGAAGGAGCTCGCCGCGAACATCGCGCTGTGGCAGCCGATCGTGAAGGCGACGGGATATAAGATCACGAATTGAGTCTCTGCGGCGCCACACACTCAGTCGTCATGGCCGGGCTTGACCCGGCCATCCACGTGCTTCCGCGACGGAGGTGAGACGTGGATGCCCGGGTCAAGCCCGGGCATGACGAGATGAGAGGACTTCGGCCTCATTCACATCTTCCCCCGCTGCGCTATGCCGTCCTTGATCGCGGCGAGCTCCGTCTCGTCCCAGATGCCGATCAGGATGCCGCCCTTCACCTGCAGCTGGTTGTCGGCATAGGCGGCGATCTTCTCGCGGGGTGTGGTGATGTGACCGTTCGGATGCAGCGCCCAGTCGAACGGCTCGGCTTGCAATCGCGCGAGGACGGCGGCGCATTCCGGATCGTCGCCGCGATCGACGTACTCGTCCGGATCGGTTTCGAGATCGTACAGCATCGGGCGGAAGCCGGAAGCGTGGATGTATTTCCAGCGGCCGTCGAACACCATGAACAGGCGGCAGCGTTCGATCGGCTGGTTCAGCTTCAGCCGCACGTCCTGCATGGAATAGTCGTATTCGGAGAACGCTACCTTGCGCCAATCCGGCGGCGTTGGCCCGCGCAGCAGCGGCAGCAGCGAGCGTCCTTCGAGGATGTGGCCGGGCACCTTGCCGCCGAAATAATCGACGAAGGTCGGTGCGAGATCGATCGCCTCGACCAGCGCATCGCTGCGCGTGCCGCGCGTGGTGTCGGCTTCCCTGGAGGGATCGATGATAACAAGCGGAATCTTCGCCGACTGTTCGTGGAACAGATCCTTCTCGCCCATCCAGTGATCGCCGAGATAGTCGCCATGATCGGAGGTGAACACGATCATCGTGGTGTCCAGCAGGCCGCGCGTCTCCAAAAACTCCATCAGCACGCCCATCTGGTCGTCGATCTGGGTGATCAGGCCCATATAGGTCGGGATCACCTTCTCGCGGGCCTCATTGCGCGCCATGTTGCGGGAGTAGCGCATGTCCATGTAGGCGCCGAACACCGGATGCGGGTTTTGCCGCTCGCGCATCGAACGGATTACCGGGATCATGTCATCGGCCGAATACATGCTGGCATAGGGTTCTGGCGCGATATAGGGCCAGTGCGGCTTGATGTAGGACAGATGCAGGCACCACGGCCGGCCGTCGGTCTCGGCCTCGCTGATGAAGTCCATCGCGCGCCGGGTCATATAGGGCGTCTCGGAATGCTCTTCGGGCACGCGCGCGGCCTTGTCGGCGTGCACCAGCAGCCAGCCGTTCTGCAAGCTACCGTCGTCAGCAGCGCCGGAATTGGCCCAGTGCTCCCAGGGATTGGTGGCGGCAAAACCGTGCTCACGCAGATATTCGTCGTATTTCGGGCGCGGCCGTCCGGTCGGATGCAGGCCGTCATCGCGCTCGTAAGGCTCGAAGCCGCATTCGGCGACATGCACGCCGATCATCGATTCCGGGGGAATGCCGAGCGCCTTCATGCCTTCGAGATCAGGGGCCATGTGGGTCTTGCCGACCAGCACGTTGCGGACGCCGATCTTGTTGAGGTGATCGCCGAGCGTGGGCTCGCCGACGCGCAAGGGCCAGCCGTTCCAGTGCGAGCCGTGCGAGCGCATGTAGCGGCCGGTATAGAACGACATCCGCGACGGGCCGCAGATCGGCGACTGCACGTAGGCCTTGGTGAACAGCACGCCGCGCCTTGCCATCGCGTCGATGTTCGGTGTCTTCAGCGTGGGATGGCCGGTGCAGGCGAGATAATCGTAGCGAAGCTGGTCGCACATGATCCAGAGAACGTTCTTCGCGCGCGCCATGCGTCATCCCTGCCGTTTCTTGATTGTTCGATGCTGCGCTATTGGAGAAACGAAGACAAGCCGGTGATGCGCATGACGGCGGCCACAACTTCCGCTGTCGTCCCCGCGAAGGCGGGGACCCATAACCACAGGAAGGAGTTTGGCGAAGACTAGAAGATCGGTACTACAACCGTCTCCAATCGAGAGATCACGCGGTATGGGTCCCCGCCTTCGCGGGGACGACAGTGGAGAGAGGCTAAGCCGACCACGGCTCCGCTTCGGCCGCGCTCTTGGCCTTGGCGGAGACCGGGCTTTCGCCGATGACATCGGCCAGCGCGCGCAAGGCTTCCTTGACGCCCTGACCGGTGACGCCGGAGAGCAGCAGCGGCGTCTTCCTGGCGGCGCGCTTCAGGCGGTCCTTCTGCTTCTTCAATTCGTCCGGCCGGACCGCGTCAATCTTGTTCAGCGCGACGATCTCGATCTTGTCGGTGAGCTGGCCGCCATAGGCGTCGAGCTCTTTGCGCACGGTCTTGTAGGCCTTGCCGGCATGCTCGCAGGTGGCGTCGACGAGGTGCAAGAGCACGCGGCAGCGCTCGACATGGCCGAGGAAGCGGTCGCCGAGGCCCGCGCCTTCATGCGCGCCCTCGATCAGGCCGGGAATGTCGGCGAGCACGAATTCGCGGCCGTCGGCATTCACGACGCCGAGCTGCGGATGCAGCGTGGTGAAGGGATAGTCGGCGATCTTCGGCTTTGCCGCGCTGACCTTGGAGAGGAAGGTCGACTTGCCGGCATTGGGCAGGCCGACGAGGCCGGCATCGGCAATGAGTTTCAGCCGCAGCCAGATCCAGCGCTCCTCGCCCACCTGGCCGGGATTGGCGTTGCGCGGGGCGCGGTTGGTCGACGACTTGAAATGCGCGTTGCCGAAGCCGCCATTGCCGCCTTCGGCCAGCACGAATTTTTCGCCGACCTTGGTGAAGTCGTGGATCAGCGTCTCGCGGTCCTCGTCGAAAATCTGCGTGCCGAGCGGAACCTTCAGCACGATGTTCTTGCCGTTGGCGCCGTGACGGTCCGAGCCCGAGCCGTTCTCGCCCTTCTGGGCCTTGAAGTGCTGCTGATAGCGGTAGTCGATCAGCGTGTTGAGGCCGTCGGCGACCTCGACGATGACGTTGCCGCCGCGGCCGCCATTGCCGCCGGAGGGGCCGCCGAATTCGATGAACTTCTCGCGGCGGAACGCCACGCAGCCGTTGCCGCCGTCACCGGAGCGGATATAGACCTTTGCTTCGTCGAGGAATTTCATGGGCCATAGGTAGGCCAGCCTGCCGCGTGCGGCAACCCGGATTGATCCGCAAATCGGCCGAAATCCTGCGAATTGCCCCCTTGCTTAACCCGCCGGCCGCCGCCGGATCAGGAATTTCTGCGTGCCCTCGAGCACCAGCTCCTTGCGCTGGTTGAACACGGTGCTGCGCAGCGTCACCGTGCCGGTCGAGCGCCCCGGCACCAGCTCGATGACTTCCAGCGCCGGATAGATGGTATCGTCGGCGAACACCGGCTTGAGAAAGCGGCTCGATTGCTCGAGGAAGCCGACCAGGGAGTCCTCGACCAGGAACGGAAACAGGCCGGCGCCGGGCGCGGTGTGGATCAGGGTCTGGAAGCCGTGGGCGAGCAGATGCGGCATGCCGCGGCTGCGGCAATATTCCACGTCGTAGTGCACCGGATGAGTGTCGCCGCTCGCGGTCTGGAATGCGGCGAACACCGCCGAGGTCTGGGTGCGGCTCGGCAGCACGAAGCGTTCGCCGACGACGAAATCCTCAAACCAGCGTTGCGTCGGGATCATGCGATGCTGGGCCGGATCGAAATCGGTCATGTCTGGGCTCTCAAGTCGATGTGGCCTGTATCGCTACCGCGATGCCAAGAGTGCGACAATCCGTTCAATTCGGCGTGGCGGGCTTGTCCCGGCGGCTCACCTCATTAAAACGACCGCAATGCCCCTCTTCAAGAATCTCTCCGCCTATGACGATCGCTCGGCGCGCCTCGCCGGCATCGGACTCATGGTGCTGTCGATCTTCATGTTCTCGTTCGGCGATGCCATGGGCAAGTTCCTGGTCGGGACCTATTCGGTGGGGCAGCTCTTGTTCCTGCGCGCCTGCGCGGCGCTGCTGCTGCTGTCGCCGCTGGTCTGGAAGCAGCGCTACCTGTTCCTGCATCTGGAGCGGCCGGGCCTGCAGCTGGTTCGCGTCGTGCTGTCGACGCTGGAAGTCGCGGCCTTCTTTCTCGCAACCGTCTATCTGCCGCTCGCCGACGTCATCACCTATTATCTCGCCGGCCCGATCTTCGTCACCGCGATGTCGGCGATCTTTCTGGGCGAGAAGGTCGGCTGGCGGCGCTGGACCGCGATCCTGATCGGCTTCTGCGGCGTCTTGATCGCGCTGCGGCCTTCGGCGCAGACGGTGAGCCTGCCGGCGCTGATCGCGCTCGGCGGCAGCCTCTCCTTCGCAACCCTGATGCTGATCACGCGCAGCCTGCGCAAGACGCCCGACATCGTGATGGCGTCCTCGCAATTCATCGGCACGTTTTCGCTCGGTGCGGTGCTGTCGGCATTCCACTGGGTGCCGCCGACCCCCGGCAGCCTCGTGATCTTCGCGCTCGCCGGATGCGTCTCGGTGACCGCACTGTTCTGCGTCAACCGTTCGCTCAAGCTGGCGCCGGCCAGCGTCGTCGTGCCCTATCAATATTCGATGATCGTCTGGGCCGTGATCTTCGGCTTCGTCGTGTTCGGCGACGTCCCGTCGATCGCAACACTGGTCGGCGCGGCCATCATCATCGGCGCCGGGTTCTACATTTACTTGCGGGAGCGGGATCTGGGACGCGCAAGCGAAGAGGTGAATCCGCCGGCGTAGCCGCAATCACGGGTCGTCCCGGGGCGCGCGCAGCGCGAGCCCGGGACCCATACCCACAGGCAGATGTTTTGCGACGACTCGGAGTGGGAGTTCTGCCCCGCACGGCTTCCTGTGGTTATGGGTCCCGGGCTCGCGACTTCGTCGCGCCCCGGGACGACGGGGGAGTATGCCGCAGCGCCTTCCTCTACCGCATCCGTCTTGCACTGCTCCAGCTCTTCAGCGAGGCCCACACGGCGCGCGACAGGCGGAAGCAGTCGACGGGCGTCGAGGAGCCGAGCGCCAGGAAGCGGTGCAGCTGCACGCCGCTCCACTGGAAGCCGCACTTCTCCAGCACCTTGCGCGAGGCCGGATTGGTGACGCGCGCGCCGGCGTAGAGATGCTCGTCCTCGAACTCCTCGAAGAAGAAGTCGATCGCGCCGCGTGCGGCCTCGGTGGCAAAGCCCCGGCCCCAATGCTCGACGCCGAGCCAGTAGCCGAGCTCGGCATTGCCGGGCTTGCAGCAGTCGATGCCGACCATGCCGACCGGCCCGCTGTCGTGCTCGATCAGGAACACGGTCTCGCTGCCGAGCGCGGCGGTGGCGCGGATGAATTCGGCGGCGTCGTCCTGCGAATAGGGATGCGGCAGGCGGCGGGTGTTCTCGGCGACACGGCGGTCGTTGGCGAGCCGGGCGATGGTCCTGACGTCGGCCAGCGTCGGCCGCCGCAAGGTCAGCCGCTCGGTGGCGACGACGCTGGGTCTCGCCTCGGCCAAGGTCACGCTCGAAAAATCCTGCAACATGTCCGGCTCCGTGAAAGTCACTAAGTCAAAAGTGCGCAAACAAAAGGGGAGGCCGGTTTCCCGCCTCCCCTTGGAGCCTTCGATCTGTTGCGATCTTTAAGGACTCCGCCGGTTCAGTCGGGACCGGCGGACTCCAATTTGATCCACCGTCTATTCAGCAGCCTCGGCAATCGGGAGCACCGATACGAAGGTGCGGCCGCCTGCTTTGGCCTGGAACGCAACACGGCCCTCGATCTTGGCGAACAGAGTGTGGTCCGTACCCATGCCGACATTGAGGCCGGGGTGCCAGGTGGTGCCGCGCTGACGCGCAATGATGTTGCCGGGCGTGACGATCTCGCCGCCGAACGCCTTGATACCGAGGCGCTTGCCCTTGGAATCGCGACCGTTGCGCGATGAACCGCCTGCTTTTTTGTGAGCCATGGCTCGTCTCCGAAATCCTGCGTAGTTCTAGGTCAATTCCTTGACGGAATCATTTCAAAACGTCGCACGCATCAATTCGTGAATTGGCGTGATCGGTTTCCGTTATTCGGCCGCTTCCGCTGCCGGCGCCGCCTTCTCCTTCTTCGGACGCGGGCCCTTGCTGGGCTTGGCGCCGTCGGTCAGGATCTCGCTGATGCGCAGCACGGTGATCTCGTCGCGGTAGCCGCGCTTGCGGCGCGAATTCTTGCGGCGGCGCTTCTTGAAGGCGATGACCTTGGGGCCGCGCTTGTGGTCGAGCACCTCGACCGCAACCGACGCACCTGCAACGGTCGGAACGCCCAGCACCGGCGTGTCGCCGCCGACCACCAGAACTTCATTCAACTGCACGATCGAGCCGACTTCGCCGTCGATCTTGCCTACTTCGAGAACATCATCCGGCTCGACACGGTATTGCTTGCCGCCGGTTTTGATGACTGCGAACATCGTTCTTTCTCCGTGTTCAATCCCGGCCTCGGGACGGGAAACGTCCGGGTCGGCTTTTTGTCAGTCGCTATGGGTTTATCTGCGTTTTGTGCGGGCGGGTTTTATCCCTTTGAAAACCCACGCAAAAACAAGCGGCGCGAGAAACGCCCCGCGCCGGCTGTGGGACTTATAGCCGCCGCCGGCGGAGAGTCAAGGAAAACCGCCAAAAAGGGCCCGGATTTGAAGGATTTGGCGCAATTGCCGCGCACCGGCTGAATCTGCCGCCCGCGTGCAACCAACGGGTTCCCTCCCCGTTGTGTCCTCGCGATCAGGACAGGCGGGCAAGGGCTATCATGGGTTCAGACGAGCTGGTCAAGACAACGGATATCGCCCAGCACGGGGCGAGCCGCCTGCCGTCGGTCGATGTCGACAGCTTCAACATCGAGATCAAGGACGACGACGGCTTTCTCGGCGACCGCGCCAGCAAGGGTGCGTTTCGCGAGATCCTCGAAGAATGGCGCAAGCCCCTGCGCAAGAGCGGTGAGGATCCGTTCGGTGACGAGCCCTCCGACAAGATCAGCAAGAAAGCCCTCGATGCCGTTCTGGTCGGCGACGACACCGAGGCCACGGCCGTCGTGCACAGCGCGATCGAGGACTTCGCCCAGGAGCTCGCTTACGTCACGCGGCGGTTTCTCAAGACCAAGGCCTGGGCCAAGACCGAATGCATCGTGGTCGGGGGCGGCTTTCGCGCCAGCCGGCTTGGCGAGATTGCCATTGCCCGGGCCGAGATCATCCTGAAATCGGAGGGCTTCAAGGTCGACCTGGTGCCGATCCGCTCCGATCCTGACGACGCCGGCCTGATCGGAGCCCTGCACCTCGTGCCGTCCTGGATCTTCGAGGCCTATGACAGCATCCTCGCCGTCGATATCGGTGGCACCAACATCCGCTGCGGTATCGTCGAGACGCGCTGGAAGAAGGCGCCCGACCTGTCCAAGGCGGTCGTCTTCAAATCAGATCTGTGGCGTCACGCCGATGACGAGCCGAGCCGCGAAACCGCAGTCAAGCGGCTGGTCAAGATGCTGCAAGGCCTGATCGAGGACGCCGAGGCCGAAGGCTTCAAGCTCGCACCCTTCATCGGCATCGCCTGTCCCGGCGTGATCAATGCGGACGGCTCGATCGAGAAAGGCGCGCAGAACATGCCCGGCAATTGGGAGAGCAGCAAATTCAACCTGCCCGCGAGCCTGGTCGAGGCCATTCCGCAGATCGGCGAGCACGACACCGCGATCCTGATGCACAATGACGGCGTGGTTCAGGGCCTGTCGGAAGTGCCGTTCATGCAGAATGTCGAGCGCTGGGGCGTGCTCACCATCGGCACCGGGCTCGGCAATGCGCGCTTCACCAACCGCCGCAAGGAGAATGGCAACGGCAAGGACCGGGATTCTACGGAGAGCGGGAAGAAAAAGGGCAAGGCGGACAAGGAGTAACCTTGACCGGTTAGGTTAAGGACCGGATTGCGTTGCGGCCCGCCCGCCGCACGCTAGGGTCGAATCGTCGCTTCCACTCGGCCGGCGAAGCCGCCCTTCACGGCCAGTATTTCAATGAGCGGCACGGGACCGCCAGTGTTTACCGCGTCTGGCGGTCCCACCCCGTTTTCCTCAGCTCCAGCCCACACGCCGAAAGAACGCCGCGATCTCTGCGGCCGCGCGGTCCGGATCTTCCCGATGCGGGAAGTGGCCGACGCCGGGAAACATCTTGAGATCGAGCTCGCTGAAGGTCTCGGACAGCCGGTCGGTCCACGGATACGGAAACAGCGGATCGTGCTCGGCCCAGCGCACGCAGGTCGGCACCGCGATCGGCGGCAGCCTGGGCGCTTCGCCTTTCATCATCGCGACGCGCCCGGCATGCGAGGCGCGGTAATGCGCAAAGCCGCCGGCGAGGTTGCCGTCTTTCAGGAAGTTGTCCGTGAAGGCGTCCAGCACGTCGTCGAAGGCGTTTGTCCGGTGCGCCCAGCCTTTGAGGAAGTGGCTGATATAGAGCCGGCAGGTCTCCCGGCTCGCACCGACCAGCTGTGGGGCCATCTCCATCTGGTGAAAGGACTGGTACCAGATGTGGTTGAGCCGATCGGGCGCGGCCATCCGCGGCCCGATCCCGGGATAGACGAAATCGAAGAAGAAGAGTCCCGCCACCCGCTCGGGCGCCTGCCGGGCCAGCGGCTGCATGACAGCGCCCCCGACATCGTGGCCGATGACGCCGAATCGGTCGAAACGAAGCGCGTCCATCAGCGCCAGCATGTCGGCGGCATGGCCGTCCGGCCCGTAAGGCCCATCGGGCTTGTCGCTGTCGCCGAAGCCGCGGAGGTCAGGCGCTACAAGCGTGAACCGGTCCGAAAGCCTCGATATCACCGGCTCCCAGGTCAGCCAGAATTCCGGCCAGCCATGCAGCAAAAGCAGCGGTTTGCCTCTTCCGGCGCGGACCGCGTGGAAATCAGCGCCGTTGGCCGTGATAGTCAGGTGCTCCATGGCGGTTCCTCATTGCTTTGAAAGGCCAAGGGGGCAGGCGGGACGACAAGGGCTGAAACAGGCAGCGGATTTTCCCCTTTCGCGCCTTGTCTGGCCCGCCATCCTCGCCTATTAACGCCCCCAACCACGGGGGCCGCAGCTCCTATATGGCGCCTTCAGGAGAGGTGGCAGAGTGGTTGAATGCACCGCACTCGAAATGCGGCATAGGTGCAAGCCTATCGGGGGTTCGAATCCCTCCCTCTCCGCCACCCCGCGATGGTCCAGCCCGGACACATAGGTAACGAATCGTACCTGAGACATGGGTGACAACCTCGTGCCGAACGGGTTGTCGAAGGTTGCAGGTCACTCCACGCCTTCATGGCACGGCCTATTCTTGCTCGGCCCGCGCTATCGCCGTCAACCCCGCGCGCCAAGGGGCGCGCCCCTGCGGGCTTCGGGGGTTGACCGCTCAGCGCGGCCAAGCAGGGGAGCTGCCATGCCGAGAATGAGCAAGAGTGGCGTCAGAGCGACGATGTCGGACCGGAGACATCGGTAACGGGCTTCGGGCCGAACGGGTTGTCGAGGGGCTGCAAGGTCTTTTGCTCCAGGTCGAAGTATCCCAGATCGTAGTGCATGAAGCTGACGAGCCAGATGCCCTCGTCGACTTCCTTGATGCCGAGCTTCTGGCCGGCCAGCACGGTCGAGATGTTGATTCGCTTGCGATGCAGGCAGAGCCGTCCGCAGGCCGTGACGAGGACGTCGCGGTCATGGAATGGATAGGACAGTTCGGGCAAGCCGTCATAGCGGCGCGGTGACGCCGCATACAATTCCGCCGGACACTTCATGCCGAGCGCCTCGTGCGGTCTTTCCG
>NZ_JACCHP010000019.1 GCF_016031625.1 Bradyrhizobium agreste | reverse complement strand
GTGCAGATGGGGGATAACTTCTACCTTGACGCGATCAGCACGGGCAGTGGGCCCATCCTGAAGATTTCCGGCTCGCCGGTCAGTGCCATTGCATGTGGCACCTGGGCGCCGATCGCGGCCGAGCAGACCGCCGGCGGATATTATGTGGCCTGGAAGGACTCGGTGTCAGGTCACTACACTGCCTGGAGCACGGATAGCAATGGCAACTATATCAATAATATCGTTCCTGAGGTGACGGGTACGAATGCGTCGTTTCAGTCGCTGGAGACTACCTTCCAGCAAGACCTCAATGGTGATGGCAGCATCGGTGTCCCCGTCAAAACTGTTGAGATGCAGGGCTCCACCAAGTTGGTGCAGATGGGGGATAACTTCTACCTTGACGCGATCAGCACGGGCAGTGGGCCCATCCTGAAGATTTCCGGCTCGCCGGTCAGTGCCATTGCATGTGGCACCTGGGCGCCGATCGGGGCCGAGCAGACCGCCGGCGGATATTATGTGGCCTGGAAGGACTCGGTGTCAGGTCACTACACTGCCTGGAGCACGGATAGCAACGGCAACTATATCAATAATATCGTTCCTGAGGTGACGGGTACGAATGCGTCGTTTCAGTCGCTGGAGACCACGTTCCAGCAAGACCTCAACGGCGACGGCACTATCGGGATTCCTGCAGCGCCTGCTGTGGCCGACGCATCATCCCTACCAGATTTTTTCCCGCCTCCTCAGGAAGGTTTCGCTTTCCAACCTGAGATCAAGCCCATTGGGCAGTTCGAGGCGCGTGGCTCAATCGACAGCCGATCGCCGGATTTTTCAAACGACCTGCCGGGCGCCGGATTTCACTTCGATCTGCAAGCGTTCTTCTCTGATCATGGGTCTTGGGAAAACCAGCAGAGTGATCTGGCCTTCTCCCATGTTGATGATGCCAGCCTATCCCACATGACCGAACTTCTGACGCGAGCGTTCCTGATTCACTAAAGCGCGATGCGATTAGGATGAATCGTCATCTGCGCTTTAGCCTCTGAGCATGATCTTTTCGGAAAACCGCTGCACACTTTTCCGGATCACGCTCTAAGCTGAAGGGTTCACATGCCAAGCGGGGCTCGATCTGCGCTCGAGTTCCGCTGCGTCGCATTCCCTTGGCTGTTCAACGGGCGCCACATTTGCCAATCAGGCGAGTTCGAGGATACGCTTGAAATAGGCGATCGTCTCCTTAAGGCCGTCCTCGAGCGCAACCTTTGGCTCCCAGTTCAGTACTGCCTTCGCCTTGCTGAGGTCGGGCTGGCGCTGACGCGGATCGTCCTGCGGCAGCGGCTTGAACTCGAGCTTGGAGCGCGAGCCCGTGAGCTTGATGACGTTCTCGGCGAGCTCGCGGATCGTGAACTCGGAATTGTTGCCGAGATTGATCGGGCCGGTGACGTCTTCCCCAGTCACCATCAACCGCATGATGGCCTCGACGAGGTCGTCGACATAGCAGAACGAGCGGGTCTGGCCGCCGTCGCCGAACACGGTGATCGGCTCGCCCTTCAGCGCCTGCACGATGAAGGACGACACCACGCGGCCGTCATTCGGCTGCATGCGCGGGCCGTAGGTGTTGAAGATGCGCGCGACCTTGATCGGCAGGCCGTGCTGGCGCCAGTAGTCGAAGAACAGCGTCTCGGCGCAGCGCTTGCCTTCGTCGTAGCAGGAACGGATGCCGATCGGGTTGACGTTGCCCCAATAATCCTCGGTCTGCGGATGGATCAGCGGATCGCCATAGACCTCGCTGGTCGATGCCTGGAAGATGCGCGCCTTGAGCCGCTTGGCGAGCCCCAGCATGTTGATGGCGCCGTGCACCGAGGTCTTTGTGGTCTGCACGGGATCGCGCTGGTAGTGGATCGGTGAGGCCGGGCAGGCCAGGTTGAAGATCGCGTCGACCTCGATGTAGAGCGGGAAGGTGACGTCGTGCCGCACCGCCTCGAACAGCGGATTTGCGATCAGATGGGCGATGTTGCGTCGGCTGCCGGTGAAATAATTGTCCGCGGACACCACCTCGGCGCCGGCATCCAGCAGCCGCTCGCAAAGGTGCGAACCGATGAATCCGGCGCCCCCGGTCACGAGGATGCGGCTGTTCCTGTAGTTTTCAAACGGCATGATCGGTTCCAGATTGTCCGCGGCGGGAGCGCCGAGTGGTATCGGCAACGGCCGGACTCGCCAATAGCGAAATGGGGTTGGATGGAGGTGTCAAAATACCTCTACTGTGCATGGGGTTGTTTTGTTTCTTCAATCGGCTCCCGCCATACCTCTAGAACTCCCGCCGCTTCAGCCAGGCCCGAGCCCCCCAATGGGCAAAGCACCAGGCCGATCGCGGCAAAGAGAGCTGCTCGACATTGCGATAGATCTGCCAGACCCATTTGGCCGAGCGCAGCGGGCGACTGGAGACCGAGGAGCCTCTGACCCGGTAGCGCGCCAGATCCTCGTTGAGGCCGTAGGCGGTATGGCCGCGCTTGAGGATCGAGAGCCATAGGCAGAAATCGTCGTAGCCCTCGTTTTTCATCGCCACGGGACCTGCAATCTCGCGGTCGACCATCGCGGTCAGCGTCGCGATCGCAGTGTTCTTCAGGAGCTGCCCATAGGTGAGCGAGACCGGCACCCCGATCAGCCGTCCGGCCACCGTGTTGGTCTCGTTGATGCGTCGAAAGGCGGTGTAGCTGAGGGCGGCCTGCTTTTCTTTCGCGAAGGCGAGCTGCCGCTCGAGCTTCTCGGGCAGCCACAGATCGTCGCTGTCGAGGAAGGCGAGATAGCGGCCCGTCGCCTGGTCGATCGAGGCCTGACGCGCCAGCGCCGGCCCGCCGTTCTTCGCCTGTCGGATCAGCTTGACGCGCGGATCGCGTACGCCGATGCCGGCGATGATCTCAGGGGTCTTGTCGGTCGAGCAGTCGTCGGCGATCAAGAGCTCCCAATCGGTGAATGTCTGGCTCTGCACCGAGCGGATCGTCTCCTCGATCAAGCCTTCGACGTTCCAGGATGGCGTGATGATCGAAACGAGCGGCATGGCGGGTCCGTTCAGTTCGCGCGGGCAGGCGCGGCGGTTGCGGCACGCAAGGAGGCCGCAAACGTGTCGAGCAGCTTGGTGTCGCTGACATAGAGCTCGCCCGGATAAGACCGTCGCCAGGCCGACTCGAAATAGGGTGCGCCCTTGGCGGGATCGAACGGCCCGGCGGTGAGCGCCGCGCGCAGCCGTGCGGGGACATCAGCCAGACGATCGACCGCATAGACCAGCGGGCAGGAGCGGTAGAACGCGTCGCCCATCACCACCACGGGCTTGCCGAGCAGCAGCGCTTCGGCGCCGGACTTACTGTTGACGGAGACGACGGCAGCGGCGCGATCGAGCACGGTGTAATTGTTGGTTTGCGGAGGCAATAGCACGAAATTATCGAATCGTCGCGCGAGCTCGAACAGGCGGGCGGCTGAGATTGCACCGATCTGGGCAGGATGCTCCTTCACCACCAGCACATGCGAATCCGGGATCGTGCGCAGCAGGAAGTCGACGGTTGCGACCTGGTCGAGATAGTCCGGCGAGCGTAGCGTCAGCGCCATATCTGCCGGCACGTGGAACGGATAGTAGACGAAGGGCTTTTCGGGAAGCGGCTGGTAGAGCTTGCGCAGCCGCGTCGCGTTGAGCGCCATCGCAGCATGCACCTGGGCGTGACGCAGATTGTGCCCGAATTCCTGGTGTTTGCCGAGCGCGAACTGGTCCCAGAGCTTCTCGACGAGACGGTTGGCGTTGCGCAAATTGACGACCTTCTTGAAGGCCGCCGAATAATGATGCTGATCCTTCTTAGGAATCACGATCGCGCGCTGCGTCAGCGTGTCGTCAAGATAGGCGCGTACGTCAGGGGAGATGGATTCTGCGGGCTCCGCCATCATATCGGGAGCGGAAAAGCTGTCCGGCGTGAAGTACATGCGGCCGCGAAAGAACGACGGCTCGATGAACCAGTTGCGGATGTTGCGGCGCCGTGCCGCGTAGAAGCTTGCGATCACCGAAAGAAAGCCGCCGAGCTCCTGCACGAGCTCGGCGCGCTTGCCTTGCCGCTCCAGCCGGTCGAGCAGCGTCTCCATCGCGTTGGCATAGATCATGAAGCGCCGGCGTAAGGCGGCAGTATCGCGGATGCCGAAGGTGAAGCGCTCATGGCTGAACAGAAAATTGGTCCCGTCCAGCCCGTAGGCCGCGACACGCGCATCGAACGCGCCGCGATCATCGGGCGAGGGGCCGGCCTCGAGGCTTTCGCGATACATGTTCGTGACCGGCACGCCCTCGGCCGCCGACATCTCGGCGCTGCGATCGTCGAAGGCAAGCAGCTCGACCTCATGACCCGCCGCGCGCAAGCGTTGCGCAACCGGAATCCAGAACCGCGTCTGGTATTCCGCGAGAGTCGTGATCAGAATTGTCTTGTCGGCGGGCATAACTGGGGCAGGGTTACTCTGTTGCGGTTTCCGCATATAGGAGCCTTTGCGATAGCTCAAGGGAGATTGAACGGGGTTCCGCCATTGAATCGTGGTAAGAGTGCCATAGACCCGGCTGTCGGGAATCCCGGACAGGAGACTGGCTCGAACTCATGGATAAAGTGGTCGTCTTTCGCGTCGATGCATCGGTCGAGATGGGGCTGGGTCACCTGACGCGGTGCCTTACGCTTGCCAACGCACTCGCAGGCAGGGAGGTCAGGTCATACTTCCTCATGCGCAGTCATGCTGCAGGCCTTAGGCATATGGTCGCGCGGGCGGGACACGCGGTCCGGCTTCTGCCTGACCCGGCCGAGCCGGCCCCCGAGCCAGGCGATCACGCCCTCCCGCACGCGCATTGGCTGCCGACGACACGGCAAAAAGATGCTGAACAGACGTGCAGCGCCCTCGCGGAGATCGGTCGGGTCGAATGGCTCATCGTCGATCACTACGCGCTCGATATCCGATGGGAACGCGCCTGTCGGCGCGACGGTTTGCGCATTCTTGTCATCGATGATCTTGCTGACCGCGACCATGATTGCGAGATGCTGCTCGACCAGAACCTCATCTTCCAAATGGAGGTGCGCTATCGTGATCGCGTCCCAGCTGCCTGCGTGCAGTTGCTCGGGCCGGGGTACGCGTTGCTGCGGCCGGAGTTCGCCGAGCAGCGCGCACTCCTCACCCCGCGAAACGGTGAGATTAGCCGCATCTTAATTTGCTTCGGCGGCTCCGATCCGACCAACGAGACCGCGAAAGCGCTGACGGCGATTGCGATCCTTGCAACGTCGCAGCTTGCTGTTGACGTCGTGATCGGCCCGTCCAATCCGAACAGAGATTCGGTCCATGCGCTTTGCCAACAAATGCCGAACGTGGCGCTGCATCCAAGCGCGAGCAACATTGCGGAGTTGATGAGGGGTGCCGACCTGTCGATTGGAGCGGGAGGCGTAATGAACTGGGAGCGCTGTTGCCTGGGGCTACCCGTGCTGGCCCTCGACATTGCAAAAAACCAGGTGCCGTCTCTGACGAGGTTGGCAAAGGAGGGAGCGCTTGTCCATCTCGGTTCCGCGGCCAGTGTATCGGCAGATGATATTGCCGCCGCGGTGAAAGCGCTCGCGGCGGATCGGGCACGGACCAGGCGTCTGGGCGAAGTCGCAGCGACGCTCGTCGACGGCGACGGAGCGGAACGGGTCTGTCGCGCGATTTTTCCCTGATTTGCAAGGCAAAGCAAGTCCGAGATCCGGTCGATTCGGTTGACTAATTGGCGATGCGCGCCTATGTGGGTGCTGCTTTCGGGCTCGCATTGGGGCGTATTCGAGTACGTTCGGCTTTGAAACGAGGGCAGGTTTTGGCCAAACAAGCGAGGGGCTGGGTCGCTGCCTTAGTGCAGTGGCGCCGCGACCCGTGGCTATCAGGAGCAATCGATGACGGGCACGATCGCAATTGCTGGACGCCTAATCGGCCGGGCGCACCAGCCGTTCATCATTGCGGAGATGTCGGGCAATCACAATCAGTCGCTTGATCGAGCGCTGACCATCGTGGAGGCCGCGGCGAAAGCCGGCGCCCACGCACTGAAGCTGCAGACCTACACCGCCGACACCATGACCTTGGATCTGGATCACGGCGAGTTCGTCATCGATGATCCGGACAGTCTGTGGAAGGGCAACTCGCTGCACAAGCTTTACGAGCAGGCCTACACGCCGTGGGGATGGCACAAGCCAATCTTCGAGCGGGCCCGTGAACTCGGAATGATCCCGTTCTCGTCCCCATTCGATGCCACTGCGGTAGATTTCCTGCAAGAACTCGGCGTGCCCTGCTTCAAAATCGCCTCGTTCGAGAACACAGATCTGCCGTTGATCCGCAAGGTTGCGTCGACTGGCAAGCCGGTCATCATCTCGACGGGCATGGCGACGGTGGCGGAGATAGACGAGGCTGTGCGCGCCGCACGGGAAGCTGGCTGCAAGGATTTGATCCTCCTGAAATGCACCAGCACTTATCCGGCTGTTCCTTCTGATACGAACCTTCTGACGATCCCGCATATGCGTGCGCTGTTCGGTTGCGAGATCGGATTATCGGATCACACGTTCGGTATCGGTGCCAGCGTGGCCAGCGTGGCACTCGGTGCCAGCGTGATCGAGAAGCATTTCACGCTCGCGCGCGCTGAGGGCGGGGTGGACTCGACCTTCTCCATGGAGCCCGATGAGATGGCCTCGCTGGTCGTTGAGACCGAGCGCGCCTGGATGGCGCTGGGCGAGGTCCATTATGGGGTGACCGAGAAGGAAAAGGACTCGCGAACCTTCCGCCGCTCGCTCTACGTAGCCGAAGATCTCAAGGCAGGAGATGTCCTGACAGAGGAGAACCTGCGGATCATTCGCCCTGGTCTTGGATTGCCGCCGAAGTATTTCGCGACCCTGATCGGCAAGCGCATCGGACGCACCGTACGCAAGGGCACGCCGATGAGCTGGGATCTTCTGACGGCCATCGACGATCAGGTTGCCGAGCCGCGAGAGGCCGTGCCGAGGAACGTCCGTGCCTGACCAGTCGCATGTCTGTCTGATCGTCGACAATCCGCTACGCGATCTCGAGGGTTTGGTTCTGCTTGGGCGGGAACTCGCTACTCGAGGTGTGCAAGTCACGCTCGTTCCAATGTACGAGCAAGGATCCGATGTTCCGGCGCTCAAACCGGATCTGGTGTTGTTGAACTACACGCGGCCGAACAATGCCGACTTAATCAAGCTCTACAAGCGAGCAGGTATACTGGTCGGTGTACTGGATACTGAGGGGATTGGCGGCCACAATGCCGACCAGTTCGCCACGCTGGTCAAGAACGCAGGCTCGACCGCTCTGCTCGACCTCTACTGCGTGTGGGGGCAGGCGCAACGGGCGGCCTTTCTCAAGCACGGGACCGTGCCTGCGCATATCCTTCGTGCGACTGGATGTCCGCGTTACGATTTTTGTGCGGGGCCATGGCGCGCGGCACTGTCAAGGCCGGCTGCCAGTGCGGGCTATGTGCTCCTCAATACGAATTTCCCGAGTGTGAATCCTCAGTTTTCAAACGGGCCGGATGACGAGGTGGAGACCATCGTCAACGCAGGTTATTCTAGGGACTACGCAAATCAGGTCATCATCGAAGCCCGACATGCCTATCGATCGACACTCGAGATGTCGATGAAGTTGGCGGAGCGTTACCCCGACGTGCATTTCGTGCTGCGCCCGCACCCATTTGAAAACATCAGATCATACGATGCATTGGGCGTCTATCCGAATTTTGAGGTGCGGCAGGAAGGTACGTCGATAGAGTGGATCAACGGGGCGCGCCTGCTGATTCACCAGAATTGCTCGACAGCCATTGAGGCGATGATGTTGGATGTCGAGCCGCTGAGCATGGAATGGTTCAATACGCCCTCCTTGCGTGTTCAGGCAGCAGCACAAGTGAGCCGGCCTGTCGGGTCAGAATCGGATCTGATCGCGCTGGTAAAGCAGGGGCTGGAAGGGCGGATGCCACCGGTTGCCGAGGAAACCCTGCAGCTCCGCCGCCAGATCACCAGTGATCTATTTACAGCTGTCGACGGCGCAAGTTCGATCCGTGTTGCCGATGCTATACTCGAAACTATCGCGGCGGCCCGTGGCAAGGTGCGTGTCGGCACCCTGCCGCGACTTTCGTCCCGCGGCCGCGCAGTTGCCATGACCCGAGCCGCGCTGGGATACAAGGCAAGCTCCGCCATACGTCGTCGTCTTGGCTCGGCGGAGATCGAGCTACGCCGTCAAAAGAAAGCGTTCACAGTTGACGCGGTCGGCGCCGTACTTCAGAGGATAGATGCTGTTGCTGCGGACGGACGACAATTTTTTGTCCGCGAGGTCGTTGGTGACACGCGATGGATGGCTCGGGTTATCAGCGGTGCCAGCCTGCAATTGATCGAAGCGAGCTGACGCGCTTATCGAGAAAATGCAGTGCTACTTTAAGGGCCGACACCTGCCAGAAATGCCTTGATACTTTTACGAGTAACCGATGCCAAAATACCAATGCGTTCCCTCCTTGTATGGCCATTCAGCTGATCCGATGCCCACCATCGCGGAGATCGAGAAACACTATCGAGAATCCTATTATCAAGACCCGACAGGGCAATACAAGAAGGAGTATGATCAAGCGGAGCTGGACTATTTCGACGATCGCGCAAGCGTCGCATTGGACTTCGCGACGGCTCATGGCGTTTCCAAGGGAAATGCGATTGATCTCGGGTGCGGGGAAGGGTTCTTCCTGAAGTCGGCGCATCGACGCGGCTTCAGTATTTTCGGTGTGGACCACTCTCTCGTGGGCATTGAACGGCAAAATCGCGATCTGATCGAAAATAACGTGGACCATTTCCATGCCGGGGACATTGGATCTCAGCGCTACTTCGAACACGTTTCGTTTGACCTGGTTTATTGCAAGAACGTCATCGAGCACGTCATTGATCCAGACATCATCATGACGCGCGTCGGCTCCTACCTATCTCCCGGAGGGCTGGCAATTATCGAAGTTCCGAACGATTTCTCGACGCTTCATTCGATCATATTCGGCGATGTCAGCAAGGAAGAGCTTCCGATCTTCGTGCCACCGGTACACCTGCATTATTTCACGACCAAAACGCTACCTGAGCTTGGCAGGCGCAACGGCTTCTCCGTCGTCGATTGCTTTGGCGACTACCCAATTGATCATCTTTTGATGGAAGAAGCTTTCAACTACTACAACGACAGAAAGCTTGGTCCATTCGCGCATTCCTTGCGACGAAAGTTCTTTCGCTATGCATGTAGCGTCGACGTCGAAGCCAGGCTCGCGTTGTTCAGGTCGATATTCGCGGCGGGATTGGGTAGGGATATTTGTATCGTGGTGCGGTGGCCCTGATCTACCGGTCCTGAAACGCGCCTCCGTCAATCGATGATGATTTCATCCGCGCATCGGTACATCCGTTTGCCAGGAGACGGTGGATAATATGGTCCGATTGGAAGCCCACGTGAATCGAGCAAGGACCAGATGAAGTCCTGAAAGCCGAGTTTGTGACGGAAACGGACCGTGCTCGAAAAGCGCGGATTGATCTCAAACACTTTTGGGCCATCGGCCGTCAGTCGAAGTTGCACGTTAATCGAGCCATTGAGCTTAATCGCGTCCGCGATGCCATGGAGTTGTAGGCGGAACGGCGTACTGTCCGCGACCACGGCTGCGCCGGTTAGTCCGCCCTGCAGCCGACGGCGGAGCGCGATCATACGGGTTTCGCCCGAACGGCTGCGGTACAGGCCACAGGTATATTCCTGGTCGCTCGGCAACAGCAACTCCTGCCACAAGTCGCCGGCCCGTGTTCGCGTGGCGATTTCGACGTCTTCCTCCGTGTTGACCTGCTGCAGGTCTTTGCTGCCTTGGCCGCGCCTTCGCTTTAGAATGCACGGCAATGCGATGGGCGGCGCTTCTCCGACGATGCGGGTCCAGGGGACCCCAAGTCCGTGCTCGGCAAGTCGATTGAACGTTGCATATTTGTCGAGACCAGTTTCGACGGCGAGCGGGTTTGCGGCCAGAACCTGTACGCCGGCGAAGGCATCAAGGTGGCCAGCTGCCAGCAAGACTGCGATCTCTGCTTCCGACATGGGTGCGATCACATCCACGCGGTGGTCAACGACGATTCGTTGAAGTGCTTCGAGATATGAATGGTCGTTTGCCCGCGGCGCCACTTCGCATACATCGAAGAAGGCGAGCCCCGCGTGATCGGCATGGATGTCGCAGCCGATGAGCCGGCGCACGACGCCTGCTTCACGCGCAATGCGACACAGAGCCAACGCGATATCGCCGCCGCACCCAGTTATCAGCATCGTATCATAGATCATCTCGCGGCCCTGTCTTTGTCGAATCGGCTGTCGGATTGCTTCGCTCGAGCACCTCCGCAAGATAGGGCAGATGAGGATCGCGTCGACGCGCTTCTTCGGCGAGAGGACGCGTGTCGTACGGTGTGCGCTTGATCTCCATGGCGCGCGTTGACGTGTCGATGCTGCACCAGCACGCAAACCCTCCGCGGTCGCGCGCCTGACCCACTGAGCCAGGATTGAGGAGCACGGGGCGTGCTCCGGCATTAAGCATGGGATAGTGCGTGTGTCCCATCAGCACGAGATCCGCACCGGCTACTCGGCAGGCGTCCAGTGTGGCGGCGCTCGAATCGGGATAAACATACTCATCGGGATCGCGTGGCGAGCCGTGGCACAGCTCCAGTGCAAGGCCTCCCAGATGAATTGTCGCCCGGTCGGGCAAGCGGATCAACCAATCGCAATCTTGCGGCTCGAGCGTTGCTGCAGCTAAATCCAGCGCGCTGCCGTATCGTTCTTGGTATGTCTGCATGGCGCGGTCGCTCCTGAGAGCTTCGGCGAACATCCGTTCGTGATTGCCTCGGATCGCAACGAAAGGCCACTGCCGCAACTCTTCAAGCACTTCGCTTGCGGCATAGTAATAGCCAATGAGATCTCCCAGCACGATCAGATACTGAATACCGCTCTTACGCGCCTCGACAAGTGTCGCACGTAGAGCCCCAGCATTGCCGTGGATATCGGCGAGCACCGCAATCTTCATAGCAGCCCGGCTCGCGCAAGGATTTCACGGGCAACATCGCGTGGATGCCGTAGCTTGGCTTCGGCCTCGAAGCTCAAAAACATGTGTCGCACCGGCAAGGCCTGATCGGCAGCACTCCGTAGCACGATTTGCATGTCGGTGTTCAGTACGCCTGGATCGATGTGCTCGACAACAACGTCGAGTCGCTCGGCGGCGAAGCAATCAAAGATCATCGCGGCCGCGGCCTTGCTTGCGCAGTATGAAGCAAGTCCGGGCAACGCACGGTGCGCCGCTCCCGTGCTTATGTTGAGGACACGCAACCTGATCCCCTGCGCGTCGGCCACCGCGAGCAGCTTGCGCGCCAGGATCGCCGGCGCAAGGGCATTGACTTCGAAGGCCTTTACCAGCGCGCCGGAATCGATGAAGCCCAGCGTGCCGATCGGCTCGACCGTACCGGCATTGCTGATCAGGACGATCTCATCGACGGTTTGCGGCAAAGCACTGGCAAGATCGATTTTATCGAGGCTTGGCAACTCGGAAAAGTCCGCTGCCACGAAGGTGCAAGCGTTCTTGGCTGCGGCGGCCTCATGCCGCGGATCTAGACGCCGACCTAACGCCATCGGTCGTGCGTCAGCCGCAATAAGCAGGTCGAGCAATTCAAAGCCAAGACCACGTGAGGCTCCAGTAACGATGATCGCGCGCTGTTGCTCCATGAGGATCTTCTCTTCTTACATCCTTCGGTATTCACCGATAGGAGCTGCTTTGCAAGACTCGGTCGGGGGTGTCGCCAACGATCTGCGAGTGTCGCGCAAGAAGAAGGTGACCTGTGACTTCGTTCGCCCGCCGCCCCGGGGCAACCCGTCGCGGGGCTGTAAGCCAAATCGGGGTCAAACCATGCGTGCTAAATAAGTAGTATAATACCGTAAGCGAGCTGCGGAGTTGGCCGAAGGTGAGCACCTTGGAACGCAAGGCGAGAGGGTTCTAATCATTGCGGGCTCCCCCCGAATCCGGAATGGTGAATGACCTGCGTCTATGCTAGCTGCGGGCCCTTAATAAGCCGATGGCGAGGCGAATTGACGATGCTGCAACGTTTCTTGCAGAACACGGCTATTTCGGCTGTGGCTTACGGGTTTGCAGGCGTATTGGGGCTGCTGGCCGTCGGCTTGATTGCGCGGTCTTACAGTCTCAGCGTGCTGGGTCTAATTGTGCTCGCGCGGGCGTTCCTGCCGGGTGGGTTTTTGTCATTATTGGACTTCGGGTTTTCGGAAACGGCCACTCAAGCGATTGCGCGAGGGCGAGTCGGCGATTGGCGCGCCGCGAGTGAGAAGGTTTCGCTACTAACTGTAATCGCGGCGGTGACTGGAACCATTTCAGGCATTGCACTCTGGATTTCGAGTGAGTCGCTCGCGGCAATTTTCAAGGTTGTACCCAATGAGGTTGAAGCGTTCAATTCTATCCTTGAAGTTACTGCGCTGGTGCTTCCAATCGCCTTCTTGGGCCTCGTTACGGAAGGAGCGCTTAAGGGATTTGAGGAGTACGGCTGGTTACGGTTGACGGAAGTCGCGACCAACGTACTTTACGTCGCTTCGATCTATCTAGCCATTTGGCGCGGGGCGCCGTTTGAACTAATTGCGTACTCATACCTCGCCACCACGATCATCGCGAAATATTTGGTGCTGGCAGTTGTCGTATGCAGGCTTGCACTCCCGACGCCGCTACGGTTCGTCGCATGGGGAGGCGCTAGTCGCAGGGATATCCTTTATCGCAGCTGGCTAATGTTCAACGGCAGGATAGTCGGCGTGTTGCAGCATACAGCGGCACCGCTTGCTATTGGCATTCTATTCAGTCCTGCAGAGGTTGGGACTTTTGATCTGATTACGCGACTGCCTCGCTTCTTAAAGGCGATCATGGCCCCCCTTTACTCTGCAATCCTTCCGATTTCTGCTCGCATCGAAGAAGCGTCGGATTCGCGGCGCCTTCAAATCCTTGGACGGAATAGCCTAGTCTTTCCCGGTGCGATTGCGTTGCCCGTTCTGATTGTGATGGCTCTTTTGTCGAAGCAGATACTGTATCTATGGGTCGGGCCGCAAAATGCCGAGCGATGGCAATGGCTAGCGCTCTCGCTATGTGTTCCTGCGACGACCATTCTGCTTGGAGGAGGACAGGCCGCGCTGATGGTCAGATCGGACTTCCTCCGCTACAACACCCGGCTCTTGTACCTGCAGGTCCTGACCCAATATCTCTTGATAGGAATGACGCTCCTTTGGTTCCAGGAGCGTGCGTTCATTTTTGGATGGGCTGTCTCGCACATCTTATTCGTGCCAGTGTTTGCGCACTACATGCTGTCTGAAATGGACCTCCGTGGCTCTCTATTTTGGAGGCAGCTGGTCAGGCATGCGGCCGTGGCAGCTATACTTGCAGCCCTTGTGGTCGCGTGCAAATATATCCACTACCCTGGTAATCTTGCTGAACTCGTTATATTCGGCGCACTGGGCTGTTTGGCAGCCTGGAGCCTAAGCTTTATGATCATTCTAACGAGGGATGAGCGACTGATGCTCGGGCGATTTGTGCGAATAATGACGAACCGGTGAACTCTCTGGGGCAGCGTATGAGTTACGACCTGGATGCACCTGTGCAATGCCAAGTTGCTTCCTTTTGCTTTCCTAGCGTAAACAGACCTCGGGCGGGCAGGGCGACTAAGTCGTTGAGGGAGAAGAGATGTTAGTGAAGAATCCCAGGCCCATCAAGCGACGAGATGAATAGCTATGGAACTTGAAGTTGCCGAAGCGGTCGCGAGGGGATATCCCCCGTCGGTCCTGTACCTCCGCAACGATGATGTCGTTGAGACCGAGGTTTGTGCGTTCAACTATTTTTCCACATTCTTGAAGGGGTCTCGGGAAGCTCAGGTGCATGTGTGGTTGTTCGATAGGGACGGGACCCAGGTCGGGCACTTCGACGAAGAGCTCGGGTTGGATGGCCAGTTGCAGTTGAAGACCTCTCAATTGTGCTCGAGCATTTCCGGGACCGTAGCGGTCACTTTGATGCCGAAGGGCGAGGCAAAGGTCCGACCTGGAAAGAGAGTCACAACCGGGTATTATGCGCAGTACTATTCCCAGCAGGGCGCGATCAGTTTGTCGCATGAGCGAGAGCCGGTCACCTTGACAGAGTTCCCGACGCCGGCTTGGGCGCAGACATATCTGTCAAAGTTCGTCGAGCAATCAGGCGTCATCGTCATCAATCCCTGCATGGCACCGGGATGCGACGGTATGGGGACGGCGAGGTTGATTGCGCTCGATGGTGCTGTCCTTGCTGAGCAGAAGCTTCCTAAGATTCGACCGATGGGAGCTCGCCGCATCGATACACTTGAGCTTTTCCCGGTTGCCCGGCAACTTGTCGGATCTGCAGTTGCGTTTGCTCTTGAGATCAGCGGTGTCAACCTGGCAAGTCCATTCAGCTTCTACCAGTTCGCGAATGGCAAGTTCAGCTTGCATCATTTCTAGGATAGCGCAGTGAGCCGATTTCCGAAGCCGCCTTGGAAGCCCTACGAGCCGCGATTCATTCTCCCGACTTTCGCCGGGCTTGAATGCAGGCTTGGACTCTCTATACCGATCTGGTACCGGCCATTGACTCTGCGTTACATGCGGGACCTCGTTGCAGGCAGCTTGAAGAAGAAATTTGTCGAGTCCTTGAAGGATCTGGGGCCGGAGTTGACGAGTCTGGTCGCATCGGGATTCAGCCGGAAGCTGCGGTTCAGGCTGCACATATTGTCTCGCAGCGGCGACTATTTGACATCCTACGAGGTCCCATCAGCCTACGCGCCGAGGGCATCCTTTGAGATTGATCTGTCGAGGCTTCTGGCGGATCTAAAGCTGCCCGATGATGACTATCTCGTTGTTGCAGTGATGTCGCGGGGGCGGATGGACGGTAATCGCTCTTCGCCGGCTAGTTTTTCAATGACCTACGTCGATCAAGACAATGTGGCGATCTATCGGACAGGCGCATTCGCGCGGCCGTTGAATGAAGGTCGACTTAAATCCCACATCGGGTTCACCGGTATCAATCCGAAGGTGATCGCGACGAATGATGTGGTGAGCAGCCTTATGCTGATCAACCATTCTTCCGACCCGGAGTACGCCTTTGCGGCGAGCCCGAAAACTGTCTTGATCCGCGGGGACGGAGAACGGCTCGAAGGTGATTTTGGGGAAATCTCTCCGTTGGGTGCCCGTGAGATGTCTATTGCGGACATCTTTGGCAACAAGGTATTTGATTTCCTGAAGCCGTTTGGCGGCAGGGGGACGACCGTCACCACCTGCCTAGGTGTCACGCTGGCAAGTCTTCATCTGCAACGCTCAAATGACAATCGTCGAACCCTCCTAGGGATCGAACATTCCCGGCCCGCTCATATGAATCTTGCCGGGATTTTGCAGCATTGATCGCTTTGATCCGGTATCGTCCAAAACAGCAGTCGCCATTCCGGCGAACCATCTTCTTGCCTCTTTGGATGCCCCTTTTGGGATCCCCGGCTTTGGAATTCGTGTTCGCGCAATGGTTGTCGGAATGACAGGGCGCGCGAACGGTTCGGGTGCGGCTAGCGGAACGTTCGTCTCCGGCCTTTTTCCGAGCGCTATGGATGCTCAATGCTCCATATGTGTCTTATCGGACCTCAAGCGGTCGGCCAGGGGAATGGCTATGTCTATCGCGCATGAGCCGGAGACAGAGAGCTTCAACCCTTGAGCACGGAGTTCGTGATGTTTGCGCCACTGAGCGTGATTGCTGCCGGCACGATGCTGGCTGCGATGGCTTGGGTTGCGTTCAGGTGTCCGGCGCTCGCGATGATCTACTTCTTTCCACTTTTTGCGTTTGCAGGACGGCTTGTCTCGGTATTGTATGTCGATTTGTTCGGGCCGGTTTTCTCAGAGCAGTTGGAAACGGAGATTGGACCCGGCACGGCTGCGGTTCCGATTGCAATCTCACAGGGTCTCGTGATCGCAGCAATGCTGTTCTCGTTCCGCGGCCGGCGAGTGCAGAGACTCGTTGAGGCGACATCGCCGGTTTTACCGCCCGGAACACCTGTTCGGATCTCCGAACTGGCTTTTTGGTCCGTGGTTTTGTTCATGCTCGGGCTGTGGATTGAACTTGTGGTGAGGGGGCCCATCCCGCTATTCGTCGCGATGGAACGTTACGACTATTCCCAGCAATATGGTGGGCCCTTGCACGTACGTCTTATCGAGTGGGGAAACATGCTGGCATTCCAACTCGGCTCATTCTTCGTAGCGCCGGTGTTGAGCGGCAAGTCTTTTGATCGCAGATTCGCGTTTCTATTCGCGACCATGCTCTTGTACCTATTTCTGGTAGGGCACCGTTTCTCATCATTTTACGCCTCTACTTCGTTCTTTTTGATCCCGATCGGCGCTGTTCTTTTCATCGAGCAGGCATCCAGCCGATCCAAGGGCAAGCTATCGGGGGCTTCAGTCTTTCGCAAAATCGGAATTGCCGGCGGCGTTCTATTGGTGATGACGGTCATGGCCCTCGCTTATTCCTATGTTTTCGTTCGCGGATTCGAGGGGGCTACGCTGACTTCCAAGCTGTCGCAGCGGCTGTTGGTTCAGCAAGGTGAGATGTGGTGGGCGACGTTTGAGCGTGTGTTCGTGCAAGGTAGCTGGGACGGAGCTCTGGCCTTCCACAAGCTCTTCATCAACCCATTCGACCCGACCCGAAACTCGACCATGCAGTTTCTCATGGAACAGGCGCTGCCGCTTGAGCGCGCGCACTTCATCTTGCAGCAGGGCTCCGCCTATACTGGGGGCTGGCCTGAACTCTGTTTTGAACTCGGCGGCCCAATCGGCGGGTTCTTGCTGGTTTTGCTTTCTGCGATCGCATTTTCGGAGTTCATGTTTCTGCTCACGCGCTGTATCGTCCAGGAACGTTTCGTGACTTGCGTCTTCCTTACGCCGTTACTTTATGCGATGTCGATCGGTGTCGTGACGGGTATGGCGAATTCCTTCATTCAGTGGACCTTTGCGACAAAAGTTGCAGTCGCGTTGATCGTCTACGTAACCGAGGAAAGGTGGCGATCCAGCATGACACCGGATCCGCAGCCGCTTCGTCCAATTTACTGATTTCAGCTGGTTGGAGCCCTGAGAAATGAGCGAGCAGCGAATCTTGAACTTCGACCCGTACTTGGGCGGCTTGCTGCTGTTCTTCGTTCAGGCTGTCCGCAAGCGATGGTTGCTGCTGGTTGGCATGACGGCAGCAACAATCGTGCTAGCTTTCCTCGTTGCGAGCCGATTTCCTCCGGCGTATGAAGCGCAGGTGATCGTGCGGGGCGGCCGTCTCGACGGCGCCGAACCGATGAATTTGCAAGCTCTCGTTTCACAGGTCAATTCGTCGTCCTTCAAGCAACGTGTGGCGCAATCGATGGGCTTTCCGGACAAAGCTGACCGAAGCACTCGATTGATCTCCTCAAGCCTAGCGGCGCGGCCCGAAGGGGCGGATGCAATGCTGATCAGCGTCCAGGCCGCTGACGCCCAGGACGTGCAGCACGCGCTCGCCATCATCGTGCGTCTGTTGAATGAAGATCGGGAAGGAGTTCGTGCGTCGTTCTTTGCCAGTATCAATGCGCAGCTTGCCGCCATCGACGCGCACGTGAGCGATTTGCTTCAGACGCGGGAAAGGGTGGAGACACTGGTGAAGACGACGTCCGAGTCGAACTCCAGTGGTTCCGACGCATCTGCTCTACGCGCGGTTTGGCTGCTCAACCTGATGCAGCGTACGGGAGAGAGACTGGCTGCGTTGAGGGCTGAGCGGCTCGCGCTTGAGTCGCGGCTTGGCTCGTGGCGAACTTATCCCGCAGCTTTGATCGACGGTGCCTTCGTCACGCCCAGGCAGGTGTCGCCCCGACCGATCATGGCGATGTTCGTTTTCGGCGGGCTGACGCTCCTGGCGGGCTTGCTATATGCGCTCATACGCCAATCGCGGCCCGACTCTCCCAATCCCGTCCCGGGCGCAGACAAAACGCTCAGCCGAGGGGAGAGCGCCCCGTGCTGACGCAAGCTGTCATACTCGTTGGCGGCCTCGGGACCCGGCTGGGCGAGCGGACTCGCGCGGTCCCCAAGCCGCTGCTGGACGTCGGCGGCAAGCCTTTCCTAGAGTATATCCTCGATCAGGTCTCGCGCTATCCCACCATCGAGAAAATATTACTTCTGGCGGGACACCGTGCCGAGCAGGTGGTCGAGCGCTATCATGGCAGAACATGGCGTCGTGCTGCGGTCTCGGTGATATGTGAGCCAACGCAATTGGGCACCGGTGGGGCGCTGAAGCACGCGGCCGCTAAGCTGGAGCCGCAGTTCCTTCTCCTCAACGGTGACTCATTCTTTGACTTCAACCTGCTCGACCTCGCAGCCTTTGGCTCCGCGACGATGGTCCGAGTTGCCCTGAAGAAGGAGCATCCGGGCGATCGCTACGGCCGTGTCCTGCTTGAGCGGGGCAGCGTCAGGCGCTTTCAGGCACCGGGAACGCAACCGAACGGGCCGATCAACGCGGGTATCTATCGCATCGACCGCAGAATCCTCGATCTGATCGACCAGCTGCCGTGCTCGCTCGAACAGTCGGTGTTTCCCCGGCTGATCGAGATGGGGCAGTTAGAAGCAGCCGTCTATGAGGGCTTTTTTATCGACATCGGCATTCCCGAGGATCTGGAGCGGGCCCAGCGCGAGTTTCCAGCAAGAATGCGTCGCCCCGCCGTATTCTTCAGCGATGACGCGCTGAGCGTCGACAACGCGCATGTGCAACGGATCCAGGATTTCAACTGGATTTCCGGAGCGCGTGAAGCCATCAAGCTGTGCAATGATCGGGGCTATCTCACCTTCGTTGTGACCAACCAGTCGGGCGATGCGAGTAATTGTTATGGGGGCGATGCGGTTCATAAGCTCCACGACCGGATGAGCCACGAACTCGCAAAGATCGGCGCCCACATCGACGAATTCCAACACTGCCGGTACCATGAAGATGGAGCTGTGGAGCAGTGGCGTCGCGCCAGCGACCGGCGCAAGCCGGGCATGATCCTCGATTGCTTCGCCGCCTGGCCGTTGCAAATCGAATCGAGCCTCCTGGTCGGCAATCATTCTCACGAAGTCCAGGCGGCGGTTGCAGCCGGCATTGCGGGGCATCTGTTCAAGGGCCGCAATCTCGAGACATTCATTCGGCTGCTGCTCGGCAAGGGTCGGGATCAGGAGGTCGCCGGCGTCAGATCCCTCTGAGGGCGCGGAACATGAGTTCCGCTTGGTCCCAGTCCTCCAGCGTGTCGATGTCTTGTACCAGCACACGCGGGAGCACTATGCCAATAGATCTCGGCGAGAACACGGGAACGTCGTCGAGGAAGGCGCGCGCGGTGCCCCAGTAAAACTGTCCCGCGTCGTGGAAGGCCGGCTCGAGATCCTGGGAGCGGGTCAGACGGTGTTCAGGATAGAAGGCGTCTACCCGTCCTGTGCTCGTGATGCGCAGGGCCCTCTGAATCGGAAATGCGTAGCTGGTGACGGAAAAGGCAAAGGTCGCGTCCGAGCGGGTGAGGGCGTCGTGCCCCTCGCGCAGATAGCGCGGCTGAATCAGCGGAGCGGTGGCGTAGATGCAGCAGGCGTGGCTGATCTGACTTCCTCGTTCGAGAAACCAAGTGACGGCATGTTTGACGACTGCATTGGTGCCGGTGAAATCGTCGGCAATCTCCCTCGGCCGAATGAACGGCGTCGTCGCGCCCAGTTGGCGCGACAGGGCTGCGATCTCCTCGTCATCCGTGGACACGATGATCTCGTCGAACAGGCCGCTCTCGCGCGCTGCATCGATCGAGTACGAGATGATAGGTTTACCACAGAACGGACGGATGTTCTTGCGGGGAATCCGCTTGCTTCCGCCGCGCGCCGGAATGACCGCGATCTTCACGAGAGGATCTTCGTGAGTGCGCTGACGACGGTGTCCTGTTCTGCTTCCGTCATCTTCGAAAACAGCGGCAACGTAATGGCGTCGTGGTAGTAGCTTTCAGCTTCCGGAAACATGCCGGTGCGGAAGCCGAGGCGCTGATAATAGGGCTGGGTGTGCACCGGGATATAGTGCACGTTGACGCCGATGCCGGCGGCGCGCAATGCTTCGAAGACCTGACGTCGGGTGAGCTTGATCTCGTTTCGCCGCAGCCGGATCACGTAGAGGTGCCAGGCGGAATTTGTGTCGGGGTGTTGCCAAGGACAGGTCACCGGCAGCCCAGCGAGCAAGGTATCGTAGCGCGCGGCAAGTTCACGCCGGCGCGCGACAAAGGCGTCGAGGCGGGCAAGCTGGCTGGCGCCAAGTGCAGCCTGAATGTCGGTCATGCGATAGTTCAGTCCGAGCTCGATCTGCTCGTACGTCCAGGGGCCATGCCGGTCTTCGTTGGAGCGATCCGCTTCAGGCGGATCAGTCTGGACGGGGCGTACAATGCCGTGGGTGCGCAGATAGGCAAGTCGCTCCCCAAGCCTTGAGTCATTGGTGAGCGCCATGCCTCCTTCGCCGGTTGTGATGATCTTCACCGGATGGAAGCTGAAGATTGCAATGTCGCTGAGCTGCGCTGCTCCGATCTTCCGCCCCCGATATTCGCCGCCGACCGCGTGCGAGGCATCTTCGATGATGCGGAAGCCATAACGATCAGCGAGCGCGCGGATCTCCGCCATTTCGCAGGACTGGCCCGCGAAGTGGACGGGGATCACCACCTTAGGCAATTTCCCTTGGCTGCTTGCCTGCGCCAGCTTCTCCGTGAGTGCAGCCACACTCATGTTGTAAGTGCGCGGATCGATGTCGACGAAGTCGACGCTAGCACCGCAATAGAGCGCACAATTGGCCGACGCTACGAACGTGTTCGGGACGGTCCAGAGGATGTCGCCCGGACCGAGATCAAGGGCGAGACAGGCGATATGAAGCGCTGCCGTCGCATTCGAGACCGCGATCGCACTGCCAGCACCGCAGTATGCCGCCATCGCCTGCTCGAAGCGGGGCCCGGCCTGTCCTTGGGTCAGCCAGTCCGACTGCAGCACCTGCGTGACTGCGTCGATGTCCTCGGCGGAAATGTCCTGGCGCCCGTAGGGGATCATTGCAGAGCGATCTTGTTGAAGTCCCGGATCTCGGCGGGATCGAGGAAGTGGTCGTTTCGACCAGAATTGTACTCGAAGCCATCGGGAACCGGCTCGCCGCGTTCGCCGATCTGGTTCGTGAGATAGTCCACATCGCGACGGAAGAATTTGATCGTCGGCTTGATCACGAAATGATCGTGAAACTTCACCGTCAGATGCGAATCGTCGGTCGGGCACATGACCTCATGGAGCTTTTCGCCCGGACGGATGCCGATCATCCGGGTCGGCAGCGTTGGGGCCATTGCCGCAGCCAGATCCGGAATACGGACGGAAGGGATCATCGGAACGAAAATCTCGCCGCCCGACATGCGCTGGAAGCTCTTGATCACGAAATCAACGCCCTGCTGCAACGAGATCCAGAACCGCGTCATCCGCGGATCGGTGATCGGCAGATGATCCGTCCCTTCGGCGATCAGCTTGTTGAACAGCGGTACGATCGAACCGCGCGAACCGACGACGTTACCGTACCGCACCACGGCAAAAGCCGTACGATGGCCGCCAGCCATGTTGTTGGCGGCAATGAACAGCTTGTCCGAGGCCAGCTTGGTCGCGCCGTAGAGATTGATCGGCTGCGCAGCCTTGTCCGTGGAGAGCGCGATCACCTTCTCGACGTTCGCCGCGAGCGCGGCTTGAATCACGTTCTCCGCACCATGGACGTTGGTCTTGATGCACTCCATGGGATTGTATTCGGCGGCCGGCACCTGCTTCAAGGCAGCGGCGTGAACGACGAAGTCGATCCCTTCCATGGCCGAGCGGAGGCGCTCACCGTCACGGACGTCGCCGATGAAATAGCGCATTGCAGGCTGATCGAACTCCTGCTGCATCTCGTACTGCTTCAGCTCGTCGCGCGAATACACGACGACACGACGCGGCTTGAAGTCCCTCAGCAGGCAGCCGACGAACTTCTTTCCGAACGATCCTGTGCCCCCAGTGATCAGAATGGCTTTTTGATTGAACATGCTCGCTCTTGCGCCGGATCGTTGTCTGGAGTGGGGAGAATGCCGCTGGTTACCATACGCTCCTGCCGCCGTCCATCACCAGGTTCTGGCCTGTCATGTAGCTCGATGCATCCGAGCAGAGGAACTGCACGGCCGCACGGTATTCGTCCACTTTGGCCATGCGGCCCATCGGAATCAGGCGGGTCAGTCGTTCGACGAAGGCCGGGTCCTGGTTGTTGAACACGCCCCCGGGCGAGATCGCGTTTACGCGCACGCCGCGCTCGGCCCAGTAGGTCGCCAGGTATTTCGTCAACCCGATCAATCCGTGCTTGATCACCGAGTAGGTCACCGGCTTCACCGGCTGCTCCTCCTCGCGTGTCACCTGCGGCTGGCGGTACAGCCGCTGGTCCGGCGCGATCACGCCGAGATCGGAGGCGATGTTGAGGATCACGCCGCGGCCACGCGATGCCATTGCGCTGCCGAACACCTGGGCGCACAGCATCGCGCCGGTCAGGCCCACGGCGATCTCGGTCTGCCATTGCGGCACCGGAAACGCTTCGAAGCGGGAGGAATGCATCACGCCGGGTGCGGAGGTCACCTTGGGGTCGATCGCCGCGTTGTTGACGAGGATGTCGATGGAGACGCCGCGGCCGGAAAGCTGCTCGTGCGCAGCGTGCACCGAATCGAGTGTGGTGACGTCGATCGCAAGCGCGATCAGGTCGGCGGATGGCGCAGTCTGCTCGAGTGCGGCAACGGCGGCTTCGGCCTGCGCAAGCCCGACTTCGGTAACGACGACGCGCGCGCCGGCCTCGGAGAGTGCGACGACATGCTGCCGGCCGAGCAGGCCGCCTGCACCGGTCACGAGAGCTGTGCGGCCGGTCAGGTCATAGCGTGAGGACGGGCTTGCCATCGGGAGCTCCTGTTCAGCTGCGCAATTGGCCGCCGTCGGCGACCATGACGCTGCCGGTGATGAACGCCGCGCGCGGCGAGGCGAGAAACGAGACGAGGTCGGCGACCTCTTCCGGCTTCCCCAGCCGGCGCAGAGCCACCTCGCGAACAAGCATGTCCTCGACTGCGGCCCTGTTCTCGGCGAGCTTGCGCGCCCAGGTGCCGTCCGCTGCGAGGATGTTGCCGGGCGCGACCGCATTGATGCGGATGCCCTCGAGCGCCAGCGGTCGCGCCAGCCCGCGCACGGTCGCGTTCAGCGCCGCCTTCGCGGCATAGTAGGTGACGGGCGCGCCCAGCGCCGCCATGCCGGCGATCGAGGAGATGCAGACGATCGACCGGTCGCCGCTGCCGCGCGCCATCAACGGCCGTGCGGCCTCGATCATGTTGGTCGTGGCGAAGAGATTGAGGTCCATCACCCGCGACCATTCCGCAGCATTTTCCTGCCCGGGCGGCACGGAAGCGCCGCTGCCGACGTTGCAGACGAGGATGTCGAGGCGCCCCCACTGTCGTTCGACCTCGTGCAGCAGCCTTGCTGCGGCGGCCGCATCGGTGACATCAGCCACATGTACCGACGTGCTGCCGCCGACCGCACCCCGCGCGGCATCGAGCGCGTCTGCGCCGCGCGCCGCGAGCGCTACTCTGGCGCCTTCTGCGGCGAGCGTCGTCGCGATCGCGAGCCCGATCCCACGGCTGGCGCCGGTGACGAGCGCGACGCGATCATCCAGCTCGAGCTTCATCGCGTGGCATCCTCGATCCAGCGAACCGTCATGTCGCGATATTTCGCCAGCGCGCCGGCGTGGTCGTCATCGCCGGCCCGCGCGGTTTGCAGGATGTACTGTCCCTTGTAGCCGGAGCGCTCGATCAGCCGGATCGTCTTGGCGAGATCGGCGTTGCCGGTGCCGAGCGGCACGGTGGTGCCCCCGCGCACACGGTCCTTCACATGGACATTGAGAATGCGGGGCGCGTAGGCCTCGATCTCCTCGGCGCTGTCGTAGCCCAGCGAGGCACTGTTGCCGCTGTCGTAGTTGATGCCAAAGACTTCCGCCGGAAACGCCTCCATGAAGCGGGCGAGGTCGCGCGGCGGCAGATCGGACTCGAAGACGATCTTGACGTTCTGTCTCACCAGCTGTTCGCGGCGGGCGATCAGCACCCGCTTGAGCGTGTCGCTCTCGCTCTCGCGCTCGATCTTGCCGTTGTCGACCAGCGGGACCACGATGAACTCGATGCCAATGCGGCTGCAGGCGGCAATCAGGAGATCCAGATCGTTGACGAGGGCATCGCGCACGACCGCATCGACTTTCCAGAACGGCGCCTGCATGAAGCAATCGCCGGTCAGGCTCGGGATGCGAACGCCGTTCTCGCGTGCCAGCGTCTGAATCTCCTGTTGTCCCTGCTCGGTCATCAGCGGGTTCTCGCGCAGCCGCTCCTGGTCGATGGTCCATTCCATCCGCGTCAGGCCGAGCGCGTTAGCGCGGGGAAATTCCTCGCGCCATTCGTTCCACGGGAATGCCTGGATCTTGCCGTCGACCAAAGCCGACAGCCGTCCCTGCATGAAGCCGATGCGTTCGAGCGTTGCGGTCACGATGTGCTATCCGAACTGATGGAGAGGCCCTTGGCGATCCAACCGCCGTCGACGAAGATTTCCTGGCCGGTCACATAGGCGGAGGCTGCCGAGGCCAGAAAAACGGCGGCACCAACCATGTCGGCGGGCTGACCCCAGCGGCCGAGCATGGTGTGGCGGCGCCGATCCTCATGCATCACAGGATCGGCATGGCTCTTCGCGGTCATCTCGGTCGCGACGTAGCCCGGCGCAAGCGCGTTGACACGGATGCCGTCCGGTGCGTAGTCGGCAGCGAGAGCGCGTGTCAGCCCGGCAAGCCCCGCCTTCGCCGCGACGTAACCGGGATTACCAGGAAAACCGCGCACCGAATTGATGCTGGTGACGTTGACGATCGCCGCCGAGCCCGCATTCTTCAGGAGCGGATAGGCGGCGAGGATGGTGGCGTAGACGCCGGTGAGATCGGTTGCGACCGTGGCGCGGAAGCGTGCGAGCTCGCTTTCGCTGCCTTGGGCCGGAAGACTGATGCCGGCGGCATTCACGAGTGCGTCGATGCGATCGCTTTTTGCGGCGATGGTGCGAAATGCGGCTTCGATCGCGCCGTCGTCGGAGAGGTCGCAGGCAATCGCGGGCACGCCCTGCGGCGCGGTTCCGGATCGGCTGAGGCCGAACACGGCGGCTCCGGCGTCCTTCAGGCCGCTTGCAATCGCCGCGCCAATGCCGCGCGAGGCGCCGGTGACCACCGCGATCTTGCCTGCGAGAGAGAAGGCGCTGAGATCAGGCATAGCCGTAGCTGCGCATGATGGCGGCGCAAAGCTTGACGTCCTCGGGGCGGTCGATCTGGAACATCTTGTGACGATCCATCACGTGGAAGCCGATCTTGCCGCCGAGACGATTATTCTGCTCGCGCAGGAGGGATGGGATGAGGACGTAGAACGAGCCGTTCTCGAGGTACCGCTTCTCGATCTGCTGCCGCATACGGCGGTTGCGATGATCGTAATTGATCGGCTCCGGGCCGCTCGCGCCGATTCGCCAGTTGAAATAGTCCTCGACCTCGCAGACCGACAGCAGGCTGTCGAGATGGTCGCGATCGAAGGTTGCGAGCGCGTTCTCGATGTCGCTGGGCTCGCGGATCGGCGATGTAGCCTGAAGCGCGACGACACGCTCGAACCGGCCCATTTGCGCTTCGGTCGCATCGAGAGCATGTAGCCAGGCGGATTCGGAGGAGGCGAGGTCGCCCGAAATGTCGTCCGGACGCCGCACGCCGATGGCTCCTGCGACCTCGGCCGCGGCGAGAATGGCGTCGCTGTCCGACGAGACCGCCACCACGTCGACCCCGCGTGCGGCGCGGGCCTGTTCGACCGTCCAGGCGATCAGGGGCTTTCCGCAGAGATCGAGCAGGTTCTTGTGCGGGATGCCCTTGGAGCCGCCGCGCGCGGCGATCACGGCCAGCGTCTTGCGCGCCATCAGATGTGTCCCTCCAGACGCTCGAGCGCGGTCCAGAAGCCTTCGCCCATGTTCTTGTGGCCCTGCCATATCTCGGGAATGAATGACGCCGCCGGTGCATGCTTGCGCAGCACCTGTCCGATCTCGTCGAAATCGATTTCGCCTTCGCCGATCTGGAGACCTTCGCCGTCGAGGCCTTTGGCGTCCCCGAAATGCAGATGCGCGGTGTGCGGCCCGAGCTGGGCGAGGCCTTGCGCGAAGTCGAAGCCGAAGTGATTGGCGGCGAGCTTGGTGTGGGAGATATCGACGCACATGCGCAAACCATGCTTGGCGCAGAACGCGGCCGATTCCTCCGGGAAGATGAAGATGTTCTGGTGGCGCTGGCCGCCGAAATGCCAGGGGAACGGCGCCATGGTCTGCGGCGTCAGCTCGACACCGTCCATGTCGAGCTCGGTCAAGCTCTGCGCGAAGATGCGGTAGCGCTCGGCTTTCTCCTCCGGCGGCAGCGGCTCGTCCATGGTGAAGCCGCCGATATTGGCGACGATGGGCGGGCGCTTGGTCTTGGGAAAGAACTTCTTCAGGCCGCGCGTGATGTCGATCACCGCCTGGGTTTGCTCCAGCGAATAGCGCCGCAGCGCCTCGTCGGGGGTTGCGAGGTCCATCAGCTTGGAGCCGGCAAACAGCTCCGGCGCATGCACGACGAAGCCGAGATCATAGGTGCCCGACAGATAGGCCGCCGGATCGCGCTCCATGTCGCTGTAGCTGAGATGGAATTCGATGATGTCGGGCTCGCAAATCTCCAGGAAACGCTCGGTATCGTGATAGCGCACCGGCACGCCCCAGGGGCGGTCGAACTGGTAGCGCCGCGCCTTCGCGGCGCCTTCATTGAGATCGCTCCGGAAGAAATAGTCGTCGGCCGCCATTGTCCGCGTCAGCTTGCGGCCGAGCAGCGCCGGCATCTTCAGCGGCGACAGGCCCTGTCCCGGGCTCTTCACGGCAATGTCGCTCTCGGCGATCACGGTGCCGGCCGGCAGGTCGCGCGCGGCCACCAGGCTCTTGGCGAGGTTTTCGCGGTTGATCAGCTCACCCTGGCTCAGCGCGCGCTGGGCGAGCTTCTCGCCGCGCGCCGCTTCCACCTCGCGAATGCCGGAGACGAGCGCCTTGAACTCCTCCGGCTCGAGACTTGCGGCATGGTCCGGACCTTCCATCTCGCGATCGAGCGTGATGTGGCGCTCTATGACGACGGCGCCGAGTGCGACGGCGGCCGTCGAGACGGCAATGCCGCGCTCGTGGCCGGAATAGCCGACGACCGGATGGATCTCGCGCAGCGTTTCCATGAAACGCAAATGGATGTTGTGGAGTGCGGCCGGATAGGTGCTCTGGCAGTGGAGGAGCACATAGCTGGCATTGCGGTCGTCGAGGAACTTCGCCGCGGCCTTGATCTCGTCCGTCGTGCTCATGCCGGTCGAGACGATCAGCGTCTTGCCGGTGGCTGTGAGGCGGGCGAGCAGCGGCAGGTTGGTGAGATCGGCCGAGGCGACCTTGTAGGCCTCGACGCCGAAGCTTTCGAGCACAGCGACGCTCTTCGCGTCCCAGGGCGTGCAGAGGTACTCGATGCCCTTGGCTGCGCAATATTCGGCGATCTTCTTCTGCTGAGCGGTCGGCAGCTCGAAGCGGCGCAGAAGATCGAGCGTATATTCGACGGCGAGGTCGTCGTCTTTCCCGGACAGACTCGAGGCACGATAGACCTCGTCGAGCTTGCGCATCTGGAACTTGGCGCAATCGGCTCCGGCCGCGACCGCGGCGTCGACCAGCGCAATGGCGCGCTCGAAATCGCCATTATGGTTGTTGCCGATCTCGGCGATGACGTAGCAGGGTTCGCCATCGCCCAGAAGACGGTTGCCGATGCGGACCGGAGCAGGTTGTTTGGGCGATGTCATCAACATTCTCGTCTCATATGCGTCAGGCAAGTTGGGCGGGAACACGCGACTTCCACGTCCGCAGCCCGTTCTCCTCGAACATGATGCGCGAACAGCTGTGCCCCTGCTGTTCCAGCGCCGCGATCAGCTGGTAGCGCTCGAACGGGCGGACGAAGAACATGAAGTAACCGCCGCCGCCGGCGCCAAGCAACTTGCCGCCGACCGCGCCATGCTGCTTGGCAAAATCATAGATCGCGTCGATCGCGTCCGACGAGATCTTGGAGCTCAGCTTCCGCTTGGCGTGCCAGGCCTCGTCGATCAGCCGGCCGCATTCCAGCAGCTGGCCGCGCAGCAGATGCCGCCTTATGTCGCGCGTCACTTCCTTCTGCTTTGCAGCTGCGGCGACAGCGTCGCTGGTCCCGTGCTGAGCCTTCTGGTCGCGGTGAATGGCGCCGGAATCGCGCCCCGAGCCGACGTAACAGAGCACCAGGCTCTCCTCGAGCTCGGCGATGATGTTGGGATCGAGGCGAAGCGGCACGATGGTGTTCTGGTCGGAGAAGAACTCCATGTGATTGAATCCGCCGAACACGGTGGCGTACTGATCCTGCCAGCCGCCGGGAATGTTGAGCATCAACCGCTCGGCCTGGAAGGCCATCTCCGCGATCTCGTGGCGGTCCCACTGGTCGCTGCGAAATTCGTTGAAGCAGCCGATGATCGCCGACGAGACCACCGCGGAGCCGCCGAGTCCCGATCCGACCGGGAAGTCGGCGGACACTTCGAGCTCGAAGCCGTAAGTCGGCTTGATCAGGCGCACGACCGACTTGATCAGTGCGAGATCTCCGCCCGTTCCGAGCTCTGCGAGATTGTCGGTCTCGACCGTGCGGCGGAAGTCGTGCGAGTAGATCCGGATGCTGGGATCGCTCCGGCGCCGCAGCGTCGCGTGAGCGTACATCTTGATCGTGGCGCTGATGACTGCGCCTCCATCATTCGCCACGAAGTAATGCGTCAGGTCGGTGCCGCCGCCGGAGAAGCTGATCCGCACCGGCGAGCGGGCGCGCGCGAACACCTCGCTCTCTTCCGACAGGTTGAACAGCTCGCGGCTGAACACGTCGACCAGCCGCCCCTCGCCATCGAGGATCGGCACCACATGGACGCGCTGGTCGAGCAGTTTGAGGATCTGCTCGCGCGGACCGCCGCTCGGCGCCCAGACGAAGTCGCGATTGATGCAGGACACAACCCGGTCCTGGATCGTGATGCCGGTCAGCATGCGCCTTCGGATGTCGCCGTCCGTTACGGCGCCGACGATCCGCCCACTCGCGTCCTGCGCGAACAGGATGCCGAGCATGTTCGCGTTCAGGCGCCGGAAGGCTTCCTCAATGGTCTCTGTCTCGGCGATGGTGACGAGGGTTCGATCAAGCACGTTTTGGGGTCCAGAAAGGGCCGATTCCGGCCATATCGCAGCGGGGTCTGGTAATACGGGAGCGGCCGGGACGATGCAAGGTTCCTGCGCCCAGACGGTACTCGCCAAAATGACAGGCTTTAGATCGCTTCGGCGGCGCGGTAGCCCATTTTGCATCGTTGCAGTTTTTTTAGAAGGCCTGGAAAGGCGTCCACGTGACCGTATATGGTCGAGTCGAGCCCGGACAGGACAACGGTGCCGCGGCTGTCCCGGATCGAGCTGAGTGCAGTTGCGCACGGATCCCTCCGTCGCTAGGACTTCGAAGCTGACCGCGCCAGACTTGGCTTGGCCTTGATGCCGTGCCCGCAGGCTTCCTTGGCGTCCTCCGGCATGAGTGCCTTCACGGCGGCTTTAGCTGCCTCATGCTGTCCGTGCGCATCTCGGGTTCCAGATAAGTAGCCGCCAGCTCTGTCCATTGATTGGACGTGGACATGTCCACCACTCTGACGGCCTCCAGCCTTGGGCGCGGCGTTTCGATGTTGAAAAGGGCGGGTCGTTCACCGTTCTGGACGCACCGCCAGAACTTCTTCTCGGCGGTCAGGAGAAGATGCTGGTAGAGCGGGTCGTTTTTGTCGCAAGAATCGCTCTGGTCCTCGCGCGCTTACACCAATGAGACGGTAGGCTGACAGGCATGAAATGACAAAACGAAGCCAATTGTAACCCGAACCGCAAAGATCTGGACTGCAGATGGCGCGGCATAGAAGTCGCTCCTAGCCAAGCGCAATATGTTGAATTGAAGCGGTGGTTGTCGGAATATTGGGGGGAGTCTTCCAACGTGGGGTCAGTGAGCTTTGAGGCGTCCGGCAATTTTCTTTGATCGTGATGGCGTCCTCAATGAGGATGATGGCTATGCTTTTGATCCGGACAAGATCCGATGGGTGGAAGGAGCCCAACAGGCGGTAAAAGCGGTCAATGACGCCGGGTATTTTGCTTTTGTCGTAACAAACCAATCAGGAGTCGCGAGGGGATTTTATGAGGAGCGGCATGTTCGCGATTTGCACGAGTGGATGTCGCGTGAACTTGCGATCTTGGGTGCGCACATCGACGCGTTCGAGTTCTGCCCTCATCATCCCGAGGGGCTGATTGAGCGGTACCGGATCAATTGCAATTGTCGTAAGCCGCAGCCGGGAATGATTAGAGCCCTGCTCAAGCGGTACCCAGTGGATATCGATGCAAGCTTCATGGTCGGGGACAAGCAGAGCGACCTTGCTGCGGCGCAGGCGGCCGGCATCGCCGCCTATCTGTTCAATGGGTCTAATCTACATACCTTTATTGCGCCGATGTTGACAGCTAGGTCCCATGATCCTCGGCATCAACCGATATCGCATCCCGGAGACGAGAACTGAGGATGAGTGTGATCGACTCTTGCTGCAATAATCCAAAGGAGGAAAGTTGGCGTCAAAGCGACAAATCGAAGCCAATCGCGCAAACTCCGCGAAAAGTACGGGGCCGCTAACAAGTGTGGGAAAAGCCAAATCGAGCCGCAACGCATATCGGCATGGTTTATCGCGTTGGCATGATTCTGATTGTTCTGGTCTCGCCGGGTTCGATGCAGTTCTCGGGGAGGAGTTCAAAGGCGCGGGTATGGAGATAGCACTTCAAGGTTCAAGCCAGGAATAGACAGGATCGCCCGAACCGGCGTCGATCCCGGCCGGCCCGTGAAGTTGCTCACTGGCGCGATTCAAATCTGAGATAGGCGACTGAGCTACTTTGGTCAGCATTCTTAGTTGGCGACCACAGTATCAGGCGTCTATCGGCCGGCGACCCGCAGGGTATCGGGAAAGCCGAATTGGAGGTTGCAACGTTGGACATGACAGTCCACTCAGCTGCCCCTCATGCGGATCTTGTATTACCGAGATGGGCTTCACCGTGAAAGGACGTGGACCTCCCGACAGATTGCTTGGACTGGTCGGGGGCGGGCTCATTTGTAACGCAAGCCCGTCGTCGCAAGTAGACCTTTGTTTCGCGAGTTTTTTCAATTGAATAGAAAGGACTTTCAATCGGAATTGCGGGCTATATGCTTGGAGCGGTAGGAACCGCTGCGTTGGTTTAGAGGTATGCCCAAAGAGGTCCTCATAACACTGTGGTCCTTGGCTGCTGCATGCGTGGTGGCTTTCAGCCTAGCCGCACTCGTGTCATCGCACTAGGATTTGCACGTGCGCTTCCTTCAGGTCGTTCTGGTTGTATTTTTGCTGGCCGGCCCCGGGGGCGCGTTCGCCAAAAGCACGCCGCACGACGCAAAGCCTAAATCGCAGTGCCTCGTGCGTGCGTCCGAACTGCCGTCGGGAACGCCAAGAGTGGTGTGTCCGACACGCAGCTCGCCAGGAGGTTTTTGCGTCTGTCCCAAATTCTCGGAGGACGGCCAAGCCAACGGATATTTTGTTGGTACGGTAAGATAGCATCCGCGTAAGGCAGGTCCTCAGCGAGAGCTAGCCACGGCCGCAAAAAGGGGGCGCCTGATCATCTCCATCTTGCACGCTAAGCCTGCAAATTGCGATTTCCTCGCTTCGGATCTAGATCAAGTGTGCTGCCCGCGAAGAGCCTTTGATTCGCACCCAAAGGGAACAAACTCCGCTGCAGACATCTCTCGCCGAGCGCATCTGGTAAGCTGTTCCAGCGGTTTTTTCTCGATGCACCCTCCTGCAGGCCTATCGAAAAACCGAAATCTAACTTGCATCGTCGGGCAAAACAGTGGTTCATAGGGTGCTGGTCCGCCAAATGGAGCCCAGCCAATGGCCGACGAATGCAAGAGTTTGTCCGATCTGCCCGAAGTAGCCAAGCTTAACGGAGAATTCCGAAGGAATTATGGAAAGGTTCTCGGAGCCTTCCTGTACCTGCGCTCGATTAGCGCCGCCCGTGGACGTTCCTGGTTTTGGACAGCACTGGTTTCGGCCGCTTGCTCGACGGCGCTGGCTTGGCTTGGGAGGCGAATCTTGTCGTGAGCAGCCAAGGTGCTGCTTTGATAGCTTGGCCGGACCCCATGATCGATTTTGCTGAACTTGACGCACACAACTCTGGCGTGAGGCAAATGAGATTGCAACCACCTCGGTGGTCGCCGCTCAGCATAGCACGGCGGCTCGCCGGATTTAGCGGGGGCACTTGCCCGCATGCGTTTTTAGCTCGTGCCCCAGTCTGCGGCTCAAGATGGAGGCGTTGGAGGCCGAGCGGCGACCGGTTGATTGTTGGCCGGCAGGCTGCTCGTGGAGGTATACCGAAGCGCGAAAGGCTAGTTGCGATCGCGGCTCATGGCGGCGAAGTCACGCGCGGCAAGCTCTAGTTCAAGGTCGGTGATCCGCTCGAATATTCGAGCCGCGATCCGCTCCGACTCCTCCCGCGTCAGGGATCGGATGCCTACCGACGTGAGTTCGTCTCGTAGGATCTTCGCAACAATCGACCTAATACCCATAGTATGCTTTTCCTAAATGCGAACATCAAAGCCCACCCCCGAGCGCCCAGACAAGGTCTTAGAATGCGGGTTGCGCTCATCAGCGCTGCCGGTGGATGTTTGTGGTCTTGGAATGCGCTGCTTTCTGCCGCTTGCTTCTTGGCTTTGATGCGGCGTGAGGGGTAGAGTCCGGACCTGTCAATTGTCGGGTAATGGCTTGAACGAGGCCATTGATGGTCTTGAAACGTCTAATGCCTCTCCGCGCTCTCGCGGCTTCCGAAAAGCGGATTGTGCGTTTCACTTTGCCGTCGGTCGGCAACAATACGTAATCGAGTACTGTCTTGTTGTGCTCGGCCAAGCGGATCGCGGCGATCCAGCCGTCAGGGAGGCATGCCTCGCGCTCGATGCTCCAGTGCGGTGCATGGGTCGGCTTTTGGGGCGGTGTGTAACGGGCAGCCCTAACCGAAAGACAGGCCGACCCGTTCACGCGCAGGCAGTGGCTCCAGCCGCCTGAACTGATGCGTCCGCCTGCCGCCTTGATCGCAGCAGCGGCCTGGTCGACGAGCTTTGCCCTAAGCTCGGACCAGACAGGACGGGCGTCGAGAAATTCGTAATTTCGCTTCGGGGTATAGCCGAGCAATCGATAGAGATTTCGAAAATTGCCGAAATGGGTTTGGCAGGTCGCAGAGCAGGGCAGTCCCGGAGTTCGATCGATAATGGCCGGCGTCAAGCGGCCCTCTGTGAGAAGAGTTTTGCGCAGACGAGCCAACATCTCCGCCTCAGACAGATCAACGCGCCGGTTCTCTATGATGTTTCTTGCGGCGAAGAAGACGTCGCGATCAATGATGGGCTCGATGCACCCCTCGCTTCTGATCCATTGTTCGGGCGGGTTCTTCACCGCCGCCTGTCTAAGCTTTTGGGACTTTCGGTTGAAGATCAGATTTCCGATATAGCTCTCGTTTCTGAGAACAGCGCCCACCGCAGCCCGGGTCCACGCCGCGCCGGTACTCGAGACCAGCCCTTTCTGGTTGAGCTCCCACGCGATGACTGTCTCCGACTTAACCTCCAGGAACCTTTCGAACATCCACTTCACGGCCGCGATTTCCAAGGGGTCACCTGGTCGAATGCGGATGTGGTCGGTCAGAAGGTACTTCCGTTCCCCCTTTTTCATCACTCGTCTGGTTTGCATCCTTTCGTCGACGAGCTCCCGCACGAGCCCGTAGCCGGCACGTCCGCAGGGCTTGTAGCCCAGCCGCGCAAAGCGGCATTGACCGGCGTAGACCTTCGCTGACAGCTCGCGGCTATACTCGGCGGCCATTACGCGCTTGATGTTCTTGACGATGCTCGCGAGCATGCTTCCATCGTTCTCGAATTGCTCCGCGCAATATGCGACCTTGATGCCCGCGCGCCGACAAACGAACTCATAATGCGCGCTTTCGTCCACGTCCTGGAAACGGCCCCATCGGCTCACGTCGTAGATCAGCAGGTGACCAAAGTCGGCCTGGTTGCTTTCGACATCCTCAAGCAATTGCAGGAGACCGGTCCTCTTCTTGATAAGCAGCCCGCTCTCGCCCTCGTCCTTGTAGGTTCGCACCAGCGTGAGATTATGGGCGTGGGCGTAGGCCGCGATGACGGCCGCCTGATTTTGAATCGAGTACTGCTGGCGGTCGGTTGACATGCGGACATATTGCGCTGCCCGTATGCAGAGGAGCGATTTTGGCAGATGAGCTTTGTGAACGATGAGTGCGTTACTCATTTTCACCTCATCAGCACGCGAGCCACCAACACATAGAACAGCTTGAGCTGTCGCTCTTCAAGGATGAAACTCTTACGGTGTGGGTTGGATTGCTGCGCTTGCGAATGGCGTTCGTGGCTCTGATCCGCGCGATCAGCCGGTCAAGATGCGCCCGGTCCGCCTCGCAATGCGAATGTGCGTTGCGTGGCGCTTCCCGAATTGCTTGCTCCTGCCCCGGTCTCAGTGGCGTTGACGATCTAGCTCGATCTCCTTTAGAAGCGCCGCCGACGCATCGGTGCGCTTACGAAGCGCTGATGCCTGATCTCGCGCAGCAGCAACGTGCGTTTGGTTTGTGCGGCGTTGAGCAGGCCTTCGAACAGCACCAGGACCTCGCGCGCCTGGACGTAGACTTCGGTGGTGACGGCGTCTTGATCGAAACCGTAGGCGGCAAGCCGGGCCTCGATCTCGGTCGCAGCGATCGGGTCAGTGCGCCAGCTCAGGGCATTTTGCTGCGTGTAGTATTCGGCCTGGAGTTCGAAGGCGGGATCGATCCCGACCATGTCGATGCGCCGCAGCGCCGCTTCGATCGCCTTTTGCCGATAGGTCTCGAGCAATTTGTGCCGCAACATGCGGTAGCGTTGGATCTCCCAAGACAGTTCGGCGACATCGATGGCGAGCAGCCATTCGATGGCGGAGCGCGGCGCAAGGTCGGCGAAGATGGCCTGTCGCAGCGCCAGGTAATGGTCGAGATGTTCGCCGGGCAGCAGCAGGGGCGGCGGCGCCAAGGCCGCAAACTCGACCGGTAGCGCCGTGACGGTCAGTTCGCGCGGGGTTTGGAACAGGCCGTTCATGGCGCGACCTCCGAACCAAGGTTTGCGGCCAGCGGCGCGGTGGCGCCGGCCGGACCATGGAGCGGGCTCGCCGCCCACAGCGCGTGCGCGAGCGGCAGTGGGGCGATCTGCAGGTTGGCCCACCACGCCCGTTCGTTGCCGTGCCGATGCAGCTCCTCGTGATGGGCGCGGCACAGCGGCACCGTGAACTCATCGCTGACCTTGCGCCCGAGCGCCCGGGGCTGGGCGAAGGTCAGGTGATGGGCGTCGCACGGGGTTTGCCGGCACACCAAGCAGGGCTGCTCCCGGACAAACAACAGGTGCACCTTGCTGCGCTTGCGGGGCGGCTCCTTGGGATGGGCGAGGGCGGTCTCGGGCAGCGCCGGCTGCAGCGCGGCCTCGGTGTCCGCAGCAGACGCCGCTGGCCGGCCTGGGGCGCCATCCAGGAGGGCGGGTTGATCGGCCTGAGTCCGGGCCGCGCCCTCCAGCTTGGCCTGATAAGCGGCCTCGACGCGGCGGGCATCCGGCTCCTGCAGGCTGTTCTTCAGCGGCAGGCTCGCCATGGCCCAGCCGAGCAGATCGGTGCTGGCGGGCAGCGCTTCGAGCTGGCGCAACAGCTGCTCCCGGAGTGCGGCGGACTCGCCCGGCCGCAGCACCGGCGCACGGTTGAGCAGGCCCTTGGCCGGCTTGGGCGTCGCGCCAGCGCCGGCTTGCGGCCCCGGCGGGCTGGCCACCGCGTCGGGAGCGTCCAGATCGTCCTCGCCGGCAATTCCGACCAGCGCGAACAGGGCGTAGCGTCGGGCGTAGGTCAGCGCTGCGCCCATGCGATGCGGCGCCTCAATGTCCCGTGCGGCGCAGACCGGCCAGTCCGAGGAGATCCACTCGCCGGAGGAATGGACGAGCAGGGTGGTGAGGTGGACGTGGCCGGAGATAGCCTCGACCCGGGTGGTCTGGATGATGGCGATCTCCTGCTGGCTCAAGCTCTTGCGCACGATGTCGAGGCCGCTCGCCAGCGACGCGTAGCGAAAGCTGCGGTCGTTATCGCGCAGGAACGGCGAGCGGATCTGAGCGGTCAGGGTCTTGTCCGGGTTGGTCAGTGCGGCTTGGGCGCGGGCCAAGGCCGCTGCGATCGAGCCGATATGCTCACTGGCCTGATGCATGGACGGCCTCCATCTCAACCGGATCAAAGCTAACGGCGCCGGCCTTGGAGCGCTTGGCGCGAACGCCGTGGCCGAACGCCTCTTTGGCCTCCTCCGGCAGCAGCTTCTTGAGTTCGGTCTTGGCCAGTTCGTGCTCGGCATGGGCGTCGCGGGTGCGCAGATAGATCGCCGCGCACTCGGCCCACAGATTGGACGCGGTCATATCGACCACCTTGATCGCGGCAAGCCGCGGCCGTGGGGTCTCGATCCCGAACAGCAGCGGCGGCTCGCCGCTCTGCACGCAGCGCCAGAACTTCTTCTCCGCCGTCAGCAGCAGGTGCTGGTAGAGCGGGTCGGCATGCACGGTGATCTCGACCCATTTGCCGCCGCCGGTGATGACCGAGAGCACCGCCGAGCGCGCCGCGACCACCCACATGTTGTGCTGCAGCTGCGCCATGTGCTTCTCGGCCGCCGCCTCTTCGGTAAAGGCCCAGGGCAGCATGAACTTGGCCTCGAACACCGCGCCGGTCGGGGCGACGATGCCGTCGAGCGTGGCCGCCATCCAGCCATGGACGGAATGCCGCACCCGCTTCTGGATGTCGGTGATCGCGTGCCCTGTGGCCTGTTGGTACCAGCTGCGGTTGAGCGCCTCGGTGGCGATGCCGAGCTGAACCACCAGGTTGCGGGACAAATCTTGTGGCGCGACCTCGTCGCGCTTTTCCCGCCACAGACGCAGGAGCTCGTCCTGGTCCTGGCCCATGATGATGCGCGCGTCCGAGCCGCCGATGAAGGCGCGCCGGTCGTGGCGGTGAAAAGCGATGTTGGCGTGGGGCGCCGCAGCGCCGTCGGTTGCAATCGTGGTCACCGGTCTCTCCTTGGTTGACGCGGCTGGCCGCCGCACCACCAAAAGCCCCGCACCGGCGAGGAGAGAGACCGGGGCCAACGGCCCACGGCCCGGTGCACTGATTAACGCTCCTTTTGCGCCGGAATGCCAGTCCTTTCTGCAGCAAATTTGCTGTTCCTTCGGCGCAGAAACCCTTGATGTTTCAGGAGGTTGGAGTGAATTTTCGGGTGCCGCAACCCGCCCCGCCCGAGGAGCTCGGACATGACGTCAGTTCGACAAATCGAAGCCAATCGCGCCAACGCCACACGCAGCACGGGGCCGAAAACGGCGGGTGGAAAGGCGAGGTCCAGCCGCAACGCGCTGCGCCATGGGCTGGCGCGGAGCACGATCGGCGATCCGGCCGAGGCCGCGAATTGTGCCGGCGCGATCGCCGCGGGGCTCGGGCCTCAGGTCACGCGTGATGCGGCGATGGCGCTGGCGCGGTCCAAGCTCGCCTTGCTGCGGATCCGCAGCTTGCGGCAGGCGATGATGGCCGCGCTGTTGGCCGCCCCGACTCCGGCAGACCTAACACGGCTTCACGGGCTGGAGCGCTACGAGCGGGCCGCTTTGGTGCAGCAGAGGCGGACGCTCCGCTTGCTAGGTTTGGCACGCGAGTGAGGCAAGGTCGGTTGGCTTCGTTCTGGAAATTGGCCGCACCGCCTCGACGGCTGCGGCAACGCTCCTCGACGCGCACCGAAGGTGATGGGCTTAGCGCCTGGGCTGCTTCGGCGGCGAACCACGCGCCGACAGAAAGTCGCGGAACAGCTTCACGGGATCAACGCCCAGCGCTTGGGCGATCGCGACAAATTCCACGACATCGATCCGCCGTTCGCCGCCCTCGTATTTGGCGATGAAGGATTGCGGCCGGCCGAGCTTCTTGGCCAAAGCATGCTGGCGGATGCCGGCCTTCTGTCGCGCTGCGACAAGAAGTTCGATCAGGCGGGCATGTTCCGCGGATCTCAGGGATTTCTGCATGGCCGCCGGGGCTGGGACTGGGCGGCAGGCAATTTGATCCCAAGATTGGATTATCCCAAAAAAGGATAGTAGCGTCGTGCCCCAGCGAGGCACCTCACGGGACAGGCGGCATGGCACCGACGCGAGAGAACAGGGAAGCTGCCGAACGACGGGCCGCCTTGCAGGTGCAGACGAGCCTGGCATCGCACCTGCCCAACTGCCGCATCGAGCTCGGCCAGAGCTTGCTCTATAAGATCGAGGTTGCGCCCTCGGGCGAGGTCAGCCACCGAGATGGCGACAGTCCCATGCGCGGGCAGTACGCGTTTCAGACCGACGTTCTGATTTCGAAGCCATGCGGATCACCCAAGCAAATGGTGCCGCTGGTTGTGATCGAACTCAAAGCGACCTCGTTCAGCTCCCACGATGTCGTGCTGTATTCGGCCAAGGCGGCCAAACACAAGGCCATCTATCCTTATCTGCGCTATGGCTTTGTGGTGATTGGTCTCGAGGCACTGGGACGACGGTTTCTGATTCACAACGAGGGATTTGATTTCGCCATGGCCGTGCCGGACGCCGCGGCGATCGAAACCGCTCTCGTTCCTTTGGTGCGGCGGCAGCTGAAAAGCGCGCAGCGTCTGGTCAGTTTGACCAGCTCCGGCCGTATCCAATTGCGACGCTATGAGGAGACGATCGACATCGAGGCGTGACGCAACCTTGAGCCAAGCGGGGGGGCGGGTGCCTGCCGATCCGGGTCTGGCCTGCGATCTTCAATCGTAGGGACCTCCAAAAATTGGCAGCCCCGCCTCGATCCCGGGCTCCGACCATGGGTCCGACGCCCAATACAGGAACTGGCTGAGGCTATCGACCTGATCATCATGCCGGCCGTTGGGGAAGGCGAGGGCCTCGTTGAGAAAATCCGCCAGCCACGGCGCCTCGCCTGGGAGCACGACCTGGCCCGCCTCGATCTTCGCCGACTGCGCCGCCAGCCGGTCCTGCTTGTCGCCCTTGGGTACGATGCCGATCGGCGGGGGCATGCCGTGCGGTGGAGCAGTCCGGAGATCCTGCAACAGCGAAAGACCAAATCCGGCCTTCTCGATCAGGATCGTATCGGCGCCAAACTCGCGCGCCAGCTGCGGGATTTTGCGGCGCAGGTCGGGGTAGGCAAGGCGGGCGCGAAAGACATCGAGCAGATAATATCTGCTCCTACGCTTGAGCCAGGTGGTGCATACGGAATAGTCGTTGCTATCGCCAATCGCGGCCGCCACGTCCCAGCTGTGAACGATGCGGTCGCCAGGCTGCTGCACCGGGCACTGGTCATAGGTTGGGAACCACTCGCGCTTGAGGGCATTGCCGCCATCCGGAACTGGCTGCTGCAGGTATTGCGCCGCAAATCGTTGACTGCCAATCTCGCGCTTGATCGCCTCGAGAACCCGGGCGTCCTCGCGTTTCGGCTGGAGCGGCTCGCCGCGGCGCCAGTGCTTGACCCGGCCCGGTCCTAGCGGAATGGTGCAATCGTCCGGCGCGATGGCCGGCAAATTGAGGTGGCACCAGTCTCCGGTTCGAAGCAGGTGGCCGGACAAATCGTCGGGGTGCAAGCGTTGCATGACCAGGATGATCTGGCCCGATTGTTTATCGTCCAGACGCGACGCCAACGTACCTTGGTACCAATTGATGATCTTGGCCCGCGCCTTCGCCGAAAGGGCCTCATCCGCCTTGTGCGGGTCGTCAATGATGATGAGGTTGGCTCCGCGGCCGGTCAGTGAGCCCTCGATAGAGGTGGCGTAGCGACAACCGCCCTGCGTCGTCACCGCCTCAAGGCCGGTGTCCTTGGCCAGCCGCATGGCCGGAAAGGTCCGTTGGTACCAATCGGAATCGATCACCATCTTGAATTGCCGGTGCAGCTCAAGGGCCAGTTCGTTGGAGTAACTGACGACGACAATCCGGCATTCCGGATTATGGCCGAGCAGCCAGGCGGTATAGGCGACCGACACGCAGATCGATTTCAGCGCCCGCGGCGGCATGTTGACGAGGAGGCGCTGGATCTTGCCTTGCTGCACCTGTTGCAGGTGGTAGGCGAGGGACTCGATGTGCCAATTGTCGACATAGGTCGCGTCACGCGAGATGGTGTTGAAGCATTTCCAGACAAAGGAGCGGAAATCCGTGCGCAGTAACGCCGAGAAGACATGGGCGGTCATGATGCATAAACCTCGCTCTTGCGTCGGACATAGGCGTCGAGAATGGCTTGGTCGTCCGCTTCCAGCGCCGCATCGATCGCGCTGCTTGTGTCGTTGTATTTTTCTCCAAGGCGAACGAGTTGCTCGTTGGCCCGCTGGTTGCCTTTGAGCCCCTGCACGCGCATCGTCTCAAGGATGGCCCGCTGGGTTGTGACGTTGCGGACGCGTCCGTTCTTGGTGATTTTCACCGGACTCTGCAGCGTGGCCCGGACATCGGATTTGAAGTTGCGCGTTCCCTTCGGGCGGCCCTTGGGATTGCCGGATTGCCCTGGCTTAAATTGGCTATGCTTGGGTGGCTTGCCGTAGCCCACCCCGCCGCTGTCGGCACGAAGGTCCGCAGGACGAATGCGTTTGACCATGAGGTGTCTCCGACCGGTCAGTTTGAATTCGAGGCGGCGTTGGCAGAAAAAGGCCGGCCGGTTGCGGCGTAATAGGCCGTCTGCCCGGTTAAGCGCTGCCAGCGCTCGACCGTCACATCGACGTAGACTGGGTTCAGCTCCAGCAGCCGCGCGCGCCGGCCGGTCTTCTCCGCCGCGATCATCGTCGTGCCCGCGCCCCCAAACGGATCCAGAATGATGTCGCCCGGTTTGGAGCAGTCGCGGATGGCGTCGGCGACCATGGCGACCGGCTTGACGGTGGGATGTAGAGCGAGCTTGCTTTTCGTCGTCCCGCTGAGCGCGCTCTGGCTCACGTAATTCCAAACATTGGTTCGGTTGCGGCCATGACGGCCGAGCGCGATGTTGTTGATGTGCGGCGCGGTGCCGACTTTATAGACAAAAATGAACTCGTGCTGCGAACGGTACAACGAGCCCATGCCGGCATTGCTCTTGTTCCAGACGCAAATGTTCTTCAGCTCTTTGAAGATTGTGGCGCCCGCGGCAAGCAATTCCGGTGCATGACGCCAATCCATGCAGACGTAGTGGATGGCGCCATCGCGGGAGGACATTGCGACGTGGCTCAGGGCTGTCTCCAGGAAGGTCTGATACTCACGCGGTGAAAGCTCGCCCTTGGCCATAGGAAAGTCGTGGCGGGTCACAGACGTCGTCACGTGGCCGCCGATCTTCACGTTGTACGGAGCGTCCGTGAATCCCATTCCGGCCTGCTCTGCTCCGAGGAGTTTCGCAACGCTGTCAGGATGAAGCGCGTCGCCACATAAGATAATGTGGTCGCCGCATATGATTCGGTCGCCGACCTGACACCGGGGAGCAGCCTGCTCGTCCACCGATGGAAGTTCGTCCTCCTGATCGAGACCATCGTCGTGGAGGAGTGTATCAATCTCGGCGATCTCGAATGCGGTATCTTCCACCGTGATGTGAGGATCCGACTGGAAGATCTGGGCTAGCTCCTGCTTGAGCTCGGCCTCATCCCAAGTGGTGTAATCGGGCAGTTTGTTAAGCATCACCCTCAGCGCACGCTCTTTGGGCGCGGACAGAGCCGAGACGCGTACGACTGGAAAATCGCTATATCCGAGTTGCTTGGCAGCGAGCAGCAAAGCCCAGCCGTCGATCACGCTGTCGTCTTGACCGACCAGAACCGGCAGCACGACCCCATAGGTTTGCAGGCTATGCGCGATCTTTTGAATCTGTGCCGGCGAGTGCCGACGGATCTGGCGCCCACGCGGCGGCTTTAGCTCGGCGAGCGGCTTTAGGAAGGTCTTCAACTCGGGTGCGGGCTGCTTAAGTCTGTTTGCGGTCGGCATTCCGTCTCTCCACTGGTCGCAATTTGATTTGCGCGAGGATAAGACCGACGAGAGGCCGTTGTCGCTGAGCAGCTAAAGCAACGCCGTTGCTGCCGTAGTTGCACTGACGGAAGTGATGCTGGCAGAGGCGGACGCGCAGCTTGCGGACGCCTGATAGCGCATTCGCCGCCTGGTTCGAGCAGCGATCCAACGCCGATGGCGCTGCCGCGCTGGTGGTTTGCGTCAGCTAACGGGTCTGATTGAGGCAAAGCCGGACCGGCAGGAGGACAGGTCCGGGGGTACGGGCGCCGGTCGGCTAATCGCTCGCGGGAAGAAGCGCGTCGAGCAGCAACAGGGCAAAACGCGATGCCTTACTTGCGTCGGCCAGCGGCTCTCAAGGCCGTGTCACGCGACACTTCGAACCCACGTTGTCGTTTCAGCCAGCTGTTGAGTTGTCGATCCAGCAGATCGTTGGGTAACTCATGGGCGGGAGGCACGCCGTTGGGCCAAAGGGCGTCAATGGCCTTTTTCGCGGCCGTGCGCTTGGGGTTTTCGCGGAGTTTTCGCTTCGGCTGGTTCTCGGATCCTCGCGGGCTCGGACTCATCGTTGGTCCGATCTGGGGCAATATCTGCTCCGTGACGCTTCTGCTCGACACCTCAACGCTCGCCAATTGCCACGGCCCATGGTGATGGCGCGGCACGTCGCGGAGAAACCAAGGCTTAAATGGCCGCGACTTCTCCCAGTCAAAGTCCTCGGGCGTGAGGTCGGTCGGAATGCGAAGCTGTTTTTTGCCGACGACTTGGGTTGAGGTCGTGGGTCTGATCTGATGTTTCCGCAATTTGGCGCGGATTTCGATGACGTCATCCGAGATGGCGTCACAAAGAGCCGATCGGGCCTGGTCCTGCGAGCAGTCGGTCGCCTTCATGAGCCGCTCAGCCGCTGCGGACAGACTTTCCCACGCCGAGGTGTAGAGCACAGCGATGACTCCTCAATCCTATGATGGGCGGACGGCCGAGTAGCCGCCACCCAGCTGATGTGACGGGTGATGACATTTCGAGGGTTGTATAACTAACGTCAGGTGACGGAGAATCGTTGCAGTTGCGAACGGTGGCGATTCGCATCGCTCTAACTAATCCGTATTGGCGATACCCTGATACCATTGTTGGATCTGACATGTGGGCTCGCAATTGGAGCGCCGCTGGCACAGCAGCTGTGCTCGGCGTGTCCGGGTGCCACGTGCCGCAAAGCTTGGTGCTGCAATGGTTGTTTGGCACTCGGCGAGGTTGTTGGCGAGTTCAACGAGGCTCCGATTTGACGGAGAACCGTCGCGCCAACAGCTCCATGCGATTGTCGCGCCGCTTCCGCGGAGGATAGGGTTCGGTGCTCACGCGCGAGAGCGGCCCAGCCATGCCCCCAGCAAGAGCGCCAAGCACTTGCCAACGTTTCATACTGGGGACGTCGGGACCGCGCTAGCAACCTAGAGACTAGAGACCGGCAGATTCGCTGTTCCAGGAGCGCGCCTTCCCTGATGACTTCCGAAAATTTTCCCTGATCCAGTCTTTTCGCTCCGGCACCGCAACGCCTTATTTTCAAGGCATTTCTCGGCGGTTTCATAGCCGATCACAGGCTCGAGCGAACGTGTTTTCCCTGCAGAATTCGCTGTTACCAGGGAAATTGGGATTTGGGCTTACCGCTCGTCCGCGATGACCTTGCCGTCATTCGGCAGCGTGCCGGGACTGACCAGCTCGACGGCTCCGCCGAGTTTCGTTACCGCGCGCAAGCTGGCCGCAATTTCGTCGCGCAGCGCCTCGCTCGCGGTCGCGGCTTCCGCTCTCAACGTCATGGCGTCGGTCTCGCCTTGGCGCGTGACGACGAGGCGAAGTCTTCCAAGACCGGCGTGGCGCTTGCCGATCTCGGCGATCTGCTCGGGCCGGACGAACATCCCCTTGATCTTGGTAGTCTGGTCGGCGCGGCCCATCCAGCCCTTGATGCGCATGTTGGTACGCCCGCACGGGCTCGTGCCGGGCAAAGCCGCGGTGAGGTCGCCGAGCGCGAGCCGGATCCAGGGATGGTGCGGATCGAGCGAAGTCACGACGATCTCGCCGACGTCGCCCGGCGCGACCGGATCGCCAGTGCCGGGCTTGACGATCTCCAGGATCAGGTCCTCGTTCACGACCATGCCTTCGCGTGCCTCGGTCTCGAAGGCGATGAGGCCGAGATCGGCGGTGCCGAAGGCCTGGTAGGCGTCGATGCCGCGCCCCTTGATCTCGGCCTGCAGCGAGGGCGGAAACGCTGCGCCCGAGACCAGCGCGCGCTTGATCGAGGAAACGTCACGACCCGAGCTTGCCGCAGCATCGAGCAGGATCTTCAAAAAATCCGGTGTGCCGCTGTAGCCGACCGGTCGGTAGGCCTCGATCAGCTCGAATTGCTGTTCCGTGTTGCCGGGGCCGGCCGGGATCACCGCGCAGCCGAGCGCGCGCGCCGACGCGTCGAAGATGAAGCCCCCAGGGGTGAGATGGTAACTGAAGGTATTCAGGACGATGTCGTCGGGGCGAAACCCGGCTGCGAACAGCGCCCTTGCGCCGCGCCAGGGATCGGCCTGTCGCCCTTCCGGCTCGAAGATCGGGCCTGGGGAGGTGAAGAGGCGGGCGAACGAGCCGGGCGCCCCCGCCACGAAGCCTCCGAAGGGCGCAGAGGCCTTGTGCAGGGCGGGCAGTTCCGACTTGCGCAACACCGGCAAATCCGCCAGAGCCGCCCTGGAGGTCACGGCGGCGGGATCGAAGCCTTTGAGCCGCTCGGCATAGGCCGGGGCGGCCATCGCGGCCCGCAACACCTCCGGGAGACGGGCGAACAGGTCGGCCTCGCGCGCGGCTTGCTCACGCGTCTCGCGGGCGTCGTAATGGGCGGTCATGGCTGTTCTTTCCGTGTTGGCATCCGTTGCGCGCCGCCACCGGCATGGCTATCAGACCGCCATTGGCGAAGCTTGAAAGGGACCCGATGGCGGACGAAGGAATCATTGCGGCGGCCGAGGCGTCGAACGTTGTTGCGCGCCTGAAGCGCCGTATGATCGACGAGGCGCTGCCGCTGTGGTCGACGGTCGGGTGGGATCACGCCGTGGGCGGCTTCATCGACAGGCTGCACCGCGACGGTGCGGCGGATGCCGACGCGCCCCGGCGCGTGTTCGTGCAAGCCCGTCAGATCTGGTGCTACGCCAAGGCGGCACAGATGGGCTGGTATCCCGAGGGGCGCACGATTGCGCTGAAGGGGCTGGAGCACCTGCTGGCCAAAGCAAAGGCGCCCGATGGCCGGCCCGGCTATGTGCACCGGCTGACGCCGGACGGATCGGTGCTGGATGCCCGGCGCGATGCCTATGACCACGCCTTCATCCTGTTTGCGCTCGCCGGCGTCTATGCGCTCGACCAGGATGCGCAGGTCCGCGCCGAGATCGATGCACTGCTCGCCTTCCTCGACGGCCACCTGCGCTCGCCGCATGGCGGCGTTCACGAAGGCCTTCCGGTCTCGCTGCCGCGCCGGCAGAACCCGCAGATGCATCTGTTCGAGGCGATGATCGCGTGCTTCGAGGCGACCCACGATCTGTCGTTCCAGAACCGTGCCGGAGAATTCTTCGCGCTGTTCCTCGCCAATCTCTACGACAAGCAGAAGCACGTATTGTCGGAGTATTTCGAGGAGGACTGGTCGAAGATCGAGCCGGTCAGCGTCGAGCCGGGCCACCAAGCGGAATGGGTCTGGCTGCTGAAGGGTTTTGAACGGATCACAGGCTGCCCGACCGGCCAGCGGCGTGCGGAACTGCTTGAGACCTCGCTGCGCTATCGTGACGAGGCGACGGGCTGCCTCGTCGACGAGGGCGACGCAAGCGGCAATATCCGTCGCAGCACGCGCCGGCTGTGGCCGCAAACCGAGATCGCGAAGGCGTGGATCGCGCAGGCCGAATCCGGCGAGGCGGGAGCGGCGGACGAGGCGCGCGCGGCGCTGGTGCGGCTCGAACGGCATTATCTCAGCCATCCGGTCAAGGGCGGCTGGTACGACCAGTTCGATCGCGACGGCAAATCGCTGATCGACACCATTCCTGCTTCGTCGTTCTATCATGTTCTCTGCGCGGTCACGGAAGCCGAGCAGGTGCTCGGCTAGGCTCCTTGTGGATCACAGCCAGCGCTTGCGCCGCTTGAAGCTCTTGAGGTTCTTGAAGCTCTTGCGCTGGTCGCCGGCGCCGCCGAGGTAGAATTCCTTGACGTCCTCGTTGTCGCGCAACTCGTCGGCGCTGCCGTCGAGCACGACCTTGCCCTGTTCCATGATGTAGCCGTGGCTCGCCACGGAGAGCGCAGCGCGTGCATTCTGCTCGACCAGGAGGATGGTGACGCCGAGATCGCGGTTGATCTTCTGAATGATCGAGAACACCTCCTTCACCAGCAGCGGTGACAGGCCCATCGAAGGCTCGTCCATCAGGATCATCTTCGGGCGCGCCATCAGCGCGCGGCCGATCGCGAGCATCTGCTGCTCGCCGCCGGAGAGATAACCGGCAAGGCCGGTGCGCTCCTTCAAGCGCGGGAAATAGCTGAAGACCATGTCGAGGTCGGCATCGACCTCGCGGTCCCGGCGAGTGAAGGCGCCGAGCTTGAGATTCTCGAACGATGTCATGTCGGCGACGATGCGCCGGCCCTCCATCACCTGGAAGATGCCGCGGCGAACGATCTTGTCGGGGTCGATGCCGTTGATCCGCTCGCCCTCGAACAGGATCTCGCCGCGCGTCACCTCGCCGTCTTCGGTCTTGAGCAGCCCCGAGATCGCCTTGAGCGTCGTCGACTTGCCGGCGCCGTTGGCCCCGAGCAGCGCCACGATCGCGCCCTTGGGCACGTCGAGGCTGAGGCCGCGCAGCACAAGGATCACGTCGTCGTAGACGACCTCGATGTTGTGCACCGCGAGGAGGGGCGGTGCGGGGACGATGCTTGGCGAGGGACGAACGGCTTCTGCGGTCTCGGTCATAATTTGTTACTCCGCTGTCGTCGCCCAGCTTGACCGGGCGACCCAGTATTCCAGAGACGCCGGAGATTCATCGAGAAGCCGCGGCGTACTGGATCCCCCGCCTTCGCGAGGGATGACAGTTGTGTGAGGGGCGAAAGCGGGGGCTCACCACCCCAGCCATTCCGGCTTGCGCGGCAGTTCGATGGTCTTGACCTTCTCGAGCTTGATCGTGCCCTTGGCCATGAGGTCGTTGAGATCGCCATCGGTCGCACCTGAGACCTTGGTGCGATAGAGGTCGACCTTCAGCGTGCCGCGGTGGTCCTTGTCGGTCCAGGTCGAGGGATTGCAGACGCCTTCCATCCCGGCCGGCACCCAGTCCTTCTTCTGGTAGAAGCCCTTGGCGACGTTCTCCCCGGTGGCGCCGCCATTCTTGGCGGCCCAATCGAGCGCTTCCCTGGTGTAGAGCGCGCTACAGACGCCGGCAATGTAGTGCACCGGGCGATAGGCCTTGCCGCTCGCATCTGACATTTTTGAGATTTCCATCACCGTCTTCATGCCCGGCGCGTTGCCGCCCCAGGTCACCGCCGTGCGCAGGGGGAACACGACTCCGTCGGCCGCGTCGGCCGCTGTCTTGGCGGCATTCTCATCCATGCCCCAGACATTGCCGAGGAACTGCACGTCCACGCCGGCGGCCTTGCAGGCCTTCAGCACGGAGATGTTGGAGGCGGCGGTGTTGCCGAGATAGGCGTAATTGGCACCGGAGCTCTTCAGGCTGAGGCACTGCGCACTGTAGTCGCCGGGCGTCAGCGCGAACACGATCGGCGGCAGCACTTCGAAGCCGAGCTCGTTGGCGATCGCCTCGCCGGCCGCCTTCGGCGCATTCGGATAGGGATGATTGCCGCCCATATGGACGAATTTCGGCTTGCCACTCTTGCCCTTGGCCTTCCAATCCTCGGCGGCCCAGGTCACCAATGCGCGCATCGCATCCGAGTAGCTGGGGCCGTAGAAGAAGTTGTAGGGGGCGGGCTTGGCCTTTCCGCTCACGCCTTCCGGATCGGTCAGCGCCGCCGCGTAGGAGGCGGAGACATAGGGAATCTTGTCCTGTGCGACGAAGCCGGTCAGCGCTTCGGTGTCCGCGGTGCCCCAGCCCATGATCGCGGCAACCTTCTCGCCACCAGACCATTTCTTGTAGAGCGCGATCGCGCGCGGCACCTGGTAGCCGTAGTCGTTGGTGTCGAGATTGACCTGCTTGCCGCCGACACCGCCGTTCTTGTTGATCCAGGCAAACGTGTCGGCCACGGCTTGGCCATAAGGCGTGCCGACGTCCGAGGTCGCACCGGAATAGTCGGCGAGATGGCCAACCGCGATCTGCGCCTGCGCGCTGGCCGCAAAGCCTGCGATCGCAAACGCGAGGGAAGCGGTGCTCAAAAGGGATCTTGTCTTCATGGGTTGGTTCCTCCTGTTATCGTTAAAGTGAAGTCGCCCGCGCTCAATGCGAGAACGGGTAGAGTTTCCAGTACGCCTTGATCTGCCTCCAGCGATGCGCGAGCCCGTCAGGCTCGAACATCAGGAACGCGATGATGATCACTCCGATCGCGATCTCGCGCAGGAAGGTGATGTTGGTGTTGAGCGACAGCGCCTTGTCGATCGCGCCGCCCTTCAAATGCAGGCTGATCCATTCCATCGACTCCGGCAGCAGCACGACGAAGGCGGTGCCCATCAGCGTGCCCATGATCGAGCCGGTGCCGCCGATGATGATCATGGCCAGGAACAGGATCGAGCGCTCGATGCCAAAGCCTTCCTGGGAGACCACGAGCTGGTAGTGCGCGTAGAGCGCACCGGCGATGCCGGCGAAGAAGGCAGCAAGGCCGAACGACAATGTGCGGTACTTGGTGAGGTTGATGCCCATGATCTCGGCGGAGAGATAATGGTCGCGGATTGCCACCAGCGCGCGGCCGTCGCGCGTGCGCATCAAATTGGTGACGAGGATGTAGCTTGCGAGCACATAGGCCAGCACGACGTAGAAATACTGCCGGTCGCCCCGCAGCGTGTAACCGAAGATCGAGAACGGCTCGGCGCTAGCCGGTACCGAGCCGCCGGAGAACCATTCGGCGCGGGAGAAGAAGTCGAGCAGGATGTATTGTGCCGCGAGCGTCGCGATGACGAGGTACAGTCCTTTCAGCCGCGCCGCGGGGATGCCGAAGACCAGTCCGACCAGCGCCGTCACGAGCCCCGCGAGCGGGATCGCGAAGAACACCGGGATCGGCGCACTGTTGGAGATGTAGGCCGAGGTGAAGGCGCCGAGCAGGAAGAAGGCGGCGTGTCCGATCGAGATCTGGCCGGTGAAGCCGACGAGGATGTTCAAGCCCAGCGCCGCGATCGAGAAGATGCCGATCTGGATCAGGATGCTGAGCCAGTAGCCGCTGAAGAATTGCGGCGCGAGGCAGAGCAGCGCGACACCTGCTATCGCGAAGTTGCGGCTGGTGGTGGTCGGAAAGATCGTGGTGTCCGCGGCGTAAGTGGTGCGAAAATCACCAGCGGGGATGAGGGCAGGGCCGGCCATGGGTCAGATCCGCTCGATGTCGTGGGTGCCGAACAGGCCGTAGGGCTTGATCATCAGCACGATGATGAGGACGTAGAACGGCGCGATCTCGTAGAGATTGCCCCAGTGCAGATATTGGCTGTCGACATATTGGGCGACGTTCTCCAGCAGCCCGATGATGATGCCGCCCAGCACGGCGCCGCCGACGGAATCGAGCCCGCCGAGGATCGCCGCCGGAAACACCTTGATGCCGTAGGCAGCAAGGCCCGAGGACACGCCATTGACCACGGCGACGACGACGCCCGCGACCGCCGAGACGGTCGCCGAGATCGCCCAGGCCATCGCGAACACGCTCTTGACGGAAATGCCGAGCGACTGCGCCACCTGCTGGTTGAACGCCGTGGCGCGCATCGCAAGGCCGTACTTCGATGCGCGGAAGAACCAGGCCATGCCGATCATCATCGCGACCGACACGACGAGGCTCATGACGTAGACGGTCTGGATCTGGAGTCCGAACAGGTTGACCGACTGGCTTTCGAACACCCGCGGGAACGGCTGCGGATTGACGCCGAACATCCATTTTAGCGTCGCCTGCAGCACGGTGGAGAGACCGATCGTCACCATGATCACCGAGATGATGGGCTCGCCGATCATCGGCCGCAGGATCAGCACCTGCACCGCGATGCCGAACACGAACATGAACACCAGCGTGATCGGCATGCCGATCCAGAACGGCACCTGGTATTTTGCAAGCAAGGCCCAGCACACCCAGGCGCCGACCAGCAGCAATTCACCTTGCGCAAAGTTGACGACCTGCGTCGCCTTGTAAATCAGCACGAACGACATCGCGACCACACCGTAGAGCGTGCCGACCACGAGGCCGTTGACCAGGAGCTGGATGAGGAAGGCGGTGTTCATATCGGGTGACTCAGCTCGTCATTGCCGGGCTTGACCCGGCAATCCATCGATGCGGAAGGAAGACTGTTCGGAAGAGGATGGATGCGCGGGTCAAGCCCGCGCATGACGACTATCTGTATCACTCCGCAGCCTCCGCCATGTGCCCGTGCCCGCCGAGGTCCACCACGCGCAGCGTCGTTCGCACCCGCTGCGTGGTGCCGTCCTGGAAGCGGATCACGGTGTCGACGGGGATATCGGAATCGCCGCGGTAGATGGCGTCGATAATGCCGGCGTATTTCTCGTTGATGACGCCGCGGCGCACCTTTCGCGTCCGGGTGAGCTCGCCGTCGTCGGCGTCGAGCTCCTTATAGAGCAGCAGGAAGCGCGAGATGCGCTGGGCCGGCGGCAGCGTGGCGTTGACGGTCTCGACCTCCTTCTGAAGCAGCGCGTAGACCTCGGGCCGTGAGGCGAGGTCGCTGTAGGTCGTGAAGGAGAGGCGGTTCTTCTCCGCCCATTTCGAGATGATGGAGTAGCGGATGCAGATCATTGCCGCGAGCGCGTCGCGGCCGGCCCCAAGCACCACGGCTTCGGCGATATAGGGCGAGAATTTCAGCTTGTTCTCGATGAACTGCGGCGAGAAGCGCTCGCCGCGGGAGGTCTCGGCGAGATCCTTGATGCGGTCGATGACGACGAGCTGGTTGTCGGCGTTGAAATAGCCGGCATCGCCGGAGCACAGCCAGCCGTCCTTGATGTCGGCGACGCTGGCTTCCGGGTTCTTGTAGTAGCCGAGGAACATGTTGGGATGCCGTACGACGATCTCGCCGACACCGTGGATGTCGGCATTGTCGATGCGGATCTCGACGCTGTCGGCCATCGGCACGCCGGTGGTATCGGGATCGACCTTGCCCTCGGGATGCAGCGTGTAGGCACCGAGCAGCTCGGTCTGGCCGTAGAGCGTGCGCAGCGGCACGCCCATGGCCTGGAAGAACTTGAAGGTGTCAGGACCGAGTGCCGCGCCGCCGGTCGCGGCCGAGCGAAGGCGGGTGAAGCCGAGCCGGTCGCGCAGGGCGCGGAACAGGATCGCGTCGGCAAAGGCTGAGCGTTTGCCCTGCTCGAGCGCGGCAAGACCAGACTTCATGCCGACATCGAACAGGCGCTGCTTGAAGGGCGTTGCGTCCATCACCTTGGCGCGGACATCGGCGGCAATGGATTCCCAGACGCGCGGTGCGAACAGCACGAAGGTCGGTGCGATCTCGCGCAGATCGTTCATCATCGTGTCGGGCTCTTCGACGAAGTTGATCTTCATCCGGCAGAGCAGACCTTTGCCGAGCACGTAGACCTGTTCCATGATCCAGGGCAACGGCAGCACCGAGACATATTCGTCGTCGGGACCCTTGGGGTCGAATGCGAGATAGGTCGCACAATGGCCGAGCACGCGGCCGGCGGCGAGCATCGCGAGCTTGGGATGCGAGGTGGTGCCGGACGTGGTGCAGAGGATCGCGACGTCCTCGCCGTTGGTGGCATCGACCAGTCTGTCGTAGAGCTCCGGCTCGCGCGCGGCGCGGGCACGGCCGAGCTCGGCAAACTTCTCCGCCGACATCAGGCGCGGGTCGTCGTATTTCCGCATTCCGCGCGGATCGGAATAGATGATGTGCTTCAGCTTCGGCACCCGCTCGGCAAGGGTCAGCAGCTTGTCGACCTGCTCCTCGTCCTCGGCGAAGACGAGCTGCGCCTCGCCATAGTTGAGAAGATAGGAGGCTTCCTCGTCCAGCACGTCGCGATAGAGCCCGAGGCTGAGGCCGCCAATGGCATGCGTCGCCACTTCTGCCGCGACCCAGTCCGGCCGGTTGTCGCCGATGATGCCGATGACATCCCCGCGACCAAGGCCGAGCTCGACGAGACCCAGCGCGAAATCACGCACCCGGGCCTGATAGTCGTTCCAGGTGAAGATGCGCCAGAGCCCGAGATCCTTCTCGCGCATTGCGATCTCGTTGCCGTGCTCCCTGGCATTGAGCCGGAGCATCTTCGGATAGGTGTCGGCCTGCGCGACGCGAGCTGCATAATCCATCATGCCGCGCTCTCCTGCGCCGCAGGGGCATCATCGGGATCGACCAGCACCTCGTCCTCTTCGCCGAGATAGGCGCGCTTGACGTGGGGATCGGCGAGCACGGTCGCCGGATCGCCATCGGCGATCTTCTTGCCGAAATCCAGCACCATGACGCGGTGGGAGATGTCCATCACCACGCCCATGTCGTGCTCGATCATCACCACCGTCATCCCGAACTCCTCGTTGAGATCGACGATGTAGCGGGCCATGTCCTCCTTTTCCTCGAAATTCATGCCGGCCATGGGCTCGTCGAGGAGGATCAGGCGCGGCTCCAGGGCCATGGCACGGGCGAGCTCCACGCGCTTGCGCAGGCCGTAGGAGAGGGTGCCGGCGGTGGCCTTACGCACCGACTGCAGATCGAGGAAGTCGATGATCTCCTCCACCTTGCGGCGGTGCTCGAGTTCCTCCTTGCGCGCCCCGGTGAGCCAGTACAGCGAGCCCGTGAGGAAATTGTTCTTCAAGAGGTGATGGCGGCCGACCATGATGTTGTCGAGCACGCTCATGTGGTGGAACAGCGCCAGATTCTGGAAGGTGCGGCCGATGCCGAGCGAGGCGCGGGCATTCGGCGTCAAGCCGGTGATATCGCGGTCCTTGTAGAACAGCTGGCCTTCGGTCGGCTTGTAGCGGCCGGAAATACAGTTCACGATCGAGGTCTTGCCGGCGCCGTTGGGGCCGATGATCGAGAACAGCTCGCCTTCCCTGATGGCGAAGCTGACGTCGGTCAGAGCACGGACGCCGCCGAATCGCAGGGACACGCCGCGCACTTCGAGACTGGTAGCCACCAAACGAATCCCTCCCGGTGATGGCGCTTGACTGGCGCTCTTCGTCCGTTCCTGTCAGGCGATCCTAGTACGGTCGTGCCGGCCAGACCATGCAGCTATTGGTCTCGACCGGACCGGCGCCACCTTCGTTCCCGCGAGGGATCAAAAGCCGCATCGCCCGAGGTGGTCCTCAATAGGGGAAAGCGCTATTTTGAAATGTCTCCGGCCTGACAATTCTGCGACAAAGTTTGTCGGGCCGAGCGGGTCTTCATCTTTCGTCGGATGGATGGCCGAAGCGATTCTGTTGCAGTGCAACAGCGGCATGGGAGTGACAGAACGGTGCGGCTGGCTTCGAGATCATGATTTCAGAGGATCATCTGAAGCGCATTGCCGCCTGGTCGCGCGAGCTCACACCAGCCGAGATCGAGGTCGCGCGTGCCGGAATCACGGAGCGGTCCTACGGCACCGGCGAGAGCGTGTTCATGCGCGGCGATATCTTTGCCTATTGGGCCGGCATGGTGGGCGGCCTTGCCCGTATGGGCGGGGTCTCGCGCGACGGCAAGGAGACCAGCCTTGCCGGGCTGACGGCAGGGGCCTGGTTCGGCGAAGGCAGCGTGCTCAAGAACGAGCCGCGCCGCTACGACGTGGTCGCGCTGCGCGACAGCCGCGTCGCGCTGATGGAACGAAGCGCCTTCATGTGGCTGTTCGAGAACAGCGTCGGTTTCAACCGCTTCCTGGTGCGCCAGCTCAACGAGCGGCTGGGCCAGTTCATCGGCATGCTCGAGGTCAACCGCACGCTCGATGCCACCGCGCGCCTCGCCCGCAGCATCGCCTCGCTGTTCAATCCGATCCTCTATCCGGAATCGACCGCGCATCTGGAGATCACCCAGGAAGAAATCGGAGCCCTTTCCGGCATGTCCCGCCAGAACGCCAATCGCGCGCTGAACCGCCTGGAGAAAGAGGGGCTGCTGCGACTGGAATATGGCGGGGTCACCATCCTGGATATCGAGCGGCTGCGCGGGTATGGGGATTAGAAGTCTCGTCATCGTGCGTTGGCGGGCGCGTGCGCCGGCCACAGGTCGGCGCGCCAGCGGATCGCGATCGCCAGCATCGCGACGAAGCCTGCGACGGCATAGAGCGAGCCCGTCGCGGAATAGCCGATGACATCGATCAGGCTGCCGGCCGCGAGCAGTCCGATCGGCAAGCCGTAGATCACCATCATGCGCACGCCCATGACACGACCGCGCAGGTGTGCGCTCGCGGTGCGCATCAGGATGACGGCAGCCGAGATCATCGACATGCTCTGGGCGGTGCCGGCGAGGACGAGGCAGGCCATCGCCACCGGCATCGTCCGGACCTCGACGAACACCAGCAGCATGGCGTACCAGGCCAGCGTTGCGCCGATCAGAAGCCGCGCGATGCGCACGCCACTGACCAGGCTGAGCGTGATGGAGCCGATCAGCGAGCCGACGGCGAAGCTCGCCGAGAGATAACCGAGGCCGGTCTGGTCGGTATGAAAGATCTCCCGCGCAATGTAGGGCAACAATCCGCCCGTGTAGGGAAATGCGGTAAGATTGGCCAGGAAAGCGACGCACAGCGCCGCGCGCATTCCAGGGCCGTTCCAGGCATAGACGATCCCCTCTTTGAGGTCACCAAACAGCCGCGAAACGGTATGGCTGTTCGCGGGAAGATCGCTCGTCGTGACGGTCCTTTTCGGCCGGGTCAGGCAGAGCATGAGCAGCGCTGCCGTGAAGTAAAGGCAGGCGATCGCCACATAGACGAGGCCGATACCGAGGACGGCGAACAGCCCGGCGCCCGTCAACGCTCCGGCAATGCGCGCGCTGTCCTGAGTCGTGCGCGCAACGCTGATGGCGCCCACCAGCTGCTCGGCCGGCATGATCTCGGCCAGCAGCGCGCCGCGAACGCCGAGATCGGAGGGGCGGATCAGGCCCATGATCGTGACGATGATCATGACGCTCAGCGGCGACAAATGACCGCTCAGCGCCAGGACCATGATGGTCGACGAGAGCGCCGTATAGGCAAGGCGCATCGCGACCAGGAGATCGCGATGACCCATGCGGTCGCCGATCATGCCGAACGCGGGCGCGACCAGTGTTCCGACGAACTGGAGTGAAGCGAGCACGGTGAGCAGCAGCACCGAGCCGGTCTCGACCAGGATGTACCAGCCGAGCACCAGCGTCTCGACCTCGAACGCCCAGGAGGTGAGCAGGTCGGACGGCCACTGGAAGCGATAGTTGCGGATGCGGAATGGCGCGAGCGCGGAAGGTCGTACGGCTGTGCTCAAGATGCGATGACGGGTTTCACGGCGATTCCCTGCCCTTCTTATTCGTTCTTCTGTTCGTGAGCGTAGTACCGGCGACGCGCGTGTCAATTGACGCTACGGCATGCCGCCATGCTTGCCGACAATTTGCGCTGCGCCATGAATCACTGCGCGCTGCGGGCGGCTTTCGATCGCCAGTGCACCCGCAGCATTGCTTCGCGGTCCAATCCGCGACGCAGGGGGTAGACCAGTCGCAGCCGCTTGCTCTTCCGGTGCGCCGAGCCCATTCTGGTCCGCATCCTGGGCCCATGAGGTCGGGCCCAGCGGATAGCGCCATCGCGGCTCTCGCGAGGTATTGGGCCATGAACTGCTCGGGTTGCGGTTTCGAGGTTCAGAGCGGCTTTGCCTTCTGCCCGCACTGCGGCACGAAGCAGCCGAGCGCGTGCCCTGGTTGCGGTTTTCCATGCGCACCTGATTTCGCGTATTGCCCGAAATGCGGCACTCTCGTCGCTGCGGCCGCCAAAGGCGGCGGGCAGGCAGCGGTGCGGACGGACTCGACGGCGGTCCCAACGAGCTCCTCTTCGCCACCGCTCGTGCTCACTCCCGAGGCGCAACACGCATTTCGACCGCCGTCGGACAAAATCGATAGCGAAGCGAACCGCCGCACCATCACCGTGCTGTTTGCCGACCTCAGCGGCTTCACTGCGATGAGCGAGCGGCTCGACCCCGAGATCATGCAGACGCTTCAGAACGAATTGTTCGCGGAGCTGACGGCCGCGGTGCAGAGCTTTGGCGGCTTCGTGGACAAATTCATCGGCGATGCGCTGCTCGCACTGTTTGGTGCGCCAGCCGCGCACGAGGACGACCCGGAGCGCGCGGTTCGCGCAGCCCTCGACATGATCATCCGGTCGGCGCGACTTAGCGAGCGCGCGAAAGCCTATGCCGGTTCGCCGCTGCTGCTCCATGTCGGCATCAACACCGGACACGTCGTTGCGGGCGGGCTGGGCGTGGGCGTTGCCAAATCCTATTCGGTCACCGGCGACACCGTGAATACCGCCCAGCGACTGCAGTCGATGGCGCCTCCGGGCGAGGTGCTGGTCGGACCGTTGACCTACCGTCTGACGCGGCATGCGTTCGCCTACGATTCGCTTGGCGAGGTCTCGCTCAAGGGCAAGATGGGGAGCGTTCTGGTCCATCGTCTGAAGGGACCGCTCGAGACGCCCCGTGCGGCACGAGGCCTCGACACGCTGGGCCTCGATGCGCCGCTGATCGGACGTGACGCCGAGCTTGCGCGCGTGATCGGCAGCCTCGATCGCGCGTGCGGCGGCGCGGCCCAGCTGGTGCGGCTGGTCGGCGAGGCCGGCATCGGGAAGACGCGCCTGGTGAGCGAATTCGTCGCCCGTATCGGCGAGGAGGATCGCTTCGCAGGCGTGGCGATCCGGCAGGCGGTCTGCTCGCCGCTCGGCGAACGCGGTCGCCGCTGCTGATCATCGTCGAGGATCTGCATTGGGCCGATGCGGTGTCGCTCGAAGCTTTACGGTTCCTGATGGACCGGCTGGAGCGCTCGCGGCTGATGCTGCTGTTCACACATCGGCCGATGTTGGAGCTGGACCAGTTCGGTTCGAGCCGGATTAGTCACACCACTCTTCGGCTGGCTCCGCTTGGCGACACTGACGGACGAAGGCTGCTCGCGGCGTACTTCAGTCACGGCCTGCGTGAATCGCCGGGACATTTGTTCAGTCGTATCCTCGAGCGCGCCGGCGGCAATCCGCTTTTCCTCGAGGAGATCATCCGCGGCCTCATCGAAGCCGGCGCCCTCGTACGTGATGGCGCGCAGTGGCGGATGACGTCGGATGAAGCCGCCGCCGAAATTCCGGCGAGCATTCAGGCGTTGTTGCTGGCGCGCCTGGATCGGTTGCCGCATCAGGTGAGGCACCTGGCCCAGGAAGCCGCGGTGATTGGCCCGCGCTTCGATGCGGCCGTTCTCGGTGCGGCGGCAACCGAGCCGGCAAGGGTCGAGCCGGGGCTCGAACTTCTGTGCGACGCCGAGATCGTCGAGGAGGTCGCAGGCTCGAACTCAATTTCGCTGCGGACCTACCGCTTCACGCAGACCATGCTTCAGGACGTGATCTATCAGAACCTGCTTCTGCAGCGCCGGATCGAGCTCCACGGACGGATCGGCGCCGCGCTGGAGCGGCTCTATGGCGTCGAGCCCGAGCGGCTCGAAGATCTCGTCATGCTTGGACACCATTTCAGTCTCAGCGCAAGCAAGGCGAAAGGCGCGCGCTATCTGCGCGCGGCCGGCGATCGCGCACGCGCGAGCTATGCCAACGACGATGCCATCCGCTTCTATCAGCAGTCCCTCGCCGTGCTGCTCGCCGGCAGCGAACGGAACCCGGAATGCCTGGTCCTCTATGAGCGGATCGCGGATCTCTGTCGCGTAGCTGGCCGCCGAAGCACGGCCGAGGAGCACTACCGACGCGCCCTCGAGGAGCATCGCACGGCCGGGGATCGGATCAGCGAAGCGCGAATTCTTCGCAAGCTCGGCCGCTTGTTGTGGGACGCCGGCAAGCGCACCAGCGCGGAGACGCATTATGCCGAGGCGGCCGAGCGGCTTGGCGGGACCGACGCGCCGATCGAGTGGGCCCACCTCCTGGAGGAGCGCGGCCGTCTCGCGTTTCGTGTGGGGGATCACGTCGCCGCCGCGAGGTGGGCAGACGAGGCGCTCGGCTTCGCGCAGTCCGCGCCGGCGAACGGAGACGAGCAGGCCGGGAGCGAGGCGGCACGCGCCATTGCGGAGGCGCTCAACACCAAGGGGGTTGCGCTGGCGCGGCTTGGGCGACACCAGGAGGCGGTGCGCGAGGTGGAGCAAAGTGTCGCGGCAGCCGAAGCCGCCGGCCTCCTCAACGTGGCGTGTCGCGGCTACACCAACCTTGGCGTGCTCTACACGATCGTTGACCCGGCGAAAGCGATGGAGGTTTGCAGGCGCGGGCTCGATGTCGCGCGCCGTATCGGCGACCTCGGCTTCCAGGCGCGCCTGCTGGCCAATTTTGCTGTCGCCTGTTGCACCTTCACCGACAGATGCGCCGAGGAAGGAGTGCCGGCCGCCGAGAAGGCGATCGAAATCGACCGTGCGCTCGATCAGCGAGAGCATCTTCCGGTTCCCCTAATCGTGCTCGGGCAGATCCATCAATGCCACTTCCGCCCTGACCTCGCGGCGCGCTGCTACGACGAGGCCATTGAGGTCGCGACCGAGACCGGCGAGCCGCAGCAGCTGTTTCCGTGTTATGATGGTCTTGCGACACTGAGCCTTGATCGAGGCGACATGCCCGAGGCCGAGCGGTATTTCGCGTTGGCCCGTGATGTCTGCGCCCGGCACGACCTCGATCCCGCAGGGCTGATCGTACTGCCATTTCTTGACTAGCCAATGTGAGGGAGTTCAACCATGTCAGACCGCCACGTCGATGCACCACTTCAGCCAGGCGATCGCGCACCGAACATCGTGCTGGACGCCATCACGCGCGAAGGAAAGATCGCGCTCGAGGATTATCGCGGGCATAGTCCGATACTGGTCGGCCTGTTTCGTGGCCTGCACTGCCCGTTTTGCCGGCGCCATATCGCCGCGCAGGCACAGCTCGACGGTGTGTTGCGCACGAAGGGCATCGAAAGTCTTACGGTCGTCAATACGCCGATCGACCGGGCGCGGCTCTACTTCCGCTATCACCCCTTGCCCAATTTGCTTGCCGCGTCCGACCCCGACCGGATCTCGCATCGCGCGTTCGGCCTGCCCACCATCGAGTTCACGGAGAACGAGACCGAGTGGCCGCGCAAGGTGGGTATGGACGTGGTCATGAGCATGAACGTCGACATGCCCGGCGAACTGCCTCGCCCGATGAACCGGCCGGCGGCCGCCGAGTACCTCAATAACAAGGACGGTTACGAGATGACCGAAGCCGATCAGCGCATGGCGGCGGCTGGCACGGGCCAGCTGTTCGGCCAGTTCCTGCTCGATCGGGAAGGGATCGTGCGCTGGACGTTTACCGAGGTCCCTGACGGCGGCCAGCGCATGTTCGGAGCGCCGAGCCCACAGGAGCTGATGTCGGCCGCCTCGCAGGTGGCGAGCTAGGCGTCGCCGTCCGGCGACGAACCTGCCACGTGCGGCCGTTTCTCCGCGAGGGCGAGCGCCATCGCCGAGATCAGCGGGCGCATGAAATAGTGGTCCTCCACCGGCGAGATATCAGTGCGCAAGCCATGCGCGGCGAGCTCGCCGGAGACTGCGGGCCCCACTGAGGCGATCAGCGTCCGCTCGAATCCGGCGCGCAGGCGCGCTTCGAGGCCATGCGCCCTCGCGGTCTCAATCAGGCGGCGGACCTGACCGAGATTGGTCAGTGCGATGGAATCGATCCGCCCCTCAGCCATGGCTTCGATCGCGGCCACGATGTTGGCGTCCGCCGCCTTGGAATCGTAGACATAGGGCAGCACGGTATCGACCGCGGCGCCCTGCGCCGAGAGCGCGCTGGTCAGCGCGCTGTGGTCCTTGTCGGGATAGAGCTGCAAGCCGAGCCGGCGCCCTTTCAGGTCGATCTTCGCAAGCATCTCGATGACGCCCTCCGTCGTCGGCTTCTCCGTCGTCTGCTGCGCGTCGAGAGAGACCTCGCGCAGTGCCCTGCCGGGTTTCGGACCGCGGGTGAATTTTCGCGATCTGGCCAGCGACGTGACCAGGGCCTGGTCGAGCCCGCGGGTGCGCGCGAGCTTCATAATCCGCCGCAGGCCTTCGCCGGTCATCAGCACGAGGTCATCGAAGGGCTTGTCGATGGCGCGGCGGATCCAGGCCTCGACCGGGGCGGGGTCCGGCGCATCCTGGATGGTGAACATCGGGCATTGCACGACCTCGGCGCCTTGTTCGGCCAGCAGCTTCGAAAACTGCGCTTCCTCGCGCGTTTCCAGGATCAGGATGCGGGTGCCGTTCAGGCGGTCGGGCATGGGTATCTCCGGTCAGACAATCGCAATCGTCCGTTCATCCTGACTCTCCGCGTGGGATTGGCGCAAGGGCGGGGTCGGTGCTAGAGCAGGGCGCAATCGCGGATAGTTCCGCTGCACAAGCCTTCATCAAGAGCTAAGCCTGTTCATCAAGATGCCCGACCATCAATATGTCCTGACCCTGTCCTGTCCGGATCGTCCCGGCATCGTCTCGGCGGTGTCGACGTTTCTCGCTCATAATGGACAGAACATCCTCGACGCCCAGCAGTTCGATGACGTCGAGACCAAGAAGTTCTTCATGCGGGTGGTGTTCACAGCGGCCGATCTTGCCGTGGAGCTGTCGGCGCTCCAGACCGGCTTTGCCGCGATCGCCGAGCGTTTCGGCATGGAATGGCAGATGCGCGACCGCGCCGCGCATCGCAAGGTGATGCTGCTGGTCTCGAAGTCCGATCACTGCTTGGTCGACATCCTCTATCGCTGGCGCACCGGCGAATTGCCGATGGTTCCGACCGCGATCGTCTCCAACCACCCGCGCGAGATCTATGCCGGGCTCGATTTCGGCGGCATCCCCTTCCACCATTTGCCCGTCACCAAGGAGACCAAGCGCGAGCAGGAGGCGCAGATCATGGACCTCGTCGGCAAGACGAAGACCGATCTGGTGGTGCTCGCCCGCTACATGCAGATCCTGTCCGACGATCTCTCGGCAAGGCTGTCGGGGCGCTGCATCAACATCCACCACTCGTTCCTGCCGGGTTTCAAGGGCGCCAAGCCCTATCACCAGGCCCATGAGCGCGGCGTCAAGCTGATCGGCGCCACCGCGCATTACGTCACGCGCGATCTCGACGAGGGCCCGATCGTCGACCAGGACGTCGAGCGCATCAGCCATCGCGACACGCCGGAAGATCTGGTCCGCAAGGGGCGTGACATCGAGCGCCGCGTGCTGGCCCGGGCCATCCGCTACCATCTCGATGACCGCGTCATCCTCAACGGCCGCAAGACCGTGGTGTTCGTGGATTGACGGCATTGTCATTCCGGGGCGCCTCGAAGAGGCGAACCCGGAATCTCGAGATTCCGGGTCTGGTCCTTCGGACCATCCCGGAATGACGATTGTTTCTCACCGCACCGCACCAGCCGACGTCGTCCCCGTCGCGCCCTTCTGGCCTTGCTCTTCCTTCTCGCGATCGCTCGCCGGCATCAGCCGCTTGCGCTCGCGTTCCCTCATATAGGCGTCGTACTGCGGCGTGCCGGGTCGCGGCGGCGCATCAGCGGGCAGGCCGCCGGCCCATTGCGGGACGTAATCGCCCATGCCGGCGGAGAGCTTTTCGTTGACCGTCCCGCAGCCTGCGAGATTGGGAGCGAGCAGGGCGAGTGCGGCGGCGATCGAAAGCGAGCGGGAACGCATGAATATCTCTGGTCGTGCCCCGATCGGGCGCGGATGCTGGAGCCCCGGATCGGCGTGAGCGGCGAACCATAGCTCTCAATATGTAAAATTGGCCTATTCGAGGGTGCGCGAAGCTGTATACAAAGATGGTACTATAATAAGTAAAATTAGCGCTTGATAGGGTACCTGCAGTTGGTACGGTATACATCGCGTATTTGTCGTTCGATTGGCGTCGCCGGGTGGCTCGTCGCGAAGGCATTTGAGAATGTCCAGATTCTGCAAATGAGAGGCGGAATCCTCCATCCAAGGTGTGGTGCAGTCCTCCTAGACTGGCGCATCGACAAGCCATCGCCCTGCCGAGCGTCACAGGGCTTTTTCGTTGACAGGACCATTTTATTTGTACAATCGTACAAATCTCTCTCCCCGCCCTCGTTGAGGCAGATCACGCGGCTTGCGCCGAATGGTCGCCCAACGTTCGATTGACAACGGGGTTGTAGAGGACGCCATGTGGCCGCACGGCATGGCTTGTCCGTGAGTGGAGCGCGGCAAGGACCGGGTACTCGGTCCGGCGCACAAGAGGTGAGGAATGAAGGGGAGGGACATCTGATGTTCGAACGCAGGATTTTTTCACGCACCGCAGCGGTCGTTGCTATCGCGGGCCTTGCGGCCGTCGTGCCCGTCAAGGCGGAAGACACGGTCAAGATCGGGCTTATCCTGCCGATGACCGGCGGCCAGGCCTCGACCGGCAAGCAGATCGAGAACGCGATCAAGCTCTACATGCAGCAGAAGGGCGACACCGTCGCCGGCAAGAAGGTCGAGATCATCGTCAAGGACGACGCCGCAATCCCGGACAAGACCAAGACCGCCGCTCAGGAGCTGATCGTCAACGACAAGGTCAATTTCATCGCCGGCTTCGGCGTGACACCGGCCGCACTCGCCGCTGCGCCGCTCGCAACGCAGGCCAAGATCCCGGAAGTCGTGATGGCGGCGGGCACCTCCATCATCACCGAGCGTTCGCCCTATATCGTGCGCACCAGCTTCACGCTGGCGCAGTCTTCGACCATCATCGGCGACTGGGCGGTGAAGAACGGCATCAAGAAGGTGGCGACGCTGACCTCGGACTATGCGCCCGGCAATGATGCGCTGAATTTCTTCAAGCAGAACTTCACCGCGGGCGGCGGCGAGGTGGTCGAAGAGGTCAAGGTGCCCTTGCAGAACCCCGACTTCGCCCCGTTCCTGCAGCGCATGAAGGACGCAAAGCCGGACGCGATCTTCGTGTTCGTGCCGGCGGGCCAGGGCGGCAACTTCATGAAGCAATATGCCGAACGCGGCCTCGACAAGGCCGGCATCAAGGTGATCGGGCCGGGCGACGTCACCGACGACGACCTGCTCAACAACATGGGCGACGCCGTGCTCGGCACGGTCACCGCGCATCTGTATTCCGCGGCGCACCCGTCGCAGATGAACAAGGATTTCGTCGCGGCTTACAAGAAGGCCTTCGGCAACCGTCCGGGCTTCATGGCCGTGGGCGGCTATGACGGCATCCACCTGATCTACGAGGCGCTGAAGAAGACAGGTGGCGACACCGACGGCACCAAGCTGGTCGAAGCGATGAAGGGCCAGAAGTGGGAGAGTCCGCGCGGCCCGATCTCGATCGACCCCGAGACCCGCGACATCGTGCAGAACATCTACATTCGAAAGGTCGAGAAGGTCGACGGCGAGCTCTTCAACGTCGAGTTCGCGACCTTCGAGGCCGTTAAGGATCTCGGTAAGACCAAGAAGTGACGCGCGAAAGCGCGTCATCCCCGAGCGCGCTTAGCGCGCATCGGGGATCTCGAGATTGTTGAACGAGATTCCGGGTTCAGCGCTCCGCGCTGCCCCGGAATGACGAGTAATTACCAAGGTTCAGCCGCTTCCAATGACCGCAATCCTCACCAACTTGTTCGATGGCGTCGCCTACGGCATGCTGCTGTTCGTGCTCGCCTGCGGGCTCGCGGTCACGCTCGGTCTGATGAACTTCGTCAATCTCGCCCACGGCGCCTTCGCGATGGCCGGGGGCTATGTCTGCATGGTGCTGGTCAACCGGATGGGCTGGCCGTTCTTCGCCGCCCTGCCGCTCGCGTTCGTCTCCTCGGCTGCCATCGGCATCGCGCTCGAACGCATGCTGTACCGTCATCTCTACACCCGCAGCCATCTTGACCAGGTGCTGTTCACGATCGGCCTGACCTTCATGTCGGTTGCCGCCGTCGATTACATCCAGGGGTCCTCGCGGGTCTTCATCAATTTGCCCGCCGCGCTTCAGGGCCAGTTCGACCTGTTCGGAGTCGGCATCGGCCGCTACCGGCTGATGATCATCGTGATCTGCGGCCTGCTGACCATTGCGCTTCAAATGGTGCTGGCGAAGACGCGTTTCGGCAGCCGCCTGCGCGCGGCCGTCGATGACCCCCGGGCCGCGAGCGGTCTCGGCATTAACGTGCCGCAGGTGTTCGCCTTCACCTTTGCCTTCGGTTGCGGGCTCGCCGGCCTCGGCGGCGCCCTCAGCGCCGAGATCCTCGGCCTCGATCCGTATTTCCCGCTGAAGTTCATGATCTACTTCCTGATCGTGGTCACCGTCGGCGGCTCGTCCTCGATAACAGGCCCGTTCCTCGCCTCGCTGCTGCTCGGGATCGGCGACGTCGCCGGCAAATATTACGTGCCGAAGATGGGCCCCTTCGTGATCTACACCATGATGATCGTGATCCTGATCTGGCGCCCGAACGGCCTGTTCGGCCGCACGGCCGCGCGTTGAGTTCGCCGATGAGCACTGCTTCCGACGTCGGCTATCATGCCCAGCGCCAGGCGCGCTGGCACTACGGCGAGATCGCCTTCTGGCTGATCGTGCTAGCCTGCGGTTTCGCGTTTCCGTCGCGCTATCTCATCATGACCGACATCCTGCGCCTCGCGCTGTTTGCGATGTCGCTCGATCTCATCCTCGGCTATGCCGGCATCGTGTCGCTGGGCCATGCCGCCTTCTTCGGCGTCGGCGCCTATGCCGCGGGGCTGCTGGCGCTTCACGGCATCGTCAAGGAGCCCGTGCTGGCGCTGATCGTCGCCGGCCTTGCTGCCATGGTGCTCGGCTTTGCCACCAGCTTTCTGGTGATCCGCGGCGTCGACCTGACGCGCCTGATGGTGACGCTCGGCATTGCGCTGCTGCTGGAAGCGCTGGCCGAGCGCTTCTCCAATATCACCGGCGGCACCGACGGCCTGCAGGGCATCGAGATGCAGCCGATCTTCGGCGAGATCCCGTTCGACATGTTCGGCAAGACCGGCTTCTTCTATTCGCTGGCCGTGTTGTTCCTGCTGTTCCTGTTGGCCCGCCGCGTCGTGCATTCCCCGTTCGGCCTGTCGCTGCGCGCCATCAAGAACAATCCCCTCCGGGCCGCCGCCATTGGCATTCCTGTCAACCGTCGCCTGATCGCGATCTACACGCTGGCCGCGTTCTATGCCGGGATTGCGGGAGCGCTGTTCACCCAGACGACCGCGATCGCCTCGCTCGACGTGTTCGCGATGGAGCGCTCGGCGGACCTGATGCTGGTGCTCGTGATCGGCGGCACCGGCTATCTCTACGGCGGGCTGATCGGCGCGGTGATCTTCCGCATGCTCCAGGAATTGTTCTCGACCATCACGCCGCAATACTGGCAGTTCTGGATCGGCCTCGTGCTGGTCGTGATCGTGCTGGTCGGCCGTCAGCGCCTGCATCGCTGGGTGCTGTATGTGCCGAACCTGATCATCAGGCAGATTGCGGGCCGTAAGGCGATCGTCGCCGTGCCGGAGAGCGATTCATGACCATCGCGCTCGAAACTCAAAATCTCGAAAAGCAGTTCGGCGGCCTGCGCGTCACCCGCGATCTGTCCCTGAAGGTCGAGCAGGGCGCCCGCCACGCGCTGATCGGCCCGAACGGTGCCGGCAAGACCACGGTGATCAACCAGCTCACGGGCGTGCTGAAGCCGAACTCGGGCCGCATCCTGCTCGAAGGCCAGGACATCACCGATCTGCCCGTGCACAAGCGCGTGCTGCGTGGACTGTCGCGCACCTTCCAGATTAATCAGCTCTACCCGGACCTGACTCCCCTGGAGACCATCGGGCTCGCGGTCTCCGAACGTCTCGGCCATGGCGGCGACTGGTGGCGGCGGATGGGCACGCGCAATGACGTCAATGGCGAGATCGCCGATCTGCTCTCGCGCTTCCACCTGCTCGACGTCATGAACGAAGCGACCGTGACGCTGCCCTACGGCAAGCAGCGCCTGCTCGAGATCGCGGTCGCCATTGCGGCCAAGCCGCGCGTGCTGCTGCTCGACGAGCCCGCCGCCGGCGTGCCCGAGAGCGAGCGCCACGATATTCTCGCCGTCGTAGGCAGCCTGCCGCGGGACGTCACCGTGCTCTTGATCGAGCACGACATGGACCTCGTGTTCTCCTTTGCCGATCGCATTTCGGTGCTGGTCTCGGGCGCGCTCCTGACCGAAGGTCCGCCCGAAGAGGTCGCGCGCGATCCGCAGGTGAAGGCGGTCTATCTCGGCGAGGAGGCGGTCGATGTCTGACCTGCTCGCGATCGATTCACTTCGTGCCGGCTACGGCGAGGCGGTGGTGCTGCCGAAGATGACGCTCCGTCTCGCCGAAGGACAGGTTCTGGCGCTGCTCGGACGCAACGGCACCGGCAAGACCACGCTGATCAACTCCATCGTCGGCGTCACGCGCCGCTTCTCAGGCTCTATTGCGCTTGCCGGCACCGACGTCACGGCGATGCGGCCCGACCAGCGGGCGCGCGCCGGCATCGGCTGGGTGCCGCAGGAGCGCAACATCTTCCGCTCGCTGACGGTGGAAGAGAACATGACTGCCGTGGCGCAGCCCGGTCCCTGGACGGTCGAGAAGGTCTACGAGATGTTCCCGCGGCTGAAGGAGCGGCGGAGCAATTTCGGCAACCAGCTCTCCGGCGGCGAGCAACAGATGCTGGCGATCGGCCGCGCACTTACCCTCAATCCGAAAGTCCTGCTGCTGGACGAGCCGACCGAGGGCCTTGCGCCCATCATCGTCGAGGAACTCTTGAAGGCGATCGGGACCATCACCCGGTCCGGAGGTATTTGCTCGATCATCGTCGAGCAGAACGCCCAAAAGATTCTGGGGCTGGCCGACCGCGTTGTGATATTGGAGCGCGGAACGATCGTTCACGACGCTCCGAGCGCCGCGCTGAAGACCGACCCCTCTGTCCTGGAGCGCCATCTCGGCGTCGCCGGGGCGAGCGCCCACTAAGATGTCCAGGGAGTGACACATGCAGCGAACCAAAGCCCCCTTCCGCGCCGACGAAGTTGGCAGCCTCCTGCGTCCGCCCAAGATCAAGGAAGCCCGTAGCCGGCTGGAAAAGGGCGAGATCTCGGCCGACGATCTGCGCAAGATCGAGGACATGGAGATCGAGAAGGTCGTCCACAAGCAGGCCTCGATCGGGCTGAAGCTCGCGACCGACGGCGAATTCCGCCGCTCCTGGTGGCATTTCGATTTCCTGGCCAAGCTCACCGGCTGCGAGCTGTTTCACCCCGATACCGGCATCCAGTTCACGGGCGTGCAGACCCGTCACGATGCGGTCCGCGTCATCGGCAAGCTCGACTTTCCCGACAGCCACCCGATGCTGGACCACTTCCGCTTCCTGAAGAAGGTCGCCGACCAGGCCCACGTCACCGCCAAGATGACGATTCCCTCGCCAGCGGTGCTCCACTTCCGAGGTGGCCGCAAGTCGATCTCCAAGGACGTTTATCCCGATCTCGAACCTTTCTACGAAGATCTCGGCAAAACCTACCGCAAGGCCGTGAAGGCGTTCTATGACGCCGGCTGCCGCTATCTCCAGTTCGACGATACCGTGTGGGCCTATCTCTGCTCGCAGGACGAATTGCAGAAGGCACGCGAGCGCGGCGATAACCCGGATGGCCTGCAGCAGATCTATGCCCGCATCATCAACTACGCGCTGGCGGAGAAGCCGGCCGACATGGTGGTGACGACCCACGTCTGCCGCGGCAATTTCCGCTCGACCTGGATTTCTTCGGGCGGCTACGAGCCGGTGGCCGAGACCCTGCTCGCCGGCACCAATTACGACGGCTACTTCCTCGAATACGATTCCGACCGCGCCGGCGGTTTCGAGCCGCTGCGCTTCCTGCCCAAGGGCAATAAGGTCGTTGTGGTCGGCGTCATCACCTCGAAGTTCGGCGAGCTCGAGAAGAAGGACGACATCAAGCGCCGTCTGGAAGAAGCCGCCAAGTTCGCCCCGCTGGAGCAACTCGCGCTCTCTCCGCAATGCGGCTTCGCCTCGACGGAAGAGGGCAACATCCTCTCCGAGGAGGAGCAGTGGGCCAAGCTCCGCCTCGCGGTCGAGATCGCGAAGGAAATGTGGGGCAATTGAGGCTCACGCGGCGAGCCTCGCTCGTGTCCCGGACGCGCTGCAACGCTCTTGGCGTTGCTGCGCTGAGCCGGGACCCATGCTGCTAGACTTGCTCTTCGGTGATGTGGGCCCCGGCTCTGCAGCGCACCGCTGAAGAAGCGCTGCGCCCGCGGCACGAAACCATCTCACTTCTCCGCCAGATAGACCTCGCCCAGCAGCGACGAGTTCGACCACGGCACCTGCTTGTTCTTCGTGGTCGAGACCACCTCAGCCCGCACCCGCGTGAGCATCTGCTGCACCTCCAGCCCGGGCGTGCCGATATGGCGCGACAGCGCGGCGGAGAACGGCGAGTTGGCGCCTTCGCCGTCGAGCGCCACCTGGCCCGGCGCGGTGGCGAATGCGATCAGCGTGCCGGCCCCCAATGTCGCGCCGGTGCCGAGACTCGTCGGCGCGGCAAGGCCCGAGGCGCCCTCGATGCCGCGATTGTTTCCGGCAGATGCGACCTGCTGCGCCATCGGGTTGTTGCGGCAGGCATCGAAGATCAGGATGTTGGTGCGGACCTGGTCGTCGAGGCCGGCCATGATCGTGTCCATGTCGATCATCGCCTCCGTTAGGCTCGCGCCAGGCTTGAGCGCGACGTCGACCGGAATGAGATAGTTGCGGCCGTCGACCTGCACGCCATGGCCGGCATAATAGACCACCGCCACCTGCGCCCGCGCGGCCGCGCGCAGAAAGTCGCGTGTCACCTTCTGCATCGCGGCGCGATCGAGATCGACGCCCTCCGACACGCTGAAGCCGATGTCGCGCAGGCTCTTGGCGACCGCGCGCGCATCGTTGGGGGGATTGGGCAGCGCCTTGACATGGGCATAGGCGCCGTTGCCGATCACCAGCGCCATGCGCGTGCCGCGGCCGGCCGGGGCCGGCGACTGTGTCGGTGCCGCGTCGGTCTGCTGCGGAGCTGGGGCGGAGGTCGGCTGGGTCGTCGGTGAGGGCGCATCGCGCGGGATCGGCGCGCTCGCGTCCGTCAGCAGCGACAGGCGCACGCGTGCCGTGGCCTGGTTGGCCTTGCTGCCAGCGTCAGACGCCACGATCGCAAGCGTCGCCTTGTAGTCCTCGCCAGCGCGGGCGTAGTCGCCCTTGGCCTCATAGGCCAGCGCGCGATGGATGTAGCCGGAGATCAGCACGCTGTTGGGCGGCGTCATGATGTTGACCGGCGGCTTCTCCTTGGCGAGCCGGATCGCCTCGCTGCCGTCGGCGATGGCGCGATCGAGATCGCCCTTGGCGCGCCAGATCGCGGTGCGATTGATCAGCGGCTGCGGCAGCGAGGGATCGAGTCGGATCGCTTGGTTGATGTCGGCGATCGCGCCGTCGAGATCTCCGAGCGCTTCCTTGGAGATGCCACGGTTCTGAAACGAGAATGCCGATTTCGGATCGGCCTTGATCGCCATGTCGTAGTCGGCAATGGCCTTGGCATAATCCTGCTTGCCGCGCCAGGCGTTGCCCCGATTGTGGAAGATGGTGCCGCTGGGCGGGCCGAGCCTCAGCGCATCATCGAAATCGCTGATCGCGATATCGTACTCGCCCTTGTCGTAATAGGCCGAGCCCCTGAGGTTATAGACCGCCTGGCTCGGCTGCAGCCGGATCGCTTCCGTCGCATCGGCGATGACCTTGGCGTAGTCGCCCTTCTTGTTCCAGCCAACCGCCCGCCAGAAATAGACGGTGGCGAGTTGCTCGCCCTTGAAGACCTTCAGCGCGATGATCTTGGTGCAGGCGTCGACCATCTTGTCCGCCGGCGTGGTCTCGGTGGTGCAGAGCGGGCCGAGTTGGTTGCGCGGCTGCGCCACCGCCGGCCCCGACCAGTGCGCAAGAATGAGCAGGCAGAGCGTGGCGAGGAGGCGGCGCATAGTGGTGTCTCATGCAAAAGCAGGGGGTGCTTTTTAGTTGCCCGGCCAGCCGCAGGGGTTCAGCGCTCCCCGCGAGCACCTCGGCCCGCATCCGCTATTCCTTGAGTGGGCAGAATTTGCTAAGACGTGGGTCCCAACGCCTCCGCCCACCACCATCCCACTCATGAAGAACGACGAAATCCTGAGCCAGATCACCGAGTTCTGCCGCAAGGCGGACATGGCGGAATCGACGTTCGGCCGGCGCGCGGTGAACGATGGGAAGCTGGTGCATCGCCTGCGCGAGGGAAAGCGCATCACCGTCGACACGCTGGAGCGGATCCAGGCCTATATGGCGGCGTCGATGGCCGGCGGCGTACCGCCGCCGCGGGGCCTTCAGGTGCCCCCCGAAAAGCGCGATCCGCGCGGCAATTTCCGCTTCTTCGAGAACCGCCAGAAATACCTGCTGTTCGTCCACACCTGCAGCGAAAAGCGGGTGATCGCGGATCGCGTCGCGCTGGAGCTTGCCTCAATCCATCCGCGCCCGCCGGCGCTGCGCCTGTTCGATGCTGGCGTCGGCGACGGCACGGTGCTGGCGCGGGTGCTGCGCGCCACGCACCAGCGCTTTCCGCACATGCCGTTCTACGTCGCGGGCAAGGAGCTTAGCCTGGAGGACCTGCGCCTGACGCTGGAGAAGGTGCCGGACCGCATTTTCGAGCACCCGGCATCGGTGTTCGTGTTCACCAACATGTTCTACGCGGAGGCGCCCTGGCTGACGCCGGCTTCGCCTGCCGCCGCGGCCGCAACCGTCTGGCACGAAGTGCCGCTCCGCGGCGCTTCGTCGGGCGAGTTCGAGCAGCAGATCGCGGAGCTGAGGCCTTTTCTGGAGCAGAACTGGCGCGCTGCGATCAGCCCGCGCACGGCCATGCCGCTCTACGAGCGGCCGGTCGTCCTCGTGCTCTATCGCGAGGACCACAGGTTCCTGCTGGATTCGACCATTCCGCGGCCGGGCCAGACTGAGGCCAATTTCGACCTCGTCATCGCATCCCAGCCCTACCGGGCCCTGTCATCGGTCAATTTCCGGGCCAAACGGATCATTGCACCTCTGGCGCGGGCGCTTCGGCCGGGCGGCAGGCTGATCGGAATCCACTCCCACGGACAGGATCCGGGCATGGAAATGATCCAGGCGATCTGGCCTGGAGAAAATCCTTTCTCCGTCAGCCGTCATGAGCTACTGCGTGCGGTTAGGTATGAACTTGGATCGGTGGGCCGCGACTTAAATTTTAATGCATACGCGGATAACCGTTCGATCTTCAGGTATGATATGGAAGCGCTGCCCAACGAGGTCACCGGCACCATCGGGACCTCGACGGCCTTTGCAGCGTGGAATGCGGCGGTGTATGTCGCTCAGATTGAGGACGACCGATTGGCGGAAATGACTCAAAACGGCCGCACTCTGGATGCCGCCAGGGACGTGCTGCGAAAGTACAATGGGCTCTGGTTTCTCGACGAATCCTACGTCATCTCGCGCCGGCGTGATTGACATCATCAAAAGTAAACATCGCAAACGCCCGCCGGTTAGCGGCGGAACAAGGGGTTACTGATGCGCGCGTCCTATCTCTTCACCAGCGAGTCCGTGTCCGAGGGCCATCCGGACAAGGTCTGTGACCGGATCTCCGATGAGATCGTCGACCTGTTCTACCGTGAAGGGCCGAAGGCGGGCATCGACCCCTGGCAGATCCGCGCCGCCTGCGAGACGCTCGCGACCACCAACAAAGTAGTGATCGCCGGCGAGACCCGCGGCCCGAAGTCGGTGACCAACGAGCAGATCGAGAGCGTCGTGCGCGGCGCGATCAAGGACATCGGCTACGAGCAGGAAGGCTTCCACTGGAAGACCTGCGACATCGAAATCCTCTTGCATCCGCAGTCGGCCGACATCGCCCAAGGCGTCGACGCGCTGCAGCCGGGCGAGGTCAAGGAAGAAGGCGCGGGCGACCAGGGCATCATGTTCGGCTACGCCACCAACGAGACCCCCGATCTGATGCCGGCGCCGATCTTCTACGCCCACAAGATCCTGCGCCTGATCTCCGAAGCCCGTCACTCCGGCAAGGAGAAGGTGCTGGGTCCCGACTCCAAGAGCCAGGTCACCGTGCAGTACGAGAACGGCAAGCCGGTCGGCGTGCGCGAGATCGTGGTCTCGCACCAGCATCTGGTTCCGGACCTCACCTCGAACCAAGTCCGCGAGATCGTCGAGCCCTATGTGCGCGAGGCGCTGCCGAAGGACTGGATCACCCCGAAGACGATCTGGCACATCAACCCGACCGGCAAGTTCTACATCGGCGGCCCCGACGGCGATTCCGGCCTGACCGGCCGCAAGATCATCGTCGACACCTATGGCGGTGCGGCCCCGCATGGCGGCGGCGCGTTCTCCGGCAAGGATCCGACCAAGGTCGACCGCTCCGCGGCCTATGCCGCGCGCTATGTCGCCAAGAACATCGTCGCCGCCGGCCTTGCCGACCGCTGCACGCTGCAGCTTGCCTACGCCATCGGCGTGGCGCGTCCGCTGTCGATCTACATCGACACCCACGGCACCGGTAAGGTTTCGGAAGACCAGCTCGAGAAGGCCGCCGCCAAGGCAATGGACCTCACCCCGCGCGGCATCCGGACCCATCTCGATCTCAACCGGCCGATCTATGCGCGCACCTCGGCCTACGGCCATTTCGGCCGCACGCCCGATAACGAGGGCGGCTTCTCCTGGGAGAAGACCGATCTCGTCGAGCAGCTCAAGCGCGCGCTCTAGTCCTTGCGTCATTCCGGGGCGCCGCGACAGCGGCGAACCCGGAATCTCGAACCTTACGAATTCCGGGTTCGCTCGTTTGACGAGCGCCCGGAATGACGAGCCCAACAAACAGGAACCCCCCATGAACGCGAAGCCCGGCTTCACCGATTACATCGTCAAGGACATTTCGCTCGCCGATTTCGGCCGCAAGGAGATCTCGCTCGCCGAGACCGAGATGCCCGGCCTGATGGCCACCCGCGAGGAATACGGTCCGAAGCAGCCGTTGAAGGGCGCGCGCATCGCCGGCTCCCTGCACATGACCATCCAGACCGCGGTGCTGATCGAGACGCTCGCCGCGCTCGGCGCCGACATCCGCTGGGTCTCCTGCAACATCTATTCGACCCAGGACCACGCCGCGGCTGCGATCGCCGCCGCCGGCATTCCGGTGTTCGCCGTCAAAGGTGAGACGCTGACGGAATACTGGGACTACACGGCCAAGCTGTTCGATTGGCATGGCGGCGGCACGCCGAACATGATCCTCGATGACGGCGGCGACGCCACCATGCTGGTGCATGCCGGCGTCCGTGCGGAGAACGGCGACACCGCCTTCCTCGACAAGCCTGCTTCCGAGGAAGAGGAGATCTTCTACGCACTGATCAAGCGCCTTCTCAAGGAGAAGCCGAAGGGCTACTTCGGCGAGATCGCCAAGAACATCAAGGGCGTCTCGGAAGAGACCACCACGGGTGTGCATCGCCTCTACGAGATGGCCAACAAGGGCACGTTGCTGTTTCCCGCCATCAACGTCAATGACAGCGTCACCAAGTCGAAGTTCGACAACCTCTACGGCTGCCGTGAATCGCTGGTCGACGGCATCCGCCGCGGCACCGACGTGATGCTGTCGGGCAAGGTCGCGATGGTCGCCGGCTTCGGCGACGTCGGCAAGGGCTCGGCCGCCTCGCTGCGCCAGGCCGGCTGCCGCGTCATGGTCTCCGAAGTCGATCCGATCTGCGCGCTGCAGGCGGCGATGGAAGGCTACGAGGTCGTGACCATGGAAGACGCCGCGCCGCGGGCCGACATCTTCGTCACCGCCACCGGCAACAAGGACATCATCACCATCGAGCACATGCGCGCGATGAAGGATCGCGCCATCGTCTGCAACATCGGCCACTTCGACAACGAGATCCAGATCGCGTCTCTGCGTAATCTGAAGTGGACCAACATCAAGCCGCAGGTGGACGAGATCGAGTTCCCCGACAAGCACCGCATCATCCTGCTGTCGGAGGGCCGTCTCGTGAACCTCGGCAACGCGATGGGCCATCCGTCCTTCGTGATGTCGGCTTCCTTCACCAACCAGACGCTGGCTCAGATCGAGCTGTTCGCCAACAACAAGGACGGCAAGTACGACAAGAAGGTCTACGTGCTGCCGAAGACGCTCGACGAGAAGGTCGCCCGCCTGCACCTCGCCAAGATCGGCGTCAAGCTCACCGAGCTGCGTAAGGATCAGGCCGATTACATCGGCGTCAAGCAGGAAGGCCCGTACAAGTCGGACCATTACCGGTACTGAGACGCGGCGTCCGTCAGGAACGCAAGAAGCCCCGGGTGATCCGGGGCTTCCTTGCCGACAGCATGCGCGAGGCTGAATCCCTCGGCGAGACTACGCGGCGAGCACCTTAATCGTCGTCCTGAACACGTCCTTGTTGGGATTGACGACAACGATGACGAGTTCGCCGACGTTGCGGACGTCCTCTTCGAGCAGGGCGATCTTGCCCTCGGTTGCGCTGGATTTCTTGAAAGTTCTGTCCTTGCCGTTGACGGTCGCCTTGGTTTCGGTCTGGAAGCCGCTCCCGGTGACAGTCAACTCTTCCGGCTTCCCCTGGGTCAGCTTGGCCGGGGCAACCTTGAGCTCGGCGTCTCTCGCGGTGAGAGGGTTGTCGCGCTCGACGGGCTTCTTCATCGCGAAGACAGCGTCGAACACCGCGGCAAGCTTGTCCGTTGCCTGTTTGGAGAACATGCCCGCCAATGCTGCGAAAGCGGCCATACCGTAGGGATTCAATTGCAGAGTAGAATTGGTCGGCGCCGGCCCGCCCGGGGCCGAAAGAGTCGGAAGAAGAAGACCGCCTCGGACAATGAAGTAGAAGAGCACGGCGAGCGTCATGCCGATCGGCACGCGCAAGATCATGAACCACAGCCAATTCGTGCTGAGCTGGCGGTTGCCCACGTAGTCCCCGAACGACGTCATTGTGTGCGTGAGGCTGCCGAGTGCCCCGGCGACCATCACGGTGAACAGCATCTGCTTGTCGGGTTCCCAGGAATGACGCGAGAGGAAGATATGGAAGCTCTTGAATGAGTGGCCGTCGGATTCAAGGACAGGCCATGTCGCGACGAGCAGATAGAAAAATACGACGGTTATGATGAGGTAGAGCGCACCCATCAGGTTGACCGTGTGGATAGCGGGAGGCGTGATCAATTCAGCCTTAGCGTTACCGTGGTCGGAAGCGCCATCCGCGGTGAGATCTGTCATGACAACCTCAATCTGAATGAATTTGAAAGAGCAGCCTGAAATAGCTCTCGTTATAGTAGATATATCGCTTCGATGCAATTGCTGCCTCTGTTGTCGCTGTGATCGGGCTCTGGCCCTTCCAAGAAGTTTGCCGCGCTGCACCCGATCTGGCGAGACAGTGCCTTGTGGATTGACTGGCCAAGGAGCAGGTCGGACAATTCGCGCCGGCGGAGGAAGTCATGCAACAAGAACATTTCGACGTGCTGATCGTCGGCGCCGGCCTGTCCGGCATCGGCGCCGGCTATCATCTGCAGACCAAGTGTCCGGCCAAGAGCTACGTGATCCTGGAGGGGCGCGATTGCATCGGTGGCACCTGGGACCTGTTTCGCTATCCCGGCATCCGCTCCGACAGTGACATGTTCACGCTCGGCTATTCGTTCAAGCCGTGGACCGACCCGAAGGCGATCGCCGACGGGCCGCAAATCCTGAACTATGTGCGCGAGACCGCGGCCGAGAACGGCATCGACAAGCACATCCGGTATCATCATCGCGTCAAGCGCGCGGCGTGGTCGACGCCGGACGCGCGCTGGTCGGTGGAAGCCGAGCGCAGCTCTGGCGAGGGCGCGGCCGAGTTCGTGCGCTTCACCTGCAACTTCCTGTTCATGTGCTCGGGCTATTACAAATACGAAGCGGGCTACACGCCGGAGTTCAAGGGCGTGGCGGATTTCGCCGGCCGCATCGTGCATCCGCAGAAGTGGACCGAGGACATCGACTACGCAGGCAAGCGTGTCGTCGTGATCGGCTCGGGCGCGACCGCGGTGACGCTGGTGCCGGAGCTCGCCAAGAAGGCGGGCCAGGTCACCATGCTGCAGCGTTCGCCGACCTATGTGGTGTCACGTCCGGCGCAGGATCCCGTCGCCAACAAGCTGCGCCGCAATCTGCCGGCGCGGCTCGCCTATCATCTGATCCGCTGGCGCAACGTGATGTGGGGGATGTTCTTCTTCCAGCTCAGTCGGCGCCGGCCGGCGAAGGTCAAGGACCTCATCCTGAAGGGCGTGCAGATGGCGCTCGGCCCGGACTACGACGTCGCGACCCATTTCACGCCGCGCTACAATCCCTGGGATCAGCGGCTGTGCCTGGTGCCCGACGGCGACCTCTTCAAGGCGATCCGCGAGCAGCGCGCCAGCGTCGTCACCAGCGAGATCGACACCTTCACGCATGACGGCATCCGCCTCAAGGACGGCCGCGAGCTCGCAGCCGACATCATCGTGACGGCGACCGGGCTGGTGCTCCAGGTCGTGGGCGGCCTCGAGGTCAGCGTCGACGGCCACCCCGTGGATTTCGCCAACACGCTGACCTACAAGGGCATGATGTATGCCGACGTGCCGAACATGGCCTCGGCCTTCGGCTACACCAATGCGTCCTGGACGCTGAAATGCGACCTTACCTGCGAATATGTCTGCCGCTTGATCAACTACATGGACCGGCACAATTTCCGCCAGTGCATGCCGCACAATGACGATCCCACCATCACCGCGCAGCCTTCGCTCGATTTCACCTCGGGCTACGTGCAGCGCTCGATCGCCAAAATGCCGAAGCAGGGCTCGAAGCGTCCCTGGCGGCTCCATCAGAATTACGCGCTCGACATCGTGTCGTTGCGCTTTGGTCGGATCGACGATGGCGTGATGCAGTATTCGTGATCTCCGTGTCTTACGGGGAACCCGCCGCTTGCTTGAGGCGAATCGCGACTTGCGGTAGTGTATTTTCGCGGTGTGCAACTTTGTTCCGACCGCGTCCGAATTCCGCTTCGCTGCCATGGAGGGACGGCAGGACATGTACGTCCTCACTCTGGTTACGCAAAAGGGCGGCAGCGGCAAGAGCACGCTGGCCGCCGGACTTTCCGTCGCTGCGCTGAGGCACGCAGAGCGCGTCGCACTCATCGAAGCGGACGCGCAAGGAACGATCTCGAAATGGAAGGAGCGGCGAGAAAGCCGCTATCCTGTCGTCAATTGCGTTGCCGATCCCGCCGAAGTCGAGCCGGTGCTCGCGCGCCTCGAGGCGGACGGGACATGGCTCGCGATCATCGACACCCCCGCTACGAACAACAGCCTGTCGATGGAGGCGATTGCCAGGGCCGATCTGTGTCTGATCCCGGCGCGCCCTAGTCCGGCTGACATCGAGGCTGCCATCCCGACGCTGATTGCCATTCGCAAACTCAATCGCCGATTTGCCTTCGTGCTCAATCAGACGCCGCCGCGCGGCGGCCGGCTCAGCGAGGCCGCGACCTCGCTGAATTCGCTCGGCCTGCTGGCGCTTCCCTTCATCGCGCAGCGCAATGATCACCAGGATGCGCTCGGGGCAGGATTGGGCGTGAGCGAGTTTGCTCCGACGGGAAAGGCTTCGGCCGAAATTTCCGCCCTGTGGAGTTGGGTCGCTCAGCATCTGGGCATGGAGCCGATGGATCATGAGCAAGACGCGGTCAAGATCGCCTGCTAACGATGCGCGCGCCAAGCGGCGTTCACTCGTGGAACTGACGGCGGCGGCGAGCCGGAGCGCCGAGAAAAGCCTGCTGGGAATGTCCACGAGCGTGGAGGTAAGTTCTGGGCAAGATCGACCGTCCGTCGAACAAGCAGCGGCGCCGGCCTCGATTAGTGCGTCGGCCGCATCTGATGCGATAAGAGCGCACGTAGAACGTGCCAACGATTCCGACAATGCCGTCGACACCATCGATATGTCGGTGGAGATCGCCAAGGACATGCAGACCCGTGTCTTGGAAGGCCTGAAGCTCAGCATGCACGCCGCATTGGATTACACGAAGAACCTTACCCGCACGCAGCGGCCGACCGACGAGGACGCGAATGCGGCTGAAACAGCTGCCGGCGGAGGCGAGAAGCTGGACCCGCGCGGATCTGCAGCCGAGTGCCGTGCGGTTGTCCTCGAACTGATGAAGGTCAACGCGGGCGCGACCCTTGCGTATGTACGGGAGGTGGGGCAGGCGAAAACGCTGTCCGAATTCGTCGAACTGTCGAGCTCGCATGCGCGAAAGCAGTGCGAGCTGGTCCTCAAGCAAACCGAAGTGCTGAAATTACTTGCTCAGAACGTGGCCAAGCCTCGACCCGAATAGTTCGCGCGACAGCAGTGCCGAACCTGCCTCTCGCTCCGGCCGTTCAAGGACGGCCCTCGAATGGCCATGGGACCTGAACGGTTAACGGCGAATTAACTGAGCGGACCTAGCCTGTCTCGGCCGGGGTTACTCGCAAGGCCGAGGTGAGCCCAATGGAAGCCCAGAGAATAGCGGTCGACGCCGTCGTCGCGCTGACCGATTGCGACCGCGACGCCGTCATCGCCTTCATCCGCCGGCTTTACCTCGCCGGCGTCACCGACCCCAAGCGCCTGACCTTCAAGGGCCTGCAGGCCCTGTCGCGAGCCTGATTCGGCTCGGTTCGGCCGGTTTTGGCCCCAGTTCCATCCCCTTTGCTCTCCCCGGCGTGATTGCAACCCACCGGTGAATATCTTGCCGCTCGGGCCGGGTCGGGCTACACGACACCTCGGCTGGGTCACTTGGGATTGGGGAAATGCTGAAACAGCTTTTTGCGCCGCAGCTCGTCATTTTGTATGTGCTTGCGGCCTCGACCATTTACGTTCACTTCCGCGGCAAGCAGCGGCTGCGCTTCGCGCGCCAGCTCGGCGATCACTCGACCTATCTCGCACCTTACAATGTGCTGATGTATGCGGGCTCGGCGGTGCCGAACAAGCCGGTGATCTCGGTCGATCAGTTTCCGGAGCTGAAGCCCCTCAGCGAGAACTGGGAGACCATCCGCGACGAGGCCGTTCGCCTGTTCGATGAAGGTTTTATCCGCGCGGCGGCGAAGAACAACGACTGGGGCTTTTACTCGTTCTTCAAGAGCGGCTGGAAGCGGTTTTACCTGAAATGGTACGACGACTTCCTGCCCTCGGCGAACACGCTGTGTCCGAAGACGGTGGAGCTGCTCAAGTCGATCCCGAGCGTGCATGGCGCGATGTTCGCGATGCTGCCGCCGGGCGGCAAGTTAGGGGCGCATCGTGATCCCTTCGCCGGCTCTCTGCGTTATCACCTCGGCCTGGTCACGCCGAACTCGAACAAGTGCCGGATCCTCGTCGACGGCGTCGAATGCGTCTGGCGCGATGGCGAAGCCTTCATGTTCGACGAGACCTTCATCCACAGCGCCGAAAATGCGACCGACGTCAACCGCATCATCCTGTTCTGCGACGTCGAGCGCCCGATGAAGTACGGCTTCATGACCGCGATCAACCGCTGGGTCAGCCATCACATCGTCAAGGCGTCGGCGACCCAGAACGTCGATGGTGAGCACGTCGGCGTGCTCAACAAGGTCTTTGGCAAGCTCTACGAAATCCACCTCGCCAGCCGCAAGGTGAAGGAGTGGAACCGCAACGTCTACTATACGCTGAAATATTCGCTGACGGCGCTGATCCTCGGCCTGATCGTTTGGTCGGCAGTGCGGTGATCGGCGCGTCGCGATGAGCTCCTTGCCGACCGCGAATGCTGAGACCGTACAGTTCTTCCGTGAGTGGCTGGACACCTTCGCCGGCTATGTCCGCGAGGTCGATTACGCCTCGGCGCGGCCGCTCTTCCATCCGGACGTGCTCGCCTTCGGTACCCATAACGACGTCATCCCCGGCCTCGATCAATGGGTCAAGACGCAATGGGACAACGTCTGGCCGAAGACGGCCGACTTCCGTTTCGTCCTCGAGCAGATGTCCGTTCTGGCATCACCGGACGGCATGATGGCAACCGTGATCGCGCCATGGACGAGCACGGGCTATCGTCCCGATGGCAGCACGTTCGCGCGCCCGGGCCGGGCGACGATGGTGTTTTCGAGGAACGGCGATGGCTGGCTGTGCGTGCATTCGCACATGTCGCTCAATCGTGGTGTGCCGCAGGCGAGCCACGCCAATCGGCCGGTGAAGGCCTGGTAGCTCGACGGCGTGCACGATCGACATGCAAAAGGCCCCATTCAGGGGCCTTTTGAGTCCGAGCTGCAGCAAGCCTTATTCCGGCTGGCCGATCGAGACCTTCAGCGTGCCGATGCCGTCGACGCCGCATTCGAGCCTGTCGCCGGGTTGGAGCTGAGACACGCCGGCGGGCGTGCCGGTCATGATGATGTCGCCGGCGGCGAGCTTCACTTGCTGGGAGAGCTGCCAGATGATCTCGGGCACGTTCCAGATTAATTCGGTGAGGTCGCCCTTCTGCGCTTCCTTGCCGTTGACCGTCAGCCAGATCTTGCCCTTGGAGGGATGGCCGATCTTCGAGGCCGGCTGCAGCGCGGAGCATGGCGCCGAATAGTCGAACGACTTGCCGATCTCCCACGGGCGCTCCTTCTTGCGCGAGGCGATCTGGAGATCGCGCCGGGTGAGGTCGATGCCGACGGCGTAGCCGTAGACGTGGTCCAGTGCCTTGTCGGCGGGAATGTTCAGTCCGCCGCTCTTCATCGCGACGACAAGCTCGACCTCGTGATGCAGATCCTTGGTCAGCGGCGGATAGGGAATGGTGGCGCCGTCGGGCACCAGCATGTCGGCATGCTTGGCGAAGAAGAAGGGCGGGGCACGCTCGTCATTGCCCATCTCGCGGATGTGCTCGAGATAGTTGCGGCCGACGCACCAGATGCGGCGCACCGGATAGCGGCCGCTCTCGCCGACGACGGGAAGCGAAGCCTGGGGCGGAAGCGGGATGACGTAGGAGGCGGCATTCATGGAGCGGTCTCGCTGGTCTTGGGGTGAAGAAAACTCTAGGCGGTTGCACTGATCGGCGCCAGCCCGACAGGGCTGCTGTCGTGTTGCTGCAGCCGGAAGAACGAAGCATAGCGGCCGCCGCGGCGGAGCAGCTCGTCATGGCGGCCCTGCTCGACGATCTCGCCGCCCTCGACCACCAGGATGCTGTCTGCGTGCATGATGGTGTGCAGGCGGTGCGCGATCACGATGGTGGTGCGGTTCTGGCAGAGATGCTCGATCGCCTCCTGCACCTGCCGCTCGGATTCGGAATCGAGCGCTGCGGTGGCTTCGTCCAGGAGGATGATCGGCGCGTTCTTGAGCAGCGCGCGCGCGACCGCAATGCGCTGGCGCTGTCCGCCCGAGAGCTGCGTGCCGTGCTCGCCGACCGGCGTGTCGTAACCGAGCGGGAAGCCCATGATGAAATCGTGTGCGCAGGCGGCCTTCGCCGCTTCGACGATCTCGTCCTCGCTGGCCCCCGGCTTGCCGAAGGCGATGTTGTTGCGGATCGTGTCGCGGAACAGATAGACGTCCTGGCCGACATAGGCTGTCTGGGTGCGCAGCGATTTGCGCGAGACCGACGAAATCGACTGGCCGTCGATCACGATGTCGCCTTGCGTCACCTCGTAGAAGCGCAAGAGCAGCGCCAGCACGGTGGACTTGCCGCCGCCGGAGGGGCCGACCAGCGCGGTCACCTTGCCGGGCTCCGCGACGAAGCTCATGCGGTTGAGTACGGTCTCGCCATTGCGATAGGAGAAGCTGACGTCGCGCAGCTCGATGCGGGCATCCGTCAGCTCCAGCGCCGGCTTGTCGTCGTCGGAGTGCTCGCTCGCGGGGCTGTCGACGACCTCGAGCAGCATGCGGGCGCCGACGAGCTGGCTGTTGAGATCGATGTTGAGCCTGGCCAGCCGTTTGGCCGGCTCGGTCGCCATCAGGAACGCGGTCATGAACGAAAAGAACGCGCCGGGTGTGGCGTTGAGCGCGACCACGGCATAGCCGCCGTACATCAGGCAGCCCGCGACCGCAAAGCCGCCGAGCATCTCCATCAGCGGGTTGGAGCGGTTGGCGACGCGCGCCATCTTGTTGGCGTTGCGCTCGACGATGGCGATGTTCTCGTCGATGCGCTTCTGCATGGTCTCTTCGAGCGTGAACGCCTTGACGGTGCGGATGCCTTGCAGCGATTCCTGCATCGTCTCCATGATGTCGGCGGTGCCGGTGAACTGGTTGAAGGCGAGACCCTTGATGCGCTTGACCAGCTTGCGCAGCACCAGCATCGCCGGCGGCACCGCGACGAGGCCGATGAACGACATCAGCGGGTCCTGCCATACCATCACGCCGATCATGGCGAGCAGCATCAATAGATCGCGCCCGATCGCGTTGACCAGCATGTTCAGCACGTCCGTGATCGACTTGGCGCCGGCGGTCAGCCGCGCGAGAAATTCAGAGGAGTGCCGCTCGGAGAAGAAGCCGACGCTTTCGCGCATCAATTTTGCGAACAGCTGGCGCTGGTTGGTGGCGAGGATGGCGTTGCTGATCTTGGTCAGGATCACCATGTGGCCGTAGGTCGCCACGCCCTTGACGAACAGCAGAGCGACCGTCAGCCCTGAGAACATCGCGATGCCCGGGATGTTCTTGTCGACGTAGGCCTGGTTGATGACCTGGCCGAGGACGTAGGTCGCAGCAGCGGTCGCACCGGCCGCGAGCGCCATCAGCGCGAAGGCCACGAGGTAGCGTCGCCAATAGACGATTCCCTGTTCCGTGATCAGGCGGCGAATCAGGACCGCTGCCGCGTAGGGATCGTCGGTGATTTTCTTTGGAAACTGAGCCATCCGGTGTCCATTGACGGCGCAGGACAAAGCCTGCCCGCGCGTCAGGGATCGATGGGCCTCTGTGCCCGCTCAAGCCGGGCTTTTCAAGCCCAATTAAGGGCTTGCGCTTGGGATGATTCTAGGCCGAGGCGGCGTGACGAAGCTCGCCGTGACGCTCGCGGAACAGCTTGTCCTCCCAGGCCAGCGCATGGGCTGCGATGGTCTCGAGGTCGTCATATTGCGGCCGCCAGTCGAGCAGGCTGCGGATGCGGCTGGTGTCGGCGACCATGGTCATGATGTCGCCGGGCCGGCGCGGGGCGTATTGCACGGCGAAGCTGCGGCCCGAAACCCTTCGCACCGCGTCGATGGTCTCCAGCACCGAATAGCCGCGGCCATAGCCGCAATTCAGCGTCGTCGAGGCGCCGCCGCTGCGCAAATAGGCCAGCGCCGAGCGATGGGCCTGCGACAGGTCGGTGACGTGGATGAAGTCGCGGATGCAGCTGCCGTCCGGGGTCGGATAGTCGGTGCCGAACACGTCGATCTTGGCGCGCTGGCCGGTGGCGGCCTCGACCGCGATCTTGAGCAGGTGCGTGGCGCCGACGGTGGCAAGGCCGATGCGCGCCTGCGGATCGGCGCCGGCGACGTTGAAATAGCGCAAGGTCACGTATTGCATGCCGTAGGCGGCAGCAACGTCGTGCAGCATGATCTCCGTCATCAGCTTCGAGGAGCCGTAAGGCGACAGCGGCCGCGTCGGCGCGTGCTCGGGCACCGGCACCTGGTCCGGATTGCCGTAGACCGCAGCGGTCGAGGAAAAGATGAAGCGGCCAATGCCGCGCTTGACCGCCACGTTGAGCAGGTTGCGCGCGGTCGTGAAGTTGTTGCGGTAGTAGCCGAGCGGATCGCGCATCGAATCCGGCACGACGACGGAGCCTGCGAAATGGATGATGCTCTCGATGTCGTGCTGGGAGATCACGCCTTCGAGCAGGTTCTCGTCGCCGGCATCGCCGATGAACAGCGGCACGCCTTCAGGCAGGTAAGCCGAGAAACCGGTGGAGAGATCGTCGATCACGACCACGTCCTCGCCGGCTTCCGCCAGCGCAAGGACCGTGTGACTTCCGATGTAGCCGGCGCCGCCGGTGACTAGCACAGTCATGATCTCACCCGTCTTCGATCAACGCGCAAGGCTAGCGCTTGCGTGGTGAAGAGGGGGTATCGGCAGCCCTGAACTGGTCACTATGCTTAATGTTGCGTATAGGGACCTTGTGAATTGGAGCGTGTCGTGGCGAATTCCCAAGGCGATCTCGAGGTGATCGTGCCAAATCTGCACAGGCGCTATTCCGGGGTCACCGCGACCAACCGGATGGTGGCGCCGCGGCTGGCAAGGCTGTACCGCGCCGCCTGGTTCGGCTCGGATGCGCCGGAGGGGATCGCGCGCCTCGGCATTGCCGATTTTCTCAAGCTCTGGCGCCGCAAGGCGCCGCTGATCTGGCACGCGCGCCGCAATAACGAGATGATCGCCGGCGTTGGCTTGCGCGCGCTCGGCTGGCCGCTCAAGCTCGTGTTCACCTCGGCGGCGCAGCGGCATCACAGCTGGATCACGCGCTGGCTGATCCGGCGCATGGACGCGATCATCGCGACGTCAGATCTCTCGGCCTCGTTCCTGAAGGTGAAGGCGACGGTGATCCCGCATGGCGTCGACACCGACGCGTACGCGCCGCCGGCCGATCGCGCCGCGGCTTTTGCCGAAACCGGCCTGCCGGGACGCTACGCCATCGGCTGCTTCGGCCGCGTGCGGGCGCAGAAGGGCACCGATCTGTTCGTCGATGCGATGTGCCGTCTGTTGCCGCGCTATCCGGATTTCACCGCTGTCATCGTCGGGCAGGTTACGGCCGAGCAGACGCCCTTTGCGAGCGACCTGAAGAAGCGCATCGAAGCTGCCGGCCTGCAATCGCGCATCGTCATCACGGGCGAGCTGCCGATCGAAGCGGTGCAGCGCTGGTATCAGCGCCTGACGATCTACGCCTTCACCTCGCGCAACGAAGGCTTTGGGCTGACGCTGATCGAGGCGATGGCGGCGGGTAGTGCGCTGGTTGCCGCACGCGCCGGCGCGGCCGAGCTCGTGGTCGAGGATGGCGTGAGCGGCGTGCTGATCCCGACGGGAGATGCCGACGCGCTGGCGGCAGCGCTCGAGCCGCTGATGCGCGATGTGGCCGCGGCGAACGCGATGGGTGAGCGCGGGCGGACGCGGGTGCTCGAACGATTCAGCCTCGATGCCGAAGCGGCGCGCATCGGCGAGGTCTATCGGTCGCTGCTGTGAGCACGGCTCCTGGGGCGCAAAACAAAAACTGCGAAAACAACCCCATGCACAGTAGCCGGGGTCAGCAAAATCAAGGACTTGGCCGGAGGGTGATCGACTACGGATTTTTCGAATCGATTTTGACTCGTCGGGCAAATCACTGGCAGAATGCCATCATTGGCGCGAGCCGCGATCGCCTCAGCTCTTTGCCCTCGCTCCTGCCTCCCCCAGCACCCGCTCCGCAATCCCCACCACCTCCGCCGCCGCAATATTCCGCATGCAGCGGTGATCGTTCACCTTGCAGACCGTACTCTGGCAGGGCTGACAGGACAGCGCTTCCTTGTCCTGCACCAATGTCGCGGCGAGGCCGTTCAGCGGGGCCCAGAGATAGGGGCTGGTGGGACCGAAAATGCCCATGGTCGGCGTGCCCAAGGCGGCTGCGATGTGCATCAGGCCGGAATCGTTGGAGATCGCAACGCCGGCGGCGGCCATGGCGAGGACGCCGTTGCGCAAGTCCGTGCCGGTGAGATCGCGGACGCCGGGGCCGCCGGCGGCGACGATCTCCTGGGCGAGGCCCTTTTCGGCGGGGCCGCCGACCACCCAGACCTCGAGGCCGCGCTCGACCAGCAGGCGGGCGGCTTCGGGATAAGAGGTCCAGCGCTTGGAGACGCCGACCGAGCCCGGGGCGAGCGCCACCGCGGGGCCGGCGCCGAGACCATTGGCCTCGCGCCAGCGGGCGATCTCCTCGGCCGGGACGCGCAGTTGCGGCACCGGCCATTCCGCCGGCAGGGGCGCGCCGTCGGGCTGGGCGAGGGCGGCGTTCTTGTCGATGAAGCGGGACAGCTTCTTCTCACCCCAGCGCCAGCGGTTGAGCAGGCCGAACCGGAACTCGCCGACGAAGCCGATCCGTTCAGGAATACCGGCGAGCGCCGGCGCGATGGCCGCCTTCCAGGTCCGCGGCAGCACCAGGGCAGTGCCGTAGTTCCGTTTCCGCAGCAGCTCGGCCAGGCCGAACTGGCGTGCGATCGCCAGCCGGCTGCGCGGCATGTCCCAGACGATGCCGGCGCGGACCCCGGGCATGTAATCGACCAGCGGGGCGCACAGGGACGTGGTGAGGAGATCGACCGGCCGGTTCGGCCAGCGCTCCTTCAGGACCCGCACGACAGTGTGATTCCGCACGAAATCGCCGATCCACATGTAGGGAACGATCAGGATCGGGCGTGTGTCGTTCCGGTCTGCATCACTGCCAAGTTGCGAATCAATATTCATTCGTTATGAGGGCCGAGCGCGTGCCGATGTGGCGGTTCGGTTAGCTGTTCCGGGCCGGGACGTAAAGCCGGCAGAACAGCAATCCCAAAACCGCTTACACTTTGGCGGATCATGCGCTAGGGCAGGATCGGGCACCGAAAATCGGGCAGGTAGGTGAAATGTTGCTGGTGACCGGCGGGGCCGGTTTTATCGGATCGAATGTCGTGGCCGTGCTGAACGAAGCCGGTCGCAGCGACGTCGTGATCTGCGATCTCCTCGGAACCGAAGGCAAGTGGCGCAACCTCGCCAAGCGGCAGCTTGTGGATATCGTTCCCCCGGCCGAGCTGATGGACTGGCTGAAGGGCCGCAAGCTGGAGGCCATGATCCATCTCGGGGCGATTTCCGCGACCACAGCGACAGACGGCGATCTCGTCATCGAGACCAATTTCCGCCTGTCGATGCGCCTTTTGGACTGGTGCACGATGAACGCGGTGCCTTTCATCTATGCGTCTTCTGCCGCGACCTATGGCGACGGCACGGAAGGCTTCGACGACGATTCCTCACTGCCGGCGCTGAAGAAATTGCGGCCGATGAACCTCTACGGCTGGAGCAAGCACCTGTTCGATCTCGCGGTCGCCGGGCGCGCAGCGAACGGCGATCGCCTGCCGCCGCAATGGGCCGGCCTGAAATTCTTCAACGTGTTCGGCCCGAACGAATATCACAAAGGCTCGATGATGAGCGTGCTGGCGCGGCGCTTCGACGATTTGAGGGCAGGCCGCGCCGTGCAGCTGTTCAAGTCGCATCGCGAGGGCATCGAGGACGGCGATCAGCGCCGCGATTTCATCTATGTCGACGACGCCGTGCGCGTCGTCCTGTGGCTGCTCGCGACGCCGTCGGTGTCCGGCCTGTTCAACGTCGGCACCGGCAAGGCGCGCAGCTTCAAGGATCTCATGCTGGCTGCCTACGCGGCGCTCGGCACCGGGCCCAACATCGAATACGTCGACATGCCCGAGCAGATCCGGGGCGCTTACCAGTATTTCACCCAGAGCGAGGTCGATCGTCTGCTCGGCGCCGGCTATAACGGCGGCTTCACGACGCTCGAGGACGCGGTGAAGACCTATGTCGGGGATTATCTCGACAGGCCTGACCGCTTTCGCTGAGGCCTTTTCGACCATGCCGACGCCCATTCTCGATTTCGATTCCCTTGCGCAAGCCATCTCAGGCCGTACGGTGCTGTGCATCGGCGATATCATGCTGGACGAGTTCGTCTACGGCGAGGTGTCGCGGATCTCGCCGGAAGCGCCGGCGCCCGTCATTGCCGCCCAGCGCAGCGAGACCCACGTCGGCGGCGCCGGCAACGTCGCGCGCAACGTCGCTTCGCTCGGCGCGCGCTGCATCTTCGTCGGCCTCATCGGCGAGGACGACGCCGGTACGCGGCTCGAGGCCGCGCTCAATGATCAAGCCGGCATCGAAAGCGTGCTGGTCCGCGACGCCTCGCGGCCGACCACGCGAAAAGTCCGTTTCGTCTCCGAACATTTTTCCACGCACATGCTGCGCGCGGATTGGGAGCAGGCGCTGGCTGCGTCCGACGACGTCGAGACGAAGTTGATCGACGCGATCCTGCCGCAGATCGCGCGCGCCGACATCGTGCTGTTGTCCGATTATGCCAAGGGCGTGCTGACGGCGCGCGTGATCCGCCACACCATCGATGCCGCGCGCAAGCTCGGCAAGCCCGTCATCGTCGATCCCAAGAGCCTGAACTGGGCGATCTATCGCGGCGCCACGCTGCTCACGCCCAACCGCAAGGAATTCTCGGAAGCGACCCGCAGCCGCGCCGAAACGGTGCAGAGCATCGTCGAGGCCAGCGAGGACGTGATGCGGCTCGCCGATTGCGAGGCGATCCTGGTCACCCAGGGTGAGCACGGCATGACGCTGGTGCCGCGGAATGGCGGGGCCGTTCACGTGCCGGCCGTCCCGGTGAAGGTGCGGGACGTCTCCGGCGCCGGCGACACCGTCGCCGCTGCGCTTGCGGTGTCGCTCGCGGCCGGCGCGGACTGGGACACGGCGCTGCGCATGGCCAATGCCGCCGCCGCCGTCACCGTCGGCAAGCAGGGCACCGCCAGCGTGAGCGCGGCCGAGCTGCGACGCAAGATCCTGCCGCATGCCACGCTCGCCGCCGAGGAGAAGATCGTGCTCGATCCGGCCGCACTCGACGCGCAGCTCGCCGAATGGAAAAGGCAGGGCCTGCGCGTCGGCTTCACCAACGGCTGTTTCGACATCCTCCATCCCGGCCACGTCAAGGTGCTGACCGCGGCGCGCGCCGCCTGCGACCGCCTGATCGTAGGGCTCAACAGCGACGCCTCGGTGCGGCGGCTGAAGGGTGCCGATCGTCCGGTCCAGGACGAGCGCGCGCGTGCCGAGGTGCTCGCCGCACTGGAGGCCGTCGATCTCGTCGTCATCTTCGCGGAGGACACGCCGATCGACCTGATCACCAGGATCAAGCCCGGCGTGCTGGTGAAGGGCGGCGACTACACCCGCGAGCAGGTGGTCGGCCACGAGGTGGTCGAAGCCGCCGGCGGGGCGGTCGTGCTGGTCGACATTCTCCAGGGCTTCAGCACGACGGCGCTGGTGCATCGCGCCAGGGGAGGGAGCAAGTGACGGCGCTCGCACGCGAAACGACCAACGAAATGTTGCATCGCCGCCTGCGCAGCCCCGCGGCCTGGCGCGAGACCGTCGATCTGTTTGCGATCCTGACCGCGGCCTCGCTGCCCTGGTCGACCTCGCTCGCCGGCATCTTCAACGCGCTGATGCTGCTCTGCATGGTGCCGTTCCTCGACGTCCGCGCGTTCCTGCAATCGCTGAAGCGCCCGATCTGCATCGCGCCGATCGCGCTCGTCGTTCTTGCGCTGCTGGGGACGCTATGGTCGGACGCGCCCTGGGGTGCGCGCCTCTACGCAGTCAATCCGACCGTCAAGCTGCTCGTGCTGCCGGTCCTGCTCTATCATTTCGAGCGCTCGCCGCGGAGCAAGTGGGTCTTCGTCGCCTTCCTGGTGTCCTGCGCGCTGTTGTCGGTGATGTCCTGGCTGGTCGCCTTCTATCCGAACCTCACGCTCAAGACCGATGCCGCAGAGCGGGGCATTTTCGTCAAGAACTACATCGACCAGAGCCAGGAATTCACGCTTTGCGCGGTCGCGCTCGCCTATCCGATCGTGATGCTGTTGCGTGAGAAGCGCTATTGGCTCGCCGGCCTGCTGACGGCACTGGCGCTCAGCTTTTTCGTCAACATGGTCTTCGTGGTGGTGTCACGCACCGCGCTCGTCACCATTCCGATCATGTTCGGCGTGTTTGCACTGCTTCACCTCAAATGGCGCAGTATCGCGCTCATCTCTGTCGCTTTGCTCGTCGGCGCCGTTCTCGCCTGGCACGCCTCGCCGTATTTGCGCCATACCGCCGAGAGGTTTTCCGACGAGTATACGCGTTACATGGAAAGGGGCGAGCCGAGCTCGGCGGGCCTGCGCATCGAATTCTGGCGAAAGTCGCTCGGCTTCTTCGCGGAGGCGCCGATCGCGGGGCACGGCACCGGGTCCACGCGCGGATTGTTCGAGCGCGTCGCGACGCCCGCAGGCCAGTACAAGGCGTCCGCCGAAGTGATCGGCAACCCACACAACCAGACATTGAACGTCGCCGTGCAATGGGGGCTGATCGGCGTCGCAGTCCTCTATGCGATCTGGATCCTGCATCTGCTGCTGTTCCGGGGCGACGGGCTTACCAACTGGATCGGGCTCCTGGTGGTGGTGCAGAACGTCTTCACCTCGCTGTTTAACTCGCATTTGTTCGACTTCCACGAGGGTTGGATGTACGTCATTGGCGTCGGCGTCGCCGGCGGAATGGTGGTCCGGGAACAACAGCTCGGGACGAAGATGGGGAAGCCGGTTCCCGAGGGGCCACGCGGCTGGCAAGTCTTGTCCAGATAGGCTATCAGCGCGGTCAGGTTGTATTCAATCGGGGTTTCATCGGTCGGCGGATGACGCGTCTTTCGCATCTCACCAAGCGCAATTTCCTCATCGCGCTCCACGACCTGCTCGCGACCACGGCGGCGCTTTTTGCCGCCTTCTATCTGCGATTCGAGGGCGGCGACGGCTTCTTCGAGCGCCTGCCGCTGCTGTTCCAGATTCTGCCCTACTTCCTCGCCTTCAGCGTGATCGTCTTCTTCGTCCTCAACCTGACCACGACGAAATGGCGCTTCATCTCGCTGCCGGATGCGCTGAACATCATCCGCGCGGCGACCGTGCTGACGGTCGCCCTGCTCGTGCTCGACTACATCTTCGTTGCCCCCAACGTCCGCGGCGCCTTTTTCCTCGGCAAGGTGACGATCGTCCTCTACTGGTTCCTCGAGATCGCCTTCCTCAGCGCGCTGCGGATGGCCTACCGCTACTTCCGCTATACGCGGGTGCGCCGTGATGCGAGGATCGGTGATGCTGCGCCGACACTGCTGATCGGCCGCGCCGCGGATGCCGAGGTGCTGCTGCGCGGAATCGAGAGCGGGGCGATCAAGCGGATCTGGCCGGTCGGCGTGCTGTCGCCGTCGAGCGCCGACCGCGGCCAGTTCATCCGCACCGTGCCGGTGCTGGGGGGCATCGACGACGTCGAGGACGTCATCGCCGACTTCGCCAAGCGCAACAAGCCGATCGCGCGCCTCATCATGACGCCGTCGGCGTTCGAGCCGGAGGCCCATCCGGAATCGGTCCTGATGCGTGCGCGCAAGCTCGGCGTCATCGTCAACCGGATGCCCTCGCTGGAGAGCGGCGACACGCCGCGGCTCACGGCGGTTGCGGTCGAGGACCTCCTGCTGCGGCCGAGCGAGAAGATCGACTATGCGCGCCTCGAGGCCCTGATCAGGGGCAAGGCGGTGCTCGTCACTGGTGGCGGTGGCTCGATCGGTTCGGAGATCTGCGAGCGCGTCGTGGCCTTCGGCGCCGCGCGGCTCCTGATCGTGGAGAACTCGGAGCCGGCGCTCTATGCGATCTCCGAAGCGCTCGCCGCCCGCCAGGCGGCAGCCGCGATCGAGGCGCGGATCGCCGACATTCGCGACCGTGAGCGCATCATGCGCGTGATGGCGGAGTTCAAGCCGGACATTGTATTCCACGCCGCGGCGCTCAAGCACGTTCCGATTCTCGAACGCGACTGGAGCGAAGGCGTCAAGACCAACATCTTCGGCTCGATCAACGTTGCCGATGCCGCGGTGGCGGCCGGCGCCGAGGCGATGGTGATGATCTCGACCGACAAGGCGATCGAGCCGGTGTCGATGCTCGGCCTGACCAAGCGCTTCGCGGAGATGTACTGCCAGGCGCTGGATCACGACCTCGCCGCCGGCGCGCGCGGGGCCAAGCCGCCGATGCGGCTGATCTCGGTGCGGTTCGGCAACGTGCTGGCCTCGAACGGATCGGTGGTGCCGAAGTTCAAGGCCCAGATCGAGGCCGGCGGCCCGGTGACCGTGACGCATCCCGACATGGTTCGCTACTTCATGACCATCCGCGAGGCCTGCGATCTCGTGATCACCGCGGCCACGCATGCGCTCGGAACCCAGCGTCCCGACGTCTCCGTCTACGTGCTCAACATGGGCCAGCCGGTGAAGATCGTCGATCTCGCCGAGCGCATGATCCGCCTGTCCGGCCTGCAGCCCGGCTACGACATCGACATCGTGTTCACCGGCATGCGCCCGGGCGAACGCCTGCACGAGATCCTGTTCGCCTCGGAGGAGCCGACCCGCGAAATCGGCGTCGCCGGAATCATGGCGGCGCAGCCGAACGAACCGCCGATGCAGACGCTGCGCAAATGGATCGTGGCGCTGGAGCAGGCGATCATACGCGACGATCGCGCCACCATCAGGACCATCCTGAAGGACGCCGTCCCCGAATTCGGGTCGACCGCGGCCTGATCATTGTTGTGCAATTTCGCGCTCGAGGATCAACGATGAGCGAACGTAAGCCAGTCGTGCTGGTGACGGGAGCGAGCGGCTTCATCGGCCGTCATCTCGGGCAGGCGCTGGCGTGCGAGGGATGGTCGGTCCGCCCCGTGGTCCGCAAGCGGCAGGGCATCGACGGCGAGGTCGTGATCGAATCGATCGGCCCCGACACCGACTGGCGGGCCGCGCTCGAGGGGGTGGAGGCGGTCGTCCATCTTGCCGCGCGCGTGCATCACAGGCGCGAGGAGCATGCAGCCCAGCTCTACCAGGATGTCAACACCGCCGGCACCGTGCGCCTGGCGCGCAGCGCGGCGATGGCGGGCGTGCGCCACTTCATCTTCATCAGCACCGTGCTGGTGCATGGCCGCAGCAACGAGGGCAGGGCCCCGTTCAGCGAGAACGACGTCCCGACGCCGCGCGGCCTCTACGGGACGTCCAAGGCCGCGGCCGAGGCGGGCCTGAGGACGCTCGCGCGCGAGAGCGACATGAAGATCTCCGTGATCAGGCCGCCCATGGTCTATGGCGCGAGTGCCAAGGGAAGCTTCGCTCTGTTGATGCGCGCGATGAACCTTGGGGTGCCGCTGCCGTTCGCCGCGATCCGCAATCGCCGGGCCTTCCTTGCCGTGCAGAACCTGTCGTCCTTCATCCTGCATCGGCTCACTCATCCAGATGCGGCCGGCCATTTCGAGATATTCCTGCTCGCCGACAGCGAGCAGTTCTCAACGCCCGAATTCATCGCGCGTCTGGCGAAGGCGTCCGGCAAGAGCCCGCGACTGTTCGGCATGCCGCCGGGCCTGCTCAGCGCGCTTTTCCGCGTGATCGGCCGGCAGGACATGCATGACAGCCTGATCGGCTCGCTCGAACTCGACGTCTCCAAGGCGCTCGCGACCGGCTGGCGGCCGGAGGTTTCCCTCGACGAGGGGCTGCGGCTCGCCGTTTCGGCTCAAGTCACCTGAGCGCCGGCGAAACGCCGCAGGACGAATGCGACGGCAGCCGCCCCTGCGATGAGGCAGACGATCGTGATCGCCATCGAGCCGGAGCGAACGGTGGCGATGGCGAGCACTGCCAGTAAGAGATTGAGCGCGAATGCCTCGCCGACCACGCGCTTCACCGTGAACCCGTTGTCGGTCGCACGCTGATAAAAGTGGGTGCGGTGCGCCGACCAGAACGGTTCGCGCCGGATGATGCGCCGAAACAGCGTGATGGTGGAATCGGCAAGATAATAGGCGGGCAACAGCAGCGCCGCGGCCGGCTGCCCCCGAAACGCAAGCTCCAGAAGGCACCAGCCGAGCAGGAGGCCGATCGGCAGGCTGCCGACATCGCCCAGGAAGACTTTTGCGACCGGACGGTTGAACGGCGCAAAGCCGAGCACGGCGCCGCACAGCGCGGTGGCGATCAGCACGGCTGGCCATGAGAGATCCCCGAGCATTCCCAGCAGCAGCAGCGCAGCGGTGACCGGAACGACTTCCGCCACCGTCATCAGGTCGAGCCCGTCCATGAAGTTGACGAGGTTCACGAACCAGACGCCGGCAAGGACGATGAGGCCGCGCTCCAGCGCAAGCGGCAGCGCCGGCACGATGCGCGCGGTCTCGGGAGCGGTGAACACCACGGCGCCGACGCAGGCGGCCTGCAGCACCAATCGCACCAACACGGGCAACGACACGATGTCGTCGGCGAAGCCGACCAGCGCGATCACGAGGGTCGCAGCGACCAGGGCCGGCGGGATCGCGACATTGGCGGAGGCCCCCCACAGCGAGGCAACGATCAGCGTCGCGGCGATCACCGCGATGCCGGCGCCCTGCGGGGTCGGGACGCGATGGGAGGACCGCGCATTCGGCCGCGCCAGCGCGTAGCGCTGCAGCAGCGGGCGGCTGGTCCAGGTGACGAGCGCCGAGATCAGCGCGGCGGCCGCAACGCCAAGCAGCAGGGCCGCGCCCGCGAGCGCATCGGCAGCCGAGCTCACTCCGGCACTCCGATCGGGGCCGACCCTTGCGCGGCTTTCTCGGCGCTGAGGATCCAGACCAGGCCGCCGACTGCGCCGACGATGAAGTACACGGCGCCGAACAGCAGCGAGATGTTGACGCCCTCGTTGGCGGCAAGTCCCGCGAAGCCGAACGCAAGGCTCATCGTGGCCTCACGCACGCCCCAGCCCGCGATCGAGATCGGCATCATCGTGATCAGCATCACCGGCGGCACGAGCAGAAAGACGTCGCTGAAGCGAACCGGGGCCGCAATCGACTGCACGACGCACCAGGCGATGAAGACGGCGAGCACGTGAACGAGGATCGATAGGATTGCGATGACGGGGCCGCGGGTGCGGCTGAAGATCACGCGATTGGCGATGACGGCGCAGGCGTGGATGTGATGCGTTGCCCACCAGGTCTTCAGCCAGCGCCATTTCAGGGCGCCGAAGATCAGGAAGCCGATGCCGCCGGCGAGCGCCAGGAGGTCGACGAGCAGCAGCGCCGAGCGCCCGTGCGGATCGGTGATGAGGGTGTAGCTCCAGGGCAGGCTGGCGACGATCAGAATCGCGAGCGCGATGAGGCCGATGGCACGGTCGACGAAGATCGAGTAGGTCGCCGTGCGCCAGCCGGCGCCGGCGCGGGCGACCAGCCACAGCCGCACCGCATCGCCGCCGATCGCCGACGGCAGTGTCTGGTTGAAGAACGAGCCGATCACGTTGTATCGCATGGCGCGGCCGAGCTCGAGCGGCGCGCCGCAGGCGGCGCTGATCTCGCGCCAGCGCAGCACGCCGACGAAGATCTGCAGGAACGCGACTGCGATCGCCACACCGATCCAGACCAGGCTGCTCACGGTGAACCGGGAAAACAGCTCGGACAGGTCGACCTTGCGCAGCGCCAGATAGAGCAGCGCCGCGGAAATCAGGATTTTGGCCGTCGACAACAGGATTCGGCGCATCTCGTCCGCATGAACAGGGTTTGCGAGGATTTGAGGCAACCCGACGCGAGGCGCCGAATTCGGCCGCTTTGGTATGGTTTTGGCGCCGATCTTGCAATAGCCGTCATTAGAGCCGTCATTAGAGCCGTCGTTAAGGACGCCACGACGAGACCTCGCGCAGGAGCGGTGGGCCTATTGCGGCCCCGTCGAGGTGGCGGCTAAACAGGATCGGGCGAGCGATCCCCAGGGAACAGGATGACGGATCAGGCGATTTTGGTCACGGGTGCGGCCGGCTTCATCGGCTTCCACGTCGCCCGGCAGCTGCTGGGCGAAGGCCGCGCCGTCGTCGGGCTCGACAATCTCAACAGCTATTACGATCCGGCGCTGAAGAAAGCGCGCCTTGCTCTGCTCAGGGACGAGGCCGGTTTCTCGTTCGTCGAGGCCGATCTCGCCGATCGCGAGACCATGGCGACACTGTTCGCGCAACATCGTTTTGCCAAAGTCGTCCATCTCGCCGCGCAGGCCGGCGTGCGCTACTCGATCGAGCAGCCGCAGACCTACGCCGATTCCAATCTCGTCGGCTTTCTCAACGTGCTGGAGGGCTGCCGCAACAATGGCTGCCGTCATCTGGTCTACGCCTCGTCATCCTCCGTTTACGGCGCCAACACAAAACTGCCATTTGCGGTTGCGGACCGCACCGACCATCCCGTCAGCTTCTATGCCGCGACCAAGAAGGCGAACGAGGTGATGGCGCAGTCCTACAGCCATCTCTATCGCCTGCCGGTCACGGGGCTGCGGTTCTTTACCATTTACGGACCGTGGGGCCGCCCTGACATGGCCATGTTTCTGTTCGCGAGCGCCATCATGGCCGGCAAGCCGATCCGGATCTTCAACCATGGCAAAATGCGCCGCGATTTCACCTATATCGACGATGTGACGCGCGTCGTGTCCAAGCTGATCGATCGCGTGCCTGCGGACGATCCGGCTGCCGCAAATGCGCCGTTTAAGCTCTACAATGTCGGCAATCATCATCCGGAGGAACTGATGCACGTCGTCGGTCTTCTGGAGCGGGAGCTGGGCCGGACGGCGATCAAAGAATTGCTGCCGATGCAGCCGGGAGATGTGCTGGAAACGTTCGCGGATGTCGAGGATCTGATGCGCGACACCGGCTTTGCACCGTCAACGCCGATCGAGCATGGGGTCCATAAATTCGTCACCTGGTATCGGGACTACTTCAAGGTTTGAGATCACGATGGACAAACGCATAATCCCCCTGATCATGTGCGGCGGTGCCGGCACGCGGCTGTGGCCCGCTTCGCGCGAGGTTCGGCCCAAGCAGTTCCTGCCGCTGTTCGGCACGCGCTCGACGTTCCAGGACACGCTGCTGCGCGTGTCCGATCCCTCCCTGTTCGACCGGCCGATCGTCATCACCAACGCGTCCTATCGCTTCATGGTGCTGGAGCAGCTCGCCGAGATCGGCATCGAGGCCGACGTGCTCCTCGAGCCGATGCGGCGCGATTCCGGCCCTGCGATCGCCGCCGGCGCGGTGTTTGCGCAGAACCGCGCCAGTGAAGCGATCGTGCTCGCGCTCGCCGCCGATCACGTCGTGCAGAACAATGCCGCCTTCGTCGCCGCCTGCCGCGAAGGCCTCACCGCCGCGAATGCTGGGCGCATAGTCACCTTCGGCGTCAAGCCGGAGCGGCCGGCGACCGAATACGGCTACATCAATCCGGGCGAGGTGATCTCGGGCGAGGTGCATGCGGTCGCACGCTTCGTCGAGAAGCCGGATGCGGTGAAGGCCTCCGACTACGTCAATTCGGGCTATCTCTGGAACAGCGGCAACTTCATGTTCCCGGCGAGCGTGCTGCTCGACGAATATCGCAAGGTGGACGCGGCCAGCGTCGAGGCGGTCACCAATGCAGTCAACAATGCCGGCCGCGATCTCGGCTTCGTCACGCTGGAGCCCGAAGCGTTCGGCGCGGCCAAGGCGATCTCGATCGACTATGCGGTGATGGAGAAGACTTCGCGCGCCGCCGTGGTGCCGGTGTCGTGCGGCTGGTCCGACGTCGGCTCCTGGCATGCGGTGTGGGAGCTGTCGGAGAAGGACGCGCTGGGCAATGCCGCGCACGGCACCGCCGTGTTCGAGGACTCCCGCAACTGCAACGTCACCACCGATTCCGCGCTGGTCGCGCTCGAAGGTGTCGACGATCTCGTCGTGGTCGCCACCGCGGACGCGGTGCTGGTCTCGCGGCAGAAGGATGCCAACGGGCTGAAGCGCCTGGTGACGAAATTGAAATCGGTCGCGCCGAAGGTCACCGAGGAGCATCTCAAGGTGCACCGGCCCTGGGGCAGCTATCAATCCGTCGACAATGGCGAGCGCCACCAGGTCAAGCGCATCGTGGTCAAGCCGGGCGGGCGGCTGTCGCTGCAGAAGCACCATCATCGCGCCGAGCACTGGATCGTGGTCCGCGGCACGGCCCAGGTCACCGTCAACGAGACGGTGAAGACGGTGCACGAGAACGAGTCGATCTACATCCCGATGGGCGCCGTCCACCGGATGGAGAATCCGGGCAAGATCCAGCTGGAGCTGATCGAGGTCCAGACCGGCTCTTATCTCGGGGAAGACGACATCATCCGGATTGAAGACGACTATCAAAGGTCGTAACCACCAAGCTCCGAATCACGCGCCCCGGGCCGAGAAACGGTATCTTTTTCGGCCTAAGGCCCGGGGAACGTGTAACTTTTTGAATCAAATCGTGTCCGGCCCGCGAGGGCGGCATTCGCCACAAATGTGGCGTCCGTGCTAGAAGCGGCCCGGGGATTTGGGTTGAATCGGGGTTTGCTCAGATGAGTTCCAAAGGGTCTGCACCGGCAAGAGCCGGCTTGCGCGTCGGTGTCATTGGTGCCGGCGTGATGGGCAGCAACCATGCGCGCGTGCTCAGCGGCCTGCCGGGCGTCAGCCTCGTCGGCGTCGTCGATCCATCGCCGGCACATCGCACGCGGGCCACCGAACTCGCCAATTGCGAAAGCTTCGAGACGCTCGACCAGCTGTTCAGCGCCGGGGTCGATGCCGTCACCATCGCGGCGCCGACCCATCTGCATCACGAGGTCGCGCTCGCCTGCATCGCCAACAACATCCACGTGCTGGTCGAGAAGCCGATCGCATCCACGGTGGCGGAGGGCCGCGAGATCGTCGCCGCCGCGCATAAGGCGGGCGTCACGCTGATGATCGGCCATGTCGAGCGCTTCAATCCGGCGGTCGCCGCGGTCAAGCAGGCGATCGCGGGCGAGGACATTCTCTCCATCGCGATCACCCGCGTCGGCCCGTTCCCGCCGCGCATGTCCAATGTCGGCGTCGTCATCGACCTTGCCGTGCACGACATCGACTTGATCCGCTGGTTCACCGAATCCGACATCGTCGAGGTGCAGCCGCAATTGTCGAGCGCGGTCGCCGAGCGCGAGGACATCGCGCTCTTGCAGTTCCGCACCGAGAGCGGCGTGCTCGCCCACATCAACACCAACTGGCTGACGCCGTTCAAGGCGCGCAGCGTCACGGTGGCAACGCGCGGCAAATACGTGATGGGCGATCTCTTGACGCGCCAGGTCACCGAATGCTTCGGCTTCAAGCCGGACGGCAGCTACTCGATGCGGCATCTTCCGGTCGGCCATGACGAGCCGCTCCGCGCCGAGCTGATCGCGTTCCTCAAGGCGGTGCGCAACGGCGAGACGCCGGCGGTGACGGGCGACGAGGGCGTTGCCAGCCTCGAGATCGCCACGCAGTGCCTGGAGACGCCCTCGCGTCCTGCCGCCGCGTCACCCGCGCGCAAGGGGCCGCGCCGCGTCGCCGGCTGATCCCTTTCCATGTCGACCGCTCAAACGTCACAAGGCGCCAAGAATCAGGTCATGAACCAGCACTTACGTTCCGAACCCATTCCCTTCATCGACGTCGCCTCGCAGCGCCGCCGGCTTGGCGCCTCGCTCGATGCCGCCGTCAAGCGCGTGATGGACCACTGCCAGTTCGTCAACGGGCCGGAGGTCTTCGAGCTCGAGAAGCAGCTCGCGGCCTATTGCGGTGCCAAGCACGCGATCGGCTGCGCCAGCGGCACCGACGCCATCCTGATGGTGATGATGGCGAAGAATTTCGGGCCCGGCGATGCCGTGCTGTGTCCATCCTTCACCTTCATCGCGACCGCCTCGCCGGTGGCACGGACCGGCGCGACGCCGGTTTATGTCGACGTCGACGAGACCACCTTCAACATGAGCCCGGAATCGCTCAGGCGCGGCATCGCCACCGCCCGCAAGGCCGGTCTCAAGCCCGTCGCCGTGATTCCGGTCGACTTGTTCGGCCAGCCCGCCGATCACGACGCCATTGCCGAGATCGCCCGGGCCGAAGGCCTGTTCGTGCTCGACGACGCCGCGCAGGGCTTTGGCGCGAGCTACAAGGGCCGCAAGCTCGGCACCTTCGGCCACGCCACCGCGACCAGCTTCTTTCCGGCAAAACCGCTCGGCTGCTTCGGCGACGGCGGGGCGATCTTCACCGACGATGACGAGCTCGCCGCCACCTTGCGCAGCATCCGCGTGCACGGGCAGGGCGTGGACAAATACGACAACGTCCGCCTCGGCCTCACCGGCCGGCTCGACACCATGCAGGCCGCGGTCCTGATCGAGAAGCTGAAGATCTTCGACGATGAGATCGCCGCCCGCAACAAGGTCGCCGAGCGCTATGCGCGCGGGCTGTCTAATGTTGTGACCGTGCCGCGCCTTGCGCCCGGCAACACCTCGGTCTGGGCGCAGTACACCATTCGTCTGCCGAAGGGGACAGACCGCGACGGCTTTGCCGCCGCGCTGAAGACCCAGGGCGTGCCGACCGCGATCTATTACGGCAAGTCGATGCACCAGCAGACCGCCTACAGGCACTATCCGGTCGCCGAGGGCGGATTGCCTACTTGCGAGAGCCTGTCGCAGGACGTCATCAGCCTGCCGATGCATGCTTATCTGACCGAAGCCGACCAGGAGCGAATCATCGCCGCCGTCCGCGGCGCGCTCGCCGGCTGAAGGTGCTTTCTTCACCTCTCCCGCTTGCGGGAGAGGTCGGCGCGTCCGGGCGATGCGAAGCATCGTCCCGCGCGCCGGGTGAGGGCTCTCTCCTCTGGGGGAATCTTCGTCGTCGAGACACCCTCTCCGCCCCTCCCCCGCAAGCGGGGGAGGGGGCGCACCTATGCTGCGGCTAGCACCTAGACCTAATCCTGCCATGCTCTAAAACAGTCCGCATGCTCGGACGCATCTTCACGGTCGGTGGTTACACGCTGCTGTCGCGGCTGACGGGATTTGCCCGCGACATCATGCTCGCGGCGATCCTCGGCGCCGGTCCGGTGGCCGATGCCTTTTTCGTGGCGCTGAGGCTGCCCAATCATTTCCGCGCGATTTTCGCCGAGGGCGCCTTCAACGCCGCCTGGGTGCCGGCCTATGCCCATGTCCATGGCGAGAAGGGCGAGGCGGCGGCACACCTGTTCGCCGACCGCATCTTCACGCTGCTCTTGGCCTCGCAGGTGGTGCTGCTGATCGTCGCCTGGCTGTTCATGCCGCAGGCCATGAGCATTCTCGCGCCCGGCTTCAGCGACGATGCCGAGCAGCGCAAGCTCGCGATCGAGCTGACCCGGATCACCTTTCCCTATCTGCTCTTGATCACGCTGGTGACGCTTTACGGCGGCATGCTCAACGTGATGCAGCGCTTTGCCAGCGCCGCGGCCGCCTCGATCTTCCTCAACGTCGCCATGATGATGACGCTGGCGGTTGCCGTCTGGTTTCCGACCGCGGGCCATGCCGCGGCCTGGGGCGTGCTGATCTCCGGCTTCCTGCAATATTTCCTGCTCGCCGGCGATCTCGCCCGTCATGGCGGCCTGCCGCGCTTTGCCCCGCTGAAGCTCGACGAGGACGTCCGCGGCTTCTTTAGGGCACTAGGGCCGGCGACGCTGGGCTCGATGGGGACGCAGGTCGCGCTGTTCGCCGACACCATCATCGCGACGTTCCTGCCTGCGGGCGCGCTGTCCGCGCTGTATTACGCCGACCGCCTCAACCAGCTCCCGATCGGCGTGATCGGCATCGCCATCGGCACGGTGCTGCTGCCGGAGATGTCGCGGCGGATCACGGCCAACGACCATGACGGCGCGCTGAAGGCGCAGCGCCGCGCCTTCGATTTCACGCTGCTGTTCTCGATCCCGTTCGTGGCTGCGTTCATCACCGTGCCCGATGCGATCATGCGCGCGCTGTTCGCCCGCGGTGCGTTCTCCAAGGCCGATGCCGCAGCCGCCGGTGCGACGCTCGCGGCCTATGCCATTGGCCTGATCCCGTTCGTGCTGATCCGCAGCGCGGTCGCGACCTTCTACGCGCGCAAGGACACCGCAACGCCGGTCCGCGCGTCGCTGACGGGCATCGCGGTCAATGTCGCGCTGAAGGTCGCCTTGATGGGATCGCTGGCCCAGATCGGCCTGGCGCTGGCCACCGCCGTCGGCGTCTGGACCAATCTGCTGCTGGTGCTGTTCTTCGCCGTGCGGCGAGGCTTTCTCGTGCCGGACCGCGCCTGGCTTATGTCGCTCGGCAAATTCCTGCTGACCGGATTGATCCTCGCCGCGGCGTTCTGGCTGATTGCGCGCTTCAGCGGCCCTGCGCTGGGCGCGATGCACTTCCGGGATGAAGCGACGCTGGTCCTGCTCGCCGTCGGAGGCACGATCGTCTACGCGCTTGCGATCCTCGTGTTGTTCGGACGCAAGTGGCTGGTCTCGCTGGTGCGCGGCTAGGGTCGCATCCAGATTTATCCACCTACCGCTGCCTCCACGGCGGGCATCGGCGACCGGAATCCTTCATAAGGTCCGCCGATCGTGATACGATTTTCCGATATTCGGGTGCCCTGCTCACGAGACGAGGCAGCTACCATGCCATTCCGCTCACCCTGGTCCACGCGGATCGACGAGTTCGCCACCAGCAACGCCGACCTGCTCATCCTCATCGGTCGTGTCCTGCTTGCATGGGTCTTCGTTGGAAGCGCCTATGGAGCACTCACCAACTTCAGTGGCTCGGTGAGTTATTTTCGGTCGCTGAACCTCCCGGTGCCCCAGCTGTTCACGACGATCAACGTCGTGCTGGAAATCGTGATATCGGTTGGCTTGATACTCGGCATCGGCACGCGCTACTGCGCAATTTTGACGTTTCTGTTCGTATTGTCGGCCACTGCGATCGCACATCGTTACTGGGAGTATCCCGCCGGTCCGCAACAGATTGGCCAGTACAATAACTTCTTGAAGAACATCTCCATCATGGGAGGCGCTCTGTTGATCCTGGTCACCGGAGGAGGCCGGTTCTCCCTCGACCGGAGGGTGGGACGCTAGAGCATGATTCGGAAAAGTGCTTAGCGGTTTTCCGAAAAGATCATGCTCAAACAATGACCTAAAGCGCGATGACGATTCATTCTAATCGCATCGCGCTTTAGCAGCTTCACTGCACCCGCTGAGCCACGAAACAGTGCGGCCGCAGGATGCGCGCGGCTGGTCCGTTCGCTTCACGCCAGCAACAACGTGACGAGCAGTTCTTCCAGTTTGACAGCTGCCAAGCCGCGCCGAGGCCGTTTTGCGTCACTTCGTCCTGAGCCTGAAAGCAACCGCAATCAGATGGCCGAGGTGTTTCGAGAGGGGCTTCAGGTGTTCACCTAGGATCCTGGAGAAGAGCATCAGCCACGTCGCGAGCGCGGCACACCACAACAGGCTTTCCAATGCTTCGGGCATGAGGTCACCCTTCCAAACAATTACTTGAAATGCGACGAGTGTGGCCGAACGGGAGCCGTGCGACAAGCCCTCCAGAAAGTGGCAAGCCGCCGAAATGCTCGGAAGCGCGTTAGCTCAGCGGAAGCAGCGAATTGAAGGCGAACGGGCTATCGTGCCGCCATTGTGCGCGGCGCCGACAGAGCTGCCTACATAATGGGCGGACGCGCATATCACGGGTCGCGACTGTCGCCGTTCGGTCAGCCGCCGCTCTAAACGATCGCGCGCCTCAAGCGCTCTTCGCGGAGCTGGTCCGTTGTGCGCGGTTGGCGCAAACCTCCTTCGTCGTGTCAGCTTGAACGACGAATTGGCCGGCGTGACGGTTCGCCTCGAGGATGCAAACAGGCTCCATGCATCTCTTGATTTTGCGACGTCGTCGTGCTACAGGCGCCTCATGATCAAATCCGTGCGCAACGTTAACCACTCGGACATGACCCGCTTCGGCTGGGCCGTGGAAGGAGTCGCGCGCTAGGAATTCGACGACGACATCTTTTCCACCAGGCCCCGCCGGCATCGGACGGGGCCTTTTCATTGGCCACGCTCCCTGCCGGCACAACAGCAGGAGCGTCCGATGCCACCACAATTGACGAAGATCTCATCCGAGGCCGAGCACGATGCCGCGGAGCTTCGCCTCGACTTCTCCATCGCCTTGAGTCGGCTCGGGCGATACTGGCGCGCGTTTTGGGAGCAGTGCCGGAGCGCACGAGTCACCCTGCACGATCTGAGCGACAGGGAGCTGATGGACATCGGCCTGACGCGTGGCGAGATCGACCACATCGCGCCTGAGCGCGCTATCGAAAGGCTGCGAGATCGGACGATGGATCTATGGAGGCGCAGTGGGATGTAACTTTTTAAGGTGGGCGGCGTCTTCGCGGCCGATCCTTCGAGACGCCCGCCTTTGGCGGGCTGCTCAGGATGAGGTCTTGTTTCGCGGCGCAATCTGGACGGCATGGTGACGGGGGCGCGGCGCTTTCCCCGCCCGCGACCCATGCGCATGCCTAAACCCGTTTGCCTTGCCACTTTTTCCACGGCAATATGGCCCGCAAAACAACCATGAGAACGGGATAGACAATGGCGGCTCCCATCAAGTTCGGCGTTGGCCAAAGCGTGCTGCGCAAGGAGGATGACGCGCTCATCCGCGGCAAGGGCCGCTATACCGACGATTATGCGCCCCAGGCCGCGCTTCGCTGCCTGGTGCTGCGCTCGCCGCATGCGCATGCCAAATACACTATCGATGCGGGCCGCGCCCGCGGCTTGCCGGGCGTTGCGCTGATCCTGACGGCGGACGACGTCAAGGATCTCGGCAATCTGCCCTGCCTGTTCAACCTCGAGACCGATCCGTTCACCGGCCCGCCTTACCCGATCCTGGCTAGGGGCGAGGTGCGTCATGTCGGCGATGCCGTCGCTTTCGTGGTCGCCGAGACCATCGACCAGGCCCGCGACGCGATCGAGGCGATCGAGGTCAAATGGTCGCCGCTGCCCGCCGTGACCGGCGTCGTCAACGCCGTGAAGAAAGGCGCGCCGCAGGTCTGGCCCGACAAGCCCGGCAACGTGCTGTTCGACGTCTCGATCGGCGACAAGGCGGCGGTGGAAGCCGCCTTTGCCAAGGCGCATGCGGTCGCCGAGATCTCCATCGTCAATCCGCGCGTGGTTGCGAGCTTCATGGAGACGCGGGCGGCGGTCTGTGAATACGATGCCAAGCGCGACCATCTGACGCTGACGGTCGGCAGCCAGGGCAGCCACCGCCTGCGCGACATCCTGTGCCAGAACGTGCTCAACATTCCCACCGACAAGATGCGGGTGATCTGCCCCGATGTCGGCGGCGGGTTCGGCACGAAGCTGTTCCCCTATCGGGAATATGCCCTGATGGCGGTCGCCGCGCGCAAACTGAAGAAGGCGGTGAAGTGGGCGGCCGACCGCTCCGAGCACTTCATGGGCGATGCGCAGGGCCGCGACAACGTCACCACCGCCAAGATGGCGCTGACCGAAGACGGCAAGTTCCTCGCGATGGATTGTGACCTCATGGGCGACATGGGCGCGTATCTGTCGACCTTTGGGCCCTACATCCCGCATGGCGGCGCCGGCATGCTGCCGGGCCTCTACGACATCCAGGCCTTCCACTGCCGGGTGCGCACCATCTTCACCCACAGCGTGCCGGTCGACGCCTATCGCGGCGCGGGCCGGCCTGAAGCTGCCTATGTCATCGAGCGCCTCGTCGATGCCTGCGCGCGAAAGCTCGACATGACGCCGGATGCCATCCGCCGCAAGAACTTCATCCCGCCGAAGGCGCTGCCCTACAAGACCGCCACCGGCAAGGTCTACGATTCCGGCGATTTCGCCGCGCATCTGAAGCGCGCGATGGAGATCGCGGAATGGAAGGAATTTCCCAAACGCGCCAAGCTCGCCAAGAAGCAGGGGCTTATCCGCGGCATCGGCCTTGCGAGCTATGTCGAGATTTGCGGCGTCATGGGTGAGGAGACGGCCAACGTCCGCCTCGATCCCAATGGCGACGTCACCGTGCTGATCGGCACGCAATCGAGCGGGCAGGGCCATCAGACCGCCTATGCGCAGATCGTCGCGGAGCAGTTCGGCCTGCCGCCGGAGCGCGTGCATGTTCGCCAGGGCGACACTGACGAGATCGCGACCGGCCTCGGCACCGGCGGCTCGGCCTCGATCCCCACGGGTGGCGTCTGCGTGGAGCGTGCTGCGGGCGATCTCGGCAAGAAGCTGAAGGAGCTTGCAGCGCAGGCGCTGGAGGCGAGCGCGGGCGACCTCGAGATCACCGACGGCGTGATCCGGATCGCCGGCACCGACCGCTCGATCTCCTTCGCCGATCTCGCCAAGCGACCCGGCGCCGATCCGTCGAAGCTGAACGGCAGCGCGACCTTCGCCAGCGCCGACGGCACCTATCCAAACGGCACGCATCTGGCGGAGGTCGAGATCGATCCGGCGACCGGCATCATCAAGATCGTCAACTACGTGATCGTCGACGATTTCGGCAAGACGCTCAATCCGCTGCTCTTGGAGGGCCAGGTGCATGGCGGCGCCATGCAGGGCATCGGCCAGGCCTTGATGGAGCAGGTGGTGTACGGACCGACCGACGGCCAGCTCATCACCGCCACCTACATGGACTACGCGCTGCCGCGCGCAGCGGATGGCCCGGCCTTCGTGTTCGAGACCCACAATGTCCCCTGCAAGACCAATCCGATGGGCGTGAAGGGCGCCGGCGAGGCCGGCGCGATCGGCTCCTGTCCGGCCGTCGTCAACGCCATCGTCGATGCGCTCTGGCGCGAATACAAGATCGACCACATCGACATGCCGGCAACGCCCGAGCGGGTGTGGGTTGCGATCAGCGAGCATCACCGCCGTCACAGCCTCTAAACCCGATCTCCGCGGCACGGGAATAAACGCGCCGCGCGGGGTTCTACCTATGATGGGTCCCGGCTTCCCGTGAAGCCGGCGAAGTCTCATTCCCTGAACGTCTCGAGAGCCGGAGAAACGAACCAATGAAACGGACGATGATTGTCGCGGGCGTCCTCGTGCTGGGCGCGGGTGCCGTGATGGCGCAACAGGAGATTGCCATCCAGCAGGACAATCTGATGCGAGCGATCGCCAAGAATCAGTATGGCGTCCTTCAGAAGATGAGCAAGGGCGATATTCCCTTCGACAAGAAGGCTGCCGATGAGGCCATCGCCAACATCGAGGCCGATGTTGCCAAGATCGCCAAGACTTTCGAGGTCAATCCCAAGCAGGATGTCGTCAACGCGACCTATGGCTCCTCCCCGAAGGTCTGGCAGAACAAGGCCGATTTCGATTCCAAGATCCAGCCGGTGCAGAAGGCGATCGCCGACGTCAAAGGCAAGATCACCAATGTCGCGAGCCTGAAGGCCGCCTACACGGCGATCAACGACCGCTGCAATGATTGTCACGAAACCTATCGCGTGAAGTTGAAATAACGGGGCGCAGTTAAGTTTGTAGCCCGGATGGAGCGCAGCGCAATCCGGGAAGACTGCGTGACTTGATGGACTTGTCCCGGATTGCGCTGCGCTCCATCCGGGCTACCGAAATCAAGCAAGGGCGGTTGCGAAAGCAGCCGCCCTTTTTCTATCTGCAAGGTCTGACGGATCGGTGCCGAAGCAGTTATCTTCCCATCAACGACCGCGGCGTTAAGGCGATAAGGCGCATCTTTTCCCCAACTGCCTCATGACATCATGGGAGCCAACGCGCGGCGAGCACCTGAATCAACAGCGAGACAGGCCATGGCAAAACCGTTCCCGTCCAAGACCCATATCGGCAATCATATGTTGCATCCGGAAACCCTGATGCTGACCTATGGCTATGATCCGCAATTGTCGGAGGGCGCGATCAAGCCGCCGGTGTTCCTGACCTCCACCTTCGTGTTCAAGACCGCCGAGGACGGCCAGGACTTCTTCGATTACGTCGCCGGCCGGCGCGAGCCGCCGGAAGGCATGGGCGCGGGCCTGGTCTATTCGCGCTTCAATCATCCCAACAGCGAGATCGTCGAGGACAGGCTTGCGATCTACGAGCGCACGGAGAGTTGCGCGCTGTTCTCCTCCGGCATGGCGGCGATCGCAACCACGATCCTCGCCTTCGTTCGTCCCGGCGATGTCATCCTGCACTCGCAGCCGCTCTATGGCGGAACGGAGACGCTGCTGACGAACACGCTCGCGCGTCTGTCGATCGGCGCCGTCGGCTTTGCCGACGGCATCGATGAGACGGCCGTCAAGCAGGCTTCGGAAGAGGCGATGCGCAAGGGGCGGGTTTCGATGATCCTGATCGAGACGCCTGCCAATCCGACCAACGGCCTTGTCGACGTCGCGATGATCCGCCGCATCGCCGAGGCCATCGGCAAGGCGCAGGGACACACGCCGATCATCGCCTGCGACAACACGCTGCTCGGGCCGGTGTTTCAGCGGCCGATCGAGCACGGCGCGGACCTGTCGTTGTATTCGTTGACCAAGTATGTCGGCGGTCATTCCGACCTGATCGCGGGCGCGGCGCTCGGATCGAAGGCGATCATGAAAGGCATCAAGGCGCTGCGCGGCGCCATCGGCACCCAGCTCGATCCGCATTCCTGCTGGATGATCAACCGCTCGCTCGAGACGCTCAGCCTGCGGATGGAGAAGGCCGACGCGAATGCGCGGCTCGTGGCGGACTTCCTGCGCGACCACCCGAAGGTCGCCAAGGTGCACTACCTCGGTCACCACGAGCAGGGCTCGCTCTCGGGGCGCGTGTTCGCGCGGCAATGCCTCGGCGCGGGGTCGACTTTCTCGTTTGACATCGTGGGCGGCAAGGAGGCGGCGGTAAAATTTCTCAACGCGCTGCAGATCCTCAAGTTGGCGGTCAGCCTCGGCGGCACGGAGTCGCTCGCAAGCCTGCCGGCGACGATGACCCATTCCGGCGTTCCCGCCGACATCCGCCAGAAGATCGGCGTGCTCGATTCCACGATCCGGCTGTCGATCGGCATCGAGAACCCGTCGGACCTGATCGCCGACCTGGCGCAGGCGCTGAACGCGGCTTGAGCACGGTCAGAGTCGTAGATCGTGTAGCCCGGATGGAGCGCAGCGAAATCCGGGGGGCCTGTCCGCACGCGCAGGCTCCCGGATTGCACCAACGGGCGGCGCTTCGCGCCGACCGTTGGCTCCATCCGGGCTACGAAGTTCAGCCGCCTTGGAATCGAAAAGGCCGAACGCTCCCTCCTTGCGTCCGGCCTTTCCGCGACGAAGCCTGCGTTTTCGTTTTTACTTCGTCACCTGACCGCGGATCTCGCCGCCCGGGTTCGCGGCGGTATGGATGTTGATGTAGTACTTGCCGCCGAGCAGATCGGCGGCCTGCGCGTCCGTGAGGGTGGCTTCCCCCTTGACCGGGCTCGAGGCTGCATTCGGGATCGGGACCGCGACGCCGGCGTTCTTGCCGGCTTCGGCCGGCCCGTGGAAATGCGCGGCGGTGGCGGGGCCCGAGAGACCGGAATAAGTGACGGTCCAGGACAGCTTCTTGCTGGCGGCGTCATAGTCCAGGTCGGCCGTTCCGGTGGCGCTGCTGGTGTTGGCGGGGACTTCGGATTTGCCGTCTAGCGTCGCCTTCAGTTTCTCCGCGCCCGCGGGGGCGGCGAACGCAACGGCGGCTCCGAGTGCCAGTATGGCAAAAACGGCTTTGGTCATGGCTCTCTCCCTGTTGACGCCTGATTGCTCTTCAAACAGTGCGTCATGCGGTTTATTCCGGCATTACAGCCGGACCGCCTAAAATATTCGTGGTTGGATCGGGGACGGCATGACCCTTAAGTTCGCGCGCTCAACATGGAACGATTGAATGCTGCGACGAATGCTTCTTGCCGCCCTGATCGCCGCCGCCGCGGCGTTCGCCCTGCATTGGTGGTTGACCGCGCCGGCCGCGCTCGCCTTGCCGGCGCCGACCCGCAACCCGAATCTTGCCAACGGGCAGGCGTTGTTCAACGCCGGCGGCTGCTCGTCCTGTCATGTCACCCCCAATCAGCCCGATCGCCTGCGGCTCGGCGGCGGGCTGGCGCTCGGCTCGCCGTTCGGGACGTTCTACGCCCCCAATATTTCTCCCGATCCGGCCGACGGGATCGGCCGCTGGAGCGAGGCTGATTTCGTCAATGCCGTGATGCGCGGCATCTCGCCTGCGGGCGCGCACTATTTCCCCGCGTTTCCCTACACGTCCTATCATCTGGCAAGCATCGAAGATGTTCGCGACCTCTTTGCCTACCTGAAGACGCTGCCGCCGGTGTCGGGCAAGGTGCGCGACCACGCGCTGCCGTTGCCGTTCAACATCCGCCGCAATGTCGGCATCTGGAAATTGCTGTTCATGGACTCCGCGCCGTTCGTCGCGGACGCTGCGCGCTCGCCGCAATGGAATCGCGGGGCCTATCTCGTGAACGGTTTCGGCCATTGCGCCGAATGCCACAGCCCGCGCAATGCTCTCGGCGGCATCATCGCCGGCCAGCGCTTTGCCGGTGGGCCCAATCCGGAAGGTGAGGGCTGGGTGCCCAACATCACGCAGAAGCGCCTTGGTGAATGGAGCGCGAAGGATATCGCCTATTTCCTCAAGACCGGCGAGCTGCCGGACGGCGACAGCGTCGGCGGCGCGATGACGCGCGTGATCAAAAATACCTCGCAATTGTCGGACGAGGATCTCGCGGCGATGGCGGAGTACCTCAAATCGCTGCCGCCGGTCGACGGACCGACGCCGCCGAAACGCAAGCAGGGCTGAGCCGCAACGCTAAAGCGCGATGCGATTAGGATGAATCGTCATCGCGCTTTAGGTTATTGTTTGAGCATGATCTTCTCGGAAAACCGCTACACACTTTTCCGGGTCGTGCTTTAGCCGGTGCCGAACGCCTTGAAGGTGATGATGGTGAGGGTGTCCTGGATGCCCGGCAGCACCTGCACCTTCTCATTCACGAAGTGGCCGATGTCGGTGTCCTTGTCGACGTAGAACTTCACCAGGAGGTCGTATTGGCCGGCCGTGGAGTAGATCTCGGAGGCGATCTCGGCTTCGGCAAGCGCATTGGCCACCGTATAGGACTGGCCGAGCTTGCATTTGATCTGAACGAAAAAAGGAACCATCGCAGGCACTCCGAAAGCGGATTCTTCCGGCTAATAGGCCAAAACCGGCCGGATTTAGCAAGCGAACTTGGTGGACCGGCCGAAGCGCATTCGGGCGCGACGCTAGGACGGGACCACTGCTGCGGCCAATGCATCCCTCAGGCGCTGGGCGAGCTCGACCTTGCGGTAGGGCTTGGTCAGGACGATCGCTTGCGCCTGCGCGCGACCCTGCTCGACCAGCGTCTCCAGCGCGTAGCCCGAGGTGAACAGGACCGGCAGCCCGGGACGCACCCGCCGCGCCTGATTGGCGAGCTCCCAGCCACTCATGCCGCCGGGCATCACGATATCAGTGAACAGCAAGTCGATGCCGGGATCGCTCTGCAGCTGCCGCAGGGCATCCCTGCCGTTGACCGCGGCAACGACGCGATATCCGAGCGCTTCCACCCTGCGAATGACGGAGGAGCGGACGAACGGATCGTCCTCGACGATCAGGATCGTCTCGTAGCCTCGCGGCGCCGTGTCCTCGCCGTCGGGAAGTTCGGCTTGCGACCTGCCGGTGTTCGCGCGCGGCAGGTAGATCCTGACCATGGTCCCAAGGCCAGCCTCGCTGTAGATCGAGACATGGCCGCCCGATTGCTTTGCAAAGCCATAGACCATGCTGAGGCCGAGGCCCGAGCCCTTGCCGACCTCCTTGGTGGTGAAGAACGGCTCGAACGCGCGTGCGGCGACCTCGCGCGTCATGCCTTCGCCGTCATCGGTGACCGCGATCAGGGCGTAGCTGCCGGGGGCGACCTCCGGATGAGGGGCACCGTCATCAGCGTCGATCGTGACCAGGTCCGTGGCCAGCGTGAGGTGGCCTCCCGACGGCATGGCATCCTGCGCGTTGAGCGCGAGATTCAGCACCGCGGATTCGAGCTGGGCGCGGTCGGCAAAGGCCAGGATCGTGCCGGGCCCGGAGCTCGTCCTGATCTCGATGTCTTCGCGCAAGGTGCGCTTGAGCAGCTTGAACATGGAATCGAGCAGGCTTCGGCAATCGATCGTCTGAGGCCGCAGCAATTGGCGGCGACTGAAGGCGAGCAGGCGCTGCGTCAGCTCGGCGCCCCGTTCGCCCGATTGGCAGATGTCGTCGGCAAAGCGCCTGAGGTCGGGACTCGCCTTGAGCTGCTCGCTCAGGTGCTCGGCATTGCCGATGATGACGGTCAGCAGATTGTTGAAGTCGTGCGCGATGCCGCCGGAGAGCTGACCGACCGTCTCCATCTTCTGCGCCTGCTGAAGCTGCTGCTCGGTCAGCTTGCGCGCGGTCAGGTCGTGGACGATCCCGACGAAGATCAATTCGCCGTCCTGTCGTGCCTCGCCGACCGACAGGTCCATCGGAAACGTCGTGCCGTCCTTGCGCAGGCCGACGGCCTCGCCGCCGGTCGCGAAATGCCGCCCCGGGCGCTCGGGCGCCGCATCCGCCTCGGGCATCAGCATGCCGACGTTCTGGTTCATCACCTCGTCGGCACGATAGCCGAACAGGCGCTCGCAGGCCGGATTGAACAACAGGATGCGGTCCTGTGCGTCGAGCAGGATGACGCCGTCGACCGCGGTCTCGACGATCGCGGTGAGGCGCGCCACGCTCTCGCGCATCGCGCGCTGGGCGTCGCGGACCTGCTGCAGCAGCAGCGTGGCGTCGCGGCTCCTGATTTCCTCCTCCTCGAGCGCGGCCTGGACCTGCCGCAGCTCGAACGGCGAGGGGATCGTCAGGATCTTCGGCAACAGCGGCCAGAGCGCAGCGGCGGTAAAGACCGACGCGACCGCCGTGGCCGCCTTGACGATGCCCTCGATGCCATAGATCGGAACCCACAGCGTGTAAATCGACAGCACGTGAGTCAGGCCGCAGGCCAGGATGAAGATCGCGAATGCCCAATAGACCCAGCCGAACTTGAGGTCGCGCCGCTTGGTGACGAGGATGGCGAGGGCAAACGGGATCGAGAAATAAGCGGCGGCAATACAGGCGTCGGAAACGACGTGAAGCCAGATCAGCTCGGGCTCCCACAACAGGCAGATGCCGTGCGGCGAAAACATCGACGAATCGAGGAGACGTTCGAAGAAGGCCCACATGGTTCCCACCCCAGGAGATTCTTGTCCAGGTGGCTGTCCGGGCGGCCCACAACATGGGGTCGCTGGACGGTTCCACCACCTGACGTCATGCATCACCGGCGAAGCACGCTAAGGTACGCGACTATACCAAGGGTCCGGCGCCATTGCATTTTCAAGCGCGCATGATTGCGGGCCTTGGCGGCGCTGTGTCCGACTGATTCGCAAGGCGCGCAATTGATTCGCGAATCAGGCTTTGGCGGCGGCCCGGCGCGCTTGCTGACGTTCCACGGTCGCGCTAGGACAGGCCATGGCGGCGTCCTCAAGCACATGTCTCCCGCGATGACGACCCCGGTCGCACTCACCATCGCCGGTTCCGATTCGAGCGGCGGCGCCGGCATCCAGGCGGACCTGAAGACCTTTGCCGCACTCGGCGTCTACGGCGCCTCCGCGATCACGGCGCTGACGGCGCAGAACACGCGCGGCGTGACCGGCATTCACGCGGTGCCGGTCGGGTTCGTCACCGAGCAGATCGACGCGGTGTTCTCCGACCTCGACGTCGGCGCGGTGAAGATCGGCATGGTGGCCCAGGTCGCCAGCATCGATGCCATCGCGGCCGCGCTGTCGCGCTGGTCGCCGGGGCGTGTCGTGCTCGACCCCGTCATGGTGGCGACCACCGGCGACCGCCTGCTCGCCGCTGAAGCCGTCGATGCCCTGCGCACCAGGCTGATGCCGCTGGCCACCGTGATCACGCCGAACCTGCCGGAGGCTGCGGCCCTGCTCGACGAGCCGGTGGCGGCGAGCGAGGCCGAGATCGAACGTCAGGGACGACGCCTGCTGGGACTGGGCTGCCGCGCCGTCCTGATCAAGGGCGGGCACGGCGAAGGCGCCGAGAGCACCGACTATCTCATCACTGCCGAGACCGCGATCGCGCTCGCCGCGCCGCGCGTGGCCACCCGCAACACCCATGGCACCGGCTGCTCGCTGTCCTCCGCCATCGCGGCGGGGCTGGCCAAGGGCGATGGCCTGGAAGACGCCGTGCGCAACGCCAAGGCCTGGATCAGCGCCGCGATCGGCGCCGCCGACAGCTTCAGCGTCGGCCACGGCTACGGGCCGATCCATCATTTCCACAAGTTCTATTGAGGCGGGGGTCCTGCGGAAGCGTGGCCGTTCATCTGTTCAGCACCACCTGCGTAGGGCTAGTTCACCCTCCCCTGGAGGGGGAGGGTCGGCTCACATTGAGCGCAGCGAGATGTGAGACGGGGTGGGGTGACGGTCTTTCCGCGGATACAGTGCCCGTGTGGAGAGATCACCCCACCCCGCTCGCGCTGCGCGCGATCGACCCTCCCCCTCCAGGGGAGGGTAAGAGTTCAACTTGGCCTTTGGGGTCTTGCGCCCCTGCGGCGCGATGTCGCCTGATTGTCGCATGCGACTGATATTCGCGGGAGGGCGAGGCAAGGCGTGATTCGTATTTGAAGGTGCCTCAAGGGTTCAATCGGTCATCCCCCTGTCACGGGACATTGTTACAGGCTGGCGCATGGGAAGTTACGATGTGAGTGACGAGAGCCCGGAGCGGCGCTTTCGCACGTTGTTCATCTCCGACGTCCATCTCGGAGCCCGCGGTTCTCAAGCCGATCTTCTGCTCGATTTCCTGCGCTACCATGATGCCGACACGATCTACCTGGTCGGCGACATCGTCGACGGCTGGGCGCTGAAATCGAGCTGGCACTGGCCGCAATCGCACAACGACCTCGTCCAGAAGCTTTTGCGCAAGGCGCGCAAGGGCGCCAAGATCATCTACATCCCCGGCAATCACGACGAGTTCCTGCGGAACTATTACGGCACGCATTTCGGCGGCATCGACGTGGTCGAGAACACGGTCCACACCGGCGTTGACGGCAAGCGCTATCTCGTCATCCACGGCGACATCTTCGACCTCGTGGTGCAGAACGCGCGCTGGCTCGCCCATCTCGGCGACAAGGCCTACGACTTCGCGATCCAGATGAATCGCCTCGTCAACTTCTTCCGCCGCCTGTTCGGTGTGCCCTATTGGTCGCTGTCGCAATGGGCCAAGCAGAAGGTCAAGAACGCCGTCAACTATATTGGCGCGTTCGAGCAGGCGCTCGCCGCCGAAGCGCGGCGCCACGAGGCCGACGGCGTGATCTGCGGCCACATCCACTACGCCGTGATCCGCGACGAGGCCGGCATCCGCTACATGAATTGCGGCGACTGGGTGGAGAGCTGCACCGCCCTGGTCGAGCATGACGACGGCCATTTCGAGATCATCACCTGGGCGGATCAGTTGAAGAAGCCCGCGCAGGTGCCGCAGGTCGCGGCAAGGGCGGCCTGATGCGCATCCTGGTCGCGACCGACGCCTGGCACCCGCAAGTCAACGGTGTGGTTCGGACGCTGACCAAGCTCGCTGACGCCGCCAAAGGGCTCAGCATTGAGGGTATTGGCGTCGAGTTCACGTTCCTGACGCCGCAATCGTTCCGCACCTTTGCGATGCCGAGCTATCGCGACGTGCGCCTCGCCATGCCGCGCCCGGCCCGGATCGCCAGGCTGATCGAGGAAGCGCGTCCCGACAGCATCCACATCGCGACCGAAGGGCCGATTGGCCTCATGGTCCGCCGCTATTGCCGCCAGCGCAAGCTGCCGTTCACGACCAGCTTCCATACCCGCTTCCCCGAATATGTCCGCGCCCGCGTGCCGGTGCCGGGTTCGCTGATCTGGCGGGCGCTGCGGCGCTTCCACAGCGCCAGCCGCGCCGTGATGGCAGCGACGCCGGCGCTCGCACGCGAACTGACCGAGCGCGGCTTCGACAATGTCGTGCTGTGGCCGCGCGGCGTCGACACCACGTTGTTCCGTCCCCGCGTCATCGATCTCTGCCTGCCGGCACCCGTGTTCCTGTCGGTCGGCCGGGTGGCGGTGGAGAAGAATCTCGAGGCGTTCCTCGACCTCGACCTGCCCGGCACCAAGGTGGTCGTCGGGGACGGCCCGGCGCGCGCCTCGCTGGAAGAGGCCTATCCCGATGCGATCTTCCTCGGCGAGAAGCACGGCGAGGAATTGGCGGATATTTACGCGGCCGCCGATGTGTTCGTGTTCCCGAGCAAGACCGACACCTTCGGTCTGGTCCTGCTGGAGGCGCTGGCGAGCGGCCTGCCGGTCGCGGCCTTCCCCGTGAAGGGTCCCCGCGACGTGATCGGCGATGCGCCGGTCGGCGCGCTCGATCACGATCTGCGCAGTGCCTGCTTCGCCGCACTCGACATCTCCCGGCAGGACTGCGTCGCTTTTGCCGCCAATTACACCTGGGAAGCCTCGGCGCGCGTCTTCATCGGCAGCATTTTGGCGGTCGGGGCGGTGCTGCCCGGCCGGACCGGCGCGGAACAGCCGCGCCAGGTCGCCTAGAGCTATCTCGATCTGATGGATCGAAATAGCTCTAGATTCTTGTTTTGACGCGTTTTCTTCACGCGAACCGGGATCCACTTCGCTCGAAAACGCTATGGGGGGAATCCTCTCGCGGAGGTGTCTTGCCCGGGCCTGATCGGCCGCGATAACATTCCGCCATGACCGAACAGGCCCTTCCGGTCGGCCCTGCCGACATCGATGCAGCAGCGCGCGTAATCGCGCCTTACGCCATCCGCACCCCGCTGTTGTCCTTCCCCGTGCTCAACGAGCGCGTCGGTGCGAAAGTGTTCTTGAAGCCGGAGATGCTTCAGCGCACCGGCTCGTTCAAGTTCCGCGGCGCCTTCAACAAGGTGTTCTCGATCCCGCAGGACAAGCGCGCCGGCGGCGTCGTCGCGTTCTCCTCCGGCAACCACGCGCAGGGCGTGGCGGCGGCGGCAAAAATCCTGGACATGCAGGCCACCATCGTGATGCCGGCGGATGCGCCGCTGTCGAAGCGCGAGCGCACCAAATCCTACGGCGCCGAAGTCGTGCTGTACGACCGCGACAAGGACGACCGCGAGGCGATCTCGCGCGGCATCGCCGAGAAGCGCGGCGCGACGCTGGTCAAACCTTATGACGATCCCTTCGTGATCGCAGGGCAGGGCACCGCCGGCCGCGAGATCGCCGAGGACATGGCAACGCTCGGCCTCAGCCCCGACATCGTGGTAGCGCCGGCCTCCGGCGGCGGCCTGATCGCGGGCGTCGCCACGGCGGTGAAGGCGCGCTATCCGCAAGCCGAGATCGTGGTCGCCGAGCCCGAGGCCTTCGACGATCACGGCATTTCACTCAGCGCAGGCCATCGCGAGCCGCATCCACCGGCCGGCCGCACCATCTGCGATGCGCTGATGGCCTTGATGCCCGGCGAGATGACGTTTGCGATCAACAGCAAGCTGCTCGCGCGCGGCGTCACGGCTTCCGATGCCGAAGTCGGCGCGGCCGTCGCCTTCGCCTATCGCGAGCTGAAACTCGTGGTGGAGCCCGGCGGCGCGGTGGGTCTTGCTGCGCTGCTTGCCGGACGCCTCGACGTGACGGGGAAGAACGTCGTCATCGTGCTGTCCGGCGGCAATGTCGACGCCGATCTGTTTGCCGAGCTGGTGGCCTAGTCGTCATTCCGGGGCACGCGTAGCGTGAGCCCGGAATCCATTTCTCCACCGTCTCTGCTGCACAATGGATTCCGGGCCTGCGCCTCGCGGCGCATCACGGAATGACGAGGTTCAAGCGCTGACATAATGAAGGGGCAGAGCAATAACGCTTCCGCCCCTTCTGCGTGTTTGTTGATCTTGAGATCGAACTATCCGCTCGCTCGGTGCAACCTCTCTCGCTTGCGGGCCCGCTTGCGGGAGAGGTCGGCACGCAGTGCCGGGTGAGGGCTTTTTCCTCTTGGGGATTGTCCCGTTGTGGAGAGACCCCTCTCCCCAGCCCTCCCCCGCAAGCGGGGGAGGGAGCGCACCGTCTTCGCGGCGATCAGTGCATGAAGCCGCGGTGGTTGTTGCCGCCGCCCATCGGCGCCTGGTTCATCGACTGCCGGAAGTTGTTGTTGCTGCTGACCATGCGGTTCGGCGTCGTGTTGAGCTGCGGACGGTTGGTCTGCACGTTGGTCTGCACGTTAGTCTGTACTTGCACCTTGTTCACGGGGATAGTGTTGGGCTTCACGATGCCGGTGTTGCCGGTGTTGACGCGGATCGGCTGGTTCTGCGTCTGAACGTTGACCGGCTTCACGTCGATCTTCGTGCCGCCTTTACCGACATTCACCGGCATGCTCACGATCTTGGGCGGAACACCGTTGGGTGTGCCGGCATTGTTGCCGCCGTTCTGCGGATTGTTGGTCGCCGGCAGCGTCACGATCTTGCCGATGCCGACCTTGCCGTTGATGGTATTGGTCGGCGCGGGCAGGGTGACGATCTTGCCCGGGGTCTGCGACGGCGTGCCGTTCTGCTGGTTCGGCTGGTTGTTGCCGGCAGGCAGGGTGACGATCTGACCGCCATTGCCGAGCTTGCCGATGACGTTGCCGTCGAGCGGCTTCTGCATGACCGGGAGATTGCCGTTCACCTGCGCGCCGTTGCCCTGCTGCATCAGCGGCATGTACTTGGGCTGGCCGAGATTGCCGATCTTGATCGTCGGAGCGATGTTCTGCGGCGCCAGGAACTTGGTCGCCTGCATCAGGGGGATCTGCTTCGGCTGCGCCTGCAGCTTCAGCGCGACCTGCGCATAGGGGCTGTTGCCGTAGCTGTCGTAGAAGCTCTTGTAGGCGAGCGGCGAGTTGGCGAGCACCGCCTTGTGCCAGGCCTGCGAGATCAGGAGGTTCTTGAGCAGCCAGCGGATGTGGTCGCACAGCGGGTCGTGCGGATACATCTGGATGAACTCCTGATAATATTCCGGACGGCCCTCGGACACGACGTAATCATATGCCTGGCGCGTCGAGCGGCTCGGCAGATTGGAGGCCATCTGCACGACCGGCGTATTCACCGGCGCGCGGTTGGCGGCAATTGCAGTGTCGCCGAAGAAGGTGAAGTCGCTCGTCAATGACGAGCTCTCCCACGGAATCTGCGCGCCGCTGGTGGTCTGGTTGACCTGCAGGCGCACGCGCTTGAACAGCTGCTCGATCGGCACGTTGGGCTCGCGCGCGATGTTCAGGAACGCCTGCGTGTAGGGGCTGTGACCATTGGTGCCGTCGAGCGCCTCAGTGCCCGGCGCCGTCGAGTAGCCGACGATCGAGCCGTTCGGCGCATCGACGATTGCCAAGCCTCGGCCCGCGTCGTTGACTTCAGGGAACGGGTTGTTGCGGCAGGCATCGAGGATGACGATGCGCATCCGGCTCGGGATCGTCTCCAGCGTCGACATCACGTCGACCAGGCGCAGCGAATTGTTGACGAGCTCGGTCGGGCTGGTCACCTTGGCGTCGACGGGCACGAGATAGTTCTCGCCGGCGAGCTGCACGCCGTGGCCGGCGTAATAGACCATCGCCACCGTGTTCGGACCGCGCGAGGCGACCTTGGCGGAAAAGTCCTGGACGACGCGGAGCATGTCGTTCTGGGTCAAGTCGGTCGCGGCGACCACTTCGAACCCGGCGGAGTTCAGGAACTGCGCCATTGACTGCGCGTCATCGTCGGGGTTCGCAAGCTGCGGCGCGTTCTGGTACTTCGCATTGCCGATCACCAGCGCCACCCGCTGCTCCGGACCTTGCAGCGCGGTGGGGGCAGGCTGCACCGGGGCAACTTGCGCGGAAACGGGCCCGCAGGCGAAGCCGAACAGGCTTCCCAACAGGCTCGCTGTCATGAAGAAGGGCTTTAGGCGGAACATGGCGTGCTCCTTTGGCACTCATCTCGATGCGAGATTGGTTGCGCGCAAGCTTGGCAGCGTTCGACCCTTGCGGTCCGTGATCCCTGTCACCATGGTCGCCTCCGTGATCTGAATCACGCTCGGAACCTGCTATGGTGAGCGATGGGAGGGAAGTCCGTCACATGCTGAAATCGATCGATCCGATCCTCACCCCCGATTTGCTCTGGCTGCTCGCCGCGATGGGCCATGGCGACGACCTCGTCTTCGTCGATGCCAATCATCCCGCCACCCGCATCGCGCAGAGCACCTCGTCGCAACGCCTGATCCAACTGCCGGGCATGACGATGGAGGTCGCCATCCGCGCCATCATGTCGGTCTATCCGCTCGACGATTTCGATCCCGATCCGGTGCGTGTGATGAGGCCGGTCGACGATCCCGACCGCGTGCCCGAGGTGCAGCGCGCCGTGCTCGCGGAGATCGAGCGGGCCGCTGGCCGGCCGGTCACGCCCGCCAGGCTCGCGCGTCCCGATTTCTATCGCGCGGCAGCGGCAGGCTTTGGCGTCGTGCAGGTCGGTGACAGCAGGGGCTATGGCTGCTTCCTGATCAGGAAGGGCGTGATCGGTTAGGGGCTGCGTTCGATCGACGCAACGTATGATGCAAAGCGGCCTGCCTCTTCGTGTGCGATGTTTCCACGCAAGGCGGACGTTGCCAGCACTCGAATTTGAATGGCCTTCGAGCAGGCGAGCGTCTATCGTCGATCCATGTCTCGCCTTCTGTGTCTCTTCGTTGCTGTCGTCCTGTCGCTGCTGCCCGCTGTCGCATCCGCCGAACCCGTGCAAAAGCGTCCCAAGCCGGTCTGGCATGGCTACGGCTTTCTGCCGGGCTATCGGCAACCGCTCAGCAACAGCATCCCGCTCTACAAGCAGAAGGACGCGATGCGGCGCCTGTCGCGCGCCGACCGGCGCCATTGGTACATCGACCCGGTTCCGCAATATTATCGCTGGGACGGCGAGTGGCACTATTTCGGCCGCCCGGGCTTCAACGGCGGCCGCTACAACGGCGGCAGCTTTGGCCCGTGCTGGACGCGCACGCCGATCGGTCCGATCTGGAATTGCGGGTGAGTGCGCTGACGGCGCCTACGTGTCATTGCGAGCGCAGCGAAGCAATCCAGAATCCCTCCGCGGAAAGACTCTGGATTGCTTCGCTGCGCTCGCAATGACGACGTGGAGAAAGTGCGCGCGTCGTTTCGCTCGCCCGTGCCCCGGACGCAGCGCAGCGCTTCCCCGGCGATGCGAAGCATCGTCCGGTGCGGTGCGCTGCTGAGCCGGGGGCCATGTTGCAGAGGAGTTCGTGGCTCTGGGGCCCGGATCTTCGCTTCGCTCGTCCGGGACACGGGCGCCGAGCCCTTACGAGAAGAACGCGATCTTCTCGGCTTGGGTCATGCGGCGGATCGGGGCGAGCGGGTCGTTGGCCGGTGCGCGGGGTTTTTGCAGGATGCCGCTGGCGAGGATGGTGGCGCCCAGCGATGTGTCGGACATGGACGCGGGCATGGACGCAGGCAGGGGCGAGGGCATCGGCAGCGTCGCGGTCGGGGCTGCCGCCGATGATGCTGCGGCTGCCATGGCCGGCGCCTGCTGCTCCATCACTTCGGCGGCGGCTTCCGCAATGGCGTCGGTGAGGCGCGCGAGCGAGTCCAGCGCGATCGGCGCATCCGCGGCGGGCTCTTCGGCGATGGCTGCGAGGACCGGCTCGGCTGCGGCCGGCTCCGGATGCTCGGTGGCAATGGGCGCGACGACATCCGCGTGCACCGGCTGCGGTGTTGCGCCCGCCATCTCGACTGGCTCGATGATTTCGTCGAAGTCGGGATCGGGCGCGGCCATCTCCATCGCGATGGCCTCGAGGATGGCTTCGTCCTCGGCCTCGGCTGCGGCATCGAGCGAGAACTCCTCGCTTGCGTCCGTCAAGGCCTCCGGCTGAGCGGCCGGCTCATCAAACGCGACAGCTTCGAGCTCGGCATCATCAGGCGCGACGTTTTCAAGCGCCGCGCTTTCGGCAGGCATCTGGTTTTCGGCCGCGATTTCCCGTGCGGCGCCTGCGTCCATCGCCTGCTCGGCCATGACGGCAGTTTCAGCGACGGCCGCAGATTTGACGGCTGTAACGAGTTCCGGAGCTGCCGCGAACTCTTCGCGCGTCTCCGTAAAAGCCACGGGTGCATCGCCCGCCATCGCCGCTGTCGCCGTCTCGACGGGCGAGGCTTCTGCCACCGATGACGGCGCCTCCTGCGCCGGAGCGGGCGCGGCCTGCGGCGTTGCCTCGCCGTCGAGCTGCTCGACGCGGTCCTTCAAGAGATCGAACGCAGCCTTGAGCTCGATGCGGGGATCGAGGGTCGAGATCTGCCCGCAGGCGGCCTCGATTGAGGCCAGCTGCGAATCAATGAGGTCGCAGATTCGCCCGTCGGCGCCGATTTCGCGCCAGCGCCAGGAGATCTCCTTGATGATGCGCACCCCGCGCGGGATCGGCGCGAGACAAGCCTCGATCGCGCCGGGATCGAATGCGGCGAGTGCGATCGTCTCGGCCTCGCGGATGGCGCGGCGGATCTCGACCAGCGCCTCGGGCAGGCGGTCCTCGACGACCGGTTGCCGCTGTGCCGCAAGGGTTTCCTCGATTTTGGCGACCGCATCCAGCACCATGCGCGTGTCGGCATTGCGGTTGCGCTTGGCATACTCGCCGAGGAACCAGCGGCCGCGCGCGGTCTCCATGAAGGCTTCGCGGATCGCTTCGTAATCCTGCTCGTTCGGCGCGGCCGCGCGGGCAGACATGGGCGAGAGGGCGAATGCTTCGTTGGCCATGACAATCTCGTCGCGCAAATCAGTGCGCGTTACTGTAACGATCACCACGATATCGACCGAATCGCAATTGGTTTGATGCAGTCCGAATCACAAATCCCCATCGCGGTAGCGACGAAGCGGCGATTCGCCGTGAGCCTCGCCGTGTTCTATTCGGCCTTCTTTGCGGTTCTGGGCACGCATATGCCGTTCTTCCCGGTCTGGCTGAATGCGATCGGGATCGACGCGGCCTGGATCGGCATCATCAACGCGCTGCCGGCGATCACGCGTTTCACCACGCTGCCGCAAGTGACCGCCTTTGCCGAAAAGCGACAGGCCATTCGCGCCGCCATCATGGTATCGGCGCTGGCGACCGCGATCGGATTTACGGCGATCGGCCTGCAGCAGCAGCCGCTGGTGCTGTTCCTGTTCTACGCGCTGACCTGCATGATGTGGACGCCGACGATGCCGCTGACCGATGCCTATGCGCTGCGCGGCGTCGCCCGCTACGGGCTCGACTACGGACCGCTGCGGCTGTGGGGGTCGGCGGCGTTTGCCGCCGGCTCGCTCGCCTGCGGCTATCTCGTCGACGTCATTGCTCCGCGCGACCTGATCTGGGTCATTGTGGCCTGGGCCGTCGTCGCGGTCGCAGCCAGCCTGCTGCTGCAGCCGCTCGACGATCTCAGGCGGAGGACGCCGGAGCGGCACGCCGGCAAGCCGCTGCTACGCGATGCAGCCTTCTGGGCCGTGATCGCATCGGCGGCGCTGATCCAGAGCAGTCACATCGCCTTCTACACCTTCTCGGCCATCGCCTGGCAGCTCCATGGCATCAGCGGGCTGACCATCGCGGTGTTGTGGACGCTGGGCGTGATGGCAGAGATCGTCGTGTTCGCGCTGTCGCCGCGCTTCTCGCTGCATCCGTCCACGCTGATGGCGATCGGCGGCGTGATCGCCGTGCTGCGCTGGATCATCACCGCGAGCGAGCCTCCGTTGGTGCTGCTCGCGATCGCCCAGCTCGGCCATGGCTTCAGCTTCGGCCTCACCATCCTCGGCACCATGAACCTGCTGGTGCAGCGCGTGTCTTCGCATCAGATCGCGCGCGGGCAGGGCTATTACGCCGCCTGCAACGGGCTTTTGGGCGCGGCGACCTCGATCGCATCAGGCGCGATCTATGCCCGCATCGGCGACGCCGTCTATTACGTCATGGCCGCGATGGCCGCTGCCGGTGCCATCCTGATCTGGTCGGCGCGGCATCGCCTCACCGCTCAGCCCCAGAGCGAAGCGTCCGGCGGGTAGACCAGGCTGCCGTCATAACGCAGGCCGTGGTCGCGGTCGCGCGCCAGCAGCAAGGGACCGTCGAGATCGACCAAGCGCGCCTGCGGCGTCACCAGCATCGCCGGCGCCATCGAGAGCGAGGTCGCGACCATGCAGCCGATCATGATCTCGAAGCCGAGCGCCTGGGCAGCATCGGCCATGGCCAGCGCCTCGGTGAGGCCGCCGGTCTTGTCGAGCTTGATGTTCACGGCGTCGTAGCGTTCGCGCAAGGGCGCGAGCGAAGAGCGGTCATGCACGCTCTCGTCGGCGCAGACGGCGAGCGGGCGCCTGATGCGCGCCAACGCTTCGTCGCGGCCTGCCGGCAGCGGCTGCTCCACCAGGGTGACGCGGGAAGCGGCGCAGGCAGCGAGATTGGCTTCGAGATTGGCCTCGGTCCAGGCCTCGTTGGCATCGACGATCAGTTCGGCTTCAGGGGCGGCCTTGCGTACGGCCGCGATGCGCTCCGGATCGCCGTCGCCGCCGAGCTTGATCTTGAGCAGCGGACGGTGTGCCGCCCTAGCGGTCGCGGCGGCCATGGCCTCGGGATCTCCTAACGAAATCGTGTAGGCCGTGGTGCGCTCGGTAGGCGCCGGGCGGCCCAGCAGGTTCCAGGCGCGCAAGCCGGCCGCCTTGGCCTCGAGGTCGATCAGGGCGCAATCCAGGGCGTTGCGGGCCGCGCCTGATGGCATGGCGGCCTGGAGGGCCTCTCGGGTCAGCCCGCCCGCGACCGCCTCCTGCATGGCCTGGATCGCGGCCAGCGTCGCCTCCGGCGTCTCGCCGTAGCGGGGATAGGGCACGCACTCGCCGCGGCCGGTCAGGCCGTCCCGGCTGACCTCCGCCACGACCGTGGCGGCCTCGGTCTTGGCGCCCCGGCTGATGGTAAAGCTGCCGGCGATCGGGAAGCGCTCGATTCGCGTCGCCAGGGAAGCAAATTTCATGGAAGTCATTTTGAACTCTGGCGAAATCTGAACCTGCTGGTTACCTCTAGCAACTAACATTAACCCCTTGGGGATACCTTCTCTGGGTAAGGGCGCGTGCGCAACCATCTGATTTTCTCCGCCCCGGCACGGGAGCGGACATGAGTGGCGATCCGAAGCTGGAACGGATTGCCAAGGGCAACGCGCTGGCATTGTGCGCCACCGGCACCTGGACCGCGAGCTTTGCGCCGGTCCTGGAGCGGATGGTGACTGAGGCCGAGAAGCTCGCAGGCACCCCGCAAAGCATCTTCATCGACGTCTCCGAGGTCGCCAAGCTCGACACGTTCGGCGCCTGGCTGATCGAGCGGTTGCGCCGCAGCCTGACCAAGGGACCCGTCGAGGCGCAGATCGCGGGCCTCTCCGCCAATTATTCCAGCCTCGTGGACGAGGTGCGGCGGGTCAGGGCGACCGCCGTGGTCGACAGCAACCCGATCACCATCTCCGGCATGCTGGAGCAGATCGGACGGGCCGTGGCCGGCGTCGCCGGCACGGTGGCAGGCCTCGTCGACATGCTGGGCGCCGTGCTCGCGGCGTGGTTTCGCGTCCTGGTCCATCCGCGCTCGTTGCGCCTGACCTCGACCGTGCACCACATGGAGCAGGTCTGCTGGCGCGCGGTGCCGATCATCGTGCTGATCACCTTTCTGATCGGCTGCATCATCGCGCAACAGGGCATCTTCCATTTCCGCCGCTTCGGCGCCGACATCTTCGTGGTCGACATGCTCGGCGTCCTGGTGCTGCGCGAGATCGGCGTGCTCCTGGTCGCGATCATGGTCGCCGGCCGCTCGGGCAGCGCCTACACCGCCGAGCTCGGCTCGATGAAGATGCGCGAGGAGATCGACGCGCTGCGCACCATGGGGTTCGACCCGATCGAGGTGCTGGTGCTGCCGCGCATGATGGCGCTGGTGCTGGCGCTGCCGATCCTGGCGTTCCTCGGCGCAATGGCCGCGCTCTATGGTGGCGGTCTGGTGGCCTGGCTCTATGGCGGCGTGCAGCCCGAGGCGTTCCTGCTGCGCCTGCGCGATGCCATCTCGATCGACCATTTCATCGTCGGCATCGTCAAGGCGCCGGTGATGGCCGCCGTGATCGGCATCGTCGCCTGCGTCGAAGGGCTCGCCGTGCAGGGCAGCGCGGAATCGCTGGGGCAGCACACCACCGCGTCGGTGGTGAAGGGCATCTTCTTCGTCATCGTCATGGACGGCGTCTTCGCCATCTTCTTCGCCTCGATCGGGATGTGACGATGGCTGGCGAGATTCAAAATCCGATCATCCGCGTCCGCGACATCACCGTGCAGTTCGGCGCAACGCGCGTGCTGGACGGGCTCAACCTCGACGTCAAGCGCGGCGAGATTTTGGGATTTGTCGGTCCGTCCGGTGCCGGCAAATCCGTGTTGACGCGAACGATTATCGGCCTCGTGCCGAAGGTCGCGGGCTCGATCGAAGTGTTCGGCGTCGACCTCGATTCCTCCAGCGCGTCGCAGCGGCGCAATGTCGAGCGGCGCTGGGGCGTCTTGTTCCAGCAGGGCGCGCTGTTCTCCTCGCTGACCGTGCGGCAGAACATCCAGTTTCCGATGCGCGAATATCTGCGCGTCTCGCAGCGGCTGATGGACGAGATCACCATGGCCAAGCTCACCATGGTCGGCCTCAAGCCCGAGGTCGCCGAGCGTTTCCCGTCCGAGCTCTCCGGCGGCATGATCAAGCGCGTGGCGCTCGCCCGCGCGCTGTCGCTCGATCCCGACCTCGTCTTCCTGGACGAGCCGACCTCCGGTCTCGACCCGATCGGCGCCGGCGATTTCGACGAGCTGGTCCGGACCCTCCAGCGCACTTTGGGGCTGACGGTTTTCATGGTAACGCACGACCTCGACAGCCTTTACACAGCTTGTGATCGCATCGCCGTTTTAGGGAACGGTAAGATCATTGCCGCAGGGTCGATCGCCGACATGCAGGCCTCGCAGCATCCCTGGCTGAGGCAGTATTTTCATGGCAAGCGCGCCCGCGCGGTCATGGGTTGAATAGCTGGGTTGAGTAGCCGGAGCACCTGATGGAAACGCGGGCGAATTACGTTTTGATCGGCTCGTTCACGCTGGCGGTGATCGCCGCGGCGATCGGCTTCGTGCTGTGGTTTCAGTCGCTGCACACCACCAAGCAGCGCAGCCCTCTTCGCGTCGTGTTCGAGGGGCCGGCGGCGGGCCTGCGCAACGGCGGCAGCGTCAATTTCAACGGTATCAGGGTGGGCGAGGTGGTCTCGGTGAAGCTGGACAACCCGCGGCGGGTTGTCGCGCTCGCCATGATCGAGAACAACGCCCCGATCCGCAAGGACACCCTGGTCGGCCTGGAATTCCAGGGCCTCACCGGCGTTGCCGCGATCTCGCTCAAGGGCGGCGAGGAGGCTGCGGCCCCGCCGCCGCTCGACCAGGACGGCATCCCGACGCTCACGGCCGACCCCAACAAGCTGCAGGACGTCACCGAGGCGATCCGCGCCACGCTGCAGAACATCAACAAGATCGTCGCCGACAACCAGGAATCGGTGAAGAACTCGCTGAAGAACCTCGAGACATTCACCAACTCGCTGGCGCGCAATTCCGAGAAGATCGACGGCGTGATGGCCAAGGTCGACGGCGTCATGTTCAAGGCCGACAACCTCATGCTCGGTCTCAACACGCTGGCCGGCGGCAAGGATGGCGGCGAGCTGTTCCAGGCGGTGAAGTCGATCCGCGAGCTCGCCGAGGATTTCGACAAGCGCTCCGGTGCATTGATGGCCGATGGCCGCCGCACCCTCGGCGACATCAGCCGCGCCGTGAACAATTTCGACCGCAACCCGACCCGCGTCCTGTTCGGCGCCAGCAATTCATCGCAAGCAGCCCCGCCGCCCGAGCCGCCGAAGCCGGCGGCAGCGCCGAGACGGCAGTAGGCTCCGACCCTCCTAGCTTCCGCTCATCCCGTGTACCGGTATCCATCGGAAGTCGATATCATTGGCTTCGATCACCCATACGAACGCTTTGCATTGGGCGCGATAAGCCCACTCAATCTCGTGGATCAAGTGGCCGCGATCCGAGATACGAAACTCGTCGTAGCGCCAATCGCCGTGCGACGGCGCATCTCGCGAAAGCTTCTGGAGTGAGTAGGCGTATACGGTCGGATATGTGATCTCGATGTGCCCGTCGTGGTAGGCGCCGAGTAGACGCAGCGCGATCGAGCAGGATCGCTGACGAGGCTGAGCGCTGGGCTTTTCCGATATTTGCAGCGATTCTAGCCAAGCATCGTGGGGGCAGCGGTGGTCTCGCGAATTGTAGAACCAGTTGGAGGTCGCAAGTTCGTAGGCGCGAGGCGGGAAAGCGGTTTGGTTTTCGGCCAGATAGGCTTCGTACCGTTCGAATGCGCGTTCTGCTGCGGGATATTCGTCGTCGCGCCCATCATCCGAGAGAATGAAGACCATCGGCGGTTCCTGTTGGTTGACTGAACCTTGTAGCCTCGATTGAGCGAAGCGACGCCTCGCCCAAAGCAAAAACGGAGGCCGGTGAGGCCTCCGTTTTCCTATTTGTATCTATCGGCGTCTCACCCCAGCCGCCCCGCCGCGTGGGCGAGCAGGGTGTACACCAGACCCGTCTCCGAGATCAGGTGGCTGCGTAGCTCCTGTGGGCCGCGGCCGTCGCGGGCGACTTCGTCGAGCAGGCGCTCGAACTCGGCGACGTAGCGGTCGACCGTGCCCTTGAAGTTGCGGTCGGCGCGGTACTTGCGGGCGACCTCGTCGAAGGCCTTCTGGCCGGCGGGCGTGTAGAGGCGCTTGGTGAAGGCCTTGTTCTCGCCGCGCTGGTAGCGGTCCCACATCTCGGCCGCGAGGTTGCGGTCCATCAGCCGGCCGATGTCGAGCGACAGCGATTCCAGCGGATTACTGCCTCCTTGCGGAGCCTGCGGCTGCGGCGCGAGGGCCGCGCGGCCACGGGGAGCCTGACCGGCCGGCGTGCCCTGACTGGCGTCGGTGCGGTTGAGCAGATCCGACAACCAGCCGTCGCGGCCCTGGTCATTGTTGGCGGGCGCGACCGACGGCGCTTCGGTGCGGCGCGCGGCCGGCAGGCCGAGGTCCGGCGGCGGCAGCGTCGAGGCGCTGCCGATGTCGCGCATGCGGGTCTCGGGAGCGCGGCCGCCGACGGCGGCCAGCACCGGCTCGTCCTGGCGCTGCACGCTGGCGCGGCCCGCCGTGGTGACGTCGAGCCCGCGGCCGTGCTGGGCCACAATGCGGTTGAGCTCGGCGAGCGCCTCGATCTGGTCGACGATCACCTTGCGCATCTGCGCCGTGCTCTCGGCGGCCTCCTGCGGCATCTCGAGCACGCCGCGGCGCAGCTCGTTGCGGGTGGCTTCGAGCTCGTTGTGCATCTCGAGAGCCATCTGCTTCATGCTGGCGACGAGGTTGGTGAACTTCTCGGTCGACTGCTTGAACATCGCATCCGCCTCGTCCGTGGTCTGGCGGTAGATGTCGTGCATGGCCTCGATGGTCTGCCGGTGCTCCTCTTCGGATGCCGCGCGCACCGCCTCGAACTGGCGGGTGATCGCGGCCGAGCCGGCGCCGGCGGTCTCGGCGACGACGCGGGCGATGTCGCGGGCGCGCTCTTCGGCCGCGGCCAGCGATTCATCGAGCAGGCCGGTGAAGCGCGACAGCCGCTGGTCGAGATCGGCCGTGCGCAGGTCGATCGTGGTGACGAGCGATTCCAGCGCCTGCTTGCGCTCGGCGAGCGAGGCGGTGGTGTTCTTGTTGCTCTGCTCGACGACCTGCGCGGCCTCGACCAGCGCCTGGCCATGCTTGTCGAACTGGACCGACAGCTCGCCGAGATCCTGCAGCGCCTTCGTGGTCTTGCTGTTGAAGACGTTGAGCTGCTCTTCCAGGTTCTGCGTCGCCGCGCCGTTGCGCGAGGTGACGTCGTTCATCGCCGAGACGAAGTCGGCGACGCGGGTCACCAGCGCCCGCTCGAGCGAGTTGAGGTTGTCGTGCGCACCAGTCAGCACCTCCTGCAGCAGGATGTTGCCTTCGCGCAGGCGCTCGAACAGGGCGACGGTGTCGGTACGCAGGATCTTGCTGGTCTCCTGCATCTCCGTGACCGCCGCGATCGAAACCTGGCGCGACTGGTCGATCGCCGAACGCGAGGACTGCTCGAGGTCCTTGAGCGACTTGGCTACCGCGCTGGTGGCGACCTCGCTCGCCGCGTTGATGGTGCGGGCGACTTCCGAGCCGTTGCCCATCATGGTCTGCGAGAAGGCCTGGCCGCGCGTCTCGATCGACTTCAGCGCGTCGGAGGTGACGCGGTCGATGTCGAGCGTGAGCTGGCTGGTCTTCGAGCCGATCGCATCCACCAGCGCGCCGCGCTTGGCGTCGATCATGTTCGACAGACGGTCGGCCTGCTGCTGCACGTAGGTGACGATCTCGTCGGTCTTGCCGGTCATGGCCTGGCCGAAGCTGGAGCTGGCGGCGAGCACCGAACGCTCGACGTCGGCCGAGCTCGACTTGACGCGCGAGCTCGCCTCGTTGGAGGCGGAGATCAGCGCGTTCTGGGCGTTGAGCGCGCTGGTCTGGATGTCGTTGGTCGCGTTGGCGGTGGCCGCGCTCAGCGTGCGCTCGATCTCGGTCGAGATCGTGCGGATCTGGCTCGCGGCGTCGGCCGAGGTCGAGGTCAGCGAGATCTGGGCCTCACGCGCGCTGTTGAGGATGGTCGAGGCAGTGTCGGCGCCGACCGCGGTCAGCGTGCGCTCGATGTCCGTCGTCAGCGACTTGATCTGGCTCGCCGCATCGGTCGAGGCGGAGATCAGCGTGCCCTGGGCCTCGCGGACGCCGCTGGTGAGCGCCTCGATGGTGGCGCCGCCGGCGGTCGCCAGCGCGCGCTGCATTTCGGCCGCGAGCGAACGGACCTGGCTGGTTTGTTCCGCGGAGACAGCAAGAAGCGTGCTCTGGGCGTCGCGGGCGCTGGTCGTAATCGTCTCGGCGGTGGACTGGCCGACCTGCGAGAGCGAGCGATGCACTTCGGCCGCGAGCGACTTGACCTGGCTCGCCGCGTCCGAGGATGCCGTCACCAGCGTGCTCTGGGCCTCGCGGGCGCCGCTCATGATGGTCTCGGCCGTCGAGGTGCCCGCCATCGTCAGCGAGCGCTGCACGTCCGAGGACAGCGCCTTGATCTGGTTGGCGGTCTCGGTCGAGGCCGCGATCAGCGTGCTCTGCGCATCGCGGGCGCCGGCAGTGATCGACTCCGCCGTGGCGGTGCCGGCCATCGACAGCGAGCGCTGCACGTCGGCGGTGAGCGTCTTGACCTGGCTCGCCGCATCCGAGGACGCGGTGACGAGGGTGGTCTGCACCTCGCGGGCGCCGGCCAGGATCGAGGCCGCCGTGGCCGAGCCGGCCGCCGACAGCGTGCGTTCGATGTCGGCCGCGAGCCCCTTGATCTGGTTGGAGGTTTCGCCCGAGGCCGCGACCAGCGTCGACTGCGCTTCGCGGGCGCTGGTCAGGATCGAGTTCGCAGCGCCGGTGCCGACCGCGGTCAGCGCCTGCTCGACCTCGGCCGAGGTCATCTTGAGCTGGGCGTTGACGTCGGAGGAGACCGTCAGCAGCGACTGCTGAGCGGTGCGCGCGCCGGTCTGGATCGTCTCGCTGGTGTTGACGACGAGGTTGGTGAGCGAGCGCTCGGCGTCCTCGACATGCGAGCGGATCGCGGTCGAGATCATCTCGGCGCGGGACATCATGTCCTCGCTGGCCTGGCGACCGCTGCTTTCGATGCGGCCGGCAACGGCCTCGACGCGCGAGCCGAGCAGGTCCTCGAACTGCGCCACGCGCACGTCGATGTCGCTGGCGACCGAGCCGACCTTGGTCTCGATGGCCTGCTGGATCTCCTGGAAGCGCGCCGTGACCGTGTCGGTCAGATGCGTGCTGCGGCCGTCGATGATCTCGGCGACGCCGGTGATGCGGCGGTCGACCGCCTCGATCGCCTGCGCGGTGCCGTCGGTGAGCGTCGAGGTCAACAGCGTCAGTCGCGTGTCGATCGACTGCACGGCCTGCGATGCGCCGTGGGTCACGGCGGTGGTCAGGTAGGTGAGGCGGGAGTCGATGGACTCGAGTGCCTGCGTCGCATTGCCCGTCAGCGTCGTCGTGAGGTGCGTCAGGCGCGTATCGATCGTCTGGATGGTCTGCGATGCGCCGTCGGTCAGGGTGCTGGTGAGTTGGTTGAGGCGCGCATCAATGGTTTCGATGGCCTGCGAAGCGCCGCCGGTCAGCGAGGAAGTGAGGTAAGTGAGGCGGGAGTCGATCGACTGGATCGCCTGCGCGGCACCGTCGGTCAGCGACGTCGCCAGCGTGTTGATGCGTCCGTCGATGGTTTCGGTCATCGACTTCGCGCGGCTGTCGAACGACTGCTCGAGCTCGGCGACGCGGCCGACGAGCCGCTCGTCGAAGGTCCTGATGTGGCCTTCGATGGTGCCGTCCAGGCTGGCGATCTTGCCGTTCAGCGAGGCGTCGATATGGCCGACGCGTTCGCCGATCGTGGTCTCGAACTGCGCGAGGCGCTGGTCGAGCACCGCCGTGATCTGGCCGCCGTTCGACGTGAAGCGGGTGTCGAAATCGTCGACATAGGTCTTCAGCGTCTCGGCGATGTCCTGCGTGCGCTGGCCCATGCGCTCGACGATCTCGCCGCCGAAGGTCTTCACGGTGCGGTCGAACTCGGAGATGTGGCGGGTGATCAGCGCGCCCAGCGTGCCGGAATCGCGGGCGAACTTCTCGACCAGCTCGGTGCCCTGGTTCCTCACCAGCTCGTCGAACGCGCTCATCTGCAGCGACAGCGAATCGTGCGCGGTCTCGGTCTGGCTGACGACCTTGGCGACCAGGGCGTTGACGGTGGCGTCGAGCGCCTCGCTGGCCTTGTCGCCGCTCGTCATGATCTGGCCGGCGAGGCGGTTGCCGGCGTCGTCGATCTTGGCGGAGAGGTCGTTGGAACGCAGCTCGAGCTCGAGCAGCAACGAGTCCGACGAGTTCTTCAGGCTATCGTGCACCTGCTCGGTGCGCTCGGAGATGCCGTCGACGATCGCGGCGGAGCGCTGCTCGAACTCGCCGGTGATGCGGTCGATGCGCTCGTTCAGCATCTCGTGGACGCGGTCGGCGAGGTCGACAAACTCGTCGTGGACGTGGCCGGTCTTGAAGTTGAGGCTGGTGGTCAGCCGCTCGCTGGCGTCGAGCACGGCGCGCGTGGTCTCGTTGCTGGCTTCCTCGAGGCGGTCGAGCAGATCGCCGCCGCGCTCGCCGAGCGCCAGGATCATGTTGTCGCCGGCATTGCTCAGCGCCTGGGTGATGTGGGCGCCGCGCTCTTCCAGAGCGCCGGTGATGGACTTGGCCACCTCGTCGACGCGGGAGGCGATCGCGTCCGAGATCAGCGCGATGTCGTGGCGCAGGTCGATCTGCACGCCGGAAATGGCGCTGCGGACCTGCTCGGCCTGGCCGACCAGGTTGTCGCGCTGATGCGCGATGTCCTGGAGCAAGGCGCGGATGCGCACCTCGTTGTCGGAATAGGCGCGTTCGAGCGCGGCGACCTCGTTGGCCACCAGCGTCTCGAGCTCGCCGGCGCGCGCTATCGCACGCTCGATGCCGTCGCCCATCGCCGCAACCTCGCGGCGGATGGCCTGGCCGACGGTGACCATGGAATCGGCGGCCGAGCCTTCCGGCTCGGAGAAGCGGATCGCAACCTGCGCCATCGCCTGCGCGATCATGCGCATTTCCTGGCCGCGCCAGACCAGGCTGGCGAGGAAGTAGAACAGCATGATCGGCGCGAAGAACATCGCGACGAGGCCGGCGATCACGAGCACGCCGCCGCTCTGGCCCATGGCGGCCTGGATCGAGGGCAGGAAGCCGACGGTCAGCGCGGCGCAGGCGGCGAGCCAGATGCCGGCGAAGATGGTGGCGAAGGTGTAGACACTGCGGGCAGGGCGGCCCTTCTGCAGCGCCTGGAGCAGCTGGCCGATGGTCTCGCGGTCGTCATTGGCGGCGCGGCGCGCGGTGCGCGGCTCCTCGATCGGGTCGAACACCGTCGACCGTTCGTTGGCGGCGGGGCGCGGCTCGAAGCTCGGCTCGTCGAAGACCGGGGGCGCGGCCGGCGGCACCGGGGGCGCCGTTTCGTTGCGCATCGTGGCGTTGCGGCTGGTATCGGCCGCCGTGTCGCTGATGTTCAGGGCTTCCTGGATCGCAGAAAGCGCAACTTCTGTAGGGTCTTTGACCTTTTTCGGAGTGTTCGCCATGTTCAGTCCGAGCCCTCGTTACTTGTACGCGTCCCCCCGCGAGCCCTGCGCACGGCGCAAGCCCACAGACCGGATCATGCCGCTTGCGCGGATCTCCGAGCCGTCCCCACCCGGACGGCTTGTCCGCCAATTTCTGCAACATCCTATTGGCAGAGCGTCGCGAATGAAATGCCCGCGATTAAGACATTCTTAATCATCGTTAACAGGATCGCGCCGTAACGCCTTAGCAATCAACGCAATTCTCAGTCGGACCAGGCCAATTACGGCAACTTTTCGTCAATAAACGGGCGGATCTGCGTCAAATCCCCCAAACATTTCGTTAACCATTTCCATGCTTGGGTGAGAGGAACCTGACCGCCGGACCGGCGGCCGTCGCGCGATGCCGGGGCCTGCGCCATGACGCCTGAACTGCAAGGGATGGACTGGATGCCTTCGCCCCCGCTTGCGCCCATCGACTGCCCGCTCGACCTCGATCACCTCTCCCGGATGACGCTCGGCGACGCTGAGCTGGAGCAGGAAGTGCTGGCCATGTTCGCGGAGCAGGCCGCCCGTCTGCTCGCGACGATGACGGCATTGCCGGCAGAGACCGGCGCGCTCGCGCACAAGCTCAAGGGCTCGGCGCGGGGGATCGGCGCCTTTGCGGTCGCCGATGCCGCTGCCAGCCTGGAGACTGCGATCCGGACCGGCCATGGCCGGCCCCACGCCTTCGCCGCGCTGAAAGAGGCGGTGGCCGAGGTCCGCGCTGCCATCGCAGCGATGCTGAAGCGTTAAGCCGATACGGCCCGAGCTGGGCTCTAGTCGCTTGTTTTGACGCGTCTTCTTCCCGCAAAGCAGGGATTCAATTCGTCACAAAACGCTATGGCGCCGGGCTGACCGACCCGTTATAGGACAGCCGGGACCCTCCTTCATTCAAAGCACCGCGGCAGCACGAGCACACATGGCCAAGATTCACTTTGTCGACCACAAGGGCGAAACCCGCACGGTGGAAATCGAGAACGGCGCAACCGTGATGGAAGCTGCGATCCGCAACAGCATTCCCGGCATCGAGGCCGAGTGCGGCGGCGCCTGCGCCTGCGCAACCTGCCATGTCTATGTCGACGAAGCCTGGCGCGAGAAGGTCGGCAGCCCGACGCCGATGGAAGAGGACATGCTCGACTTCGGCTTCGACGTGCGCCCGAATTCGCGCCTGTCTTGCCAGATCAAGGTCTCCGACGAACTCGACGGCCTCGTCGTGGCGACGCCCGAGCGCCAGGCCTGATCCGTCTCCGAGTAGATTATGAAAGTAGACTAGATGCTCGGCGGCGCGACCTCGATGCCGCGCTTGTGCCAGGGTCTGAGCTTCTCGATCACCTCTGCGGTCAGCGGCGCCGGTCGCCGCGTGGCCTCGTCGAGCAGGACGCCGACCGACGTCGCCGACGCGATGCACGTGCCGTTCGAGAACACGACCTGCTCGAATGTCACCGAGGTGCGCCCGAGCTTGACCACGCCGAGGCCAAGCTCGATCGTGCCCGGCCAGTGCAGCTCGGCGCGAAAGTGCATGTCGAGCCGCACCATGATCCAGGCGAGCCCCGGCGGGGTCAGCCCGTATTCGGGAAGCTTCATCAGCGTGACACGGCCGGTCTCGAAATAAGTGGCGTAGACCGCGTTGTTGACGTGCTGGTTCGGGTCTAAGTCGCCGAACCGGACGTTGTCGCTGAGGCGAAACGGAAAGTCCTCGAGGCGCGGGGTCGTGTCGAGGCGGGCTGGTGCATTCACCGATTGATCTCCGTCATATCCATCCTCGTTACAGCCCAGTTATTCTGGCCCGGCAAGTGGGCGCGGCTGCGGGGCGATCCCGCTTTTATGCCTTCCCTGTTCCATCCCCGTTGGCTAGACAGGCAGGGTCACCTCTGCCCAACGGGCGCCGTCCAACCGATAACGACCGATAAAGAGACGACATGAGCGACGTGATCAAAACCGATGTGCTGATTATTGGCGCCGGCCCGTGCGGTCTGTTCGCCGCCTTCGAGCTCGGCCTTCTCGACATGAAGGCGCATTTCGTCGACATCCTCGACAAGGTCGGCGGCCAATGCGCCGAGCTCTATCCGGAAAAGCCGATCTACGACATTCCCGGCATTCCGCAGGTTTCGGGGCAGGGACTCACCGACGCGCTGATGGAGCAGATCAAGCCGTTTCACCCGACCTTCCATCTCGGCGAGATGGTCGAGACCGTGGAGAAGATCGGCGATCCCTTGTTTCGCTGCACCACCGATGCCGGCAAGGTGTTCGAATGCAAGGTGGTGGTGATCGCGGCCGGCGGCGGCTCGTTCCAGCCCAAGCGTCCGCCGGTGCCCGGCATCGAGGCTTATGAAGGCACCTCGGTGCATTACGCGGTGCGCAAGATGGAGACGTTCCGCGACAAGAACGTGCTGATCGTCGGCGGCGGCGATTCCGCGCTCGACTGGACCCTCAATCTGCATCCGATTGCCAAGCGCATCACGCTGCTGCATCGGCGCGACGAGTTTCGCGCCGCGCCCCACAGCGTCGAGCAGATGCGCGCGCTGGTTGCCGGCGGCAAGATGGATCTGCGGCTCGGCCAGGTCACCGCGCTCTCCGGCGCCGACGGCAAGCTCACCGGCGCGACCGTCAAGGGCAACGACAACAGCGTCACCGAAATCGCCTGCGACACCATGCTGCCGTTCTTCGGGCTCACCATGAAGCTCGGCCCGGTCGCGAACTGGGGCATCGCGCTGGAAAACAATCTGGTGCCGGTGGAGACGTCCGCGTTCGAGACCAATGTATCAGGCATCTTCGCCATCGGCGACATCAACACCTATCCCGGCAAGATCAAGTTGATCCTGTGCGGCTTCCACGAGGGCGCGCTGATGTCGCAAAAAGCCCATCGCTACGTGTATCCGGAGAAGCGGCTCGTGTTCCAGTACACGACCTCCTCCTCCAGCCTGCAAAAGAAGCTCGGTGTCAACTGACGGAAGCCTTGCGGGGCAGCGATGCCCCATGTTTCTGGTGCTGGAACCGTTCGCGAAATCGCCGTAGTCTGCGGCCATTCCGGTCGTGGAATAGCAAGGTGATCTGATGCGGAATTTCTCCAGTTCTCGGCTGCTCTCCTTCGTCGTGCTCGCATTGTCGCTCGCGGCGGTGAGGCCGTGCGCCGCGCAGACCGCCGAGCCCACGGCGGCGGGGCTCTGGCAAAAGGTCGAAGACGGCAAGACGGTCGGATGGTTTCTCTTCATCGACCGCAACGGCGTCTTCGAAGGCGTGATCGCCAAGACCTTCCCGAGGCCGACCGACAATCCGAACGAGGTCTGCTCCAAGTGCACCGACGATCGCAAGAACGCGCCGGTGCTCGGCATTTCCTTCGTCCGCAACATGAAGCGCGAAGGATTGAAGTACGAAGGCGGCAACGTGCTCAATCCGCGCGACGGCCAGATCTGGAAGGCCAACATGCGGGTCAGCCCCGACGGCCAGACCCTGACACTGCGCGGCTATCTCGGCATCGCGCTGCTCGGCAAGGACGAAACCTGGACGCGCCTGCCGGATGCCTATATCGCCCAGGTCGATCCGGCCATCGTCGCAAAATACTTGCCCGCGCAGGCTGCAGCCGCCAAGCAACCGGCGCCCGCGGCGAAGAAGGGCGGCGCGATGATGGCGCCGGCAAAGCAGTAAGGGCGCAAGCCGCGCGCTGCGCGGCCTCAAAAGCTCTCGCCCTGGCGCAGGGTCTCCAGCCTGTGTGGCCACCTTCGCCGATGAGCGAACGCGCCTCGGACCCCCTCCAGTAGTTCCCCGGAATGCGCGCTGGCGCCGGATTTGCATAGCTGTCGGCAAAGCTGCTGGGGGAGCGAGTCGCCGTCTCCACGCCTGCCGCGCACCATGCGGACGGCGGACGGTAGCGTTTGCCCCGCGGTGATCACTTCGACCGCGGAGACCACATGAGACCTGCAAAACAGTGTGCCGCCGTGCTGCTGGGGCTGACGGTTCTAACGCATTCGGCGCTGGCGCGCGACGACGGCCGCTTCGCCAACTCGCCCCTGAAACCCTGGTTCGAGAGTCTGCGTAGCGAGTTCGGGCAATGCTGCTCGGATGCGGACGGCTACGTCATCGCCGACGTCGATTGGGAGTCCGATCGCGGTCGCTACCGCGTGCGCATCGACGACGAGTGGGTCGTGGTGCCCGACGGCGCGGTGATCACCGTGCCGAACAAGATCGGCCGCACCATGGTGTGGAAGCACTATATCGACGGCCATCCGCGCGTGCGCTGCTTCATGCCGGGCAGCATGACGTAGACGCCCGTCATTCGCGTGAGGTGGAAGAAGCCGTCATGCCCGGGCTTGTCCCGGGCATCCACGTTCTTGGTGCCGCCGAGTGAGACGTGGATGGCCGGGACAAGCCCGGCCATGACGTGGTGGAAAATTCAGCGCGCAAGAAGTGATCGTTGTCGGTTGACGAGCCAAGCTTAGTGCGCCTGGCTATTCGAACCCGTGCTCGCGAGCTGCTTGATCCGCGGCGACAGCACGGAGACCTGCACGGGCGAGGCCGGCATGCCGGCGACGATCATTGCAGGGCTCGCAGACTGCTCCTCGACGCCGGCGCCGCCGAGCACCTGCACTTGCGTTGTCGTGATCGGAAACGACGTCACTTCGTAGCGGGGAAGCTCGCTGGCGAACGCGGCGGCCGAGCTCGCAATCATGGCGCCGGCAACGGCAATCATCGAGAGAACACGCATTGGAAAGTCTCCGGGGAAGATGTCAATCGATGGTTTGGTCGCCGCGATGGCGGCACAGGTTCGCTCGTGTGCGAACATTCCCGTTGTCTTCGGCGCAGATATTGATTGCTTGATGCGAAGGGACGAAACGCGGAAGAAGTTTTCCGCGCCAATGTTTCCGGACGGTTTCGCGGAAGGCGCCGATGGGCACCGCTCAATGCTCTTGCAGATCGAGCTGCGGAGATCTCGCCGGCGCGGCGGCCGCGGCAAAGCGCAGGCGCATCGTCGTGCCGCAGCCGGGCGCGGAAGCAACGATCAGCTCCCCGCCATGGGCCGCCATGATCTCGCGGACGATCGACAGGCCGAGACCGGCGCCTTCACCTGCGGCACTCCCGGTCTGAAACGGCTCGGTCAGCCTGTGTTCGGCGCCACCGGGCAGGCCGGCACCATCATCGTGAATCGACACGCCATCGCAGCCGATCGTGGCGACGATGCGCCGCGCGCCATGGGCGTGGATGAGCGCGTTGCCGACGAGATTGGCAAGTGCACTGCGGATCGCAGCGTCCACGCCCTGCACCACGAATGGACCCCTTCCATCGTGCTCCAGCGCAAGCTCGATCCCGGCGTCCAGCGCCGACGGGCTGAAATCGGCCAGCACGTCCAGCGTGATCTGGGCAAGATCGATCGGCCGCTTCTCGATCGCATGATTTTGCAATCGTGCCAGGTCCAGCATGGCCGAGACCAGCGAGGTCAGCCGGCGGACGTCGCGCACCAGCTCGGCCTTCAGGGTCGGATCAGGCACATCGTCGATCTTGGCGCGCAGCAGCGTCAGTGGCGTGCGGAGCTGATGGGCGGCATTGCCGAGGAAGCGGCGCTGCATCCTGATATAGGCGTCGATCTCGGCGAAAGCGCGGTTCAGCGCCTCCACCAGGGGCTTCAACTCGCGAGGGACCTCGGACAGCGATATCAAACCTTGTGGCGCCGAAGGATCGATCGCGAGCGCGCGGCGTGCCACCCGCTCGATGCCGCGCGAGACGAAACGGGCGGCCAGCGCTGAACCGATCGCGACGGTCGCCGCAAAGGCCAGCGCCACCAGGGTGATCGAAAAGATCCTGTTGATAAGGAAGTTCCCGGCCATTCGTCCGAAGCGGACCTGAGGCTCGCCGACCATCGTCGTGAGCTGCAAGGAGCCCCTTTGCGCAACGGCGAGACAGAACGTGCTCTTTTGGTCGTGTGTGCTGAAGACGGACAGGCCGACCGGCCCGCGATAGGGAAAGGCGAAGGGGAGAGGCGGCCGGTGCTCGCCACCGTACTCGCTGACGAGATCGCCCATGGACACGACGTACCAGAGGTTTGGACTATCCGCCTTCAATTCCTCGAGGGCGGGAGTCGGACGTATCGTCAGGTTTTGCCCATCGATATCTGTGGCACGATCGAGAACGGCGGCCACGACCCGGCAGGCCCTGAACTCGCGTTCCTCCAGCGGGTACCTCGAGACGAAGATCACGACCATGATCACGAAGATCGTCGTCGCAGCGATGCCGAGCGACAGCGCAAAGGTCCTAGCGATCGACTTCATTGCGGCGTCGCCAGCCGCAGGATGTAGCCGATGCCCCGCATGCTGCGGATCTCGACGTCGCCGCCGAGCTCGGCCAGTTTCTTGCGCAGGCGCGAGACCTGTGCCTCGAGCGTGTTGGACTCGATCTCGTCGTCGAAGCCGTAGATCTCCTCGATCAGCGCGGCGCGGGTGATGACGCGGTCGCGCCGCATCAGCAGCGCCCCCAGGATCAGCGCCTCGCGCCGGCGCAGCAGGATCCTGGTGTCGGCGACGACCGCCTCGTTGCTGCCGAGGTGCAGCTCGACGTTGCCGAGCGACAGCACCGATGGAGCGAGCGGCCGGGGCCGGCGCAGCACCGCACGCACCCGCGCAAGCAGCTCCTGCGGCTCGAACGGCTTGCCGAGATAGTCGTCCGCGCCGCCGTTGAGCCCTTCGACGACATCTTCCTTGGCATCCTTGGACGTCAGCATGATGATTGCGGGCCGTTTCGGTGATTGGCTCAGCGCCGTGACCACCTGGAGTGCATCTCCGTCGGGCAGCATCCGGTCGACGATCGCCAGATCATACTTGAAATTGTCCAGTGCCTGGCGGGCATCGGCGATCGAGCCGACGAGGTCGACGATGCCGTGCAATTGCCCGAGCAGCCGGCTGACATAGGCACCGATCTGTGGTTCGTCTTCGATCACGAGGGAGCGCACGCGGCTCGTCCTTGACTCTGCTGGGTAACAAACCCTGACCGTGACGCTCCCTGGCCGAATTCTGACGTTTCGGCTCGTGCGCGAGGGTTCCCTTTAAGGCAGCGAGCTTGGCGAATAAAAGGCAGGAACGGGTGAGCGCGCGGGCATGGCCGGTCAAGTTTTGAGCGCGTGATCGCGGCCGTGCAATGTTGGGGCAATCTTGATCCGGTGACGCGCCTTGTTGGCGCCGGACGTATCCCCGAGGCATGGATCGCTCCTTGCAATCTTGGGGCAATTTTGCCGGACCAGATGCTGTGGCTCCTAACCACATCAGTCGACTCGGCCTGCAAGGCCGGTCCGGGGCCCCGCAATGAATGATTTCGAAGAAGCCGCTCTCCGCCTCACGGCGATTATGCGGCGGACGACCGCCTGTCTCGCCACGCTCGGTGCGATCATGGCAACTGCGCCATCAGTATCGGCGCAGACCGCGTTCACGCTGCCAGCGCCGCCATTCGAGCTGCCGATGCTGCCCTCGCCATCCGGAAACTGGACCGTCATGGTTGGCATCGGCGGCGAATACAGGCCTGACTTCGTGGGATCGAACAACGGGAAGTTTGTTCCGATCCCGATCTTCTCCATCCGCCGCGCCGGATCGATCGACCAGTTCCGTGGACCGCGCGACAGTGCCAGCATTGCGCTGCTCGACATCGGCAATTTTCGCGCGGGCCCCGCGTTCAAATACGTCGCCTCGCGCAAGAGCAGCAAGTATGCGGAGCTGACCGGGCTCGGCGACGTCAAGGCCGCCTATGAGCTCGGCGGCTTCGTCGAGTACTATCCGGTCGACTGGCTGCGCCTGCGCAGCGAGTTGCGCCAGGGCATGGGCGGTCATACCGGCACCGTGGCGGATGTTTCTGCGGACGTCATCGTGCCGCTGATTCAAAGGCTCACGATCTCCGCCGGCCCGCGCTTCACCTGGAAGAGCACCAAGGCCACCGCGCCGTATTTCGGCATCGATGCCGTGCAGGCGCTGGCATCGGGGTTGCCGACATACAATGCCAGGGGCGGCGCGCACTCGGTCGGCTTCGGCAGCCAGATCTCCTACCGCATCAATCCGCAGTGGGAGGTCCACGCCTATGTCGAATACGAGAAGCTGCTCGGCGATGCCGCGGATAGCCCGCTGGTGAAGCTGCGGGGATCCTCGAACCAGACCACCGTCGGTCTCGGTGCGTCCTATTCGTTCGATTTCAGGATCCGATAGACCATGCGCGGCAAGATCATAATTCTCGCCTGCGCGATCGCTTGCGTCGCGCTCGGCGCCGCCGCGGCGTTCGAGACGCGTGCGGGCCGGCTCCAAGCGATCAAGACCGTCGGCATCATCTCGGCCATCGGCGAGGAGATCAGCCTGACGCGAGCCGGCCTGACCGGGCTCGACAACGTCGCGCAGACCGCCTCGATCAGCGCATGGGGGCTGGACGAGCTGATCGTCCAGCAGGCGACGAAGCTGCTGAGCGGACGGTTTCATGTGCAGCCGGTCAGCTACCGCCGCGCGGCCTTTGCCGCGATCAGGGATTCGGCGGTCGCGCCCGTCAATCTCTTGCGCAGCGATCCATTCAAGGAGCTGGTTCGCAGCGATGTCACGCCGCAGGGACTGGATGCGTATATCGTCATCACCCGGGCGAGATCGAAGCTCGGCAACGGCCGCAACGTCGAGGGCGTCGGGCTCGCCGAATATCGGACGCTGCTTGCGGATTACGGGCTGATCCACGCCCTGTACGAGGTTCGCCTCATCGAGGGCAAGTCGTTCGACGTGATCGAGAAGCGAGCGGCCGCGCCGCTCGACAACACCGGAACGGTGCGGATCGCCGGCCCGAGCGGGCCGATCGAAGCGACGTTCGACGGGGCGGGTTCGAGCGAACGGCTGCGCGCAGCGATCGCGGACCTCATCGCCCGCAGCCTGCCGCTCACGCTGGGCGACATGCACCTGATCGAGGGCCAGTGACGGTTCTGTTTTGATGCGTTTTCTTGAGGCGAACCGGTATCCACTTCGCTCGAAAGCGCTCTAGGTCACCGGCGCCGGATTGAACAGCGTGAGGTCGTTGTGGATGCCCCAGCGGTCCGACCACGGCTTGGTGCGGCCAGAGGCGACGTCGAGGATCAGGCGGAACAGGTCCCAGCCGGTCTCCTCGATGGTCTTCTCGCCGGTTGCGATCTTGCCGGCATCGAAATCGATCAGGTCCTTCCAGCGCCGCGCGAGCTCGCTGCGCGTTGCGACCTTGATCACCGGTGCTGCCGCAAGGCCGTAAGGCGTGCCGCGGCCGGTGGTGAAGACTTGTAGCGTCATGCCGGAGGCGAGCTGGAGCGTGCCGCAGATGAAGTCAGAGGCGGGCGTCGCGGCGAACAGCATGCCCTTTTGCGTCGCCTTCTCGCCGGGCGAGAGCACGCCGGTGATGGCGGAGGAGCCGGACTTGACGATCGAGCCCAGCGACTTCTCGACGATGTTGGCAAGGCCGCCCTTCTTGTTGCCGGGCGTGGTGTTGGCGCTGCGGTCGGCGCCACCGCGGGCGAGATAGGAATCGTACCAGGCCATTTCGCGCACCAGCGCGCGGCCGACGTCCTCGTTGATGGCGCGCCGGGTGAGCAGCTGGATCGCGTCGCGCACCTCGGTGACCTCCGAGAACATCACGGTGGCGCCGGCGCGCACCAGGAGGTCTGCGGCGAAACCGACGGCGGGATTGGCAGTGACGCCGGAGAAGGCATCGCTGCCGCCGCATTGCAGCCCGATCACGAGATCGGACGCCGGGCAGGTCTCGCGCTTGCGGGTGTTGAGCACCTTCAGCCGCGCCTCGGCCTGGGTCATGATCGCCTCGACGATCGCGCCAAAGCCGTCGAAAGCCTCGTCCTGCATGCGGACGATGGCGTTATCCACGCCTTCCGGCACCAGGCGTTCCGGCGCGAGCTTCTCGCAGCCGAGGCCGACCACCAAAATCTCGCCGCCGAAATTCGGATTGAGCGCGAGGTTCTGCAGGGTGCGGATCGGCACCACCGCGTCGGGCGCGGTGATGGCGACGCCGCAGCCATAGGCGTGCGTCAGCGGCACGACGTCGTCGACGTTGGGATATTTCGGCAGCAGCTCGGCGCGGATGCGCTTGACCGCATATTCCATCGTGCCCTTGACGCATTGCACGGAGGAGGAGATGCCGAGGATGTTCTTGGTGCCGACCGAGCCGTCCGGATTGCGATAGCCCTCGAAGGTGAAGCCTTCGAGCGGCGGCAGCGGTGCCGGTACGGCGGTCGAGATTTCGAGCTTGTCGAGCGCAGGAGCGTCCGGCATGCGGATGCGCGCCTCGTCCACCCATTCGCCGGCCAGGATCGGCGACAGCGCGTAGCCGATGATCTCGCCATAACGGACGATCGGTTCGCCTTCCGCGATGTCGACCAGCGCGGTCTTGTGTCCCTGCGGCACGAAGGCGCGCAGCGTCAGGCCGCTGGCAAAGCGCGCGCCAGCGGGTAGCCCGAAATCATTGACCACGATCGCGACATTGTCGCGCTCGTTGAGCTTGATGTAGCGGGGCTGCTCTTTCGCTGCGACGTCCTGGTCCATCTACGCCTGCCTCAAGAACGGAAGAAGTTTCGTTCACCTCTCCCCGGAGGGGAGAGGTGGGCACCTGCGCCGCGGCACGAACATCGCTCGTCAGCCCGGGAACGTATAAGCCGTCTTCACCGTGGTGTAGAACTCACGCGCGTAGGAGCCCTGCTCGCGGGCGCCATAGCTCGAGCCCTTCCGGCCGCCGAACGGCACGTGATAGTCGACGCCGGCGGTCGGCAAATTGACCATCACCATGCCGGACTCGCTGTTGCGCTTGTAATGCGAGGCGTATTTCAGGCTGGTGGTGCAGATGCCGGAGGCGAGGCCGAACTCGGTATCGTTGGAGATGGCGAGCGCCTCTTCGTAATTCTTGGCACGAATGACGGCGGCGACCGGGCCAAAAATCTCCTCGCGCGCGATGCGCATGTTGTTGTTGGCCTCGGTGAACAGCGCTGGCTGCAGGTAGTGGCCGGGGTTCTCGCGCTTCAGCAGCTCGCCGCCGAACGCGAGCTTGGCACCTTCGTCCTGGCCGATCTTGATGTAGCGCAGGTCCTGGTCGAGCTGGTTCTGGTCCACCACGGGACCGATATGCACGCCGGCCTTGAGCGCATCGTCGACGGACAGGCTGTTCAGGCGCTCGGCCATGGCGGCGACGAAGCGGTCGTGGATGCCTTCGGTCACGATCAGGCGAGACGAGGCGGTGCAGCGCTGGCCGGTCGAGAAATAGGCGCCGTTGACGGCGACCTCGACCGCGGTCTTGAGGTCGGCGTCGTCGAGCACCACCAGCGGGTTCTTGCCGCCCATCTCGAGCTGGAACTTCTTCATGGGGTTCGAGAGCACGCAGGCCTGCGCGATCTTGCGTCCGGTCTGCACCGAGCCGGTAAAGGAGATCGCTGCTACGTCCGGATGCTCGAGCAGGGTCTGGCCGACCACCGAGCCGGAGCCGACCACGAGGTTGAACACGCCGGCGGGAATGCCGGAACGGGTGATGATCTCGGCGAGCGCATGTCCGGAGCCCGGCACCAGCTCGGCCGGCTTGAACACCACCGTGTTGCCGTAGCAGAGCGCGGGCGCGATCTTCCAGGCAGGAATCGCGATCGGGAAATTCCAGGGTGTGATCATGCCGACGACGCCGACCGGCTCGCGGGTGAGCTCGACGTCGAGGCCGGGACGCACCGAGGCGCCCTTCTCCCCGATCAGGCGCAGCGCCTCGCCGGCAAAGAACGCGAAGATCTGGCCGGCGCGCGCGACCTCGCCGATGCCTTCCGGCAGGGTCTTGCCTTCCTCGCGGGCGAGCAGGCGGCCGAGCTCTTCCTTGCGGGCGAGGATTTCAGTCGAAATCTTGTTCAGCGCGTCGTAGCGCACCTGCGGGGTCGACTGCGCCCAGGCGGGGAAGGCGGCCTTGGCGGCGGCGATGGCCTTCTCGGTCTGCGCCTTGTCGGCCTTGGCGTATTCGCCGACGAGATCGTTGGTGTTGGAGGGGTTGATGTTCCTGGTGACGCCGGAGCCGTCGACCCATTCGCCGCCGATGAAGTTCTTCAGGATCGCTGTCATCTTTTTCCTCCAGGGGAACGTTTCTAACGCACGAGGCAGGGACGCTTGTCGTCAAACGTCCAGCCGGGGATCAAGTCCTGCATGGCCATAGCGTCATCCCGCCCCCCAAGTCCATGCTTCTTGTAGAGCTCGTGCGCGGCCTCGATGGCGGCGCGGTCGATCTCGATGCCGAGCCCGGGGCGGTCCGGGACGGCGATCTTGCCGCCCTTGATCTGAAGCGGCTCCTTCGTCAGCGCCTGGCCGTCCTGCCAGATCCAGTGCGTGTCGATCGCGGTGACCTTGCCGGGAGCGGCGGCGCCGACATGGGTGAACATGGCGAGGGAAATGTCGAAATGGTTGTTGGAGTGCGAGCCCCAGGTCAGGCCGTTGTCACGGCAGGTCTGGGCCACGCGCACCGAGCCTTGCATCGTCCAGAAATGGGGATCGGCCAGCGGGATGTCCACGGCCCCGAGCCGCAGCGCATGGGAGAGCTGCCGCCAGTCCGTGGCGATCATGTTGGTGGCCGTCGGCAGGCCGGTGGCACGGCGGAACTCGGCCATGATCTCGCGGCCGGAGAAGCCGGCCTCGGCGCCGCAGGGGTCCTCGGCATAGGCGAGGATGCCGTGCATGCCCTTGCAGAGGCTGATCGCCTCATCCAGCGACCAGGCACCGTTCGGGTCGAGCGTCACGCGTGCGTTCGGGAAACGCTTTGCGATGGCCGTGACGGCCTCGATCTCCTGCTCGCCGCGGAGCACGCCGCCCTTGAGTTTGAAGTCGGCGAAGCCGTAATGGTCGTGGGTAGCCTCTGCGAGCCGCACCACGGCCTCGGGCGTCATCGCCTCCTGGTGGCGCAGGTTGAACCAGTCGGGCTTGCCGGTCTCGCCGGTGACATAGTCGAGCTTCGACTTGCGGCGGTCGCCGACGAAGAAGAGATAGCCGAGTGTCTCGACGCTGGTGCGCTGCTGACCTTCGCCGAGCAGGGCTGCGACAGGCAGACCCAGATGCTGGCCGAGCAGGTCGAGCAGCGCGGCCTCAACGGCGGTGACCGCATGGATCATCACGCGAAGATCAAAAGTCTGCTTGCCGCGCCCGCCGGCGTCGCGGTCGGCGAAGGCGGTGCGGATGTCGGCCAGGATGTTGTTCATCGCACCGACCGTCTTGCCGATCACGAGGTCGCGGGCGTCCTGCAGCGTCTGCCAGATCTTCTGCCCGCCCGGCACCTCGCCGACGCCGGTGTGGCCGGCATTGTCGGTGAGCATGACGATGTTGCGGGTGAAGAACGGCGCATGCGCGCCGCTCAGGTTGAGGAGCATGCTGTCGCGGCCCGCGACCGGAATGATCTGCATCGCCGTGATAACAGGTGCGCCGGCGACTGACACGCCGGCGACTGACGCGCCGGGAATCTCGGTCTGGGCCATTGCACGCTCCTCCCTGTTGTCCAGTTATTCTGCAGCCTGTTGTGACGATCGTGCGGCGGGCAGCTTCTGCACCAGCGCGGTCAGCTCCGCCAACTCCTGCTCGGTGAGATCGGTCAGCGGCGGACGGACCGGGCCGGAATCGCGGCCGATCACCTTCATGCCGGCCTTGATGATCGAAACCGCGTAACCCTTCTTGCGGTTGCGGATCGCGATCAGCGGCAGGATGAAATCCTTCAGGCCGGCCTGGATCGTGGCGTGGTCGCGCTTGCGCACCGCGGCGTAGAAGTTGGTGGCGAATTCCGGCACGAAGTTGAACACGGCCGAGGAATAGGTCGTCACGCCCATGTCGAGATAGGGCAGCGCGAAGGTCTCGGCGGTCGGCAGGCCGCCGACATAGGTGAGGCGGTCGCCGAGCTTGGTGTAGACGCGGGTCATCAGCTCGATGTCGCCGATGCCGTCCTTGTAGCCGACGAGGTTCGGGCAGCGCTCGGCAAGGCGCGCGAGCGTGTCGGGCTGCAGGATGGCGTTATCGCGGTTGTAGACGATGACGCCGATCTTCACGGCGGCGCAGACGGCCTCGACATGGGCGGCAAGGCCTTCCTGCTCGGAATGGGTGAGGTAGGGCGGCAGGAGCAGGAGGCCATCGGCGCCGGCCTTTTCCGCACCGATCGCGATCTCGCGGGCGACGGCGGTGCCGTAGCCGGTGCCGGCGAGCACGGGCACGCGGCCCTTGGTCTCGTCGACGGCGACCTTGACGACCTCAGGAACCTCCGATGGCGTCAGCGAGAAGAACTCGCCGGTGCCGCCGGCGGCGAAGAGACCTGCGACCTCATAGCCGCACAGCCAGTCCATGTTGGCGCGGTAGGTCGCCTCGTCGAAGGTATAGTCAGCCTTGAACGGCGTGACGGGGAAGGACAGGAGGCCCGATCCGATCTTCTGGGCCATTTCCTGCGGGGTCATCTTGCTCATGGGCGCTCCCTTGTCGTGTTGCGGAGGACGCAAGCAGAAGCCGCACGTCCATGCGCCGTGGTTTAGGAGACGGTTCGATGCGCGTCCAAGCCAAAGCCTATATCGACCGATGCGGATTGAGCATCAATCCTCCGCCAGCTCCGCGGAGGACAATTCGCCGGCGATTTTGACCAGCGCCGACAGCAGCGGGTTCTCGTCCTCGCGCCGCCACACCATGAACAGCTCGACGGGCACGCGGGTGCGCAGCTTCAGAGGACGCAGGCGGACGTCGGAGATCTTCAGGCTCGCTGCCGCCGCCGGCACGATGGCAAGGCCGAGGCCGGCGCGCACCATGGCGAGGATCGAGTGGATCTGGCTGAGATGCTGGACGTAGCGCGGCAGCACGTCGGCGCGGGTGAACAGCGCCACCAGGAGGTCGTGGAAGTAGCGGCTCTCATAGGGCGAATACATCACGAAGGGCTGGTCGTCGAAATCCTTGATGGTGATGCCGTCTGCGTTTGCCAGCGGATGCTTCTTCGGGATCGCCGCGAGCAGCGGCTCGGCGACGACGCGGCGGCTGGCAAGCTCGGGCCGCGCGATCGGCGGCCGCAGCAGCCCGGCATCGATCTGGCCGGAAGTCAGCGCCTCGAACTGGTCGCCCGACACCATCTCCTTCAGGGAGAAGTCCACCTCTGGCAGCTTGGCGCGACAGGCGGCGATGAGCTCGGGCAGGAAGCCATAGGCCGCGGCCGCGGTGAAGCCGATCTTGAGCGAGCCGGTCTTGCCGAGCGCGATGCGACGGGCGACCTGCGAGGCGCTTTCGGCAAGCTTGAGGATGCGCCGCGCCTCCGGCAGGAAGCTGCGCCCGGCCGGGGTCAGACGCACCGAGCGGCTGGTTCGCTCGAGCAGCGGCGCGTCGATGATGTGCTCGAGCACCTGGATCTGCCGGGATAGCGGCGGCTGCGTCATGTTCAGCCGCGCGGCGGCGCGGCCGAAATGCAATTCCTCCGCCACCGTGACGAAACAGCGGAGCTGGTTGAGGTCGAACATCGATACATGCCTTAGATGGATAAGGCGTTTCCCTGGCATTTCTAGCATCGATCACCCCCAAAACAAAGACGGCGGCTTTGGGGGCCGCCGTTGAGTTGCCTGGTCAAGCTCCTACGGGAGCCCTCAGGAGGAACAGTCTGATGCGCGACCGCCTCACGTCCGCTGCGGACACCACTGCGCTCATTGCGCGCCTCTCTCAAATCTCGCCCGTTTCCCCGACACGAGTCCTAGAGGCGCGCGCGGCGGAGTGTCCAAGTTCAAGGCAGCATCGATCGATGCCGTTTTTGGATTGATGGAACGGCAGGAGTGGCGGCACGATGCCGGCGCGTGAGAGAGGGTGATGCGGCGAGATGATTCCACCCACACCGCTGTCATTCCCCGCGAAGGCGGGGAATCCAGTACGCCGCGGCGTCTCGATTCAATCACTGCTGCCGCGGAGTACTGGGCGGTTTCGCCCGGTCAAGCCGGGCGATGACAGTGAGGGTGTGGGAAGTGCACGCCACAAAACTCGTCATTGCGAGCCCAGCGAAGCAATCCAGAATCTTTCGGAGGAGGGACTCTGGATTGCTTCGCTGCGCTCGCAATGACTGTGGAGAGGGCCGCGTTTGCTTCTACTGCTGTGCGCTGGGCAGCAACCGCGGCAAAAATCCGCGCGTCACGTTCGGCGGCACGGCATCCAGCCCGAGCGCGGCGCTCGCCGCTGGCAGTGCCGCATCGGCCATCGCGGCGTGGCCCTCGGCGCTCGGATGCACTGCGCCGCCATAGACGGCGGAGAGCACGCCCCAGGTCGCGTCGTGAATGTCGGTCGGCTGGCTCGCCGCCGGCAGGCCTTGCGGATAGGTCATGGCGGCGAAATAGCTGTCGTTGGCGTCCCGGATCCAGCGTGCGCGGGGCAGGTAGGCGCGGTACTCCGAGGCGCCGCGGCCGCACAGCATCGGCTGACTCGCCGCGCTGACGATATCGGGATCGAAGCTCTGGCCGTTCTCGGCAAAGCAGCTGCGGTCGAATTCGGGATCGTTGCCGGAACGGGCGCAGAAGCCGTGGTCGGCGAACGCGGCCTGGTGGGCGTCGACGAACGTCATGCGGTCGGCTTCGGGATCGCGGCACAGCGCGCCGCGGGTGCAGGTGGCGAGCCCCTTCAGCTGTGGCAGGAATTCGGCGTCGACGAAGGCGGAGACGCGGGCGAGACGCTGCGGATCGGTGTTGAAGGACGGGTGGATGTCGAAGCCGGCCCGGCCGCCGCGGCAGGGCGCCCCTCCGTCCGCGAGCGCTGGATTGGCGTAGGAGACGTAGACCACGTGCGAGAGGTCGCCGCCGACCAGCGGCTTCAGCGCCTCGCGCAGCTTGACGAAGCTCTGCGGCAGTTCGCGCTGGAGCGCATCGCGGGAATCCTCGACGCTCGCCATCACGCCGGAGCGGCGGAACAGCGCGCGCTCTGTCGCAGTGTCGACGATGACGTCCGCGACGAGACCGGAGAAATAGACGTCGTTGGCGCCGACCGAGAGCAGCACGAGATCGAGCGTGCGCTCGGGCTGGCGCTTCCTCGCCGCGGTGACGGCTTCCCGCAGCTCGGCGACTTGCGCATTCACGCTGGTGCTGCAGACGCCGGTCTTGCCGGGTGGGCATTCGCGGGCGCGCTGGGAGCCGAGCAGTCCGTCGCCGATGCTGGCACCGGTGCAGGCGAGCGGCAGGAAGGTCACGGCGATGTGGGTGTAGCGCACCGCGAGCGCCAGCGCGGTGCGCGCCTGATAGCTGTAGAGCGATCGATGGCACGGCGCATTGAACCAGAGCGCGCTGTAGCGTTGCCAGTTGGCGAGCGTGTCCGGCGCCTCGCAGGCGCGGCCGCCCTTGAAGCCGTGGCGGCTCGGCCGGTAGTACTGCGCGCTGGCGGTGCCGAGATAGGAGCGGAAGCAGAATCCTTCGTCCGACAGCGCCAGCGGCCGGTCCGGGTTGCCTTCGCCGGAAGCGATGCTGTCGCCCAGACCGGCGATGAAGATGTCGCGGACCTGGATCTCGGTCTGGACCCGCTGGGTCGGATCGGAGCCGGCGGAGACATCGACGGTCGCGACCGTCGGCTTGCCGTAGCGGACGCGCAAATTGATCGGCTCGGCGCAGTCGAAGGTCGAGGTCTGCGGCCCGTCGCCGTCATCGAAAGACCAGGCGCAGGTGGCGCCGACCGGCACCGCGCCGGTCAGGCGCACCGTGACCGGATGGTCGATCGGCGTGATGTAGTTCTCTTTGACATTGTCGCGGGTGCAGGGCTGGTTGACCCGGCCCTGCAGGTCGATGCAGAGCCGGTTGACCATGTTGCGGGCCCAGCCGCGGCCCTCGCTCTGGAGCTCCAGGGATTGCTCGGCGGCGAGAATGCTGCGGTTACGCGCGTTCTCGACATGGAGCAGGAAGTCGCGCTCCTCGCGGAATAGCCGGAAGCGGTTACGCACCTCCCAGCTGATCTGCATGGTGCCGGCGTCCTGCGCGGCGGCACGCTCGGGCAAAGCAAGGATGCCGGCAAGCAGCACGGCGCCGGCCGAGAGGGTGCGAAGGAATACGGAAATCATGGCCCGCGTCTTCAACGGCAAAGTTGAGGCGGAAATAAGAGAGGATTGCGCCCCGGCCTGCAACCTTTGCCTGACGATTTCCGGCGGCGCCCTTGGCGGCTCAGCGCTTGCTGGCCTGCCGCAGCAGTCGTTCGCGCTCCATCGGCGCCACCTCCTTGGGCAGGTTGGCCTGCGCGCAGGCCTCCGCCAGCCGCCGCCGCTCCTGCCACGGCGCGACCACATTCATCCAGAGCTCGCGCGTGCCCATGATGGAGATGGCAAGGCCGAACGGGATCACGAAATAGAGAATACGGAACACCAGCAGCGTCGCCAGAAGCTCCTCGCGGCTGAACTGGGGCAGCGCCACCAGCATGGCGGCATCGAACACGCCGATCGAGCCGGGCGCGTGGCTGGCAAAGCCGATCAGGGTCGCCAGGATGAACACGACCGCAAGCGACATGAAGTCGATCGGCGGATTGGCCGGCATCAAGAGGTACATTGCCGTCGCGCAGAAGCCGAGATCGACGACGCCAATCAGGATCTGCACCAAGGTCAGCGGCGCCGAGGGCAGCACCACCTTCCAGCCTTTCTGACCGAGCTCGCGGCGCTTCTCGCCCATGCAGAGCCAGACCAGATACGCGCCGATCGATGCGAGTCCGCCGAGGGCGATCAACCGGTTGAGCGAGGAGGGGAGCTGATCCATCGAGGAGGCCGCATCCGGATGGATGGCCATGCCGATCGAGAGCACGAAGATGTTACCGAGCCAGAAGGTCAGGCCCGACAGGAAGCAGATCTTCGCGACGTCGATCGCGTTCAGCCCGTAGTCCGAATAGATCCGGAAACGGATCGCGCCGCCGGTGAAGACCGTGGCGCCGATGTTGTGGCCGATCGAGTAGGACGTGAAGCTGGACAGCGCCGCGATGCGATAGGGCACATGCTTCTTGCCGATCGTTCGCAGTGCAAAAAAGTCATAGAAGGTCAGCGTGCAGAACGCAAAGAAGACGCAGACCGCCGCCAGCCCGATGTTGCCGCGCGGAATCTCGGTCAATGCGGTCAAGATGACCCCGGCATCGATGCCCTTGAGGGTCCGCACCAGCGTGGTGATCGCGAAGGCGATGATGAAGACGCTCGCGGCAATTCCGAGCCGTCGCCAGCCGATCCATCTCTTGAAGCCGCGTTTCAGCGCGGGCAGCAGTCCGTGCATTCATCCTCCCGGCGGGGGGCAAGACCGATCGGGCCAGGCATTGGCCGGTCGGGTGCGATCATGGCCAAAGGCAGGCATTGATCGCTCGGCATGATCCAGCTCATTTAAGGCAAAAACAGTGGCTTGTGCAGCCCTTGACAACAATAGGTTCTGCGTCGGACCGGCCACTTCTGTCATATGCGGTTCACATCGGCGGCGCGTTAAGCATATGAGTCGCGAAACCGCCCCGGCACGCGCGTTTCGTATGTCGGCATGATTTCAGATGCCGGCGCGGTCCGCATTGTTCCAGCGCAAGCGATGCGGTCTTTTTGGAACGTCGATGCCGCGCACTCGTTGTGGCCCCATCAGCAACCGAACATGGCGGAATCTGCGGCTTTTCGTGCGAGCCGGCGCCTCCGTGTTCCCAAGACGGAAGAGGATCGGAACGATGGGACTGTTCACAAAGGACATCAAGACGATGAACGATCTGTTCGTGCATCAGCTCCAGGACATCTATTACGCCGAGCAGCAGCTCACCAAGGCGCTGCCGAAAATGGCGAGCAAGGCCACTGATCCGCAGCTGAAACAGGGCTTTTTGACGCACCTCGAGGAAACCAGGCAGCACGTTTCGCGGCTGGAGGAGGTGTTCAAGATGCACGGCGTCGCCGTGAAGGCGGTCGACTGCCCGGCCATCGACGGCATTATCGAGGAAGCCGACGACACCGCCGGCGAAGTCGCCGACAAGGCGGTGCTCGACGCAGCCTTGATCAATGCGGCGCAGGCCGCGGAGCATTACGAGATCGCCCGCTACGGCAGCCTGATCGCCTGGGCCAAGCAGCTCGGCCGCAATGACTGCGCCAGCGTGCTCGCCAAGACGCTGGAGGAGGAGAAGGCGACCGACAAGAAGCTGACGACACTTGCCGAGAGCAAGGTGAACCTGCGCGCGGCGAGCTGAGACGAGGAAATCATGAGCGCTGCGCGAGGTCCGCGCGGCGCTTTTGCTTGCCCACCTCCCACTGTCTTGTGCTGCTTCGGAGCGCCGTGGCCAGGATCAGCAATGTGAGCGAACTCGCTCATCTTCCATTCACCACTTCCGGAGCAGCTTTGTAGCCGGTTACCGATCGTCCACCACTGTCGGCTCAAGTGCGGGTCGATAGGGGCTGGCAATGTATCAAGTTTTCTACTGTCTAACCGACGAGCATGACTGGCGACTGGTCGCCCTTGGGGGCGCAGTGTGCCTGCTCGCCAGCGCTGCGGCGATCAGCCTGTTTCAGCGCGCACGCGCGACGCACGGAGCCGCGCGTCTGGCCTGGATCGCCTTGGATGCGGCCGTCAGCGGATGCGGCATCTGGGCGACGCATTTCATCGCGATGCTCGCCTACGGCCCGGGGAGCGCCGGCGCCTACAACATCCCGGTGACAATTCTGTCGTTGATGCTTGCGATCTCCTTGACCTTCGTGGGCCTGGGCATCGCCGTGGCGTCCTCGCGCCCGGTGTGGATCGTCGTCGGCGGCGCCATCGTCGGCCTGGGTGTCGCGGCGATGCATTACACCGGCATGGCGGCGCTGGAGATGCCGGCACGGGTGGATTGGATCGGAAGCACGGTTGCCGCCTCGGTGCTGTTCGGCGTCGTCTTCGCAGCGCTCGCGCTATTCGTCGCTGCCCGAGGTGACGGCATTCGGCCTGCGCTGAGTGCGACTGCTCTGCTGACGCTCGCGATCGTCGCGCATCATTTCACCGCGATGGGCGCGGTGCTGCTGACGCCGGACCCGACGCTCGCGATCAGCGGGCTCTCGATCCCGCCGGCCTCGCTGTCGTTCCTCACTGCCAGCGCCGCCGTCGCGATCATCGCGATTGCGCTCGTGGCCGCGCTGCTCGACCGCCGCGCCAAGGGCGAACTGGGCCGTCAGCAGATCGTGCTCGACAGCGCGCTGGAGAACATGTCGCAGGGGCTGTGCATGTTCGACGCCGACGGCAAGATCATCCTGTTCAACGAGCGCTATGCGACGATGCTCCGTCGTACCGACGTGCCGCTCACCGGCCGCTTGCTGGTCGACGTGCTCAGGGAAGAGCAGGCCAAGGGCCTGTGGCAGGGCGATGCGGACGAATTCTTCGCCCGCCTCGTCGCCGACGCCCGCGAGGGCCGCACCACGACCGACGTCGTCAACCGGTTCGGCCGCTCGATCCGGGTCGTCAACCAGCCGATGCAGGGCGGCGGCTGGGTCGCGACGTTCGAGGACATCACCGAATGGCTGGAGGCGCAGGCCAAGATCTCGCACATGGCGCGCCATGACGCGCTGACCAGCCTGCCGAACCGGGTGCTGTTCCACGAACAGCTCGAGCAGGGGCTGCGCCAGACCAGGTCGGGCGACCAGCTCGCGGTGCTTTGCCTCGATCTCGATCACTTCAAGGACATCAACGACTCGCTCGGCCATCCCATCGGCGATGCGCTGCTCAAGGAGGTCGGCCGCAGGCTCGAGGCCACCGTCGGCGAACAGGACACCGTGGCGCGGCTCGGCGGCGACGAGTTCGCGGTGGTCCAGATCGGACGCTCCGAGGAGATCGCCGCGCGATCACTTGCCGGGCGCCTCGTCGAGGTGATCTCGGCGCCTTACCAGATCGACGACCATCAGATCGTGATCGGCGTCTCGATCGGCATCTCGCTGTCGCCGCAGGACGGCAGCAATCCGGACGAGCTGTTGAAGAACGCGGACCTGGCGCTCTACCGCGCCAAGGCGGACGGCCGCGGCACCTATCGTTTCTTCGAGACCGGCATGGATGCGCGCGCGCAGGCGCGGCGCCTTCTGGAAATGGATCTGCGCGCGGCGCTGCAGCGCGACGAGTTTCAGGTCTATTACCAGCCGATCCGCGAGGTCGCCAGCAGTCGCGTGGTCGCCTTCGAGGCGCTGCTCCGCTGGAACCATCCGCAACGCGGGCTGATCGCGCCCATCAGCTTCATCCCGCTCGCCGAGGAGACCGGGCTCATCGTTCAGCTCGGCGAGTTCGTGCTGCGCTCCGCCTGCACCGATGCGGCCACCTGGCCCGACGATGTCGACGTCGCCGTCAATTTGTCGCCGGTGCAGTTCAAGAGCCCGAACCTGATCGCATCCGTGACGGAGGCGTTGGCCGCCTCGGGACTCGGTGCGCGCCGTCTCGAGCTCGAGATCACCGAATCCGTTCTGCTCCAGAACAGCGAGGCGACGCTGACGACCTTGCACGAGCTGCGCGCCATGGGCGTGCGGATCTCGCTCGACGATTTCGGCACCGGCTATTCGTCGCTGAGCTACCTGCGCAGCTTCCCGTTCGACAAGATCAAGATCGACCGCTCCTTCGTGTCGGAGTTGGCGACGCGCGACGATTCCATGGCGATCATTCGCGCCGTGACCGGCCTCGGCCGCAGCCTCGGCATCGTCACCACGGCGGAAGGCGTCGAGAACGACGCGCAGCTCGAGCTGCTCCGGCGCGAGGGCTGCACCCAGGCGCAGGGTTATCTGTTCAGCAAGCCGCGGCCTGCCTCGGATGTCGCGATCATGCTGGAACAGCCGCGACTGCGCGCCTCGGCTTGAAAGGTCAGCTTCGGCGCAGCGCGAAGTGCGCGCCGCAGAACGCCATCACGGCGCCGAGGCAGAGGGCGGCAAGCCCTGCGAGCACGCCCGAGACGGTCGGAATCGGGCTCGGCGCCGACGCCGCCTGACCCGCTCCCGCAAGCAGGAGCACGCCGACCGCGATCAGGAATTGCCGCATCCGCTGCGGGATCTGTCCGGAGACGGCGCTCTGCATCAGGCTCGCCGTGAAATAGCCGCCGGAGAAGCCGACCGTGGCGATCAGCCACCAGGCGATCGCAGCGCCCGCCGGAATGAACTCGTGCGTGTCGGAGCGCCAGAGGCCGCCGAGGTCGAGACCGTAGCGCGCGCCCAGCATGTGTACCGCGAGCGCGAGCAACACACCGGAGATCATTGCGGCGCCGAGAATCAGGTGGCGCGGAAAAAAGGTCGTCTCAGCCATGCCTCGCTTGTAGGATGGCCGGGGGCGATCGCGCAAGCCGATCGCCGATGGGATCATTGATCGACATGCCGGGAGCTGAAGCTGGCTCGGCCACGAGCTACGCCTACAAGGCCTCGCTGATCGGCTCGGCACATCGATTCGAGCTGACGGAGCAGGGGCTGTCCTGGCACATCGCCGGCCGCTCCTCGCTGTGGCGCTATGACGAGATCTCGGCGATCCGGCTGTCGTTCCGCCCGGTGTCGATGCAGCAGCACCGCTTCCGCGCCGATATCAGCCGCGCCGGTGGTGGCCGCATCGCCATCCTGTCGACGAGCTGGCAGACCGCGGCACTGATGGCGCCGCAGGACAACGGCTTTCGCGATTTCCTGATCGAGCTGCATGCGCGGATGGCGAAAGCGGGCAGCCGCGCCGAATTGTCCGGGGGCCTCAGCCGCAAGACCTATGCAGCGGTGCTGGCGTTCCTGGCCGTGCTCGCAGTGGCGATGGCGGGGCTCCTGATCCGTGCGCTTCTGACCGGCGAATTCGCCGGCGTGCTGTTCATCCTCGGCTTCGCCGCGCTGTTCGCCTGGCAGGTCGGCGGCTTCGTCCGGCGCAACCGGCCGCAGAGCTACAGTTTCGACCGCGTGCCGGAGGCGCTGTTGCCCTAAAGCGTTTTCGAGCGAAGTTGGGTCCGGTTCGCGTGAAGAAAACGCGTGCCCTACTCCGTCGAATCGAAATCGTCCTCCTTGGTGCCGAGCAGCGAGACGATGGTGCGCAGGCCGGAGTCGAGCTGCTCGGGCGAGGGTGGGGCGAGCGCGAGGCGCACCGCGTTCGGGGCATGACCGTGCGCGATCGCGAAGGTCGAGGATGGCGTCAGTGCGATGCCGCGCCGCGCTGCCGCCGCGACGAACGTCTGCGAGCGCCAGTGCGGCGGCAGCGTCAGCCAGAGATGATAGGCGCGCGGATCGGCGGCGAGCTGGTAGCCGGCGAGCAGCCGTGCGGCGGTCTGCTGGCGGCGCGCGGCGTCGATGCGTTTCAGCCGGGTCAGTTCGGCGACGGTGCCGTCGGCCATCAGCCGCTGCCCGGCCGCGAGCGCGTAGCCCGAAGCGATCCAGCCCCCGGTGCGCACCGCGCCCATCACGCTTTCGCGCATGTGAGGTGGCGCGACCAGCATGCCGAGCGCGAGCCCCGGCGCGACCTTCTTGGACAGGCTGTCGATCACGAAGCAGCGGTCGGGCCCGAGCGCCGCCAGCGGTGTGTCGTCGGCGAGGAAGCCGTAGACGGTGTCCTCGACGATGGTGAGATCGAGCTTCTCGGCGACGCGCATGATGTCGGCGCGCCGCGTTGCGTTCATGGTGACGCCGAGCGGGTTCTGGATGATGGGCTGCAGATACAGGGCCGACAAATGCGCCTCGCGATGGGCCTTCTGGATGGCGTCGGGCCGCGCGCCGAATTCGTCCATGGGAATCGGGACCAGCGTCACACCGAGCCGCGCGGCGATGCTCTTGACGTAGGGATAGGTCAGCGCCTCGACGCCGCAGCGGCCGCCGGTGGGCACCAGCGCGGCAAGCGCGGCCGCGAGCGATTGCTTGCCGTTGGCGGTGAAGAAGATCTGCTCGGGCTCGGGCGCAAAATCCTTGCGCGCGAGATAGGCAGCGGCGGCAACGCGCGCACTCTTGGTGCCGGTGCTGGTCGAAACGCGCAGCGCGGATTCGAGCGCGTCGATGCGCTCGAGCCCCGCGAGGCTCTTGGCGATCATCGCCCATTGCTGCGGCAACAGCGGGTAATTGACCTCGAGATTGATGCGCGCGTCGGCCGGCTCGCGCATGGTCTCGACTTCGCGCCTGACGTCGCCGGAGATGAACGTGCCGCGCCCGACCTCGCCGACCACGAGGCCGCGGCGGAGCAATTCCGTATAAACCCGGCTCGCGGTCGAGACCGCGATGCCGCGGTCATAGGCAAAATTGCGCTGCGGCGGCAGCCGGTCGCCGGGCCTTAACGTGCCGTTAGTGATATCGGCCGCAATGGCATCGGCAAGCTTCACGTACTCGAACTTGGACATATTGCACCGAGAGCAATGTTTTGCTTGCTCCGAGGAGTGTACTGGAGCATTTAAGTTCCATCAAGTTCCGCGATTGAGCCGAGGAGAGCAAGAGCAATCCGACGGCAAATGAGGTGCAGGCGTCCACAAGCGCCCGCGCCAACGGTACCTGCTTCGCCGCGCGGGACGAAAGGCCGGAGAAGAAGAATGACCACGATCTCGCAAACTGCCGGGCGGACTTTGCGCCCATCCTCGTCGGGCGGATTTTTCAGTGCACTCGCCCACGGCGTCACCGCGCTGTTCGACCGCCTGGAGCGCCGCTCCGCCGTCAAGACGCTGAACGAGCTCGACGACCGCGCCCTGCGCGACATCGGCATCACGCGCAGCCAGATCGAGGATGCCGTGTACGGGCAGTTCAAGGCCGAGCTGTCGCGGTATCTGTGAGCCGTTCCTATCGCTCGTTGCTTCCGTGTCCCGGACGCGGCGCAACGCTCTTGGCGTTGCGTCGCAGAGCCGGGACCCAGGAGCCACAGCGCGTGCTGCCACATGGGCCCCGGCTCTGCAGCGCTTCGCTGAAGTAGCGCTGCGCTGCGTCCGGGGCACGAGAGCGGTGTTTTCATAAACAGCTGTCCAACGTCGTCATTGCGAGCCAACAGGTCCGCGCGGCGCGCGGCCCATCACAGGCTCCGCGAAGCAATCCAGACTGTCGCCGCGGAAAGATTCTGGCTTGCTTCGCTGCGCTCGCAATGACGGAGTGTGGGGAGACGACGCCGTTCCTCAAATTCGTAGGATGGGTAGAGCGAAGCGAAACCCATCAACGCTTTCCGTGTTGAATCCTGATGGGTTTCGCAAGTGCTCTACCCATCCTACACGCTCTCTGCTGTCGCGGTATTTGTGAGCGAATGCGGGATCAGGCGATCGCGACCTGATCCCACGCTCCGCCGAATGCTCGATCGTCTTCAGTTCTGCTCGGTTTGCGGTGAGGCCTTGAGGCACTGCGTTGGCGTCCATGTCGGACGTCCAGTCGCTGCAGGCGTGAAGCAACGTTGCTCGTGAATGCAGCAATCGCTGCCGCTGCCTGTTTGACGGCGAACAGGATCGTGGTGACGCGGCTCATCACGCCGAGCAGGATCAGCGCCGAGAAGATGTCGATATAAGCGAGGAAGTCGCCGACCAGCATGAGTTCCGGGGGAATCGGAATCCTGTGATAGTAGGCAAGCACGATGATCGCGACGGGGACGACGGCGATCACCTTCCGCACCGTCAGTCGATCCAGCTGCTCCGCCAGCTGGACGACCAGCACCTCCCATAGCGCATCACTGATCGCGAGCGGGACCTCGTAGGTCCATCTCCGCCACCATTGCTTCATGGCATTGCTCCGAGTTCAATGCCTTACCACCAGCACCGAGCACTTGGCGTAACGCACGACGTGGCCGGCGTTGGAGCCGAGGAAATAGGTGCGCATCGCCGGCCGGTGCGAGGTCATCACGATCAGGTCGGCCTTCATGTGCGCGGCTTCCTCCAGGATCTCGTGGTAGATGCCGCCCTGGCGCACCACGCTGGAGATGCGGGAAGGCTCGATGCCGGATTCGCGGGCGACGATGGCGAGGGCCTCTTCCGAGGTCTGGCGCTGCTGCTCGTCGAAATCGGCCGGGACATATTCGGCCAGCATCACCGGCGTCATCGGCAGCACGTTGAGCAGGCGTACATTGCCGCTCCAGGTCTGCGACAGCGTCGCTGCGGTCGCGATCGCCGGCTTGGCGAGATCGGTGTCGGCGAGGTCGATGGGCACGAGGATGGACTTGAACATCTGCGCCTCCAGTCTTCCGGCCAGGAAGTCTAGAGCGATTTACGTTGCGATGGAATCGGAACGGGGCTCTAGCTTCCTGTTTGGACGCGTTTTCTTTACGCGAACCGGTACCCACTTCGCTCGAAAACGCTGACGTGAACCAGGCTGGATCGACCGGTCGAGACGGCGCCCGCGCGTCTCTAGCCCGATCGAAGCAGCTTGGGGCTCACGAACAGCACGAGCTTGCCGCGGCGGTAGGCCACGTCATCCCAATCCTTGACGTCAAAGTCGAAGATCGCAAGCCCTGCGGTGGGCAGGTTGTGGGCGAGCGCCTTGGCGCCATGGTGATGATCGCCGCCGCCGATCAGCATCAGGGCGACCTCGTGCATGCCGGGATTGTGGCCGATCAGCAGCAGCCGCTTCGGATCGGCCGGGGCAGTTGCGGTGCGAATGGTCTCCAGGATCTGCGCGGGATCGGCGCCGTAGAGCTCCGGCAGGACCTCGACCTGCGGCGCCGGGACGCGGTCCTTCATGGCCTTCCAGGCGATGTCCCAGGTCTGCCGGGCCCGCACGGCGTGCGAGACCAGCACGGTATCGGGGAAGGGGGGATGGGCGGCGATCCAGTCGCCCATCTGCGCGGCATCCCTGTGGCCGCGGTCATCGAGCCGGCGGTCCTGGTCACGGCCGCTCGGTGCGTCGGTCTCGGTCTTGGCGTGACGCAGCAGCATCAAACGGCGCATGGCATTCTCGAATCGTTACGCGTCCAGGATAATCTACAGGCGCCGGTTGAGGACAAGGTGACAAGCGCCCGCACAGTCCTCTAAGAAAACTGCATGAGCGAGACTTTCACAAGCGTGCCCCAGCAAGAAGCCGGCCTTCGCGATCGCATGCGGCTGTCGTTCGATCTCGATGCCGACATTTGTGTGATCGGGGCGGGCCTTGCCGGGCTTTCCATCGCGCTGGAGGCGGCCCGGCTCGGGGCCAGCGTCGCGGTGCTCGAGGGCCGGCATATCGGCTGGAACGCCTCGGGCAACCAGCTCGGCACCGTGATGCCGGGCTTTGCGCTGCCGCTTAACGACCTTATCGAGCGCATCGGCTTCGAGGACGCCCGCGAATTGTGGGCGCTGTCGAAGGAGGGCGCCGAGTTCGTCCGGGCCATTGCCAGCGAAGAGAACATGCCGGGGATCGGTCTCAGCGCGGGCGTGCTGGAGGTCTCCAACGTCGATGCCGGCGACCGGCTGATCAGCCGGTTGCAGATGCTGAACGAGGATTTCGACACCGAGGTCGAGGGCTGGCAGGTCGACCGCGTGCGCGAGGCGCTCAAGACCGAGCATTACTTCCACGGCGTGTATTATCCAAAAGCGTTCCAGGTCGACGGCCGCAAATACGTGCACGGCCTTGCGGCGCTGGCACGGCGGGCAGGCGCCCGCATCTTCGAGGACACGCCGGTCGTCAGCATCGATCATTCCGGCATCCGCAAGCGCATCGTCACGCCCTCGGCGCGGCTGCGCGCGAGCCAGATCGTGCTCGCCGGCAACATTCATCTCGGCGCGCCCTCGAAGCGCTTGTCGGAGACGTTGCTGCCGGTCTGGCGCTATGCCGGCGTGACCGCGCCGCTCGGCGAGCGCCTGCACGAGATCATCGCCTTCAAGGAATCGGTGATGGATTCCGACGGTGTCGACCATTTCCGGATCGTCGACGGCGACCGGCTGATGTGGGAGAGCCCGGAGACCACCTGGGCCGCGCGTCCGCAGCGCTTCGCCGGCGCCGTCAGGCGGCGGATCCGGACGATCTTTCCCGAGCTCGGCAATGTCGAGGTTACCGAGATGTTCGGCGGCGCCACCGGCCACACCGTGCACGGCATGCCGCAGATCGGCCAGTTGCGCAAAGGCCTGTGGGTGGCGAGCGGGTTCGGCCGCCAGGGCATGAACACCTCCGCCATGGCCGGACAGATGATCGCGCGCAGCATTTTGTGGGGCGATGAGCGCTGGAAGCTGTTCTCGCCATTCGAGCTGGTCTGGGCGGGCGGCGCCGCGGGGCGCGTCGCCGGGCAGCTGGTCGGGATCTGGGGCAGGGCGAGCTCCGCCGCCGCAGGTGCGCTCGCGCGCTATCGCGAGCGCGCCAGGGTCAAGGACAGGCAACGCGAGGCCCGCCTCGCCGAAGCCAACCGCGCCGCCGGCACCAGTCCTCGCCGTGCCGCGCCCGGCGCGCGGCCGCGGCCGGCGCCGAAGGCTGCGGTCGAAGCCGCGGAACCGGTCGCGCACGATGACCGCGTCTCGCAATAAGTTGAGCGAAATTCCGCCCGGACGTGTAACGTCGGCCGACAGAAGCCCGTATCTCAGGCCATGGACTTCCCGCCCACGGAGAATGACATGCTTGACCGCCGCATCCTGCTCACGACTGTCGCCGGCCTGTTCGGCCTTTCCGCCTCCCGCTGGCTGCGAGGAACACCTGCCGAGGCCGGCGAGAAGGCCGCGGAAAAGTTCGAGATCACGAAGACCGAGGCCGAATGGCGTGCCCAACTCACGCCGCAGCAATATGAGATCCTGCGCAACCACGGCACTGAGCGGCCCGGCTCCAGCCCGCTCCTGAAGGAGCACCGCAAGGGCATCTTCGCCTGCGCTGGCTGCGACCTGCCGCTGTTTTCGTCCGAGACCAAGTTCGAGAGCGGCACGGGTTGGCCGAGCTTCTATGCGCCGATCGAGGGCAATGTCGGCAAGACCGAGGACCGCACCTACGGCATGGTCCGCACCGAAGTGCATTGCCGGCGCTGCGGCGGCCATCTCGGCCATGTCTTCGACGACGGCCCGAAGCCGACCGGATTGCGCTATTGCATCGACGGTTTCGGGCTGGTCTTCCACCCGGCTGCGGCGTCGGCGACGTAGGCAATCAAGCCGTCATTCCGGGATGGTCCGAAGAGACCAGACCCGGAATCTCGAGGTTCCGGATTCGATGCTTTGCATCGCTCCGGAACGACGCTCGCCCCGGCAATTGTTGCCGGTCCCGGCAATTGTGCCCCGGTCATCAGGCCGGGGCGTTTTCATTAAGTCGTTGATTTCCTGAAGATACCAGCATTGGCATAGGCCTTGCGACGTCTCTTTCCGATTGCGGCCATGGTCGACCGGCCGCCGAGATCGGATTTGGAGACAAAGTTATGGGTATCTTCGATGCAATGAACACCTCGGTGGGTGGCCTGCAGGCGCAGTCCTTCGCGCTGCAGAACATTTCCGGCAATATCGCGAACTCATCCACCACCGGTTACAAGGGCATCGGCACCAGCTTCGTCGACCTCATTCCGGACTCCTCGGTCCCGAGCAAGCAGGTCGCAGGCGGCGTGACGGCCAACGCCAAGGCCACCATCACCACCCAGGGCACGATCTCGTCCTCCAGCGTCGCCACCAACATGGCGATCACCGGCGACGGCTTCTTCTCGATCCAGAAGGCGAGCGGCGTCGTCGACAACGTGCCTGTCTTCACCGGAGTGACCTATTACACGCGGCGTGGCGACTTCCAGCTCAATGCCAACGGCAACCTCGTCAACGGCGCCGGCTATTACCTGATGGGCGTCACGGTCGACCCGAAGACCGGCAACCCGACCGGCAGCGTGGCGAGCGTCCTGCAATTCCAGAACAACTTCATCCCGGCGCAGGCGACCACCTCGATCCAGTACGCGGCGAACCTGCCGACCCAGCCGAACACGGTGGCGAAAACCACGGCCTCGAGCGGCACGCTGCTGGCGGCCGGCGGACTCAACCCGTCCGATTTCGCCGCCAACCCACTGCCGGTCGGCACGCCGCCGGCGCCCTACGCCAATGCGACCGTGTCGGGCGCGGCTGCAACCGGCAACATCCGCTCGGCCTATTCGTCAACGACGGCCACGGGCACGGTTGCGCTCCAGAACAATTCGTCTGCGGTGGCGTCCACCACCACCTCGCTCGACAACACTGCCGGCACGCATCTCGCCTCCAGCATTCTGACGGCATTGAGCGGCCAGACACTGACCATCAACGGCAACACCATCACGTTCAACGCCGGCACCACGGTCTCCACCGTCGGCAGCAACACCACGATCGGTCTCGGTGCGGGTACGACGGCGACAGTGGCCGACATCCTGAACGCGATCCAGACTGCCGGCGGCGCCGGCGTCACCGCTTCGCTCTCGGTGAGCGGCAATATCCAGATCTCGACCGGCACCGGCACCGACGTGGCGGTCGGCAGCGGTACGGCCGCCACCGCGCTTGGCATCAGCAGCGTGACGCGCGGCGGCAACGTGCTGTCCTCGCCACCGATCTCGGGCGCAACGGTGCTGAGCGGCACGGCGACCGCCGGCGGCGCCCAGGTGCTCACATCGGGCTTCTCGGCGGGCCCGCCCGCCGACACGATCACCGTCAATGGTCAGACGCTGACCTTCGTCGCCTCGGGTGCCTCGGGCCCGAACCAGATCAACATTACCGACAACATCACCACCCTGCTCGGCAAGATCGACGCGCTCTCCGGTGCCTCGGGCTCGTCGGTCAGCAGCGGAGGCGTGATCACGCTCAACACCGGCACCGTCTCCAACCTCGTGGTGTCCAGCTCCAACAGCGCCGCCTTCGCCGCACTCGGCTTCACCTCGACCATCACCAAGAATCGCGACGGTGGCGGCACCGCCGGCACCGGCGGCGTGATCGGCAACGACATCGCGACCTTCACCAAGGAATCGATCAGCGGCGGCGCGGTGACGGCCTACAACGCCGCCGGCACGCCGGTGAACCTGCAATTGCGCTGGGCCAAGACCGACAGTGCCTCGCTGGGTGCGGGCCATTCGGACAGCTGGAACCTGTTCTACCAGACCGACCCGAACGCGACCGGCACCACGGTCGGCTGGGTCAACACCGGCCAGACCTTCACCTTTGCCGCCGACGGCTCGCTGACCTCGCCGAGCGGCTCGGGCATCACCATCAACAACGTCACCGTCAGCGGCCAGTCGCTCGGCTCGGTCGCCTTCAACATCTCCTCGGGCGGACTGACGCAATATGCCAGCACCAGCGGCGCGGTGACGATCAACACCATCACCCAGAACGGCTATGCCGCCGGTCAGCTCCGCTCGGTCGCTGTCAACAACAACGGCACCGTGGTCGGCACCTTCTCCAACGGCCAGAACCTCAACCTCGCCCAGGTGCAGCTGTCGCATTTCAACGGCACCAATTATCTGAAGGCGCTCGATGGCGGCGCCTATGCCGCGACCGAACAGTCGGGAGACGCCATCGACGGCGCCTCGGGCACCATCAGCGGTTCGTCGCTGGAGGGATCCAACACCGACATCGCCGACGAATTCACCAAGCTGATCGTGACCCAGCAGGCCTATTCGGCCAACACCAAGGTGATCACGACGGCAAATTCGATGGTGCAGGATCTCCTCAACGTGCTGCGCTGATCGGCGCGTGACGTAACCAAAGGCGGGCCAGTGATATGGGTTTGAGTTCAGCGCTCGCCAGTGCGATGAGCGGTCTGCGTGCCAACCAGGCCGCGCTCTCGATCGTCTCCTCGAACGTCGCCAATGCGCAGACGCCGGGTTACGTCGTCCAGACGCCGAACCAGATCGAGGTCACCACCGGCGAGTTCGGCTCGACGGCGATGACGACCGGCGTCAGCCGCGAGCTCGACGCCTATGTGCTGAACCAGCTGCGGACCGAGACCGGCGGCAGTGGTTACGCCGACCAGATGGCCAACATCCTGAAGCAGCTTCAGAATGTCTATGGCACGCCCGGCAACAGCGGCACGCTCGAAACCGCGCTGAACAAATTCACCACGGCGCTGCAGGCGCTGTCGACGAGCTCGGGGGCATCGTCGGCGCAAACGGTCGCGCTCGGCGCGGCGCAGGCGCTGGCGACGCAGCTCAACGTCACCACCAAGGGCATCCAGTCGCTGCGTTCCAACGTCGAGCAGGATCTCGGCAATTCGGCGCGGGCCGCCAACGCGGCGATGCAGCAGATCGCCGCCATCAACACCAAGCTGCAGGGCCTGTCGCCCAACGATCCCTCGGCTGCCACGCTGATGGACCAGCGCGACCAGGCCATCAACACGCTGTCGAAATATGTCGACGTCCGCGTCACCACCGACGGCTCGAACCAGACCAACATCTACACCACGACCGGCATTCAGCTGGTCGGCGCGGGGCTCGCCTCGGAATTCTCCTTTGCCTCCGCCGGCGCGCTGTCGGCGACCTCGCTCTACAACATCGACCCGGCCAAGTCGGGCGTCGGCGCGCTCAACATCAAGCTGCCGAACGGCTCGCAGGTGGACGTGGTCGCCAACAACGTGGTCTCGTCGGGGCAGATCGCGGCCGATCTGAAGCTGCGCGACGAGACGCTGGTGCAGGCGCAGAACCAGATCGACCAGCTCGCCGCCACGATGGCGAGCGCTTTGTCCGACAAGACCACCGCCGGCAGCACCGTCTCCGGCCCGCCGGCTGGTTTCGACCTGGAGCTAGCCGGTGCGTTGCCGGGCAACACCGTCAACATCACCTACACGGACAGCGCCACCAACACGCAGCGCCAGATCACGCTGGTCAACGTCACCGACCCCGCCGCGCTGCCGCTCCAGAACGCCACGAACGCCAATCCGATGCGGATCGGCGTCAACTTCGCCGGCGGCATGGGCGCGATCGCCTCCGCGCTGAACACCGCGCTGTCGGGCACGCATCTGTCGTTCTCCGCAGCCCCGTCCCCGGCGACCGCGACGACATTGCGGGTGACCGACGACAACACCGGCCTTGCCAAGATCAACTCGGCCTCGACCACCAAGACGATCTCGTCGCTGACCTCGGGCAATCCGCAGCTGCCGCTGTTCACCGACGGCGGGCAGGCGCTCTACACCGGCGCGATCACGGCATCGGGCTCGCAGATGACCGGCCTTGCCGGACGCATCGCCGTGAACACGCAGCTGGTCGCCGACCCGACCAGGATGTCGGTCTACAACACTTCGCCGGTGACGCCCGCGGGCGACACCACGCGTTCGGACTATCTCTATTCCCAGCTCACCAGTGCGGTGTTCTCCTATTCGCCGCAGAGCGGTCTCGGCTCGGCGACCCAGCCGTTCACCGGCAGCGTCTCGAACTTCCTCCAGCAGTTCCTGAGCGTGCAGGCCAATGCCGCGACCCAGGCGACGCAGCTTCAGCAGGGCCAGAGCGTGGTGGTCTCGACGCTTCAGGCCAAGTTCGACTCGACCTCCAAGGTCAACCTCGACGCGGAGATGTCGAACCTGATCCAGCTGCAGAATGCCTACGCCGCCAACGCCCATGTCATGTCGGTGGTGCAGAGCATGATGAACACGTTGATCCAGGCTCAATTGTAAACAGTAACAGGGCTCTGAAACATGTCGATCGCCAGCATCAACTACTCCTCGTCGATTCTCGGCGCCCAGATTCGCAACATCAATCAGCAGCTCACCGACCTGTCGACGCAGCTTTCGACCGGCAAGCTGTCGCAGAACTATTCCGGCATGGGCACCAACGAGGGCTTTGCCATCGCCGGCCGCGCGCAGCTCTCCAACATCGCCGCCTATACCGACACGATCACCAACGTCAACGTCAGCATCAACCTCGCCAATACCGCGCTGCAATCGCTGACCAAGATCCGCAGCACGGTGCAGACGGGTTCGGCCAACACCGCGCAGGACCTCAACGTCAATGGCCAGACCGTCGCGCAGAACACCGCGGCGGCCCAGTTCGGCTCGATGGTCGGCGTCCTCAACACGCAGACCGGCAACCGCTATCTGTTCTCCGGAACGGCCGTCAACACCCAGTCGGTGACCGATGCCGGCGACATTATCAACGGCACCACGACGCAAGCCGGCTTCAAGACCGTCATGGCCGAGCGCCAGGCCGCGGACTTAGGGGCCAGCGGCATGGGCCGCCTGGTGCAGACGCAGCCGACGGCAAGCTCCGTGCAGGTGTCGGAGGACGTCGCCGGATCGCCGTTCGGCCTGAAGATCAAGACGGTGTCCTCGACGCTATCAGGCGCGACCGTCACCGGCCCGAGCGGCTCGCCGGTGTCCTTCTCGGTCGATCTCAACGGCGTCAATCCGAACAACGGCGACAAGCTCAGCATTCAGTTCACCCTGCCGGACGGCACGACCGAGCAGATCGACCTGACGGCGTCCTCGGCGACGCCGACGCCGCTCGGCAGCTTCGCGATCGATGCCAGCACGCCCGTCAACCCGAACAACACCGCCGCGAACCTCAACACGGCGCTGAACACCGCGATTCAGAAGCTCGCCAACACCTCGCTGGTGGCGGCGTCGGCGATCGTTGCGGGCGACAATTTCTTCAACACCGCGAGCTCTGCGATCGGCACGCCCGTGAACAATCAGGCCGCGACGCCGGCGGCGATCAGCGGCGCGACGGCGCTGTCCGGCGCGAGCCCCTCGGACTCGATCTCGCCGGGGTTCGTCACGGGCGATACCATCACCGTCAACGGCACCACGTTGACCTTCGTGGCCTCGGGCGCGACTGGCAACCAGCTCAACGTCACCGACAGCATCCAGACCCTGCTGAGCAAGATCGATGCGATCACCGGGACCTCGAAGCCCTCGACGGTCCATGGCGGCTCGATCACGATCAACACCGACGATGCGGCGAGCCTCAACATCACGACGTCGAACACCGGCGCGCTGAGCGCGCTCGGCTTCGGTTCGACGCCGGTGACCGCCACGCAGCCGCCGCTGCGCGTCGGCTCCTCGCCGGCGAGCGCGGCGACGACGCTGGTGAACGGCTCGGCCACCACCGTGAAGTGGTACCTCGGCAATGACGGGCCGGGCTCGCCGCGCTCGACCGCGATGGCGCGGGTCGACGATGCCGTGACGGTGCAGTACGGCGCCCAGGCGAACGAGGATGCGATCCGCCGGCAATTGCAGGCGATCGCGGTGTTCGGCACCTTCTCGACCTCGCCGACCGGGCAATATTCGGGCGGGCAGGTCTCGGCGCTGAGCCTGCGCGTGACCCAGGCGCTGACCCAGCAGCCCGGACAGCAGCGCATCGAGGACATCCAGACCGACATCGCGATGGCCCAGAACACGATGAAGGACGCGAGCACGCGCCAGACCCAGGCCAAGGCGCAGCTCCAGGCCATCATCGACCAGGCGGAATCGGCGTCGCCCGACCAGGTCGCGAGCGAGATCCTGGCGCTGCAGAACGCTTTGCAGGCGTCCTACCAGGTGACCTCGAACCTGGCACAGCTCTCGCTCGTCAAGTTCCTGTAAGGAGGCGTTAAGACGCCGTTAACCATGCCTGTTTACCTCTTGGTGAGGATTGCGGCGGGGCGGAGCGATCGATGTCGGACATGATGCAGCTGGTGGTGGCGACGCCTTGCTTCGGCGGGCAGGTGTCGAGCATCTATGCGAGCTCGATCTTCGCGCTGCAGCGGGCGGTGCACGGCATGTCCAATCTCGAGCTCAAGGTTCTCTTGCGGGACGGCGATGCGTTGATCACCCGTGCGCGGGCCAATCTGGTCGCGATGTTCCTGGACGACCCCGGGGCGACGCACTTCCTGTTCATCGATGCCGATATCGGCTTCAAGCCGGAGCAGGTGTTCCGCCTCATCGAATGCGGCGCGGACGTCGTCGCCGGCTGCTATCCGATCAAGCGGGTCAACTGGGACAAGGCCGCGCGGGCGATCCAGTCAGGCCGCACTGACGTGCCGGCGGCCTCGCTCGACTACGTGCTCGAGATCGAGGATCCCGACCGCATCGTCGTCGTCAACGGTTTTACCCGCGTGCGTTATGCGGGGACGGGTTTCCTGATGATCCGGCGCCATGTGCTGGAGGCGATGTGCCGGCATCCGGACTACGCGAACCTCCAGTTCTTCCGCGAGCATTCTCATGATGCGCTGGCGGCGAGCCGGAACCGGTTCGCGCTGTTCGAATGCATGATCGATCCGGCGACCGGCACGTATCTGTCCGAGGACTTCGCCTTCTGCAAGCGCTGGACCGACATCGGCGGCGAGATCTGGGCCGACATTCAGAGCCCGCTCGACCACGTCGGGCCGTCGGTGTTTCACGGCGAGATCGCCTCGCAATTCGCAGCGGCGCCTGCGGCGGCGGCCGATGCCGCGGCGTGAGCCTTTCGGGATGAGCGACGGCGCATCCCCTCGGCGGGAGATGCGACGCGCCGCCGACGGCGGCTCGCGCTATCGCCTGCGCGATCTCTTCACGCCGCTCGACACGCTGCTCGTTGCCGGCGGAGATCCGCGCCTGGCGCTCGATCTCACGGGCCGCGTCAACGCCTATGGCTGCGCGGCTTCACCGGAGCCGGAGATCTGGAATTTCGCCTCCTCGACCGCGTCGACGATCTCGCAGGCGGCCTATGACCGCGCCGCGCTGGCGCGCGAAGAGCTGATGCACAAGTGCCTGCTCGACGAGATCGAGCTCGCTTTCGACGCACGCTGCGAGGATATGCGTCACGAGCTGCGCGGTCATCTCCAGCTCTCGCCGCGCGTCGACGTGGTGTTCTCGCCCTCAGGCACGGACTCCCAGCTCCATGCCCTTTTCCTGGCGCGCACGATGCTCGGCGCGCAGCCGGTGACGATCGTGGTCGGCGGCGACCAGACCGGCAGCGGCACGACCCATACCGCGCGTGGACACCATTTCAGCGTCTTGACGGCGAGCGGCTTTGCGGTTCGCAAGGACGGCGCGGTGGCGGGGCTGGCCGGCGCCAGCATCTCGCTGCCGTTGCGCGCGCCGGGGGCCGGGATCGCAATGCGCACTGATGCCGATGAAGCGGTGCTGCATGCGGTCGAGGCCACGATCGCGCAAGGCGCGCCCGTGCTGCTCCAGATCATGGATTGCTCGAAGCTCGGATGGCGTGCACCGAGCTCGGCCTGCCTCGACGAGATCGCGCGGCGTTGGCCGCGCAAGGTCCAGATCGTCGTCGACGCCTGCCAGGCCCGGCTCGGCCGCCGGCGGCTGCGCTCCTATCTCGACCACGGCTATATGGTGCTGATCACCGGCTCCAAATTCTTCGGCGGACCAGCCTTCAGTGGTGCGCTGCTGGTGCCGAAGGGCCTGTCGCGGTCGCTCGACCGCGTCGAGGGGATCGCGGCTGGAATCCTTGATTACGCCGGCCGCTGCGATTGGCCGATGGCCTGGACGGCGCTGCGTTCGCGCTTCGAACGCCGTCCGAATTTTGGTCAATGGCTGCGCTGGGAGGCGGCGCTGGCCGAGATCGGCAGCTACTACGCCGTGCCCGGGGCCTTCCGCGCCGGGATGCTCGCCGAGCTCGCTGCCGGCATCGATAGCATGATCGCTTTGTCGACGTCGTTGCGCTCTGTTTCGGCCGCGACCCACGTGGCCGGCATCGACGACGAGGAATTCGCGCAACCGACCATCTTTCCGCTCACGCTGCTGCGCGACGGCAAGCCGGTGTCTGTTGCCGACACCACTTCTGTTCATCGCGCGCTGGCGCGTGACGTCAGCGCAGAGATCAACGGCAGCGCGGAGGACCGTCAGGTCGCTGCGCAGCGCTGCCTGATCGGCCAGCCGGTGCGGCTGGAGCGGCAGGACGAAACGCCGCAAGCCGTGCTGCGCCTCTGCGTCGGCGCGCGGCTGGTGACGGAGGCCTGGTCGCCGGACAGGGCGGAAGCGCAACGCAACGTGCAGCACCTTCTCGACCAGATCGCCCACGTCCTGGTGAAGATCGAGCTGCTGCTCGCCCGTGGCGCAGCGACGGCCGTACCCGTTAAATCCGCGTTCGAGGTGTGAGATGCAGCATCCGGTTTGCGCGCCGATCGGCCTCGCCGCAGCGAATTACGCCGACCGCATCGGCTTTGCGGAGCTGACGCGCCGGGCCTTCGAAGGCGTCGATCTGCATCCGTTGCGCGACCAGCTCGTCGCGCGCATCGCGGCAGGCACCGCGCTGGCGGGCGAGGGGCTGGACCTGTCGTTGGTCACCCAGCTGCTGGGTGACAAGGATCGGGGGCTTGCGATCCAGTCCGAGGTGCTCGCCTTCCATCAATTGTTCCGAACGCCCGGCGCAGGCCCGAAGCCAGGCTTGCGCCTGCTCGCGCTTGCAGCCGACATCGACATGGGCGGCAACACGCCGATCGATTTCCTGCTCGAAGGCTCGGATGTCGAGCTGTTGACTCTCTATGTGATCAAGGGCATCGGTCTGCCCGAAACCTTGCCGGAGCACGACGTGGCCATCGTGGTCGCGTCCGATTCCGAGGAATGCCGTGAGGCGCTCGCCCTGATCGACAAGGCCGCACCGCATTGGCCGCGGCCGCTGCTCAATCGCCCCGATCGCATCGGCAATCTCGATCGCGACAAGCTGTATCGGCTGCTGGCGGACGTGTCCGGCCTCGACATTCCCGCGACCGTCCACGCAACGCGCGCGCAATTGTCGGACCTCGCGCAGGGACGGATCGCGTGCGCGGACATCGCAGGCGAATTGCACTTTCCGATGATCGCGCGGCCGCGCGGCTCGCATGCCGGTGTCGGGCTCGCGAAGCTCGACGATGCGGCGGCGCTCGCGGTCTATCTCGCTGAACGGAAGGAGCAGGACTTCTTTGTCGCACGCTTCGTCGATTATGTCAGCCCCGATGGCCTCTACCGCAAGTATCGCCTCGCCATGGTCGACGGCAAGCCGTACGCGTGCCACATGGCGATCGCCGACCGCTGGGACATCTGGTATCTCAACGCCTACATGGCCTTCAGCGAAGAGAAGCGGACCGAAGAAGCCGTCTTCATGCGCGACTTCGATCATGCTTTCGGCGAGCGCCACAGAAGCGCGCTCGAGGAGATGAGCCGGCGCGTCGGCCTCGACTATTTCATCGTCGATTGCGCCGAGAACGCGAACGGCGAGCTTTTGGTGTTCGAGGCCGACAACACCGCCGTCGTGCACAACATGGATTCGCCGCTCGTGTTTCCCTACAAGCCGCCGCAGATGCGCAAGATCTTTGTCGCCTTCACGGCGATGCTGTCGCGGCATGCAAGGACGGGCAGGGAGAGCGCAGCATGAACGAGATCATCCGCAATACGCAAAGCTCCGTCGCGAACACTTCGCTCGATCCGCAGGACTGGAGCGAGTTTCGCGCGCTGGCCCACCTCATGCTGGACGAGACGATCGATGGCATCGCCAACGTTCGGGCGCGACCCGTCTGGCGGCCGATCCCCGATGGCGTCCGCGCGGCATTCAGGGCGGACGTGCCGCGCGAGGCGAGCGACCTTGCCGAGGTCTATCGCGAATTCTCCGAGCATGTCGCGCCCTATGCGACCGGCAACCTCCATCCCGGCTTCATGGGCTGGGTGCATGGCGGCGGCACCGCGGTCGGCATGCTCGCGGAGATGCTCGCCGCCGGCCTCAACGCCAATCTCGGCGGACGCGACCACATGCCGATCGAGGTGGAGCGCCAGATCGTCGACTGGATGCGCCGCCTGTTCCTGTTTCCCGAGAGCGCAAGCGGCATCTTCGTCACCGGCACGTCGATGGCCAATCTGATGGCCGTGCTGGTCGCGCGTACCACTGCGCTCGGCACGCTGGCGCGGCAGCACGGCATCGGCAATGACGGTGCGCTGCTCACGGCCTATACGTCGCAGGCGGCGCATGGCTGCATATCGAGGGCGATGGACATTGCCGGGCTCGGCACCGATGCGCTGCGCAAGATCGCCGTCGATGCCGATCATCGCATCGACGTTGCCGCATTGCGCGCGCAGATCGCCGTCGATCGCGAGGTCGGCTTCAAGCCTTTCCTGGTGGTCGCATCCGCCGGCACGGTCGATATCGGTGCGATCGACGACCTCAGGGCGGTCGCCGAGCTGTGCCGCGAGGAAGGACTCTGGTTTCACGTCGACGGCGCTTTCGGTGCGCTCGCAATCCTGTCGCCGGAGCTTGCGCCGCTGCTCGGCGGCATCGAGCTTGCGGATTCAATCGCGCTCGATTTCCACAAATGGGGGCAGGTGCCGTACGACGCAGGCTTCCTGCTGGTGCGCGACGGCGAGCAGCATCGGCAGGCCTTCGCGCAGCCGGCGGCCTATCTGAGCCGCGAGGCGAGGGGGCTTGCGGCGGGCGCGGTCTGGCCCTGCGATCTCGGTCCCGATCTGTCGCGCGGCTTCCGGGCGCTGAAGACCTGGTTCACGCTGAAGACGTTCGGCACCGACCGGCTGGGTGCGGCGGTTGCGCGAAGCTGTGCGCTCGCCAAGTATCTGGAGACGCGCGTGCTGGCTGAACCGCGGCTGGAATTGCTGGCGGGCGTCAATCTCAACATCGTCTGCTTCCGCTATCGCAGCGGCGATGCGGTCAATCGCGAGATCGTCGCCGACATCCAGGAGTCCGGCATCGCCGCGCCATCGAGTACGATGCTGGACGGAAAGTTCGCGATCCGCGCCGCGATCGTCAATCACCGCACCGAGGAGGCGGACATCGATGCGCTGGTCGCAGCCGTGCTGGAGTTCGGCGGACGTCGGAGCGGCGGAGTGATCGAGGTCGACGCGCCGCCGCTTGCGGCCCACTAGAATCGATGCATGCTGAAACGACAACGGCCCCGGAGGCGATCCGGGGCCGTTGTCGTTGGCGGGAACGCCTGTATCAGGCGGCGGTGCTGACGTCGTCCTTGTCCGCGGCCGCCTCGGGATGAGTGGCCTCGAACTGGTTGCGCAGCTTCTCCTCATAGGCGATCAGCTTGCGGGCCTCCTTCAGCGCCCGGTAGAGGTCGCCGTTCAGGATGTTGTTGTTGATGCCTTCGATGATCGGCCAGGAGCTCGGCACCGCGGTGACGATGTCCCGCACCAGGTTGAAATAGGTGCCGTGCTGGGTCTGCGGATCCGGGGAGATGTACATGAGCTGGACCGCCAGATAGACGAGCTTGGCGGGCGTGTCGGCGGTCTCCGGCGTGAGGATGTCGCGCTCGCGCAGGATCGGCACGTTCTCGCCATCGATCAGGAGGCGGGCGCGCTGGTCGGTGTTGGTGATCACGGAATTACCGACGATGATGCGTTCGTGCGGCTTGAGCTCGACCTTGAGGGCCATTCCTGTTCTCCATTAACCCACTTGTAACGAGCGGCGCGCGCTTCCCGGAACAACGGCTGCCGGTCCTGATTTGGGTCCGATCCTTGCTGAATGTGGTTAACGGGTCGTAAACATTTGGGCGGCGGCTGAAAAACGATGCGCCGTCAATATCTTGTGCTCTTGCAAAAGAGTCGGCCGGAACTCTGCGAGTGAGCGTTTCGGGTTCGACGCGGAGAAACTGGCGGTTTCATTTCACGGATTGTTAGAGGCTCGAAGGCACCGTCCGCCGGTCGTTTGATCAATCTCGGTCAAACAGGACGCGTAGCTACCAGAAAGGTAACAGTATGTCCGGTATCGTTCTCTCTGCGTCGGTTCGTCAGAACCTGCTCTCTCTCCAGTCCACCGCCGATCTCCTCGCCACCACCCAGTCGCGTCTGTCGACCGGCAAGAAGGTGAACTCGGCGCTGGATAACCCCACCAACTTCTTCACCGCCCAGTCGCTCGACAACCGCGCCAGCGACATCAACAACCTGCTCGACGGCATCGCCAACGGCGTGCAGGTGCTGCAGGCCGCCAACACCGGCATCACCTCGCTGTCGAAGCTGCTCGACTCCGCCAAGTCGATCGCCAACCAGGCGCTGCAGACCACGGTCGGCTACTCCACCAAGTCGAACGTCTCCACCACGATCGCCGGCGCGACCGCGTCCGACCTGC
>NZ_JACCHP010000018.1 GCF_016031625.1 Bradyrhizobium agreste | reverse complement strand
AAGGATGACCCCGCCCGGCTGTCCCCCCAGGCGGGGTCATCCTTTTTGCCGCCAGACGGCTCGGCAAGGGCCCGGCTCACAGCCCTTCCGATTGCACGTTCCGCGTGTCAGAATGAGAACGGGTATCTGGAGGGCGATCGTGAATTGGCGGATCTCAATTGGATCGATCCTGATTGCGATGCTGACATCGGCACACGCGTTTTCCGAGCCGGCCTCACAGCCGAAAACAGCGGCCCAAGGCAACAGCCGCCCCGTCGTAGATGTCGAACTCGTGATCGCGGTAGACGTCTCGTATTCGGTGGAGCCGGATGTCCTTGCAGCTCAACGCGAAGGCTATGCTAAGGCCATCGTCTCCAAGGAGTTTCTGCGCGCCTCGAGGGCCGGCCCTAGCGGCAAGATGGCGTTGACCTATTTCGAATGGTCATCCACGGGCGACCAGAAAATCATCGTCTCCTGGCGACAGATCGACGGACCGGAATCAGCCGAGGCCGCCGCAGCTGAAATCATGAAGGCGCCGATCCGTCGCGGTTCGCGCACTTCGATTTCGAGTGCAATCAAGTTCGCCGTCTCGCTGATCGAACAGAGCCCGTACCGCGGCACGCGCCGTATCATCGACATTTCCGGCGACGGCCCCAACAGCAACGGCGATCCTGTCACCACAGCGCGTGACACGGCGTTGCAGCAGGGCATCGTCATCACCGGCCTGCCGATCATGACCTTTGCGACACCCGCTGATCCTACGGACTTCCAGCACATCGACCACATCGATTGGTACTACGAAGATTGCGTGATCGGCGGCCCGGGCTCCTTTGTTGTGCCGATCACCGGTCGCGAGAACTTCAAGGAAGCCATCCAGACCAAGCTGGTTCTAGAGGTCGCCGGCCGCACGCCAAACGCGTCGACTGCGCCCTCCGTGAACGAGAAGCCGCGGGTACTCTGCACGATCGGTGAGAAGCTCTGGCAGGAGCGGTGGCTGTCGAACAGTCCAGCAACATTTGGCCCGCCGGCCAAAAGTCCGGTGGCGATCAGCCCGGTGGCGACCAATCCGGTGGCCAATGATGACACGTTGAAGAAAGAGGACGCGGCGCTCTCCAAGAAGATTAAGGGTATCTGCCGCGGCTGCTAGGTGCTTTCGCTGGCCGGTGTCTGGCCGTCGTCCCTCGGCCATGCCATCACCCCTCCCATCCTCGCGGATTGATCCTCCAGCAGCAGAGGTCGACTCCGTTCGGGCAGTCGAGATCCTGTTTTCCCAAGCGATGTTGCAGCCCCGTCACACAAGGGTACGAACCATCACCTGCGGCAATCCGCGCTAGTTGCTATTGCGAATTAATCGCAATAAGGTTCGCAGCACCTGCAGGGACTTGGGAAGAAAACGCGTCGAACCGGGATCATCTCGGCCGACAGCGTGAACAACCGGAACCTGATGACAGAATCGCCGCGACCCGTCAGGGATATTGCGGCGGGTGGGACACATTCGCGTTTGGGGGCGTGCGTTTTGGCGTTGAGAGGTCACAGACACCGGTGCTTGCGAACGGCCGCGGCGATTGCCACGGGCGTGCTGGCTTTTCCGACCGCCGGCCGCGCGGCCGATCTGCCGCTGAAGGCGCCGGCCTTGAGAGCGGTCTATGACTGGACCGGCCTCTATATCGGCGCGCATGCCGGTTATGGCCGCGGCTCGTCGCACTTTGCGCTGACCGACGGCACCGCACTCAGCGGCAGCGGCATTTTCAGCGGCATGATCGGCGGCGTGCAGGCGGGGTACAATTACCGCCTCAACTCCGGCTGGCTGGTCGGCGTAGAAGGCGATTTCTCGTTTCCCAACTACATCACCTCGAACTCGATCGTCTCGTTCCTGGCGACGCCCGCCAACACCATCACCCAGCAATGGGACTACACTGCGAGCCTGCGCGGCCGCGTCGGCTACAGCAGCGGGCCGTGGCTCGTCTACGCCACCGGCGGCTTCGCCTTTATGGGCGAGCGTTATTTCGACGCGCCGGCCTCCGGCGTCGAAATCCCGAAGATCCTGAACACGCGGCCCGGCTGGGTCGCAGGCGCCGGCGTCGAGTACGGCTTCGCGCCGCATTGGAGCGCGCGGCTCGAATATCTCTACAGCCACTTCGATAGCGCCAACGTCGCCTTCTCCACGGGCGCGCAGTACACCTCCTCTTCGTTCGACTTCCAGCAGGTCAGGCTCGGCCTCAACCGCAAGGTCGATTGGCCGGGCCTACCGAGCTACGACCCGAAAAGCTCGCTGATCGACACGGAATCGGATCGCTGGGAGATCCACGGCCAGAGCACCTATCTGCCGCAAGGCTATCCATCATTCCCCGCGCTCTATACCGGACCGAACTCGCTGTCGCCGTCGCGGCAGGCCAAGGCGACCTGGAGCAACAGCCTGTTCCTGAACGCGCGGCTGTGGGACGGCGGCGAGGTCTATTACAATCCCGAGCTGCTGCAGGGATTTGGACTGAGCGACACGGTCGGCGTGGCCGGCTTCCCGAACGGTGAGGCGCAGAAGTCGAACTTCCCCTATCCGCACTACAACACCTCGCGCCTGTTCGTGCGCCAGACCTTCGGCTTTGGTGGCGAGCAGGAGGAGCTTGCCAGCAGCCAGCTGCAGCTCGGACAGAAGGTCGACGTGTCGCGCCTCACCTTGCAGGCCGGCAAGTTTGCCGTGGTCGACGTGTTCGACGGCAATGCCTATGCCAAGGACACCCGCAAGGACTTCATGAACTGGTCGCTGTGGGCACCCGGCGCCTTCGACTATTCCGCCGACAAGGTCGGCCTCACCTACGGCGTCACCGCCGAGCTCAACCAGAAGCACTGGGCGCTGCGCGGCGGCTATTTCCTGATGGTCTCGGAGTCCAATTCAAATCATTTCGACACCAGGGTCGGCGAGCGCGGCCAGTACGTGCTCGAGCTCGAGACGCGCTTCTCGTTGCTCGGCCAGCCCGGCAAGCTCAGGACCATGGGCTGGCTCGACAGTGCCAATATGGGCAGCTTCCGCGAGACACTGGCCGATCCCGCGCTCAATCTCGACATCGCGCAGACCCGGCGCGGCCGCGTGAAGTACGGCTATGTGCTCAACCTCGAGCAGGCGATCACCGACGATGTCGGGCTGTTCGGCCGCTGGAGCTGGAACGACGGCCGGTTCGAAACGCTGGCCTTCACCGACATTCATCGCAGTCTGTCCGCGGGCTTGTCGATCAAGGGCGCGAGATGGGGAAGGCCGGACGACGTGATCGGCGTCGGCGGCGCGATCAACGCGATCTCGCAGGACTACCGCGATTTTCTCGCCGCCGGCGGCACGGGCGTGCTCATCGGCGACGGTGCGCTGAACTACCGCAAGGAGCGCATCCTCGAAACCTACTACGCGTACGCGGTGAACAAGAACATCACCCTCACCGCCGACTACCAGCTCATCGTCAACCCCGCGTACAACGCCGACCGTGGACCGGTGTCGGTGTTTTCGGGACGGCTGCACGGGGAGTTCTGAGCTGGGGCGCTGGCGCGATGAAATCAGGTGGTGGCCGTTTCACCTCTCCCGCTTGCGGGAGAGGTCGGCGCGAAGCGCCGGGAGAGGGCTTTCTCCTCTCGGAGATTGTCCCATTGTGGAAGCACCCTCTCCCCGACCCTCTCCCGCAAGCGGGAGAGGGAGCGCACCTCCGTTGCAGCGATCAACTCTCATATCGCGACGTCCTACGCCGCGCGGATCGCGTCCAGGAATTTTCCGACCTCGGTCTTGAGGCGGCTGCTTTCGCCCGAAAGCGACCTTGCCGATGCGAGCACGTTGGAGGAGGCCGATCCGGTCTGCCTCGCGCCGCGCTGCACGTCGACGATGCTGGCGGAGACCTGCTGGGTGCCGCGCGCGGCCTGCTGCACATTGCGGGAAATCTCCCGCGTCGCTGCGCCCTGCTCTTCGACCGCGGCGGCGATGGCGGAGGCGATCTCGGACATGCGGGCGATGGTGTCGCCGATCGCCTTGATGGCGGCGACGGAGTCCTCCGTCGCCGCCTGGATGCCCGAGATTTGCTGGCTGATCTCGCCGGTGGCCTTGGCGGTCTGCTCGGCCAGCGCCTTGACCTCGGAGGCGACGACGGCGAAGCCGCGACCGGCCTCGCCGGCGCGCGCCGCCTCGATGGTGGCATTGAGCGCCAGAAGGTTGGTCTGGCCGGCGATCTGGCTGATGAGCTCGACGACGTCGCCGATCCGGCCTGCAGCCCTGGCGAGCTCGCCGACATGCTCGTTGGTCCGCCCGGCCTGCTGCACGGCCTCGCCGGCGATGCGCGCGGAATCCTGAACCTGACGGCCGATCTCGTCGACCGACGAGGCCATCTCCTCGGCCGCGGCGGCAACGGTCTGCACGTTGGTGGAGGCCTGCTCGGAGGCGGCGGCGACGGTCGCCGTGACCTTCTCCGATTGCTCGGCCGCGCTCGTCAGCGTTCCCGCGGAGGCTTCCAGCTCGGAGGATGCCGACGAGACGGTGTTGATGACGTCGCCGATCATGGCCTCGAACTCGCGCGCGATCTGATCCATGCGCTGGCCGCGCTTCAGCTTTGCTTCCGCTTCGATCGCGGCGGCCTCGTCGGCGGACTTCTTGGCGAGCAGCGAATCCTTGAAATGCTGGAGCGAGCCGGCAACCTGGCCGATCTCGTCGCTGCGGCCCGTCGCCGGAATCTCGACCTCATGCTGCCCGGCGGCGAGCGCTGCGATCACATCGGCGATCCGGCCGAGCGGCGCCACCACGCGCCTGCGCAGCATGATGGTCACAGCACCGAGCGTTCCAAGCAGGGCCAACATGGCGATACCGGCGAGCGCAAGCACCGCCAATGCCGCGCTGCGCGCCGCCGTGGCTCGCTCAGTCGCCTCGGCCAGCGCCGCGTCCCGTACGCCGAAGAACTTCTGCACGGCCGGCACGACGACGGTGGCGAGGTCATCGTTGGTCAGGCCGTATTTGGCGTCGCTGCGCGCCGCCGGCATCTCTTTCTCGACCGCCGGCGCGGCTTGTCCGAAATAGGCCTCTATGGCCTCCTTGAACGCCTTGGCAATCCGGGGCGGATTGCCAAGCTGATCGATACCGGCCTCGATGCGCTCACGATCCGCCTCCACGCGTCCCTGCAATCGGTCCATCAGAGAGAACTCGGCCGTGGTCAGCGGACGACGGGCGGTCAGCGCCGGTGACAGCGTCGCGGCGCGACCGCCGGCCGACACGCGCAAATCCTGCGCTGTGCGGGCGACGCTCAGCAGTGCCGAGAGCGAAGAATCGGCAGTGGCGATCCTGGCCTCGAGCCGGTTCATAATCGGCTCGAGAATCCGGATGATCTCGGCAATGGCGGGCAGGAAGCCCTTGATCGCAGCGCCGTCGCGTGCGCTCAGGGGAACGCTCATGGCGCGATCGGCCGCCGCGCGGGTCTCGTTCAGCAGGCGCGCGGCGCGGTCGAGATCTGCAGCGATCGAAGCATTGTCGTCCAACGCGAGGACAAACCGCCTTGCATTCTCGAAGGCGGCGTCGGACGCCTTCGAAGCCTTCGCACAGGCCTCGAGCTGCGCCGGCGTCGCCGGATTTTCCTGGAAGATCGGCGAGATGTAGGGCGCGCGATAACCCGCAACGTGCTGGCTGACCACCAGAATTGCACCGAAAGCGCCCACCGCCTTGATGGCCTCGGAGCGATCCGCGTAGATGCGCGTCTGGGGGATCAGCACCTCGGCGCCGAGAATGACTGCAAATACCGTCACCGCCAGCATCGACAGCGCAAAAGTTTGCCGATCCGCATCCTCAGGTCCCCGCGTATTATTTCTGTAAGCGCGAAAACTAGCCGGCGGCCACTAAGGGCTCGTTAAGCAACGATCCGTAGTTCCGCGGGGTGCCAGGCCGATCCGGACGGCTGGGAACGGTGTCGCGCACGGGTTCCCTTTCGGCGGCGAATAAGCAGAATCGCCAGCACTTCCGCACCGAATACCTATATCAATGGCTTGCGCCGGCACGCCGGCCACACTGACTTACCTCCGGAATGTCAATGCTCTCGCTTGAACTCGTCATCGTCGTCGTCCTGATCGTCATCAACGGCCTGCTCTCCATGTCCGAGCTGGCCGTGGTCTCGTCGCGTCCGGCGCGGCTGTCGCTGCTCGCGGCCAAGGGCGTGCGCGGCGCCGAGCGGGCGCTGACGCTGGCGGCCGATCCCGGCAAGTTCCTCTCGACGGTGCAGATCGGCATCACGCTGGTCGGCGTGCTCTCCGGCGCGTTCTCCGGCGCGACGCTGGGGCAGCGGCTGACGCAATGGCTGCTTGAGCTCGGTCTGTCCTCAGGGCTTGCCGACATCGTCGGCGTCGGCATCGTGGTCACGCTCATCACCTACGCCACCTTGATCGTCGGCGAGCTGGTGCCGAAGCAGGTGGCGCTGCGCGACCCCGAGAGCATCGCGGTGCGGGTCGCGCCGGCGATGCACGCGCTTGCGAAAATATCGCTGCCGCTCGTGTTTCTGCTCGACGTCTCCGGCAAGCTGATCCTCACGCTGCTCGGCCGCGGCGGCAAGGGCGAGGAGAAGGTCTCGGAGGACGAGATCCATCACCTCGTCCGCGAGGCCGAGAGTGCGGGCGTGCTCGAGCCCGGCGAGAAGGAGATGATCGCCGGCGTGATGCGGCTCGGCGACCGGCCGGTCGGCGCGGTCATGACGCCGCGCACCGAGGTCGACGAGATCGACCTGAACGACGATCCGGCCGCCATCCAGGAGATCATCGCCAAGAGCCCGCATTCGCGCTTTCCCGTCTCAGACGGCGATCGCGACAAGCCGATCGGCGTGCTGCAGGCCAAGGATTTGCTGGTCGCTTATATGAACGAACGCAACCCTGACCTGCGCGCACTCGTGCGCGAGGCGCCCGGCATCCCGGTGTCGGCAGATGCGCGCGACGTGCTGACTATCCTGAAAGCGGCGCCGGTTCACGTCGGGCTCGTCTATGACGAGTACGGCGCCTTCGAAGGCATGGTGACGGCCGCCGACATCCTCGAGTCGATCGTCGGCGCCTTTCATTCCGAGGAGGGACCGCCCGAGCCGGCCTTCATCAGGCGCAACGACGACTCGCTGCTGATCTCCGGCTGGATGCCGGTCGACGAGTTCGGCGAACTGCTCGGCATCGAGCTGCCGCCGCATCGCTACAACACGGTCGCGGGCCTCGTGCTGCAACAATTCAGCAAGCTGCCCAATGTGGGCGATGCCTTCGATTTCGGCGGCTGGCACATCGAGGTGGTCGATCTCGACGGGCGAAGGATCGACAAGATTTTGGCAAGCCGGCTGGGCGAGCAGGCGGCGGCGTGAGGCCCCTCACCCGAACCTCACCCCGATCCGCTTTTCCTTGCGCCAGACCACGGTGCAGCGCCGATGCGTGCCGTCGGCCTGGACGAACAGGGTGAAATGATCGGGAATCCCGACGGGGCTGGTGACGTCGAGTGCGGCGCCGGTAGCGGAGAGATTGCGGACGGTGCAGTCGATCGCGCCGCCGCCGAACTCGATCGTTCCGGCCTTCAGCACCCGATGTCGGGCTTTGTCGCGTCGCTCGTTCATGGGGCGAATTTACACCCAAAGCTGAACCAAGCGTTAAACCCACCCTCCGCTCTCGGCAATTTGACGCCTGGCCTACGGCAGAAGCGGCCGGCATCTCACTGCGCCGGCTGGAACGTCTCGGCGCGCGCCATCTGCCAGGCGTCGCGGAAGCGCGGGTCTTCGGTGCCTTCGAGCAGTTCGCCCGGACGCAGCGCCGGATAGAGCTGCGCGAAGGACTTGACCCGGGTCGTCGACGTCCGCTGGCTGAAATGAATCGGCCGCAGCTGCTGCGGATGTTCGAGCCCGGCCGCGGCGATCAGCTCGGTCAGCGAGTGCAGCGTGGCATGGTGATAATTGGCTACGCGATCGATCTTGAGCGGCACGTAGAGCGCGCGCGCCCGCGTCGGGTCCTGCGTCGCCACACCCGTCGGGCAGCGGTCGGTGTGGCAGCTCAGCGACTGGATGCAGCCGAGCGAGAACATGAATCCGCGCGCCGAATTGCACCAATCGGCGCCGATCGCCATGGCGCGCGCCATGTCGAAGGCGGTCGCGATCTTGCCGGAGGCGCCGATCTTGATGCGGTCGCGCGCATTGATGCCGACCAGAGCGTTGTGGACGAAATTGACGCCCTCGCGCATCGGCATGCCCAAATGATCCATGAACTCCAGCGGCGCCGCGCCGGTGCCGCCCTCATTACCGTCGACGACGATGAAATCGGGATAGATGCCGGTCTGAAGCATCGCCTTGCAGATCGCCAGGAACTCCCAGGGATGGCCGATGCAGAGCTTGAAGCCGGCCGGCTTGCCGCCCGAGAGGCGGCGCATCTCGGCGATGAACTGCATCATGCCCACAGGCGTCGAGAAGGCGCGGTGCGAGGCCGGCGAGATGCAGTCCTCTCCCATGGCCACGCCGCGGATCTTGGAGATCTCCTCGGAGACCTTCGCCGCCGGCAGCACGCCGCCATGGCCCGGCTTGGCGCCCTGGCTGATCTTGAGCTCGACCATCTTGATCTGGTCGTCGCCGGCGACGCGCGCGAACGCTTCGGGATCGAAGCTGCCGTCGAGATGCCGGCAGCCGAAATAGCCCGAGCCGATCTCCCAGATGATGTCGCCGCCCATCTCGCGGTGATAGGGGCTGACGCCGCCTTCGCCGGTGTCGTGCGCGAAGCCGCCTTTCTTGGCGCCGGCATTCAATGCCCGCACCGCATTCGGGCTGAGCGCGCCGAAGCTCATCGCCGAGATGTTGAACACCGAGGCCGAATAGGGCTTTGCGCAATCGGGCCCACCGATCACGACGCGGAATTTCTCCGTCGCATGCGCCTTCGGCGAGACCGAGTGATGCATCCACTCGTAGCCCTCGCGATAGACGTCCTCCTGGGTGCCGAACGGCCGCTTGTCGAGCTCCATCTTGGCGCGCTGATAGACCACCGCGCGAGTGTCGCGCGAGAACGGCATGCCGTCCTTCTCGCTCTCGAAGAAATATTGCCGCATCTCGGGCCGGATCTCTTCGAGCAGGAAGCGGATATGCGCGGAGATCGGATAGTTGCGCAGCACCGCGTGGCTCTTCTGCAGGAGATCGCGGATGCCGAGCAGCGTCAGCGCGCCGAAAATCAGGATCGGCACCAGCAGGATGTCGAAGATCTTGCGGTCGACGATGCCGATGCTGATCAGGAGCGCGGTGACCACCGCGCAGATCGTCAGCACGATGAAGCGCGGCGAGAAGGGCAGCAGCAGGGTTTCCATGATCCCCTCCTCCGCCAACGGCAGGCGTTTAAGGGGTGCATGCGTCTTGTTGTCGTCGGCCACGATTCCGATCCTCTCGCCAGCAGAAGGCGCGTCACGATACGCCCGCGCCTGTCATACGGATATGACGCCGCCCTTGTTTCACGCTAGCGAATTCGGCCGAGACAAATCAATCCGCCGGGAGGATAGGCTATTGCAATGCAGCAAGAAGGGGGATGGGGTTAGGCGGCAAGCGGCCGCAAACCAAGCAGTGTCCCGGGCAAGCGCGAGCGCAGACCCGGGACCCAGAATGCAACACCAAGCGATGCGGAGCGATGGGCCCCGGCTCTGCAGCGCACCGCCGAAAAGGCGCTGCACGGCGTCCGGGGCGCGAGCGCGTGGCTCGAGCTTACCGCTCGACGAAGGCCTTCTCGATCACGAAATGGCCGGGCTTGTTGCCGCTTCCTTCGACGAAGTCGCGACTCTCGAACATCGCCTTGAGCTCTTCGAGCATCGCCGGGCTGCCGCACATCATGATGCGGTCGGTTGCGATGTCGAGCGGGCCTTGCCCGATGTCGTTGAAGATCTGCTCGGAATTGATCAGATCGGTGATGCGGCCGCGGTTCCGGAACGGCTCGCGGGTCACGGTCGGATAATAGACGAGCTTGTCCGCGAGCAGCTCGCCGAACAGCTCATCCTCGCGCAAGGTGGCAACCAGCTTCTCGCCATAGGCGAGCTCGGAGACCTGGCGGCAGCCATGCACCAGCACGATGGACTCGAACTGGTCGTAGACGTCGGGGTCCTTGATCAGGCTGGCGAAGGGCGCAAGGCCGGTGCCGGTCGAAAGCAGCAGCAGCCGCTTGCCGGGAAGCAGGTTGTCGGTGATCAGCGTGCCGGTCGCCTTGCGGCCGACCAGGATGGTGTCGCCTTCCTTGATCTTCTGCAGGCGCGAGGTCAGCGGACCGTCCTGCACCTTGATCGAGAAGAATTCGAGCTCTTCCTCGTGGTTGGCGCTCGCCATGCTGTAGGCCCGCAGCAGCGGCCGGCCATCGACCTCGAGGCCGATCATGGCGAACTGGCCGTTCTGGAACCGGAAGCCGGTATCGCGGGTGGCGCGGAAGCTGAACAGCGTGTCGGTCCAGTGGTGGACGGAAAGAACCTTCTCTCGGTAAAACGCGCTCATGATTTTCGATATTCCGAATAACTGCGGTTTTAGGGCAAAAGCGTTGCCCAGCCCTGAAATCGGGGCGGTCACCATTTGCCATGGCGGAGGATTTCGCGTGTGTGATCTACGCCATTGAGACCAATAATCAACCTCGTTTCGGATGCAATTGATGCCGGTCAAACCGGCATTTGCGGCAGAACTGGTCGCATCATTAATGAATCTGCTGCCGCGCGCGCGAAGAGGGCAATTTCTTTTCCCGCCAAGGCGCGATTGCAGCACTTAATTTCCGTCGCGCTCGCGAGAATTTCATTAAGAATAGCTCTGATTTTCATCCCGGCATTGCGCCGCTTCCCGCATTCTTGCGGCTTTTGGCGCCAGGATGGTCTGAACCAGGCGACTGAAGCAGATGGCCGGCAGCGAGCGGATCTTCGTCCAGGCGATCAGGCGCTATTGCGCCCGCCGCGGTATCGCGGTCGATGTCCGGGCCGACGGCTGGCTGATCGCGATGCAGCTCGGCGATACGCGCCGCTTCGCCTTCGGCTATGACATCGGCCTGAACAGTGCGATCGCGCATCGCCTCGCCAACGATAAATCGGCGACCGCCGAGGCGCTGACGCTTCAGGGCGTGCCCTGCATTCCTCATCGCCTCTTCCTCAACCCGAGGCTGGGCGTGCACGTCGCCGGTCCGGGCTGGCGTGAAGCGATGCTGGTGCTGCTCGCGCAGAATCCGCAAGGCCTGGTGGTGAAGCCGAACGAGGGGACATCAGGGCGATCGGTGTTCAAGGTGACGACGGAGGCGGAACTCGACCATTCGGCCGGCGAGGTCTTTTCGATGAGCACGGGGCTCGTGATCTCGCCCTATGTCGCGATCGAGGAGGAGGTCCGCGTGGTGCTGCTCGATGACGTGCCCCTCGTCGTCTACAGCAAGCAGCGCGGCGCGGATTGGCGGCACAACCTCGATGCCGGCGCAAAGCCGGTGCTGCTGCAGGATGACGAGGTCCGCGCGGCCTGCGTGAAGCTCGCGATCGAAGCCGCGCGCGCCATCGGCATCGTCTTTGCTTCGATTGACGTGGTTCGCGTGAACGGTGAATGGAAGGTGCTGGAGATCAATTCCGGCGTGATGATGGAGGCGCTCGGCAAGCTGCATCCGGAGCTGGTGCAGGCGACGTATGACGCGGCGCTGGATCGGGTGTTTGGGGACGAAGGGCAATAACCGCGGCGGAGGTCCCACCCTCCCCTGGAGGGGGAGGGTCGCTGTGCGTGAAGCGAAGCGGAATGCGCAGCGGGGTGGGGTGAAAGTCTCTCCACCGGAACACTGCCCGCGTGGAGAGATCACCCCACCCCGCTCGCGCTGCGCGCGATCGACCCTCCCCCTCCAGGGGAGGGTAAGAAGGACTGCCGCTAATTGTTCGCGCCGGCGGAATCGTCCATCGCCTTGAACGCTTCCTCCAGTTGCAGCGAGATCGGCACGTTTAGGCGCTCGCCTGTGGGAAGCCTCGCGATGAACCATTTGTTGTAGAGCGGAACGAGGTCGCGGTTGGAGCCGAGCTTGCGGAAGGCGCGCTCGACCACGGCGGCGAGTTGCGGCTCGCCCTTCCTGAACATGATGCCGTAGGGGTCATAGGACAGATAGTCCCCGACCACGCGAAAATATTCCTGGGCCTTGTGGCGCGCGATCAGGCCGTAGAGCAGGATGTCGTCGGTCGCGAATGCATCGGCCTTGCCGTCGTTCACCATCCGGAACGACTGCTCGTGATCCGGCGCGGTCACGATGTTGAGGCCGAGCGAGAGCTTCTTGTCGACGGCGTGCATGGCCTGCTCGTTGGTCGTGCCCTTGGTGACCACGACGGTCCGGCCCTTCAAATCCGCAACACCGGAAACAGCCGCTCCCTTCGGCACCATCAGCTTGGTGCCGGCGACGAATATCAGCGGCGAGAAGGCGACGCGCTTGCCGCGCTCGGCATTGGCCGTGGTCGAGCCGCATTCCAGATCGATCTTGTTCTGGAGCACGGCGTCGATGCGGTCGTCCGAGGTCACCTTGACGTAGTCGATCCTGAGATTGGGATCGTCGACCTCGACGCCGATCTCCTCGACGATGGCTTCGCACAGCTCGAGGCTGTAGCCGATCGGGCGGCCCGACTGGTCGAGGAACGAGAACGGCGGTGAGCTCTCGCGATAGCCGAGCCGCACGGCGTGGGCCGACTTGATGGTCGACAGCGTCGGGCTGAGCCCTTCGCTGACGGTCTGGGCGAGTGCCGACGTCGCGAACAAGGAGGTCGCGAGCAACGACGCGGCGAGCAAGAGGACGCCCAACGTCAACGGCCTTGCCAATATCCGGCCCATGGCCCGCTCCTACCCATGGCCGGCCATCGCGGGCACCTCGCCCGGGACCATGTCCTCAGGCACGATGTCGCCGGGTCCGAGCGCGTGCTCAGGCCCGAGCTCACCTTCCCATTTGGCCACGACCGAGGTCGCAAGCGTGTTGCCGATCACGTTGGTGGCGCTGCGGCCCATGTCGAGGAAGGTGTCGATGCCCATGATCATCAACAGCCCCGCCTCGGGAATGTTGAACTGCGCCAAAGTCGAGGCGATCACGACGAGAGAGGCGCGCGGCACGCCGGCGACACCCTTCGAGGTGATCATCAGCGTCGCCAGCATCGCGAGCTGGGTGCCGAGCGGCATGTCGATGTGATAGCTCTGCGCGATGAAGACGGCCGCGAAGGTGCAGTACATCATCGTGCCGTCGAGATTGAAGGAATAGCCGAGCGGCAGCACGAAGCTCGAGATTCGCGACGAAGCGCCGAAGCGGTTGAGCGCCTCGAGCGTCTTCGGATACGCCGCCTCCGAGCTCGCGGTCGAGAACGCGATCATCAGCGGCTCGCGGACCAGCTTCAAGAGATGGCTGTAGCGCGGACCGATCACGATGAAGCCGACGATGACCAGGATGGTCCACAGGATCGCCAGCGAGAGATAGAAGCCGCCCATGAACACGACGAGCTTCCACAGCACGGCAAGACCGTTCTTGGCCACGGTTGCGGTGATTGCGGCCCACACCGCGAGCGGGGCGAACAGCATGACGTAGCTCGTCACCTTCAGCATGATGTGGCCGACGTCGTCGATCAGCGCCAGGATCGACTTGGAGCGCTCCGGCATCGCGCCCATCGCCACCGAGAAGAACACCGCGAAGATCACGATCTGCAGAATCTCGTTCTGCGCCATCGCATCGGCGATCGAGGTCGGAATCAGATGGGTCAGGAATTTCTCGATGGAGAAGGCCGAGACCGGCAGGCCGGTCGATTGGCCCGCTGCGGGCAGCGTGCCGGGAAAGTTGGCGCCGGGCTGCAGCAGATTGACCATGATCAGGCCGAGCAGCAGCGAGACGAAGGACGCGCTGACGAACCAGCCCATGGTCTTGGCGAAGATGCGGCCGAGCTTGGAGCCCGAGCCCATATGGGCGATGCCGCCGACCAGGGTCGCGAACACCAGGGGCGCGATGATCATCTTGATCAGGCGCAGAAACATCATGGCGATCAGGTTGATGGAGGAGGCCCAGTCGGCACGCGTGTCGGGCAGGAAGTTGTAGATCGCCGAGCCCATGACGATGCCCAGCACCATCGCGGCCAGAATGTATTGTGTGAATCTGTTGGACATCGCTTACCCTCACATGCTCCGGCGCTTCATGATGTCGTAGATAGTCCAGCGACGCAACACGCTTTGCGTGTGGTCGCGTTTTCAGGATGTTCCCGTTGTGAAATGGAATGCGGCGATCTAGCCTTCATGCAGCGCACAACACATGCGGCTTGCACGTTTTCTTTGCGGCGGCTGCATCAATAATCGTCAAGCAGATGAAAAGGGGAAACGCCATGAGCGGCAACATCAATCGCCAGATTCTGCTGGTGGAAAAGCCCAGCGGCAAGCTTGGCCCGGAACATTTCAGGATGGTCGAGGGCGCGATGCCGGAGCCGAAGGACGGCGAGGCCTTGCTGCGCGTACGATACATCTCGCTCGACGCGGCCAACCGCGCCTGGATGCACGGCGCGACCTATCGTTCCGCCGTCGAAGCCAACAGCGTCATGGCCGGCGGTGCCATCGCCGAGGTCGTCACCTCGAAGGCAGCGGGGCTTGCGCCCGGCGATCTCGTGTTCGGCGACACCGGCTGGCAGGAATTTGCCGCCGTGCCGGCCAAGCATCTGACCAAAATGCCGAAGCTCGAGCCGATGACGCATTTGCTCAGCGTGTTCGGCATCGCCGGCCTCACCGCCTATTTCGGCCTGCTGGAGATCGGCAAGCCCAAGGAGAGAGAAACGGTCGTGGTCTCCGCGGCCGCAGGCTCGGTCGGCTCGATCGTCGGACAGATCGCCAGGATCAAGGGATGCCGCATCGTCGGCATCGCCGGCGGCACTGAGAAGTGCAGCTGGCTGACCTCCGAGCTCGGCTTCGATGCCGCCGTGGATTACAAGGACGGCGCGGTGTTCAAGGCGCTGCGCGCAGCGGCGCCTGATGGCATCGACGTCTATTTCGACAATGTCGGCGGCGACATTCTCGAAGCCTGCCTGCCCCAGATGAACAATTACGGCCGCATCGCCTGCTGTGGCGCGATCTCGCAATATGATGGCGCGCCTGCCGCACATGGCCCGCGCGGCGTGCCCGGGCTGATCGTGGTGAAACGGCTGACCATGCAGGGCTTCATCGTGATGGACTACATGAAGGACAGCGAGCGCGCGCTGGCCGATCTGCAGGCCTGGGTGAAATCCGGCAAGCTCAAGGTGCAGGAGGACATTCTCGACGGACTCGAGAACACGCCGAAAGCGCTGATCGGATTGCTTGCAGGCGAGAACCGCGGCAAGCGCATGGTCAAGCTCTGACGGCGCAACTGCACCGGCATAATTGACTTGCGGGTGACGCCAAAGCGGCGAATGATGCTACATGCGAGGCGTCACTCGCCACAATTGCGATTGCACTCCATTTTAGCGAATCGTCGGCGTTACCGACGGGGCAGGAAATCACCAGATGTTCAACACGTTGAAGCATGCATCGGCGCGCACGGCGTTGCTGGCGACGGCACTCTTCGCAACTGCAACAGGAGCGTTCGCGCAGACCGAGGCCCAGAAGAGCGCCATCCGGTCCGCATGCCGCTCGGACTTCATGGCGCATTGCGCGAGCGTGACGCCCGGCGGAGTGGAGGCGGTTCAGTGCCTCGCCAAGAACATGTCGAGCCTGTCGTCGGGCTGCCAGGCTGCGGTTCGCGCGGTCGAGCCGGCCGCCGCGCCGAAGACCGAAGCGGCGCCCGCCAAATCCGAGCCGGCCAAATCTGAACCGGCCAAATCTGAGCCGGCAAAAACGGAGGCAGCGCCCGCCGCCGAGCCAGCGGCCAAGCCGGGAGCGGCAGCCGCGCCGAAGGCAGCTGCAGCAAAGCAGCCGAGCCCCGCCCAGGTTTCCGCGATCAAGAGCGCCTGCCGCGGCGATTATCCCAAGGTCTGCGCCAGCGTGCCGCCCGGCGGCGCGCCCGCGATCGAATGCCTGGAGAAGAACAAGGCGAAGGTGTCGGCCGGTTGCGCCAAGGCCGTGAATGCGGCGTTCGGTGGCGAAGCGGCCGCGCCCGCTTCGGGTGCTGCACCAGCCGCCGCGGCGGCACCGGCCGCCATCGTGCTGCGGCCATTGCTCCCGCGCGAAGAACTGTTCATCGCGCGGTCAGCTTGCGGCGCCGACATCCGCACCCTCTGCGCCGGCGTGGCGCCCGGCGGCGGCCGGATCATCCAATGCATTTCCAACCGGGCGGCATCGCTCTCGCCGGCCTGCAAGGAGGTGCTCGCGCCATTCGCTGCGAGGTAAGGCGAAGCGGATGATGGACGTCCCAGCACGGAGATGAATTGCGGCGTGCGCGACCGATAATCGCACGCTGACACAGATACTTTCTTCAGTCGCAGTTTCGATCACGACAAGCCCCGGGAGGACAACATGCGTTCATTGCTGCTCGTTGCTTCTGCGCTCCTCGCCTTCGCCGCCACCATGACTTTCGAGGCCACCGACGCCAACGCGGTGGTGTGCGCCCGCGGCGTCGTTCGCGCCGGTTGCGCCGGCCCGAACGCGGCCGTGGTCGTCCGCAAGCCTGTGCCGGTGGTGCGCTGTACCAGGGTTCTGGTGAACGGGGTCTATGTGAAGCGCTGCGTCTGACCCCCCCGGTGGCCAATCCGCCCCGGTTTGGCTATGATTCGCGCCTGAAGGTTTCGGACCCGCAAAAGCGCGTCCGGACGCGTGCTTTGGCGTGCCGTGCGCTGCCAATAATTCCGCTGGCGCCGGACGCCGGAGCACATTAGTCTACCCCTAGATAGTAAGTATACTGTCAATTAGGGAGGCAGACGTTGCGGATCGCCGTGATTGGCGGGGGGCCTGGTGGGCTCTACTTCGCCTATCTCTGGAAGAAGCGTCACCCCGAGGATCAGGTCGACCTGTTCGAACAGAACCCGGCCGACGCGACCTGGGGCTTTGGCGTCGTGTTCTCCGACCAGGCGCTGGAGTTCCTGCGCGCCGACGACCCCGAGACGGTCGATGCGATCGCCCCGCACATGGAGAGCTGGGAGAACATCACACTGAACCTCGGCGGCGACAGCGTCGCCATCGACGGCGTCGGCTTCTCATCGATCGGCCGGCTGGAGCTGCTGAAGTTCCTGCAGCAGCGCGCGTTCGATGTCGGCATCACGCCGCGCTTCGACACGCAGATCCAGGCGATCGACCAGCTCAACGGCCACGATTTGATCGTCGCCGCCGACGGGCTGAACTCGCTGGTGCGCCGCGCCTATGAGGGCGATTTCGGCACCTCGCTGTCCTACTCATCCAACAAGTTCGTCTGGTACGGCACTTCGAAACGGTTCGACACGCTGTCGCAGACCTTCGTGAAGACCGAGCGCGGCGCCTTCAACGCCCATCACTACCGCTATTCGCCGACCATGAGCACCTTTCTGGTCGAATGCGACCACGCCACCTGGCAGGCCTATGGGTTCGCCTACAAGGACGTCGAGCAGTCCAAGGGCGTCTGCGAGGAGGTGTTCGCCGACACGCTCGGCGGCCATTGCCTCGTCTCCAACAAATCGGTCTGGCGCAACTTCCCCTGGGTCTGGAACGAGCACTGGTCGTTCAAGAACATGGTGCTGCTCGGCGATGCCCTGCATTCGGCACATTTCTCGATCGGCTCGGGCACGCGGCTCGCGATCGAGGACGCCATCGCCCTTGTCAAGGCGCTGGAGTCGGATGCGCATCTTGCGACCGCGCTGCATCGCTATCAGGCCGTGCGCAAGCCCATCGTGCAGAAGCTCGTCGACGCGGCGCGCACCAGTGCGTTCTGGTACGAAAATTTCGCCGAGCACATGAAGCTTCCCCTGATGGACTTCGCCTACAGCTACATCACCCGCTCCGGCCGCATCGACGATTCCCGGCTGCGTGCGATGTCGCCGGCCTTCATGGCCCGCTACGAAGCGGCCAAGAACGCCGGAGACGGCGCAAAAGACAACGGCGGAGATGCGGCATGAGCCACGACATCCGTGACCAGGTGCCCGCGGACAGCGAGGGGGCGCGCGAGATCGGCTTCGCCGTTCCCGACATTTACAATGCTAGCCGCGTGCTGTTCGACAATCTCGGCAAGGGCCGCGGCGACAAGCTCGCGCTCCTGGGGCCGGCAGGCACGCGCACTTACGCCGAGCTCTGCGCGGAGGCCTGCCGCTGGGGCAACGGTTTCGCTTCGCTTGGCCTTGCGCGCGGCGATCGTGTGCTGTTGTTTCTCGACGACACGCCGGCCTACCCTGCTGCCTTCTTCGGCGCGGTGCGCGCCGGCTTCGTGCCGCTGCTGATCAACACGTTGACGCCGCCGGACCTGTTGCAGTTCTATCTCTCCGATTCCGGCGCGAGCGTCGCGGTGGCGGATGCAGAATTCGCGGCCCGCTTCAATGCCGAGGCCTGCAAGGAGACGAAGCTGCATACGCTGATCGTCGCCAATGGCGCGGCCGGCGAGCACGTGGCGCCGCAGGCGCTCGCGGCGGCGAGCTGGCTCGCGCAGTTTCCGGCTGAGCTGGCCGAAGCGGACACCCAGCGCAACGACATGGCGTTCTGGATGTACTCCTCGGGCTCGACCGGACGGCCCAAGGGCATCGTTCACCTGCAGCACGACATGGCCTATACCGATGCCGCCTTTGCACGGAATGTGCTGAAGCTGACGCCCGACGACATCTGCTTCTCGGTACCGAAAATCTTTTTCGCCTACGGCTTCGGCAATTCCGTCACCTTCCCGTTCTCGGCCGGCGCCGCAACGCTGCTGCTCCCGGGCCAGCCGAAGCCGGCCTCGATCTTTGCGGCGATCGAGCAGTACAAGCCGACGGCCTTCTTCGGCCTGCCGACGCTGTACACATCGCTGACCAAGGCGGAAGGCGCGGACAAGACGGATTTCTCGTCGCTGCGCATGGCGCTCTCAGCCGCCGAGGTGCTCTCGGCCGAGGTCTTCAACGGCTGGAAGACGCTCACGGGACTTGAAATCATCGAAGGCCTCGGCTCGACCGAGGTGCTGCACATCTATCTCTCCAACCGGCCCGAACGGAAGAAGCTCGGCGCCGCAGGCCTGCGCGTTCCCGGCTACGAGGTCGCGCTGCGCGACAAGGACGGCCGCGACGTCGGCGACAACGAGGAAGGGATTCTGTGGGTGCGCGGCGATTCGAACACGCCGCTGTACTGGAACCGGCCGGACAAATCCGCCGAGACGATTCGCGAGGGCGGCTGGATCTACACCGGCGACCGCTTCGTGCGGGATGCCGACGGCTTCCACTTCTTCCGCGGCCGCGCCGACGATCTCGTCAAGATCTCCGGCCAGTGGGTCTATCCGCTCGAAGTCGAACTGTGTCTCGCCGATCACCCCGACATCCGCGAATGCGCGGTGTTCGCCGCCGAGCTGCCGGACCGTCGCATGACGCTGAAGGCGGTGGTGGTGATGAACAACCGCGCGGTGAACCAGAGTGAGGCGACGCGCAGGCTGCAGGACTATGTCAAGGGCAAGCTGCTGCCGTACAAATATCCGCGCGAGGTGATCTTCATCGACGAGCTGCCGAAGACGGGTACGGGGAAGATCGACCGGCAGGCGTTGCTCAGGATGTGAGGCGATAGTGCCGCCAGACACTCAGTGTCGTCCCGGACAAGCGCGCCTCCAGCGCGCGCCGATCCGGGACCCATAGCACAGGCGGACGTGGTTGCGGGGACTCGGAGTTATCTTTTCGCGCCCAACTCCTTCCTGTGGTTATGGGTCCCGGATCTGCGCTCCGCTTCGCTGCGCTTGTCCGGGACGACACTGAGAATGAGGCGCCAGCACAGCCTCACACCACCCTCACCCACCCTTCCCCAGATGCTCCAGCGCGTCCTCCGCACGCAGCGGCACGCGCGAGGCCTCGTTGTTGAGATCGACCAGTTGCGCCAGAAGACTCATCAGCGCCTTGCGGTCGGCGGGCTTGAGCGGCTCCAGCATCCGCACTTGCGCGCGCTCGACGGCGGGGATGATCTCGCGCAGGATCGCAGCGCCAGACTTGGTCAGATAGAGCAGCTTGATCCGCTTGTCCTCCGCTGCCGGCTTGCGCTCGATATAGGCCTTGGCCTGGAGTCGTTCGATCACGCTGCCGAGCGTCGAGCGGTCGAACGCGATCACTGCCGACAGCCGCGTCGCGTCGATGCCGGGATGGGTGTGGATGGCGACCAGCGCGGCATATTGCACCGGGGTGAGATCGAACGCCTTGCACTCCTCCATGAAGATCGAGACCGCGATCTGCTGCATGCGCCGGAACAGATAACCCGGCGCGGCATAGACCGCGTCCATCGTGATCGGAGGAAGAGGCTTACTCGGCATCGGGTTGCTTCTCCGGTGCGGCATCGGCAAACGCCGGCAGCGCCTTGGCGGCGGCCTCCGCCTGGAGCAGACGGGGATAGGCGGAGACATCGACGCCGAAGCGGCGCGCATTGCCGAGCTGCGGCACGAGGCAGAGATCGGCCAGCGTCGGAGCATCGCCGAAGCAGAACGGACCCGGCTCGGCCTTGATCAGCGTCTCGCAGGCCGACAGGCCCTCGCGATTGGCCCAGGCGGCCCAGTCCTGAACTTTCTCCTCGGGCAGGCCGAGCTCGCGCAGCCGCGCCAGCACCTTCAGGTTCTGCACCGGATGGGTGTCGCAGGCGATCGCCAGCGCAAACGCCCGCACCTTGGCGCGGCGCAGCGGATCTTTCGGCAGCAGCGGCGGATTGGGATGGGTCTCGTCGAGCCATTCGATGATGGCCACCGATTGCGTCAGCACTCCACCCGCATCGTCCTCCAGCGCCGGCACCAGGCCTTGCGGGTTGATGGCGAGATAGCTGGGGGCGCATTGCTCGCCCTTGCGCAAATGATGCGGCAGATGCTCGGCGCCGAGCCCCTTGAGGTTCAGCGCGATCCGCACGCGGTAGGCGGCGCTGGAGCGGAAATAGCCGTGCAGCTTCATGGAGAGCCTCCCAGGTTTTCTTGTCGTTCCGGGGCTCGCGAAGCGAGAACCCGGAACCTCGAGATTCCGGGTTCGATGCTTGGCATCGCCCCGGAATGACAACCATTACTACCGTTACCCTCACATTGACGCTACCTAGATCGTCAGTATACTGTCAATCGACAAACGACCGGGAGCCGCAACCATGGAAGCCGTGACCAAGACGCCGGAACGCGAGGCGTTCTACAAGAAGATCGACGGCGAAAACCTCACCGCGCTGTGGACGGTGATGAGCGACCTGATCACGCCGGAGCCGAAAAGCGCATGCCGGCCGCACCTCTGGACGTTCGACGTCATCCGCGACTACATGCTCGAGGCCGGCAAGCTGATCACGGCCAAGGAGGCCGAGCGACGGGTGCTGGTTCTGGAGAACCCGGGGCTGCGCGGGCAGTCCAAGATCACGACCTCGCTCTATGCCGGCGTGCAGATGGTGGTGCCCGGCGACGTCGCGCCTGCGCACCGCCACAGCCAATCGGCGCTGCGCTTCGTGCTCGAAGGCAAGGGCGCCCACACCGCGGTCGACGGCGAGCGCACCGCGATGGAGCCTGGCGACTTCATCATCACGCCGTCGATGACCTGGCACGATCATTCGAACGAGACCGATCAGCCGATGTTCTGGCTCGACGGCCTCGACATCCCCATGGTGCAGTTCTTCGACTGCTCCTTTGCCGAAGGCGCGAAAGAGGACCAGCAGAAGATCACGAAGCCCGCGGGCGACAGCTTTGCCCGCTACGGCCACAACCTCTTGCCTGTCGATGTGAAGCGGAGCTCGAAGACCTCGCCGATCTTCAGCTATCCGTATGCCTACACCCGCGAGGCGCTGGAGAAAGCCAGGACGAGCCAGCAATGGGATGCCTGCCACGGCCTCAAGCTGAAGTTCAGCAATCCCGAGACCGGCGATTTCGCCATGCCGACGATCGGCACCTTCATCCAGCTGCTGCCGAAGGGTTTTAACACCGCGCGCTATCGTTCGACCGATGCGACGGTGTTCTGCCCGATCGAAGGACGCGGCCGCAGCCGCATCGGCGATACCGTGTTCGAGTGGGGCCCGCGCGATCTGTTCGTGGTGCCGAGCTGGCGTTGGGTGACGCACGAGGCGGATGAGGACGCCGTGCTGTTCAGCTTCTCGGATCGGCCGGTGCAGCAGAAGCTGGATCTGTTCAGGGAAGATCGCGGGAACGCGTGAGGCTGACCCGTCATTCCGGGGCGATGCGAAGCATCGAACCCGGAATCTCGAGATTCCGGGTTCACGCTTCGCGTGCCCCGGAATGACAGCGGTGCTCACCGCCAGTGCAACAGCCGCATCTCCAGCCAGCCGATCACCTTGCCCACTGCGAGCCCGAACACCGACAGGATCACGACGCCGGCGAGCAGCTGATCGGTCTGCATCAGGTTGCCGGCCTGCAGCACGAAAGCGCCGATGCCGTATTGGGCGCCGATCATCTCGGCGCTGACGACCAGCAGCAGCGCGACGGAGGCGGTGATGCGGAAGCCGGCGAGGATCGCCGGCAGCGCGCCCGGCCAGATCACCTTGCGCACGATGGTGGCGAACGGAACGTTGAAACTCTGCGCCATGCGGATCAGGTTGCGCGGCACGGCATCGACGCCGCTATAGACGGAGATGGCGGTCGAGAAGAACACCCCTAACGCAATGGTCGCGATCTTCGGCTCTTCGCCGATGCCGAGCCAGAGAATGAGCAGCGGCAGCAGCGCGATCTTCGGGATCGGAAACAGCGCCGAGATGAAGGTGATGCCGACGCTGCGCGCGAGCCGCGACAGGCCGATGGCGAAGCCGACGGCGACGCCGGCCGCCGTTCCCAGGAGCCAGCCGACGCAGATCCGCAGCAGCGAGGCCGAAACATGCTGCCACAGTGCGCCGGAGACCGCGAGCTGGTAGATCGCGCGGACAATTGCGGAAGGAGTCGGCAGAAACAGCGCATTGACGAGGCCGGCGCTGCCGGCGGCCTGCCAGATCGCGATGACGAGGCCGAGCCCGATCCAGCCGCCATACCTGCTCGACGCAGGCACGAAGCCGGCGCCACGAAAGTGGACGCGCCGCGTCGGCTCGTTCTTGGTGTTCTTGGCCGTCGTGTCCGCCACCGCGCGATCAAGCATGCTGGACCTCGCGCTCGGCATCGATCGCCTCGTTGCGGATCAGCGACCAGATCTGATTCTGCAGCGCCAGCAGCTTTTCGCGCGCCGCCGCGTCGCCGCGCGCAGCGCGCGCCATCGGCACGGTCACGACCTCGCGGATGCGGCCAGGCCGCCGCGACAGCACCACGATGCGGTCGGCGAGCCGCGCCGCCTCTTCGAGATTGTGGGTGACGTAGACCGCGCCCATGCCGCCATCGGCGAGCAGGCGGATGAAATCCTCCATCAAGAGCTCGCGCGTCTGCGAATCCAGCGCCGAGAGCGGCTCGTCCATCAAGAGAATTGCGGGCCTCACCGCAAGCGCGCGCGAAATGCCGACGCGCTGGCGCATGCCGCCGGAGAGCTGCTTTGGATAGGTCTGGCGAAAGTCGGTGAGGCCGGTGCGGCGCAAGGCATCCTCGACCAGCGCGCGGCGCTGCGCGGCCGAGAGCTGGGTGTGCAGCAGCGGGAATTCGACATTCTCCTCGACCGTCGCCCAGGGCAGCAGCGCAAAGTCCTGGAACACGAAGGTCAGCGGATTGAGACTGTCCGCAGGCGGCGCCCCGCGCAGCTCTGGCGCGCCGGAGCTCGGCTGCAAGAGGCCGCCGAGGATCTGCAGCAGCGTGCTCTTGCCGCAGCCGGAAGGCCCGACGATCGCCACCACCTCGCCGGCACCGACGGTAAACGAGACGTCGTCGAGCACGGCGAGATCGCCGAAGCGATGGGTGATGTGGCTGGCGATCAGGTCCATTCGATGAGCCTGCGGTCTTCACCCTCCCCTGGAGGGGGAGGGTCGGTTTGCATGCAGCGAAGCGAAATGCAAACCGGGGTGGGGTGACGGTCTATCCACGTGGATGCTGATACTTTGTGCCCTCCAACTGTCCGCGACCGGCTGGAGCAAACGACGGACGGACCGCCGCTGTGGCTCACCCCACCCCGCTCGCTCCGGACGATGCTGCGCATCGCCGGCGCGATCGACCCTCCCCCTCCAAGGGAGGGTGGCAGAGCGCCCGTCGCGAGAGACCGCACCATCAACATCAATCCGCCTTCACAAATTCCTTCGCAATGATCGCGTCCGCGTCAAAGCCCTTGTCGACAAAGCCCTGCTCCTGCAGCCATTTGATCTGGTTGTCGACGTTCTTCACATCCAGCTTGCCGTCGGGATCGATATAGGCGCAGTTGCCGACCACCTGCTCGACCGGCAGGTTGGTGTACTTGGCAATGATCTCCAGCAGCGGTTTTGTCTGTTCGTTGATCGGGGCGATGCCATCCTTCATCGAAGCCAGGATGACGTCGTGATATTCGCGGTCGGCTTTCGCGAGCACGCCGAGGAATTTCGTCACCAGCGCCTTGTTGGCCAGCGTCTTTGGCGATGCGAACACCGCGCCCAGCTGCCAGGGCGTCTCGTCGCCGACCCACCCTAGGAATTTCGCGCCGCCCTCGTCCATCAGCTTTCGCGCGGTCGAGATCGGCAGCAACGCGGCATCGACGGTCTCGCCCTTGAGCGCAGCGGCGGCATTCGACAGCGATTGCAGCGGCACGATCTTCACGTCCGCGAGCTTGAAGCCGTATTTGTCGGCGAGCAGGCCGAGCGAATAGTGGAAGCTCGATCCGACCTGCGTCATCGCCACGCGCTTGCCAGCGAGGTCCTTCGGCGTCTTCAGACCGCTCGCATAGGCGTTGTTGCTGGCGAAATAGCCGATCAGGGGATAGCCGGGCTTCTCGCGGCTCATGCCGCCGATCACCTTCAGCACCCCCTTGCCGCCGAGATTGTAGAGCCCGGCGGTGAAGGCGGTGACGCCGAAATCGACGTCGCCCGAGGTGGTGGCGACCGCAATCGGCTGCGCTGCATCGAAGAACTTCAGCTCGACCTCCAAGCCGGCCTCACGGAAATAGCCCTTGTCCAGCGCGATGAAGACCGGCGCCGATGAAGACAGGCGGAGCACACCGATCCTGGCTTTCAGCGCATCCTCGGCCCGTGCCGTAGCCATCGCCATGATCGCCATCAGGCCCGCTACCGCGAGCCGCGCAATCCCGATCATCCCGTTTCCTCCGCCGTTGTCTTGCAGTGCGCTACAGGCCTTCGGGCACCGTCTGGTCCCGTCCGATGAAGGCGCCCTGTTGTTTCAACGTTTCCTGCAACTTTTCAATGGGGATTTCGCGTGGAATCCGGTTTCCGGACAGCGCCAGCGCGGCGGCGGAACCGGCGGCCTCGCCCATCGCGAAGCAGGCACCGGAGACCCGCGCGGCCGACTGGCCCTCGTGCGTCATCGACGCACAGCGGCCGGCGACCAGGAGATTGTCGACGCCTTCAGGGACCAGCATCCGGTAAGGCAGCTCATTGTACCCGCGCGATTCCGGGATCGGCGGGAAGGTGAAGACGACGTCACCGGGCACATGGGCCTCGATCGGCCAGCCATTGACGCCGATGGAATCCGCGAACGAGGCACAGCCAAGCACGTCCTCACCGCTGAGCTGGTAGCCACCCCTGATGCGGCGGGTCTCGCGGATACCGAGCTGCGGCGGCAGGTCGACGATGTAGGACTTTTCGAAGCCCGGCACCGCGCTGCGCAGGAATTCGTACGCGGCGAGCGCCTGCTTGCGGCCCTCGATCTCGCCGCGGGTGAGATCGTCGGGCTCGATGCCGTTAATGGCATGGCCGTCCTCGCGCGCCACCTGGGTGAAGTTCACCCGCCATTCGATGCCGGATTTTTGCGGCCGCACGATCGCGCTTTTGCGCGGGAAGGCGTGGGTGCCGGCGGCGACAGCCTTTTCCATCAATTGCGGAATGGTGCGCCAGGCCTCGCCGGCCTTCACGGGATCGATGCCGTTGAGACGGAGCATCATCGAAGGGTAGAGCGGATGGCCATGCTCGTCGCCGATCTCGAACGGCGCGCCGGCCCAGACGGCGAGATCGCCGTCGCCGGAGCAGTCGATGAAGATCTCCGCGCGCACCGCCTGCCGGCCGGCCTTGGTCTCGACCAGCATCGCGTCGATGCGGCGGTTATCGCCCATCACCACGCCGGCGCCGAGCGCGTGGAACAGGATATTCACCTTGTGGCTGACGAGCAGCTCGTCGGCCGCGATCTTGTAGGCGGCGGTGTCATAGGCCTGGGCAAACACCTTGCCAAGGATGAGATGCGGCGCGTTGAGGCCGTTCAAGCGATCGATCCGCGCCAGCAGCTCCGAGGCCAGACCCTGCACCAGCCGCCGATGCTCGCCATGGACATTGCCGTGCAGGCCGCAGAAATTGGTGACGCCGGCCGCGGTCCCCATGCCGCCGAGAAAGCCGTAGCGCTCGATCAGCAGCGTCTTCCGCCCGGCGCGTGCCGCTGCGGCTGCCGCCACGATGCCGGCCGGACCGCCGCCCAGCACGACGACTTCATATTCGCCATAGAGCGGCACCTGGCGTGCCGGCTCCTCGATCGTCATAGCCCGCATGGCGCGTCCGCTCCCGGAATCTGCATCGAACTGGACCACGAATTAGCCGGCGGTCGTCATCCTCGCAAGATCGCGGTTGCTCGCCACCGGTGAACCTGAGACAAGTGCGGCCATGAATTCGATCACCGTCAGGTCCTGCTTCGCCGCCCTTATTGCCCTCGCGCTCTCGGCAGCTCCCGCCGCGGCCCTGGAGCAAAACTGCCGCTTCATCCAGGCCAAGCCCGGTCGCGAAGCCTGCTACAAGCGGCAGGAGGAAGAACTCGCGGTCAAGCGCAAGCCTGCACCTGCGACCGACGAGAGCAAGGCGCTCGAAACGCTGCGCCAGTTGCGCCAGGACGACGACGCCGTCTATCGCAGCATCAACAACATCTGCCGCGGCTGCTGAGCGGACCGCATTTCCTTGATTTGCGGAGACCGCAAAATGAAATTGGTGAAGGTGCTGGAAGCAATCGAGACCGTCTCTCGTGCTACGGGGAAGCCACAACAACGGCGTCTCGTAGTATTGCAGCGCGAAGACGGGCATTTCTCGTTCGCTGAAGAATACTCGTACAGATCGGAATGCGAAAGCGAAGTTATTACCGAAGGTTGGCAACAACTTCCTCCAGAAGGGATCTTTGAGACGGCCGAAATGGCAGAGGCTGAAGGCCGGTCCACCCTCCTGACGAGGCATAGGCAAAAGTAAGCGTCAGCCACCGCCCCACTTCGCCGCCCGCTTCTCGGCGAACGAGGCCAGCCCTTCCGCGGCCTCCGCGCTCTGGCGCTTGATCGCATGCAGCTGCACGAGCCGGGTGTAAGCGGCATCGTCCACGGCCATGCCGCCGAACGAGCTCTCCAATGCGAGCCGCTTGGTCTCGGCCATCGCTTCCGGTCCGTTGGCGAGCAGCTGCTCGACGACCTTGGCGCCTGCAGCCTCGACATCGGCGAGCGGCACCACCTCGTGAACGAGGCCGATGCGGCGGGCGTCCTCGGCGCCGAAGCGTTCGCCGGTGAGCGCGTAGCGGCGGACCTGACGGACGCCGATGGCATCGCAGAGCTGTGGGATGATGATTGCGGCGGTCAGCCCCCAGCGCACCTCGGTGATCGAGAACAGGGCGTTGTCGGCGGCAATCACGACATCGCAGGCCGCGATGACGCCAGTACCGCCCCCGAAGCAGCCGCCCTGCACCAGCGCGACAATGGGATCGGCAAAGTGTTGAGCCGCTGCACGGCTTCGAACGTCGCCCGCGAGGCCGCCTCGTTCGTCTCGCGCGATTGCGGCCGCACACTGTTGATCCATTTGAGGTCGGCGCCGGCCTGGAAGTGCTTGCCGTTGCCTCGGAGCACGACGACGCGCAAATTGGGCTTGCTGCCGAGGTCGTCCATCGCTGCGAGCACGCCTGAGATCAGCGCGCCGTCATAGGCATTGTTGACCTCCGGCCGGTTCAACGTGACGGTCGCCACCCCGCGTTCATCGAGGCTCCACAGGACGGGGCTGGTACTCATCGGCGGTCCTCCGGTTGTTTGCCGCGCACTATGGCCGAGGGCGCGTGCCCTGATCCATATCTTTCCGGCGTAGGGCGGCCGCGTCCATCGCATGGCGGCTTGTGTCATGCTGGCCGCGGGCGACACCACGGGATGGATACGGGATATCAACATGCGCATCTGCATTTTCGGCGCAGGCGCCGTCGGCAGCCACATTGCGGTACGGCTGGCGCGCGCCGGCCATGAGGTCAGTTGCGTGATGCGGGGGGCGCATCTGGAGGCGGCCCGCGCGGGTGGCCTCAAGCTGCGCGTCGGTGATTCCGAGGTCGGCGCCAAGGTCAATGCGTCAGGCGATCCCGCCCAGCTCGGCCCGCAGGACGTCGTGATCTCGACCTTGAAGGCGACCGCGCTTACCGGGCTGGTTTCCAGCATCAAGCCGCTGCTCCAGGACGACACTGCGATCGTGTTTGCGCAGAACGGCATTCCCTGGTGGTACGGCATCGGCCTGCCGCCGCGGCACCCGACCCCGCCGGACATTTCGTTCCTCGATCCCGGCGGGCGCCTGCGCGCCTGCATCCCGAAGGAGCGGATCATCGGCGGCGTGATCTTCTCCTCCAACGAGGTCATCGCGCCCGGCGTGGTGCAAAACCTGACGCCGGACCGCAACCGCCTCCTGATCGGCGAGTGCGACGACCGCAATTGCGAGCGCATCACCAGGCTGCGCGGTGTCTTCAATGACGCGCGGCTGGAATCACCGCCGGTCGCCGAGATCCGCGAGGCGATCTGGTCAAAGCTGCTGACCAACATGTCGCTGTCGGTGCTGTGCCTGCTCACCGGCCAGACCGCGCGCGGCGTGCGCGACGATCCCGCCTTTGCGGAGGTGATTCCGCGCATGCTGAACGAGGCCAACGAGATCGCCCAATACTTCATTCCCGAGGTCAAGCGTGCCACCCGCAGCGGCCCCGCCCCCAACCACAAGCCGTCGCTGCTGCAGGATTACGAGCTGGGCCGCGCCATGGAGATCGACGTGCTGGTGAAGGCGCCCCAGGCCTTCGCGCGGACCGCCGGCCTATCGACGCCGACGCTCGACCTGATCGCCGCGCTCGCGATCCAGAAGGCACGCGACAAGGGGCTTTATTCCGCGTGAGTCTCAGGCGAGCGCGTCGGTCCAGGTCGCGAGCGTGTCCAGCACCTCCGTGAGCGCCTCGTCATTGGTCCGGCCGGACTTCTTGAGCGCCGCAAAGGAATGGTCGCCGCCTGCGACCTCGTGCAGCGTCGCCTTAGGCCCGAGCTTCTCGACGACAGGCTTGAGGTAGCCTAGATCGGCAAGCTCGTCGCGCGTGCCCTGCAGGAACAGCATGGGGATGGCGATTGCAGCGAGGTGCTCGGCACGCTCGCTCGACGGCTTCTTGGCGGCATGGAGGGGAAAGCCGAGGAAGGCGAGCCCTTTGACATCAGGGAGCGGCGACTTCGACTGCGCCTGCGAGGTCATGCGCCCGCCGAATGATTTTCCGCCGGCGACGAGCTTGAGACCGGGGCAGAGCCGCGCCGCCTCCGCGACCGCCGCGCGAACGGCTGCGTGCGCGACCGTCGGCGAATCGGGCCGTCCCAGCCTCTTTTCCATGTAGGGGAAATTGAAGCGGAATGTCGCGATGCCGCGATGCGCGAGACCTTCAGCAACTTTCTCCATGAACGCATGCCGCATATCGGCGCCCGCACCGTGTGCCAGCACGTAGCAGGCGCGTGGCTTGGGCGGCTGCGTCAGGATCGCGGAGACCGTACCGATGCGCTCGATGTCGAGCTCAAGATCTGTCGTCTCGTACGTCATGGCGTCGTCGATCCTCGACTTGTCCCTACCGGCGCGCGCCGCTCACGGGCCAGAGATAGTTGAGGACCTGATCTAGCGTCATCATGATCTCGCGGCGGCCGCCGTCCGTTTTCACGGAGCCGAATTTATCTTCGAGCGCAAGCTTGGCAAAGCCGTGAACGGTCGACCAGGCTGCCGCAGCTGCGGTCTTCGCCTGCTTCGGCGTGCTGCCGACCAGTTCGGCGACGACGATCTCGAAGGCATGGCCCGCGGCCCTGCTCGCCTGCCTCAGGCGCGCATCGTCGGCGACCAGGCGCTTGTTCGCGAACATCATCTGAAAACGGCCGGGATGGCTCAGCGCAAACTCGACATAAGCAAGGCCCTGGGCGTGAAGCTTGTCGCGCGGGCCCTGCTTGCCGGAGGCCGCCTCCCGCAAGGCGTCGGCAAGCGCATCGTAGCCGCGGATCGCGACCTCGGTCAAAAGGCCCGGTGCGTTGCCGAAATGATGTGACGGGGCGGCCGGCGAAACACCGGCGCGGCGGGCGGCCTCGCGCAGCGTGAAGCCTTCGGCCCCCTGCTCGGCGAGAATGGCTTCGCTCGCAGCGATCAACGCCTCCTGCAATTCGCCATGGTGATAGCCGGGCGCCGGCTTCGGGCGCGTGGTGCTGCGTTTGGCGGGGGAGGCCTGCTTCTTCATGTAACTTGACACTGTTTAGATTGCGCCGTATCTATCTTAACACTGTTTAGATAGAGCGAGCTGGAGTTCGAAATGGCCGAAATGCAGGATAGCACCGTGGCGAGCCCGGTAAAGCGTCGTCATCTGGTCGGGGGAGCGGCTTTGGGCGTGCTTGCCGGCGCCGCCGGCGGCTTCGCCGGTGGCGTGGCCCTCGGCCAGGGCGCGACGCTGCCCCAGCAGAAGCCGAGCGGAAAACGCCGATTTGTCGACAAGGTCGTCATCGTGACGGGCGGCACCTCCGGGATCGGGCGGGCCGCGACGCTGATGTTCGCGGCCGAGGGCGGCCTCGTCGCATTCTGCGGGCGCAACGCCGAGCGAGGCAAGCAGGTGGAGACCGAGGTGCGCGAGGCCGGGGGCCAGGCGATCTTCGTTCGTGCCGACGTCCGCAATGAGGCGGAGGTCAAGGCTCTGGTCGACACGACCATCCAACGCTACGGCCGGCTCGACGTCGCCTTCAACAATGCCGGCATCTCGATCGAGCGGCCCCTGCACGAGTACAGCGCCGCCGAGTTCGACGACGTGATCGGCACGGATCTGCGCGGCGTGTTCCTGTCGATGAAGTATCAGATCCCGCACATGCTCGAGAAAGGCGGATCGATCGTCGTGACCTCGTCGTCGAACGCCATCGCCACGTCGGCCAGGCGTTCGGCCTATTCGGCGGCCAAGCGCGGGCTGGTCGGCCTGGTGCAAGCCGCGGCGCTCGACTACGCAAAGCATGGCATCCGCATCAACACGTTGGTCCCCGGCACCACGGATACCCCGATGATCCGCCGGCTCGCCGGTATGGAGGGGCTTCCCGACGCCGCCTGGCATGTCGGCATCGCGCAATGGGCCAAGTCCAACGTCCCGGGATTGCAGCGCGTGGCGACGCCCGAGGAGATCGCCGCCTTCGCGCTGGTGCTCGCCTCCGACGATCATCCCTACACGACCGGCGGCCAGTTCGTGATCGACGGCGGCAAGACCGCTCATGGGGGCTAGATCGGACGCAGCCTGAAAACACAATTCATGGCGATCCCGGTGGGCGTACGAAAGGGCACGGCTTGCGCCCGTGCCGGCCGTTGTGGCAGGCCTGACGCCGGCTGTCGCAAGGCGCGACACCACCGATCGAGGTTTCCATGCCCTACCGCTCCTCCTGGATGACCGAAGAGCTCGACGTCTTCCGCGACCAGTTCCGCAAATATCTCGCCAAGGACCTGGCGCCGCACGCCGAAAAATGGCGCGCGCAGAAAATGGTCGACCGCTTCGCCTGGCGCGGGCTCGGCGAGATGGGCGCGCTGCTCGCGAGCGTGCCGGAGGAATATGGCGGCCTGGGCGCCACTTTCGCCTACGACGCCGCCGTGCTCGATGATCTCGAGAGCACGGTGCCGGAGCTGACCACCGGCGTCTCCGTGCACAGCGCCATCGTCGCCCACTACATCCTCAATTACGGCTCGGAGGAGCAGAAGAAGCGCTGGCTGCCGAAGATGGCGTCCGGCGAGATGGTCGGCGCCATCGCCATGACCGAGCCCGGCACGGGTTCGGACCTGCAGGCCGTGAAGACCACCGCGAAGAAGCAGGGCAATTCCTACGTCATCAACGGCCAGAAGACCTTCATCACCAACGGCCAGGCCGCCGATCTCGTCATCGTGGTCGCGCGCACCGGCGAAGCCGGCGCGAAAGGCATTTCGCTGATCGTGGTCGAGACCGCTGGCGCGGACGGTTACAAGCGCGGGCGCAACCTGGACAAGATCGGCCTGCACGCCTCCGACACCTCGGAGCTGTTCTTCGACAACGTGACGGTGCCGCCGGAAAACCTGCTCGGCAACGAGGAGGGCCAGGGCTTCGTCCAGCTGATGCAGCAATTGCCGCAGGAGCGGCTTGCGCTCGCGGTCGGCGCCGTCGCCTCGATGGAGCGCGCGGTCAAGCTCACCACCGACTACACCAAGGAGCGGAAGGCGTTCGGCAAGCCGCTGATGGATTTCCAGAACACCGCCTTCACGCTGGCCGAGCGCAAGACCGAGGCGATGATCGCGCGCGTCTTCGTCGACTGGTGCATCGAGCGCCTGATCGCAAAGGACCTCGACACCGTCACGGCCTCGATGGCGAAATATTGGTGCTCGGAGAAGCAGGTCGAGACCGCCGATGAATGCCTGCAGCTGTTCGGCGGCTACGGCTACATGCAGGAATACCCGATCTCGCGCATCTTCATCGATTCCCGCATCCAGAAGATCTATGGCGGCACCAACGAGATCATGAAGCTCTTGATCGCGAGATCCTTGTAGATCAGGTCGCTGTAGATCACCGCGTGCGCCAGTCGCGCGGCCGGCAGCCGAAGCGCTGCTTGAAGCGGCGGGTGAAGTGGGAGAGGTCTGAGAAGCCCCAATCGAACGCGATGGCGCCGATCGCGCGCTCCGCCATCGCGGGATTCCTGAGATCCCTGGCCGCGCCGTCGAGACGATGGTCGATGACGTAGTCGGTGAAGCTGGAGCCCGACCGCGCCAGCACCTTGTGCACGTAGCGCTCGCTGATGCCGACGGCGGCCGCGATGTCCGCGACCGTAAGACCCGGCTGGCGGAGCCGCCGGTGAATGGCACGCTTCACCGCCAGCGTCGTTGCATCGGCGAGACTCTCGGCTTCAGCGGCATGCAGGCGGCTGCCTCGCGACAGGCTCACCGCAGCCAATTCAATCAACGCCCGGAACAGCCGAACACCTTCGTCTTCGCTCATCTGCAGCGCGCCGTCGCTGAGCGTGCGCGCGGTCTCGACGATGAGGTGGCCGACGACGGGATCGTCTGAGAGGCGTGCCGCAACGACGTCGAACGAAGCCGGCAGCCGTTCACGCAAGGCCTCTGCCGGCACCCAGAACGAGGCGACGCGCAACTGCGGACCACGATCGTGCAGGAGCGCGAACTGGCGGTCGCTGTCGAAGATGCCGACCTGTCCGGGCGACAGGCTGATCTCGCGACCGTCCTGCTGGATGCGGCAGCGGCCGGCGAGCTTCAGGTTGAGGTAGAAGCAGCTTCGATCGGATGCCGCAATATCGGCCGCGGAACGGCGCACCACGTGCTCAGGGAAGCTGACGCGGTTGATCGCGGCATCGCCGAGACGGACGTGCTCGATGCTGGCGGGAAAGCCGGCGGCCGCCGCCGGCTCCGGCGTCAGATTCATGAAAGCCTGGCAGATCGCCTCGCGATAATAGGCGAATTGCTCGCAAGGCCGCACGCCCACCGTATTCCAGGCCGAGTGACGTGACTGGATGGGGCGCTCGATCTGCTGCATCGGTTCACTCCGAGACCAATACGGTTCACTTCCAGCCAAGCGGCAACTCGGTCGCCGGTCCACACTTGCCGTGCGGCGACGCTGAGCCGATCTAACCACACCCTCGGGAGGAGCCACAACATGTCGACCTACGTTCTCGTCCATGGCGCCTGGCACACAGGTGCCGAGCTCGAGCCGGTCGCCGCGCCGATCCGCGCAGCCGGCCATCAGGTCCATACCCCCACCATCAAGGGCAATCGTCCGGGCGATGCCAAGACGACCGGCCTGAAGGAAGCGATCCAGTCGATCGCCGACTACCTTGCCGAGAACAATCTGAAGGACGTCGTCCTGCTCGGCCATTCCTATGGCGGCATGGTCATCACGGGCGTCGCCGACCTCGTGCCAGAGCGCATCCGCCGCCTGGTCTATTGGAATGCTTTCGTGCCCAATAACGGCGAATGCCTCAACGACATGGTGCCGCCGCACTATGTCGGGCTGTTCGACGCCATCGCGGCCGAGCGCGGCGACGGCTCGGTGGTGCTGCCGTTCCCGATCTGGCGCGAGGCCTTCATCAACGATGCCGACCTGGAGACGGCGCAGCGCGCTTATGACGTGCTCAACCCGCATCCGCTGGCGACCTTCAGCGACAGGATCGCACTCAAGAGCAATCCGGCCGAGATGCCGTTGGCCAAATCCTACATCAACTGCACCGAGGATACCGCACTGCCGCACAGCCATGGCTGGCATCCGCGCCTGTCGGAGAAGCTCGGCCTGTTTCGCCTGGTGCAGGTGCCGGGAAGCCACGAGCTGTGCTTCTCCGATCCGACGCGGCTCGCCAAGGCGATCATGGAGGCAGGACGCGACTGACCGGCGCGTCCCGCAATGGCGCGCTCACGTCTCGTGGGCGCGCGTCAATTCGGGTGCCACCAGCGGCCGCCGATGACGACACCTTCGGACACGATCTTGCGATTCCCCGTCAGGTGCTCGCCGACGACGTCCTCGTAGTCGAACTGGCCTTGCCTCACCGAAATCAGCGTGGCGTCGCCGACGCTGCCGGGCTTGAGGCTGCCGAGCTCGGGACGTCGCAGCGCCATCGCCGCATTCACGGTCGAGGCCGCGATCACATCCGGCAGCTCCATGCCCATGCACAGGAACTTCGACATGGTCGTGACCTGGTCATAGGCCGGGCCGTCGATGCAGAGCTGATGGATGTCGGAGGAGATGGTGTCGGGATAGAAGCCGTTGGCGAGCATGGCGCGCGCGGTCTTGAACGCGAACGAACCCTTGCCGTGGCCGATGTCGAACAGCACGCCGCGCTCGCGCGCCTCCAGCACTTCCTTCTTCACCGTGCCTTGCGCCGTCGCCGGCGTGTTCGGGAAGGGGCGGAACGCGTGGGTCAGCACGTCGCCGGGACGCAGCCGCGCCAGCACGTCCTCATAGCTCGGCGGCGGATGGTCGATATGCGCCATCAGCGGCATGCCGACCTCGTTCGCGACCTCGAGCGCGATGTCGAGCGGCACCGCGCCCGAGGTACCCGAGGAATGCAGGCCGACGCGCACCTTGATGCCGACAACGAGATCGCGGTTGGCATCGGCCACCTCGGCCGCCTCGACCGGATTCATCAATCGCAGCTCCTCGCTCTCGCCGACCATGATCCGGTGCGAGAAGCCGAAGATGCCGGCGTGCGAGACGTGCAAATAGGCGAGGATGCGGACCTGGCTCGGCTCGATCACATGCTTGCGGAATCCGGCGAAATTGCCGGGTCCGGCGCTGCCGGTATCGACGGCGGTGGTGACGCCGGAGAGGCGGCAGAACTCCTCGGCATCGATGCCGAGCGAGGTGCCGCCCCAATAGACATGGGTGTGCAGATCGATCAGCCCGGGCGTCACGATGAACTGCGAGACGTCGCGCACCTTCGTGCCTGGATCCGCCTTGAGGGCGCTGCCGATCGCGGCGACCTTGCCGCCGGCAAAGGCGACATCGGTCACGGCATCGAGCTTCTGGGACGGGTCGATCACCCGCCCCCCGCGCAGGATCAGGTCGAAAGGCATCATGGTCTCCGGGATGTGGCTGGGTGTGGCAGGGTTACAGGCAGGAGACCCGGGCAGGTCCCTGCAATTGTCCCTGTTAGCAATTTTCGCGCCCGCTGAGCAAACCGGCGCGCATGCCGGTTACGCTTCCAGCGCTTGCAAGCCTGCCGCCGCTTGGCACGTCAATCCGGGGCATCAGGTGTCCACGGCAGCTCGACCTGCTGCCATTCCTCGAAGTCCTTCCGGACGTCCGCGGCGGCGACCTTTGCGGCGCTGTGAAGCCAGTCGTCCTTGCGCCCATCGAGATCGTGCTCGATCCTGGACCTGGCGTCGCGCGTTCCCGCATGGATCGCGCCGAGATCGAATCCCTTGGCCCAGAGCAGATCGAGTCTCAGCCGCGGATGGCTGCGATTGCTGAGCTCGAGCTTGCGCTGATCGGGAGCAATGCGGCGAATGATGTAGCCGCCGTTCACCTTGAGATGCGGATCGGGCGCCCGAAACTCGCCTTGCGCAATGTCCAGAAAGCGCGGCTTGCCGTTCCTGCCGTGCGCCCAATCCCAGGCGGAGGGCACCAGCGCCTTGGCTTCCCTCACGATCTTGCCGCCACCCCAGCTGGCGACAGCAATGTAGCGCGGCCGGCCAAGGCTGCCGCCACCCTTCCTGCGCGAAGCGAAGCGTTCCATCTCGGCATGGTCGGGCAGGTTCTTCGTGAGCGCGGAAGCAACTTGCGAGGGCGGCTCGGCATCCGGATAGTCCTTCAGCTCGCGCCAGAAGTCGCGCCGTTCCTCGTCGGAGCAGGCCACGAAAGGCCGCATCCAGCTCTCCTCCTCGTCCAGCAGCAACGGGCGCGGGTTCGCGAGCCCTTCCCGATAGCCCTCGAGAATGGTGGCCGCGGCCATACCGTTGCCGGCCCGCGCCTTCGGTGCGAGCCGCGCGCTGGTTGCAAGGCGGACGAGATCGAACGGATAGGGAATGATTGCGGCTTCGTCGAAATCGTTGATGCCCCAGACCAGACGGCCTTCGGCATCTCGCCAGGTCCCGTAGTTTTCGATGTGGGTGTCGCCGACCGACAGCACGGCGGGCGCATCCTTCAGCTTGGGACAGAGCTTCTCGATGCGCCGCGCCCAGCGAAAGAACGTTGCGCGCAGGAACGTGAACGCATCCTCCTGCATCCGCTCGTGCTTGTGGGCGAGGTCCGCCTCGACAACGTCGCACTGCTTGCGCAGCCAGCGCTCGAAGGCCGCATTGTCGCGCTGAAAAGTCATCCGCTGCAAACCACGAATATTGGGCGCGCCGGCGCTGATCCCAAGCTCGCCATCTATCAATCTTCGGCTGTATCGGCAATCAACTGATGCTCTGACGCGAATGCTACAATCAAACAGGCAGCGGCGCAATTGTCGGCATACGGCCGACATCACCGCGCAGCCCACGGCAGAGCGATAGACGAGGCGAAGCCGGACCAAGGAAAATGGCGATCCCGGGAAGACTCGAACTTCCGACCTACGGTTTAGGAAACCGCCGCTCTATCCGGCTGAGCTACGGGACCGCGGAACCCGTGGGTACGGGTTCGATCCCGTCATAGCAGAGCAAAATGCGGTTCGCCAGCCGTCAGGCGGGCCAGACCATCGTCAACTTGAACGGGGCGGCTATACAATCGCGTCCGAGGCCCCTCTCTGCGGAGCAGCCCACATGATCGAAAGCATCAGCGCCATCACGCTCGGCACGCATGACATGGCGCGCGCCGTGCACTTCTACCGCTCGCTCGGATTCGAGCTTCTCTATGGCGGCGAAGCCGCAGCATTCACGAGCTTTCGCGCCGGCAGCGGCTATCTCAACCTGACGGCGCAGCCGGACGACAAGCGCTGGTCCTGGTGGGGCCGGGTCATCTTCTACGTGGCCAACGTCGACGAGACCTACGCGCAGGCGCGCGCAGCCGGGTGGCAGCCGTCGACCACACCGCGCGATGCCGAATGGGGTGAGCGCTACTTCCATCTCACCGACCCCGACGGCCATGAGCTCAGTTTCGCACGGGCGTTATCCTGACCGAATAAGTCGCATCTGCTGACGTTCCAACGCGCAAGTAGCGTTGTCTCAGCCACCGTGGCAAGCTCGGCGCGGTTTCCTCAAGTTCTAACCAGGGAGGACGACCATGGTAACCTATGTTGTGCTGGGGAACTTCACGGATCAGGGAGTCCGCAACGTCAAGGACTCGCCGAAGCGGGCCGACGCCTTCAAGGAGATGGCCAAGACGTTCGGCGTGACCGTGAAAGAGATCGTCTGGACGCAGGGACGATATGACGTTGTGACCGTTCTCGAGGCTCCAGATGAGGCTGCCGCGATGTCGCTCAGCCTTAGTCTCAGCGCACTCGGCAATGTCCGCACCGAAACGCTGCGCGCGTTTTCGGCAGCGGATATGACAAAGATCGTTGGCAAGATGCTCTGACGCTCAGGCCCACGCGAGCGCACCGGACCTGCCACCGGACCCGGGATGGCAATCCCGGGCAGAGGGTTCTTACGCCCTGATGTTGTTGTCCTTCACGACCTTGCCCCAATAGGCGACTTGCTTGTCGAAGAAGGTCTTGAAGGTGGCGCCGTCCTGGAGCAGCAGCGTCATGTGCTGGGTGTCCTTGAGCTGGGCGGCGGTCGCGGGCTCGCTCAGGATCTCCTTGGATGCCGTCGCCATAGCGGAGACAACGTCGGCAGGTGTGCCTGCGGGGGCGAAGATGCCCCACCAGGCCAGCGTCTCGAAGTCGGGGAAGCCGGCCTCGATCGCGGTGGGCGTGTCCGGCAGGGCCGGCAGCCGCTCGCGGCCGAGCTGCAGGATCGGGCGCAGCATGTTGGTGCCGAGCTGGGCGGCGACCAGCGCCGCCGATCCCGCGATGAGATCGACATGGCCGCCGAGCACGTCGTTCATGGCCGGCCCGCCGCCGCGATAGGGCACGTGCATGATCTCGACGCCGGCCTTGCTGGCGAGCACGGTCATGGCGAGATGGCCGAGCGTGCCGATCCCGACCGAGGCGTACTTGACCGCACCCGGCGTCGCCTTGCAGGCGGCGATCACATCGGCAAAGCTCTTGTAGGGGCGGCCGGCGCCGGCCGCGATCACGTAAGGCGCGGTGCCGATCAGCAGCACCGGCATCAGCTCGCGTTCGACATCGACCGGCGGCTTGTCGAGGATCGACGGGATCACCGCATGGGAATCGAACGTCACCAGGAAGGTCGAGCCGTCGGCCGGACTCTTGGCGACCTGCGCCGCGCCGAGCGCACCGGCCGCGCCCGATTTGTTCTCGACCACCACGATGCGACCAAGCTTGGTCTGCAGATTCGTCTGCAGCAGCCGCGCCATGGCGTCGGTCGATCCGCCCGGCGGGAACGGCACCACCAGCGTGATTTTGCCGGCCTGCGCCATCGCCGGCGTCAATGCGAGAATGGCCGGCGCGGCCAGCAGCGCCCGTCGTGTGATCGTCATGGTCCCCTCCCTTGTTGTTGCGCCCGGCTTCTTGCTCTTGGCGCCTCCTACGTCGTCCCGAAACCGGACCCCGCTTTCTTGTACTCTGGCCGAGGCGGACTGAAGATGTCCAGCACGCGGGCGCCGTCGGGACCGGCGCGCATGGTGTGCGGCACATTCCCTGGCGTGCGCCAGAAATCGCCCTTCTTGACCGGGATTTCCTCGTCGCCCTGGACGCGGATGGCGGAGCCGTCGAGCAGCACGCCCCATTGCTCCTCGGGGTGATGATGCAGCGTGCCTCGCGCATGCGGGGCCAGCGTCACCACCGACAGCATCGCCTGCTCGCCGGAGAAGATGCGCGTGGTCACGCCGGCGGTGAGCTCGCGGAAGAGGCCGTCATCGGGATTGTCGATGTTGTGGAATTCGTCCTTCTGGCTCACGTCGCTTTTTCCTTCTACGTTATCTTGCTGCAGACTGACGCACGGCGGCCAAGAGGCGGTCTTTGAACTCGCCTCTCAAGGTCACAAACAGGCTCGACCATTTCCGGCTCCTGAACTCGCAGCCGCCTCGTGGACAATAATCCTTATCGTGATAGTCCCCGAAAACGACGCCAAGCATGGTCATTCGACGGCCCCACTGACGAAAGAGGGCGCTCCCTGACGCCCCGAACTCGAACTCGCAGTTGGTTTCAAATGTCTGCCAATCCCTTACGTCACGGATTTGGCACTCCTGGATCGTCTTGTTGAACGGCCCGTCCTTGTCCGTCTTTCCCGTGGCCTCGATATCATAACCGACAACCGCCAGAACACGCTCCAGCTCCACCAGAGTTTCAGACTGCTCGTAGATTTCGTACGGCGTCACGTCTGCGGGAAACCTGAGTTTTGCCACGGCCCAATCGACGCTGCCCTGTCTCGGTGCAGCATCATCGCAGGTCCCCATCCATAGGGCCGCCGACAAGGGAATGATCCGCTTCTCTGCTCCCAAATAGTACTCGAATATGCACTTATCGGGCGACGTATGCGGTTTGCAAGCATCCCGAAACGCGTGAGCCACCGTAGTGATCACATCGCGCGCTCCGGTGACTTGAGCGCTACTGGCTCCGCCGGGGCATCGCAAGACTCCACTTGCCGCGAAGCGCTTTCCCACCTCGCCTTGCGACAGCCCGTTTGCCTTTGCGTAAGTCTCTTCCGTCATCCGCCGTTCTGCACCGGCCAAAGCGACGGTCACTGTCGCCGACTTGGGAGGATCGCTGGTGACCTCGCGCATCTCCCACGATCTGACGTCGTTGTTTCCAGAGACCCACAGAAGCAGGAAACTAGGCAGGACGATCGCGTAATTCCTCAACATCTAAAGCAACCTCAGCAGCAAAGGCATGAGAGAACTTTGGTCGAAACAAAGATCGCAAAATTATATCCGAAAATAGCAATGGCCGATTCGACTCGCGATCAGCTCAGCCACTGCCTTGACTTCCGGCCGCCAGATCAGGCCTTGCCATAGGCACCCTGGTAACGGCCCTCGCGGATCGCCTTCAGCGTCTCCTCCTCGCGCGCGACCTGGACGCGCACGGCTTCCAGCAGGGCGGCCGCACCAGCAGCGGGAAACGACACCACGCCGTCCTCGTCGCCGACGACGATATCGCCGGGCGCAATCACGCAGCCACCGATCGTCACCGGCACGTTGATCTCGCCGGGGCCGTTCTTGTACGGACCGCGATGGATCACCGCGCGGGCGTAGCAGGGGAAGTCGTCGGCCGCGAACGCCGCGACATCGCGGATCGCGCCGTCGATGACGTAGCCTTCCGCTTTGCGCCATTGCGCGATGTTCTTCATGATCTCGCCGATCATCGCGCGCGTCTCGTCGCCGCCGCCGTCGACCACGATGACGTCGCCGGGCCCGACGAGGTCGAGCGCGCGGTGGATGGCGAGATTGTCGCCGGGCCGGGTGCGCACGGTGAAGGCCGTCCCCACCAGCTTGCCGCCACGGTGATAGGGCCTCAGCCCGACCGCGCCGGGCAGCCGGGCGAGATTGTCCGAGATCACCGAGGTCGGCGCGTCCCTGAAGCCTTCGATGACGCTTGCCGGCGGCTTCGGCACGCTGCTCGCTGCGATCGTGATCGTCATGTCAGTCCTTCCGTGTTTGTCTCAATCAGCATGTGGCCGCGCCTGCGGAGGCCAGATCCGGAAAGCGTTTTCACTTCGTCTTCTTGGCGTCGCCGCAGGGACTGAGGCGCTCGCGGCACGAGTGTAACAGCCCGTCTGCCGGGCGCTGTGACTCCCGCGCCACGTCAAGCACAAAATGTCAGCATCGCAGCCCTGAATTTCCCGGGTTCCATGGGTGACAAGCCGGCAAGAAAGGGGCAAAAATCCGGCTCGACTCAGGTCGGGTTGCGTCTTGCAAGGAATGCTCTCTTAGAATGTCGGCTGTAGCTACATCGCATCGCGCGGCGCTGCTTCTCGTTGCCGCAGCAGGATTTTTCCTGCTGACGCAGGGACACGCCGAGGCGCAATGGTGGAAACGCGCACCGGTCGATTTCGAGGAATGCGCCGACGCCGCCGAGAAGGCCGCGACCAAGGCGGAGAAAACGGCCGCCCTTGCCGATTGCAACGCGAAGTTTGCCGGCCGCCGCAAGCCGGGTGGCGGATATTCCTATTACGATTTCCTCCAGGATCGCACCTTCGACATCGCCGGTCCCAATCCGACGCCGGAGGAGCAGAAGAAGATCGACGAAGCCTATACGGCCTATCTCGCAAAGCAGCGCCGCAGCAACGAAGCGGCCCAAGCTACCGCGCGGCAGCAGCGCGAGCAGCAGGAGCAACAGGTGCAGCAGCTGCAGCAGATCGCGCTGCGGACCGAAGTCGCGCGCGTACCGGTGCCGGTCGAGCGGCCGAAGGTGCAGCAGGCCGCAGGCGCGAGGCCGAAGGCCGCGCCTTGCGCCAAGGGCTCGTTCTCCTGCGAATGGCCGCGTCTGTCGGAAAGCTTGAACGACCTGAAGAAGCTGTTCAGCCCAACGCCGAGCAAGCCCGCGAAGAAGGGGTGAGTTTCCTCGGCTTCATTCTGCTGCCGCGGCAACTTCGCTGTCGTCCCGGACAAGCGCGCCTCGAGCGCGCGTATATCCGGGACCCATAGCCACCGAATCGAATTTGGCGAAGACTCGGAGTTACTAGCCTCGCGCCCAACTACATCCTGTGGTTATGGATCCCGGATCGGCGCGCGCTTTTGAGCGCGCTTGTCCGGGACGACAGCCGAGTGTGTGGCTTCAGTTCGTGTGCTTCTTCTTGCCACGCTTCGGCTTGACCACCGGCGCTGTTGTCGTCGGCGAACCGCCCAACTGCGACCTGCTCTCCTGCAATCGCCTGTCATAGCCGGGAGAGTTCACGACCGTCGGCGGCCGCGCATAGGCGAGCGTCGATGCGCGGCCAGCGCAAGGCCGATCGTCAGACAATGCTTCATCATGCCCTCCTCGTCCTCAATCAAGCCCGCGAATCTGCTGTGGCGTCAGCCGCGGCGGACCGTTGCCGGCCGCCTCGGCTTCCTTGATCAGCCCAACAATGCGGCGCATCAGCGGCACGGCGACACGATTCTGCTCGGCGAGCGCGATGACCGCGCCTTGCAGATAGTCGATCTCGGTCTTGCGGCCCTGCTTCAAATCCTGCCACATCGAGGAGCGCGCCTCGGGATCGATCTTCATGGTCCGCCCGAGGATCGCGCTGAAGATCGTATCGGGCAATCGCAGCAGGGTCGGAGACCAGCTCATCGGAATCGGCGTCGACGACACCGGCACAATGCCGGCGGCCTTCAGTGCGGCCAGCCCTTCCGCCATCTGGTCGGCGAACAATCGTCGCCAGTCGCGATTCGCCAGTTGCGCGGCGAGCGGCATGTCGGACAGCGCGCTGAGCGCATTGTTGAGGTTGATGATCAGCTTGCCCCATTGCACGCCTGTGATGTCACGGCTCGCGCGAACCGTGAGGCCGGAGACCGAGAGCGCCGCGGCCGTGTTGTCCGGATCCTCTCCGATATGGATGTCGCCGGAGGTCGAGCGGTGGAAACGGCCATCGCCCATCGCGATCACGTTGAACGGCACCATGCCGGCGAGCACGGACCGGCGGCCGAGCCGCTCGCGCAGCACCGCGACATTGCCGACACCGTTCTGGAGCGAGACGATGACGGCGTCCTCAGGCGCATGCTGCGCGATCTGGTCGGCGACAGCGGCGGTGTCGGCGCTCTTCACCGTGACCAGCACGATGCCGGCACTGTGAAGGATAGAAGGGTCTTCCGACAGCGCGAGCTGGCCGGCGTCGAGCTTCGTCTCGGAGCCATCGAAATCAGTCAGAAGCAGGCCGAACCGCTCGATCTCGGTCTTCACCCGCGGCCGCACCAGCAGGGCGACGCGCCGCCCCGCCGCGGCCAGCATGCCGCCGGCGAAACAGCCGATGGCACCGGCGCCAGCCACCACGATCGGTCGATCCGCAACCACTGAGCTTGCTCCCTGAATGACCGGCCTTCGATAGCAGAGGCGAGGCCAGCAACCAATCGCGGTGCATCCGACTTGTAACCGTCATGACTGCCCCATATGTTTTCGCGCCGGGGGCAGTCAGCGGCGCGCGCTCGCTTAACGAGAACGCCAAGGAGAGCACCATGGGTCTACTCGACGTCCTCAACGGCATGCAGCACGGCCCGCGCGGCCCCTCTACGCCGAGCCCAGAGAAATCCTCGGGCGGCATGTCGCCGATGACCATGGCGCTGCTCGGCCTGCTCGCCTGGAAGGCGTTCAAGCATTTCTCGACCAGCCAGTCCGGCTCGGCGCCGCAACCGTCACCATCGCCCGCACCGCCGCCGGTGAACGCGGGTGCAGGCGGCGGCAGCTTGAGCGACATGCTCAAGGGCGGCCTCGGCGGCCTGCTCGCCGGCGGTGCGGCCGGCAGCATTCTGAGCGGCGGGCTCGGCGATCTCCTCAACCAGTTGCAGCAGAGCGGCCACGGCGACACCGCCAGTTCCTGGGTCGGCAAGGGCGAGAACAAGCCGATCACACCGGGCGATCTCGCCAGCGCACTCGGTGCCGACCAGATCGAGAGCCTGTCCGCCCAGAGCGGCCTGTCGCGCGAGGAACTGCTCAATGGCCTCAGCCAGTATCTGCCTCAGGTGGTCGACCATCTGACGCCGGATGGACGGCTACCGACCGAGAACGAGCTCTCGGGCAGAATCTAGTCGGACCTTGATCGACACGCTTTCGGGAAGGGGAGCAAAATCATGAGCATGGGCGGCCTGTTGTGGATCATCCTCGTCGGCTTCGTCGCCGGCCTCATCGCGCGCTGGCTGGCGCCGGGGCCGAACAATCCGAGCGGCTTCATTCTCACCACCATCCTCGGCATCGCCGGCGCGTTCCTGGCGACCTTCGTCGGCCAGGCCATCGGGCATTACAGCCCCGACCAGGGTGCCGGCTTCATCACCGCGACGATCGGCGCGGTGGTGGTGCTGTTCATCTGGCACCGCCTGGTGGCGAGCGGCGTGATCAAGGGGTAGTCACCGTCACGTTGTAGTGCGACCTATCAACCAGCTCGGTGGTCGTTCCGGACAAGCGCGCCCTAAGCGCGCGCCGATCCGGGACCCATAGCCACAGGGAGGAGTTTGGCGAAGACTCGGAGTAACCAGAGTCGCGCGGCAACTCCTCCCTGGGGTTATGGGTCCCCGCCTTCGCGGGGACGACGACCGAGAGCGCCGCGCGAGCTCACGTAATCAAATGCATCCCCGCATCCATGCGCACGACCTCGCCGGTCATGTTGCTGGAGGCCGGCATCGCCAGGAAGCAGACGAGCTGGGCGATGTCCTCCGCGGATGATGCGACCTTCAGCGGCACCTTCGCCACGACGCTGTCGCGCACCTGCTTGGCCTGCGCCTCGCCACGGCCCTTGGTGAACCAGGGCGTGTCGATATAGCCGGGGCACACGGTGTTGACGCGGATCAGCGGCGCCAGCGCGCGCGACAGCGACAGCGTCATGGTGTTGAGCGCACCCTTGCTCGCGGCGTACGCAATCGACGAGCCGACGCCGCTGATGCCGGCGACCGAGGAGACGTTCACGACCGCAGACGGCCGCCCCGAAGCCTTGGCGGCGGCTTCGAGCAGGCTGCGCGCCGCGCGCACCATCTGGAACGGGCCGATGGTGTTGACGCCATAGACCCGCTGGAAGTCTTCGGCCGACAGACCGTCGAGATCGGCGTGAGCCACATGCTTGGTGGTGCCGGCATTGTTGACGAGGATGTCGAGCCGGCCCCAGCCGCTCGCCGCCGCGACGATCTTGCGGCAATCCTCATCCTTGGAGACGTCGCCCTGTGCGACCAGCACCTCCGCGGCGCCGGCCTTGCGGCAGGTCTCGGCCGTCGCCTCGGCTTCCTTCTGGCTCGACGAATAGTTGATGACGAGCCGCGCCCCGCTGCGGGCGAGAATTTCCGCAGTCGCTGCACCCAGCCCGGATGCGGACCCCGTCACGATTGCGCACAAGCCGTCTTTGGCCATCCGGATTTCCTTCCCCTGTAGTTGTAGCGTCCTGTTTAGCGAGTTTGCTGCGCCCTGCAAATCGAGCAAACTCCGTTAAGCGGAATTAGCATTTCCTGGAGCCTGGCCCCATGCCGGCGCCGCAGATGGACCTGCGATCAACGCTTGTCAGGGCCATGGCTTTTTCCGATCATCGGGCGCAAGAAGAGACTGCGCGCTGGCCGATCAGACCGGACGCGCCAATGGCAAGATACGGGGAACGCTGTGGCGGAGAGTGACAATATCGTCGTCGAGACCGCGGAGAAGATCTTCGCCGATCTCGCCGACCCGCAAACCATTAACAATGACAAGACGAATTCCTGGCAGGCGCCGCTGTGGCAGGCGCTGAGCGAAGCCGGCCTGCCGCTGTCCTGGGTACCGGATGATCTCGGCGGCTCGGGCGCGAGCCTCGCCGACGGCTTTGCGCTGCTGAACGCCGCCGGCCGTTTCGCGGTCGCGGTGCCGCTGGCCGAGACCATGCTGGCCGGCTGGCTGCTGGCGCAGGCCAAGATGGCTTCGCCCGAGGGTGAGATGACGGTCGTGCCGGCGTCCCCGAAGGACCGCATCAGCCTCGATGCCGACGGTGCGCTCTCCGGCCGCGCGCGCGGCGTGCCCTTTGCCAAGACGGCGAAGCATTTTGCGGTGCTGGCGCACGGCAAGGACGGCGTTTCCATTGCACTGATCGACGCCGCCAAGGCGCGGGTCGAGGCCGGGCTCAATGTCGGCTACGACCACAGCGACACCGTCACCCTCGACAAGGTCCAGCCCATCACCATCAAGTCCGCACCGAAGGGCTTCGAGCAGACCCATCTGATGCTGATGGGCGGCGTCGCGCGCAGCCTGCAGATCGCCGGCGCGCTGGAATCGATGCTCGACATCTCCGTGCGCTATTCCAACGAGCGCGTCGCCTTCGAGAAGAAGATCTCGAAATTCCAGGCGGTGCAGCACAATCTCGCCCGCCTCGCCGGCGAATCCGCCGCGGCTCTTGCGGCCGCGACGTCCGCCGCCGATGCCATCGCCAATGCAACATCGTTCAACGACGAGATCTATCTCGAAGCCGCCTCCGCAAAGATCCGCTGCGCGGAAGCTGCCGAGAAAGGCGGCGGTATCGCGCATCAGGTCCATGGTGCGATCGGCTTCACCATGGAGCACATCCTGCACCGCTATTCGCTGCGCGCGCTGGCCTGGCGCGACGATTTCGGTTCGGAAAGCTACTGGGCCGTCGAGCTCGGCAAGCTCGTCGCAAACCGCGGCGCCGACGAATTGTGGCCGCTCGTGGCATCGCGCTGACCAGGGGACGAGACAACAATGACCGCTGCCCTCCGTTTCGATCCGATCCGCCTGCCGGAGAAGTGCGAGCAATTGCGCAAGGAAGTTCGCGCCTTCCTCGCCGAGGAGATCGCCGCCGGCACCTTCGATCCGCACAAGCCCAACCGCGAGGACACCGACGCGCCGGAATTTTCCCACCGGGTCGGCGCCAAGGGCTGGCTCGGCATGACCTGGCCGAAGAAATATGGCGGCCAGGAACGCTCCTTCCTCGAACGCTACGTGGTGACCGAGGAGATGCGCGTCGCGAACGCGCCGACGCGGCGCTTCTTCGTCGCCGACCGGCAGAGCGGGCCGGTGCTTTTGAAATACGCACCCGAGCACATCAAGATGGAGATCCTGCCGCGGATCTGTCGCGGCGAGATCTGCTTTGCTATCGGCATGAGTGAGCCGAACTCGGGCTCCGACCTGTTCGCGGCAAAGACGCGCGCGACCAAGACCGACGGCGGCTATCTCATCAACGGCACCAAGATCTGGACCTCGTCGGCGCATATCGCCGACTACATGATCGCGATTTTCCGAACCTCGCCGCCGACCAAGGAGAACCGCCGCCACGGCCTGACCCAGTTCCTGGTCAAGATGAAGCAGCCAGGCATCAAGGTGAACCCGATCGGCCAGATCACCGGCCAGTATGAGTTCAACGAGGTCGTCTTCACCGATCACTTCATCCCCGATGATCACGTGCTCGGCGAAGTGGACGGCGCGTGGAAGCAGGCGACGAGCGAGCTCGCCTATGAGCGCTCGGGTCCCGAGCGCTTCCTCGAAACCTATTACGTGCTGACCGAGCTCGTTCGTGCGGTCGGTCCCGATCCGGACACGCGCAGCGCGGAAGGAATCGGCCGACTGGTTGCGCAGCTCCACACCATGCGACGCATGTCGGTCTCGGTGGCCGGCATGCTCGAGGCCGGCAAGGAGCCGGTGGTCGAGGCCTCCATCGTCAAGGACATCGGCACGATCTGGGAGCAGCAGCTGCCGCACCGCGTGCGCGATCTCGCCGCCTTCGTCGAGGAGACCGCGACCAACCGCGAGACCTTGGAGCGGCAGCTCGACTTCGCGATCAAGACCGCACCGAAACTCACCATCCAGGGCGGCACCACCGAGGTGCTGCGCGGCATCATCGCCCGCGGGCTTGGCTTGCGCTAAATGGGATCGAAACCCTCGCCTCGCGCTTCGTCCACCTCTCCCTATGGGAGAGGTGGTTCTTCGCTACGGATGCATCGAGATGTTTGGAGACTATCTATGAGCACCTATCAAGATATCGGCGTCGAGAAGGTCGGGCATGTCGGCACCATTGAGATCCGCCGCCCGCCGCTCAACTTCTTCGACATTTCGCTGATCAACCAGATCGCGGACGCGCTCGAGGAGTTCGACCGCGATATCGAGATCCGTGCCTCCGTGCTCTCGGCGCAGGGCAAGGCGTTCTGTGCCGGCGCCAATTTCGGCGATCCGGCGCGGCAGGCGCAGGAAGCGCGCGAGGCCGAGAAAAAAGGCGATCCGGCCGACAGTCTCGGGCCGATCAATCATCTCTATATCCAGGCCGTGCGCATCTTCCGCGCCAAGAAGCCGATCGTCGCCGCCGTGCAGGGCGCGGCCATCGGTGGCGGACTCGGGCTTGCCGTGTCGGCCGATTTCCGCGTCACCTGCCCCGAAGCGCGCTTCTCCGCCAATTTCACAAAGCTCGGCTTCCATCCCGGCTTCGGCCTGACCGTGACGCTGCCCGAGCTGATCGGCAAGAACAACGCCGAGCTGATGTTCTACACCAGCCGCCGCGTCACCGGCGAAGAAGCCTACAAATGGGGCCTCGCCAACGAGCTTGTGCCGCAGGACCAAGTCAAGGCGGCCGCGATGAAGCTCGCCGGCGAGATCGCCGAATGCTCCCCGCTCGGCCTGCTCTCCACCCGCGCGACGATGCGCAAGGACCTCGCCGACCGCGTGATGGCCGCGACCAACCACGAACTCGCCGAGCAGACGCGGCTGCGCGCGACGGAGGATTTCAAGGAAGGCGTCAAAGCCACGGAAGAGCGCCGCGTGGCGAATTTCAAGGGGCGGTGATCGCGACGACGAACGTCCTCTTCTTCCTTCTCCCCTTGTGGGAGAAGGTGGCGCGCAGCGCCGGATGAGGGATTGCTTCAGCGCATTCAAACGCAGGAGATTTACTCGCGGAGAGAGACCCCTCACCCGTCTCGCCGCTACGCGGCGATCCACCCTCTCCCACAAGGGGAGAGGGTGCAGCGCAGTCAACTCACGCGGAACGTCACTCCGCCGAGCAAGAACTCATTGCCCGCAACCGCGAGGCCCTTGGCCTTGGCGGTATGCAGCACCTGCGCCACGTCAGTCACACGAAATTCCAGCGCGCTCATGATCTCGCTGGCGCCCTTGACGAAGCGAAAGGTTGCGTTGGGCAGCTTCAGTTCGGCGCCGGTCGGCGCGACGCCGATGATCCTGCCCCAGTGCTCGGCGAGCCCTTGCGGATCCGGGCTCTGCATCTCCACCGCCGTCAGCGCCTGCGTCACATCCTTGCGGATGAACTTTTGCCAGTCCGGTCCGGCCGGAGGATAGGGGCCGAGACTATCGTCGCTGCCGTCGGTGTGATTGAACTCGATGAAGGCGGCGCGGCAGTCACGGGGGTGGAGCTGCACGCCGTGATAGGGCGCGTGGTCGATGACGTTGGCGGTGCGCACGCCGAGCGCATTGGCGTTGCGGCCGCGCGCGTCCGGATCGTCGCAGCAGAAGATCGCCATGTAGCCGCCGCGGCCGCCGGTCTTCTCGATGAAGCGGCCGGCCGTGGTGCCGTCCTTGAACGGCGCGACCACCTCCAGCAGAATCGTGTCGACCGGGAGCAGCGCATTCTCCAAGCCGTATTTGGCGACATTGCCGTCGCGATAGCAGACCGCAAGGCCCATGATCCGACTGATATCCGTGATGACGGGCTCGAGCTGCGGCGCGACCAGACAGATCTGACGCAGCCGGATATAGGGCGGCATGGTCATGCGCCCCTAAAGGTCGGCTTGCGCTTCTCGACAAAGGCCTTGGCAGCCTCCTTGTGGTCCTCAGTGTCGCCGCAACGGGTGTGATGGATCGCCTCGCCGTCGAAGCAATCCTCCAGCGCCAGATGCTCGGCATTGTTGATGTTGCGCTTGATGAAGCCGAGCGCGATCGAGGGACCCTGCGCCAGCGACAGCGCGAGCTCGTGCGCGGCCGCGTCGATCTCGGCGTCGGGCACGACCTTCGTCACCATGCCGATCGCGTGCGCTTCCCTCGCCGTGAGCACCGGCGACATCAGATAGAGCTCGCGCGCCCGCGCGCTGCCGAGCAGCTGGGTGAGGAAATAGGTGCCGCCGTAATCACCGGAGAAGCCGACCTTGGCGAAGGCTGTCGTGATCTTGCAGGATTCGGAGGCGATCCGCAGGTCGCAGGACAGCGCCATCGACAGGCCGGCGCCGGCCGCCGCGCCGTCGAGCTGGGCCACGACGGGCTTCGGCATCTGATGCAGGATGCGCGAGACCTCCATGCCGCGGCGGAGATTTGCGAGCTTCTGCTCGAACGGCAGCGGCGCGCGCCCCTGCGCCATCGACTTGACGTCGCCGCCGACGCAGAACGAGCCGCCGGCGCCCTTGAACAGCACCGCCCGCACCTCGGGATCATCAGCCGCGCGCCGTGCCGCCTCGACCAGCCCGGCGACCATCTCGGGGTTGAGCGCGTTCTTCCGCTCCGGGCGATTCATGGTGATGGTGAGCAGCCCGCCTTCGAGCTTTTGCAGGACCATGTCGTTCATGGGGACGTCTCCCTTGTTTTTCTTTCGTCATTCCGGGGCGCGCCCCTTGGCGCGAACCCGGAATCCATTCCTCAACCGTCACTGCCGCGCGATGGATCCCGGGTTCGCTTCGCGCCCCCGGGATGATGTCGTGACTTACGTCACGCCGTCACTTCCTCACCAGCGGGCAGCGCGACTGCTCCAGCGACTGGAACGCCTCGTTGCCGGGGACGGTGGCGAGCAGCTTGTAATCGTCCCACCGGCCCTTGGACTCCGACGGCTTCTTCACCTCGAACAGGTACATGTCGTGGATCATGCGACCGTCCTCGCGGATCTTGCCGTTCCTGGCGAAGAAGTCGTTGATCGGCGTCTCCTTCATCACCTTGATCACCGCCGCGGCGTCGGTGGTGCCGGCCGCCTTCACGGCTTTCAGGTAATGCGTGACGGAGGAATAGACGCCGGCCTGCGCCGAGGTCGGCACGCGCTTGGTGCGCTCCATGAAGCGCTTCGAGAAGGCACGCGTGTCGTCGTTGAGATCCCAGTAGAACGCTTCCGCGAGCAGCAGGCCCTGCGCGGTCTCGAGCCCGATCGAATCGATATCGGTGACGAACGCGAGCAGCGGCGAGACCTTCTGGCCGCCCTTGGTGATGCCGAACTCCGCCGCCTGCTTGATGGCGTTGATGGTGTCGCCGCCGGCATTCGCGAGCCCGATCACCTTCGCCTTGGAGGCCTGGGCCTGGAGCAGGAAGGACGAGAAATCCGACGTGTTGAGCGGATGGCGGACGCTGCCAAGCACCTTGCCGCCGGTCTTGGTCACGACGGCACTGGTGTCCTTCTCCAGATCCTGGCCGAAGGCGTAGTCGGCGGTGAGGAAGAACCAGCTGTCGAGGCCCGACTTCACCGCCGCAAGACCGGTCACATTGGCCTGGCCGTAGGTGTCGAACACGTAGTGGATGGTGTAGGGACCGCAGGCCTCGTTGGTGAGACGGATCGAGCCCGGCCCGTTGAACATGACGATCTTGTTGCGCGCTTTCGCGATCTCGCCGGCGGCAAGCGCGGTCGCGGAGGCCGCGACATCGTAGATCATCTCGACGCCCTGATTGTCCAGCATGTCGCGGGCGATGTTGGCGGAGAGATCGGCCTTGTTGAGATGGTCGGCCGCCAGCACCTGGATCTTGCGTCCCAGCACCTCGCCACCGAAATCCTCCACCGCCATCTTCGCCGCAGTCTCGCTGCCGGGGCCGGTGATATCCGCATAAAGGCTCGACATGTCGAGAATGCCGCCGATCTTCAGCGGCGGCTTGTCCTGAGCCTGTGCGGCGCTCGCGTTGAGGGCAATCGCGGCGGCAAAAATGCCGGACAAAACACTCTTCATCGAAAACGACCTCCCTTATCGCGCCGTGCTCTGATGGCGGCTTGGTTATTGGTGTTGCCGCAATCATGCCGCATGCGCAACAGTGCAGCAAGCGCGGGAGAGATTAGAAGCGCGCGTTGCCGCGCATGTTTTCCGCAAAGCGGAATGCTGAGAAGACGCAAGATGTCTCGGCATCGTCATTGCGAGGAGCTCTTGCGACGAAGCGTGACGAAACCTCTTCGCGCCGCACTACGCATGAGATATGGTCGCCACGCAACGCAACCTTTCCGGGTCACGTGACGCAACGGCTTCGCCTCATCGTCGCATGTCTTGTCGCAAGTAGCTCGGCATTCGCGAGCCCCTGCCAGTTCGAGTCCCAAGGCGAAGGCCGTGTCGCTGCCATCGTCGATGCGCGCAGCCTGCGTCTCGATGACGGGCGCGAGATCCGCCTCAGCGGCATCGCGCCGACCGCGACCACGAAGCAGGCGCTGACCGCGCTGCTCGCCGGCCGCGACGTGATGCTGCGGAGCGCTGACGACACGCCCGATCGTTACGGCCGCCAGGGCGCACTGGTCTTCATCGGCGAAAGCGACACCTCGGTGCAGGCCATGCTGCTCGCCCGGGGCGAGGCGATGGTCTCCGCCGAAATCGTGGACAAGGACTGCGCGGCGGCCCTGATGGCGTCCGAAGCCGCAGCCCGGCGCCAAAAAATGGGCAGCTGGGCTGACCCGTCGGCCATAAAAAACGCGGAAAGTCCGGACGATATTTTGGCGGAGATCGGGCGCTTTGCGGTAATCGAGGGCAAAGTCCTGTCGGTCCGGCAAGCTGGGGCAACGACCTACCTCAACTTCGGACGAAACTGGACACGTGGCTTTGCCGTGACTATTTCAAAGCGCACGCTCGCGGCGTTCGAAAGCGCTGGTGTGGCCCTTAAGTCCCTGGAAAATCGACGTATTCGCGTTCGGGGCTGGGTTGAGGGGAATACGGGGCCACGCATCGATGTGCGCCTCGTGGGGCAGATCGAGTTGCTGAGCGCAAACGAGCCGACAGGGGTAAGGCCTTAACGCAGGCCGGGCACGGGTCAGACGACGTGAATGGGGTGCTAGAACGGCACGGACTGGTCGATTGCCGCCGCCTGCGGGCTGCGCCGGCCGTGCTTTGTCTTGCGCTGGGCGGACTTCTCGCCGGCTGCGGCGATATGGGCCGGTTCCAGACTGCGGCGACCCCGGCAGCCGTCGCGATGCCGAAGCCGAAGCCCGCCGTCGCCCAGACCCCGGCCACCGAGAAGGAGCACGAGCGCATCCTGGCGAGCTATGGCGGGACCTATGACGATCCCAAGCTCGAGGCGCTCGTCAGCAAGACCGTCGACCGGCTGGTCGCGGCTTCCGACCGGCCCGACCAGGGCTACAAGGTCACCATCCTCAATTCCGGGGCGGTGAACGCCTTTGCGCTGCCCAACGGCCAGCTCTATGTCACGCGAGGCCTGCTAGCGCTCGCCAGCGACACCTCCGAATTGTCCTCCGTGCTCAGCCACGAGATGGCGCATGTGCTGTCCAAGCACGCGGCGATGCGCGAGGACCAGGCCCGCCAGGCCGCGATCGTCACCCGCGTCGTCACCGACATGAGCAACGATCCCGACCTCACCGCGCTGGCGCTGGCCAAGACCAAGCTCACCATGGCGAGCTTCTCGCGCAAGCAGGAGTTCGAGGCCGACGGCATCGGCGTCGGCATTTCCGCCAAGGCGCATTTCGACCCTTACGGCGCGGCGCGCTTCCTGTCCGCAATGGAGCGAAATGCCGAGCTGAAGGCCGGCAAGAGCTCGCTCGATCCGCGCGCGCAGGATTTCACCTCGTCGCATCCGGCAACTCCGGAACGCGTGCAGAACGCGCAGAACATTGCCCGCCAATACACTGCGCCTGAAGGCGCCGAGCGCGATCGCGAAAGCTATCTCGCCGCGATCGACAACCTCGTCTATGGCGAAGACCCCAGCGAAGGCTTCGTCCGCGGCCGGCGCTTCCTGCATCCGAAGCTCGGCTTCACCTTCCAGGCGCCGGATAATTTCACACTCGACAACACCGCGCAGGCCGTGATCGGCGTGCGCGAGGGCGGCGCGCAGGCGATGCGCTTCGACGTCGTGCGCGTGCCGGCCGAACAATCGCTCGGGGACTATCTCAACTCCGGCTGGATGGAAGGCGTCGAGAAGGCGTCGACCGAGGATCTCACCATCAACGGTTTTCCGGCGGCGTCCGCCACCGCCAAGGGCGACCAGTGGCAGTTCAAGGTCTATGCGCTCCGCTTCGGCAGCGACGTCTATCGCTTCATCTTCGCGACGCGGCAGAAATCGACCGAGAGCGAGCGCAACGCGCGCGAGACCGTCAACTCGTTCCGCCGCCTGACACTCGACGAGATCCAGGCCGCGCGCCCGCTGCGCATCAAGGTCATCACCGTGCAGCCCGGCGATACCGTGGAATCGCTCTCCCACCGCATGGCCGGCGTCGATCATCCCGCCGAGCGTTTCCGCGTGCTGAACGGCCTCGATCGCACCGCGCAGGTGAAGGTGCGGGACCGCGTCAAGATCGTGGCGGACTGACGCCGCGCCCCAAGCCGCGCCTCATCCCACTGAAGACAGTCTTGCCCGCGGCTTCCCCCGCACCATGATCAGCGCCGCCGCCATCACCTCCAGCGCGATGCAGAGATAGAAGGGCAGCGTATAGCCGCCAGAGAGATCGTGCAGGAAACCGACCACGCCGGGACCGAACGCGTAGGTCACCTGGTTGATGGCGGTGTTGAGGCTGATCAGCACGCCGAAGGCGGCGGAGTCGAACTCCTGCTGCACGATGAGCGAGGGCAGCGTGATGAGGTTGCCGACCGAAAAGCCGAACACGGCGCAGGCAGCGATCAGCACGTAATCGTTGTGCAGGTTGATGACGACGAGAAGCGCGGCGGCCTGGCTGAGGAACGATAGCGCGGATGCGAGGCGCTGATCGAGGCGGTCGATCACCAGCGAGAACAGCACGCGGCCGACCACCGCCATCGCGGTCAGCACCGCGACGGCGACGGCGGCGCGCTCGCGCCCGATCACGGGATCGAGGAACGAGATCAGATGCACGATGAAGCCGACCTGGGCGAACAGCACCAGGGCGAAGGCGATCGTCACCGTGAGAAAACCGACGTCACGCAGCGCGAAGGCGCGGATCTCCGCCGATGATTGCGGCTTCGCCTTGGCGGTCGCGTGCCGGCCGTGGCGATCGGGCGGGCGGCCGACGAGAAGGAGGATGACGGGCACGAGCAGCACCAGCATGGCGCCGGCGGCGGCGTACATCCCACTGGCAAAGCCGATATGGCCGATCAACGCGACCAGCAGCGGCACGCCGGCGATGCCGCCAAAGCTGGCGCCGTTCAGCGCGAGACTGATCGCCATGCCGCGCCTCTCGTCGAACCACAGGCTGATCGTGTTGGTGATCATGGCAAGACTGGTGCCGGCCCAGCCGAAGGCGAGCACGGCATCGGCGAGATAGAGCTGCCAGGGCTCGCGCACCGCGCCGATCGCGACCGCGGCCGCGGCCATCGCCAGCGTCCCGGCGATGAGGCTGAGCCGCGGACCGTATTTGGTGACGGCTTCGCCGACGAAGACGACGAGCAAGGCGCCGAACAGATAGAAGAAGGTCGTGCCCGACGAGATCAGCGAGGCCGACCAGCCGTGGGCGCGCTGCAGCTCGGCGACATAGACGCTCTGGCCATAGAAGCCGAGGCCCCAGCCGAAGGTCGCGAGCAGGAAGCAGACGGCGACGATGCGCCAGCCTTCGTAGCGGAACGAGGATTCGTCGAGCTTGGGATGTCGAGAATTATCGAGCATATCGCCTACTCCGTCATGCCCGGGCTCGTCCCGGGCATCCACGTCCTTCGATCCGCGCGCCTAAGACGTGGATGGCCGGGACAAGCCCGGCCATGACGCATCTAATTAGTCGTCTCCGAAAATCACTTCGACCTGGATCGAAGTGTCAACGCTGCTGACAGCCTCTTGCCAAACTAGACCGCGTCGGGGAACTCGCCCATGGCCGCCTCCAGGCGCGCCTTGCGGCGGCGGCGGGCCCAGGAGACCAGCGAGAGCACGGCAAGACCCAGCACCACCGGCGGGAACACCACGAGGTTTACCGCGGACCAACCGTAATTGGCGAGCAGCTGGCCCGACGAGAACGAGCCGATCGCCATCATGCCGAACACCAGGAAATCGTTGAAGGCCTGCACCTTGTTGCGCTCCTGCGGGCGATGCGTCTCCAGCACCAGCGCGGAGGCGCCGATGAAGGAGAAATTCCAGCCCACGCCGAGCACGATCAGCGTCGCCCAGAAATGCATTGCCGTGAGGCCGGAGAGACCGATGGTGGCGGCGCCCGCTTCCAGCAGCAGGCCGGCGGCGACGATCTTCGGGGCGCCGAAGCGCGCGATCAGCGTGCCCGTGAAGAAACTCGGCCCGTACATCGCAACGATGTGCCATTGCAGGCCGAAATTGGAATCGGACACGGACAGGCCGCACAGCTTCATCGCAAGCGGCGCCGAGGTCATGACCAGGTTCATCATGGGATATGAGATGACGCCGCACAGCGCCGCCGCGATGAAGCGCGGCTGGGACACGATCGTGAGCAGCGGCCGGCCGCCGTGCAGATCGGCCGGCGCCGGCTTCGGCATGTCGACCCCGGCGACGATGCCCATCGCGATCAGCGCGACGGCGGCCTGCACCAGGAAGCTGAAGGCGAACAGATAAGGCTGCCAGACATCCATGGTCCATTGCACGAGCTGCGGACCGAGCACGCCGGCGAACACGCCACCCGCCATCACCCAGGACACGGCCTTGGGCCGGTAGGCCGCACTGGCGCCGTCGGCCGCCGCGAAGCGATAGGATTGCGCCACCGCGCCGTAGAGGCCGCCGAGGAAGGTCGCCAGACAAAACAGCGCGAACGAGCCGTGCAGGATCGCGAACGAGCCGAGCAGGCCGGTGAGCGCGCCGAGACCCGTGCCGATGACGAAGGCGGCGCGTCGGCCGAAGCGGCGCGAGATCGCACCGGTCGGCAGGGTGCCGGCGGCGAGCCCGACCACATACATCGAGATCGGCACGGTCGCGAACGACATGTCCGGGGCGAGCGTGGCGCCGACGATCGCACCGGTGGCGAAGATCACCGCCGAGTTGGCGCCGGTCAGCGCCTGCGCGGCGGCGAGGCGCACCACGTTGGCGCGCACGCGGGCATCGTCGGCGATCTCATTGGCAGCAGTCACGTCCAGCATCGGCATTTCCGCCCGAAGGGCTCGGTTGATTCGCGGCACTATGGAGGGGTGCGAGAGGGCCGGCAACCGGCGCAAACGGGCGCGGGCCATGCCCCTGACGCAATCGCTGGAATGATAGCGCTGCGCACCCTTGACGGCTTGCGCTCGATCAAATCCTATCCGGGCGCGATCTTCGCGGGAGTTACGTTCATGTCCGCCAGTGACAGGCCCACGCTTGAAGCTCCCGACGACGATCCCTGGCTGTGGTTGGAGGAGATCGAGGGCCGGCAGGCGCTCGATTTCGTCGAGCGGCAGAACAGCCTGACGCTGCAGGCCTTCGGCGGAGCGGGCTTCGAACGCGACCGCGATATTCTCGCCGGCATCTACGATCGTCCCGACAACGTTCCCTATGTCGGCCGGCGCGGCGATCGCCTCTACAATCTCTGGAAGGACGCGGACAATCCGCGCGGCCTGTGGCGGCGGACCACGCTGGAAGAATTTCGCAAAGCCGCGCCTGCCTGGGAAACCGTGCTCGACATCGACCAGCTCGCTGCCAGCGAGGACGAGGACTGGCTCCTGAGCTGGATCAGCTCGAGCCCGCAGCATCAACGCGTCATCCTGAGCCTGTCGCGCGGCGGGAGCGATGCCGTCACTTTGCGCGAGTTCGACATCGACACCAAGAGCTTCGTCGCCGATGGCTTCGTGCTGCCGGAAGCCAAGGGCGGCGTCGACTGGCTCGACGCGGATACGCTGCTGCTCTCCAGCGCCTATGGCGCGAACATGGCGACGACATCAGGCTATGCCAGAACGATCCGGCTGTGGCGGCGCGGCGAGCCGGTCGAGCAGGCGCAGGTGATCTTCGAGACGACCGCCGAGCGGATGCGGGTCTATTGCAGCGTCGACGACACTGGTCCTGCGCCGCGGGCCTGGATCGTCGACCAGCTCGATTTCTTCAATCTTGCGATCTGGCTGCGCGACGCTGCCGGCGCGCTCACCAAGCTGGATCTGCCGACCGGCGTCTGGATGCAGGCGCATGGCGACTGGTTCGCGATGAAGCTGCGGCAGCCATGGACCATTGCCGGGCGAACCTTCGCGGCGGACAGCGTGCTCGGCATCTCGCTGTCGGCCTTCCTCGCCGGCGATCGCGACTTCACCGTGCTGTTCGAACCCGGGCCGCGGCGCGCATTGCAGGGCCTGTTCTGGACCGCGGGCAAGCTCGTGCTGCCGATCCTCGACGAGTTGCGGCCGGTGCATGAGGTCCGCACGCCCTCGCCCACCGGCTGGGCTCGTACGACACTGCTGGGGCTTCCCGATATCGGCGTGGTCGACGTCTGGCGGCTCGATCACCACGAATCCCAAGGCAATGGCGATCTGCTCGCCAATGTGCAGGATCCGCTGACGCCGCCCGCGCTGCTGCTGCTCGAGCGCGGCGTCGCAAGCCCGGTCGTGCTGAAGCAGGCGCCGAAGACCTTCACGCCCGATGGCCTCGTGGTGACGCAGCACGAGGCGATCTCCGTTGACGGCGAGCGTATCCCCTATGTGCAGACCGGCCCCGCTGGCGAGACCGGCGATGCGCCGGTTTATCTGAGCGCCTATGGCGGTTTCGGGGTCTCGGTGAAGCCGTATTACAACGCCTCGCTCGGCAAACTATGGCTGGAGCGCGGCGGCACGATTGTGCAGGCGAATTTGCGCGGCGGCGGCGAGTTCGGCACGCGCTGGCACGATGCCGGGCGGCTTGCCGGCAAGACGCTCTCACACGACGATTTTGCCGCGGTCGCCGCCGATCTCGTCCGCCGCGGTGTGACGAGCGCAAAACGCATCGCCGCCCAGGGCGGATCGAACGGCGGCATCCTCATCACCAACATGCTGGTGCGCTACCCCGAGCGTTTCGGCGCGCTGTTCTGCACCATCCCGCTGATCGACATGCGCCGCTACACGAAGCTGCTCGCGGGCGCGAGCTGGATCGCGGAATATGGCGATCCCGACAAACCCGACGAATGGGAATGGCTGAAGACCTATTCGGCCTATCACAACGTCAGGGACGGCCAGTCGTACCCGCCGATCCTGATCGCGACCACGCGGCGCGACGACCGCGTCCATCCCGGCCATGCCCGCAAGATGGCGGCAAAGCTGCAGGCCATGGGCTATGAGGCCTGGTTCTACGAGCCGGCCGCAGGCGGGCACGGCTACGGCAAGGACAACAAGGAGCGCGCGGGATTCGAGGTGCTGGGTTATCGGTTCTTGAGGGAGAAGATCGGGTGGCGGGATGAGACCGACTGAAGCGACTTGCAGGGTGATGGTCACGGTCGGTTCTTGCCTCTCCCGCTTGCGAGAGGGGCCGACGCGCGCTCGAAGAGCGCGGCGGGTGAGGGCTTTCTCCTCAAGGAGAGTATCGCATTGCGGAGACACCCTCTCCCCAACCCTCCCCCGCAGGCGGGGGAGGGAGCGCGCCTTTTGCGTGGCTAGCGCGCGAACACCAGCGTCAGATTGTTCGCGGGCATCTCGATCGTATCGACCAGGCCGAGGCCTGCCGCCTTCGCGAGCTTCTCGACGTCGATGACGTCGCGCACGCCCCATTCGGGATTGCCCTCGCGCAAGGAGGTGTCGAACACCGCGTTGCTGAGCGCGGTGTGCTTGCCGTCGCGCTTGAAGGGGCCGTAGAGGAACAGCTTGCCGTCACGGCGCAAATAACGGCCGGCGCCGGCGAACAGGCCTTCGGCCACGGCCCAGGGCGCGATGTGAATGACGTTGGCGCAGAACACGGCCGCGAGGCTGGTCGGCCCCTGCCCGCTTTTCATTTCCGGGCACCAGTCCGGATCGGTGAGGTCGATGCGCAGGGGTGGGCGGATGTTCGGCAGGCCCGCATGCACGCGCCAGGCTTCGATGCTCTTGAGGTGGCGCTGGTTGAGATCGCTCGGCCACCAGGTCAGGCCGGGCGTGTGGCGGGCGAAATGCACCACGTGCTGCCCGGTTCCACTTCCGAGTTCCACGACGTTGCCGGTCGCATCCGCGAGGTGCTTTTCCAGCGCTGCCCAGATCGGTTCGTGATTGCGATGGAAGGCCGGCGCATCGAGCCGGCCATCCGGCTCGACCCGTCCGCCATCCCTGCCGAATTCGACCACATATTCAGCCAAGTGACGTCCCCAAAAAATGCGAACCAGAAAAGAGGGCCTGGAGGGCCAAACGTCCGAAGAACAATTTGCTAGTCCCAACCCAACTGATGAACGAACTATCTCAGCGGTTGCAATACGGAGGATATTAACCCCATTTTGCCGCCTGCATAGTCTAGATTGCCAGGCGATGCCCTTTGTGCTTTTGAACAATTCCGCAAATGAGATCATCGACATAACGCTCGGAACGATGCCTTGACCGCCTTTCCTTGCAAGCCCGCCCTGCTCGTTGCGCTGGCCCTCCTCACCGGCGCGACTGTGGCCCCGGCGCGGGCGCAGTCCACCGTGGCCGAGGGCCAGAAACTCGCCTTCGACCGCGGCAAGGGCAATTGCCTGACCTGCCACGTCATCAAGGGCGGCGACCTGCCCGGAACGATCGGGCCGGAACTGAAGGACCTCAGGGCTAAATACCCCGATCGCAACGAGCTGGTTGCGATCATCTTCGACGAGACCAAACGCAATCCGCAGACCATGATGCCGCCGTTCGGCCGGAACCGGATTTTGACCGAGCAGGAGATCAACGCGATCGTTGATTTCCTGCAGACCCTGTAACGGCTGGCGACCCCAGGAGATTTGAGATGACCACGACCACCGGCCCTCATCCGACGCGGCGCCTGATCCTTCAGGGCGCAGCCTCCGTCGCGCTGCTCGGCCTCGGCAATCTACCGTTCGCAGCCGCGCCTGCGCGTGCGGCGGCGAACGACAAATACCCGGAAGAGGCGTTCAAGCAGAAGAGAGAGGCCGATGCGATCAAGGCGCTCTACGGCAGGACCGCCGAGCCGTCGGACAAGGTCAAGCTGGATGCGCCGGAGATCGCCGAGAACGGCGGCGTCGTGCCGATCTCGGTGACGACGACGCTGGACAAGGTCACCTCGATCTCGTTCTTCGTGGCAGAGAATCCGTTCGCGCTCGCGGCAAGTTACAAGATTCCCGACGGCACGATTCCTGCCGTCGCCAACCGGCTGAAGATGGCCAGGACCACCAAATTGGTGGCGATCGTGGAAGCCGACGGCAAGCTCTACAGCGCGAGCAAAGAGGTCAAGGTCACCGTCGGCGGTTGCGGCGGTTAAGCGAGGCAGTTCGACATGGCATCAAGCATTCGCGTACGCGCAACGTCCAACGGCGACATCACCGAGGTGCAGGCGCTGATCCAGCACCCCATGGACACTGGACTGGTCAAGGATTCCAAGGGCGAGCTGATCCCCGCGCATTTCATCCAGCAGCTGAAGTTCGAATGCAACGGCAGGGACGTTTTCGTCGCCGATTGGGGCACCGCGGTCTCCAAGGACCCCTACGTCAAGTTCAGCTTCAAGGGCGCCAAGAAGGGCGACGAGATCAAGATCTCCTGGACCGACAACAAGGGCGGCTCGGACACGACCACCGCGAAGATCGCGTGATGAAGACCCGCGTCCATCTCCTGCTTGGCTCGCTTGGCGCCGCGCTCATCGCGTTCGCGCTCGCCTCGCCGCGCGTGATCGCTGCCGACAAGGTCGATCCCGTCGCCGACGCCAAGGCGTTCCAGAACTTCTTCTTCCAGAAGTTTCCGAACGTGAAGCACGAGGATTTCGTCAACGGTCCATATTCCATGAACGAGGATATGAAGCGGCAGTGGCAGGAAAAGGAGGAATTCCCGCCTTACGAATTCGCGCTCGATGCCGGCAAGGAGATGTTTGCGACGCCATTCAAGAACGGCAAGACCTATGCCGACTGCTTCCCGAACGGCGGCATCGGCATCCGTCAGAACTATCCCTATTTCGACACGAAAGAAGGCAAGGTCATCACGCTGGAGCTCGCGCTCAACCGCTGCCGCGAGGCCAATGGGGAAGCGCCCTATTCCTACGTCAAGGACGAGATGGCCTCGCTGACCGCCTACATGGCCTACACCTCGCGCGGCAAGCTGATGGACATCAAGATCCCCGATGATCCCCGCGCGCTGGCGGCGTTCGAGAACGGCAAGCGGTATTTCTACACGCGGCGCGGCCAGATGAATTTCTCCTGCGCGAGCTGCCATGTGCAGAGCCCGGGCGAGCGCATCCGCGCCGAGACCCTGGCCCCGGCGCTCGGCATCCTCAACGCGATGCCGATCTACCGCTCGGAATGGAGCGGCATGGGCACGACCAGCCGCCGCTTCGTCACCTGCAACAGCCAGACCCGCGCGGTTCCGCTGGAGCCGCAGTCGGATGAGTATCGCGACGTCGAGTATTTCCTGTCCTACGTCGCCAACGGTCTGCCGATCTCGGGGCCGGGAGCACGGCCATGAAGCAGTCACTTAGCTTGGCCTTGCTGCTCGCCTTGAGCCTTGCGCCGTCCGCGCGCGCGGCGAATGAGGCGGACTACAAGGCGGCCTATGCCGCCGCCGAAGCCGCCTCCAAGGAGGCGGCCGGCATGCGCAACCAGTGGACGGTGACCGTATCTGCGCTGGCGGCCGCGAAGAAGGCTGCCGACGGCGGCGATTTCGACCGTGCGGTGGCTGCAGCGAGGGAGGCCGAAGCGCTGGCGAAGGCGTCGATCTTCCAGGCTGTTTCCGAAAAAGAAACCTGGAAGGCGATGGAAATCCGCTAGACTGCCCCGCGGTGAACGCAGTCCCTACGAGAGGCGCGGAGAATTCTTGAATGGCGATCCGCCGCCGCGATTTCCTGAAATACGCGGGCCTTGGCGCCGCAACGATCGGCCTGCCGCGGCTGGCCCGCAGCGCTGAGACCGCGGGCATCTACGAGCTCGAACGGTTCGGCAATGCGCGGATCCTGCACATCACCGACACGCATGCGCAGCTCAATCCCGTCTATTTCCGCGAGCCCAGCGTCAATATCGGCATCGGCGAGATGGCGGGACGGCCGCCGCATCTGGTGGGCCGCGCCTTTCTCGAACACTTCGGCATCCGTTCCGACAGCGCCGATGCCTATGCCTTCACCTGCTTCGAGTTCGAGAAGTCCGCAGGCCGCTTCGGCAAGCTCGGAGGCTTTGCCCATCTGAAGACGCTGGTCGATCGCCTGCGCGCCGATGTCGGCGAGAGGCGTTCGCTGCTCGTCGACGGCGGCGATCTCTGGCAGGGCACGGGGCTGGCCAACCTGATGCAGGGCCGCGACATGGTCGAAATCGCCAATCTGCTCGGCATCGAGGCGATGACAGGGCATTGGGAATTCACCTATGGCGAGCAGGCGCTCCGCGACAATCTCGAGCGCTTCAAGGGCGAGTTCCTGGCGCAGAACGTGTTCCTGACCGAGGAGGCCGCGTTCAACGATGCCCCCGCCTTCGACAAGGCCACTGGACGCGTGTTCAAGCCTTCTGTCATCAAGGAGCTCGGCGGGCATCGCATCGCGATCGTCGGCCAAGCCTTCCCCTACACTCCGATCGCGCATCCCAGGAGGTTCACACCGGACTGGAGCTTCGGGATCCGCGAGGAGGAGTTGCAGAAGCATGTCGATGTCTTGCGCGGCACCGACAAGGTCGACGCCGTCGTGCTGCTGTCGCACAACGGCATGGACGTGGACCTCAAGCTCGCCAGCCGTGTCACCGGCATCGACGTCATTCTCGGCGGCCACACCCATGATGCCGTGCCGCAGCCGATGCCAGTGAAGAACGCAGGTGGCACGACGCTCGTCACCAATGCCGGCTCCAACGGGAAATTTCTGGGTGTGCTCGATCTCGCGCTCGACAGCGGCAAGGTGAGCGACGTCAGGTATCGTTTGCTGCCGGTCTATTCGGAGCTGCTGAAACCCGATCCGGCAATGGCCGAGCTGATCGGCCGGGTCCGCGCGCCGCACGTGGCCGATTGGTCGGAAAAGATCGCGATACCCGACCGGCTGCTTTATCGCCGCGGCAATTTCTCCGGGCCCATGGACGAGCTGATCTGCACCGCGCTGCGCACCGAGCTCAATGCCGAGATCGCGCTGTCGCCGGGCTTCCGCTGGGGCGTCACCGCGCTGTCCGGTCAGGCGATGACGATGGAGGATCTGCTGGCGGAAACCGCGATCACCTATCCCGAGACCTATGTGCAAGAGATGACGGGGGCCCAGATCAAGGACCTGCTCGAGGACGTCTGCGACAACCTCTTCAACTCCGATCCCTACTACCAGCAGGGCGGCGACATGGTGCGTGCCGGCGGGCTCAGCTACACCTGCACGCCGGACGCCGCGATCGGCAGCCGCATTTCGGAGCTGAAGCTCGGCAGCGGCAAGGCGCTCAGCGCCAGCAACCGCTACAAGGTCGCGGGCTGGGCTTCGGTCAACGGCCAGCAGGGCGCGCCGGTGTGGGACGTGGTCGGCAAATATCTGCGCTCGGGTCGCATGCTTCAGGAGCGACTCGGCTCCGGCGTGACGCTGAAGGGGGTCGAGGGTAATCCAGGCATTGCAGGACTGGGATGATGCGGTCGCAGCTCTTATCCGCGATCACGCTAGCTGTAACAAGAATCTTCTAAATTTCCTTGTTTATGCAGTAAATTAGTTCTCTACCCAGCCGTATTGTAGTAGAATCTTGGAAGTCAGTTCCAAGCCGGGTCCTGCCATGATCTTCCGCCAGCTCTTCGACAGTGTTTCGGGCACCTACAGCTATCTCCTCGCCAGCCGCCCCGGCGGCGAGGCGCTCATTCTCGACCCTGTGCTGGAGAAGGTCGACCGTTACTGCCAATTGCTGCGCGAACTCGACCTCAAGCTGGTCAAGGCGGTGGACACGCATCTGCATGCCGACCACGTCACCGGCCTCGGCGAGCTGCGCAACCGCACCCATTGCATGACGGTGATGGGCGATCAGACCAAGGCCGACGTCGTCGCGATGCGGGTGGCCGACGGCGACAAGGTGACGATCGAGGGCCTGTCGCTCGAGGTGATGTACACGCCAGGCCACACCGACGATTCCTATTCCTATCTGATGGGCGACCGCGTCTTCACCGGCGACACGCTCCTGATCCGCGGTACCGGCCGCACCGATTTCCAGAACGGTTCGGCACGCGCGCAATACGATTCGATCTTCAACCGCCTCTTGAAGCTGCCGGACGAGACGATGGTGTTTCCGGCCCACGACTACAAGGGCGACACCGTCTCCACCATCGGCGAGGAAAAGCGCTACAATCCGCGGCTCCAGGTGCGCTCGGTCGACGAATATGTCGAGCTGATGGCCAACCTGAAGCTGCCAAATCCGAAGATGATGGACGTAGCGATTCCCGCCAACATGCATGTCGGCCTGCATCAGGAAGAACTGGAGAAGGAAGGCCGCGCGCTCAGCGCGATCGAGGCGATCCGCAGCCTCGGCCGGCCCGACATTCTGCTGGTGGACTTGCGCGAGACCAATGAGCGGATGAAGCACGGCATGCTCGAAGGCGCGCTGCACACGCCCTATCCTTCGATCGAGGAGAGCCTCAAGCCCGGCGGCATGCTGCGCGAGGTTGCGGCCGCAACGGGGCGCCGCGTGGTGTTCTTCTGCGCCTTCGGCGAACGCTCGGCGATGGCCGTTGCGGCTGCAAAGGAGGCCGGGCTTCTCAATACCGCGCATATCGCCGGCGGCCTCGATGCTTGGAAGAAGGCAGGCGGGCCGGTGGTGCAGTGACGACCTCGTCGCCCCTTGAGATAAATCAGGCGCCGCACATATTTGGCGGGTAGATTCGGATGCAGCATCACCATCCGGGACCAGCCATGGCCAAGACCGGCAAGCCGAGCGAGCCGCCCAAGATCCCCGAGAACAAGCCCGCGGATAGCAGGGCGAAGAGGGCCCCGCGCCGGCGCGAGAGCGATGACGAGGATTACGAAGACGGCGATATCGCAACGCCGAAGCGCGACCGCTATGGCCCGGACGACGAGCCGTTGTGAGGGTGTAGCTACGCTCCTGCGCTCTCCAGGGGACGACGGCGTGAAGGCACACCTACCCGCGGCCCCGCCCGCACTACCTGCCATGCGCCTGCGTTCATGGACAAATAACCGCCGGCCCCGATAGTTTGCCCGTCCATCGGGAGTGAAACTGCAATGGTCGACGTTCTCGCCGCACCGCAGCAAGGCAAGGCGGACAGTGCGCTGCGCACGCTCACCGGGATCTCGATCGCGCATTGGGTCAGCCATTTCCATCTGCTGGTGCTGCCGATGCTGTTTCCGTTCCTGAAGGAGAAGCTCGGCGTCGGCTATGTCGAGCTCGGCTTCTCGCTGACCACGCTCGCCGTCGTGTCGGGCCTGACGCAGGCGCCGACCGGCTACCTCGTCGACCATTTTGGCGCGCGCAAAATCCTGCTGGTCGGGCTGACGCTCGGCGGCTGCGCGCTGATCCTGCTCGGTCTGCACCTCAGCTACGCCGCGCTGATCGCCTGCGCCGTGCTGCTTGGACTCGCCAACAGCGTCTATCACCCCGCCGATTACGCGATCCTGGCCGAGCACATGGATGAAGCGCGGATGGGCCGTGCCTTCTCGGTCCACACCTTCGCGGGCTATCTCGGCGGCGCAGTGACGCCGGCGATCGTGGCGGCACTGGTCACGGTATCGGGCGGCGTCGGCGCACTGATCGCGTCCGGAGCGATCGCCATTTTGGTGGCGATGCTGCTGGTGGCCATGGGCATCCCGGAGGCCGGCGCACACAAGAAGAAACAGGGCAGCGAAAGCGCGCCGAAGCAGGCCGTGATCACGCCGGCGCTGATCACGCTGACCGCGCTGTTCATGCTGCTCAGCCTGTCGGTCGCCGGCATCAACAATTTCGGCGTGGTGGCGCTGATGAGCGGCTACGGCACGTCCTATTCGATCGCCAATGTCGCGCTGACTGCGTTTCTCGCCGCTAGCGCCGCGGGCGTGCTCGCCGGCGGCTTCCTCGCCGACCGCACCGAGCGCCACGGCTATGTCGCCGCGGCCTGCTTCGCCGTGAACGCGGCCATCGTGCTGCTGATCGCGCTGGTGACGCTGCCGGGCTGGGCCCTCACCGCCGCGATGGCAATTGCGGGCTTCCTCTCCGGCGTGATCGCGCCCTCGCGCGACATGCTGGTGCGCAATGCCGCGCCTGCGGGTGCCGCGGGGCGCGCCTTCGGCATCGTCTCCACCGGCTTCAACCTCGGTGGCATCGTCGCACCGCTGCTGTTCGGCTGGATCATGGATAGAAGCGCGCCGCACTGGGTGTTCGGTGCGTCCGTGATCTTCATGGTGGCGACTGTGGTGCTGTCGCCGTTCACGGAGCGCCGGGCGGCGAAAGCAGATTGAGCCGTTGGTATCGCCATAAATTCAATTGTCGTCCGTGCGAAGGCGAGACGGCTATGAGGCGACGATCGTCTCGGACGTGGTGACGCGGCGGCACGGCAAGCTGATTCGTGGCCCGCAGGGTTTGGCAAGCTAGCGCGGCATTACCCTCCCCTGGAGGGGGAGGGTCGGCTCACATGGAGCGCAGCGAAATGTGAGACGGGGTGGGGTGACAGTCTCTCCCCATCCAACAGTGCCCAAGTGGAGAGATCACCCCACCCCGCTCGCGCTGCGCGCGATCGACCCTCCCCCTCCAGGGGAGGGTTAGAGAGTGCCGCCACTTACGTCGGCGACACCGCGCCCTTCAGCGCCGTGCGCTGCGCCGCCGCGCCACGCGTCAGCCTGGCCTTCTCCGTATTCGGCCACAGCAGCAGCAGGCCGATGACGCCGGAGCCGATCATGACCACCGCATTGATGGTGAAGCCGGTCAGGTAGCCGTCGAGCATGCTGCCGGCGCGCTGGATCACGGTGCCCATCACGCTCGGCGCGATGATGCCTGACAGCGTGTAGAGCGCGCCGTAGATCGCGATCACTGCACCGCGCTGCGAGGCCGGGGTGAACTCGCCGAGCATCGGCGGGCAGACCACGTAGATCGCGCCGCAGAGGCCGGAGCCGAAGACGAGCAGCGCGATCTGCAGGCCGGCGCCCTCGACATGCGCCATCGCGGCGAGGATCAGGCCGCCGACGATGAGCGGCACCGAGCCGAGCACGCCGCGCGAGACCCGCGTGGTGTAACCGCGTGCCATCATCACCTGCGAGATCCAGCCGGTGAGGATGACAATGGTGGCGCCGAACACCCAGGGTAGGATCGAGATGAAGCCGGCCTGGCTCTGCGAGAAGCCGAGCCCCTTGACGATGAAGGGCGTGAACCAGGTGAGGCCGAGCGACAGCGCCCAATAGGCGCCGAAGGTCGCGATCACGCAGCCGAGGAAGGTGCGCGAGGTCAGCAGCTGCACGTACGGAATCTTCGGCTCGGTGGCGACCAGGACCTCGGTATCCTCCAGCGGGCCTTCCTTGCCGAGCGCGAGCCAGGCCGCGACCCAGATCAGGCCGACGACCCCGAGCGCGCCGAAGGCGTAGTGCCAGGAATGGTTGACGATGACCCAGTTCAGCGCCGGCACCGCCAGGATGACGCCGAAGGCCGAGCCCTGCGACAGGATCGCGGTCGGCAGCGTGCGCTTCTCGTCGGGGAACCATTTGTAGATGGCGTGCGCGGCGACCGAGAAGGCCGGGCCTTCGCCGGCGCCCAGCACGATGCGGCAGATCAACAGCGTGGTGAAGGAGACCGTGCCGACCATCGGGAACTGCGCCACCGCCCAGATCACCGCCAGTGTCAGCAGCACCCAGCGCGTCGGCACCTTGTTGACGATGAAGCCAACCACGATGGCCGAGATCGAAAACAGGAAGAAGAACGAGGACCCGAGCAGGCCGAACTGCTCGGCGCTGAGCTTCATCTCTGTCATGATCGGCACGCCGGCGAGACCGACGACGATCTTGTCCGCGAAGTTCACCACCATGAAAAGAAAGAGGAGAAATGTAACAGTCCAGGCGCCCTTTGGCGTTTTGGTGGTCTTAGCCGCCACATTCGGCGTTCCCTGAGCGCTCATCATTCTCCCCGTATGTCTTTTTCGGCACTTTTTTGATTTGGCCGTCTTGGAAGCTAACAGCGGCTTCAGGGCCAACGCAACCCCGGCATTTCCGCATCAGGTGTGCTACGCAGCAATTCCGTTCATTCCGTCCCGCGCCATCATCGTGCTGAGCATCCGAAACCTCTCAAAGACCTTCTCCTCGCCCGGCGAACCGGTCCACGTTCTGCGCGGCGTCGACCTTGACCTCGGGGCTGGCGAGCGCGTCGCGCTGACCGGTGAATCCGGCAGCGGCAAGAGCACGCTGCTGCACCTGATCGCCGGCCTCGACGCCGCCGATGGCGGTTCGATCCGGCTGGGCGACATCGAGCTCACCAAGCTTTCGGACGCGGGACGGGCCAGCCTGCGGCGAGATCGCATCGGCCTGGTTTTTCAGCAGTTCAACCTGATCCCGAGCCTCTCCGTCGCGGACAATCTCGCCTTCCAGGCGCGGATCGCCGGCCGGCATGATGCGGCCTGGACCAAAGAGCTTGTCGAGCGGCTCGGACTCGGCGGCCTGCTCAAACGTTATCCAGAGCAAATATCAGGCGGCCAGCAGCAGCGGGTCGCGATCGGCCGTGCGCTGGCGACAAAGCCCTCGCTGCTGCTGGCGGACGAGCCGACCGGCAATCTCGACGAAGCCACCGCCGAGGAGGTGCTGGCGCTGGCGCGCGACCTCGTCGCGCGCACCGGCTGCGGCTTCCTGATGGTGACGCACAGCCTGCATCTCGCTGCCACGCTCGACCGTCATCTCACGTTGCATGCGGGGCGCATTTCATGAGGCGCGCGCTCTGGGTTCTCGCCGTGCTGCTCAGCCATTGGCGGCGCCACAAGATGCAATTCGCGACGCTGCTCATCGGATTGATCGCCGCGACCGCACTGTGGAGCGGGGTGCAGGCCATCAATCAGCAGGCCCGCAATGCCTATGACCGCGCCGCAGCGACGTTCGGCGGCGTGCGCACGGCGATGCTGGTCGCTCCCAATGCGGCGACCTTTTCCCAAGAGCTGTTCGTCAAACTTCGCCGCGCCGGCTGGCCGGTGTCGCCGGTGGTAGAGGGACGTGTCCAGGTGGGCGGACATTCGGTGCGGCTGCTCGGCATCGAGCCGGTCACGCTGCCGGTTGATGTCGGCAATGCGCCGCGCCTGGGTGCCGCGGATCTCAGCAGCTTCGTTGCTCCGCCCGGCCAGACCTTGGTGGCCCGGGAGACGCTGAGAGGCTTGCAAGAAGCAGAAGGCGCGGCCCCGGCGATCAGCAGCGGCGCAAAGCTGCCCCCGCTGCGCGTCCAGCCGCAGCTCACACCCGATGTGCTCGTGGTCGATATCGGCGTGGCACAGCTTCTGCTGAGCAAGCCCGACCAGGTCTCGCGGCTGCTGATCGGCAAGCCGAGGAGCAAGCCCGCACCGCTCGCGAGCGTCGTCGGCGAGCAGTTGGAGCTGATCGAGCCGAATGCGGAGACGGAGCTCGAGCGTCTCACCGACAGTTTTCATCTCAACCTCACCGCCTTCGGCCTGCTGTCGTTCTTCGTCGGCCTGTTCATCGTCAATTCGGCCGTGGGCCTTGCCTTCGAGCAGCGGCTCCCGATGCTGCGCACCTTGCGCGCCTGCGGCGCCTCGGCGCGACTGGTCAACACGGTGCTGGTGATCGAGCTGGTTGCATTGGCGCTGGTCGCAGGCCTGATCGGGCTCGCTTGCGGCTATTTCATCGCAGCCGCCCTGCTGCCCGATGTCGCGGCCTCGCTGCGCGGGCTCTATGGCGCGCAGATCCCGGGGCAGCTCAGCCTTCGGCCCGAATGGTGGCTCGCCGGCATCGGCATCAGCGTGGCGGGCGCGCTGGTGGCGGCGGCGACCAGCCTGATCAAGGCGATCAGGATGCCGGTGCTGGCGACGGCGCAGCCGGGCGCCTGGCAGCAGCGGCAACGCCGCTGGCTGATCCTGCAGAGCTGTGCGGCCTGTGCCGTGTTCGCGGTCGCGCTGCTGCTGCTCCACTACGGGCAATCGCTGATCGCAGGGTTCGGCGTGCTCGCCGCACTGATGTTCGGCGCGGCCCTGATCCTGCCGGCATTCCTCGACATCATCCTGCTCGTCGGCCAGCGCACCGCGCGCGGACCGCGCGCGCTGTGGTTCTGGGCGGACAGCCGGCAGCAGCTCTCCGGGCTGTCGCTGGCGCTGATGGCGCTGCTGCTCGCGCTTGCCGTCAATGTCGGAGTCTCTACCATGGTGGAGACCTTCAGCCGCACCTTCATTGGCTGGCTCGACGGGCGGCTCGCGGCCGATGTCTACATCAGCGCCTCCGAAAACCCGCAAGGTACGGCGATCCGCAACTGGCTGAGGGATCGCAGCGATGTTCAGGCGATCCTCCCGGGCGGGCGCGCGGAGGCGCTGGTGCGCGGCCAGCCGGTCGAGTTGCTCGGCCTGCCCGATCACGCGCTCTATCGTGAGCGCTGGCCGCTGCTCGACAGCGCGCCGCGCGCCTGGACCCGGCTGGTGCCGGGCAATGCTGCTTTCATCAGCGAGCAATTGAGCCGCCGACTGAACGTGCAGATTGGCGACGTCGTCGAGGTGCCGGCGCCGGGCGGGAGCTGGGAGCTCGACATCGTCGGCATCTATGCCGATTACGGCAACCCCAAGGGGCAGCTCACGGTGAACGTCGCCGCATTGATCCGGCAGTTTCCGCAGACGCCGCAGACGCGGATTGGCCTGATCGTCGCGAAGGACAATATCCCCGGCCTGATCGCGGCCTTGCAGAAGCAGTTCGGGCTCGACGACCGCAGCGTTGCCGACCAGGCGACGGTGAAGGCGGAATCGATCCGTATCTTCAACCGTACCTTCGCGGTGACGTCGGCGCTGAACGCCTTCACGCTCGGCGTTGCAGGCATTGCGCTTCTTACTAGCCTGCTCACGCTGGCCAACTCGCGCCTGCCGCAGCTTGCGCCGCTGTGGGCGATCGGCCTGACGCGGCCGCGCCTTGCCGCGATCGAGCTGACCAAGACGCTCTCGGTCGCGCTGTTCACGGCACTGCTGGCCGTGCCGCTCGGACTGGTGGTCGCCTGGTGCCTCATCGCCATCGTGAACGTGAAAGCATTCGGCTGGCGGCTGCCGTTCCACCTCTTCCCGTTGCAGCTTGTGGAGCTGGTCGCGGTTGCGCTCTTCGCCTCGCTGCTGGCCGCGCTGCTGCCGATGCTGCGGCTGGCGCGGATGCAGCCGGCAAACCTCGTCAAGGTGTTTGCCAATGAGCGCTGACAAGATATCGCGGCGTGGCTTTGCGGGCGGCATCGCCGCCCTCGCGCTGGCACGTCGTGCGAGTGCGCAAGGCTATGCCGGGCTCGGCGAGACCGCCGATGGCTTCGCGAAGGTGACGCCGGGAAAGGCGTTCACCTTTCCCGGAGATCACGGACCGCATCCGGAGTTTCGTATCGAGTGGTGGTACCTCACGGCAAACCTCGTCGACGCGAGCGGCGCTCCTTGCGGCCTGCAATGGACGCTGTTCCGCCAGGCGGCGCAGCCGGGTCCGCAAGGCGAAGGCTGGGCCAATCAGCAGGTGTGGATGGCGCATGCTGCGGTGACGCGCGCCGACACCCACCGCTTCTCCGAGACGTTTTCACGCGGTGGCGTTGGGCAAGCCGGCGTGACGGCGAAGCCGTTCGATGCATGGATCGACGATTGGGAGATGAAGGGTCTCGAGCGCCCCGACGATCGCGCTTTGGCGCCGCTGTCGCTGAAGGCGTCCAGCACCGATTTCAGCTATGCGCTGACGCTGGAGGCCGACCGGCCGGTCGTTCTCCAGGGCGATCGCGGCTACAGCCGCAAGTCGGAGCGTGGCCAGGCGTCGTATTATTACAGCCAGCCGTTCTACCGCGCACGCGGTGAGCTCAGCATCGACGACAAGGCAGTCGACGTCTCGGGCCAGGCCTGGATGGACCGGGAATGGAGCAGCCAGCCGCTGGATGCCGACCAGACCGGCTGGGACTGGCTGTCGCTGCATCTGTCATCCGGCGACAAGCTGATGCTGTACCGGCTGCGGCAGAAGGACGGCAGAGACTATCCGTTCGGCAATTGGATCAGCGCCAGCGGCGAGACGCAGATGATTGCAGGCAGCGACATCCAGATGATGCCAAAGGCGACGGCGGAAGTCGCGGGACGCAAGCTGCCGGTGGAATGGCAGATTGCGATCCCCGCGCGATCATTCTCGGTGCTGTGCAAGCCGCTCAATCCGAACGCCTGGATGGGGACCGGCTTCTCGTACTGGGAGGGACCGATCCACTTTGCCGGCACGCATGACGGCGTTGGCTATCTCGAGCTGACCGGCTATTGAAGCGCGGTTTCTCTGGATTCTATTTTGACGCGTTTTCTTTACGCGAACCGGTATCCACTTCGCTCGAAAACGCTTTGGGAGAATTCGCGATGTATCATCTCACCGCCCTCGTCACGCTGCTGGCGATCGCGTTTTATTTCTTCACCGCCATCAACGTCTCGCGCTCGCGCACCAAGACCGGCGTCAAGGTTCCTGCGATGTCGGGCCATCCGGATTTCGAGCGCGCATTCCGTATCCAGATGAACACGCTGGAATGGATGCCGATCGTCCTGCCGGCACTTTGGCTGTTCGCGATCTATATCAGCGACGCCATCGCGGCGGGAATGGGCGCGATCTGGATCATCGGCCGTATCGTCTATTTCGTCGGTTATTCGCAAGCCGCGGCCAAGCGCGGCACCGGCTTCGCGATCCAGGCGCTCGCCGCCATCGCGCTGTGGGTCGGGGCGGTGGGGGCGGTGGTGTTGCGGATGGTGTGAGGGGCCGAGCTGCGGACACATACTCGGTGTCGTCCCGGACAAGCGTAAGCGCCGATCCGGGACCCATAACCACAGGAAGATGTCGTGACGCGAGCTGATCACTCCGAGTCCCCGTAACCACGCCTGCCTGTGGTTATGGGTCCCGGATCGGCGCGCGCTTGAGGCGCGCTTGTCCCGGGACGACAGCGGAATGCGTGGCGCGGCTTTGTCCTACTTCGTCAGCGGACAGCCGCTTTCCTTCGCGGTGAAGAAGGCCTTGTCGCCGGGGACGGTGGCGAGCAGCTTGTAATAGTCCCAGGGCTTCTTCGATTCCGCGGGCTTCTTGACCTCGAACAGATACATGTCGTGGACCATGCGGCCATTCTCGAGCACCTTGCCGCCTTGCGCGAAGTCGTCGTCGACCGGCAGCTCCTTCAGCTTCTTGGCGACGACATCCGGATCCTTGGTGCCGGCGGCCTTGACCGCCTTGAGATAGCTCAGCGTCGCCGAATAGGTGCCGGCGTGGATCATGCTCGGCATCCGCCCCGTGCGCTTGAGGAAGCGCTCGCCGAGATTGCGCGTCTTGTCGTTGAGATCCCAGTAATAACCCTCCGTCAGCACCAGGCCTTGCGCGGCCTGCAAGCCGAGACCGTTGACTTCGGCAAGCGTCATCAGGAGGCCGGCGAGCTTCTGGCCGCCGGAGACAATGCCGAACTCGGACGCCTGCTTGATCGAGTTGGTGGTGTCGAGGCCCGCATTGGCAAGGCCGACGATCTTCGCCTTCGAGCTCTGCGCCTGCAGCAGGAAGGAGGAGAAGTCCGAGGAGTTGAGCGGCACGCGCACCGAGCCGAGCACCTTGCCGCCATTGGCGGTGACGATCTCGCTGGTGTCCTTCTCCAGCGCGTAGCCGAAGGCGTAGTCCGCGGTGAGGAAGAACCAGGTGTCGCCGCCGGCCTTGGTCAGCGCGCCGCCAGTGCCGACGCCGAGCGCGCGGGTGTCATAGGCCCAGTGGAAGCCGTAGGGCTGACAGGCATCGCCGGTCAGGCGCGATGTCGCGGCGCCGACGACGATGTCGATCTTCTTCTTTTCCTTGGAGAGCTCGTGGATCGCGAGCGCGACCGAGGAGGTCGTCAGCTCCGTGATCATGTCGACGTTCTCGACGTCATACCAGCGCCGCGCGATCGAGCTTGCGAGGTCAGGCTTGTTCTGGTGGTCGGCAGTGACGAGCTCGATTTTCTGGCCGAGCACCTCGCCGCCGAAATCCTCGATCGCCATCTTGGCCGCTTCGACCGACCATTTGCCACCGTAATCGGCGTAGACGCCGGACTGATCGTTGAGGATACCGATCTTGACGCCTTGCGCGGAAGCGGGCGCGGCCAGTAGCAGGGCAGAGGTTGCGACAGCGGCCAAAAGGACTGATTTCATTCTTTTTAACTCCCAGCAGTCTTCTGTTGTGAAATCGCGCGGATAGTAGTGAAGAACCCAGCGTGCGCACATCCATTTCGTATTGGTCGTTAGTATGGAGGGTGGCGACCAAAATGGTGTCGTCCCGGGGCGCGCGCAGTTCGCGGGGACGACACCGTGAGTGAGGGTATGCCGGCGGTCACCATCAACACTTACGAAGCCACCGCCTCCGGCTTCTTGTCGCGCCGCCCTTCCGCCAGGTTCCGCACCACGACATAGAAGATCGGCGTGAACAGAAGGCCGAACAGGGTGACGCCGATCATGCCGAAGAACACGGCGACGCCGACGGCCTGGCGCATCTCCGAGCCCGAGCCGGTCGAGATCACCAGCGGCAAGACGCCGAGGATGAAGGCGAACGAGGTCATCAGGATCGGCCGCAGACGCAGGCGACAGGCCTCGATCACGGCCTCCAGCCGCGGCTTGCCTTCGTTTTCGATGTCGCGCGCGAACTCGACGATCAGGATCGCGTTCTTCGCCGCCAGTCCCACCAGCACGACGAAGCCGATCTGGGTCAGGATGTTGACGTCCTGGCCCATGATGCGCACGCCGATGGTGGCGGCGAGCAGGCACATCGGCACGATCAGGATCACCGCGAAGGGCAATGTCCAGCTGCCATATTGTGCGGCGAGCACGAGATAGACGAACAGCACACAGATCGGGAACACGTAGAGACCGGCGTTGCCGCCGGTGACCTGCTGATAGGACAGATCGGTCCATTCGAAGGTGAAGCCGCTCGGCAAGGTGTCGTTCGCGAGCTGCTTGATGGCATTGAGGGCGGTGGTCGAGCTGGTGCCCGGCGCCGGCTCGCCTTGCAGCTCGGACGCCGCATAGAGATTGTAGCGCGCGACGCGGTCGGGTCCCGAGACGTCCCTGAACTCGACCACGCTCCCGAGCATCACCATGTCGCCGGAAGCATTGCGCGTGCGCAGGCGCGCAAGGTCACTCGGTTCTTTTCGATACGGGAAGTCGGCCTGCGCGGTGACGTGATAGGTACGGCCGAACAGGTTGAAGTCGTTGACATAGGTCGATCCGAAATAGGTCTGGATCGTGTCGTTGATGTTGGAGATGGGCACGCCCAGCTTCTGCGCCTTGGTGCGGTCGATGTCGACGAAGAGCTGCGGCGTGTTGGCCGTGAACGGCGAGAACACCGAGGGGGCGAGCAGCGAGGGCGATTTGCGCGCGGCGGCGACAAGCTCGTCGGTGGCGGCGGCGAGCAGCTCGGGCCCGCGGCCCTGACGGTCCTGGACGCGGATGGCAAAACCGCCGCCGGTACCGATGCCGGGCACGGCCGGCGGCGGAATCACGATGACGAAGGCGCCCTGGATTGCGGACAGGCGCTTGCGCAGCTCGGCCGTGATGGCCGTGGCGGACAGGCCCTTCTTCAGCCGTACCTCCGGCTCGTCGAACACCGGAAACAGCGCCGCCGCGTTGCCGGCCTGCGTGCGGGTGGCGCCGGAGAAGCCGGCGAAGGCGGCAACGCGAACGATGCCCGGCGTATCCAGCGAGATCCGCTCGATCTCGCGCACGACCTCGGTGGTGCGCGCCAGCGATGCAGCGCCCGGCAGTTGCACGGATATGATGACGTAGCCGCGATCCTGCGCCGGGATGAAGCCCTGCGGGGTGGTCACGATCAGCCAGCCGGCGCTGCCGATCAGCACGACATAGAACAGCAGCATCACCACCGAATGGCGGATGACGAAATTGGCGAGGCCGGCATAGCCGTGCGAGAGCCGGTCGAACAGACGGTTGAACACGCCGGTGAAGGCACCCCACGCCCGCGCGATCACGTTCCATGCGGCCGGTGGCCTCTTCTCCTCGTGCGGCGTGAGGATCTGCGAGGCCAGCGCGGGCGACAGCGTCAGCGAGCAGAAGCAGGAGATCGCGGTCGCGACCGCGATGGTGACGGCGAACTGCTGGAAGAATTGCCCGGAAATCCCACCGAGGAACGCGGTCGGGACGAACACGGCACACAGCACCAGGGCAATCGAGACTAGCGCGCCGCCGACCTCCTCCATCGTCTTCAGCGCGGCATCGCGCCGACTGAGGCCGTGCTCGAGATGGCGCTCGACATTCTCGACCACGACGATGGCATCATCGACCACGATGCCGACCGCGAGCACGAGCCCGAACAGGGTCAGATTGTTGATGGAGAAGCCCAGCGCCGCCATGACCGCGAAGGTGCCGACCAGCGAGACCGGGATCGCGATGATCGGAATGATCGCGGGCCGCCATCCCTGCAGGAACACCAGCACGACGATGACCACGAGCAGCATGGCCTCGTAGATGGTCTTGATCAGCTCATGGACCGACTGCGCGATGAACTCGGTCGGGTTGTAGCCGATATTGTAGTCGAGGCCTTTCGGGAAGCTCTCCTTGAGCCTCGTCATGGTGTCGGAGATGTTCTTTGCGGTCGCGAGCGCGTTCGAGCCCGGCCGCTGCGTCACCAGCATCGCGACCGCCGACTTGCGCAGCAGGAAGCTGTTGGTGGAATAGGCCAGCGCCCCGAGCTCGATGCGGGCGACGTCGCGCAGGCGAACCACCCGGCCGTCGGCACCGGCCTTGATCAGGATGTCCTCGAACTGCTTCTGGTCCTTCAATCGCCCGGTGAAGGTGAGGTTGGGCTGGAAGGCCCGGTCGGCGATCGGCGGCTCGGCGATCTGGCCGCCGGCGATCTGCACGTTCTGGGCACGGATCGCGGCGAGCACCTCGGTCGAGGTCAGGCCGAGATTGGCGATGCGGTCGGGATCGAGCCACAGCCGCATCGAATAGTCGCGTGCGCCGAAGATCTGGATGTCGCCGACGCCGTCGATGCGCAACAGCTGGTCGCGGACCTGCAGCAGCGCGTAATTGGAGATGTAGAGCTGGTCGAACGTGTCGTCGGGCGACAGCATGAACACGACCATCAGGATGTCGGGCGAGTTCTTGCGCGTGGTGACGCCGTTGCGCTGGACCTCCTCGGGCAGGCGCGGCTGCGCGATCGCAACGCGGTTCTGCACCAGCACCTGGGCCTTGTCGAGGTCGGTGCCGAGCTTGAAGGTGACGGTGATGGTGAGCTGGCCGTTCGAGGTGGCCTGGCTGTACAGATACAGCATATCCTCGACGCCGTTGATCTCCTGCTCGATCGGCGCGGCCACCGTGTCGGACACGGTCTGCGCGGAAGCGCCGGGATATTGCGTGGTGACGACGACGGTCGGCGGCACCACTTGCGGATATTCGGAGACCGGCAGCGTCGTGTAAGCGAGTGCGCCGACGATCAGGAGCACGATCGACAGCACCATCGCCAAAATGGGCTGGTTGATGGAGAGACGGCCTAAATTCATGGCTTGGCACCGGCCGGCGCTTGCGCGGTCTGGGGAGCCACCTTGGCGCCGACGCGGGCGCGCTGGATGCCGTTGACGATGATGCGATCGTCCGGCTTCAGCCCTTCACGGATCACACGCAGGCCGTCGTCGAGCGGACCGAGCACCACGGGGCGGGCCTCGACCGTGTCGTCAGGCTTGACCACGAACACGATCTTGCGGGACTGGTCGGTCGCAACAGCAACGTCCGGAATCAGCAACGCCTCGTAAGGCGCGCTGCCGATCAGGCGGACGCGGCCGAACTGGCCGGGCAGGATCGAGAGATCCGTATTCTTGACCACCGCACGGCTGCGCAGCGTGCCGGTCGAGACGTCCAGCCGGTTGTCGAGAAAATTGACGGTGCCCTCGTGCGATGGCTTGGTCTCGCCGGCGAGAGTCACTTGCACCGGGTTCGCGGTATCGCGAGAGCTTGGCCGCCGTCCTTCGAACCACAGCTTGCTGTATTTGATAAAGGTCGCTTCATCCATGTCGAAATAGATGTAGATCGGATCCAGGGCGACGATCGACGTGAGCAGCGTCGAGGTGCCGGTGTCGCTGCCCTGCACGAGATTGCCGGGGCTGACGAGGTGGCGGCTGACGCGGCCGGTCAGCGGCGCTGCCACGTGCGTGAACTCGATGTTGAGCTTGGCAGCCTTCAGCGCGCCTTCGGCCTGCATCTCGGCGGCGTGCGCGGCCTGCAGGGCCTGGCGGCGCTGATCGACGACCTGCTCGGAGACGGCGCTGGTCTGCACCAGATTGAGACCACGATCGAGCTCGCGCTTGGCAAGCTCCACTCTCGCCCGTGCGTCGGACAACTGGCCCTCCGCCTGAGTGGCCACCGCCTCGAACGGGCGCGGGTCGATCACGTAGAGCAGGTCACCCTGGCGCACGATGGCGCCGTCCTGGAATTCGACCGAGTTGACGAAGCCGCCGACCCGCGGCCGCACCTGGACCTCTTCCACCGCCTCGAAGCGGCCGGTGAACTCGTCCCAATCGGTGACGGTGCGCTTGACGGGCTGGGCGACCGTCACTGGCGGCGCTGGCGGAGCCGCAGCCTGCGATGCCGGCTTGTCGCAGCCGGACAGGGCGAAGGCGGCGGCGAGAAGCCCGGCGATTGCGCTGACCTGAACAAAATCGTGGCTTTTGATCAACTGCCTGCTTCCGTCCGGTCCGCTCATCCCCAGGTCCTCGCATCAAAGCCGCAGAAAATGCAGGGTACGCTTCTACCTGCGGGCGCTGCAAGATGGGATGCAAAGATGAACTCTTCAAGACCAATGCGCGGGCAATGCTTCGAACGGTGCCCTGACCGGATGACGGGTTGACAGGGAGGGAGACGATGCCGTGCAAGGCAGTTGAGATAAGCCAATCCTGCCGTTATGGACCGGGCTCTCGGATTGAGAGCTTTTCCCGCTGCCATCCTTCGAGATGCCCACTTCGGGCGGGCCCATCAAGACCGAGAGAGCTACTTCCGAAGCCGGGCCTTGGCGCCGGCGACGATCTGCATGGCGACGCCGGCAATCCAGCCGACGAAGACGATCCAGGTCCAGGCCATGTGCGGATCGAGCCGGAGCACGATCACGGCGACCGAGGCGAAGGCGGTGAGCGTAGCGGAGAGCGTGCCGGCGGCGCTCATGAGCTCGGCGGCGTCGATCTGGCTGTGCGCATCGTCGAAAGGCATCTGCGGCGTGTCGATGCCGAGATAGAAGCCGATGCCGCCGAGCAGCATCATCAGCAGCAGGAAGCCCTGCGTAGTGAGGGTGGGGATCGCCGATCCGACATAGGCGCCGACGAACAATCCGCACGCGGCTCCCGCCATGGCAAGACCGACGCGCTCGAACACATGGGCCGCTTTACGAAAACGAAAACGCATGGCCGGCCTCCGCGAGGCGTTGAGTGCGGATAGGTTAGGCCAGATTTGAGGCACGCGAAAGCTTGGGGGAGTTAGGGCTCCTATGCTCCCTGACATCACAGGCCGCAACCTCTACGTCTGGTGCAGGCCTGGCTCCTCTCGCAGTGGGGCACCACCAGGCGATGCGCAATCATCGCGCCCCGAACATGGTCTTGCCGAACAGCGCCTTCTGCGTGGAGGGCTGCGAGCGCCAATATTGCGGCGGCGCCTCGACCACCCCGCCCAGCTCGGCGGCGGCGTGCCAGCCCCAGCGCGGATCGTAGAGCAGGCCGCGGGCGAGCGCGACCATGTCGGCCTTGCCCGACGCGACGATCTCCTCCGCGTGCTTCGGCTCGGTGATCAGGCCGACGGCGATGGTGGGCAGGCCGGTCTCGCGCTTGATCGTCTCTGCAAACTGCACCTGATAGCCGGGCCCGAGCGGAATTTTTTGCAACGGCGAGACGCCGCCGGAGGATGCATCGATCCAGTCGACGCCGCGCGCCTTCAGCGCGTTCGCGAATTCGATGGTCTGTGCCAGATCCCAGCCGCCCTCGACCCAATCGGTCGACGACACCCGCATGCCGACCGGCTTGTCCGCGGGGAACGCGGCGCGCACCGCGTCGAAGACCTCCAGCGGAAAGCGCATGCGATTCGCGAGGCTGCCACCATATTCGTCGGTGCGCCTGTTGGAGATCGGCGACAGGAATTGATGCAAGAGATAACCGTGCGCGCCATGCACCTCGATGGCGTCGATGCCGAGCCGCGCGGCGCGCTTGGTCGAATCTACGAAAGCCTCGCGGATGCGCGTCAAGCCTGCCGCATCCAGCGCCAGCGGGGCGGCTTCGCCCTCCTTGTGCGGCACCGCCGACGGCGCCACCGTCTGCCAGCCGCCCTGCCCTTCCGGAATCAATTGGCCGCCGTCCCAGGGCCGCGCGCTGGAGGCCTTGCGGCCGGCATGAGCGAGCTGCATCGCGATCGCGGTGGAGGAATGCTTGCGCACCGAGGTGAGGATCTGGTGTAGCGCGGCCTCGCAGGCATCGCTGTAGAGCCCGAGGCAACCCGGCGTGATGCGGCCGATCGCCTCGACATGCGTCGCCTCGATGCAGAACATCGAGGCGCCCGACAGGCTGAGATTGTTGATGTGGGTGAAGTGCCAGTCGGTGGCGACGCCGTCATCGGCCGAATATTGGCACATCGGCGACACCACGATGCGGTTCTTCAGGGTCAGGCCACGCAGCTTGATCGGGGAAAACAGGGCGCTCATGCAGGGGAGTTCCGGGGGGACGAGGGACATTGATGAGAGTGTAGTGAGGGACGCGCGGATTGCTAGTTGCGCGGCGGGAATGGCGGGCCGTGGGGCCATGCATTGCGGTGGTGGTTTGGCGGACGGTCGCTAACACAATCTCCGCCGTCGTCCCGAGGCGCGCGCAGCGCGAGCTATGATGCGCAATTGCGCATCATAGCTCGCGACTTCGTCGCGCCCCGGGACGACAGCTGTGGCTACTCCACCAGCGTGAATTGCAGCAGCAGGGTTCGCTGCAGCATCGAGAAATTGTCGTCGGAGATCAGGGTCAGCACCGTCTCACCCTCGGCCGTGACGTGCGCGTCGATGCCTTCCATGTTGTCGATCTCGTGGCCGAGATCGGCGGCGAACAGCGCGGGGCCATCGACCAGCGCCCCGGGCGCGATTGCCTTCAGCGGGATCGCGCGGATGCGGATGTTGACGCCGGTGAACCAGGAGAATTTGCGTTCGAGGATGAGCAGTTCGCCGGAGGGCAGCAGCACGGCATCGCTGATGTCGTATTTCTCGGTACGCAGCACGCTGAACTGGCCTGGCGCAGGCCCGCCGATCAGGAAGGCGATGAGATTGCCTTCGGCATCGAGTCCGCGCTCGGAGAAGGCGATCAGGGTGCCCGCGAGCGGTAAGTTCTGGTCTTTGCTCTTGGGCACGACGACCATCGCCTCCAGGCCCTTGTTTGCGGGCAGCTTGCGCAGCGCCGGCGGGACGGCGATCACCTCGCCGCGGGCGCTCGTGCCGCCCTTGGCAAAATCGTAGCGCAGGATCTGGTTGACGCGCTCGAGCCCGACATAGACGAGGCTGCCGTCCCGCGCGAGCGCCTCGGTGTCGTACCAGAGCTTCTTCTCGGTGATGGGCCGGCCATCGGCGCCGAGCAGCGGCGCGGCCTCGACGTCGGCAAGGCCGACCATGTCGCGCCCGGAATAGCGGATGCTGCCGGTGAACCAGCCGCCCTGGTCGGAGATCGCGAGGAAACGCTCGCCCTTGCCGTCGAGGAAGCGGAGGCCTGACAGGCCGCCGAAGCCGCGATAGGGCGAGGTCAGGACCAGGCCACTGCGATAGTCCAGCGAGCCGAAGCGCGTGCGCGTGCGATCGCGCGGCTCGAAATTTGGAATGGGACGCGCGTTGACCTCGACGCTGACGGGCGTCGTGACGGCGTGCTCGAGCTGAAGCGGGCGCGCTGGCGGCTCGTGCGCGGCTTGCGCCTGCGCGAACCTGGATACGGCGAGAGTGGAGAATCCCGCCGCGGCGTGCCTGAGGAAGCTGCGGCGGGATGAAATCGTGCTCACGAATGCAATTTGCGTCGCGGGCGACCGGCCGCTTGCGTTGGCACCGTGTTGGTCTCGCTGAAGAGCTCGGCGAGCTTTTCGGTGATCGCGCCACCGAGCTCCTCGGCGTCCACGATCGTCACGGCGCGACGATAATATCTCGTCACGTCATGGCCGATGCCGATCGCGATCAGCTCGACCGGCGAGCGGGTCTCGATCTCCTCGATGATGTGGCGCAAATGCCGCTCGAGATAGTTGCCGGGATTGACCGACAGCGTGGAATCGTCGACCGGCGCGCCGTCCGAGATCATCATCAGGATCTTGCGCTGCTCGGGCCGGCCGAGCAGGCGCTTGTGCGCCCAGTCCAGCGCCTCGCCGTCGATGTTCTCCTTCAGCAGGCCCTCGCGCATCATCAGGCCCAGGTTCTTGCGCGCACGACGCCAGGGGGCGTCGGCGGACTTATAGATGATGTGGCGGAGGTCGTTCAGCCGGCCGGGGTTGGCCGGCTTGCCGGCGGCAAGCCAGGCCTCGCGCGATTGCCCGCCCTTCCAGGCCCGCGTGGTGAAGCCGAGAATCTCGACCTTGACGCCGCAACGCTCCAGCGTGCGCGCAAGGATGTCGGCACAGGTCGCGGCGACCGTGATCGGGCGGCCGCGCATCGAGCCGGAATTGTCGAGCAGCAGCGTCACCACGGTATCGCGGAACGTCGCCTCCTTCTCGTGCATGAAGGACAGCGGGTGATAGGGATCGGTGACGACGCGCGACAGGCGCGCGGGGTCCAGAATGCCCTCTTCGAGATCGAACTCCCAGGCGCGGTTCTGCTGCGCCATCAGGCGGCGCTGCAGCCGGTTGGCGAGACGGGCGACGATGCCTTGCAGATGTGCGAGCTGCTTGTCGAGATAGGCGCGCAGCCGCTCCAGCTCGTCATGGTCGCAGAGATCCTCGGCGGCGATGACCTCGTCGAACTTGGGCGCGAAGGCGTGATATTCCGGCCCGCGCGGCTCGTTCCTGCCGTGCTGGTTCGGACGCGTCGCCTCGCCCGGCGTCTCGTCGTCACCGAGCTCGCCGTCGTCGAAGGTGTCGGAGGTCGAGGCCTGCGCACTTTCCATCGCGCTCTCGCTCATCTCCTCGCTGGTCGCCTGCGCCTGGTCGGCGCTCATCTCCTGCGCAGCGTCGGAATCGGGCGAGCCTTCCGCACCGGACTGGTCGTTGTCGCCGTCCTGGTTCTCGTCGTTCTCGTCGTCGTCCTCGCTGTCGGCGTTGCGCTCGTCGCCGAGCTCGAGCGCCGAGAGCAAGTCATGCACGGCATCGCCGAACTTGGTCTGGTCCTCGAGCACGCCGTCGAGCCGGTCGAGCCGCTTGCCGATCTTGTCTTCGAGGATCGGCCGCCAGAGGTCGACCATCTTCTTGGCCGCCGTCGGCGGCGCCATGCCGGTGAGGCGCTCGCGCACCAGCATCGCCAGCGCGTCCGCCAGCGGCGCGTCGGCGCGGTCGGTGATCTCGTCGAACTTGCCGCGGTGGAAATGGTCGTCGAGCATCGCGGTGAGGTTTTTGGCAACGCCCGCCATGCGGCGCGCGCCGATCGCCTCGACGCGGGCCTGCTCCACCGCCTCGAACACCCCGCGCGCCTGCGGATTGCCGGGCATCAGCTTGCGGTGAACCTTGGGATCGTGACAGGCGAGCTTGAGCGCGATGGAATCGGCATGGCCGCGGACGATCGCGGCGTCACGCTTGCTCATCTTGCGCGCCGGCTCGGGCAGCCGCGCCTTGCCGGGCGCAAGGCCCGGGCGCTCGGCCGCGAAGGAGACGTCGAGCTCGGGCGCCTTCGCGATCGCCTTCAGACAGGAGGCGACCGAGCGCTTGAACGGCTCGGTCGGTGCTTCCTTGTTGCTGCGGAATTTGGAGTTGGATGATGATGTGCTCATAGCGACTTCGTAAACGAATGGCGCGTCACGCCGCCGGGATAGCCGTCGATGGTGCCGAATTCCTGGTACCCGCAAGAACGATAGAAGCCCGGCGCCTGGAAACTCATCGTATCGACATGGGCTCGGATCGCGCCGAGCCGTCTTGCCTCGTCCTCGATCGCCGCGATCAGCTTCGTGCCGTGCCCCTTGCCGCGCTGCCTGTGGTCGATCCAGAAATACTGGATGAACAGAACCGTGGACCAGAGCTGACCGACGATGCCGCCGACGATCTTGCGGCCGTCCTTCAGCGAAACCGCGATGCTCTTGACCTTCTGCTTCCCAAACTTCTCGTCGTTGTAAGCGCCGAGACCGGCGAGCACAGCCTTCTTGGTGGTACCAATGGTGCGCTCGACGGTGATGGTTGGCATTGTCAGATCATCGGGGTCAGCTGAGCGCCACGTTGACCGCCGATTCCGGCAGCTCCGCATTGAAGCAGCGCTGGTAGAACTCGGCGACCAGGGGCCGTTCGAGCTCATCGCATTTGTTGAGGAAGGTGACGCGGAACGCAAAGCCGATATCGCCGAAGATGTCGGAGTTTTCCGCCCAGGTGATCACCGTGCGCGGGCTCATCACCGTCGACAGATCGCCATTGGCGAAGGCGTTGCGCGTGAGGTCGGCGAGGCGCACCATCTTGTTGACGATGTCGCGGCCCTCCTGGCTGCGATAGTGCTTGGCCTTGGCCAGCACGATCTCGACTTCCTCGTCGTGGCTGAGATAGTTCAGCGTGGTGACGATCGACCAGCGGTCCATCTGGCCCTGGTTGATCTGCTGGGTGCCGTGATAGAGGCCCGAGGTGTCGCCGAGGCCGACGGTGTTGGCGGTGGCGAACAGCCGGAAGGCCGGATGCGGCTTGATCACCTTGTTCTGGTCGAGCAGCGTCAGGCGACCCGAGACCTCCAGCACGCGCTGGATCACGAACATCACGTCGGGGCGGCCGGCGTCGTATTCGTCGAACACCAGCGCGACGTTGTTCTGCAGCGCCCAGGGCAGGATGCCGTCGCGGAATTCGGTGACCTGCTTGCCGTCGCGCACCACGATGGAATCCTTGCCGACGAGGTCGATACGGCTGATATGGCTGTCGAGGTTGACGCGCACGCAGGGCCAGTTCAGGCGGGCAGCGACCTGCTCGATATGGGTGGATTTGCCGGTGCCGTGATAGCCGGTGACCATCACACGGCGGTTCTTGGCAAAGCCGGCGAGAATGGCCAGCGTGGTGGCGCGATCGAAGCGATAGTCGGAATCGACTTCGGGCACGTGAGGATCGACTTCGGAATAGGCCGGGACTTCGAGATCGCTGTCGATCCCGAACACCTGGCGCACCGACACCTTCATGTCGGGCAGGCCGGAAACTTCCTCAACTTTGGACAGGGCGGCGGTCGTCATCAATCCTCCGAGGTCCCGGGCGGTCCCGAAACCGGTTATTCGCACGTTGGCTGCGGCTGGGTGCTGATTATCAACCTATCAGAGACAACGAGCCGGCAGAAGCCCGCCCACCAATCAAAGTTCCATTGTCTTTTCATTTAGATAGGCAAGGAACGCAGTTTTTGGAGGGCTGCCTTGCGAATCACGCCGGAATTTCCTGCCACGAAGGCAGTTTTGCCCACGCAAATGGCACTGTGCCGCATAGGCTTACCTATGTAGGCTTTGGGCCCCAGTGCTCCAGTCGCATCAGAGACGCCGTGACGTCGTTCCTCGATCCCCTCATCGCCTTCGTATCGGCCCATGCGTGGCTGGCCTATCTAACCCTGTTCCTGGCGGCGCTGCTCGAAGCGGTTCCGGTGGTGGGATCGGTGATCCCCGGCTCGACCATCATCCTGGCGCTGAGCGCCCTGGTCCCCGGCGGCGAATTGCAGCTGCCATGGGTGCTCCTGGCGGCCGCAATTGGTGCCGCACTCGGCGACGGGTCGGCCTATTGGATCGGGCACAGGCGGCAGCGCGAGATCCTCAACGCCTGGCCGCTGACCAATTATCCCCGCGTCGTCGCCGAGAGCGAGAATTTCTTCCACCGCTTCGGTACCTGGGCCGTGTTCTTTGCCCGCTTCGTGCCGCCGATCCGCGCTTTCGTCCCGGTGACGGCCGGCGCGCTGGGCATGGCGCCCGCGACATTCTATGCCGTGAACATTCCGGCGATCCTGGCCTGGGCGCCCGCCCATGTGCTGCCGGGCGTGCTGGCCGTATCGGCCCTGCATGAATATGCCGGGCTGCATCGTCACGCGCATGTCGGCAAGCACATCTGGATGCTGACCGTGTTCGGGGTTGCGATCGTGCTGGGCATGGGGATGTGGATCTATCGCCGGCGGAATGGCGGCGGCGCGTCGGCAAAGCCGCAGGTTTAGGGAGACGCCGCATCACAAGCGCCGTCCCTGCATTGCAGGGACGACACTGAGTTCGTTGCGAGAGCATCGCACCCATGACATCCGTGTGATTGACCTGCTTCACGGCCAGCGGCACGTTGGCCCGGATCCTCGCGCCCGCCACCCCATGTTCAGCATCGCCAGCCTCTGGATTCCCTTCACCATCATTGCCGCGCTCGGGCAGGTCGCGCGCAATGCGATGCAGCGGTCGTTGACGAAGCCGCTGGGGACCTGGGGCGCGACCAATATCCGCTTCCTGTTCGGCTTTCCGTTCTCGCTGCTGTTCCTGGGGCTGGTGCTGCCCGCGACCGGCGATCATCTGAGCGCGCCGCCGGCCGTGTTCTGGCCATGGCTGCTCTTGGGCGCGCTCAGCCAGATCGTCGCCACCGGCCTGATGCTGCTCGCGATGAACGACCGCTCCTTTGTCGTGACGACGGCCTACCTGAAGACTGAGGCGATCCAGACCGCGATCTTCGGCTTCGTCTTCCTCGGCGATCACCTGACCTGGCTGAAGGTGCTGGCGATCGTGATCGCCACCATCGGCGTGGTCATCACCGCGCTCCGTCCCGGCGGCGAGAAGAGCTTTGCGGAGCTGAAGCCGACCATCACGGGCCTTGTCGCGGCCGCGGCCTTCGCACTCTCTGCGGTCGGCTTTCGCGGCGCCATCATCAATGTGCCCGGCGTGTCCTTCGTGACCGCGGCGTCAATCACGCTGGTGCTCGGCCTGTTCGTGCAGACGCTGGTGCTGACGATCTATCTGCTCTGGCGCGCGCCGGATGTGCTGCGCGGAATCCTCGGGTTATGGCGACCGTCGATGCTCGCGGGCTTCATCGGCGCCTTCGCCTCGCAATTCTGGTTCCTTGCCTTTGCGCTGACGGCCGCCGCCAATGTCCGCACGCTCGCGCTGATCGAGGTGCTGTTCGCGCAAGCCGTTGCCTATTACTCGTTCAAGCAGCCGGTCGCGCCACGCGAGATTCTTGGCATCGCGCTGATCGTGATCGGCGTTGCGGTGCTGGTGGGAGCCTAGTTCCTGTCTTCCGGCAGGGTCGGCAGCGGCGACACCTCGATGCCTTCCTCGATCAGCGACTTCGCCTCTTCGGGCGAGGCCTCGCCGTAGATCGGGCGGTGCTCCTTGTCGCCGTAATGCATGGCGCGCGCTTCGTTGGCAAAGCGGTCGCCGACATTGTCGGCGTTCTTGACGATATGATCGCGCAACTCTTTCAGCTTGGCGCGCAGCTCGCGCTCCTGCGCCATCAGCAGCGAGGTCGGCCCTGACGGCGCAGCCTCGGGCGTGGTCGCAGCCACGGGCTCCGGCGGCGGTGTGGCGCGACCGCGCCCCTTCTTGCCGACGATGCGCGGCGCCATGATCGCCTTGCCGACCTTGGCTGAGCCGCAGATCGGGCAGGTCACGAGCTTCCGCCTCACCTGCGAATCATAGGCGGACGAACTCTGGAACCAGCTCTCGAAGTCATGGTCGCGGTCGCAGCGCAGCGCGTAGCGGATCATGCCGATCCCCGCACGAGGTGCAAATGGTCCGGCCCCGCCTTGGGGTCGGAGACGCCGAAGCGGCGGCCGTGCTGGAGCGAGGGAATCGCTCGGCGCGCGGTCTCGACCCTGGCCGGGTCGATCTTGGCCATGATGATGCCGGGCTCAACGTCGCCCTCGGCGAGGATCTCGCCCCAGGGGTCGATGATCAGGGAGTGACCATAGGTCTCGCGCTTGTTCTCGTGCAGCCCTGCCTGAGCCGCGGCAAAGATGAAGCAGCCGGTCTCGATCGCGCGGGCGCGCAGCAGCACGTGCCAATGCGCTTCGCCGGTCTTGCGGGTGAACGCCGAGGGCACGGTGATGAAGTATGCGCCGCTTTCGGCGAGCGCGCGGTACAGCGCGGGGAAGCGCACGTCGTAGCAGATCGTCAGCCCGATGCGTCCCCAGGGCAGATCGGAGATCACGGCGGTCTCGCCCGGCTGGTAATTGGCGGATTCCCGATAGCTCTCGCCGTCCGGCAGCTCGATGTCGAACATGTGGATCTTGTCGTAGCTCGCGAGCACGTTGCCCTCGGGCCCGATCAGGAAGGAGCGGTTGACGGCCTTCTCCGGTGAAAAGCGCAGCGCCAGCGAGCCGACATGGAGATGAATCTGCAGCTCCGCCGCCAGCGCACGGTAGGCCTTTAGCGAGGTGTCGTCCTCTTCGCTCTGGAGATGCTCGAACAATGCCTTGCGGTTCAGCTGCATCATGTTACTGACTTCGGGCGTCTGCACGTAATCGGCGCCATTGGCCGCAGCCTGCCGGATCAGCTTCGTGGCCTGCTCGAGGCTCGGCCCCGGCATCAGGCCGGTGCGCATCTGCACCATGGCGGCGGTGAACGTGCCGTTCTCGCTCATGACACCGCCTTGATGCTTTCGAGCATGCCGTCGAGCTTGCCTTCGCGGTCGAGCGCGTAGAGATCATCGCAGCCGCCGACATGGGCGCCGCCGATCCAGATCTGCGGGAACGTCGAACCTTGGCCGGCGCGGCCGTACATTTCCTGGCGCCAAGACGGGTTCTTGGCGACGTCGAATTCGGTGAAGGTCGCCTTCTTGCGGGTCAGCAGCGACTTGGCGGCGGAACAATAGCCGCAGCCTGGCCGGGTGTAGATCTCGACAGCAGCAGTCATTTCGTCTGGCGCTCTCATGTCATGAATTCATTGAATTATATGGGACGGGGGCCGCTCTCGACAACCCGGGCAAAGACCAGCACGTCGACCTGGGCCGCCTTGGCACGGAGCAGGGCTCGCGCGCAGGCATCGAGCGTCGCCCCTGACGTCAGGACATCGTCGATCAGGACAACGCGGCGGCCCTGGACCTCGGCCTGCCGGTCGGCAGATACCTGGAATGCGCCCTGCACATTGGTGGCGCGCTGGGCTCGCGACAGGCCGATCTGCTGCTCGGTGGCACGGACCCGCCGCAGCACGTCGCCTCGCACCCTGACCCCGCTCTGCCGCTCGATCACACGGGCGAGCGCTCCGGACTGGTTGTAGCGGCGCCGCCAGGCCCGCCGCCAATGCAGGGGCACGGGCACCAGCATGTCGGCGCCGGTCAGCAACTCGCCGCCGGCACGCGCCATCCAGCGGCCCATGGCCGGTGCCAGATCGGTGCGGTCCTGGTACTTCAGCGCATGCACCAGCGTGCGCGCGACGTCGTCATAGCGCACCGCCGCGCGGGCGCGCTGGTAGGCCGGCGGGCTCGCGATCGCCTCCATCGACAGCATCTCCGGGCCGGGATCATAAACGAAAGGAATGCCGAGCCGAGGGCAATAGGGCCTTTCGATGAACGACAGCCGGGCCCAGCACGAGGCGCAAACGCCCTCGCCGTCGACCGGCTCCTGGCAGGATACGCACTGTGTCGGCAGCGCGATGTCGAGCGCCAGCCGCGCCGCCCGCGCCAGCACGTGGCGGCCGGTCGTCCACGCGGTCCGCAGCGGTGCGGCAATGGAACGGATGGGGGTGGCGTCGGCGTCCATGTGCGGAGGCTAACGCTGCACGCAGCGGATTGCCAGAACCGCGGAGATCGGCGTAACCAGCGGCATGGTCCAGACCGCTCAAATCCCGCCCGCCTTGTTCGATCGCGCCTTGCTGCACGCACGGCAGCGGCGTGCGCAGGCGCAAGGGCCCGTGAGCTTCCTGCTCGACCGCGCTGCCGAGGACATGTCCGACCGGTTGGCGGCAGTGATGCGGGAGTTTCACGCTCCCGCCGACCTCTGGACGCCCGGCGTGGGGTTGGCGGCGTTGCGCACGCGGCTTCCCTCCATCGAACACATCGCGCTCGACGCGGCCGGCGCGGAGAAGCTGCCTTTCGCGCCGGAAAGCCTCGATCTCGTCGTCTCGGCGCTGGCGCTGCAATTCGTCAACGATCTTCCCGGCGTGCTGGCGCAGGTTCGTCGGGCGCTGAAGCCGGACGGGCTCTTGCTCGCCGCTATGATTGGCGGCGACAGCCTGACCGAGCTGCGGCAGGCCTTTGCCGCGGCGGAAGCCGAATGCGAGGGCGGCGTATCGCCGCGTGTCGCACCGTTCGCCGACCTCCGCGATATCGGCGCGCTATTGCAGCGGGCGGGCTTTGCACTGCCGGTGACCGACGTCGATCGTGTCGTGGTGCGCTACGGAAATGCGTTCGCCTTGATGCAGGATCTGCGCCGCATGGGCGCAGCCAATGTGCTGATCGAGCGACGGCGAACGCCGACGCGCCGTGCGACGCTGCTGCGGATGGCCGAGATCTACGCGGAGCGCTTTGCCGATCCCGACGGCCGTATCCGCGCGACGTTCGACATCATCTGGCTCTCGGGCTGGGCCCCGCATGCGAGCCAGCAGCAGCCGCTCAAGCCGGGATCGGCGAAAGCAAGCCTGGCGGAGGCGGTGAAGAAGGCGGGGAGGACGTAAGTCTAGCACCGTCATTCCGGGGCGATGCGTAGCATCGAACCCGGAATCTCGAGATTCCGGGTTCGCTCGCGCGCCCCGGAATGACGACGCAAGAGCATCATCACATCAACAAATCGATCAGATGCGGGATCAGCGGAATGTCCGCGGGCGGCATCGGATAGTCTCGCAGCTTGTTGGCGCGGACCCAGGCGAGGTTCTGGCCCTCGCGTGCGGTAACCATCCCCTCCCAGCGTCGGCAGATGTAGAGCGGCATCAGGAGATGGAAGGTCTCGTAACCGTAGCTGGCGAAAGTCAGCGGCGCGAGGCACGGCTCGGCGACTTCGATGCCGAGCTCCTCGTGGAGCTCGCGGATCAGGCTCTGCTCCGGCCGTTCGCCCGGCTCGAGCTTGCCGCCGGGGAATTCCCACAGGCCCGCCAACGCCTTGCCCTCGGGGCGCTGCGCGATCAGGACGCGCTTGTCGGCGTCAACAAGCGCGCAGGCCACCACCAGTGTCAGTTTGAGATCGGCCATGCGTGTCTGTCGCTCGCTGAAGATCGACCGCAACGGTTTGTTAACCTCGTTGCAGTCCAAGTTTCCAAGGTCCCCATAAGTCATATTTAATCCGCAGTTCCTAGAGTGGGAACTCTTTAAACCACTCCAGGTCAATCCATGCGCGCTGCGCTTTCGGTTCTCTTCCGCCGGTTCGTCCACGACCGGGGCGGCAATATCGCGGTGATTTTCGCTCTCGCCTGCGTTCCCCTGATCAGTGCGGTCGGCTGCGCCATCGACTATTCGCGCGCAACGCTGATAAGGTCCAAGCTTCAGGCCGCGGCGGATGCCGCCAGTGTCGGCTCGATCGCCAAGGCCTCGCCCGCCTTCAAGGCCGCCGGCAACATGACTGCGGACGGCTCGATTTCGGTCGGCGTCACGGATGCCACGAACATCTTCAATGCCAATCGCGCCAGTCAGTCCGGCTACACGCTGACCGGCCTCACGCCGACCGTGGTCAAGTCAGGCTCGACCGTCACCGCGACGGTTTCGTTCACCGCAACAATGAACACCATGTTTCTCGGCGTGATCGGCAAGTCCGTGCTGACGTTGAGCGGCACGTCGAAGGCGACGGCCAGCATGCCGCTCTATATCGATTTCTATCTGCTGCTGGACAATTCGCCGTCGATGGGCGTCGGTGCGACCCCGGCCGACGTGCAGAAGATGGTCAACAACACGTCGGACAAGTGCGCTTTCGCCTGCCACGATCTCAACGACAAGAACAACTATTACGATCTTGCCAAGAAGCTTGGCGTGACCACCCGGATCGACGTGCTTCGGAGCGCGACGGCGTCGTTGATGGACACGGCGAGCGCGACCGAAACCTATTCAAACCAGTTCAGAATGGCGATCTACGATTTCGGCGCCTCCGCCGGCACGCTCGGCCTGCGCAGCCTGTTCTCGTTGTCGGCTTCTCTGTCCAGCGCCAAATCGGCCGCGAACAACATCGATTTGATGTCGGTGAACGGCCAGAATGAGAATAACGATCAGGACACCGCGTTCACCGCGATATTTCCTGCAATGAACAACGAGATCAGTTCACCCGGAAGCGGAACGTCGTCCAGTCCGCTCAAATATCTGTTCTTTGTGTCTGACGGCGTTGCCGACGAGAGCAACACCGGATGCCTGAAACCGCTCTCGGGCAGCACGCGCTGCCAGTCGCCGCTCAACCCTGCGCTTTGCAAGACGATGAAGGATCGCGGGGTCAAGATCGCGGTGTTGTACACGACGTATCTCGCGCTGCCGACCAACTCCTGGTACGTGAAATGGATCGATCCGTTCAATGCCGGTCCCTATGGCCCCTCGCCGAACAGCCAGATCGCACAGAACATGCAGAGCTGCGCTTCACCGGACCTGTATTTCGAGGTCAGCCCGACGCAGGGCATCGCGGACGCCATGAACGCCCTGTTCAAGAAGGCGGTCGCAGACGCGCGGATCTCCGGGTGACGGCCCTAGCGCCTACGACCTGTAGTCCCCATTGATCGCCACATATTCCTTGGTGAGATCGCAGGTCATGACGCGGTCGCGGCCTTTGCCGAGGCCGAGCGAGACCCGAATCGCGATCTCCGGCGCCTTCATCGCTTCCGACACCTGCGCTTCGTCATAATCGGGATCGCGCGCGCCGCTCCTGGCGACGCGGATGCCGTTGAACGAGATCGAGAGCTTGTCGCGATCGGCCGGCTCGCCGGCCTTGCCGACAGCCATCACCACGCGGCCCCAATTGGCGTCCTCGCCGGCGATTGCGGTCTTCACCAGCGGCGAGTTCGCGATCGACATCGCGATCTTGCGGGCGGAAGCCTTGGTCTTGGCGCCCTCGACGGTGATCTCGACCAGCTTGCGCGCGCCTTCGCCGTCGCGGGCGACCTGCTCGGCGAGATTGGCGAGCACCTGGTTGAACGCCTTGACGAAGGCCTTCAGCCTGGGATCGCTGGCGCGGCTGATCTTCGGCGCGCCCTGCTCGGCGGCGGCGCCGGTTGCAAACGCCAGCAGCGTGTCGGAAGTCGAGGTGTCGCCGTCGATGGTCACGGCGTTGAACGTGTCCTCGACGCCGCTCTTGAGCAGCGCCTGCAGGGCGGCGGGCGCGAGCGGCGCGTCGGTGAAGATGAAGGACAGCATCGTCGCCATGTCGGGCGCGATCATGCCGGCGCCCTTGGCCATGCCGTTGATGGTGACCTTGGCCTTGCCGAGCTTGACGGTCGCGGTCGCGACCTTCGGGAAGGTGTCGGTGGTCATGATCGCCTTGGCCGCGGCCAGGTAATCGCCGGGCTCGGCGGCGTCGGCGAGGCGGCCAAGCACGCCGTCGAACTTGGTGGCGTCCAGCGGCTCGCCGATCACGCCAGTCGAGGCCAGGAAGATCTCGCTCTCGCTGCAGCCGACCGCCTTGGCCGCGATCTTCGCCGTCAGCGCGGTGGAGGCGCGGCCGGTCTTGCCGGTGAAGGCGTTGGCATTGCCGGAATTGACCACCAGCGCGCGCGCCTTGCCGCCCTTCAGCTTGGCGCGGCACCATTCCACCGGGGCCGAGGGGCACTTCGACCTGGTGAAGACGCCGGCGACCGCAGTGCCCTTGTCCATCACCGCAAGCAGCACGTCGGTGCGATTCTTGTAGCGGATGCCGGCTTCGGCCGTCGCGAGGCGGACGCCCGCGATCACGGGCATATCGGGGACGGTTTTGGGGGCGAGGGGAGAAACGGAGGAGGACATCGCGGGCGCCTTGGTAGGGTCTGGACATGCAGATGGCCGGGGGAGCCCCGGCCATTGCGACGTTAGATACTCTTGGCGTCCGCGAAGTGACAGCGAATTCTTACTTCTTCGCCGGCGGCGCCATCTTGCTGTCGGACGGCTTGGAATCCTTCGACGCATCTGCCGCCGGCTGGTCCAGCCGCTCGACCTTGGCTTCGGTGCGCAGCTTGGCGACATACTCGGCCTGGGCCTTGCGGGTCACGTACTGCTCGATCTGGGCCTTGACCTGCTCGAAATCGGGCGCCTTACGGTTGCGCTTTTCCTCGACCTTGATGATGTGCCAGCCGAACTGCGACTTCACGGGGTCCGAGATCTTGCCCGGCTCCAGCGAGAAGGCCACGGCCGAGAATTCCGGCACCATCTGCTCCTTGGTGAAGAAGCCGAGATCGCCGCCATCGGCAGAGCCGGGGTCCTTGGACTTCTTCTTGGCGAGTTCGGCGAAATCGGCCCCCTTCTCCAGCTCGGCCTTCACCGCCTTGGCCTCGTCCTCGGTCTCGACCAGGATGTGGCGGGCGCGCACCTCCTGCTCGCCGCTGATCTGCTTGGAGGCCTCCTCATAGACCTTCTTCATGGCGTCCGGCGTGGTGGCGGCCTTGCCCTCGCCCGCGAGCAGGCTGTCCATCAGAAGCCGGTTGCGCGCGAAGGCGAGGCGCTTCTTGAACTCGTCGCTGTCGGCGATTTTCTTGTCTTCGGCAGCCTTGCTGACGATCTTCATGTCGATCAGGAACGACAGGACGTTCTCGTCCTTGGTCGCCGGGTCCATCTGGGCGAGGCTCGGCCCGAGCTCCTCCTCGGCCATGGCGACGTCGCTCTTCTTGATTTCCGCACCATTGACCTTCGCCAGCACCGGATCATCGGCGGCCCGGAGCGGGCCCGCAAACGCCAGGGATAGCGCCAGAGCGAGGCTGCCAACCAGGGCGGAGGCGGAGCGGAAGCGCTGGGTTACCGGGAACGAGGCGGTCATGGAAAATCCTTATGTTGAAGCAGGGGGCTGCTCGAGCGGGGCGGACACTCGCCCAATCAGGGGGGCTTGGCAACGCGAAAAGTCTGTCAAAATGATGAATTAGCCGCAATGCGGCCGCCGTTGACAAGGCCCTGACCGGGCCATATCTCTGCCTGGTCGCGACCATGGCGATGGCGTTTATTTTGCTGCGTTTTTGGCCGTTGAACCCAGACTTGCCCAATTCCCACCCATATGGCGGACGACCCCCGCAGTCGGGGCTCTGACGCCGCGAAGCGTCACGGTGAGTTGATAGGCAGGCGGGTGACAACTTCTTGGGCCCAACGCGGTTGAAACGCGAACACAGGAACTAGGCATGATCGGCGCGCTCGCCCGCAAGTTTTTCGGCTCCGCCAACGACCGGCGGGTGAAGGGATATCAATCCCGCGTCAACGCGATCAACGCGCTGGAGCCTGAGCTCGCCAAGCTCTCCGACGACGCCCTCAAGGCCCGCACCGCGGAATTCAAGCAGCAGCTCGCAAATGGCAAGACGCTGGACGACCTGCTGGTCCCCGCCTTCGCCACCGTGCGCGAGGCCGCCAAGCGTACGCTCGGCCAGCGCCATTTCGACGTCCAGCTGATCGGCGGCATGGTGCTGCACGAGGGCGATATCGCCGAGATGAAGACCGGCGAAGGCAAGACGCTGGTCGCAACGCTCGCGGTCTATCTCAACGCGCTCGCCGGCAAGGGCGTTCACGTCGTCACCGTCAACGACTACCTCGCCCGCCGCGACTCCGGCTGGATGGGCCAGATCTACGGCTTCCTCGGCATGACCACCGGCGTGATCGTGCATGGCCTCGACGATGCCGAGCGCAAGGCGGCCTATGCCTGCGACATCACCTACGGCACCAACAACGAATACGGCTTCGACTATCTGCGCGACAACATGAAGTACCGGCTCGAGGACATGGTCCAGCGGCCGCACTTCTTCGCCATCGTCGACGAGGTCGACTCCATCCTGATCGACGAAGCGCGCACGCCGCTGATCATCTCCGGCCCGCTCGACGACCGCTCCGACTTCTACAACACCATCGACGGCTTTCTGCCCAAGCTCGACAAGACCGATTACGAGGTCGACGAGAAGCAGCGCACGGTGACCTTGACCGAAGCCGGCATGGAGAAGATCGAGACCCTGTTGCGCGATGCCGGCCAGCTCAAGGGCGAGTCGCTCTACGACGTCGAGAACGTCTCGGTCGTGCACCACATCAACCAGGCGCTGCGCGCCCACACGCTGTTCACGCGCGACAAGGACTATATCGTCCGCGACAACGAGGTCGTCATCATCGACGAGTTCACCGGCCGCATGATGCCGGGCCGCCGCTATTCGGAAGGTCTGCACCAGGCTCTGGAAGCCAAGGAGCACGTCCAGGTCCAGCCCGAAAACCAGACGCTGGCCTCGATCACCTTCCAGAACTACTTCCGCATGTACGAGAAGCTGGCGGGCATGACCGGCACCGCCGCGACCGAAGCGGACGAATTGTTCGACATCTACAAGCTCGAGGTCGTGGAGATCCCGACCAATCTGCCGGTCGCGCGCCTCGACGAGGACGACGAGGTCTATCGAACCCAGAAGGAAAAATATCAGGCCATTCTCGCCGAGATCGAGCGCGCCAATGCGCGGCTGCAGCCGGTGCTGGTCGGCACCGCCTCGATCGAGAAGTCGGAAGTGCTGGCCGAATTCCTCAAGAAGAACGGCTACAAGCAGATCGATTTCGGCAAGGAGGGCGCGCTCGACAAGCTCTATGCCGCGGCCCGCGCTGGCAAGCCGGCGAAGCTGTTTGCGGTGCTGAACGCGCGCTTCCACGAGCAGGAAGCTTATATCGTCGCCGAAGCCGGCGTCCCGGGCGCGATCACGATCGCCACCAACATGGCTGGCCGCGGCACCGACATCAAACTCGGCGGCTCCCTGGAGATGCGCATCCAGCAGGAGACGGCGGGCATCACCGACGAGGCCGAGAAGGCCAGGAAGATCGAGCAGATCAAGGCCGATATCGAGCACTTCCGCGACATCGTGCTGAAGGCCGAGGAGACCGTCGAGGTCGAGCCGGCCAAGGGATCCAAGCCCGCCAAGACCGTGAAGAAGCCCGGCGGCCTCTACATCATCGGCTCCGAGCGCCACGAATCCCGCCGCATCGACAACCAGCTGCGCGGCCGTTCCGGCCGTCAGGGCGATCCCGGCCGCTCGAAATTCTTCCTGTCGCTCGAAGACGATTTGATGCGCATCTTCGGCTCGGACCGCCTCGACAGCATGCTGCAGCGTCTCGGCCTGCAGGAGGGCGAGGCCATCATCCATCCCTGGATCAACAAGGCGCTGGAGAAGGCGCAGCAGAAGGTCGAGGCGCGCAACTTCGACATCCGCAAGAACCTGCTCAAGTTCGACAACGTCCAGAACGACCAGCGCAAGGTGATCTTCGACCAGCGCGTCGAGCTGATGAAGGACGAGAGCGTCGCCGAGACGATCGCCGACATGCGCCACGCCTTCATCGACGACCTCGTCGCCAAGCACGTGCCCGAGCATGCCTACGCCGAGCAGTGGGACGTCGCGGGTCTGAAGGAGGAATTGAAGCGCGTGCTCGATCTCGACCTGCCGGTCGACGAATGGGCCAAGGAAGAGGGCATCGCCGACGAGGAGCTGCTCACGCGCATCGAGACCAAGGCCGACGAGCACATGGCGGCCAAGGTCGCGCAATGGGGTCCCGACGTGATGCGTTACGTCGAGAAGACCATCCTCTTGCAGACGCTCGACCATCTCTGGCGCGAGCACCTGATCATGCTCGACCACCTGCGCCAGGTCATTGGCCTGCGCGGCTACGGCCAGCGCGATCCCCTGCAGGAATACAAGACCGAAGCCTTCAATCTCTTCCAGGAGATGAGCGCTCACCTGCGCGAGGCCGTCACGGCGCAGCTGATGCGCGTCGAGATCGTCCCGCCGGAGCAGGAAGCCCCGGTGCTGCCGCCGATGGAGGCGCACAAGTTCGATCCGAACACCGGCGAGGACGAGATGGCCCTCGCCAGCGTCACCCTCGGCGCCCAGGCCACCGACGCCGCGCTGCGCGATCCGAAGAACCCGGCGAGCTGGGGCAAGGTTGGCCGCAACGAGGACTGCCCGTGCGGAAGTGGCAGGAAGTACAAGCACTGCCACGGCCGGTATGCGTAAGGTTCAGCGCGGCTGAGGGAAGTTCGCGCCTCACGCAGCGCTGTCGTCGCCCGGCTCGACCGGGCGATCCAGTACGCCGCGGCTTCTCGGCTCAATCACATCCGTCTCTGGAATACTGGATCGCCCGATTAAATCGGGCGATGACGGCGGAGTATGTCGCGCCGACTCTCAATTCGAACTGTCGATCAAGCTCTCCAGCAGCCGCTTCAATTCGCTCGTCGACTTGTCGCCGTAGTTCTCCAGGATGTGTTCCTCCTGGTCGACCGCGAGCGAGTTGAGCTTCTTGCACAGCACTTTGCCGCGGTCGGAGATGAACATCAGCACCTTGCGGCGGTCGTTCGGGTCCTGCACGCGGTAGACCAGCGTGTCGGAGACCATGCGGTCGATCATCTTGGTCAGTGTCGGATGGTTGAGCAGGACGGCGTCCGCAAGCTCGCCCATCGAATGGCCCTCGCCATCCGACAGCACTTTCAGGATGCGCCATTGCTCGACAGGTACGCCTTCCTTGCTCAACCGCAGTTCGAGCTGCCGGTTGATCTCCCGGTTGGCTTGCGCGAGCAGGTAGGCGAGGTGTTCGGTGATCGGGGAGTTTTCTTTCGGCGGTTTTGCCACGGCTAAGACTTCGTCTTGACCCAAATGAGTGAATGTCTTGCAAACAATGCTGCATCTATATGCACGTCAATTCTTGAATATTCAATATTTTCAAAATAGGATCATTGCCCAACAAAAGGGCGGAAGCCGCGGCCGCCTGCTCAATGTGCTTTCAGGTCTGGTCTCAGACAGGAGTTGGCGTGCACGCGACGGTAAACTTCCCGGCTCACGGCGGCCCGGCGTTGCCGCCGTCCTTGCTGTTCAGGAATTTGTCGTCATCGGCGGCGGATTTCGACCTGTCTCCGGTCGATGCGCATGTCATGAGGCGGCGCGGCGCGCGCAGCAAGCTGCGCATCGGCAATTTCCTCACCTTCACCGGCTCGCCCGGGATCTGGGGCCCGACCTCCACCAACAGCGCGATGCTAGCGGTTGCCGAGATCAACAAGCGCGGCGGCATTCTGGGCCGCGAGCTAGAACTGTCGATCTACGATTCCGGCGGACCGATCGAGGAGGTGGTGCGCCGCGCCGAGCAGGCGATCGCCTTCGACGAGGTCGACCTCATCATGGGCTCGCATATCAGCGCGGTCCGCGTCGCGCTGCGCAAGGTCACCGGCAACCGCATCCCCTACATCTACACGCCTGTCTATGAAGGCGGCGAGCGCACGCCGGGCGTCATGGCGATCGGTGAGACGCCGCGCTGGCAGAGTCGGCCGGCGATCCATTGGCTCGCTGACGTCAAGAAGGCGGCGCGCTGGTACCTGATCGGCAGTGACTACGTCTGGCCCTGGCAGTCGCATCGCGCGGTCAAGCGCTACATCAAGGAGGCGGGCGGCCAGGTCGTCGGCGAGGAGTTCGTCCCTGTCGGCGAGGACAATCACGAGCCGCATCTGGCGCGCATCCGCGCCGCCCGGCCCGATGTGGTGCTGATCTCGCTGATCGGCACCGACAGCATCACCTTCAACCGCGCCTTCGCCGAAGCGGGCCTTGCCACCTCGACGCTGCGGCTTGCAGGTGCGATGGACGAGACCGTGCTGCTCGGCATCGGCGCCGACAACACCGAAAATCTGTTCTGCGCCTCCGGCTATTTCAACGGCCTGGTCTCGCGCGCAAATGACGAGTTCCTCAGTGCCTATTATTCCATGTTCGGTGCCAACGCGCCGCCGGTCGGCTCGGTCGGTCAGTCGAACTATGAGGGGCTGCGCTTTCTGGAATCCGTCGCCAACCGCGCCGGATCATTGGCCTTTCGTCCGCTGCTGAAGGCCGCGCGGAACACCGTCTACTCGGCGGGCCGCGGTCCCGTAACGCTTCGCGACGGCCGCGCCGAGATGCCGATGTACTTCGCCGAAGCCGACGGTCTCGATTTCAAGATCATCAAGACGCTCTAAGCCGGCCGCCGATAAGCCGCGGCGGATTTGCGAAATAATACTTGAAAAGGAAAATATTTCCGTCTGTAATATCGCCGTGAAGCCGGTTGGCCCGCGCCGTGAAGGCGCGAGCGAGAGGCTTCCGTCCAATGCCAGGGATCAAGAAGCCTTCAAGGAGAGCGCCGTGACAGTTGCCCTTCCCACGCCAGCCCAACTTCGCAGTGTCGCCGAGCAGTGCGGCCTTTCGCTCACCGATGACGACGTCGCCTCGTTCCGCGGTCTCATGCGGGGCTCGATCGAAGCCTACAATCTCGTTGCGGCGATGCCGGACGAATTGCCCGAAGTGAAATATCCGCGCACGCCGGGCTACCGGCCCTCGGCGGAGGAGAACCCCCGCAATGCCTGGTATCGCAAGTCGACCGTGAAGGGTGCCGCCAGCGGCAAGCTCAAGGGAAAGACCGTCGCGCTGAAGGACAACATCATGCTGGCCGGCGTGCCCATGACCAACGGCTCGTCGACGCTGGAAGGCTATGTGCCCGATTTCGACGCCACCATCGTCACGCGCATGCTGGATGCCGGCGCCGAGATCAAGGGCAAGGTGCATTGCGAGCATTTCTGCCTGTCCGGCGGCAGCCACACCGGCTCCTATGGACCGGTACATAATCCGCACAAGATGGGCTACTCGGCCGGCGGCTCGTCGTCGGGCTCGGGCGTCGTGGTCGCGCTCGGCGAGGTCGACATGGCGATCGGCGGCGACCAGGGCGGCTCGATCCGCATGCCGTCGTCGTTCTGCGGCGTTTACGGCATGAAGCCGACCTGGGGCCTCGTCCCCTACACCGGCATCATGCCGATCGAGATCTATGTCGATCACACCGGCCCGATGACCGCGACCGTCGCCGACAACGCCCTGCTGCTCGAAGTGCTCGCCGGCGACGACGGCTACGATCCCAGGATCAAGGCCCCGAAGGTCGAGGAATACACCAAGGCGCTCGGCCAGGGCGTCAAGGGCATGAAGATCGGCATCCTCAAGGAAGGTTTCGAGCAGCCGACCGCCGAGTCCGCGGTGAACGAAAGCGTGCGCGAGGCCGCAAAACGCTTCAAGGATCTGGGCGCCACCGTAGAGACCGTCTCGATCCCGATGCACCTCATGGGCGGAGCGATCTGGACGCCGATCGGCACCGAAGGCCTGACCCAGACCATGATGTTCGGCGACGGCTACGGCCTCAGCCGCGGCGATCTCTATTCGACCTCGCTGATGGATTTCCATCGCGGCTGGCGCCGGCAGGCCGACTCGCTGTCCGAGACCACGAAGCTTTTCATGATGCTTGGCACCTACATCAACAACAATTTCGGTCCCCGCTTCTACGGCAAGGCGCTCAACATCTCGCGCCGGCTGACTGCGGCCTACGACAAGGCCTTTGCGGATTACGATCTGCTCCTGCTGCCGACCACGCCGATGAAGGCGACCAAGCTGCCGGAGCCCAACGCCAGCCGTGAGGAATATGTTGCCCGCGCGCTCGAGATGATCTCGAACACCGCGCCGTTCGACATCACCCACCATCCCGCGATGTCGCTGCCCTGCGGCATTGTCGACGGCCTGCCCATCGGCCTGATGCTGGTCGGCCGCATGTTCGAGGAATCCACTATCTACCGCGCCGCGCACGCCTTCGAGCAAATCGGCGACTGGAAGAAGATGTGAAACAAATGTTGATGCAGGCTGACGGAACACAGAAGCGTTTTCAAGCGAAGTGGATACCGGTTCGCGTGAAGAAAACGCGTCAAAACAAGAATCCAACGCATGGCTAACGCGTTCGTCGCGGCGTTCGAGATCCTGAGCTTCGGCGCGATCATCGTCCTGATCGTGCTGGGGCTCGGGATCATCGCCAGCATGATGGGCATCTTCAACTTCGCGCAAGGCGAGTTCGTTCTGCTGGGGGCCTACATCACCTATCTCGCTTACGCCAAAGGCCTGCCGATCTGGGCGGGCATGGTCGCGGCGCCTTTCGTGGTCGGTGCGCTCGGCTTCGTGCTGGAGGCGCTGATCATCCGACGATTCTATGCCGCCCCGATCGTTGCCATGCTCGGCACCTATGCGCTCGGCCTGATCATCCGCGAAGCCGTTCGCGGGCTGATCGGCGGCTTCTATCTCACCGTGCCGGAGCCGATCGGCGGCTCGATCGACATCGGCGCCATGCACATCTCGGCGTGGCGCTTCACCATCATCGTCATCACGCTCTTGGTGATGGGCCTCTGCTATCTGCTGCTGTCGCGCACCAGCTTCGGCCTGCGCGTGCGGGCGACGCTGGAGAACCCGTCGCTGGCGCGTGCGTCGGGCATTTCGACGCCGCTGATCTACGGCGCCACCTTTGCCTTCGGTGCAGCGCTGGCCGGCCTTGCCGGCGCGCTGATCGTGCCGGTGTTCAGCCTGTTTGCCGATCTCGGTCTGCGCTTCCTGATCCAGGGCTTTGTCGCGGTCATGGTCGGCGGGGTCGGCTCCTTCATCGGCCCGGTCGCAGGCGCCGGCGTCATCGGCACGCTGAGCGCGGCGCTGCCCTGGGTGATGGCACCTGTCGTCGCCGACGTCCTCGTCTTCGTCCTTGCCATTGTCTTCATCAAATTCCGTCCGCAAGGTCTCATCGCTGGAAAAGGGGTTTAATCACATGCTCGATCGTACTCAGCTCACGCGACGTCGTTTCCTGTCCAATTTTGCCTTTGCATCGGGCGCGGTCGCGACCGGCGTCGGCAGCTGGGTGATTCCGGCGCCCTGGGCCAACGCTGCCGAGGCGCCGATCAAGGTCGGTATCGCCACCGACCTCACCGGCCCGATCGCCTATGCCGGCAACGCCGACGCCAACGTCGCAAAGATGGTGATCAAGGAGATCAACGCGGCCGGCGGCCTGCTCGGCCGTCCGCTCGAGCTCTATATCGAGGACACCGCGTCCAACGAATCCGTCGCCGTCGGCAACGTGCGCAAGCTGATCCAGCGCGACAAAGTCGACATGGTGCTCGGCGGCATCACCTCGTCGATGCGCAACGCGATCAAGGACCCGATCGTGGCGCGCGGCAAGACCCTCTACATCTATCCGCAGCTCTACGAGGGCAAGGAGTGCACGCCGTACCTGTTCTGCACCGGCCCGACGCCGGCGCAGCAATGCGACGAGTTCATCCCCTGGCTGATCAAGAACGGCGGCAAGAAGTTCGCGCTGCCCAGCGCCAATTATGTCTGGCCGCACACGCTCAACGTCTACGCCCGCAAGGTGATCGAATCGAATGGCGGCGAGGTCGTGTTCGAGGAATATTACCCGCTCGACCAGGTCGACTTCTCCGCGACCGTCAACCGCATCATCTCCAACAAGATCGACGTCGTCTTCAACACTGTCATCCCGCCGGGCGTCGGCCCGTTCTTCAAACAGCTCTATGAAGCCGGTTTCCTCAAGAACGGCGGCCGGCTCGCCTGCGTCTACTATGACGAGAACACGCTCAACATCAACCAAGCCGCGGAGATCGAGGGCCTTGCGAGCTGCCTCGACTATTTCAAGGTGCTGACCAAGGAGAACCCGTTCGACGCCAAGATCCAGGCGGCCTATGAAAAGGATTTCCCGGGCAACTTCCTGTTCGCCGCCGGCAGCGCGGCGACCGGCACCTATCGCGGCCTGAAGCTGTGGGAAGCCGCGGTGAAGGAAGCCGGCAAGATCGACCGCGAGTCGGTGGCCGCCGCGCTCGACCACGCCAAGATCGCCGAAGGTCCGGGCGGACCCGCCGAGATGGCGCCGGGCAAGCGGCACTGCAAGATGAAGATGTACACCGCGGTCGCCAAGAGCGGAAATTACGAGATCGTCGGGCGCAGCAACGGCCTTGTCGATCCCAAGGAATGCTGAGGTGGAATGCTGAAGCGGATGAGTGTGGTAAGAGGGGCCATCGTCGCCGACGCGGACGACGAAGCGGACGGTGCGATGGCTGAGGGCACAGCGGCGGAACAGGCCAATGGCCGCGTCAAGGCAGGACGAAAAATCCTGCCCATCGTTGAGGGCGTCGTGCTTGTTGCGGCGCTGCTCGCGCCGCTGGTGCTGCAGGACTATCTCACGGTGTTTGCGACGCGCGTGGTCATTCTCGCGCTGTTCGCGCTGTCGTTCGACCTGGTCTGGGGCTATGCCGGCATCATGAGCTTCGGCCAGGCCCTGTTCTTCGGCTCGGCCGGCTATGGCGTGGCGCTGCTCGCGCGCGACCTCGACATCACCAACATCTTCCTCGTGCTGCCGGCAGGCATGCTGATCGGCCTCACCTTCGCGCTGCTGCTCGGCGGCTTCCTGCTACTGGGCCGGCATCCCTCCAGCGTGATCTTTGTCTCGCTCGGCACGCTGACCGGCTCCTACGCCGCCGATCGCCTCGCACGCGGCTGGTATTATCTCGGCGGCCAGAACGGCATCCCCTCGATCGCACCGATGTCGCTCGGGTCATACGAGTTCTCGGAAGGCCCGGCGTTCTACTATCTCGTGCTCGGCATCCTCGTCGTGGTCTATCTGCTCTGCCGCTTCCTGGTGCGCTCGCAATTCGGTCTTGCGCTCGCAGGCTTGCGCGAGAACGAGCAGCGCATCGCCTTCTTCGGCTACAAGGCGCAGCACCTGAAAGCGATCATCTTCACCATCGGCGGCGCCGTCGCAGGCCTTGCCGGCAGCCTCTATGCCTTCCACGAAGGTTTCGTCTGGCCCAACATGGTCGGGGTCGTGGTGTCGACCCAGGTCGTGCTCTATGTTCTGTTCGGCGGCTCCGGCACGCTGATCGGCGCCGTCATCGGCGCTGTCATCGTCGAGGGCGTCAGCTTCTGGCTCTCGGACAATTACCGCGACATCTGGCCGATCATTCTTGGCCTGCTGCTCCTGCTCGTGATCCTGTTCCGGCCGCTCGGCCTGATCAGTTTTGTGCTCGGCGAACGCGAACGGGTCGGCAGCTTTGGCGCCAAGGTCAAGGAGAAGCGCGATGCTCCTTGAAGCGGCCGGCATCAAGAAGGTCTTCGGCAAGCTCACCGCGCTTGACGGCGCGGCCCTCACCGTCGGCGAGAACGAGTTTCACGGCCTGATCGGCCCGAACGGCTCGGGCAAGAGCACGCTGATGAAGTGCATCGCCGGCGCCGAGGTGCCGACGCAAGGAAAAGTCTCCTTCGTCAACACCGACATCACCGCGTTCACGCCGACAGAGCGGGCCCGCGCCGGCATGAGCCTGAAATTCCAGATCACATCCGTGCTGCCGTCGTTGACGCTCTACGACAACATCCTGCTCGCGCTGCAGGCGCAGTCCTCGCTGTTCGACCTCGTGTTCTCGCGCACGCGCAGGTTCCTGCACGACCAGGTCATGACCATGCTGACCCAGTTCCGCCTCGCCGATCGCGCTTTCGATGCGGCGGCGGCGCTGTCGCACGGCCAGCAGCAATGGCTGGAGATCGCCATGGCGCTCGCCGGCAAGCCGAAGCTGCTGCTGCTCGACGAGCCCACCGGCGGCATGAGCCTGGAAGAACGCCGCGTCACCGGCGAATTGCTGCAGCCGATCAAAAAACATTGCTCGCTGGTCATCGTCGAGCACGACCTCGATTTCATCCGCGACATCTGCGATCGCCTCACCGTGCTCGACCAGGGCAGGGTGCTGGCAACAGGCACGGTGTCCGAGATCCAGGCCAACACATCCGTCCAGGAGATCTATCTGCGCCGTGCCTGAATTTTTGGACATCAAGCATCTCGACGTCGGCTATGGCCGCAGCCAGGTCCTGTTCGACGTCAGCCTCGGCATTCCCTGGCGCGGCGGCGTTGCCGTGCTCGGGCGCAACGGCGCCGGCAAGACCACGCTGATGAAGACCATCGTCGGCGAGTTGCCGGCGTGGAAGGGCGAAGTCGCCTTCGACGGCCGCGACATCAGCCGCCGCGCGACGCAAGAGCGCGTGCGCGCCGGCATCGGCTATGTGCCGCAGGAGCATTCGGTGTTCGCGCGCCTGTCGGTGCGCGACAATCTCGCCGTCGGCTCGCTCGCGAGCAGGGACGCCTCCGCAATCGACCGCGTGCTCGCCATCTTCCCAAAACTCGGCCAGCGCCTCGACCAGCCCGCCGGCACGCTCTCCGGCGGCGAGCGCAAGATGCTGGCGATCGGCCGCGCCATGCTGGGCGATCCAAAACTGCTGCTGCTGGACGAGCCCACCGAGGGCGTCTGGATCGGCGTCATCGAAGAGATCACCGAGCGGCTGATCGAGCTCGCGAAGGACATCGCGGTCATCATCGTCGAGCAGCACCTCGACCTGGCTTTGCGCGTCGCCGACTACGCCTATGTGCTCGACCGCGGAAGAGTCGCGCTGCAGGGCGAGGCGGGCGAGGTGCGGGGCAATCCGGAGCTGATGCGATATCTGGCGCCGTAGGGCCTGCGCGCTGGCTTCAAGTCTGCCGCGGTGCGCATCCTGTCAGTCCCGTCATCCTGAGGCGCGAGCAGCGCGATGCGCAGCATCGTGCCGCGAGCCTCGAAGGATGCACGGCCGAGCTGGCAGCCGGGCCGTCGCCCTTCGAGGCTTGCTCTGCGTCGCTATCGCGCCGCGTCGCGCGCACCTCAGGGTGACGGCTAAACATGGTTGCGCGTGCGCGGTCGGCCCTCGACACTTTCGATCAGCGAGTCGTGACCGAGCTAGTGAGGAACGCAGTCTGCGTGCGTTACGATCTACAATTGTCAAACAACCGAACGTGACATCGCGATCCCGCGGCGCCCAGCGCCCGGATTTTGCTTCGCTTCTGGCGCCCCTCGAAATCGGAAGGGCGCAGGGAAGGCCGGGTACCGGCTGGCACCCGCGAGCCCCTGTGCAATGATGCGTGGATAGACGCTCACAGGGGAGACACAGGTACAGCCCGATAACCGGCCTTCCCTGCGCAGTGGTTTGACGGCTTATGTCGCGCTCTCCCCGGGGAGCGATGCACTATTGCCCCCGTCGCCTCGCGAGATCACTGATGCGCGCCCTCCGGTTGGAGAACGTGCACCACCGCGAGACTTGACGTACAGACCCCGGACGTCAGGACCACACGATTTTGCCGTACGCGACCCTGCTTCGCCTCCCGGCTTCGCAGGGCATGGCGGCGCCTGTCGTACCGCGCCCGCTGATCGCTCACGGGGACTACCCGCCCTGCGACCGCACCTGGCGCAAACGCCGCCCGCGTCCACCGCAACCCACCCCACGAACCGTGACGATCGCGACCCGCCCCTTCCGGAGGGATGAGATGCGCGGAGGATAGGGTGTTTCGGGTGTTCGGGTAAAGAGAAATTGTATTTATCCGAAGGAGTGTGCCTTACTTCACCGCCGAGAAGCGGCTGTCGAACGAGTTCGACTGCACCACCGGTGCGGCGCCTGATATCATCGGGGTGCTGTCACCCGCGCCGTCGCTCGCCGACGGCTTCAGCGCCGGACGCGTGGCGGCGAGGCGGGTGTCGGGCTTCGGCGGTTCGGCAGGCTTGGCGGCGACAGCCGCCGGCTTCGGCGCATCCTTCGAAGCATCCTTCGCCGCATCCTTGGACTTGTCATGCCCCGGCACGAAGCGGGTCACGGCGGCCTTGAGTCGCGAAGCGGCCGTCGCCGGCGTCGTGGAGGTCTGGGCGGCCGGGGGCACGGAGGCGGTGGCCTGCGGCGCCGGCGTTGTGGTCGCCGTGGTGTCGGCGGCGCCGAATCCCATCTTGCGGCCGAGATTGGAGAAGAAGCTGCTGCCTTCAGACTTCTCCGCGGGCGCAGCCGAGGCGACGCGGGTGCTCGAGGCAGGCGCGCTGGCGGCGACCACCGGCTCTTCGCGCGGTGCGGGCGCGCTTGCCACCGCGTCGAGGTTCGGCTTGGGCGGGTTGACGTGGCTGGGAATCGTGCCCGGCGCCTTCGCCATCGCCAGCATCTGCAGCGTGGTGCCTTCGGCGCTCTCGGACAGGCCGGTCGAGCCTTCCGGAATCTTGGCGGCGAAGATCTTGTGCATGCCGCCGTCGATGCCGGTGTTCATCCGCGCCACCGGCGTGCCCTTGGCGACCAGCCTTGCGTATTCGGCTTCGTCCTTGGCCTGCTTCTCGCGCACGGCGCTGGCGATGTCCTCGGGGATCACATAGGCCGGGCACTTGGCCGAGGCGTCGAACACCGGATCGCGCTTGGCGTCCGCGGGCTTTGCGGCGTCGAAGACGTACTTCTTCTCGCAGAAATCGACCTTCGGCTCCTGCCGCGTCACCTCGAAATGATCATAGCCTTGCTTGATCATCTTCCAGAACGGCATGTTCGGATTGTTCCGGTGCCTGGCCATGTTCACCGGCGTCATCTTGAACGGATAGGCCTGCAGCTGGAACGCCTTCTGGCCGCCGAAGAAGGACTCGCGGCCGAGCGAATAGATCTCGGCGATCTGCTCGTCGGTCATCGCGTAGCAGCCGCGCGAAGAACAATCGCCGTGCACCATCAGCTGCGAGCCGGTGCGGCCCAGCGCCTTGTCGAACGCGTTCGGATAGCCGGTGTTGAACGAGAGGTAATAGGCCGACTGCGGATTCATCTGGCTCGGGTTGATCGAGTAGAATCCCTCCGGGGCCTGGCGGTCGCCCTCGCGCACCTTGGGGCCGAGGTCGCCCGACCAGCGGCAGATCGGATAGGTCTTGAGCAGCGCGAACTGGCCCGAGCGGGTCTGCTTCCAGACCTCAAGCTCGGCCTCCTGCTTGAACAGGCGGACCAGGATCGGCGATTGCAGGTCCATGTCCTTCTCGGCCATCGCGGCGATCAGCTTCGGCGGCACCGGCTGATTGGCCTTGGCGTTGGTCGCGAGCGAGACCTGATCGGTGTCGCAGCCGGCGAGCAGACCGCCGGCCGTCATCAGCGCAACCGAAGCCAAGAGCGCGCGAGCAAGCGAACGAGAAATCAAGATGGACCCCACATCGTGCCGGGCATTGGAGCGCGAATCCCCAATTCTTCGGAAGCGCAATCCGACCTAAAAAACCGACCCGCCGAGACGGGCCCGGTCAGACCCCGCTCCAGCGCTTATGCCCTGAAGCCATTGATTAAAATTCTAACCTCTGGGTCATGTGGTCGCAACCCGAGCGGGGATCACGAGGGCGTTGGCCCAGCGGCATGGTCAACGAAGACTAAATGGACGCGACTTGGGACGGAACTTGGGCCTTTCCGGCCCATCCGGAGAGAGATCGGCGATTTGGGCAAAAAATGGGTTAATGCGGGGTTACCGGGGGGCGGGCGTGCCCCGGACGCAGCGCAGCGCCCCTTGAAGGGTTCAGCCTCCCTTGGGCTCCGATGGAGGTATGTTCCCTCCCCCCTTGTGGGGGAGGGCTAGGGAGGGGGGTAGCCCAGAAAAAGGTATCGATTGGTAAGGCCGCATCGAGTGTAGGTGCACGACGGAAAGAATCCCCGTGTGGCACCCCCCTCCCTGCCCCTCCCCCACAAGGGGGGAGGGAACGGGGAGAGCACGGAGCGAATCAGCCCAGTTTCCGGCCGATATCGAGGAATTTCTGCCGCCGCATCTTGCGGATGGCATCCCCGTCGAAGTTCCGGAGCTCATCGAAGGCCTTGGCGATGGCTTCCCCAGTGGTGGCGATCATGGCGGCGGGGTCGCGGTGGGCGCCGCCGACCGGCTCCTTCAGGATGGCGTCGATCACGCCGAAGCGGAGCATGTCCTGGGCCGTGATCTTCATGTTGTTGGCGGCTTCCTGCGCCTTGGTGCCGTCGCGCCAGAGGATGGAGGACGCCGCCTCGGGCGAGATCACGCTGTAGATCGCGTGCTCCAGCATCAGGACCTTGTTCGCCGTAGTGATGGCGATGGCGCCGCCCGACATGCCCTCGCCGGTGATGATCGCGACATTCGGCACGGTCAGCGCCAGGCACGCATCGGTCGAGCGCGCGATCGCCTCGGCTTGTCCCCGCTCCTCGGCGCCGATGCCGGGATAGGCGCCGGCGGAATCGGCGAGCGACAGCACCGGCAGGCCGAACCGCTCGGCCATCTCCATCAGCCGCACGCATTTGCGATAGCCCTCGGGCCGCGCCATGCCGAAATTGTGCCGGATGCGGCTCTCGGTGGAATCGCCCTTCTCCTGGCCCATCACGCAGATCGGCTCGCCGCGGAAGCGGCCGAAGCCGGCGACCAGCGCCTCGTCCTCGCCGAACTTGCGGTCGCCGGCGAGCGGGGTGAATTCGGTGATCAGGCCCTTGATGAAGTCGTTGAAATGCGGCCGCTGCGGATGCCGCGCCACCAGCGTCTTCTGCCAGGGCGTCAGGTTCGCATAGAGGTCGGCCAGCGCCTGCGCTGCCTTGTCCTCGATCCGCCCGATCTCGTCGCTGATGTCGGTGCCGGTCGCGGCGAGCGCGCGCAATTCGTCGACCTTGGAGTCGAGCTCGGCGACGGGCTTTTCGAAGTCGAGATAGCTGCGCATCTGGTCTTGCATCAACTCAATATAGGGAGGACGGGGCGAGGCGGCGAAGCGAATTTAGATCTGCGGAAAGAAGTGTAGCTTCTCCAATGGCTTGACCTGTGCGCTGCGAGCTTGCCCGCCAAATCATGCGAAAGGCCCCGGCTCTTTCCGCGGAGAAGTGGCCGAAGTCAAGGCGGTTTAGGCTGTCCTCCTGGCCCCGATGTCGTGTCCCGGACGCGCTGCAGCGCTTCTTGAGCGCTGCTGCGCAGAGCCGGGACCCAGCAAGCCGCATGGGCCCCGGCTCAGCAGCGCATCACTACGTGCTGCGCTGCGTCCGGGGCAAGAGACCTGTTTACTTCTCCGCCAGCGGGTGCAGGTCGCGCACCAGGCTCTTGAGCCGCTCCTCGACCACATGGGTATAGATCTGCGTCGTCGAGATATCGGTGTGACCGAGCAGGGTCTGCACGATGCGCAGGTCCGCGCCGTTGTGCAGCAAATGACTGGCAAAGGCGTGGCGCAGCACGTGCGGGGACACCAGCCGGGCTTGCAAGCCGGACGCAACGGCGAGCTCCTTGAGGTCGCGGGCAAAATGCTGGCGCGTCAGATGACCGCTCTCGCCGAACGAGGGGAACAGCCATTTCGAGGCGGCCACGCTGTTTTTCCTGTCGGCCTTTGCCGCTTCGGTCGCGGCGAGATAATCCGCCATCGCCTGCCGCGAGGCGTCGTTGAGCGGCACCAGCCGCTCCTTGTTGCCCTTGCCGCGCACCACGATCATGCGGGCGTCGCGCTTGGCCGCCGAGCGCGGCAGTGCCACCAGCTCGGAGACGCGCAAGCCCGTGGCGTAGAGCACCTCGAGCAGGCAGTAGAGCCGCAAGCTGCGCAGCCGCCTGGAGGGCGAGGCATCTTCCACCTCGCTCAGTTCCTTGGCGCGGCGGAGCATTCGGTCGACGTCGGCGATCGACAACACTTTCGGCAGGCCGCGGCCGCGCTTCGGGCCTGACAGGATCGCGGCGGGATCGTCACCGCGGATGCGCTCGTTCAGCAGGAAACGGTAGAGGTGCCGCATCGCCGATAGCCGGCGGGCCACACTGGTTGATTTGAAACCGCGGGTGTCGAGATCGGCAAGGTAGTCACGCAGCGTCTGGGTCTCGGCATCCACGAATGTATGGCCGACCCGGCCCAGAAATTCGGAGAAATCGCTGAGGTCGCGGCGGTAGGCATCGAGCGTGTTGGGGCCGGCGCCCTGTTCCGCTGCGAGCATGTCGAGGAACAGGCCGATGAGCTTGGCGTCTGAGGGTTTGGCGGGCATGCCCGGAGGCTAGCCCCTATTTCTTTAGAAACTTGTCCGGCGGGATCGTCACCGTCATTTCCCGCGGCTTCGGGTTGACGAAGTTCGCCAGCGCGAAGACCACGCCATAGACGATGCCGGCGATCACGGCGACGACCGTCAGGAAGCGGAACAGGCTCGGCATCGTTCTGGAGTCTCGGATAGGGGCGCGGCAGCCAAATTAACCAATGAAATCATCCAACATGTTCGCCGTTTCGTGGCAAGAGTCCTCTGGCGAGGGCCCCCACGGGGTCGTATAGGTGGCCAAAGCATGCCGCATCTGGCGGCAGTTCGAGCGAGATCCAGTCGAGCGAGACGATGTCCGACGCCGCGTTGCCGCTTCCTGCTTCGCCCGAGGCCGACATCCTGTCGGCGCTCGGGGCGCGCTCGATCGTGCTCGTCGGCATGATGGGGGTGGGCAAATCCACCATCGGCCGACGCCTCGCGGCCCGGCTCAGGCTGCCCTTCGTCGATGCCGACACCGAGATCGAGGCGGCGGCCGGCATGACCATACCGGAAATCTTCGAGCGTTACGGCGAAGCGCATTTTCGCGAGGGCGAGGCCCGGGTGATCGCGCGGCTGCTCGACGACGGGCCCGCGGTGCTGGCAACCGGCGGCGGTGCCTATATGCGCGAGGAAACGCGGACCCGCATCGCCGCCAAAGCGGTCTCGATCTGGCTCAGGGCAGACCACGACGTCATCATGCGCCGCGTCCGCCGCCGTGCCGATCGCCCGCTGCTGCAGACCGCCGATCCGGAAGGGACGGTGACGCGCCTGCTCACCGAGCGCGAGCCGGTCTATGGCAAAGCCGACCTCACCATCGCCTCGCGTGATGTGCCGCACGACAGAATCGTCGAGGAGTGCATCGAGACGCTGCGCGCCCATCTCTGCGGCGAGCAGTCCGCCCACCCCCCTCAAGACGTTGCGAGTGCGTCAAGATGACTGCGCCGTTGAAGCATTCCGATCCTGTCAATGTCGGCGTCGCGCTGGAGAATCGCGGCTATGACATCGTCATCGGCCGCGGCGTGCTGGCCTCGCTCGGCGAGCGCGTCGCCGCCCTGCGTCCCGGCGTGCGCACGGCGATCGTGACGGATCGCACGGTGGCGAAACACTGGCTCGAGCCGACCGAAGCATCGCTTGCGGCCGCCGGCATTCCGACCTCGCGCATCGTGGTCGAGGAAGGCGAGATCTCGAAGACCTATGCCGGGCTCGAAAAGGTCAGCGAGGCCCTGATCGCCGCTCGGATCGAGCGCAACGATCTCGTCATCGCGCTCGGCGGCGGCGTGGTCGGCGATCTCGCCGGCTTTGCCGCGGCGATCCTGCGGCGCGGCGTCGATTTCGTGCAGGTGCCGACCTCGCTGCTGGCGCAGGTCGATTCCAGCGTCGGCGGCAAGACCGGCATCAACTCGCCGCAGGGCAAGAATTTGCTCGGCGCCTTCCACCAGCCGGTGCTCGTCATCGCCGACACCGCGGTGCTCGACACGCTGTCGCCGCGTCAGTTCCGGGCCGGCTATGCCGAGGTCGCCAAATACGGCGTGCTGGGCGACGAGGCCTACTTCACCTGGCTGGAGAAGAACCATGCCGACATCTTCAAGGGCGGATCGGCCCGCGAGCATGCGATCGCGACCTCCTGCCGGGCCAAGGCCGCAATCGTCGCGCGCGACGAGCGCGAAACCGGGGAGCGCGCGCTGCTCAACCTCGGCCACACGTTCGGCCACGCGCTGGAAGCGGCGACCGGCTTCTCCGACCGCCTGTTCCACGGCGAGGGCGTCGCCATCGGCATGACGCTGGCGGCGCAGTTCTCAGCGAAGCTTGGCATGATCGGCGAGCGTGAGGCGGCGCGTGTCGAGCGCCATCTGATCGAGGCAGGCCTGCCGACGCGCTTGCAGGACATCGCGGGTTTTGCGCAGGAAGGGCTCACTGACGCCGACGCGCTGATGGCGTTGATGGCACAGGACAAGAAGGTCAAGCGCGGCAAGCTCACTTTCATCCTGCTGGAGGCGGTGGGCCGCGCGGTGATCGCAAAGGACGTCGAGGCGGCGCCGGTGCGCGACTTCCTGAAAGAGAAGCTCGCGCAGTGATGACGGGACCGTTCAGATCGGCCGCCCGCGAAACGGCGGGGAATGCCGGGGCGGTCGCGAGGCAAACATGAGTTCGATCTCGATCAATCTGCTGCTTGCGGCCCTCCTGCTCGCCGCCAACGCGTTTTACGTCGCGGCGGAATTCGCGCTGGTGAAGAGCCGCGGCTTCCGCGTCAAGGCCATGGTCGAGCAGAACCGCTTCGGCGCGCACCTGCTGCAGACGATGATGGGAAACATCGAATCCTATCTCGCCTGCTGCCAGCTCGGCATCACCATGGCCTCGCTCGGTCTTGGCTGGATCGGTGAGCCGACCGTGTCTGCACTGCTGAGCCCTGTCCTCAGCCCGCTCGGATTGTCGGAGGCGACGCTCCACTTCACCTCGTTCGTGGCGGGTTTTCTGGTCTTCTCCTCGCTGCACATCATCATCGGCGAGCAGGTGCCGAAGACGCTTGCGATCAGGGAGCCGATGCCCGTGTCGCAGTGGATTGCGTATCCGCTGCATTTTTCCTACCTCGTGTTCTATCCGCTGAGCTGGTGTCTCAACACGGCGTCAAGCGCGGTCCTGCGTCTGATGGGGGTGCAGGAGTTCTCGCAACACGAAATCCTGACGGATTCCGAGATCGAAGGCCTGGTCGAGGAATCGGCCGTGCATGGCAAGATCGAGAGCGGCGAGGCCGAGTACATTCACAACGTCTTCCGCCTCGGCGAGTTGACGGTGTCCGACGTGATGGTCCACCGCACGGCCATGGTGATGATCAATGCCGACCTGCCGCCGGAGGAGCTCGTGCGGGAGGTGCTGGCGACCGAATACACCCGCATTCCGCTGTGGCGGGACAAGTCGGAGAACATTATCGGCATTCTGCACGCCAAGGATCTGTTGCGCGCGATCCGCGCATCGGAAGGCGACACGTCGCGCATCGACGTCACCACCATCATGCTGCCGCCCTGGTTCGTGCCGGAGATGCGGCCGATATCCCAGCAGCTCAAGGCGTTCCGCCGCCGCAAGACCCATTTCGCGCTCGTGGTCGACGAGTATGGTGAGGTCGAAGGCCTCGTGACGCTCGAAGACATTCTGGAGGAGATCGTCGGCGACATCTCGGACGAGCATGACGTGGTGGTCGCCGGCGTGCGCCGTCAGCCGGACGGCTCCGTGGTGGTCGACGGGTCGGTGCCGATCCGCGATCTCAACCGCGCCATGGACTGGCATCTGCCCGATGAAGAGGCAACCACGGTCGCCGGCCTCGTCATTCACGAGGCGCGCTCGATCCCCGACCGCGGCCAGAGCTTCACCTTCCACGGCTTCCGCTTCCGTGTCCTCCGCCGCGAGCGCAACCGCATCACCGCGCTCCGTATTTCACCGGCGACGCGCGAGGCCGAGCTGGAAGAGGCCAAGCCGAGGCGGGCCGGGACGTCGTTCTAGTCTGCTTACGCTGCCAACTTGCGTCGTCATTCCGGGGCGCCCGAAGGGTGAACCCGGAATCTCGAGATTCCGGGTTCGATGCTTTGCATCGCCCCGGAATGACGGGCTAGCCGCCTTCCCCCGGCGCCTGCGCGTTGATCGCCAGCGCGTGCACGCTGCCGGCGAGTTCCGCGGCGAGCGCCGAATTTATCATGCGATGACGGTCGACCCGGCTCTTCCCTTTGAAGGCGGCAGACACGATATACACCCGAAAGTGCGTCTGGCCGCCCGGCCGATGGCCGGCGTGGCCCTCATGCAAATGTGACTCGTCGACGACTTGCAGGCGCTCCGGCGTGAAAGCTTCCTGCAACTTGTTGCTGATAGTGTCTTTCATAGCCATGTGTGCCATTAGGGTGCGCGCTCGCATCCCGTCAATACCCGGACGTCCAGGCTCGTCGCGACCGGGTGCTCAGCGAATTGCAATGTCAAGACTTGAAGGTTTTTGCATTGCGTAGTCAAAGTCAGCCATGCCGATCGATTCATCAAAGTTCTTCGACTCCATCCGCGTGAAGCCGCGGGGCAAGCAGCCGGAAGTGAAGCCGCGCGAGACCGCGGTCAATTGCGAATGGGCGGGCTGCGCCAACAAGGGCTCGCATCGCGCGCCGAAGGGCCGCGAGAACCAGCGCGAGTACTGGCACTTCTGTCTCGAACACGTGCGCGAGTACAACCAGAACTACAATTTCTTTTCCGGCATGAATGCCGAAGCCGTTGCGCGCTATCAGAAGGATGCGCTGACCGGTCACCGCCCGACCTGGAAGATGGGCGCCAATGGCGGCAAGAAGGGCGCGGAAGAGATCGACATGGCGTCCGATCCCTTCAGCATGTTCTCCGAGATCAACGGCCGCGCCAGCTGGCGCAAGGGCCCCGAAGCTCAGCCCAAGGCCGAGACGCGCAAGGTGATGAACGCCGAGCGCAAGGCGCTTCAGGTCATGGGCCTCGGCCCCAGCGCGACGCTTGCCGACGTCAAGACCAAGTACAAGGCGCTGGTCAAGCAGCACCACCCGGACGCTAATGGCGGCGACCGCTCGACCGAGGATCGCCTGATCGAGATCATCAAGGCCTACAATTATCTGAAGACGGTGGTGCGCGAGGCGTAAGGGCCTGGCGGCATTCAGTTTCGTAGGGTGGGCAAAGCGAAGCGTGCCCACCGCTTTTTCTCGATCGAGAGAGATGGTGGGCACGGCGCAAGTGCGCCTTTGCCCACCCTACGATTCCGGGACTCGCGGAGATATCCGCGCTACCTCACACCTCCGGCATCGCCCCGACATAGGACGAGCTCGGCCTGATCAACCGCCCCGTCCGCTGCTGCTCGCGCGCATGCGCGGTCCAGCCTGCGCTGCGCGCGACCGCGAAGATCGGCGTGAACGCCTGCCGCGGAATTGCCAGCGCATCGAGCAGGATCGCGGTGAAGAACTCGACGTTGGTCTCCAGCGGCCGCTCCGGATTCTTCTTGCGCAATGCGCTGCGGATATAGGCCTCGACCTCGCCGGCAAACGGCAGATCGGTGCCGCTCGCCGCCAGCGCCTCGACGGCGGTCTTGAGCACGTCGGCGCGGGGATCGCGGACGCGATAGACCCGGTGGCCAAACCCCATCATGCGCTCGCCGCGCGCCAGCGCCGCATCCACCCAGGGCTTTATGCGCTCGCGCGTGCCGATCGCGTCCAGCATTTCCAGCACCGGTTCCGGCGCGCCGCCATGCAGCGGACCGGTCAGCGCGCAATAGCCCGCGGTGACGGCCGCGAACAGATCGGCCTGCGTCGAGGCCACCACGCGCGCGGTGAAGGTCGAAGCGTTCATGCCGTGGTCGCTGGCGGTGACGAGATAGGCATCGAGCGCCGTTGCCTCGCGAGCTTCAGGCGCGCGCCCATGCAGCATGCGCAGCGTATCGGCGGCATGGCTCACGTCGGGATCGGGCGCGACCGGCTCGAGCCCCCTGGCGCGCCGGACCAGCGCGCCCGCGATCACCGGAAACGCGCCGACGATCGTCGCCTCGTGCTCCAGCCCGTGCTCGGCGCGAAGTCCGGCGACGGCCGCACGGAACCCGTCGATGATGCCCATGCCGCGCGTCGCCGGCAGCAGGTCCGGCAGCCGCGCGAAGGCGCGCTCGCGCGCCACGCCCAGGCTCGCCCGCACATTGGCTTCCGTGAGGGTGGTCTTGCTGGCGCCGTTCCAGAGCCGGGCGGTGACGCCCTCGAAGCTCGAGATAGCGGCGAGCCGTCCGACGTGCTCCCCGGCAATGATGAGCTCGCCGCGCTCGCCGTCGACATGGCTCAGCACCGTCTCGGCCGCGGGAACGCCGTCCAGCCCGATCTGGCTCTTGGTGAGGTGGATGTTCATGGCCCAAATCTCCTGTTCACGAAAGACAAGGTCAGGCCTCTCGACACATTGATCAATCTTGATTACATAAATCAATATGAAAAATTCTGATGGGCTATACCTCTCCGCCCGGGAAGCCGCCGCCGAGCTCGCGATCTCCCCGGCCACCCTCTACGCCTATGTCAGCCGCGGCCTGATCCGCTCCGAGCCGACACCGGACTCGCGGAAAAACCGCTATCGCGCCGAGGATGTCCGTGCGCTGAAGGAGCGTCGCGTGCCGTCGCCCGAGCCTAGAGGCCTGCGCAGCTTCGATGCCGACCTGCCGGTGATGGACACGGAGATTTCGACCATCACCGAGGAGGGCGCGATCTATCGCGGCGTCAATTGCGTCGATCTTTCCGAGAACGACACGCTGGAGCACACCGCGACGCTGCTGTGGGATGTCGCCGACGTCGATCCGTTTGCTCCCGACAATCAACCCGCGCTCTCCGAGGACATGCGCGTGATCGCGGAGGCCGCGCGCCGGGCGGCGCCGATCGACCGCGCCATCGCGGTGCTCGCACTCGCCGCCAGCGTCGATCCGCGCGCCTTCACCCGGGCACCCGACGGCCGCGCCATGGTCGGCGCGCGCATCGTCCGCCTGCTGGTTGCGACCATGCTCAATGCGGAAGCCTCGGCCGAGCCGCTGCATCAGCAGGTTGCGCGCGCCTGGGCGGCGGACAACAAGCACGCGCCCGATCTGATCCGCCGCGCGCTGGTGCTGCTCGCCGACCACGAGCTGAACGCCTCGACCTTCACCGCGCGCTGCGCGGCCTCGACCGGTCTCAATCTCTACGATTCCGTCATCGCCGGGCTCGCCGCGTTGAAAGGGCCGAAGCATGGCGGCGCCGGCGTCCTGGCCTCACAACTGGTCAAGACGCTGGTCGACCGCGACGTCGAGCCAATGGTCCGCGAACGCGTCGCCCTCGGCGAACGCTTTGCCGGCTTTGGCCATGGCGTCTACAAGCACGGCGACCCCCGCGCGCAATCGCTTTTGAACGCGCTGTCCCGCTCCGGCGCGCCGCGCAAATTCACCAAGGAGGTGCCCGAGCGGATCGCGGAAGCCACCGGCGAGTTCGTCAATATCGACTACGCGCTCGCCGTGCTCGTCCACGCACTGCGCCTGCCCGCCGGCAGCGAGCTGGCGCTGTTCGCGATGGCGCGCAGCGTCGGCTGGATCGCGCACGCCAGCGAGCAATTGCAGTTCGGCAAGCTGATCAGGCCGAGGGCGAGATATGTGGGTCCTGCACCGGGACGCAGGACGGGGGCTGCCGGTTAGAACCTCTGCGATTGCGGCACTCTCCGCTGTCGTCCCTGCGAACGCAGAGGCACAGCGTTCTCGGGGTGACGGCTCGTACCCCACCCAGGGCAGTTCACACCATCGCTTCCGCGACCACCATGTAATTCACGTCCATATCGGACGACAGAGACCATTTGTCGGCGAAGGGCGAGTAGACGACACCGGTCTGCTCGGTGATGACGAGACGGTTGTCGAGCAGGTATTTCGTCAGTTCATCGGGCGTGACGAACTTGTTCCACTCGTGCGTGCCGCGCGGCAGCCAGCGCAGGACATATTCGGCCCCGACGATGGCGAGCGCAAAGCTCTTCCAGTTGCGGTTCAGCGTCGAGACCACCATCAGGCCGTTCGGCTTCAGCAGCGCGGCGCACCGCTTCAGGAATATGCCGACATCGGTGACGTGCTCGACCACCTCCATCGCCAGCACGATGTCGAACCGCTCGCGCGGGTCGATCTCCTCCACCGTGGTGCAGCGATAGTCGATCGCCAGATGGCTCTTGTCGGCATGCAGCTTCGCCGCCGCGATGTTGCTCGCGGAGGGATCGATGCCGATGACCTGCGCGCCGAGGCGCGACAGCGGCTCGCAGAGCAGGCCGGCGCCGCAGCCGATGTCAAGCACGCGCAAGCCGCCGAGGCAGTTGAGGCTGCGCACATTGCGCTCGAACTTGCGGCAGGCGGCGTCGCGGATGTAGCCGAGCCGCAGCGGATTGATCCGGTGCAGCGGCGCCATCTTGCCTTTGGGGTCCCACCACTCCGCCGAGAATCTTGAGAATTTCGCGATCTCGGCGGCATCGACGGTCGACCCCGGCCGGGCGGTGGCGGTTGCGGAAGTATTTTGCTGCATGCTCATGATTACGCGCGGTCCTACCGCGTGGTGATCGAACTACGGAAGGCGAGCGGCGAGGCGATGGTCTTGATCGTCTCGCTTCCCTCGCCGACGCCGCGAATCGTCACGTCGCCGTAGTTGAGAATTCGTCCAAGAATGGTCTGGTCGACGTCGACGCTCTCGACCTTGTCCAGCGCCATCTCGAAGGTGCGGCGCTTGATGAACCCGGTCTTGTGCACGACCCGGAGGTTGGTGACGTCGGTCTCGGTGGTGAAGCGATGGAACCAGCCCTTGATAGTCCAATACAGGGCCGCCAGGGCCACGAGCCCCGAGGCTACGAGGCAAAGCAAAATAAGCCCGTCGACGGTGGTCTGCCGCGACAGGATCAGCAGGGCCAGCGCCACGATCCAGGCCACGATGGCCGGAAAATAGAAGATCCAGTGCGCATTGGTCGAATACAGCACCCGTTCGCCCGGTTGCAGGATCTCGTCGATATAACGCGCCATGACCTCGGTTAACCCACCATCCCCGCACCATGCCCCCGCAGGACCCGCTTGCCC
>NZ_JACCHP010000017.1 GCF_016031625.1 Bradyrhizobium agreste | reverse complement strand
GGCCGAGTGCATTGGTCTTAGTGACGGACAGGCCGTGATAGGCGACCTGGGACACGCTGCCGTCCGGCTTGGTCTTGGTCAGGGCGCGGCCCAGCGCGTCGTAGGTGAAGGTCGTGTATTGCGGCGTCCCGCCGTTGACGAAGTAAGGCCGGCTGGTCTGCGACACCCGCCCGAGCGCGTCGTACATGGTAGCCACACGGATCGCGGTGCCGTCAAAGCCCTGCGTCTCTCGCGCTATTTCGCGATCGAGCTGGTCGAAATACACGGTGACCGTCGGTCCGCTGATCGTGCCGTTGGGCGCATATGGTCGTTTTGCGACGAGATAGCTCGCCCCAGCGACGCACACTTCGGTGCCTCCGGCGACGCCGTTGCACAGCCTGTAGAACCACCATGTATAGGTGCCGTCCGGGCGGATCTCGCGAACCTTGCGACCGAAGCTGTCGTATTCCCAGGTCGTGGTCAGGCCGTTGGGGCCGGTCTGGCTGGTGGGCGAGCCGAACCGGGTGTCATATTGCCAGCTCTCGCTCTGGTTCAGTGCATTGGTATTGCCCGTGTTGAACTGCCCTTTGGCGTCGAAGCTGGAGGCCGAACTCCGGGTCGCGATATCAGCGCCGCTGACGGTCACCGTCAGTCTGTTGCCGAAGCTGTCATAGGTGTAGTCGGTTTGCAGCCGCAACGCCGGCGTGTCCGGTTCGACCACCTCCTGCACTAGCAGGCCCGAGGCCCCGTCGTAGGCAAACGACGAGGTTCGCGTCACGCTCGAGCCCCATGCCGCGCTCGACATCGCTGCTACGAGCCCCGCCGCAGCCGACAGCTTCTTGATCGTATCCATTGCCATTCCCAAGCCCCAGATTCCAAAATCGTGCCCGGCACAGATCGAGCGGTGCCGCAGCCAGCTCACGCCAGCCTCAACTCATGCAGATCGCTACGCAAACGAAGCACGCCCGGCCGGAGCAGCTCCGGCCGCGGCAAATCCTGATCAGCTATGGCGCGACACCGGTGACCGACGATCTCGTCAGCCGCCCCAAATACCAAGCGCTCGTATCGTTACTGTAGGTACTTACGGTCGTCTTGCTGAAGCCGTCAGAAGTCGATGTCACGACCTGCGTCGGGTTCAGATAGGCATCGTACTGGTTCGTCGTCGTCACCGACGGCAACGCCGATCCATCGAGATCGGACCCGCTTGAGACGCTCTGAGACAACGACACCTTGTATGGCGCCGAGTTGACGCTCGGCGAGCTCACGCTGGCCGCACCAGACGCATTGCTGAACTGATAGCTGTTCGACAACTGGGTCAGTTGCATTCCCTGAGCCGCAGCGCCTCCCGGCGGCGTGCCAGGCGTCACGCTCTTGGCCGTTGATGCGATCATGCCAGTATAAGGAAAGTCCTGCCGGTAAGTCGTCGTACTCGCGATGCCGGTCTGCAGGTCCTTCACGCCGGTCTGGGCAAAGCCGAGGAACGCCCGCCTGCGCAAGTCGATCCGCCCTCCAGAATAGGTATAAGACGCGCCGACGGTGCCGCCGATCCCGTTGCTGGTGTTAACCTGCGATACGACATATGCGGACGAAACAAGGTCAAGCATGGGGAACGCCGTGCCCGTTCCCTTGGTGACAACCGACGTGTTGGTGCCGGGCTGGTACGTGAACGTAGTCGCACTGCCGAGGCCATTGACAGCCGAAGTCATGACATCGGCAGCAGGGCCGCTCGTCCCATTTGTAGCGACGCATATGTCCGAGGCAGCGAAACCAACGATCCCCTGAAAGCCCGTGCCTTTAACATCGACCAGCATCCTTGGATAAGTGTTGTTGTCTGTCCAGCCGGTCGATACGCCCCACGCATCCGTGCTCCAAGTCTGACGTCCGCCAAAGCTCGTTCCGGTATTAAGGGAAACCATGACGGCCGACGCGGCAATTCCCACCAAGTCGGGAAGACCATCGCCATTTACATCAGTGAACCACCGCGGATACGTATTGTTGTCGGTCCACCCTGTCGAAGTACCCCAAGGATCGCTGCTCCAATACTCGCGGGGGCCAAAACTAGCGCCTGTATTCAAGGCGACCATGACGTTCGACGCTGCAATACCTACCAGATCCGGCAAACCGTCGCCGTTCACATCGACCAACGTTCTCGGATAGGTGTTGTTGTCGGTCCAGCCGGTCGATACGCCCCAGGCATCCGTGCTCCACGTTTGGCGTCCGCCAAAGCCCGTTCCGGTATTGAGGGAAACCATGACGGCTGACGCGGCAATTCCCACCAAGTCCGGAAGACCATCGCCATTTACATCAGTGAACCACCGCGGATACGTATTGTTGTCGGTCCACCCTGTCGAAGTACCCCAAGGATCGCTACTCCAGTACTGGCGGGGGCCAAAACTAGCGCCTGTATTCAAGGCGACCATGACGTTCGACGCTGCAATACCTACCAGATCCGGCAAACCGTCGCCGTTCACATCGACCAACGTTCTCGGATAGGTGTTGTTGTCGGTCCAGCCGGTCGATACGCCCCAGGCATCCGTGCTCCAAGTCTGACGCCCGCCAAAGCTCGTTCCGGTATTAAGGGAAACCACGACGGCCGACGCGGCAATTCCAACCAGATCCGGCAAGCCGTCGCCGTTCACATCAACCAACATTCGGGGATAGGTATTGTTATCTGTCCACCCCGTCGACGTACCCCAGGCATCCGTACTCCAGACTTGGCGGGCGCCAAAACTCGTTCCAGTGTTGAGAGAGACCACGACCGCTGAGGCTGCTATTCCTACCAGGTCCGGCAGACCGTCCCCGTTCACGTCCATGACCCAGCGAGGATACTTGTTGTTGTCAGTCCATCCCGTCGATACACCCCAGGGATCCGAATTCCATATCTGACGGCCGGCGAAGCCAGACGACGTGCTCGTCCAGTTGAAGCTTGTCGAGGGCAAGCAAGAGCCGCTGCCATCGCAGATCGAGACCTTGGTCAGTCGGCTGCGATTGGCAGGACCACTTTGCTCGTATGCGAGCCGATAGTCCGACACCAGGGTAGACCCCACGTAGGTCTTCACATTTGTCAGGCGAAAGGCGGTCGTGAACCGAAATCCTGCCTGGTACTGCGGAATGATGTCCGGACGCGTCGCATAAGCGAACTGCACCGAGTTCGACGCGCCGACTCCCGTTGCCACGTTCCCGGTGTAGTCGATCCTGCTCGGATAAAATTGTCCGTTGGTAAGATCGCTGGTGTAGGTGACTGCATAGAAATTCGACTTGCTGTCGCTAACTTTGTTGACGCCCCAGACCCGCACTGACGCCTGCCCCTGCGCCAGCAGGCGTGAATCGGCGGTGTTGCCAAACTCCATCGTCTGGCCGGACTTGGTGTGGACCTCGAACCAGGCCGGCCCGCTGCCTGCGCTGCCGTGTGAGATGATCTTGGCGAGCGATTCGATCTCGGTGCGATACTGCGTGCCGTCGCCACCGTAGGTACCACTGGTCGCCACAAGCCTCTGCCCATTCATGCAAAAGCGGTCATTCGCATCGAAATTGACACCGCCAGTCGCGCCGTCTTGGGCCAATGTCCTTCCACAACGTCCAATCGACGGCAGGCCTGCGAGAGCCCATCCCATTCCCAATGGGCCGTTTCCGCCCTGACTGCTATAGGCTAGCGACAATGCTGGCATCATGCCCGCCGCGCCCGGCGGCACACTGATCGGCATCGAATAGGTTGCGGCTCCCGTCGGACTTACATCGAAGCTGCCAGGAACAGACATCGTCCCGGCGAATCCAGAAACAGAACCTCCAGCAAACACAATTGCGGACATCAAGATCGCAATAGCCGGCCGCGCCAACGCTCTAGAGCCTCCGTCACTCGGAGAACCAAAAGCCAGTCTGATCATTTGCACTCTCTTCTGATGATCTAGAAATCGGACCCTCGCGCGAACGACGACGAGCAGATACGTCTGCTTGAACGCTCACGCGTAAGCTGGAGACAGATTCGGTAAGAAGGTGATGCTAGACGCGCCGTTATCAGACAAGCGCGACCGCAATCTTTCTCACGGTACGCTGTAGGCGAGCCGCCAAAAGATGAAACGCGAGCAAGCTCGCTCGAGTGCCACCAATATCCCCGAAGCAATCATCAATCGCCCCTGCACTCCCATTCCACAGCGCAAGGAAATAAACCTTCAGTTGTCTTGGTCGTCAACGCGAAGCAACACTTCTCCACAACTCAAAAGAGTCAATGCAGAGCTGCATGGAGATCCGGCAATGCAGCACCTGTTGTAGACATCGTCGGCCGATCAACGATCGCAAGAATGGCAGCAAGGACACTTGTTGGAAGCATTCTTCGCGTGACGCATCCATGACGCTCGTGTGAAGGACCGAGTATGATGAGACAAGCGGCGCGATTGTTCGCAGCGTTGCGCGCTGCCGGCCTGAGCTCAGCTCTTCGACACGATCTGAAAATCCAGCAGCCAGTACGGCTTGGCGCGATCATCGGTGAAGCGGATGGCTGCGCGATAAGCCCGCTTGTGACTGCCGTCGGTAGCCTCGATCGCAAGCGAAAAGGCGCGGCCCTTCAAGGACGGCGCAATTCCGAGCGTGTCTTGCGCGCGACGGGCCAGGGCTTGGGCGACCTGATCGCGCGTCGCGCCGGGCAATGCGAGCAGGGCTTCGAGCGGCGCGAGTTGAGGGTCGAACGTCGGGCGCTGCGAATAAACCGTAAGGGCCGGCTCGATCCTGGCGAACAGGTCCTGCGAGATACCGGGAACGAGAAGCAATTCGTTGACAGCATGAAACAGACGCCGTTGCGGCCAGCCATTTGCACTTACGCCGGGGACCGGCATCATCCGCCACTCGATGATTGACAGCGCGAGTGCGGTGGCCTTCTGCGGCTCGGATCCGACAGACCGAAGCAGCCCGAACAGCAGATCTTGATCCGCAAAATTGAGGTCAATGCGACCGAGCTCGTCCTGGATCCGGACCACCGCGCGCCATTTACGAAGCTCGAATTGGCGTGGCCGGCCATCGGCGCGCCAGCCCGTTCCCGGTGCAGGGTCGGACAGGCCGATGGCCGCCCGCACGATTGCCGCCTCCGCCATCGCGTCGGCTTCGGCAGCATAAAGGCCATTGTCAGCAAGTTTTCGTGACGTTCCGGTTGCATCCATGACGGTCGTGGCGATGACGGCAAGAAGCGCTATTCCCCACAACACCGAGACCAGCGGCATGGCTCAACTCTCCCTTCTAGCGACCGCGGCAGCGCTTGGTGAGATCATCGAGCACGCAACCGACGTCGACGTCGATGCGAAGCACGATCAGCAGTTCCGGCCACACCCGCTGATCACCCGGCGGAAACCGAACGTTGACCCGAATGGCTGCAGGCAGTGCCGCCCCTGCATCCCAACGATCCGCCCACCGCGCCTCGCCGGACGCGACCTTCGGAAGATAGGAGAACGCGACGCCGGCAACGTTTGCGAGCAGCACATCCTTGCGGCCATTCGTGGCTGCGCGGGGATCGTCGATATCGACCACCAAAGCCGGTGGGCTGGACGAGTTCATCGCAATTGTAAAATTGGACCGGCCGCCACGACCGCCGGACTGCATCGCGGGTGCAACAAAACGGATCGAGGTCGGCGTTCCCTCGAACTCCAGGCGGCCCGTTCCGTTAGCCTCGCCAATGAGCCGGGGATAGGCCAGCGTGAGACTGTTGCGCAGGAAATCTTGAACGGCGACGACCTTGTCGAAGGCCGTGGCCCGGAGCGCGGTTCGCTCCCGAATTGTCAGGCCGTAACGGATCGCACCGAGCAGCATGACTGCAAGCAGGCTAGTCAGGACAAGGCCGACCAGCATTTCCACCAGCGTGAACCCGGCCTCGGACGCGTTCTGCTCACTGAGGAAACCATCGGTCATCGCGGCCGCGCGCCTCCAGCGAGACGAAGCGTCGTGAGGCGGATCGATTTCTCGGCTTCCCCCTCCCCCCAGAAAACCTCCGCCGAGACCTCGATCGCCATGATCGCCGCGCGGCCGTTGCCGGGCCCGTCCCCGAAAGCCTTGCGACTCAGGCGCCATCGGAGGCCATGACCATCATCGCCCGACGTTTCGCCGGCGCTCGCGGGAATGTCGGTTCCGACCTTTGCGATCAGTCCTTGCGCAACCAGCCGCGCGCGGTTGACCGTCTCGGCGTAGCTTTGATTCCCGAGTGCATTGGCGAGGACGTGATAGATCACGCCGAGCGAGAGGGACAGGATTGCGAGCGACACGACGACTTCGAGCAGAGTAAAGCCTTCGGTCGCCAGGCATCGTCGCGCCAGCACGGCGGGCGATCTAATCGCAATCATCGCGCGGGAGCCCCGTCAGCCAGTGAACGCAAAGGCGCGCGATCCGGTCGTCAAGTCTGAGGGTCAGGTCGCCACCGGTCGACGAGCCATCCGGATAGAAGCGGATCTCGGCATGAGACCTATCGGTGGCTTCGAGACCTGCCACCTTCAGCGCGAGCTCGATCTTTGCCGGCAGCATCGTCGTGGGAAGTGCCGGTGACTGGAACGTCCGCGCGTTCAGATCGATCACCAGCGAGGCTTCAGTGCCTCTGATGATGGCTGCTGCGCGCGTCGTCTTGAGTGCGTTCAGGAGCGCGGTCTGCGCGGACTCCAGCTGAAGACGGTCAGCCGTCCTGCCGATGAGAGGTTGGGCCAGCGCAAGCCCCGACGCAATGATGGCCAGCACGACGAGCAGCTCCAGCATGGTGAAGCCGTCGTCCTGATGCAGCAACAACCGCATCAGCGCCCGACCACGTCGTTGATGCTGAGAATCGCCATCATAACGGTCAGCACCAACCCGCCGACGACGACAGCAACGCTCAAGGTGAGCGCCGGCGTCAGAAGCGCCATCGCGCGGTCGATACTCTTGAGCGCCCGGTCCTCGAACACGGCCGCGGACCGGAGCAGCATCTGATCGAGTTTGCCGGTCTCCTCGCCGATCGCCATCATCCGGATCGCGGCGGGGGGAAACACGCCCTCGTCCCGCAAAGCGACGGCCAGCGGCCTGCCTTCGCGAACGAAACCGACTGCTCTCTCGACCTTGGTTGCCAGCAGCCTGTTGCGGATCACCGCCTGCGCGGACATGGATGCCTCAAGCAGCGACACGCCGGCCCGCAACAGGGTACCAAGCGTTCGTTGAAAATTGGCGGTGTCCTGGCTGAGCGAGATCATGCCGATAATCGGCAGCTTCAATCGATACGCGTCGAAGGCGAGGCGCCGTGCAGGCGAACGTCGGATGCCGATCCAGCATGCGAGTGCTAGCCCGCCCAGCGCAAGCATGCCGACGGCAACGAATCCCCAATTATCGGCCAAGGTCACCAGCAGCAGAAGGGCTCCAGGCATGGGCTTGCCCCCTTCTTGAAAGATGGGTGCAATGCTCGGCACCAGGGCTCCGATGACGATGGCGATCGAGACCACTGCCAGCACGAGCAGGATTGCCGGATAGGTCAACGCCGACTTTATCTTGGCGTTCAGCTCCTGCCGTCGCTCAAGCAGGCGCGCCAGCTCCTCGAACGCCGGCCCCAACGTGCCGCTGGTCTCACCGGCGCGTACGATGTTGATGAAATCACCGGGATAGGTCGCGGGCCGCTCGGCCATTGCCCCGGATAGCGTCGCGCCGTTCAGAATGTCTTCCAGCAAGCTGTCGCAGGTCTGCCGAAGCTCGCGGGTAGTCGATTGCTCGGCAAGGATGCGCAGACAATCGTCCAGCGCTACACCCGACTTGTAAAGATCCGCAAACTCGCGCGCGAAAGCCGCCAGGTAGGCTGCATTTGGACCGCTCTTCGACAGCAGATCACGCTGCCACCATGGCTGCGTGTGCTGTGACACCTCGATCAGCTTGAATGCCGTCAGCCCACGCCGGCCAAGAAGGGCATCGGCCGCATCGGCGGACAGCGCCTGGATGCGCCCCTCCGCGAGCTCCCCACTGCTGCCGTAAGCTTTGTATAGAAACGACGGCATGCCGCCTACTCCAGGGTCCTGCGCAACTTCTGTTCGGGGGTTCGCGGAGGTAGGGGCCGCCGCCCGTACGGCATGATGATCGCAAGCTCGCGCCTGAATTCATCTGTCATCTGCCGGGCTTCGTTCAGGTTCCGGATGACGTGAGGCGCGATCATGATGACGAGCTCGGTCTTGCCGATCAGGTCTTCCTTCATCCTCATTGCGTTTCCGAGGATCGGGATATCTCCAAGGACTGGAATCTGCGTCCGCGTCTTGGTTCTCTTGTCCTGAATGAGCCCACCCAAAGCGAACGCTTCGCCGTCATTGACGACGACCGTCGTCCTCACGCGCCGCTGGCTGATCGTCGGAGAATTGATCGACGATGTGGTCGTCTCGGAAACGGTCGACACTTCCTGCTCGATGTCGAGCATGACCCGTCCGCTTTCGCTGATCCGTGGCGTGATCGAGAGAATGACGCCGGTGTCCTTGTAGCTGACAGAATTCACGACCGGCGCCCCCGGCGTCAACACGCTGACGGCCGATTGCGTGGTGATCGGCACCTGGTCGCCGACCTGAAGAGCCGCGGTCCTGTTGTCGGCAACGGTCAGCGAGGGAGATGAGATCACATTCACGTCGGTGATCTCATTAAGCGCCGTCAGCGTCGCCGCGATATTGGACGCCCGCACCGCATAGTTGAAGCCTGGAAATACCGAGCCGATCGACCCCGAAAGATCGTCGGTCAAGGTACCGCTCTGGTTCTTGTTGCTCAGGAACCATCGCAGGCCGAAGCGCAACTCGTCCTTCAGGGTCACCTCGGCGATCATCGCCTCGATCAGAACCTGGTTCGGGATGACGTCGAGCGTACCGATCACACGAGCGACACGCCGATAGTCGGCGGCGGACGCCTCGATCAGGACCGTATTCTTCGCTTCGTCGGCAACGACCTTGATGCGTGGCCCGCCCGTGCTGTCGTCCTTACCGATCTGAAGCGAGGATGTTGTTTCCGGCCCGGTATCCGCGGCTTTTGCGGCGGACGGAGCGCCGGGTTGCGAACCACCCATGCCGCCCAAGCCGCCGGATTGCATAGACGCACCTGCCTGTTGCTTCATACCCGACGTCTGAGCGCTCACCTCGGTATACTGTGGGGCGACGCTGCGGGTACTACCGCTGTCGCTGCCGCCATCCTTGCCCTGGGTGAACATGGATTGCAGGACGCTGACCAACTCCGTGGCGCGCCGGTTTTGCACCACGTAAGTATAGAATTGCTTCTCGGTCCCCTCGCCGCGGTTGTCCAGCCGACGAATCCAGGTCGTTGCCCGCGACAAATATTGGGGTTGAGGCGTGATGACAAGAATGGCGCCCATTCGCTTGTTGGGCAGAAAACGGACCATTCCTGCCATCGGGCCTTCCCGATCGGAGTCAAAGACCTTGCGAAGTTCGTCGGTGATAGCGGCCGGATCGCTTGCTTTGACGGGCACGATACCAAAGGACATGCCCTTCATCACGTCGACATCGAAGACACTGATGGCATCAAGGACGCCGCTGATATCCTTGTCGTTGCCTGACAGCGTGATGGTGTTTCGGGCATCGTCCGTCCGGACGATCGTACCGCGCGGCGAGATCGGCTCGACCACGCGGCGGATCTCCGAAGCGCTCACATATTTGAGCTGCACGACGCGCAAACTCGAGGCGATGGCGCCGGTGCCGTCCGGATCGCCGTCGATCTGGAGGTTCGCCCCCACAGCGGCCTGGTCGAGCGCCACAATCTTGTACGCACCGCCCGCGTAGATCAGCGCCGCGTTGTTGGAACGGAGCGCGGTCTGAAAGAGGTTGAGAGCGGCCGACCGCGGGATCGGTCCTGGACTTTGGAGCGTAACCTTCCCGTCGATACCCGGATCAATCGTATATTTTGCGGCAAGCAGGTCGCCGAGCACCGTTTTTGCGGCTTGAGCGACGGATGCATTGAGCAGGTTGAGTGTGACGCCATCCCCCGCCTCTTCGGGGGCCGCCCCTGTCGAGCCCGTTGGCTTGCTGCCGAGGAAACGTCCCGAACCGTTGAAGAAAACCGGCTCGCCCGTCGTTCTTGGCCCTAGCGGAGATGGTATGGCCTGATTGCTGTAGCTGCTCACGGCAGCGGTTCGCGCTGCCGGCGGTGGAGCATTCCAGGCCTCTCTCACGCTATCAGAAGAACTTTCAATCAGTGCAGTCTGACAGGCAGTAAGGCCTAGCAGAAGGCTGAGAGAAGCCAGTCTAGCTAGGCGCTTGTGACAGATTGCTGACACCGACAACTCCGCTGACTCAAAAACGCCAGCGACTTCGCAATCAGTCCTTGGTTAGATGCAGGGGAATTGCTCCAACCGCTTATCACGATCGGCCCGTATCAACTGTCCCGCCCACACAAAACCAGCGGCAACGATAGCGCTTGGGTTTGGTCCAACAGAACTATAGCCCAGCGACATCACACCGCGTGGTTGGGCCCCGGTTTTTCCACAACTATCGCCAGATTGCACAGGACGAAACCTTGGTCGTCTCTGATTTTGCAGATACGACAAAAGGAGCAATGTCAGGTTGAGCAATGCGCAAGTATCAGCAGTGTTTAGATCCGCTAAAGAGGCGTGTTCCCCGCCTGTTGCAGGAGGACGGGTTCACACTCGTCGAAATGCTGGTCGTGATTACCATCATAGGTCTGGTCGTGGGTCTTGTCGGCCCCCGCGTTCTCAATCATCTTTCTGATTCAAAGACGAAGGCGGCCAAGATTCAGATTGAGGGGTTAGCTCAAGCGCTTGACCTCTACTATCTCGACAATGGCTCATATCCGCCCACGAATGTTGGCCTGACCGCGCTGGTGCAGAAGCCAAACAGTGCCGAACGCTGGAATGGCCCTTACTTGAAGGGTAATGCGGTGCCGAACGACCCATGGGGCAAACCGTATACGTATGCATTCCCGGGAACGCACGGGCTCGCCTATGATCTTGCGTCCCTTGGAGCCGACGGTCGCGAAGGGGGGACCGAGCAGGCGGCCGATATCGTCAATTGGCAGAAGTAACGTGAGTAGCCGTTCGAAGACGGGGGACGAACTATCGAATACGATCAGGCGAATATTGTTTGCCGGAACGAAGATGCTCACTACGGAAAGCGTAGCAATCAGTCCAGTTTCTGAGGGTCTGACAGCTGGCCTACCTGCTCGACAATGGAGCACAGCAGGACCCTTTGCTAAATTAAGTGTCTCGAACCTGGGCAAGTAAACCGACAAGCTTATGTTTCCTATCAGTCAATCGCGTCGAAGCCACAGACAACTTTCACACGGGCCCAAGAGTCTCGCACGTGGGGACTCACCGACTAAAAGCGACTTGGCCCAATTGCGATGCGCCGCCTTCATAATCAACTAGGTCAGAGACGGAGCGCGAAGGGGCGGCGCAGAAGCGATACCTCCAGAGCCGCCTTCGCAAAGGCCGGCGAGCTCAAGCTGAAGCCGCTGGTCGTCACCATCCTGGACGCGCGCGGCGTGCTCAAGCTCGCGGCCGCGCAGGACGGCACCAGCCTGATGCGCGCCGAGATCGCGCATGGCAAGGCCTACGGCGCGCTCGCCATGGGCATGGGCTCGCGGGCTTTGTTCCAGCGCGCGCAGGAGCAGGCCTATTTCATCGATGCCGTGAACACGATTGCCAAGGGCGCATTGGTGCCGGTCCCCGGCGGCGTGCTGATCATGGACGGCGCGACCCTGCTCGGCGCGGTCGGCGTCTCCGGCGATACGTCGGACAATGACGAGGCCTGCGCGGTGGCGGGTATTCAGGCGGCGGGATTGAAGGCGAACGCGGGGTAGGATGCCGTAGGGCCCGAGTTTGCGCGAAGCTCAGTTGGCTGGAATCATCGACCTCTTCTGGTCGCATGCTCTCGTGCCCCGGACGCAGCGCAGCGCCCCTTGCGGTGCGCTGCAGAGCCGGGGCCCATGTCACCGCATGTCTCCGCGCCGCCTTCTGGGTCCCGGCTCTGCGCAGCAACGCTAACGCGTTGCAGCGCGTCCGGGACACGAGAGCTGCGCTCCATCCCCTACCGCCCCGTCCAGACCGGCTTCCGCTTCTCGCTGAACGCTTTCAGGCCTTCCTTGGCGTCCTCGGTCATCGCGAGCAGCGCGATCTGGCTTTCGGTGTAGGCGATGCTCTCGTCGAACGACATCGAGGCGATCGCGCGCATGGCGTATTTGCCGCGGCGGATCGCGGTCGGCGATTTGTCGACGATGCGGCCGATCAGCCAGTCGACCTTGGCATCTAACTCGGCGGCAGGCACGACGTAGTTGAGCAGGCCGGCGGCCTGCGCGGCTTTGGCGTCGAACGGCTCGCCCGTCAGTGCCCATTCGTTGACGAGACGGGACGGAGCGATGCGCTGGAGCAGGCTCAGTACCTGCATTGGGAACACGCCGACCTTCACCTCCGGCAGGCCGAAGACGACGTGATCGGCCGCAACCGCCATGTCGGTCATGCAGAGCAGGCCCATGCCGCCGGCCATGCAGACGCCGCCGACCCGCGCAATCGCCGGCTTGGTGGCGTTCTGTGACAAACGTAACAGATCGGCATAGTCGACATTTGGTTTGGAATGATCCATCGCGAAAGCCGCGCCGGAATTCTGCAGGTCGGCGCCCGCGCAGAACGCCTTGTCGCCCGCGCCCGTCAGCACGATGACGCGGACGTCCTTGTCGTCATGCGCGTCGCGATAGGCTCTTGTGATGCCGGCGATGACCTCGCCGTTCAGCGCGTTGCGTTTCTCCGGCCGGTTGATGGTGATCCAGAACGCCTGCCCGCGCTTCTCGGTGATGATAGCTGTGGTGTTGGTCATGGCATGCTCGCTTGCTTGGTCCCGTTTTGCAGCCATTTGCGGCAGCTCGGGCCGCGCGCGCAAGGGCAATCTGCGAGGTCGCGTCAGCATAGCGCGTGGGCGCAACTTCGCTTCGCGATTGAATTGGGGCTTGCGCGCGTTATCCTGACCGGAGATTTGAGCACCGATGAGCCATTTCATGCGCGCCGCATTGATGTTGCTGCTGGCAGGACTGGTCGTGCTGAGCGGCGGCGCCGCATGCCATGCGGCCGACGCCGCACGAATCGCGCTGGTGATCGGCAACGCGAAATATCCCGACAATGAGTTCGTCCTCAGCGAGGTCGCCAATGATGCCCAAGACATGGCCGACGAATTGAAGCGCAGCGGCTTTGTCGTCGACAGGCAGAGCAATATCACCGGCGATGCCATGCGGCAGGTGCTGGGCCGCTTCTACGACCGCATCGAGCGCGGCACGGTAGCGCTGATCTTCTTCGACGGCTTTGCCATCCAGTCCAACCGTCAGACCTATCTGCTGCCGGTCGACGCCCAGATCTGGACCGAGCCGGACGTCTCGCGCGACGGCTTCAGCCTCGACACCATCCTCGCCGAGATGAACACGCGCGGTGCCGCGATCAAGATCGCGCTGATCGACGCCTCCCGCCGCAACCCGTTCGAGCGGCGCTTCCGCCGCTATTCGGCCGGCCTGGCGCCGGCGATCGCACCGAGCAATACGCTGGTGCTCTACTCCGCTGCACTCGGCGCGGTCACGGCGAGTGGCAAGAGCGATCGCAGCCTGTTCGTCGCCGAACTGCTGCGCGAAATGCGCGCACCGAACATCAGCGCCGACCAGGCCCTGACCAACACCAAGAACGGCGTCGTTGCCGCCACCAAGCGCGAGCAGGTTCCCTGGCTATCTTCCTCGCTGACGACGGACTTCTCGTTCGCAGGCACGGCGGCGCGGCCGCGGGACGATGCGGCTCCGACCAAGCCGGAGCCGCAGACAGTCGAGCCGCAGAAGCCGGTCTGCGAGGTGCCCCAGGCGGAGCCCGCCCCGAATACGGACGAGCTGGCACGAGATCCCGTCATCGCCGATCTCAGCCGCAAGATCACGGCCAACGCAAACGATGTCACCTCGCGCTACAAGCGCGGCCAGGTCTACGCGATCAAGCGCGCCTATGCGCTCGCGATGCAGGATTTCGACGCGGTGCTCCGCCGCGCGCCCAGAGACGCGGAAGCCTTGAATAACCGTTGCTGGACCCGGGCTGCGACCGGCGACCTGCAAGGCGCGCTCGCCGACTGCAATCTGGCGCTCCAGATCAACCCGGGCTTGAGCGACGCGCTCGACAGCCGCGGGCTCGTCAACCTCAAGCTCGGACGCAATGCCGAGGCGATCAAGGATTATACCGACGCGATCCAGCGCAACCCCCGCTCCTCATCCTCGCTGTTCGGCCGCGGCATCGCCGCGCGCAGAAGCGGCGGCGACGGCGCCGCCGACATCGCGCAGGCGAAGGCGATGAACCCGAACATTGCGAAAGAATTCGTAAGTTACGGCGTCAAGGAATGCGGGCCCTGAGCTGAGGCCGCCTTCCTGATCCAGACCTTGTTGTCGTGGAACGCCGCGCCGCCGATCGGTGCGACGGCGTCCGCGCCGGTCAGCATGTTGATGCCGCGGCCGCCGATATGGTTGCTGTTGGGATGAACGGATTCGGCGATCAGGACGCCGCGCTGCACGCCCTCGAACAGCTTCGCGATCAGCGTGGCCTCGCCGCGGCCATTGCCGAGCGTCACCGCATCGCCATCGGCGATGCCGAGCGCGGCGGCGTCGAGCGGGTGGATCATCACGCTGGCCCTGCCCTCGCGCGCCTGCGAGGACGGCGTCTCGTTGAAGGTGGTGTTGAGGAAGCTGCGCGAGGGGCTGGTCGCGAGCCGGAACGGATGGGCCTGGTCGGCATGCTCGATCACCGCCCAATGATCCGGCAGACCGGGCATCTTGTCGACGTCGCCCATGATCTGGCCGAACGGCGGATGCGCCCAATCGGCTTTGAAATGGAACTTGCCGTCGGCGTGAGCGAAGCCGTCGAGATAATGCGAGGTGCGGAAATCCGGCTGCAGATCGCGCCAGATGTCGGCCTCGAGGCCGGCGATGTCGCCGTGATTGCTCAGCTTCAATGTCGCGTCGATCAATTCGCGCGGGCTCATCTCGAAGCCTGGATGCCGGGCGCCGAGCCGCGGCGCCAGTGCCTGCAACACCTCGTGGTTGGAGCGGCATTCGCCCGGCGGGTCGATCAGCTTCGGCCCGACCGAGATGTGCTGGTGACCGCCGCCGTAATAGAGGTCGTCATGCTCCATGAACATGGTCGCCGGCAGCACGATGTCGGCCATCTGCGCCGTCTCGGTCATGAACTGCTCGTGCACCGCCACGAATAGATCCTCGCGCGCAAAGCCTTGGGCGACCAGCGCCTGCTCCGGCGCCACCGTCATCGGATTGGTGTTCTGGATCAGCAGCGCCTTGACCGGGCCCCTGCCGCGCAAGGCCTCGGCGTCGCCGGTGAGGATGCGGCCGATCTTGGACTGGTCGAGCGCGCGGACGCTCGGGTCAATCGCATCGTGGCCTTCGATGATGGATTCGTTGAAGTGCCACAGCGCGTAATTGTTGAAGAAGGCGCCGCCGCCTTCATATTGCCAGGCGCCGGTCACCGCGGGGATGCAGTTTGCGGCGTGCATCTGCGTCGCGCCGTTGCGGCTGCGCGTAAAGCCGTAGCCAAAGCGGAAGAAGGTGCGCTTGGTTTCGCCAACGGCTTTGGCGAAGGCCTCGATCTCCGACACCGGGACGCCGCAAATGGCCGAGGCCCATTCCGGCGTGCGCGTCTTCAGATGCGCCTCGAGCTCGGCCGGGCAGTCGGTGTACTTGTCCATGTAGGCGCGGTCGGCATAGCCGTCGCGGAACAGGACATGCATGACGGCGCAGGCGAAGGCGCCGTCGGTGCCGGGGCGCAGGATGATCCTGATGTCGGCCTGCTTCATGGTGTCGTTGTCGTAGATGTCGACCGCCGCGATCCTCGCGCCGCGCTCCTTGCGGGCGCGCGAGGCGTGCGTCATCACGTTGACCTGGGTGTTGACGGGATTGGTACCCCAGATCACGACGAGGTCGGACAGCGCCATCTCGCGCGGATCGACGCCGGCGATCTTGCCGGTGCCGATCGCAAATCCGATGCGCGCGACATTGGCGCAGATGGTCTGATAGAAGCGAGAATATTTCTTCACATGCGTGAGGCGGTTGAGCCCGTCCCGCATCACGAGCCCCATCGTCCCCGCATAATAATAGGGCCAGATCGATTCCGCACCGAACTCGCGCTCCGCCTGGTTGAACCGGTGGCCGATTTCGTCCAGCGCCTCGTCCCAGGAGATCCGCGCGAACTGCCCTGAACCTTTGGGCCCGGTGCGGCGCAGCGGATAGATCAGCCGCCCGGGATGATGGATGCGCTCGGCATAGCGGGCGACCTTGGCGCAGACGACGCCGGCGGTGTAGGTCTGCTTCTTCGAACCGCGGACGCGGCCGATGCTGCGGCCTTCGACCACCTCGACATCGAGGGCGCAGGCCGAGGGGCAATCATGCGGACAGGTCGAATGGCGGATCTCGATCTTCGTGTCGATCTTGGCGTGCTGGTTCATGTCCCAGTTCGTAACACCAAAATACCGGCCAGCCGAGCGCATTTATCCGGCAAGCCCCATGCGATTTGCTCAAACTGCGCGCCGGAGCTTCCTGCTGCGGTTGCGAAGGAGGCCGGCCAGTGAGCCGCACTAGGTGAAAGCGCAACCCGAGCTGCGCCTGTGCTACTTATGCAACTGGGTGAGGCCGGTCGGCGGGCCGTCGACGGCGGTCCAGCCGCCGTCGACGAACAGCGTGCTGCCGCTGACATAGCTCGCGGCATCCGAGGCGAGATAGGCGACCGCGGTTGCGACCTCGTCGGCGCTGCTCCAGCGGTTGAACACGGTGTGGCCGGCGTAGAGATTGTAGATGTCGGGGCGCTGCTTGAACGGGCCGGTCAGCGCGGTCTCGGCGATGCTCGGGGCGATCGCGTTGACGCGCACGCCGGCATGGCCGACCTCGGAGGCAAAGCCCTTCACCAAGAGGCCGATCGCCGCCTTGGTCGAGCCGTAGACGCCGAGACCGGGCTCGATGGTCACCGCGCGGACCGAGGAGCAGGCGATGATGCTGCCGCCCTTCTGCGCGACCATGATGCGGCCGAAGGCCTGGAAGAAAAAGACCGTGCCCTTGACGTTGAGGTTGAGGACGCGGTCGAGATCCTCCTCGGTGTAGTCGAGGATGGTCTTGCGGATGTTGAGCCCAGGCGTCGTCACCGCGATGTCGAGCCGCGGAAACTTCTGCATCACGGTTTTCGCGAGTGCGTTGACGTCCGCGGCGCTTGCGGCGTCGCAGCCGGCTGCTTCCGCCCAACCGCCCTTGTCGCGAATGCCGGCGGCGGTCGCCTCCGCTGCGTCGAGCGCGCGATCGGCGCAGACGACCCGGGCGCCGAGATCCGCAAGCGCTTCGGCCGACGACCTGCCGATGCCGGATGCAGCGCCGAGAACGAGCGCGGTCTTGCCGGTGAGATCGAACAGCTTGCGATAATCCGTCACTGACGATGTCTCCCTGGTGCTGCTAGCCCTTGTAGCCCATCAGGAGGCGCGGCAGCCACAGCGAGAATGCAGGGACGTAGGTCACGAACATCAGTGCCGCGATCAGCGCGGCATAGAACGGCAGGATGGTGCGCATCACCGCGCCGACCGAGATGCCGCCGATGGCGCAGCCGACGAATTGCGTCGTTCCGACCGGCGGCGTGTTGAGCCCGAGGGCGCAATTGATCAGCATCAGCATGCCGAACTGCACCGGGTCCATGCCCGCCTTCATCGCGATCGGCAGGAAGATCGGGGTGCAGATCAGGATGGTCGCCGCCATGTCCATGAACGTGCCGAGCACGAACAGAATGACGTTGATGAGCAGGAAGATCACCCAGGGCTGCGTCGACACCTTGCTCATCATCGCGCCGGCGAGATCCGCCACCTCGTAAAGTCCCATCAGGTACTGGAACATGGTGGAGACGCCGATCAGCAGCAGCACCACTCCCGTCGTCTTCACCGCCTTGGCGGCGGCGCGCAGGAAGTTGCCCCAGGTCATGCTGCGGTAGATGAGGAAGGTCAGCAGGATCGTGTAGGTGACGGCGATGGCCGCCGATTCGGTTGCCGTGAAGACGCCGGACAGGATGCCGGCCAGGATGATGCCGACGATCAAAAGCCCCGGCAACGCGGCTGCCAGCGAACGAACCACCTCGGCCCAGCCCGGGAACTTGCCGGCGGGATAGCCGCGCTTCACCGCGACCGCGTAGGCGGCAACCAGCATGCAGATCATCAGCACCAGCGCCGGCAGCAGACCGGCGGCGATCAGCGCGCCGATCGAGACCTTGCCGCCGGCCGCCAGCGCATAGATGATCATGTTATGGCTGGTCGGCATCAAGGCGCCCACGAGCGAGGCGTGGGTGGTGACGTTGACGGCGTAGTCGGTGTCGAACCCCTCCTTCTTCATCATCGGGATCATCACCGCGCCCATCGCCGACACGTCGGCGACGGGCGAGCCCGAGACGCCGCCGAACAGCGTGCAGGCAACCACGTTCGACATGCCGAGCCCGCCGCGGATGTGCCCGACGAGGTTCTTGGCGAGCTGCACGATCTTGTCGGCGACGCCGCCATGCAGCATCAGCTCGCCGCTGAAGACAAAGAACGGGATGGCGAGGAAGGAGAAGATGTTCATCCCCGACATCATCTGCTGGAAGATGACGGCGACTGGCAGGCCTTCGTAGAGAATGGTGCAGATGGCCGACAGGCCGATCGCGAAGGCGACCGGTACGCCGAGGATCAGAAAGCCGAAGAAGGTGGCGCCGAGGATGATCAGTTCCATGACGGGACGACCTCTTCGCCGCGCAGGAGAGCAATGATGTGCTCGATGGAAAACGAAACGATCAGGATGCCGGAGGCGATCAGCGGCACGTAGCGGATCACCTCGGGCAGGCCGAGATTGGGGATCTTCACGGTGCCGACCGACGCGCCGAGGATCCAGCCGTTATAGGCCATGGCGAGGCCGAACACGGCGACCAGAACGTGGATCACGATCTCGATCTTCTCCCGCGCGTGATCGGGGAGCATGACCAGCAGGCTGTCCATGCCGATATGCCCGGCATCGCGTACGCCGACGGCGGCGCCGATCAGCGTGACGTAGAGGATCAGGACCAGCGCCAAATTCTCCGTCCAGGTCGGGCTGGAGTTGAGCACGTACCGTCCGAACACCTGGTAGAAGACGATGGCGACGATGACGAGCAGGCCGCTCACCGACAGGTACATGCCAAGGCGCGCGATGGGGGCATTGACCCGCGACAGCAAGCCCGTGGACGGGCGTGCCGCTACGGCGCCCTGCTCGTGACTTGCGATGTGTGGGTCTGTCATGGCCGCGCCTCCTGAGGTGTCCGGTGCCGCCTCGCGGCGACGCCGGACCCGGTCCCCGAATGTCTTACTTCGTGTCCTGGATGCGCTTGACGAGGCTCTGCAGCTTCTCGTCGCCGGCGAACTTCTGGTAGACCGGCTTCATTGCATCGACGAACTCCGCCTTGTTGGCGATCGTGACGACCTGAACGCCGGCGGCTTCGACCGTCTTGCGGGCGGCCTGCTCACGCTCGTCCCAGAGCTTGCGCATGACGGGCACCGATTCCTTGGCTGCCTTGCGGACCATCGCCTGGTCCTCCTTGCTCAGCGTGTCCCAGACCTTTTTCGAGATCACGAGAACTTCGGGCGCGAGGGAGTGCTCGGTGATGTTGTAGAACTTGGCGGCCTCGAAATGCCGGGAGGATTCGTAGGACGGCCAGTTGTTCTCGGCAGCGTCCACGAGGCCGGTCTTGAGCGCGGTGTAGACCTCGCCATACGGCATCGGCGTCGGGTTGGCGCCGAGGCTCTGGATCATGCCGACCCACAGGTCGGATTGCTGGACGCGGATCTTCAGGCCCTTCAGATCGGCAAGCGATTTGACCGGTGCCTTGACGGTGTAGATCGAGCGCGCGCCGCTGTCGTAATAGGCAAGGCCCACCAGGCCCGCGGGCTCCATGGCCGCCAGGATCTCATCGCCGATCGGACCGTCGAGCACGGTGCGCATGTGCTGCGTATCCCGGAAGACGAAGGGCAGGCACAGGGCGATGGTCTCGGGCACGAAATTGTTCAGCGGCGATGCATTGATCCGCATCATGTCGAGCGCGCCGATCTTGAGTTGCTCGATCGTGTCCTTCTCCGAGCCCAGGGCCCCGTTCGGAAACACCTTCACGCCGAGCTTGCCGCCGCTCGCCGCCGCCAGCTGCTTGCCCATGAACTTGACCGCCTCGACGGTCGGATAATCGGCGGGGTGAACGTCGGCGGAGCGGAAATCGCGTGCGGTGGCCAGGGGTGCTGAGACCGCCAGTGCAACGGCTGTGATGATACCGGTGAGCGTCTTCATTTGGGCTTTCCTCCTGGGTTGATCGGATTGATTGTATCGTTGTCGGCCCGGCTGCAGGCCGCCTTGGGTCGCTCCGCTTCAGGTGTGAAGTCAAGCGCCAATGTCGTCCGTAGGGCGGGCGGCATTCTCTGTCCAAGCCAAATCCGGCATCGATCGATGCAAGACTTGCATCGATCGATTTCTGGCGCAATTCGCACTATGGTGGGTAGGGCGGGCTGGCTCGACGTCGCTGGCCCGTGACTTGACGCCTCGGCCATCGACCGGATTCACGATCTCGTGCGTCCCGGTGAAGATCGAGCGCGCCTCCGCAGGGCTGGACCCGCGCGGTCGCCATCATCGACAATTAGGCCGACGCCGTCACTCGCCGTCGAGGCCGCTCTCGGCGAGCTCGCGCAGCGCGTCCGTATCCAGCACGACGATGGCGCCGTGCTCGAGGCGGACCCAGTTGCGGCCGGCCCAGGCGCGCAATTGCTTGTTGATGCTCTCGCGCGTCATCCCGACCATCTCGCTGATCTCCTGCTGCGTGATGGCGAGCGTGCCGCTGCCGGAATCCAGCTTGCGCTCTTCGGTGAGACCGAGCAGTGCACTGGCAAGCCGGCCCGGCAGATTCTGCAGGATCACCTGCTCGACCTGCTGACTGGTCCAGCGCAGACGCGCGCACAACAGCTCGATGAACTTCATCGCCAGCGCCGGCTGGCTCTTCACGAACGGCAGGAAGTCCCGGCGATCGATGACGTAGAGTTCGCAATTGGTATTGGCGGTCGCATCCGCCGACCTGGGAGCGCCGTCGAGCACGGCGATCTCGCCGAAGATTTCTCCCGGGCCGATCAGATTGAGGATCGCGTTCCGTCCATCAGGCGAGGAGGAGGAAATCTTGACCGTCCCCGCGATCACCGCGAACAGATTGTTGCCGGGATCGCCCTTGGCGGCGATCGTCGCGCCACGCTTGACGGTGGTGTGCTTGGCGTAGCGGCAGAGCTGATCCAGCGCCTCCGGCTCCAGATCCGCGAAGATCGGGTGCTTGCGCAGGACCGATAGTTTGTGACCCGCCTGTTGTCGGGGGTCGCCGGTCTTGTCCTGAGGCACGCCGCGGGGCTCCTAAGACTACGAGGCATCGAGGTCCTGCGTAGTCAACGTTACCAGGCATTTCAACCGGAAAGCACGTGCGCGATTTGAGGCAAATGCCACGAAAAGGCCGTAACGTCGGAAGTCAGCAGCCGAAAGCTGCGGCGATGCGCCTCTCTCGACGCAGAGTTGCGGATTGCGCAAACCGCGATTGCGTTGAGACGCTGCCGAGGGCCAGCGCCCCCGCCTGGGCGAATATCGACCCCAGGCGCGCTGGCCTCAGACCAAACCTGCAGAAGGCTTCAGGGCCTGGAATCCGGATCGAGCCGGCCCGCGCTGGTTTGCCGGTCTGCCCAAGCCAGAACTGCGCCAAACACGACGAAGATCGCGACGACGACAACGGTCACCAGCAACGCATCAGCGGGCATCATCCCCTCCCGGATCTGTTTCCGGCATTATTTTGCGGGGCATGGCCGGCGTCATTGATCGGGATCAAATTTGCCGAAGACGCCGTGGACGGGAGGTCAGGCGGCGGCCATGGCCTCGACGCGGGCCGGATCGAGCAGGGTGATGCCGCCATGAATGATCTCGATCACGCCCAGACGCTCCAGTTTGGTGAAGGTGCGGCTGACGGTCTCGATGGTCAGGCCGAGATAATCGGCGATATCCTGGCGGCTCATTGGAAGCGCTACCATGTCGGACAGACCCATGAGCGAGACCAGCCGCTCACGCCAGCCAAGCAGAAAGGTCGCCACCTTCTCATCGGCCGAGCGTCGGCCGAGCAGGACCATGTGGTCGCGAGCCTGGCTCAACTCGCGAATGGCCAGCTCGTTGATCCGCCTGAGCAATTGCGGCCGGCCCTCGATGAAACGGCCGAAGGGCCCTTTTGGGAATTGGCAAACGTTCACCGCGCCGATCGCATCGGCCGAAAAATTGTGACGGCCGGACAGATTCATTCCCAGGAAATCACCGGGCAAGGCAAAGCCGACGATCTGCCGCCGGCCGTCAGGCAGCAGCTTGTACAGCCGCATGACGCCTTCGAGGACGTTGTAGAACGAGGTCGTGATGTCCTCCTCGGAAAACACGGTCTCGCCCGAACCAAAGTGGACGCGGCGGCCGAGATGCTCGAACTCCCGGAGTTCGGCCGCATCCAGCGACGAGCAGACCGCCGCTCCGCGAACGGCACAATCGTCGCAAAAATGCCCGTTCGGCTCACTCGTGACCGCGAAAGGCTTCATCCACCGCTCCCCGCGCCGGCCGCTCCCGACGTCAGGCCGAGTCCACCGCGCGGCTGCATTTTACTGCACCGTGCCGCAGCCGATTGACTCAGATCAAATTCGGCTGGCACCCCCCTCTTATTCTGCTTTCACGGTTCGACGGGATGATTCCATGCTGCAAAGCGCACTGCGTCACGGCCTGATTGGGCTGCTTCTGATCACGCCTGCGCTAGCGGCCCCGACAGCCGAACAACGCGGCAAGGCTCTTGCCCGAGCCAATTGCGCGCGCTGTCACGCGATCGACCGCGCCTCCAGGAGCCCGCTGGAGATCGCGCCCCCGCTGCGCAACCTGCATCGGCGCTATCCGATCAACAGCCTCGGCGAAGCGCTGGCCGAGGGGATCTACACCGGACATGCCGACATGCCGGCCTTCGAGTTCAGCCCGGACCAGATCCACGACCTGCTGTCCTATCTGAAGACGCTGGAATAGTCGGCCTCACACCGCCTGCACGGTCCATCCGATCAGCTCCTTGGCGATGCGCGCGAAGGCCGCATCGAAGGCGGCGACTGAAGCGGCCGGTTCGACCTTGTCGAGCTTTTCGCTGGTCTCGATGAGCCGCGATGCGATCACCTTGCCGTTCTTGTCGACGATCCGCGCCGACAGTCCGATCTCGGCCCGAGCTTCCCCGTCCGTGGCGATCCGAAAGCACCGGATGTCGATCAGGAGCTGGTAATCCGCCGGCCCGAGGTCCGTCGTGCGCAGTGGGGCGTGGGCGATGTCGTAATTCTCGAAACTGTCGATGAGGCGCGCCTGCACCAGTTTCGGAATGCTGTCAGCCCAGAGGAAGTCCGCAAAGCCCGGCCTGTCCCCGCTCGGCGCGAACAGCATGCGCTGGGTCTGCAGCATCGCCACGGCCGTCGGCTCGGGAATGGCCAGTGAGGCGGCTAGCATCTTGCCGGCCGGCCCGAGATTCTGGGGCGTGCGCAGGTCGTAGGTGATCTTCTGCGCCGGCGTGCCGCCGCCGGTCATCTTCTCGAGGCCCGCCAGGATGCCGTCGATCTTGCCGGCGTTGCGTGCGAGCCCGTCGGAGAAGGTCTTGAAATTGGCAATGGTGTCCTTCAGCGGGCCGGAATTGTCCTGAAGCACGGTGTCGACCCGCCGCAGCGCCTCGCGCGCCGCCTGCGTCATGCTCTGGCCTGCGCCGGCCTCCGCAATCAGGGTTGGCAGCTCGCCGGACTTGGCGACGATCATGCCGCCCACCAATGTCACCACGGGAACGCCGGTCAGGCCCTGGAATTCGAGACCGACCTTGGTGTCGGCACGCACCGGCGTCGCCGTGGCGACCGAGATCGTCGCATTGACGAAGCGCGGGTTATCGGGCGCGAGCCCGAGCTGGGTGACCTCTCCGACCCGAATGCCGTTGAACAGCACGCCGGCGCCGACCAGGAGGCCGGGCACCGGGCCCTGGAATTGGACGTGATAGCTCGTGCGCGGCCCAATGCCGCCGGTGTTGTTGAGCCAATAGACGAAGCCGAACACCGCGACGATCGCGGCCAGCACGAAACTGCCGATCAGCACATAGGGAGCGCGGGTTTCCATCTCTCATCTCATCTCGTGTTGCAGCATCTGCGAGCGCTTGCCGTGGAAATAAGCACGCACCCAGGGATGCTCGGATTGCAGCAATTCGCGCATCGGGCCGATCGCCACGATCTTGCCGTCGGCGAGCGCGGCGACGCGGTCGCAGACCGTGGTCAGGCTCGCAAGGTCATGGGTCACCATGAACACGGTGAGCTCCAGGGTCTTTTGTAGCGTCTTGATCAGCGCGTCGAACTCGCCGGCGGCGATCGGGTCGAGGCCCGAGGTCGGCTCGTCCAGGAACAGGATCGGCGGATCGAGCGCGAGCGCGCGCGCCAGCGCCACGCGCTTGGTCATGCCGCCGGACAGCTCCGCCGGATATTTGTCGGCGTCCTCGGCACGCAGGCCGACCATTTCGAGCTTGGCGATCGCGATCTCGTCCATCAGCTCCTGCGACAGGACGAGATTCTCGCGCAAGGGAAACTGGACGTTCTGGCGCACCGTCAACGAGGAGAACAGCGCGCCCTGCTGAAACAGGATGCCCCATGCCGTCGCTGCGCCGCGGCCGTGGCCGCCGGCGGGTTGTCCCATGACCTCGATGGTCCCGCTCCGGCGCGGGATCAGCCCGATGATGGTCCGCATCAGGACCGACTTGCCGCCGCCGGATGCGCCCACCAGCCCGAGGATCTCGCCGCGGCGAACGTCGAGCGACAGATGGTCGAGCACGGTCTGGCGGCCGAAGCCGACCACGAGATCGCGGACGCGGATCGCGAACTGGTCTTGGAATGCGTCCATCGTCACATTCCGATCGAGGCAAAGAAGACCGCGAACAGACCGTCGAGCACGATGACCAGGAAGATCGATTTCACAACCGAGGTCGTGGTCTGCCGCCCCAGCGACTCGGCGCTCCCCTTGACGCGCAATCCCTCGCTGCAGGCCACGATCCCGATCACCAGCGCCATGAACGGCGCCTTCAGGATGCCGACCTCGAAATGGGTGACGGAAATAGCCTCGTGCAGGCGCGCGATGTAGATCGCCGGCCCCATGTCGCCATAGAACTGCGCGACGAGCCCGCCGCCGTAGAGCGCGGCGATCGATCCGATGAAGGTGAGGATGGGCAGCGCAATGACCAGGGCCGCAACGCGCGGCAGGATCAGGACGTCGACCGGATCGAGCCCCATGGTCGAGAGCGCGTCGATCTCCTCGCGCATCTTCATCGAGCCGAGCTCGGCGGTGTAGGCGCTCCCCGACCTGCCGGCGACCATGATGGCGACGATCAGCACGCCGAGCTCGCGCAGCACCAGGATGCCGACCATGTCGACCGTATACGATTCCGCGCCGAATCTGCGGAAGTGGAAGAAGCCCTGCTGCGCGATGATGGCGCCGATCAGGAAGGTGATCAGCGTGACGATGGGGATCGCCTGCCACCCGATGCGGTAGAGCTGATACACCAGCGAGGTCAGCCGCAGCGAACGCGGCCGGCGCAGCACGCCGATGATGGCCATGAACAAGGCGCCGAGCATCTGGAGGAAGATCGTGATGTCTTCCCGCGCGCCGACCGCGGACTTGCCGAGCTCGCCCAGCCTCGCCAGAACCGGATTCGGCGCAGCGCTCGGACCCGGTGTGTGGCGGTTGACCTGGCGCACCTCGTCCAGCAGCCCGCTGAAATGATCGGCGACGCCGACGAACTCGGCTGGCCGGCCTGACGAGGCGGCCCTGCGCGACAGCTTCTCCAGGACCCAGGCGCCGAGCGTATCGAGCGCGCTGATGCCCGACATGTCCAAGGTGACGGCGCGTGAGCGATCGACGTCGGTCCCGACCGAACGGGACAAAGTCTCGAGCGTCATCACGTTCGCGGCGGTCCATGGCCCCTCGGGGCGCAATTTCAGCACGTCGCCGGACGGTGTCACGTGCAGCAGCGGTTCGTGGTTCACGCTTTCCACCTCATCGGGACAATTGGTCCCCAGCCGGCATTTCTAGGCCAGCATGTGGCGGCCGGATTGACCTGTCTCAACAGACCCGAACACGCCCGCCTCTTGACGCAAATCAAGCGCGATCGCGCCGGCGGGTCCTAGGCTCGCTTGGGTTCAATGGGGACACTAGATCCATGTTCGACAGTGACAGGATGAGCGAGGAATTGCAGGCGTTGAAGGTCGACGTCACCCGCCTCTTGAGCACCGCCGGCGAGGAGATGTTCGAGAGCTCGAAAGCTCGCACCGAAGCGCTCGCCGGTCAGGTCAGGGCCGCGCTCGCCGAGCTCGGCGAGACCGTCGAACAAGAGGGGGAGCAGCTCCAGGACCTCGTTGCGGAGCGTCCGATCAGCTCGCTCGCCTCCGCCTTCGCACTGGGCGTGGTTGTCGGCTTCATGCTGAGGAGACACTAGGTGAATACCGAGAATGTCGTCAAACATCTGCGCGTGCTGTGGCGCACCGACAGGATCATCGCCGACATCAGGCTGCGCCATTTGCTGATCGGCCTCGGGCTGCGCGCCTTCGCGGCGCTGATCGCCGCGTTCGGGCTGCTGATGCTGGAGCTGTCGGCCTATTTCGCGTTGGTGCAGATCTGGAGCGCGATTGCCGCGGCTGCCATCCTCGGCGCCGTCAATTTCGTCATCGCGGCCGCTCTCTTCCTGATCGCCGGCCGCGCTCCGTCGGGGCGTGACATCGAGCTCGCCAACGAAATTCATGACACCTCCATCGAAGCCCTCCAGCTCGAGGCGCGTGCGCTCCAGGCCCAGGTGTCAGGCGCGGTGCATCATCCGCTCAGCACGATCGTGCCGATGCTGATGCCGCTGATCGCGATCATCATCAAGAATCTGCGGACGTCGGCCAGGACATCCGCCGACGCAAATTCGGCTGAAGCGCGCTCCTGAGACGCCCGCCGTTGGCGGGCCCTCAGGATGAGGTTCGAGGGCGGCTACGCCAGAACGCTGCCTCCCAACAAAAATTCGAAAACAACCCCATGCACAGTAGACCGCCCCTGTCAGAACAAGGACTTGCGGGATGGACGAAGCATTTTCGGATTTACGAAATAAATCCTGGCACGTCGGGCAAAACAGTGGCATACTAGCATCATCGCAACAGTCACGAGCGTCACGGCCTGAAAGCCGCGACCATCCCGACGCGGTTGCGCATAAACCCTTCATCGACATTTCGAAATTCGCATTCGCGCACAGCGCGCCTGCGCCGCCAGAAGGACTCAGTGCGCAAGCGGGAGGGGAGTACACCTCCGTCGTGCCACAAACCTGATTCAGCGCGCAGGTCCGGACGTCAGAGCTTCAGCCTGACGTCGCAGATTTCAGGCTCGGCCGGGTCCGGCCTGACCTCGAAGCCGAGCTGCCGGCACATGTCGAGCATCACGGTGTTCTCCTGCAGCACGTCGCCCGATATGGTCTTCAATCCTTCCGACCGCGCGTAGTCGATGATCAGCTGCATGAGGGCCCAGCCGAGCCCCCTGCCCTTCAGGTCGGACCGCAGCAGGATCGCGTATTCGCCGGTCTCGTAGATCGAGTCGGAATGGAGCCGGACCACGCCGACCATTTCGCCGGTGGCCTCGTCGAATGCGATGAAGGCCATCGCGCGCGCATAGTCGAGCTGGGTCAGGCGTGCGATGAATTCGTGCGTGAACTCCTTCATCGGGGCGAAGAAGCGCAGGCGCAGGTCGTGTGCCGTGACGTGACGCAGGAATTCGTGGATGGTCGGCTCGTCCTCGGGGCGCATCGGGCGCACGAAGATGCGCCAGTCGTCCTTGAGCTCGAGGCGGCGCTCCCATTGCGACGGATAGGCGCGAACGGCGAAATTGGCCGGACCGGAGCCGGCGAACTTCCGCTGCGGCGGCCCGACCGCGACGCGGGCGTCCACCGCGGTCACGCCGGTTTCGTCCGCCAGCAACGGATTGATGTCGAACTCGCGGATCTCGGGAATGTCGGCCGCCATCTGCGCCAGCTTGACCAGCACCATGGCGACGGCGTCCTGCTTGACCGCCGGCACGTCGCGATAGGACTTCAACAGCCGTGACACGCGCGTGCGGTCTATCAGATCGCGGGCCAGTTGCAGGTCGAGCGGCGGCAGCGCCAGCGCCTTGTCGTTGATGATCTCCACTGCCGTGCCGCCGCGGCCGAAAACGACCACCGTGCCGAAGGTCGGATCGTCGGCGAGACCCAGGATCAGCTCGCGTGCCTTTGCTTTGACGACCATGGCCTGGACGATGACGCCGCCGATGCGGGCCTCGGGCCGCAGCTTTCTGGCTCGCGCAAGAATGTCGGTGGCCGCCGCACGCACGGCCTCCGGCGTCGTCAGATTGAGCACGACACCGCCGACGTCGGATTTGTGGGTGATGTCCCGCGACATGATCTTCAGCACGACGGTGCCGCCTTGCGCGAAGATATCCTTTGCATAGGTCACCGCCTGCTCGACATCGGCCGCCGCATAGGTCGGCACCATCGCGATGTCATAGGCTTCGAGCAGGTGCTTGATCTCGACAGGTTCGAGCCACTGGCGGCCGTCCGCGATCGCCGCCGTGACGATCTCCCTGGCCCCCCTGGCATCCGGAACGAACGTATCGGGCATCGCGGGGGGCACCTGGCTCAGCTCCTCCACCACTTCCCGGTGCCGGACCAGATGCATGAAGCCGCGCACGGCATCGTCCTCGGTCGGATAGTTCGGCACCCCGGCGCTGGAGAGTGCCTGGATGATGTGCTGATCGGCGCCGACCCAGGCCGCCAGCACGGGCTTTGCCCATCGGCGGTGCTGCTCGCGATACTTAGCCACGAGCTCCGTCACGGTCTTGGCGATCTCGGCGGCCGATGCGATCGCCGTCTGCACGTTGAGGACGAGGACTGCGTCGTTGTCGCGATCGGCCAGCAATTCCTCCAGCGCCGCAGCATAACGCGCAGCGTCGGCGTCGCCCACGATGTCGACGGGGTTTGCACCCGACCAGGTCGGCGGCAGCGCCGCATCGATCTTCCCGCGCGCATCAGTCGAGATCGTCGCCGGAATACCTCCGAGCTCGACCAATCGATCGACGGCGAGGACGCCGATGCCGCCACCGTTGGTCAGGATGGCGAGACGCTTTCCCGTCGGCGATTCGACCCGGCCGAGGGTCTCGGCACAGTCGAACAGCTCGCGCAGATCGGATACCCGCAGCACGCCCGCGCGGCGGAACGCCGCATCATAGACGGCGTCGGCACCGGCGAGCGCCCCGGTATGCGTGGCAGCGGCCTTCGCACCCTGCGCCATGCGGCCGGACTTCACCACCACGACGGGTTTCACCCGCGCGGCCGCGCGCGCCGCCGACATGAACTTGCGCGCATCCTTGATCGCCTCGATGTAGAGCAGGATCGCGCGGGTCTTGTGATCCATCGCGAAATGGTCGAGCAGATCGGCAATGTCGACGTCGATCTGATCGCCGATCGAGACGATGCCGGAGAAGCCGACGCCGCGCTGCGCGGCCCAATCCACCATGCCAGCGGCAATGGCACCCGACTGCGAGATCAGCGCGAGGTTGCCGGCCCCCGGCATGTGCGCGGCGAAACTGGCATTCAGGCTGACGCCCGGCATCATGATGCCGAGGCAGTTCGGCCCGATCAGCCGCATGCCATGTTTGCGGGCAGCAGCGCTAGTCGCCTCCTGCAGCGATCCCGGTCCCTGGCCGAGACCGGCCGAGACGATCAGCGCACCCGCAGACCCGCGACGTCCGGCCTGGTCGACGATGCCCGGAATCTCGCCCGCGGGCGCGGTGACGACGACGAGCTCGGGCACGAAGTCCAGCCTGTCCAGGCTCTTCACCGCCGCAAGACCGCCGATCTCGGCGTGGCGCGGATTGACGAGGCCAAACCGCCCCTTGAATCCGGCCTGGCGAATGTTCTCCAGAACCGCGCGTCCAACGGACGCCGGACGCGCGCTCGCGCCGACGAGCGCGACCGAGCGCGGCGACAGCAGATTGTTCAGACGGTAAGTCGACATGAAAACAAATGCGCCGCGTCGGCGGCGGTTCCGATGATTGACGATCGGGCTGGAAGAAGACGCCTAGTGCGAGATCATAACCCAGCACGGTGGCTGGCCAATGACGGTCTTTGTCACACCGCCCCACACGATCTCGTTCAGGCGCGAATGATGATAGGCGCCCATCACGATCGCATCGATGCCATGGGAATTCGCCCAGCTTCCCAGTACCTTGCCGGTCGAGCTGCCGCCCCCCTTCGTGGTTTCGAACGAGGCGAAGACACCGTGTTCCCGCAAATGGTCGACGAGTGCCGTTCCGGATTGCACGACCGCGTCCGTCTTGCCCTCCGCCACGGTCAGCACACGAACCGAGGTCGCAGCCTGAAGAACAGGCAATGCATCGCCGACCGCACGCGCGGCCCGCGCAGAATGATCCCAGGCAATCATGACGTTCTCGATCTCGGGCCGGAGCTCGTCAGCGCGATGTTCGGGACAGAGCAGAAGCGGCCGTCCGGATTCGAACAACAGCGCCTCCACGAGGGCCTCCATTCGGCTGTCGTGCGGCTTCACGGGAACCAGGGTGAGGTCGCTGAAGCGGGCGTGCTCGGCAAGGATCGTTCGGATCTGATCCGCAGGCAGCTTGCCCGACCGGCTCTGCGCGCGGACGTTGGCGCGCGAAGCCGCGTTGGTGAAGGCATTCAGCAGTCGTTGCATGTCGCTGGCCTCGAGGCTGGCCCGCGCGGAATCGCGATCGTCGGGCAGCATCACCCTCGGTCGCTCGAAGACATCTTCCTCGAGCGCAAGCGCGGTGATCCTGGCGCCGAGATCGGCGGCCACAGCAACGCACTTCTCGATCGCGACCAGGGCTGGCCCACGCGGCTGGCCGACAAGGGGCAGAAAGACATCCTTGATGGGCATCGGAATCTCCTGAGTCACCATAATAAGCCGGCTGTCGTCGAGACCCTTGATCCTCGTCAAGACCGCAGGAAACTCCGTCCGATCACCCCCGAGGAACAGGCGTTGACTGACGTCAAGGACTGGCCACCCGGTCGGTCTATGGAGATAATTCAGTCGGAGCGGTTCGCCCCGGAGACAGACATGCGTGCGATGGTGTTGCCGGCCCCACGAGCGCGGCTCCAGTTGGAGGAACGGCCCGACCCGATGCCGGGCGAGGGTCAGATCCGGGTGAAGATCAGCGCCTGCGGGGTATGCCGGACAGATCTTCATCTCGTCGACGCCGAGCTGCCCGGCATCCACTATCCGATCGTGCCTGGCCACGAAATCGTCGGACGGGTCGACCTCATCGGTGCGAATGTGACGACACATGTGCCTGGTGACCGCGTCGGCATTCCCTGGCTCGGCTTCACCTGCGGAAAATGCCGCTTCTGCCGGGAGGGCATGGAAAACCTCTGTGACACACCGCTGTTCACCGGCTACACGCGCGACGGGGGCTACGCGACCCACACCATCGCCGACGCACGTTACGCTTTTCCGCTCGGCGAGACGGGCAGCGACGTGGAGATTGCGCCTCTGTTGTGCGCGGGGCTGATCGGCTGGCGCTCGCTGGTCCTGGCCGGCCCCGCCGAGAGGCTCGGTCTCTATGGCTTCGGGGCCGCCGGCCACATCATTGCGCAAGTCGCGGTCTGGCAGGGACGCTCCGTCCATGCATTCACGCGGGCCGGCGATGCCGCTGCACAAGACCTTGCTCGTCGTCTCGGCTGCGTCTGGGCGGGGTCATCGGACCAGGTGCCGGATGAGCCGCTCGACGCTGCGATCATCTACGCACCAGCCGGCGAGCTGGTGCCGGCAGCGTTGCGCGCCGTGCGCAAAGGCGGTCGCGTCGTTTGCGCCGGCATCCACATGAGCGACATTCCGAGCTTTCCGTATGATCTGCTGTGGCAGGAACGGCAGCTGGTCTCGGTCGCCAACCTGACCCGGCAGGACGGCCTCGATTTTCTCAAGGTCGCGCCGCAAGCCGGCGTGCGCACCGAGACGACGGCGTTTCCGCTCGATCAGGCCAACGAAGTCCTGGCCTTGCTGCGCAATGGCCGGATCCTCGGCGCGGCCGTGCTGACGCCCTGATGGTGCTTGCCATGTCCGCTGCGATGAAGGATGACACGGCGGCCCAGGAGCGCATCTTTCGGATGCTGACCGACCATCCCGGCGTGACGCGCATCGACACGCATGCTGCCTCGGTATTCCTGGACGCAAAGCGCGCGCTGAAGATCAAGCGCGCCGTCCGATTTCCCTTCCTCGACTATTCGACGCTCGAAAAGCGCAAGGCAGCCTGCGAGGAGGAGATCCGGATCAACCGGCCCCTGGCGCCGCAGATCTATCATCGCGTCGTAGCGATCACGGAAGAGCCCGATGGATCGGTGAAGGTCGACGGCAGCGGCCGGCCGATCGAGTATGCGGTCGACATGTCGCGCTTCGACGAAAGCAGGACGCTGGATCATCTGACCGAGACGGGCCCGCTGGACGCGAAGCTTGCCGCGGCCGTCGCTGACGCAATCGCGGCCTCTCACGCGGCGGCGGCACGCGCCGACGGAAAAGCATGGGTCTCCTCCATCCCGGCCCTGATCGACGGCAACACGAATGGCCTGCGGGCCGGCGGATATTTCAGCCCAGAGAAGATCGAGCAACTCGGCGAGGCCTCGCACACGGCTTACTTGCGCATTCGTCCCCTGCTCGCAGAGCGCGGCCGCCGGGGCTTCGTGCGCCGCTGCCATGGCGATCTGCATCTGGCAAACATCGTTCTGATCGAAGACCGGCCCGTGCTGTTCGACGCGATCGAGTTCGACGCGCAGATGGCGACGGTCGACGTGCTCTACGATCTCGCATTCACGCTGATGGACCTGTTGCAGCACCATCAGCCGGGCGCGGCCAACTTGGTGCTGAACCGCTATCTCGCCGCGACGCCAGCCGACAATCTCGAGGCGCTCTCGACCCTGCCGCTGTTCATGTCCATCCGGGCGGCGATCCGCGCCCAGGTGACCTTGGCACGACTCAAGCGGTCGCATTCCGACGGTCACGACATGCTCGACCAGGCACGGCGTTATTTCGACCTCGCCGAGACGCTGATCCATCCGCCTGCTCCGCGTCTGATTGCGGTCGGCGGACTGTCCGGCACCGGAAAGACCTCCCTGGCGCACGCGCTCGCGCCGGTCGTGCCACCGGAGCCGGGCGCCGTCGTGCTGCGCAGCGATCTGGTCCGCAAGCAGATGTTCGCCGTCCAGGATACCCACCGCCTGCCGCCTTCGGCCTATACGCCGGAGGTCACGGCCCGCGTCTACGACACGCTGGTGCAGCAGGCCCGGCGGGTGCTGGCGCAGGGCCATTCGGCGATCGTCGACGGCGTATTCGCGCGCGAGGACGAACGCGATGCGATCGCGGCGCTGGCGCGCGAGCGCAACGTGGCGTTGAACGGGCTGTTCCTGGTCGCAGATCTTGCGACGCGGCAGGCGCGCATCGGCAACCGGAGGGGAGACGCATCGGACGCCACGCCGAAGGTTGCCGCACTGCAAGAGCACTATAATATCGGCCATGTCGGCTGGGCGACCATCGATGCATCCGGGACACAGGAGCAGACGCTTCAGAACTGCCGGAACGCCATCGCTGAGGGGCAAACAAGGCAATCAGACTGATGCGGGCAAGGAAGACGCGACCCACCACGCGCTCGACGGCGACCACGCCTGCCAAGCCGGCGACGCGGCGCAACGCGCTTCCCGCCCGCCTCAGTCCCGGCATGGCCTGCGACACGGCCTTCCGGATCATCGCCCGCCGTCACCTCGATGCGGTGATCGCTCAGCACGACGGCACCTGCCGCGGCGATCCGGATGCGCTGCACGAGATCCGGATCGCACTGACGCATTTGCGGACTGCCATTCGCTTCTTCTCGCCGATGGTCGACGATGCGCTGCGGCCGGATGTCTGGGCCGAGCTGAAGTGGCTAAACGGTCAGCTCGGCATGGTGCGGGACCTCGACGTGGCAATCGAGCGGATCGTTGCGGAGAGTGGCGCCGAGCTCGCCGTGGTCGCCGAGCTTCAGCGCTGGGACGAGAAGCGCGCGGAGAGCCACCGGCTGCTGGCACGTGCGCTGCAATCGGCGCGGTATCGCCGCCTGGTCGAGCAAACCTCAACGTGGATCGAAAGCGGCCCCTGGTCGACGCGCCGCAGCAAGGAAGCGATCCGGCTGCGCCGCCGTACCCTCGCCGACCATGCGACGGAGCGGCTGACCGAGTGGGAGACGACGCTGCTCAAGAAAGCCCGGAAGCTGAAGAAGCTCGATGTCGGGAAACGTCACAAGCTGCGGCTCCTCAACAAGCGAATGACCTGTTCGGTCGAGTCGCTTGCGGATCTGTTCGCCGATGGAGCGGCGGTGAAGCAGAAGTCCATCCTCAAGCAATTGCGCAAGGCACAACGGTCGCTCGGCCAATTGAACGACGATGCACGCGGACAAGCGCTGGCGACATCGTTGAATGGCGCCGGGATCGATGCCAGCAACCGATTCCTCGATCGCAAGCGCGAAAAGAAGCTGTTGCGGAAGGCCTCGACGGCCTACCGGAAACTGGACAAGGCCAAACCGTTCCGCTCCTCGGATCTCGCCCCGAGTTCGGACCCGGAGGCTTAGGTGTGGACGTAATCCCCCGGTGCATCGGCCAGGCCAAGGGCGCCTCCAAGCCCGATCTGCGGGGGATCGCAGGGGGCGCCGGAACGTGCCGCCAGCCAATTGGTCCATTCCGGCCACCACGAGCCCTCGACGCGCGGGGCCAGCTTCAGCCATTCGTCGGCACCGATATAGGGCGCGTCAGCGGCCTTGGTCAGCACCTGATAGAAGTGGCCCTCCTCCTGCGGAGGCGCAACGACACCGGCATTGTGGCCGCCGCTGGTCAACAGGAACGTCACGTCGGCATCGACCTGGTAATGAATTTTGTAGACGGATCGCCATGGCGCGACGTGATCGGCGAGCGTGCCGACCACGAACATCGGGGTGTGAATGTCGGACAGCGAGATGCTCCTGCATTCGACGCGATAGCGACCTTCCGCCAGATCGTTGTCCAGAAACAGCTGGCGCAGATACTCCGAGTGCATGCGATAGGGCAGCCGCGTGGCGTCGGCATTCCAGGCCATCAGGTCGCTCGGAGGCGAGCCGTCGCCCATCAGATATTCACGCGAGAGCCGCGACCAGATCAGTTCGTTGGAGCGCAGCAGCTGGAAGGCGCCGGCCATCTGCGTCGTGTCGAGATAGCCCCGCTGCCACATCATGTCTTCGAGAAATGCCACCTGGCTCTCGTTGATGAACAGCGTCAACTCTCCCGCCTCGGTAAAGTCGGTCTGGGCTGCCAGGAGAGTAACAGTGCCGAACCGGTGATCACCGTCGCGCTCCATCGCGGAGGCGGCGATCGACAGCAATGTGCCGCCCAGACAATAGCCGAGGGCATGGGTCTTCCGACCCGGCATGATCAGGCCGATCATGTCCAACGCCGCCATGACGCCCAGCTTGCGATAGTCGTCGAAAGCGAGGTCCCGGTCCCTCGCATCCGGATTGCGCCAGGAGATCGCGAACACGGTGAAGCCTTGACCCGTCAGATATTTGACCAGCGAGTTCTGCGGCGACAGATCGAGGATGTAGTACTTCATGATCCAGGCCGGCACGATCAGGATCGGTTCGGGTCGCACCTGCGCTGTGGTCGGGTAGTACTGAATCAATTCGATCAACTCGTTGCGGTAGACGACCTTGCCGGGCGAAGCCGCCGCCGTCTTGCCGACGACGAACTGATCCTCGCCGGTCAGCTTCGAGCCGGACAGCAGGCGCATCAGGTCGTTGCACCAGTTTTGCCAGCCGAACACGAAATTCTCGCCGCCGCTCTGGAAGGCTTTTTCCAGAACCTGTGGATTGGTGGCTGCGAAGTTCGAGGGCGCCAGCATATCGAGCATCTGGCGCATCGAGAACTCGACGATAGCTTCATTTGCGTGGGACACACCGCGTATGCCGGTCGTGGCATCGTGCCACCAACGTTCGGTGAGCAGAAACGCCTGCGCAAGCAGATTGAACGGCGCGGCCTCCCATTGCCGGTCCTTGAAGCGGCGATCCCGCCCCTGCGGCCGGATGACGGACCACGGTCCTTGCGACGTCGCGTGCGCGGCAGCTTCCAGCAAGCGGCCGGAATCGCGGAAAATACTGCGGGAGAGCTCCATCTGGTGCTGAGGCGCCGCCGCAAGATGCGCGCCCCAATCGAGCCAGGCGAGCGACAAGGCCACCGGCGAAATCCCGCCCGTGAACCGCGCCAACATGGCATGAAACGCACGATCGAGCGGATAGGAATCCGTCGCTTGCGGGCAAGTGTAGTCAGCCGGCCTCCCTGCGAGCTTTTTGGCAATCTCGGCAACCGGCCTGGCTGCGGGAGCTTGCAGCGGCGCTTCGGCCCGTGGAAGTATCTTCACGACGCTCATGGCTGATTGTTCCTGCGGGGTCCTGTTCTACGCCTGCGGCAGGATATGGCGACGCTTCCGCCACGCGTTGAGCTGCATCAAATCCGCGCACGGATCGCAATCGGTCAATCAGGGCAAGAACGGCTTGGTCCGCTTGACTTGGGTCAAACCGCACCCCGACGGTTTGACTAGGTTTTGCGCATTCAAGTCGACATGCCAGCGGAGTTGTCCATGCGCGCCCACCAGATCATGACCCGGTCGGTCATCTCGGTCACCCCCGACACCAGCATCGTCGAAGCAGCCAACATCATGTTGAAGCGACATGTGAGCGGTCTCACGGTGGTGGACGATAGCGGCAAGCTGGTCGGCGTGGTGTCGGAGGGAGATTTCATCCGCCGCAGCGAAATCGGCACCGGGCGCAAGCGCGGGCGCTGGCTGCGGTTCATCCTGGGTCCGGGCAAATCCGCCAGCGACTTCGTCCACGAGCACGGCCGCAAGGTGTCGGAAGTGATGACCGACTCGCCCGTGACCATCACCGAGGATACCGCCCTCGCGGAGATCGTCGATCTCATGGAGCGGAACAACGTCAAGCGGCTGCCGGTGGTGCGGGGCGACAAGATCGTCGGGATCGTGTCCCGCGCCAACCTGCTGCAGGCGGTGGCGGGGCTCGCCCGCGAAGTGCCGGATCCGACCGCCGATGACGATCACATTCGCAGCCGCATCATCGACATCATGGAGAAGCACGAGTGGTGTCCGTTCGGGCTGAACGTCATCGTGCGCGACGGTATCGTTCATCTCAGCGGCGTCATCACCGAAGAGCGCGCTCGGCAGGCTGCAATCGTCGCCGCGGAAAACGTCGAGGGCGTGAAGAAGGTGCACGATCATCTCTGCTGGGTCGACACCATGTCCGGCGTCTATCTCAACTCGCCCGAAGACGACGAGCTCGCCAAAGCGAGCTGATCAAGGCGAGCTGATCGCGGCAGAGTTCAGCTCGGAATGACGGCGGTGGCTTCGATCTCGACGCGCGCCGCCTTCTCGACGAGGCGGACGACCTGTACCAGCGCCATCGCTGGATAGTGCGTCCCGAAGACGTCGCGGTAGATCTTGCCGAGTTCCTTCAGGTTGGCCAGATACTCGTCCATGTCGACGACGTACCAGGTCAGGCGCACGAGGTGCTCGGGCCGGGCACCGGCCTCGGCCAGGATCGCGGCGATGTTGTCCAGGGTCTGGCGCACCTGCGCGACGAAGCCGTCCGCGAGACGCTCCTCGGCGTCCCAGCCGATCACCCCGCCGGTGACGACGATGCGTCCTTCGGCAGCCATGCCGTTGGCATAGCCCTTCGGCAGCGGCCAGCCTGACGGCTGCAGGATCTGCGCCTTGACGCGCATTCCGTCCTCGGCTGCGGTCGGCAGCACCGCGAGTTGCGGGCCCTTCGGCGTCGTCACAGACAATTCTCTATCCTTCTCTCATTCCGCGGCGACGCCTGAGGACGTCACTGCCTGCGCCAGCTGCCGCAGGGCAAAGCGCTTCAACTTGCCGGTCTCGGTCTTCGGCAATTGCGCCACGAACTCGATGGCGCGCGGATACTTGTACGGCGCGATCTCGCGTTTGACATGCTCCTGCAACTCGGCCACCAGCTGAGCGTCAGGCGTCACGCCGGGCGCGGCAATGATATAGGCCTTCACGATCATGCCGCGCGCCTCGTCGGGCGCACCGACCACACCGCACTCGGCGACCGCCGGATGCGTGAGCAGCGCCGCTTCGACGTCGGTTCCTGCGATGTTGTAACCGGCCGACACGATCATGTCGTCGGAGCGCGACTGGTACCAGAAATAGCCGTCGCTATCCATCAGATAAGTGTCGCCCGTGATGTTCCAGCCGTTCTGGACGTATTTCCGCTGCCGCTCGTCGGCCAGATAGCGGCAGCCGGTCGGCCCGCGCACGGCGAGACGGCCCATCGTTCCGGGCGGCACGTCCCGACCCTCATCATCGACAATCTTGGCTTCATAGCCCGGCACGGGCTTGCCGGTGGCACCGGGCCGGATCTCGTCCTCGGTCGCGCTGATGAAGATGTGCAGCATCTCGGTCGAGCCGATGCCGTCCATCAGCTTGATCCCGGTCGCCTTGAGCCAGGCATCGAATGTCGGCTTGGGAAGGGTCTCGCCCGCGGAGACACACTTGCGGAGCGAAGAAATGTCGCGGCCTGCAAGCTTGCCCAGCATGGCGCGGTATGCGGTGGGCGCCGTGAAGCAGACCGTGGTCTTGTACTGCTCGATGGCATTCAGAATGTCGTCCGGCGTCGTCTTCTCCAGCACGACGAAGGAGGCGCCGATATGCATCGGAAACAGCACGCCGCCGAAGCCGAAGGTGAAGGCGAGCGGCGCTGAGCCGATAAAGCGATCGTTCTGCTCGGCCCGCAGAATGTTGCGCGCGTAGCCATCGCAAACCGCGAGCATGTCGCGATGGAAATGCATGGTGCCCTTGGGATCGCCTGTCGTGCCCGAGGTGAAGGCGATCAGGCAGATGTCGGCGGCGGCGGTATCGACCGCCTTGAACTCCGGATTGGCATCGGCGATCAGCGCTTCGAGCGAATCCGCCGCGCCATTGCCCCAATAGACGACCCGTTCAAGACCGGGCGCGCTAGCTTTCGCCTTCTCCATCTCCTCGGCGAGTTTTCCGTCGCACAGCGCCAGCGTGATCTCCGCCTTCTGGATCGGATAGGACAGCTCCTTGGCGCGCAGCAGCGGCATCGTCGCCACGCAAATTCCGCCGGCCTTGATCACCGCGAGATAGGCCGCAACCATCATCGGATTGTTGGCCGAGCGCAGCAGCACACGCCCGCCGGTGACGAGACCGAGCTTGCCAACCAGCACATTGGCGATGCGGTTCACCAGCGTCTGCAGCTCGCGATAGGTGTAGCTGACGGCTGGGCTGATGACGCAAGGGGCATCGCCATGGCCCTGCTCGACCCAGCGATCGAGGAAATAGCCGACGCAGTTCAGTCGCGGCGGATAGTGCAGCTCCGGCCGCGTGAAGATGAATTCGGGCCAGAGCTCGCGCGGCGGCAAATGCTGCTGCGCGAACGTATCGACATGGGCCGTCGCGGCGCTGCCGTCAGACGAGCCCGTCACGTGAATCTTGGCGGCGTTGGCCATCGCACGCTCCTTTCAGCATGGATTGCACCCGGCAGCACGATCTGGAAAACATTTTAGGCTTAAAACAATTCGGCGCAATAGGGGATTTTGGGCAGCCCGTGCTTTTTCATGCGGCAAAAGGGCGGCGGCTGTCGCGCCCACGCGGCTACGGCCGGCGGCGCGCGGCCGATTTCTGCGCGGACGCCTTGGTTTTGGCGAGGAGACGCATCAATTCGCGCACATCCTTCGGCGAAAGGTCGGCGAAGAGATCGGCGATCCAGGTCTCGTGTTCGGCGGCCATCCTGCGGAACTCGGCACGCCCGAGCTTGGTCAGACGGATCACCTGAACGCGGCGGTCGGTTTCCGAGGTCCGCCGGTCGAGATGGCCAGATTCCACCAGGCGCTCCACGAGCCCTGTCACATTGCCGTTCGACACCATCATGCGCTTGGAGACATCGGACAGGGTCATGCCGTCAGGCGCCTTGTCGAGCTGTGCCATCAGGTCGAAACGCGGCAGCGTGACGTCGAACCGCTGCCGCAGCCGGCCGCGCACCTCGCCTTCGATCAGCGTCGTGCAGGTCAGGAGCCGTAGCCACAGCCGGAGCTCTTCGGCGTGGTCCTCCGGTGTTTCGACGGCCTTGGTCTCGGAATCGAGCATGTCGATGCAGTTCACTCACGGCCGGCATTGGCGCGGGCACGGATTCCCCAACGTTTTGAGCTTCAAATAAATCCGCGCCGGCCGCAAGTCCAAAGCTGCAACAATCGACCGCACGCCGATTTCTTTAGGCTTCAAATAATTGGCGCGCCGCTTGCATGTGCAGCTGCCCGCAAGGATGCGACGCCACGCGCTCGGCTTGCCGCGGCGGCCGTCATCGGCATAAGCTTTGGATTGGAGTACGTGGCTTGCAGCGCAAGCCAAATCGTCACGAGGGACAGATCATGAAGACGCAAATGACCTTGGCCGCAGCCGCGATGCTGCTGGGCACCGTGGTGACCCCTGCCCTCGCCCAGGAAAAAATCAAGCTGGGTCTGATAGTGACCCTGTCGGGGCCTGCCGCAGCGCTGGGCCAGCAGGTTCGCGACGGCTTCGCGCTCGCCGTGAAGGATCTCGGCAGCAAGATGGGCGGCCGCGACGTCGAGCTCATCGTCGTCGACGATGAGCTGAAGCCGGATGCCGCGGTGACCAAGGTGAAGGGCCTTCTGGAGCGCGAGAAGGTCGACTTCGTGGTCGGGCCGATCTTCTCCAACATCCTGCAGGCCATCCACCGACCGATTACGGAGTCGAAAACCTTCCTGATCAGCCCCAATGCCGGTCCGTCGACGTTCGCCGGCAAGGATTGCAACCCGTTCTTCTATGTGACCTCGTATCAGAACGATCAGGTGCACGAGATCCTCGGCAAGGTCGCGCAGGATCGCGGCTACAAGCGAATGTACCTGATGGTGCCGAACTATCAGGCTGGCAAGGATTCGGTGGCGGGATTCAAGCTCGACTACAAGGGCGAGATCGTCGAGGAATCCTACATGCCGCTGAACACGCTGGATTTCCAGCCGGAGCTCTCCAAGATTTCGTCACAGAAGCCCGATGCCCTGTTTACGTTCATGCCGGGCGGCCTCGGCGTCAATCTCGTCAAGCAGTACCGGCAGGCCGGGCTCGCCGACACCATTCCGGTGCTCTCGGCCTTCACGGTGGATGAATCGACCCTGCCGGCGCAGCAGGATGCGGCGGTCGGCATGTTCGGCGGCGCGAACTGGGCCCCCAATCTCGACAATCCCCAGAACAAGAAGTTCGTTGCCGCCTACGAGGCCGCCTACAATAGCGTTCCCGGCACTTACGCCGCTCAGGCCTACGATGCCGCGATGCTGATCGACAGCGCCGTCAAAGCCGTGAAGGGCGACCTCTCCAACAAGGACGCCGTTGGCGCCGCCTTGAAGAAGGCCGACTTCACCTCGGTCCGCGGGGCCTTCAAGTTCAACAACAACAATTATCCGATCCAGGATTTCTACCTGACCAAGGTCGCCAAGCGTCCGGACGGCAAATTCCAGACCGAGATCGTGCAGAAGGTGTTCGAGAACTACGGCGACCGCTATGCCAAGGATTGCAAGGCGGCGAACTGAGCATGATCCTGATCCGAAGGGCCGCGTCAGCGCAAAGTGCGCAGCTTTTTCCGAAATTGATCATGCTCTAACAATCGCCGCGCATCGCGTTAGGGGAGGACTGCAATGAAGAGCGAAATCACCGGCATCACGCGGGCCAATGAGGGAATCCAGGGCATTTCCTGGAACATCCTCGGCCAGACCTACGTGCCGAAGAGCTACGCCGAGAACAGCTTCTCCTGGCACGCGACGCTGCCGCCGGGCACCTTCGTGCCGCCGCACATTCATCCCGACCAGGATGAATATCTCTACATGCTGGAGGGCAAGCTCGATTTCGTGCTCGGCAATTCGGAGGCGCAGGCAAGTGCGGGCGACCTGATCCGCCTCGGCATGGGCGTGCCGCACGGCATCTTCAACAAGTCGGAGCAGACCGCCAAGGTGCTGTTCTGGGTCTCGCCAAGCCGCAAGCTGTTCGACCTGTTCTGGGGCCTTCACAACATGAAGGAGCAGAAGCCGGAGGACGTCGTGGCGATGGCCGCCGAGTTCAACATCCACTTCCTGCCGCCGCCGCCCGGCGGCTAGCGGCGCCTCAGGCGCGCACCGCCGCGAGTCCGGGCACCGCGGCGAAGCCTGCCTTGGTGGCATAGCCGCGCACGATGGCTTCGCGCTGGGAATAGCTCAGGACGTTGTCGACATTGTCGAAACCGTCTGGCGCGAGCTGCTCGACGGCGTCGATGACGCCCTCCGGCCCGCCGCGCCGGTTGGAGCGGACGATCTCGGCCGTCATCGGCAGACGCTTCTTCTCGTACTCGAGCAAGGCCTGACGCGGGTGTTCGGCGCGCACCAGCACATCCGCAAGGCAGCGCGCGTCGAGAATGGCCTGCGAGGCGCCGTTCGACCCCACCGGATACATCGGATGCGCGGCATCGCCGAGCAGCGTGACCCTCCCCGATGACCAATAGGGCAAGGGATCGCGATCGCAGGTCGGATATTCGTAGAATTCCGGCGTTGCCGAGATCAGGCTCTTCACGTCGATATAGGGCACCGAGAAGCGCGCCACATGCGGCATCAGCTCCTCGCGGCGGCCCGGCCGCGACCAGTCTTCCTTCCGTGGCGGCGGCGCGTTGCCCTCGCCCACTTTCACCAGCACCGCCCAATTGGTCAGGCGGCTCGCCGGGCTCGATCCTTCCGCGATCGGATAGATCACCACCTTGGCATTGAGACCGCCGGCCACGATCATCGATTTGCCGGTGAGGAACAGCGGCCAGTCGCGCGCACCGCGCCACAGCATCAGGCCGTTCCAGCACGGCGGCCCTTCGTTCGGAAACAGCGTCTCGCGGACGCGCGAGTGAATGCCGTCGGCGCCGATCAGGATATCACCGCGCGCGGTGTGGACATGGGCGCCGGCGCGATCGAAGAAGTAAGCGGTGACGCCGCCCTCGTCCTGCGTGAACGCGCCGAGCCGGCAGCCGGTGTGAATCGCCTCTGCCCCCAACCGCTCCTCGACGGCGCGATGGATGACGCCCTGAAGGCGGCCGCGATGGATCGAGAATTGCGGCACGTCATGGCCGGCGTCGATGCCGCGCGCTTCGCGCCAGACCTCCTGGCCGTGACGATTGAGATAATAGAGCTGATCGGTGCGGATCGCGACCTCGTCGAGCTTCTGCAGCAGGCCGAGGCCGGCCAGCTCTCGCATCGCATGCGGCAGCGTGTTGATGCCGACGCCGAGCTCGCGAATGGTGTCGGCCTGCTCGAAGATCTCGCAATCCAAGCCGCGCGAGCGGAACATCAATGCCGTGGTGAGACCACCGATACCGCCACCGACGATAATCGCCTTCATCGCCCTAACTCCACTCGAAACACAGGCAATGGCTTAACGTCGCACGGGCGGTCACTCCGCCGCAAGCGGCTTTGTCGCCTCCGCCTTGAGCTCGGCCCGGGTCTTGGGCTTAGCCTTAATCTTCAGCTCCTCAAGGTCCTGCCGGTCGCGCACGCTGTTGCGGAAAATTTGGTCCTTGCCAGGCAGATATTGCGGGGGACAGAAGGCGTCGTTTGCCCCGTACCAGGCCGCGGCTTTCATGGTGAAGAAGGGATCGACCAGATGGGGACGGCCGAGGGCGACGAGATCGGCCCGACCGGCGGCCAGAATGGTGTTGGCCTGGTCGGCCGTGGTGATGTTGCCGACACACATCGTCGCGACGCGCGCCTCGTTGCGGACCTGGTCGGAGAAGGGCGTCTGGAACATGCGTCCGTAGACCGGCTGCGCATCGCGCACGGTCTGGCCGGTCGAGACATCGACGAGATCGACGCCCGCCTCGGCAAAGGCGCGTGCGATGGCGACGGCATCATCGCCGGTGATGCCTCCGTCAGCCCAATCGGTCGCGGAGATGCGCACCGACATCGGCTTGTGCGACGGCCAGACCGCGCGCAGCGCCTCGAATATCTCGAGCGGGAACCGCAGACGGTTGGCGAGCGAGCCGCCATACTCGTCGGTGCGGGTGTTGGTCAGCGGGGAGATGAAGCTGGCGAGCAGATAGCCGTGGGCGCAGTGCAATTCGAGCATGTCGAAGCCGCAGCGCTCGCCGCGCTCGGCCGCAGCGACGAAAGCGTCCCTCACCGCATTCATGCCGACGCGGTCGAGCTCTCGCGGCACCTGGCTGTCGGGGAAGTAGGGCAGCGGTGATGCCGAAAAGACCTCCCAGCCGCCCTGCTCCAGCGGGCGGTCCATGCCGTCCCACATCAATTTGGTCGCGCCCTTGCGGCCGGCGTGACCCAGTTGCAGGCAGATCTTTGCGGCCGAGTTGCCGTGGACGAAATCCACGATGCGATGCCAGGCGGCCTCCTGCTCGTCGTTCCACAGACCAGCGCAGCCGGGCGTGATCCGGGCCTCTCGGCTGACGCACGTCATCTCGGTGAAGATCAGGCCTGCGCCGCCGATCGCGCGCGAGCCGTAATGCACCAGGTGGAAGTCTGTCGGCACACCTTCTTTCGCCGAATACATGCACATCGGCGACATCACCGCGCGATTGGCGAGCTTCATCTCACGGAGGCGGAACGGCTGGAACAACGGCACGATCGGCCGCTCGGTGTCGACATCGAAGCCGCTGCTGCGCACCTGCCTCGCAAACGACTTGTCGACCTCCGCCACGAAATCCGGTGCGCGGAGCTTCAGATTATCATAGGTGATCGCCTTCGAGCGCGTCATCACCCCGAAGGCGAACTGCACGGGATCGAAATCCCAGAAGCGGTTGACATGCTCGAACCAGACCAGCGAAACGTCGGCGGCATGCTGCGTCTTCTCGACCTCCTCGCGACGGCCGTGCTCATAGATCTCGAGCGCGGCCTTGATGCTGGGCGCCTTCTCCATGGCGTCGGCCAGCGCGATGGCGTCTTCCATCGCGAGCTTGGTGCCCGAGCCAATGGAGAAATGTGCGCTCGCCTTGGCGTCGCCGAGCAGTACCATGTTATCCTTGACCCAGCGCTTGCTGCGGATCATCGGGAAGTTGCGCCACATCGAGCGGTTCGTCAGCAGCTTGTGCCCATTAAGGAACCAGCCGAAGATGTCGGCCATCCGCGCGGCGGACTGCGCCTCGTCGAGACCCGTCAGCCCCGCGCGCTTGAACGTTTCAGGATCGGTCTCGAATATCCAGGTCGAGTGCCCGGCCTCGTACTGATAGGCATGGGCGATGAATGGCCCCCACTCCGTTTCCTGGAAGATGAAGGTGAAGGCGTCGAGCGGCCTGGTCGAGCCCATCCAGGCGAACTTGTTGGCGCGCAGGTCGACCTCCGGCTGGAAATGATCGACGTATTTCTCGCGGAAACGGCTGTTGATGCCGTCGGCGAGCAGGATAAGATCGGCATCGGCGAAGCCGGATTCGTCGTCGATATCGACCTCGAAGCGCAAGGCGACACCCAGCTCGCGTGCACGCTCCTGGAGGATCAGAAGCAGCTTCTGCCGCGAACAGCCGCAGAAACCGTTGCCGCCGACGCGGTGCACAGTGCCGCGGAAGTGCACCGCGATGTCGTCCCAGTAGGCGAACTCCTGGGTGATGCGGCGATAGCTCGGAAGATCGTGCTTCTCGAAATTGTCGAGGGTCGCATCCGAGAACACCACGCCGAAGCCGAAGGTGTCGTCGGCCCGATTGCGCTCATAGACCGTGATGTCCGCGCCCGGACGCTGCTTCTTGAGCAGGATCGCAGCATAGAGACCCGCAGGTCCGCCACCGATGATCGCGACTTTCATGGGAGCCTCGTCACTTCACCCGGCCATGAAACTATTTTAAGCCTAAAATAATTTCCCGCAAGTCCCCCTCGCTGGATTGGCTCCAGATAATTGCAACCGGCTCAATCGCCCCTGAAGACCGGTTTGACCTTGTTGGCGAAAGCCTCGAAGGCGCGCTCGAAATCCGCCGTGGTCATGCACAGCGCTTGCGCCACGGCCTCCGCTTCGATCGCCTCCTCCACCGACATCGCCCATTCCATGGCCAGCATCCGCTTGGTCATGGTGTTGGCGAAGGTCGGGCCTTCCGCGACCTGCCTAGCCAGAACCTGCGCCTGAGGCAGCACCTGCTCCGGCGTGACGATGCGGCTGAAGAAGCCCCAGCGCTCGCCCTCCTCCGCGGTCATGAACCGGCCGGTGTAGAGCAGCTCGGAGGCGCGGGACTGCCCGATGATCCGCGGCAGAATCGCGCAAGCACCCATGTCGCAGCCGGCCAGCCCCACCTTGTTGAACAGGAACGCCACCTTGGCTCCGCTCGCCGCAAGGCGCATGTCCGATGCCATGGCGATAATCGCTCCGGCCCCGGCACAGATACCTTCGACCGCGGCCACGATCGGCTGCGGACAGGCCCGCATCGCCTTGACCAGGTCGCCGGTCATGCGCGTGAAGGCGGTCAGACCCTTGGTGTCCATCTTCACCAGCGGGCCGATGATCTCGAACACGTCGCCGCCGGACGAGAAATTGCCGCCGGCACCGGTGACGACGATCGACTTGACCGCGTCGTCGAAGGCGCAGGCACGGAAGAAATCGGTCAGTTCCCGATAGCTCTCGAACGTCAGCGGATTCTTTCGTTCGGGGCGATTGAGCGTGACCGTGGCAACGCCGTCGACCACGGCCAGCAGGAAGTGCTGCGGCGAGTAATCCGCAACCGGCACCGTGACGGGATTTGCTGGTCTGCTCATGGGATCTCCTTGGCTTTCTTGTTCCGTGCCTGCCAGACAGGCTAGACTTCGCCACCGGCCACCGCGATCGCCTGTCCGGTGATCGCGCTCGCGCCCTCCCCGCACAGCCAGAGAACCGCGTCTGCGACCTCCTGAGGCGTGACCAGGCGTCCTTGCGGATTGTGCTTCGCGAGCTCGGCAATCGCCTGCTCGCGGGTTCGGCCCGTCTTCTTCATGATGTTGTCGATGCTCCCAGCGACGAGGTCGGTGTCGGTGAAACCGGGGCACACCGCATTCACGGTGACGTTGCTTCCGGCCATCTCGAGGGCGAGCGAACGCACCAGGCCGATGACGGCGTGCTTGGCCGCTGCATACGCGCTGACATAGGCATAGCCCTTGAGCCCTGCGGTGGACGCCACCGCGACGATGCGGCCGTAGGGACGATCCTTCATGCCCGGCAGCACGGCCTGGACGGCATGCACGACGCCCATAAAATTGACATCCATCATCCGGCTGAAGAGCGCGCTGTCCGATTTCGCGAACGGAGCCGATTCAGCGCTGCCCGCGTTGGCAATCAGAATGTCGATCGGCTTGCGCGCACTTGCCCCGGCGATCGCGGCTTTCAGAGACGCTTCGTTCGAGACATCGGCGACAGCCGCAAAGTGCGCGGCGCCTGCATTGACCGCCTCGTCGAGAACCGCCGCGCTCCGGCCGAGCACGGTTACGGTCGCGCCGGCGCCGACGAGAGCCGACGCGATAGCGCGGCCGATGCCCCGTCCGCCACCGGTGACCAGCGCGTGCGGCGAATGCGGCAATCCGGACATGCGCTGGCTCCCTCGGATCTCGTGATCGTACTTCCGATATATTTTAACCTTCAAGTTTTTGCAACGAAAGCGGCGCTCGGCCGGCGAGTGCGTCGCATCGGAGGCGGCCCGAAAATTGCTTTAAGTATAAAATTATCGCTTTCCATCCCCCACAGGCCTGTTAGCATCGATGGGGCCGAGCAGAAGGATGTCGCGTGTCGCAGCCTGTGCCAATGCTAACGACGGACGGACGTTTCGCCTACGAAGCCGCGGGCGATCCGGGCGCGATACCGCTGATCTTCCTGCACGGCATCGGCGGCGCGGCGCGGGCCTGGCGGCGGCAGCTTGCCACATTCGGGGACCGTTTCCGCGCGATCGCATGGGACATGCCCGGTTATGGCGGATCGGCGCCGCTTGCGAGCGTCAGTATCGATGCCCTGGCGGAGGCGCTGCAGCAATTCATCGCGCAACTCGGCGTCAGCAGGCCAGTTCTGATCGGCCATTCCATCGGCGGCATGATCGTTCAGAAGTGGCTGGTTCAGTTCCCCAAATTGGCACGCGCGGTCGTGCTGGCGCAGACCAGCCCTGCCTTCGGGAAGGCGGACGGCGACTGGCAGAAATCGTTCATCGCGGCAAGGCTCGGGCCGCTCGATCGTGGGGAGACGATGAGGTCGCTGGCCCCCTCCCTGGTGAAGGAGCTCGTCGGCGACGATCCCGATCCGAACGGGATGGAGATTGCCCGCGAATGCATGGGGAGCGTGCCCGAGGCCAGCTATCGCGCCATGATGCTGGCTCTCATCGGCTTCGATCAGCGCAGCACGCTTGGCACTATTTCCGTCCCGACGCTGCTGCTGTCCGGCTTAAAGGACAACAACGCGCCCGCGGCGATGATGGCCAAGACGGCGACCTTTATTCCAGGGGCTGAATATGTCGAACTGCCTTGCGTCGGCCATCTCGCCAATCTCGAACGTCCCGAGGCCTTCGACGAAGCTCTCGGGCGGTTTCTGAACTCTCTCGCGACGAAAGCGTAAGGTGACAGCGCGATGACCATGCAAGTCAGCAAGACGATTGGCACGACCAATAAGGTCGCGCTGGATGCGCCGATCTTCGACCCTGTCGCATTCCGCTTGAGGGAGGAGCAGGCCGATATCGTCACGCGCGCTCGCGAAATCGGCCAGAGCGTATTCGCGGCGCGCGCCGCGGCCTATGATCGCGAGGCGACGTTCCCGACCGAGAATTATCGTGACCTTCATCGCGTCGGTCTGCTCGGTATCGCCGTGCCAAAGAAGCACGGCGGCCTCGGTGCGAATTACCAGACCTATGCACTCGCGGCAGCCGAGATCGGCCGCTATTGTGGCGCGACCGCGCTGACCTGGAACATGCATGTCTGCTCGACGCTGTGGTCAGGTCCCCTCGCCGACGATCTGGACATGGATGGGCAGACGCGCGCCGAGCACGAGCAGCGGCGCGCGATCCATTACAAGCGCATCGTCGAGGACGGCGCGATCTATTCGCAGCCCTTCTCCGAAGGCGGAGCTGCCGCTGCCGGCGGCGTTGCTTTCGGCACGGAAGCAAGACCGGTCAAAGGCGGCTGGATCGTCAACGGCAAGAAGATCTTTGCCTCGCTCTCAGGCCACGCCGACTATTATGGCGTGCTTTGCACCGAGATCGAGCAAGGCGAGAAGGCGTCGCGCCGCAATACGCTTTACCTGGCGATATCGGCCAAATCAGAAGGCGTCTCGGTCGTCGGCGACTGGGATCCGCTCGGCATGCGCGGCACGGTCTCACGGACGCTACTGTTCAAGGACGTGTTCGTTCCGGAAGATTCGGCGCTGATGCCGCGCGGCGTCTATTTCCAGGCCGCGATGCGCTGGCCCCACATGTTCCTGACGCTGTCGCCGACCTATATGGGCCTGGCGCAAGCCGCCTACGATTTCACCGTGCGTTACTTGCGCGGCGAAGTCTCGGGCATGCCGCCGGTCAAGCGCCGCATGTACCCGACCAAGCAGATCGCGGTGGCGCAGATGCAGATCAAGCTGGAGCAGATCAAGGCAATCTGGTTCCAGGCCGTGACCGAGGCGCGCGCCAATCCGAGCAAGGAGCAGGTGCTGCGCGCCTATGCCGCGCAATATTCGGTGATGGAGGGCGCCAATGAGCTCGCCGCGCTCGCGATCCGCACCTGCGGCGGCCAGGCCATGCTTCGCTCGCTGCCGCTGGAGCGGATCTATCGGGACAGCCGCTGCGGTTCGCTAATGCTGCCCTGGACCGCCGAGCTCTGCCTCGACCGGATCGGCCGCGAAGCGCTTTACGAGGCCGGTGAAACGGACGACTGACCGTGGACCTCTGTAGCCTGATCGACCGCAACGCGGCGTTCGCGCCAGACAAGACGGCCATTGCCTTCGAAGGCAGGCGGCTGAGTTACGCGGCATTCGCCGCACGGATCGAACGGACCGCGACAGCCTTGAAGCGGGAGCTCGGCGTCGGCCGTGGCGACCGTGTCGCGATTCTAAGCCTGAACCGGCCGGATTATCTGGTTGTGCTCTACGCCTGTGCGCGGCTCGGCGCGATGCTGGTGCCGCTGAACTGGCGACTGGCCGTCGCCGAGCAGCTTTTCATTCTCAGCGATGCCGGTGCCAAGGTCCTGTTGCTGGAGCAGGCGTTTTCCGGAGTGCTTGCCGAGCTTGGGCACACCGCGGCTGGGACATCCGTTGTCGGCCTCGACTTCACGCCGCCTCGCGGCACGACGTTCGAAGACTTGCTGGCCCGCGGTGACGGCACGAGCCGAAATCCGCACACCGACCTCTCCTGCCCGCTGCTCATCGTCTACACGTCAGGCACGACGGGAAGGCCCAAGGGCGCGGTGCTGCGCCAGGAGGCGCTGTTCTGGAACGGCGTCATGAGCCAGCACATGCACAACATGACGTCTGACGACCACGTGCTGACCGTGCTGCCGTTCTTCCACGTCGGGGGTCTCAACATCCAGACCACGCCCGCGCTCCAATTGGGCGCGACGGTCACGGTGCACGCGCGCTTCACGCCGGACGCCGCGCTTGCAGCCATCGAAGGGGAACGGCCGACACTCACGGTGATGGTTCCTGCGATCCTTCAGGCGGTGAGCGAGCATCCTGCCTGGGCGACCGCCGATCTTTCCTCACTCAGGGCCGTTGCCACCGGCTCGACCATCGTGCCACCGCACCTGATCGAGCGCTTCGTTGCGCGCGATGTCCCGGTGCTTCAGGTCTATGGCTCGACCGAAACCTGCCCGATCGCCGTCTACACGCGGCTTGGCGGCGATCTCTCGCGCTCAGGGTCGACCGGCCTTGCCGGCCTGTGCTGCGAAGCAAAGGTGATCGATCAGGCCGGCGACGAACTGCCCGCGAGCACGCCGGGCGAGATCGCCGTGCGCGGCCCCAACGTGTTCTTCGAATATTGGGGCAACGAGGCCGCAACGCGCGAGGCGCTGCACGACGGCTGGTATCGCACCGGCGATATCGGCCTGTGCGACGCCGACGGCTATTTCTGGGTCCGCGACCGCAAGAAGAACATGATCATTTCAGGCGGAGAAAACGTCTACCCGGCCGAGGTCGAGCGCGTCCTGCTCGAACACCCCGACGTCAGCGAATGCGCCGTGATCGGCCGGCCTGACCCGCGCTGGGACGAGGTGCCGATCGCCTATGTCATTGCGAGATCCGGCTGCAGGCTCGAGGCTGACGAATTGAAGGCGCATCTTCAGGCGCAACTCGCGCGCTACAAGGTTCCGCGCGAGATCGTCTTCGTCACCGACCTGCCTCGCACGGCGCTTGGCAAGGTCCAGCATTTCCTGCTGAAGCAGCTTGATGCGCAGTCGCGCGCGCAAGGAGAAGCGTCTTGAAGATCGCGGTGCTGGGTGGGGGAAACGGCTCTTTCGCGGCGGCCGGCGATTTTGCGCTGTCGGGCCATGAGGTGCGGCTCTGGCGCCGCGATGCCGATCAGGTCGCGGCGCATCGCGCTGCCGGCTCGCGCATCCTGGTCAAGGATCACAACGGCCGTCATGACGCGAAGCTGGCGCTAGTCACGACCGACATGGCGGACGCCGTCGATGGCACGGAGCTGATCCTGTGCCCGGCTCCTGCCTTCGCGCAAGCGGACATCGCTCGCCAGCTCGCGCCGCATCTGCGCGACGGTCAGGTCGTCTTTCTGCCGCCAGCGACGTTTGGCTCGATGATCTTCGCCCAAGCGGCCCGAGATGCCGGCAACCATGCCAAAGCAAGCTTTGTCGAAACGGGCACGCTTCCGTGGCTGACCCGCAAGCACGGAGCGTTCGAGGTCGCGATCACCATCCGCGCCAAGCGACTGCCGGTCGGCGTGTTCCCGCTCGACCAGGCGCCCCACGCGCTCGGAATGATCGGACGCGCTTTCCCGGACGTGATCGAGGCATGCGGAGACGCGCTGTCGGGCGCACTGATGAACGCGGGCCCGATCATTCATCCACCGTTGATCGTGATGAACGCAGGGCCGATCGAACATTTCGAGCGCTGGGACATTCACAAGGAAGGCACGCAAGCCGCGATCCGCCGCGTCACTGACGCGCTCGACGCAGAACGCATCGCGGTGCGCGAGGCACTCGGCTACGGCGCGCCGCATTTCCCGCTCGCTCACCATTATGCGAGAGAGGGCGAGATCTGGATGTATGGCCGCGGCTCGCACGACCGTCTGACCGATTCCGGTGACTGGCGCGAGCGGATCGTGCTGACCGAGCACCGCTACATGCGCGAGGATCTGCGACTCGGGCTGTCGCTGCTGGTGTCCGTCGCCGGCCTGGCTGGCGTGGACACACCGCTGGCCAAAGCATTCCTGTCGATCGGCGGCGCCGTCTGCGGCGAAGATTTTGCGCGAGGTGGCCGAACGCTCCAGACGCTGGGACTCGGCGATCTCAGCAAGGCTGAATTGCAGACGCTGCTTCGCGATGGATTCTGATCAATGACCAGTCGCGCCAACATTGCCTGTCTCGGGGCCGGACGCATGGGGCGCGGTATCGCCGTCGCGTTCGCCTACGCCGGGCACAAGGTCACGATGATCGACGTCAAGGCTCGGTCCGCGACAGACTTCGCCAAGCTGGAGGCGGACGCACTCGGCGAAGTCAGTAAGACCTTCGCCAGCCTGTCCAAGCTGGGTCTACTCAGCGACGCGGATGTCGATCCGCTGATCGCGCGGGTCTCGGTGGTGCCGGCGAGCCGGAGCGGCGCAGCGTTGGCCGAAGCAGGAATGGTCTTCGAAGGCGTTCCTGAAGTCGTCGAGCTCAAGCGCGAGGTGCTGGGGGCGGCGTCAAAGCAGGTCCGCCCTGACACGATCATCGCGTCGACGACCTCGACCATCCTCGTCGACGATCTCTCGGGCGAGATCGTGAACCCGCGCCGCTTTCTCAATGTGCATTGGCTCAACCCGGCCTATCTGATCCCGCTGGTCGAGGTTTCGCCCGGCAAGACGACGGACCCGGTCGTCATCGACGAGGTCAAGACGCTGCTCGAAGGCATCGGGAAGGTGCCGGTGGTCTGCGCCGCCACACCGGGTTTCATCGTTCCGCGCATCCAGGCGCTGGCAATGAACGAGGCCGCGCGTATGGTCGAGGAAGGCGTCGCCAGCGCCGAAGAGATCGACAAGGCGATTCGCTACGGCTTCGGCTTGCGCTATGCCGTGCTTGGGCTGCTCGAGTTCATCGATTGGGGCGGCGGCGATGTCCTGTACTACGCCAGCCGTTACCTCGAAGGCGCGCTCGGCAGCGACCGCTATCGCGCGCCGGAGGTCATTTCCCGCAACATGCATGAAGGCCGGATCGGCCTGCGCACGGGCGCCGGCTTCCTCGACTATTCCGGCCTCGACGTCGACGCCTATCGCGCGAAACGGCTCCAGGCGATGGTCGACCTGCTCCGGCACTTCGGACTGGCGCGCCCCCCGGTGCTCGACCGCAGCTAGCCAAAGACGTCCTGGAGCACACCCTCCCGGACCACCGCAACGCCGTCGAGCTCGATCGTCGTTCCCATCATTGGCAGGTCGAAATGCCCCGCCGTATAGCGCCCTGCGAATTCATTTGCGCCGGTCGAGAACAGGAAGTTGCCGGAGACGGCCCGAATTTCGGTGCCGTTGGTGTCGCGCTGGTCGTACATGGATAGCGCCTCATAGCGCGCACCGGGATTCATGCCAAAGCCGACATGCGACACGGCATAGGCTTCGCGATCACCCCAGGCGGCGAGATAAGCGCGCATCATCGCGGCATCCGTGCCCTCGCCTTCGAGCTCGACGACATAATCGTCCTTCAGCGCCATCTTCACCGGCGACGTCAGATAGCGTTTGAAGGTGAGGTTGATGTCGCCCGGCGCCATCACCAGCGTGCCGTTGATGGTCCCGCTCTTGGGGAAACTGACGACGATTCCACCGGGCCAATGCGCGAGCGTGCCGGGCTTGTCGGTCCAGCCCCACACACCGACCGTGGAGGCCCCGACCATGTCGACGTCGAGAGCCGTGCCGGCCTTCGAGGTCACCCGCATCCGCTTGGTCGCGCGCAACATCTTGGCCGCGGCACGAACGCGCTTCTCGAGCGCGGAATCCGGCACCATGCGCTCCAGCGCTTCGGGATGCTCGTTGGAGATCACCAGGATCCGCGCGCCGGCTTTGAGGATCTCCGGCGTCTCGACCGCATGCATCAGTCCTTCGATGGTGCAATCCACCACGAAGCCGGCCTGCTGAAGCGCCGTGATGACTGGACCAAGCTTTTGGATCGCCTCGCTCGCCCCGGTTGAGCGGACCGGAACGACATGCCGGTTACGCGGTGTCGGCATCACCACATGAAACGGCCGCGCCCCCATCCGCAGCAGGGCCAGCTCCGCGAGATGCACGTTCAGCGCGCGCGACTGGGTTTCCGAGAGGATCGCCGCGGTATCGCCGGCCTTGACCGCGCATCGCTCAAAGATCTCGCAGAATGCGTCGATCCATTTTGCTTCGATGCGATCAGCCAGCATGGCTCACTCCCGGTCTTATGGATTCTTGTTTGTTACGCTTCGGGAAAGCCCCGGAGCAAGTACGAGCGTACGACTCCCAGCAGCCCATTCAGGACCAAGCCCAGCAGCGAGATCGTGATCAGCGGCACGAACATGTCAACGGCCTGGAAGGTTCGAGCCGCCGTCACGAGCGCGTGCCCCAATCCGTCCGTCGACGTTATCATTTCGGCCAGGAACACCACGATGCAGGAAATGACAAGGCCGATCCGGCATCCGGTCAAGATCGATGGCATCGCCGCCGCCAGCACCACCTTGAAGAGGATTTCGTAGCGTGGCGTTCCCGCTGCCATGGCCGACCAGATCAGCTTCTGCTCGACGGTCGACGCACCGTAATAGGTCGACAGCAGGATCGGGAAAAGAGCATCGGCAGCCACCAACGTAATCTTCGATCCATGGCCAAATCCGAGCAGCAGCAGCAAGGCCGGATAGAGCGCGACCTTGGGCAAAGGCGCCAAGACGCGCACGATCGGCCGAACCACGGCGTTGATCGCCGGATTGGCAGCGGCGGCGATGCCGATGCTGACACCGAGCACGACAGCAATCGCGAAGCCGGCAAACAGCCTGATCAGGGTCGCCGCGATCTCGTGCTGGAACGTCGAAGTCACGAGCTGCTGGAGCAGCCGGCTGAAGACGAATCCCGGCGGCGGCAGCAGAACTGCGGGCGCGAAGCCCAAAGACACCAAGCCTTGCCACAAGGCGACCACCAGGATGATCGGCGCAATCCCGAGGACGACGTTTGGTGAGAGAAACCGCGACATCATGAGAAGCTCAGCGGCATGTCGAACTGCGGCTCGGACCAGCGCACGAGCCTGGCACGAACCCTTTCGAAAATCGCGTCGAGGCAGATTCCCATCGCCCCCACGATGATGATCATCGCAAAGACGGTGTCGTATTGGCCCATGTCGAGCGCATTGAACAGAATGTTCCCGGCACCGGACTGACGGGCAATCATCTCGCTCGTGATCATCGTGATCAGCGCCAACACCAATCCCGTACGGCACCCCGTCAAAATCTCCGGCAGCGCCGCCGGCAGCACGATGCGTACCAGACGTTGCACCGGCAAGAGCCCCATCGCAGCACCGGACCACAGCATCTTCTCTTCGACCGCCTTGGCGCCTTCGAAGCTGTGATAAATCACGGGCAGGCTGACGCCAAGAAAGATCACAAGCGTCTTCGCGATGTCGCCGACGCCCAACCACAGCATGATGATCGGCATCAAGGCCGCCTTCGGCACCGGATAGATCACCATCAGGAGCGGATTGAAGAAGGCCGCAATCGCGGCGCTACGCCCCATCAAGAGGCCAAGCGGTATCGACACGAGCACGGCCGCACCAAATCCCATCGCCATGCGCCGGAGCGAGGCCAGAATATTGACCAGGGATTCCTTGTCGCCAAGGATGTCCGGAATCGCCGTGATCGCTCCCATCGCAGTCGGGAAGCTGTCATTCTTCAGCGCCAGTGATGCGACCTGCCACACCACCAGCAATCCGATGCAAGCGAGCACCGGGGCAGCGCGCTTGGTCATGCCGGCTGGCGACATCATGCGGGCACCCCGCCCTCGTCGCTCTCGTCGAACATGCGCTCGATATCGACGACGTACTTCTGGTAGCGCGGGTCGAGCAACAGCTCGTTGCGGCGGCGCGGCCGCGGCAGGTCGATGTCGATGACCTGCCGGATTCGGCCGGGCGATTTCGACATCATGACGACCTTGTCCGAGAGGAAGACGGCTTCATCGACCGAATGGGTGACGAACAGCACCGTCTTGCGGTCACGCTCCCAGATGTTCAGAAGATCGTTCTGCAGGCGCGTCCTTGTATGAGCGTCGAGCGCCCCGAACGGCTCGTCCATCAGCAGCACTTCGGGATGGTAGGCAAGGGTCCGCGCCAGCGCCACGCGCTGCTTCATGCCGCCCGACAACTCCTTAGGATAGAAGTTCTCGTAGCCCTTGAGGCCAACCATGTCGATCAAGGCCCGGCTCTGCGCTTCGGCCTCGGCGGCGCGAATCCCTTGCTGACGCGGCCCATACATCACGTTACCGAGCACGGTCTTCCAGGGAAACAGCGCAAACTCCTGGAAAACCGGTCCGCGATCCGGACCGGGGCCCTTGATCGCCTGTCCCTTCACCTTCGCCGCGCCGCTGGTTGGACTGACGAAGCCGCCGACGATGTAGAGCAGTGTCGACTTGCCGCAGCCGGACGGGCCAAGGATGGAGACGAAAGCTCTCTCCTCGATCCTCAGCGAGATATCCGACAGCGCAACATGATCTTTGCGTGCCGAGGTCTGAAAGACCTGCGAGACGCGGTCGATCTCGATGATTGCGGAAGCCGGGTCTTGTTGCGTCACCGGTCTCACCCATTCGCTCGATCTCGCGGATACTACCGTCATCCCGTCTTCCGTCCCACTCGCACGAAGATTCAGCGGCACGAGCCTAGCAAGAAGTCTGCCAGACAAGCTTTCATTTTCGCACCCGTGCGGTGCGTCATTCGAACCACGGCCATTCTGCCGGGCCTTCATGCGTCACGGCTCCGCCCGGCGCCTGCCCCACCAGCCGCGCATATTTTGCCAGCGCACCTGCACGGTGGCGTGGCGGGCGCGGCTTCCATTCGCGTCGCCGCGCGGCGAGCTCCTGTTCCTCGAGCAGGACATCCATCCGCCGATTTGCGGCATCAATCCGGATCCTGTCACCATTCCGGACCAGCGCCAGCGGACCGCCAACAAATGCCTCGGGGGACACGTAGCCGATGCACATCCCGCGGGTCGCGCCGGAGAACCGGCCATCGGTGATCAGCGCCACTTTTTCACCCATGCCCTGCCCATAGATCAGCGCGGTGACGCCGAGCATCTCACGCATGCCGGGTCCGCCGACCGGCCCCTCATTGCGGATCACGAGAACCTCGCCCGCCTTGTAGTTGCGGTCACGAACAGCTGCGACGCAGGCTTCTTCATCCTCGAAAACACGCGCCACGCCTTCGAAGAACTGGCTCTTCAAGCCCGCGACCTTGATCACCGCCCCATCGGGACAGAGGTTACCCTTCAGCACCGCGACGCCGCCGTCTGGCATGATTGGCGCGCGAGCCGTGTACACGACCTCTCCGTCGGGCGCGTTGGCCGCCCTGTACTCTTCGGCAAGTGTGCGGCCGGTGATCGACAAGCAGCTGCCATCGATATGACCGCTCTGGATCAGCTCGCGAATGATGACCGCAGCGCCGCCGACATCGTAGACATCCTTCGCCGTATACTTACCCCCGGGGCGCAAATTGCCGATCAACGGCGTCCTGGCAAAGACCTCACCCACATCATCGATGCTGAATGCAATCCCGGCCTCATTCGCGATCGCCGGCAGGTGCAGCGCGGCGTTGGTCGAGCCGCCCGTCGCTGCCACGATCGCCGCTCCGTTCTCTAGTGATTTCCGCGTCACGATGTCGCGCGGTAGCGGCCCGCCGCGGTCCAGCATCTCCATGATCAGACGTCCGGCGCGTCGGGAGATCTGCGCCCGCTCGGAATAGACGCCGGGCACCATCGAGACGTTGGGAATGGTCAGCCCCATCGCCTCCGAAACCATTCCCATGGTGTTGGCGGTGAACTGGCCGGCGCAGGCACCGATCGTCGGCAAACACGCGCGCTCGATCCGCTCGAGCGTGGCGCCGTCGATCTCGCCAGTCATGAAGCCGCCGACAGCCTCATAGGAATCGAGCACCGTCAGCGTACGTCCATCCACGCGGCCCGGCAGCGAGCTGCCGCCATAGATGAAGATGGAGGGCACGTTGCAGCGGACCATCCCCATCATCACGCCAGGGAGGGTCTTGTCGCAGCCGCCGTATCCGATCAGCGCATCGTAGGCCAGCCCATGGACCACGGCTTCGATCGAATCGGCGATCAGCTCCCGCGAGAACAGGGAGAACTTCATCCCCTCATGATTCATGCTGATGCCGTCGGACACCGAAATAGTCGCGAACTCACGCGGTGTACCGCCGGCCTCCTCGATGCCGGTCTTGGCTGCAGCCACCTGGAAGTCGTGGGTCATGTTGCAGGGCGTCTGCTCGCCCTTCATGCTCACGATGCCCACCATCGGCTTCGCAATCGCGGTGTCGTCGAGCCCCATGGCGCGCATGAATGCACGATGCGGCGCTCGGTCGAGCCCGTCCGTTGTGACCCGTGATCGCAACTTCTTCATCTATGCATCTTCTTCATGCAGCGTCCCGGATGATCCGGAACGCCAGGATGTTACGTTCGGTAGTTCGACCCGCTTCTATTGCAGCGGCGCGACGATCGAGGGATGCTTGAACTGTGCGACATCCAGCTTCGGAAGCATTCCGGTCTCCGCATAGATGTCCAGCATCTTCTGGATCGCCGGGAAGTTCGGCGCTGCGCCTGGGTCGCGGCCGAAATCATTGTCCTTGAGCAGATAGGTCTCGAGCACCGGGATCGGGGCTTTCAGCACTTCATTGACGACCTTGAGAGTCTCCTCGCGGTTCGCCAGCGCCTTCTTCATCCCCGAGGTGATGTCGCGGACATAGGCCTTGACCAACTCGGGGTTCTTGTCGACGAAATCGGCACGGCAGGCTTCCAGGATGTGCACGATGTTCGGCATGGCCTGGGAGAGCGAGAACAGCTTCCTTGTGCCGCCCTTCGCCTCCGCGCGCGCCGCAAACGGCTGGTTCATGTTGACCGCGTCGACGCGGCCTTGGCGCAGCGCGTCCTCGGACACGGCAAAACCGACCTCGACCAGCTTGATGTCCTTGGCCGGATCGACGCCATTCTGCTTCAAGAGCAGATTGAACGGTCCTTGCGTGCCGCCACCGATCACGGAAATGCCGACCGTCTTGCCCTTGAGATCCGCGATTGTCTTGATGGGTGAGTCATCCTTGACGGCCCAGTAAACCGAGAAGCCGCCGGGCATCTCGAAAACGTGTTGCGCCACGATGTAAGCCTTGAGATTGCCGCCGACGACCCCATTGGAGAGCGAGAGCGGCGCCTGCGTCGCACAGTCCAGTGCACCGGCTGCCAGGGCCTGCGTCATCGGCGCGGTGCCCTGGAATTGGGTCCATTCGATGTTGTAGGTCTTGCCGAGATTGGGAAATTCGGTCGGCCGGCGCATCATCCAGTACTTGGATTCCTCTGCAGGGATGGTCCAGCCGACGCGGATCGTCTGCTGCCCCCATGACGGGCTTGCGCCCGCGCTCACGGCTGCTGCCGCTCCCAAAGCCAGGATCCACTTCGAAACGGTTCGCATCGTGCCACTCCGCTGCTCTGGCGCCGACCGGCGCCCCCAACCCGACCGCCTCAAATGTTTCATGGTTCAAACAATCAGGCAAGCCATGCGAGGCCGGCGGTTTTGCCGGCAGATAGGCATTGTATGGTAAAGCGGCGCGGCGACAGAAGGAGGCAACCTATGGCTGACGACAGCAAGGCAAACCCGCAACGCGTCGAGAAGCTCGGCTATCTCGGCCAGGGACTCATGGGAACGCCCATGACCCGACGCCTGCTGAAGGCCGGCTATTCGGTCGCGGTTTGGAACCGCTCGGAAGGCAAGGTGGCGCCACTCGTCGAAGCCGGCGCCAAGCGTGCGGTCACGCCCCGGGATCTCCTGGCGAGCTCGGATATAGTCTTCATCTGCGTGACGGATGCGGCGGCGGTGGAGGAGGTGATCTTCGGGCCCGAAGGTCTGGCGGCAGCCCCTGGCGCGGGCAAGCTTGTGGTCGATTTCTCGTCAATCCATCCAGACGCGGCGCGCGACCTCGCAAGGCGATTGAAGGACGCGAACGGTGCGGGCTGGATCGATGCGCCGGTGTCCGGGGGCACGAAGGGCGCCGAGGAAGGCACGCTCGCCATCATGGCGGGCGGAGAAGCTGGCGACATCGAGAGGGTGCGGCCCTATGTCCTGGCCATGGCGCGCAGGTTCACGCACATGGGCCCGATCGGCGCCGGCCAGACCACAAAGCTGTGCAACCAGGTGATCGTCGGATGCGCGATGGCCGTGCTCGCGGAAGCAACACGCCTTGCCGTGAACGCCGGAATTGACGCCGATCGATTGCCCGAAGCACTCGCCGGCGGCTTTGCGGATTCCATCCCGCTCCAGCTGTTCGTGCCGCGGATGGTCAAGGGCATTCACACCCCGCCGCTCGGCCACATCGCCACGATGCTCAAGGACCTCGATACGGTCGCCGATGTTGCACAGGCAACCTCGACGCCGGTGCCAATGGCCGCGCTTGCCGGACAGCTATTCAGGCTGGCGAAGGCCGCGCGAGGTGCGGACGCGGACGCGCTGGAGATCTACAAGCTTTCGGCGGCAGAGCGCAAAGCGCTCTAGGGGCGCGTTACGGCCCGTTCTTGCGCTCATCGTCGGCCATGAAGCGACCGAACGTCCCCCGCGCAAAGAGCAGCGGCTCCTTCGCATTGTAGGTGTATGCCTCGACCGCGCCGAGAAAGATCACGTGGTCACCGCCATAATAGCGATTCACGGAGCGGCATTGAAAATTGGCGACGCTCTCGGCGAGCACTGGCGCGTTGCCGAGGCCAGGGTTCCAGTCGACGCCAGCGAACTTGTCGTCCGACGATTTTGCGAATTTGTTCGCAAGCGCCTGTTGCGAAGCGCCGAGAACGTTGACGCTGAAATGGCTGGCGTTCTGGAAGACGGTCAGGCTCGAGGAATAGACGACGAGGCTCCACAGAACCAGCGGGGGATTCAGTGAGACCGAGGCGAAAGAATTACACGTCAGCCCGTACGGCCTGCCGTCAGGCGCTGCCGCCGTGATGATCGTCACACCCGTTGCATAAGTTCCGAGCGCGTTGCGAAAGTCGCGAGGATCGATCTGCGAGCTGTCGCTCGCGAACTCGTTGGCGGGATCCGGAGCGCGAGGCTGCTTCGGCAGGTCATTCATCGACCGACCTCACAGCGTGAGATTCTCGGAGGGCAGGCCGAGGGCCACCCGTCCGTAGTTGGTCCCCGCCGCATCGAAGTTGAATGCGAGATGTGAGTTGATCGCGTGCGCATCGCGGAATTGCCGCTGTAACACGCCGCTCGTGAACAGGCCACGCGCGCCGCTCGCGGCGAACAGCATCGAGACCGCGTCCGTGCACAAGTTCACGGAAAAGGATCCGTCGCGGCGATATCTGGTCTTCGTCGCCATGTCAGGGATATGGCCGCGCCGTGCGTCCTCCATGGCATCGAGACAGACCGACCGCATGATCAGGCGTGCCGCATCGATCTTGGCCGAGGCCTCGGCGATCTTGATCTGCGTGCTTTGAAAATCGCTCAGCTTGGCGCGGTTATAGGTCGAAACGCGATGACGCGCGACTTCCGTGTAATCGTCGAGGCACGCCTGTGCATTCCCCAGCGCGACACCGGAGAGGACGTAAGGAAACAGCGAGAAGACAGGCAGCGCATACAGCGGATTCGGATTGACCGCGCTTCCCGGCGTCGGGCCACCTGAAAGGTCCCCTACGGCGACCGTCATATGATGAGGAACGAAAGCGTCCCTGATCTCCACATCGCAGGATCCCGTCCCGCGCAATCCCGCGACATTCCAGGTGTCCAGCACCTTGTAATCGGCCTCGGGCAGCAGGAAGATCCGATACTCGATGCCGTCCGCCTCATCGTCGGAATAGACCACGCTTGCCAGCATGTTCCATTCGCAGGAGGCAACACCCGAGGAGAACGGCCAGCTGCCGCGCAGCTGGTATCCGCCCTCGACTTTCGTCGCGCGCCCGGCCGGAAAAATGAACGAGGATGCAATCAACGTGTCCGGATTGCGGCCCCAGACCAGATCCTGCGCCCTTGGCTCGAACATTCCCAGCATCCAGTGATGGCTCGCCAGATTGGCGAGATTCCAGGCGACCGACGCATCCGCCTGCCCGAGCAGTTCAGCGCAATCGACGAGAGCGACATAGTCGAGCTCAGCGCCACCAATCCGGGCCGGCTGCAGCATCCGGAACAGGCCGGCGTCGTGGAGATCCCTTTCGGTTTCCGGGGGAAGATGCCGCAGCTCCTCCGTCCGCGCCGCCCGCTCGCGCAGTCGCGGCAGAAGCGCCCGAGCCTTCGCGATCATTGACGCATAGACCTCGCCGCCGGCTTGCAGGCCCGCGGGCTGGGTCATGCTCGGCTCCTGGCCAGGCGCCATTCGTGTCCCTCGCTTTCACACATTTATGCGGCGGGACCTTCGCCAAATCAAGCCGAGCCATTGCCTCAAGTCGACCTCAGAGGCTTGACCGAGCCAAAGGCGCCCTTCTCGACAAAATCGGCGATCCGATCTTCGTCGTAGCCGAGCGTTTCATGGAGGACCTGCTTCGTATGCTCTCCCAAGAGAGGTGCCGCGACAGGATCGATCGTGCCGGTCAGGCTCATCGTAATCGGCGGCTCGATGTTGGGCACCCACTCGGCTGTCGGATGCGGAATCCGGTTCAAGCGATGGCGCTCGCGAGCCTCGGGGGCGTTGAAGCCCTCCTCGACCGTGCGGAGATAGCCGACCGGGATATTGGCCAGCTTCATCTTGGCCATCCAGTTCTCGAGCGTATCGCTGGCGAAGACTTCGGCAATGGCTGCCCGCAGCAGCTCCTTGTTCTCCGAACGGGCTTTGCGCGTCGCAAATCGCGGATCGGTGATGAGATCGGGCCGATTCAGCACCTCGACCACAAGCCGGCGATAGAGCCGGTCGTTGGCGCAGGCCATGTAGAGCGGCCCGTCTGAGGCCTCGTAGACGCCGACGGTGGGAGACCCGCTCGGCGAATTGCCGAACCGGCCGGGGTTTTCGCCGTTGATGAGATAGGCCATGCCGTAGAAGCCCGTCATTCCCATCGCGACGTCGAACAGCGCAACTTCGACATGCTGCCCACGGCCGAGCCGCTCCCGCGCCAGCAGCGCCAGCAGGATGGCATTGCAGGCGGACATCCCCGTCGCCATGTCGACGATGGGCGGGCCGGTGCGAACCGCCGGGCCGTCGGCAAATCCGTTAAGCGACATGAAGCCGCTTTCCGCCTGCGTGATCGGATCGAAGCCGGGCCGCGAGGCAAACGGTCCGGCGCGTCCGTAGGCGGAGATCGAGCAATAGACCAGCCGCGGGTTCAGCGGCGCAACCGACTCATAGTCGAGCCCGAACTTCTTCATGACCCCGCTCGAAAAATTCTCCACGACCACATCCGCCTTGCGGATCAGGTCCAGCGCGATCTCGCGCGCCCCTGGCACGGCAAGATCGAGCGCGATGCCGCGCTTGTTGCGGTTCAGGCTGAGAAAGGCGGCGCTCTCGCCTCCGATCTCCGCGTGCTCGTAGGTACGCGTGTCGTCGCCGCCATCGGGATTCTCGATCTTGATGACGTGCGCACCGTAGTCGGCGAGCGTCTGGGTGCAGGCCGGACCGGCGACCACGCGCGTGAAATCGACCACCAACAGGCCATCGAGCGCGGTCGGTCCTCCCGTCCTTTGCGAGGCACGTACCGGCAATTGAGGTTTGCTGGGCATCGATCGCGCTCTCCCTGACATCGGCTTATGGCCGCCGAATTTCCTGCAAGAGCAAACTTAAAGCCCGGCGCTGCCGTCTTCGCAAGTCCCCGCGCCGGCATCGCTTCAATACGCAAAAAGGACCCGGCAGCCCTCGGGCTGCCGGGTCCTCGGACGTTCCACGCACGTACCGGCCGTTAGATAGATGGCCCATTCCGTGCGGCGGCAAACCTGCTCAGTGCAGCCACTTCCGCCAATAGAGCGTATGCGCCCAAGCCCAAGGGATCTCGGGCTCGAACAGCCGATAGCCCGCCTGAATGAAGTTGTTCGCCGAAACCGGGTTGTCCGTCGTATCGGAGACGATGCTGTCCCATCCGGTACGTCGCCCCTTCGCCTCGATCACACGCATCAATCTGCGCTGAAGGCCGCGTCCCCAATGCCGTTGCAACACGCCAACTCTGGAGAAATAGCCGCCATTTCGAACGTGGGTCGACGGCACGACCCCGGCGAAGGCGACTGCTGCCTCTTCGTGATAAGCCAGCCACCACGCGCCAAGGTCGAACGTGGGCATCGCCGCGGCATCGAAGAACGTCTGTCGATGCAGATCGGCCAGGGTCTCGGCAACGTCCTCATCGGAGGCATCGACGATTCGAATTCTGTACATGAGCGACTCATTGGGCAGCAGATCTGGGGCAGCAGATTATGATCGGGCGCGGAGCGACGTCACCGCCGCCATCAAAGCTCATTTGCCCAGCACGACCTTGACACCAAGCCAGACCGCACCCATCAGGCCAGTGGCAATCACTGTGATCACCGCCTTGAAGGTGTAGCTCTGGGCCTGCTCCACGCTCTTTCGCCACCTCCGCAGGTGTTGAAAGTCGGCTCGCAGCTCGCTCCCGACCCACTGGACGATCCACATCGTGAAGGCATCCGCCGCAGCACCGGCGCCGCCGATGTCGATGAAGGCGCGCAGCGGCAACAGCGGATCCGCGGCAACCTTTCCGATCCGCCCTTGCGCGCGCGCTTCGGACAGGAGCTGCGCGAAATAGGCGCCCTCGAAGGCGCGCGCATAGTCTCCCTCCCAGATGTGGTCGTAACGCTCCGGATAGAGCTTCTGGTCGAGCACCCGCTCCTCCTCGAGCACATCGGGGAACCAGGGGTTGTCGCGCCAATTGGCTTTCACCACCACGGCACCATCCGGCTGTCGCCCACGCAGAAAATCGTCGATCGCATCGCTCTTGCGGCGCGGATTCCAGCTTGCCCACAATTCGGAGTCCTTGGCGCGGATCGTCGGCCGCAGCAGCGCGAGGCTGCGCGCGCTCAAGGATTGCGCCTCGTCGATCCAGGCGATGCGAAATCCCTCCAGAGATTTGATCGAGTCGGCCGTGTGATCCTGAAGTCCGCGGAAGATAATGAGCCCATCGCCGGGTGTCTCGATCTTGTCGCTGAACAACTTGAAGCAATGTCCGAGCCCGAGGCTCGCGATCTTGCCTTCGATCAAGCGCTTCGACGATTGCGCCAGCGTTCGCTGCGCCTCACGGATGCAGACCGCGAGCGTGCCGCGCTCGGCCTGGCAGGTCTCGACCAGGAGCTCGCCGAAGAAATGCGATTTGCCCGAGCCACGTCCGCCATAAACGCCCTTGTAGCGCGCAGGCTTCAGCAGCGGCTCGAAGATCTTGGCCGTCGGAATTTTCAGGATAGACAATGGCTGCGCTCGCTCGCCCTAGGGCAGACCGGTGCGCCTGCGCCACATCGCGGACCAGTCTTCGGTGTTTGGTGAGTCGGATGGGCTTTGCGGAGCTTGATATGCACCGGCAAGGACGCCGCCGGCAGGTGTCGGCCACGATCCGAATCGTCTCTCGAATTCGCTCTGTGGCGAGAGCGGAAACGACGCGTCGGGAGGAACAAACGGCACCGGCGCGCTGTCACTCGAGAAGGCGGATCGATCCGATTTTTCGGCAGGCATCCTCCTCAGAACCCGCACGTCTTCCAAGCGGGTCCGAGGCACGCGATCCGCATCTTGCAGATACCGTAGATACTCCGGAATGTACGCAGGTGGACCCGAGTTGAGATCGACTGATGGCTGCACGTCAGCACGAGGCGCGGGACTTATGATCCTATCTGCGGCATTCCTGACAGACCGCTGGTCGTCAGCAAGTCCCGCGCGGTCGTTGGTCGCATTCCAGCGATCGGAAAAGCTAGCTGGCCCATCAGCCAACGCTCGAATGATCGCAGGTTCGTTTGCGAGATATGTTGCACCGGCGCCGTCAACGCCTATTCGGGGAACATAGGGGAAGCCGTTCTGCGCAGCAATCATCGCGTTTTTTTAACGCGAGTTTCGGTGTTGGTCCCTGCTTGTAGAATTGAACCAGCAATGCATTTCGGGTCGATGGATCCAAACGTTTCCAAGCGTCGATCCCGGTCGTCAGATTGCCATGGACGCTCATGTTGGATTGATAGTTTCGAACGCCTTCACGCAAATATGCGCCAATGGTTGACGCCATGAGTGCGTGATCGCTGCCTTTATGCAAAGCGACGCCGGCCGAATATAGATCCTTCACATATGGCGCGAATGCAGGATCATCCGGGTTATTGAGAATTGCCCGAATGGCGTTCTGGAATTTCATTCCAGAAGGGCCATAGTCAACGAGCAGAGGATTTCCAAGCTTCTTTCTGATGTCCTTTCCGACCGTCATCGCATTCGGATCGGCGTTGTACCTATCCAGGATAATATCCGAGGCTCCTTGTGTGGGATGCAATCGGTTCCGTGTTCTTCCGTCAATGAACATCCTGTCAAGAAATTCACGTGCAAGGACGGCAGAGCCGACCATCCTCGCGTAATTCGTCAAAGAGTCCTGTTGGTCAAACTGCTCTTGAGCCAACGCGCCAGCGATTGCTTCGGCGGGCACTCCGTACCTCGCCGCCGCAGCAGCGATCTGAGACGGCATCTTTCCGAGCAGAGCGAGATTGTCTTGAGTATAGGACGGAAGCTTCCTGGCCATGACGGGCCTCGATCCTTGTTTTCAGGTACGGCGTTTCAGCGGTCGTGAGGCGCTAGGAAAGAGCAAGGAGGAGCATGGACATTCCAGTCCAGTCGAGAATGACGCTGGCCAGAACCACCGTGCTCCATAAGCCGACACGGGTTACGTGCCCAATGCAGGCAAGTATCACGATGAGGACGATGACAAGCGGCGAAAAATGGGTAACCACATTGAATACAAGCAATCGATCATATTGATGCGAAAACGGCCAAAGAACCGGCGTCATCCCGATCGCAAATGTCGAAAGACCGAAAACAATCCCCAGCGACAAGACCAGCCTGTAAGTCGCAGGTTGAAGACGAAGAAAGTATGTTGGGAGCACGGATACGATCGAAGCGACCGTCGAGAAATCATTGATCGCAGGGATCGCGCTCACGAGTTGATCAATGTCCATGACTTGGCCTCGCGGACTGATCGAGAGAAGCGCAGATGCTGTCCACGAATGGGGAGACGACTATTTCGCCCGCGCTCCAACTGCCGCTCGGCACATCCATCAGACTGTTGATCAGCTCGCGCATATCGATCGTGCGCTTGCTGCCGCCGCCCTTCATCGGCGCAATTGGCCTCTCCCCCAGCGCCAGTTCCTCGTCTGTCGAAGCACCGAGACAGCGCATCCAGCTACGACTGCTCCGGTCGCGCGTCTTCCTCGTCGACATTACCCCCTCCTTACAAGTCTGAGGGCCTCATTGAATCAGGAATGATTGCGAAGATTCAAGGTCGCAGACGTGCAGAATTTCATGAAAGACACCTCATTCTGGCACTCTCGCGCTGTTCCCACATCATTGGCAGGGAGTCACAATGGCGATAGCTGTCCCGTTGCAGCGCGCCTATGCTGGACTGCTGCGGACGAGCAATCAGACCAGCAATTTGTCCAAGACATCAAGACAAAAAACCCGCGCTGGATCGCGTCCGCGCGGACAACAACAACTTCTGTCGACGATGCCATTCTGCCAGTGTTTTGCCCGACGGATCAACCGGCAATCGAGGCGCGATTGCCGGTCGGGATCTCCGCCGTCTCGAGCGTGGTGACGGCGTCACCACCGTTCGAGCTCGCGGGATGCACGATGATGCGCTCGATCCGATGAATCAATTCCAGCACTCCGTCCTGGCCGTTCTCGACGGGCTGTGCGGCCTTGCCCCAGCCGCGATCAAGGATGGCGTTGGCAGCCGAGACGCGCGCCGCCGGCGTCGCATCCTCACTTCGCATGATGCCGACGAGCACCCTGATGGCGGTTCGGGTGTGGCTGCGCGCAAGCGAGCGGATCTCGGTCAGGTTGCGCGCCCGCGAGGTCTTCCCGCGCGCGGGCAGGCGGACCGGCGCGCGCTCGCACTCGCCTTCGATGATGTCCTCGCTCACGAAAACGTCTCCCACAGCAGGATGGCAACGAGGCCGGCGACGGCCAGCGATATCAGGTAGGCGGTCATCATCTCTCCTTGTCAAGAAAATGCGCGGCAGATCGCGCGGAAAGCGCGCGATCGTTTCGAGCGCGAACCCTATCTCCGGTCCCCGGAGGCCGCAGCGGCGCGGGGCAATGGCCCGGCGCCGCGGGCCGGCACGTTCGCGCGTGCACGGCCATCAATGGTTCGGACGACGGCGCGCCAATCGGCGCTCCCTAAACGCGTTATCCAAGCGAGTGCGTGGCCGCAATGCGCCGCCGCCGTCCGATTCCGAAATCGAGAACGAAAAAACCCGCAGCGGATTTTGTCCCGCGCGGGTGAACCAAACTCGTCTCGATGATGACATTATGCCGGTGTTTTGCCCGACGTGTCAAAACCTCCATACTTGCGCGACTGTCGTCGCGCCAAGCGGACATGAAAAAGCCCGCCGCGGATTGCATCCCGCGCGGGCCAACTCAAACTCGTTTCGATGATGCCATTCTGCCAGTGTTTTGCCCGACGTGTCAAACGAACGAATTCGCACAAGCCGCGTTGGACAATCAGGAGCGACCGGCCATGACCATCAAGACGCCCTCACACGGCACATCGCCAAGCGACACGTCGCGAAATCGTCCGGGCTCAAAACCCGCATCGACAAAGAACGCGCCACGCAGCAAGCGACCGAAGACCGCCGACGAGCCGGCGGATGACGATCGCGATCTCGCACATGGCGAAGGCGGCACCATCGATCTGCCCACAAGACCCGGCGATATGTCGAAGGACGATTGAGCCGGCCCGCAGGCCGCGCGCGCATCTCGATGATGCCATTTACGAAGGTGTTTTGCCCGACGCGTCAATCGACAGCGCGCAAAATCGGAAAGCCCCTCCTCCCAGCTCAATATGTGGTGCGCAACGGGCTTGCTTCAAGCCCCCGATGATCGCGTAAGACCCTCGGCCCGAACAACCAGTCGAGGGGTCACGACATGCCTTTGCTGCTTCCGACGTCGCGGTCGCGCGGCCGAACCAGCGCGCAACGCGCAACAGCCGGCCATGCGGTCATCATCGCCGGCGCCGGCCCGACCGGCCTGATGCTGGCCGCCGAGCTCGCGCTCGCTAGAATCGACGTCGCAATCGTCGAACGGCGCGCGAGCCAGGCCATCGTCGAGACGCGCGCCGGCGGACTGCACGCGCGCAGCATCGAGATCCTCGATCAGCGCGGCATTGCCGATCGCTTCCTGCGCGAAGGGCAGATCACCCAACTCGCCGGCTTCGCCTGGACGAGGCTCGACATCAGCGATCTCCCCACGCGGCACCCTTACGGGCTGAAGCTGCGGCAGACCCGCATCGAGCAAATCCTGGCCGATTGGGTCGAACAGCTCGCGGTGCCGATCTATCGCAACCGCGAGGTGACGGGCTTTGCCGAAGACGCGACCGGCCTCGACGTCACGCTGTCCGGCGGCGAGCGCCTGCGCGCACTTTATCTGGTCGGCTGCGACAGCGGCCGCAGCCTGGTGCGCAAGAGCGCCGGCATCGACTTCCCCGGCCCGGAACCTTCGCTCAGCAACCTCATGGCCGAGGTCGAGATGGGCGAGGCGCCGGAATTCGGCCTGCGTCACGACGCGCTCGGCTTCCACGGCCTCAGCAAGACCGAGAGCGGGCGCGTGCTGGTGGTGCTGACGGAGGCAAATCTCGCGCGAGGCAGCGAGCCCTCCTTGCGCAATCTCAGCGCGGCGCTCAAATCCGTCTACGACACCGATTTCGGCGTCAAGAATCCCGCCTGGATCTCCCGGTTCACCGACGCGGCGCGGCAGGCCGCCTCCTATCGCAAGGGCCGCGTGCTGCTCGCCGGCGATGCCGCGCACACTCATCACTCCGTGGGCGGCCAAGGCCTCAACCTTGGTGTGCAGGACGCGGTCAATCTCGGCTGGAAGCTGGCGCAGGTGGTCAAGCGCATCTCGCCCGAGAGCCTGCTCGACACCTATCACGGCGAGCGCCATCCCGTGGCCGCGCGCGTGCTGAAAAACACCATGGCGCAGATCGCCCTGCTCCGCCGCGGCGACGACGGCCGCAAGGCCGCGCGCGAGGTGATCGCCGAGCTGCTCGCCATGGACGAGCCGCGACAGCGCTTTGGTGCGATGATGAGCGGGCTCGACATCGCTTACGATCTCGGCGCAGGCCACGCGCTGCTCGGGCGCCGCATGCCCGATCTCGATCTCGTGGTCGACGGACGGAAGCTGCGGTTGTTCACGCTTCTGCACGGCGCGCGCGGCGTGCTGATCAATTTCGGCAAGCGCGGCGACATCGACATCACGCCCTGGGCGGATCGCCTCGCGATTGTCGATGCCGATTACGACGGCCCCTGGCAGCTCCCGGCCATCGGAGCGGTCGCAGCGCCGCGCGCGGTGCTGGTGCGGCCCGATGGGCATGTGGCCTGGGTGGGCGAGGAGAGCCAGCGCGGGCTTGCGGAGGCGTTGGCGCGGTGGTTCGGGCCGGGTGGCGCGTAGAGCACAAACCTCGCTACGCCGCCAACACAAACAAGCCCGCAGTAAACCCGCGGGCTTGTTCCGAATTCTTCGATGATGCCATTCTGCCAGTGTTTTGCCCGACGTGTCAAACGACGGCTCTCGCTCCACCACAAACGTCATTCCGGCGGAAGCAAAGGCCGTATCCAGCGCGAGAACCATTCCTCGCTGTCACTGCGTGGATTGACGGAGCCGTCCACTCCGAAGATCGGTGGGGAAACGAGGTAGCTCGGCTCGTCTGCAAACACGCCAATCGGCCTGCTCGGTTGCGGATGCTGGCTGCCAGCGGTCGGGGCGGTCCAATACCCAAACCGCCCGTCGAACTCAGTAGACGGCAGATACGGGACTGGCGCACTGCCCGTCGTGAACACGTTGCCCGCGTTCGTCTCGTTCACACGGGCGAGACGCCGGACATCTTCGGGTGCGACTGATCCGCTTAAGCGCGAGACTCCTGTTTGAAGCGCTTGCGGCTGCTGAGCTGGTTTCTCAGAGGTATCGTCCTGATTTCCGCGATGATCCATCATTAAGGACGTTGCGATCGGTTTGGCATCTTCGTTCGACCAAGGGCCCGCATTCAAGCCGCCAACGTAGCTACTCGTCTGGTCGCGATTGAATGGATCATATCTGGGCGCTCCGGTGGAGAACACTCCTCCGTCGCCAGTCCGAGCAGTTGCTAGCGTAGGTGCGCTAGCAGCTAGCCCAGCGACCCCTACTCGAGCCCAGAGAGGCAAGAATTGTGGCGCTAACACCGCAGCCGCGGCAAGTCCCGCTCCCATGTAGAGGCCAGCCGGCGGCGTTGCATGAGACGGAGCGCCGGGGTCCAATATCGGTGAGCGTTCGGAGAATGGAAGGGCCCAACCGGTTGCTGGATCAAACTTGAGCACTAAAGGATCCTCGGCCACCCCAGTAGTAGGAGGTAGTTGTCCAAAGCCTTGAGGATTGGTCGCCGGAAATCCCGGCAACCCGTACGTGATAAGCGGATTGCGAGGCGTAAATCCTTCCGGTTCGTTGATTTCCTCAAGCGGAGGCGGAATAAAGCCTGGCAAACGCGTATTGACGAAGGGCGGCACGAGGCCCGGAAGATCGGGGACAGGTCCGACGTTAGTAAATTGCAGCGAAATAGGAGAGCCTTTCGGCGAACGCTTCAGGATTTCGATCCTCTCTGCCATGCTGAGACCGCTCGTCGGAAAGAGAAGCGGAAAGTCCAAGGCCGCGTCCGCGCGACCGGCAGCGAGGAATTGGTCCACTGTCTCCTGCATCTGCTGGATCTGCGTCTGATGATCGGCGGCATATGTTCTCCAGTTCTCGAACCATTGCTTGTTCACCGCATTTGCGTTTTCGGGGGACATTCCCGTAGGGGTATTGGCAAACAGATGACCGTTCGCCAGCGCGTATTTGGCAGCCGCGACAAATGCGTTCACGTCCGAAACAAGCTCATCGAGCTCATGCGGATCACCCGCGAGAGCCGCCGCGTACCTCGCAGATTTTTGAACCATCTCCAGGTAGTCGCCGAACCCCTTATAATACGTCCCGAGATGGCCTCCAGTATGAGGGCTCGCACTCAGATCGGTTGCCACCGATTGTGCGGAGGGCAAATTCATACGGTTTCGAATTGCGTCAACTTCAAACCGTCCACGTAGAAAATGGATGACTGGGTGGTCGGCGAAATGCTGAAGCAGAATGTGGTGATTTTGAAACATGAGAATGCGGCTCCTGCCGTACGCCGGCATCCGCGCTGCTCCTGAATTGCAGCCGGCGTTCTGGTTTGAATGCTGTTTGGATGGCCAGCAGCGAGGGAGGCTGGCCTCTGGATTTGCAGGTCGCGTCGTTCGGGTCGGGCCGGGAGGACGTGTGGCACGAAGCTGCTGCCGTCGTCGGCATCTGCCGAAAGGCTTCGGGACAGCGGAGGGTTCGCTACATTACGAAGATCGGGGGAATTCCCCGCACAGAGAACGCGCAAGCATCTTCGGACGCGGGCGATTTCACCTGCGTTGAAAGATCATTGAGTCTCAGGAGACTATCGACCTATCTCAGTGCAAGAAAGCTACGGCTGGGGTTAACCCCAATTGACGTAAGGGTTTCCAAATCTTAGGCCTTTCAGACCGGCAGCCTTACAGGCGTCCTTCATTGCTTGATCACAAACAACTTTGTACAAAAAGCGGGCTCGGAAGATATGAGCCGAACCGATGACCTCTTCGCGAAAGACGAACCTGGAATCCGACGCCATGCGGTCGTACTGCCTGAAATCAGTCCCATCGTCCAGGACTTTAAAGTTCGACTTCTCCTCATCGATGACATCGAGCTCACGGACGATGTCGCAGAGCCAGTATACCGGTGCTTCTCCCCTCAACGACCGCGTTTCGCATCTCAGAAAAGCAACCCCCTCTCTGTCCACCGACTCGAGAACGTTTTTCATCCGATCGGACACGAGCCAAAAGTCGTGAAATGGCTCCCAGTCGGCCGGCGGCCGCCCGAGAGATCTGGCGATCAGCAGCCGCGGCGTTTCTAAGAGCGGAGGAAAGCTTCGCTTGCCTCGTGGTGAATACAGCACGGGGCCAACGCCCAAGGCGTCGAAATTTTCCATGTTCCAACCGGGCGACGTGCTAACTCTATCCCGTTCGAACTTGTATAACTTTGACGACTTTTTCTTTCGCGCTGCAATACCTGACACGGGCATCGTTTGTCGCTCCTTTGGCCTATTCGTTCGGCCCACGCGCTTCTCAGAGCTTTGAAGTCCTCAAGCCGATTTCTTTGCGCGCCATTGCCTTACAGGTGGAACGCGGCTTCCGCGCAAAAATAAAGCCCACGGCTTCCCGCGAGCTTGATCGGCCTTTTTCGATGATGCCATTCTGCCGGTGTTTTGCCCGACGTGTCAAACGATCGATCTCGACCAATGAATCTGGCTGCAAGTCGCGCGCCACCATCAGTGCCCGACCTCATCCACACAGTAAAACACCGGCAGCCCACCAAACGCGCCGGAATCCCTGTGACGCACCTGGATCCGCTCGCTCGAGCTTGCTCCGATCGTATCGCCGTCCTTCACCACGTTTCCGTGCTCGATCAGATACGCGGAAAGTCCTGCCACCTTCTCGAACAAGGCCGGAAGCGCGAGCTCACCGGTCACGAATTCGATCTCGCGGCCCACAAACGCAGACAATCCCACGGTAATCATTCCGATCTTCGCGCCTGACCGGAACGGAAGAATGTCGACCCACAGTGTAAACGGATAACGGGGAAACGGCGCAAAGGAGCGGCTCGACTCTTCCTGCCAAAGGCCGGACGGTCGCGCCACCCGGCCGTCCCAAACCACGCCACAACATTCCGGCAAGGCGGCGATCAACGCGCCGACCACCGCGGTGGTGACGCGCGCGGCGACGAGAGGACTCTCGTTCTTTGCCAGCGCCGAGACGACCAGGTGACCGCGATGCCGGACGGCCACCGCCTTGCCCTCCGGCCATATCGTGGCAGCGCGCGTCCACAGACCGGCATCGTCCGGTATCGGGGATGGCATCGGCATGACGGCAACAAGCCGGTTGCCGCAGCGAAGGAGCGGCGAGCTTGCTTGGACCTGTCGCTCGCCAGGATCGTTGGGCTCCGTCATCAAATCCGGATGTCGCGCGCGAAGGATCTTCGCGACAGCGGACATGTCGGGCGTGACCGGTCTGTCCAGCAACACAAAAGTAATAAACGAGTTACTCATGAACTGCCCCGCCAACGCTTCGGGCGAGACCCCAGGTCTCGCTCACAGGTAGAACCTTCCAATGGAACAAATAGAGAACAATGTCAACAAACATTCTGCACTCTTTCACCAGCGACGCCCTTCCGGATTGAATGTGGGTCAGTGCAAGAGCGGCACTTCGTGTTGGCCGATCACCGCGCCTCCGAATGCGAGGCGTTATAGGATCCAAAAAATAAGGCCCGCACGATCGCCGCGGGCGTTATCGGATTCCATCTCCATTATGTCATTCTGCCTGTGTTTTGCCCGACGTGTCAAAGCCATTTCGGGCGGTGCAAGTGCTACTGGACACGCTCAAGAAGCTCGGGAGACTAGTGCTCGAATTCATCCGTACAATGAAACACCGGCAGACCTCCAAAGACATCGACGCACCAGCGCTCGATTGCCCACGCGATCCGTGACCGCGCCGCGCAAACCCGCACGCTGCAAGCCGGCCTTTTCCCGACCATCGCTGTTGCGCCGACGCTCAACCCTTCTCGTTCGGCGTAGCGTCTGACTCGGGCGGGAAAGGCTCGTGCGTCTTGCGTCCGAGAAACGTATCGGGCAGCGGCTGCTTCAACAGCTCGCGGCATTCGCGCACGATTTGACGCATGTATTCAGCCTGCTCGTGTTCGACAGGCAACGGCCAAAACACTGGCATGGTGCGGCTCCCCTTGCTTTGCAGGCGGGAGCACGCTCGGTCTCTCAGCCACCGACGCCTACGGACGAAGCCTTGGCCGGTGATGTCCTGTAAACTACTTGAGGTCAGTTTGGTTTCAAGGTGAACTTAGTCTCACCGAAGCACTCAAGTTGAGTAAGTGGCTCAACACGCTGAAATCGCGCGCAAAAATTTAATCGGCGCCTCATATCATATGATGTGACTCTCCGCCGCCGGAGGCGTAGGGTTCATACATCACCGCAAGGCCCGTGGCATGAGATCGGTGATGAGAACGCCAGTTGCGCTCCCGCCTCTTTCATACAAGGGAGTACGCCATGCTGAAGCGGCGTAGGTTCAAGCAGACCACCACACTGAACGAAAGACTCGCAGACGCGGCCGCGCGCTGCCGCGAGGAGGCGCGCACGCTGACGCCGGGCCGCCGCCGCGACATGCTGCTGCGCCAGGCGCGGCAGGACGAGACCGCCATGCAGATCGACGCCTGGCTGCGCTCGCCCGGGCTGAGGGCGCCGACATGATGCAATATCGCGCTTATCTCGTCGGCGAGAACGGCGTCCTCCGCTCCGCCGAAGCGTTCGAAGCTCCGTCCGATTCCTCCGCCCTGGACTTTGCGAAGCGGTTCACGCGGCTCGGCAAGGTTGAGGTCTGGCAGCTCGGCCGGAAGATCGCCGTGCTGGACTCCGAGCAATTGTGCCCGCCCCTGCCCGACCCAACCCGGCCGACGCTGACGCGTCAATGACCGCGTGACTGCGGCCGCGACCTAAGATCTTCGACCTGGAAATTGAACTTCACCTGCATCACAGGACCGCTCGCATCGCGAACCTCCGAGCCCGGCCGGCTTGCGCCGGCCTACTCCTCCGTGAGCTTGCACTCGATATAGGCGTCCACCGTCTCGGCGAACGAGCGCTGCACCCCGACCGCGACATCGTGCTGGTCGAGCGCATCGCGCTGGAGCACGCGCAGGCCGCGCCCGCGCATGCTCACTGGTGCCGTGTTCAGGAACTGGTCGATGGCGCCCTTGGCTAGCGGGATGGCCTTGGGATCGCCCCTGGCGATCAGGAGCCGGAGCAGGCTCTGGCATTCGGCCAAACCGGCCATGGCGTCGCTCACCGTTGCCGCGATTTCGGCTTCGGCCGCTCTACCTTCTGGGTATGGGTGCCGAACAGCGCCAGCAGCAGCGCGACTTCTTCCTTCGAACCGATCTGGATCATGATTGTCTCTCCGTTTCGCTTCGTTGGTCGGCGCTCGGCCCGGCGGAGTTCAGGACGATCTGGTTTCAGCATGGTTTCAGGCGTGTTTCGTCAGTGGGCTGCACCGCGCGTTCGGCGGGCTTGTATGCACAATGGCTGATCCCTGGCTGATCGAGCTTTCGCTGCAGCCATTCTTCGAGACGCCCGCTCCTCTACCAGGGCACTTGTCACTCGAGCCGAAGATGGACGAGCTGAAGGTCATCGAACTGCAGCCGGGAGTAGCCCAACTCTACGTGCCGATAACCTTCAAGATTTCACCGGCTGGGCAGACGGCGCAACCTGCGCGGTTTCTGATGAATCAAGTGCTTGTTAAGACGGGTGATGGTTGGAAGATAACCAGCATTCTTTCAATTCCTGCGCCTCAGCCGTAAAGCGAGCACGCGCTTCACGACGTGGACTTAGCAAAAGATAAGCCCGCGGCGGATTGCTCCGCGCGGGCTTGATTTCGAGCGCAGCTCAGGTGAGAGCCTTCGCTCAGTGCATGTGGCCGATCAGATCGATGCCGCCACCGAGAACGATCACGGCCGGGACGCCCCACAGCAACAATGCGGGCATCCCATCTTCTCCTTAGTTCGAGGTGCAGACCTTGACCGTCTTCATGCCGGCCTCGGCTTCCGCCCTCGTCTTGTACACGGTGTCGCCGCTCACCACCGTCGTTTCAGTGGTCGTCGGCTTCGACTCGGTGATGGTGCACTTCTTGGTCTTGACGTCCTGCACAATGTAGAACGCTTGCGCGAACGCGGGCGCCGCAACCGACGTCAGTACGGCGGCGGCAATGATCGCTTTGATCCTCATCGTGTCCTCCTCCAGCAGCCCGGTCATCCAGGCGTGTGTTCTACAAACCCGACAAATTGCCGCTTGTTCCCGACCGTTCCCCGAACCAACTCCGCCCGATTGCGTTGGTGCGCAAACAGGAGGCTTCGATGCTGGATGTGCGGCTGGTCAGGACCGCGCGCGCCTCGATGCGCTTCTGCACGAGCGATCGGTCAACCTTCAGGAGCGCAGCGCCGTCTTGGCAGAGGTCCGGCTGGACCGACTTCGATGCCACCAGCCCGCCATTGTCGCCGAAGGATATCGTCCGCGAGCGCGAGCTCTACGGTGTGGGCCGGCGGTAGGGCAGCGGATCTCTCGCGCCAGAGGCCTCCACAACGAACTCCGACACGACAAGGCCCCGCCATGCGGGGCCTTTTTGATGTCGACGACCAGCCATCACGCCGGCACGCGTTGATGGTGCCATTTTGCCAGTGTTTTGCCCGACGGATCAAACTTTATCTCAAATGCTACAAATCGGATTGGGCGAAGTGAAATCTCTTCGCCGCATGCTGGGACATGTCGCCTGGACAGGGCAAGCCGGAGAGACCTTCGATGTATTACGTCGCCGCTGCATTGCTGGTGCTGTCGGGACTGTTCTACTCGGCCAGCCATCATGAGCTTGGCCAGTTCGGCGCCGATGTTTGTCGATATGGCAGCACGTTCTGCAACAATCCGGTGATGCTGTTCACCGGCGCCGCGCTGGCCGCGGCCTGGGGCATGTTCGTCAGCATCAAGTAGGCCGATCATGGCAATCTAGCCCTGTTTTGCCCGACGGAGCAAACTCACTTAGCATTTTCGAAAATCAGCCGCCCGCGCCGGCAGCGGGAACTTCTGTTCCTTGATTCGCATTTGCTAAGTCGACGTCCGCACCCGTTCGAGCCCGTTCATGAGCGAAAGCGCCATCACCCCGACGAAATCCGCGCTCTCGCTGCTGCAACGGTTGGGGCCCGGCCTCGTTACCGGAGCGGCCGACGACGACCCGTCGGGCATCGCCACCTATTCGCAGGCAGGCGCGCAATTCGGTTTCGGTCTGCTGTGGACCGTGTTTCTGACCACGCCGTTCATGATCGCGATCCAGCTCGTCAGCGCGCAGATCGGCCGCGTCACCGGCAGGGGGCTCGCTGCCAACGTCATGCGCGTCGCGCCGCGCTGGGCGGTGCTGGCGCTGGTCTTCATGCTGGTCGCCGCGAACACGTTCAATATCGCCGCCGACATCGCCGCGATGGCCGAGGCGCTCTCGCTCGTCATCGGCGGCCTCAACCACGAGCACGCGCTGATCTTCGCGGCCGGCTCGACCCTGCTGCAGGTGTTCGTGCCCTATCGCCGCTATTCGCCGGTGCTGAAATTCCTCACGCTGGCGCTGTTCGCCTATGTCGCCACCGCCTTCACGGTGCAGATTCCCTGGAGCACGGCGCTGCTCGCCGCGGTCTGGCCGAAGGCCAACGTCAGCGCCGACTATCTCCTGATGGTCGTGGCCGTGCTCGGCACCACCATCAGCCCCTATCTGTTCTTCTGGCAGGCCTCGCAGGAGGTCGAGGAGATGAACCAGGGCGAGCGCGACGAGCCGCTTCGCAAGCTCAAGCGCGGCGGCGGTCACGAGCTCGACCGCATCAAGACGGACACCATCTCGGGCATGCTGCTCTCGAACGGCATCGCCTTCTTCATCATCCTGACCACTGCATCGGTTCTGCACGCCAACGGCGTCACCAATATCGGCTCGGCGACGGAAGCGGCCGAAGCGCTGCGGCCGCTCGCCGGCGATTTCACCTTCGCCCTGTTTGCGACCGGCATCATCGGCACGGGCCTGCTAGCGATCCCCGTGCTGGCGGGCTCGGCGGCCTATGGCGTTGCCGAGATCTTCGGCTGGCGCGCCACGCTGGAGGCCAAGCCGGACGATGCGGCCGGCTTCTACACCATCATCGCCGCGGCAACCCTGATCGGCTTTGGCCTCGGCTTCACTGGCATCGACTCGATCCACATGCTGGTTTGGAGCGCGGTGCTCAACGGCATCGTCGCGGTCCCCATCATGGCGATGATGATGCTGATCGTCTCGAACCGCACCATCATGGGCCGCTTCAGGGCCCGCTCCTGGCTGATCGCGCTGGGCTGGCTCGGCACCGCACTGATGGCGCTCGCCGTTCTCGCCTTGCTCGGCTCGTCGGTGATCGGCTGACGCAAGGCCTGCTTGGGACGCGCTGCCGCGCCGCATCGCTGCATCTTCCCGCCGCCCCACGCTTGGCTTAACAATGCGGTCCGGGCCCGGCCTGAGATCGGGCCGCGAAAAACAAGCCCGGCCGGGCGAGTAGGGAGCGACATGACCAAATCTTCAAAAGCAACAAGCCTCGAGATCCTCGCCTGCGATGCCGGCTGGAGAAACTATCATTTCGTCAAGCTGACGACCGAGGACGGCATCGTCGGCTGGAGCGAATTCGACGAAGGCTTTGGCTCACCCGGCGTCAGCGCCGCGATCCAGCGCCTCTCGGCGCGGGTGATCGGGCAGAACGTCTTCCAGCACGAGCGCATCTTTGCCGAATTGTTCGCGGCGACGCGTCCTGCGGCCGGCGGCGTGGTGGCGCAAGCGTTAGGAGCGATCGAGAATGCGCTGCTCGATGCCAAGGCGAAATCGCTCGGCATTCCCTGCTATGAGCTGCTCGGCGGCAAGATCCGCGATCGCGTCAGGGTGTACTGGTCGCATTGCGCCACCTGGCGCATCAACCACCCGTCCTGGTACAGGCCGCCGATCGAAAGTCTCGACGGCGTCAAGGCGATGGGACGCGAGGTGCGCGAGAAGAAGTTCACCGCGCTCAAGACCAATATCTTCTCCTATGACGAGGGCAAGCCGACCGGCTGGCGCCCCGGCTTCGGCTCGCCCTTCGCGCCCGAGATCAACGTCGACCGCAAGATCCTGCGCGACCTGCACATGCATCTGGAAGCGATCCGCGACGGCGCCGGCCCCAACGTCGACATCCTGCTCGACTGCAACTTCAACGCCAAGACCGAAGGCTACTTGAAGATCCTGCGCACCATTGCCGACGTCGACATGTTCTGGGTCGAGATCGACAGCTTCAATCCGGAAGCGCTCGGCTATATCCGCCGGCAAAGCCCGCACCCGATCTCGTCTTGCGAGACACTGCTCTCCTTGCGTGAATTCCTGCCCTATTTCCAAGCGCAGGCTATGGACGTCGCGATCATCGACACGCCCTGGAACGGCGTCTGGCAGTCGATGAAGATCGCCGCGGCGGCCGAAGCCTTCGAGGTCAACGTCGCCCCGCACAATTTCTACGGCCATCTCTGTTCGATGATGAACGCGCATTTCTGCGCCGTGGTGCCGAACCTGCGCATCATGGAGATCGACATCGATCGCCTGTCCTGGGATCGCGAGCTGTTCACGCACGAGCCGGAGATCGAGAACGGGTATCTCATCATCCCGAACCGGCCCGGCTGGGGCACCGAGCCGAACGAGGACGCTTTGCGCGCCCATCCGCCGAGGACGAGTAGCGGGCTGCTCAACTACGTCGCAAGAGCTGAGAAGCTAGAGCATGATCCGCTAATGCGCGATGACGGTCCATCCTAATCGCATCGCGCTTTACGGCGTCACGGGATTGACGGTCGGAGAGGTCTTCGGCCGCTGCGGCTCGATCGGCGATTTCGGATTGGTCGGGAGCACCAGGGCGCCAGCGGCCCGTGCCGCTTCGCCCGTGGTCGCATACATGGCGACATGGGCCGGCTGTGTCTTGGCCCGGCTCCACGGGCCGTGGTCGACGATCAGCATGGCCGCAATCGTCACACCCGCCACGATCAAAGCGACCACGCCGGGATGGCGGAGCGCGTTGGAGATGGAATCCGCGAAGCGAGTATTTGTCATCGAGGGATCCACATTTTTCCTATCGCAGGTCAACCCATTCGAGGCCACCCCGGTTCCGCGATTCCACGAGCAGGTTCCAAGCCTGCCGCGCCCGCCCCCAAGGCTTCAGCCGAGTTCCACTGCACGATTGTTCACCACCGCGCTTCAGAGTTCGAACACGCCGCTCACTCGCCCGGCGCGATGGCATTGCTCGGCGTCGGCCGGTCGGTGATCTGCTGGCCGAACAGGCTGCCGATCAGCTCGACCGCCGTGCGCGCGGTCCGGCCGCGTTCGTCCAGGAACGGGTTGAGCTCGACGATGTCGACGGATCCGACGACGCCGGAATCGTGCAGCAGCTCCATGATGAGGTGCGCCTCGCGATAGGTGGCGCCACCCGGCACGGTGGTGCCGACGCCCGGCGCCACGCAGGGATCGAGGAAATCGACGTCGAAGCTGACATGCAGCACGCCATTGCTCGCCTTGACGCGTTCGATGACGCGGCGGATCAGGACGGCGACGCCGAACTCGTCGATCTGGCGCATGTCGACGATCCTGATCCGGCGCGAGCGCATCAGCTCCTTTTCGAGCTTGTCGATCGAACGCGCGCCGAACAGGTCGAGTTTGTCCGGGCCGATCGAGGCGCGTGGATCCTCGCCGAGCAGGCCCTCAAGCCCGGGCTCGCCGCACAGGAACGCCGCTGACATGCCGTGCATGTTCGCGGTGATCGTCGTCTCCGGCGTGTTGTAATCGGCGTGGGCGTCGAGCCACAGCACGAACAGGTCGCGGCCGCGGTCCTGCCAATGCCGCGCCATGGCATTGACCGACCCCATCGACAGGGTGTGATCGCCACCGAGAAAGATCGGGAGCGCACCCGTCGACGCGATCTCATAGCCTTTGCGGCTCAGGATGCGCGTCCAGCGCTGGATTTCGCGGTAGTGATTGGCCTTTTCGGGCGGCCTGTCGGTGAGGTCCCGGACTTCGGCCACGGACAAATCGCCGTAGTCGACCACCTCGAAATCCAGGCTTTCCAGCAACGTCGCAAGGCCGGCGGTGCGCAGCGCCGCAGGCCCCATCAAGGTGCCGCGCTGCGAAGCCCCCATATCGATGGGAGCACCGAGCAAAGCGATGCGCCGGGCTCGATCCGTCATGGTCCGGTCGGTCACGGCTGTCTCCTGACGTCAGCAAGGTTCACCCAGCCTAACAGAGATTCGCACCCGTCGTTTCCCGGCCGGCATATCGTCCGGAACAAAATTCCCTGCGCTGAATTGCCCCTCCAAGGCCGGCACCCGCCGTCAATCACGGCGCCTGTCGCGGATAGCCAAAGGTCACCAAGACCCGCTGTTCAAAACGAGCGCTCGCGCGGATAGCCAAAGGTGCCGGCTTCCATCAACACGCCTGGAGGTCGCGCCCTTGAGCACGGAGATACCGGAATCCACGTCCCAACCCGGCATGGCCGAGCGTGCCATCGATACGGCCGCGGACGTCTCCCGTACCATTGGGGAAGTCGCCGGAGGCCTGCACGCCGCCGTCGACCGTCTGACCTCCGCAGTCGAGGAATCGCGCAAGCCCGGCGGGGCACTCGCGACAGTCGCCGCGATCACGCGCGAAGCACCGCTTGCGAGCCTGTTCGTCGCCTTTCTCTTTGGCGTGGCGGTGGCGCGGCGGCGGTAGCGACGTTTTCGGCAACCGCCGCTCTCGGTGAGATCGTCCTCCATCAGGACGCACCGAGCTCGCGGCTGGCGGGCCGAAGGAAAAACCGGCCCGCCCGGAGTACCGGACGGGCGAACACGAGAAACGGGTGACCACCGGTAGCTCGTCCGGACCGAGATCCGCACCGGCGAGCGCGTCCCCGAGGGCGTGGAGATCGAGGCGAGGTCTATCGCGAAGCCCCGGCACTGCGTGAATACTGGTACATCAACCGCGACAGCCGCACCCACATCGTCGAACCGGGCGATCGTCGCATCATCGAAGAGATCGATTGAGTTCACATCGAGGAGAAACCACCATGAAGACAATCGTACTTGCTGCAGCGGCCGCGGCGCTGCTGGGATCGGCGGCAGTCGCCGCTCCGCTCAATCCGACCGCCATCGGTTCAACGGAAGCCTCCACCATCGACCAGGTCCGCCTGGTCTGCAACGAATATGGACGTTGCTACCGCACCCGCGGCCCCCGCTACGTTCAGCGTTACTATGACGCCGATGACGGATACGTGGTGCGCCGCAGCTACGGCTACTATGGAGCGCCCGGCTATTACGATCGCGGCTACGGCTACTACGGCGGTGGCCCGAGCATCGGCTTCAGCTTCGGCACGCGGAGCTGGTGAACTAGGAAAGGGCTGCTCTCAGAGTGGCCCTTTCGGCCATTCCGTTGTCGGTGATCTGATGTCTGCTGTTGCGAAGCTCCTGGCTCAGAAAGAGCAGTTGCTGGCGCGGCTCGAGAGCGATCCCGGCTCGAACGAGAGCGCCGAAATCCAAGCGCTCCTCGCCAAGATCGAGACCGCGCTGAAGCTGCTTGGCGACCCGGATTCCGGGGCGTGCGCGCCGACTTCATCCTTGTCGGAGAACTAGTCGGGGAAGGCGCCGCTCTCTCTACGCTCGAAATTGAAGCACAGAAGATCGATTTCGGATGCGTCGACATTTGCACGAAAGAATCTGCACGTATATTCAGGCCGCCTTCTGCTCGCCGGGCTGGAGGCCGCCTCACTTAGGAAGATGCACTTTCTGCAAAAATCCGCATGGTGACGATCCCGGCGCGCGTCGAGTTGCTCCAATATTTGGCGAAGCGAATCTCGAAAGTTGTTTGCGCCACGTTCAAGCGAAGCAATCGCGTCAACGAGCTGTGTGATAGGGTCGCTTAGGAGCAGCTTCTCTCCTCGCGGAGTTACATCGAGAATCACCGAGCGCTTGTCTTGATCGGAATTTCGGCGCTGAAGGTAGCCCTTGTCTTCGAGACGCTTGACTGTCTGAGAAGCGGTAGCACGAGTTGTGCCGACAAACTGGGCTAATGCGGAAGGGGTCCGCGAGAATCTGTTTGCACGCGCGAGAAAGCGCAGCGCCATCCACTCTCGATCACGCAATCCGTTGAAAGCATCGTCAAACTGCCAACTGCCCGCGGCTTGAATTAGCAGGTCGACTGCTTCCTGTGCTGCCGTGATCATCCTCGTCCTCTCGTATGCTCTGGCAATACACTGGTCAGAGCTAGCAGCGCACGGAGAAAACGAAGTCTACATACGAAGGTTTACAATCAACACTTGTGCGGCCACGTTGACGATCATCTGCAATAGGCCATTGCTTACATGAATCTGACGGGGGTTACCGCCTACGGCGCGGCAGTTCAGCGTGTAAGAAGTCCACCGTCAGAGATTCACATCACGCATGAGTCGCAAGCTCCAACAGTTCAGTGCGCTAGACTCGCTTCGCAACCAATTGCAGCAGTAAGCGGCGGATGGCTTCAATTCAGCTCGTGCATGAGAAATTGGCGCTGCTCCTGATGTGCTGGCGCACCATCTCCCGAAGCTCGTTGACCCGCCTTTGCATCTGGATCATGAGCTTCTTCTCGCTCAGGCCGCGCTGACGGTGGCGAGCTCAGCCAGGAACTGTTTCTCGAATGCCTCGGCCGGCATCGGACGGCCGAAGAAATATCCCTGCCCTTCCTCGCATCCCATGCTGACCAGGAGGTCGGCCGTTGCGCGGTTCTCGATGCCTTCGGCCACGACCGTGAGGCCGAGCTGCTTGCTGAGTCCGATGGTCGAGCCGACGATGGCGGCGTCGTCGGAGTTCGAAAGAAGACCGAAGACGAACGACCGGTCGATCTTGAGGCCGTCGAGCGGAAACTTCTTGAGATAGCTCAGGCTCGCATAACCGGTGCCGAAATCATCGAACAGGATCCGAACGCCGAGCTCCTGGATTCGCTTGAACATTTCGAGGACGCGGCGTTCGTCATGCAGCAGGATGTCTTCGGTGACTTCGATCTCGAGCAGCGACGGCGTCAGTCCCGTCTCGTCGAGCAGTGCGGCGACCGAATGCGCGAGATCGCCGGACTGAAGCTGCGAGGGGGAGAGGTTGATCGCGACGCGCACATCGTTGCCGGACAATTCCCAGGCTCGCGCCTGACGGCAGGCGGTCTCCATCACCCACTTCGCGATCCGCTCCGACAGCGCCGAGGTGTTGACAACAGGCATGAATTCGGCAGGCGAGACGTAGCCGCGCACCGGATGCCGCCAGCGGATGAGCGCTTCGGCGCCGACCAGACTGCCGTCGATCAGATGAACCTGGGGCTGGTAGAACAGCTCGAATTCGCCGCGATCGGCGGCAAGCGCCAGCTCGCCCTCCAGCGTCAGCCGGTGCTCGAGCTCCTGCCGGATCGCTGCTTCGAACACCACATGACTTCCGCGCCGCGTCGCCTTCGCGCGGCTCAGCGCCAGATGGCCATTGCTCAGGAGATCGTCGGCCTTTTGCCCGCCTTCGGGATAAACGGCGACGCCGACGCTGATCCTGACGCGGTGCTGCCGGGCGCCAGCTGCGACCGGGGTCTCGAACGCACGCGCGATCCGCTCGGCGAACGCCGGGACCGGCTCGCCGAGGTCAGCGCAATCGATCGCGATGGCAAATTCGTCGCCGCTGAGCCGGGCGACGATCGCCTTGCCCTCGACTTCGCCCCGGAGCCGCTCAGCGACCGCGCGCAGCACGAGATCGCCGGCGGAGTGTCCGAGCATGTTGTTGATCTCCTGGAAGCCGTCGAGCCCGAGCACGAGCAGAGCAACTCCCGAAGATGGCTGCTCCGCCGCAGCGATCAGATCGGTGAGACCGACGTGCAGCTTGTTCCGGTTGGCAAGCCCAGTCAGCGCGTCGTGTTCAGCCAGATACCTGATGCGTTCGGCTTCGCGTTTGCGCACCGAGATATCGCGCAGGATCGCACCATATTGAAAGCCGTCCGTTCCCTGCCAGCCCGAGAAGCTCGCCTCGACCGGAAAGGTTTCCCCGGTCTTGCGCCGGCCTTCGAACTCGACGACGACGGCGCCGCCCGGAACGAGGAGCGCCTGGCGCGCGGCGTCGTGCATGGAGGGCCTTGCACCGCCGTCCGCGGGCGGAGTGCACAGCGTTTCGAAGGGACGACCGATGATCTCGGCCGGCATGTAGCCGAAGATCGCGCTGGCGCCGGGATTCCAGACCGTGATGCGGTGATCCTCGTCGGTGCAGACCAGCCCGTCGCCGAGCGACATCGCGATGCGATGAAAGCGGCTCTCGGCGATGCGCCCGAGCAGGCTGCGGAAATCGATTTCGTCGAGCGCAATCGCCGTCAGGTAAGCGATGATCGCGATGTGGAACAGCGACGTATCGATGACGAGGGGCCATCTAGCCTGCACGAGGAGAGCGGCGAGTTCGACCGCCGCCCAGGCTGCGATCAGGATTGCGACGCGAAGTCCTGGTGCGACGCGGCGCCACGAATACATCATCAGCAGGGAGATCGCGCCCAGCCCGAGCACCATGCCCATATCGGAGGTCCAGCGCAGCATCCGGTTCTGAAGGATCGATTCAGCGGCGAGCGCCTGGAGGACCGGCCCCGAGATGATCCTGCCATTCGGAACGCTGAAACGGTCGCCGAGCTCGAGCGCGGTGGCGCCAATGATGACCTTCTTGCCTTTCAGCTTGTCGAGCGTGGCACTATCGCCGCGCAGCACGTCGACATAGGAGAACGCGGGAATGGAGGGTGCACGAATGCTGAAGTCGACGAGAAAGGGCGGCCGCTGATTGGCGTCACGCCCGGCCAGCACGACGGCCATCGAAGGCATGAAGGCGTCGCCGAGCTTCTCGCCGAACGGATAACGGCGAACCAGACCGTCGGATTCGATCGCGACATTGACGACGGCCGGCCATGACTGGTTGCTGAACGCCTTCAGCGGCCGGTTGACGTGGGCCGGGCCGCCCTTCGGCGTCGGCTGCTTGAAGGATGGCAGGACCGTCGAGCCGCCGGCGTCCCGCAACGCCTTGGCGAAGGCCTCGTCGGAGGCGGAATCTGACGGCGTGCTGAAATCGACATCGAAGGCAACATCCTGCGCTCCCGCCGCTTCCAGCCTTCGTAGCAACTCGGCATGGAGATGCCGCGGCCAGGGCCACACCCCGATCTGGTCGATCGACGGCGCATCGATGCCGACGACGACGATGTCGCCGGTGGCCTCACGCGATTGCCACTTGAATCGGAGATCGGTGAGCGCATTGCGAAGCGCAGCGTGCCAGCCCGTGGACAACACCACCGCGAGCGCGATCACGACGAGAATATGCGGCCGATAGCGTTTCACCCGATCCTCCCGCGCACCCGCTACCAGCGGATGCGCCCCTCTTCCCCTAGCAGACCGCCTTAATGTCGGCTGCGGCCGTGGCCATTGCCGCCGGGACCGCCGCCGTTCGAACCGCTGTTACCGCTGTTGTGCCAGCCGTTACCGGTGGCGCCGTTGTTGCCGCTGTTGCCGTTGCCGCTATTGTCATTCTTGCCGTTGCCGGAGTTGCCGTCTCCGCCGCCGCCGTTTCCGTTATTGGCCGCCGCTGCCGCCGCTGCAGCTATCGCAGCGCCAGGATTGGATGAGCCGCCGGCGCCGGGAGTTGTGGCACCACTCCTCGTTGCAGGGGTTTCAATCGCGCTGTTGGATGCCGTCGTGCTGGTCTTGTTGTCGCTCCAGACCGTCTCGGCACTCGCGCCGGCATTGGCGTTACGCACCTGACCGGGCACCACGGCGCCGTGGGCAAGCCCGCGCGTGACCTTGTGGAAGTCCAGCTTGACCTCGCCGAGCGAGCTCGAGATCCGCACGAGGCCGGCCTTGGCGACGTGACCAGCAGCCGCCTGATGCGACGGCTTCGGCGCGCCGGCCGTCTTGTTGCCCTTGTCGATCGGACCGAGCGCATGGATGGCATGGCCATTGGCCGCATGGCGCGGCGCCGACAGGCCTGATTTCGGCACTGGGACGCGCTCGATCGTGGGCGCGCGGGGCTTGCCCTGCTCGATCGGATTGAACGTCCCCGCACCGCTCAGGTTGAGACCGGGCTTGCCGTGTTCAAAGACGGTGGCCGCTTGGCCGGGCATCACTTGTGCAATCTGCCCCGTCTTGAAATCGGAGACTTCGACCTGGCCGCGGAGCACGCCGACCTTGGTGCTGCCGGCGCCGACCGTGACGCTGAACTGGGTGCCCTTGACCACGGCGGCGAGATAGGGCGTCTCGACCTCGAAATGCTTGACGTTGCGCTTCTCGACCTCGAGCAGGATCGAACCCGCCTGCTGGATGATGGTGGTCGACAGGCCGTCCTTCTTCTCGGCCGGCAGGCCCACCACCGAATTGGGAGAGATCAGGATCGTTTCCTCGCCGCGGACGAGGAGTACGCGGCCGTTGCGACCGGTGCGAATTGTATCGCCAGGTTTCAGCGTTCCTTCGGGGGTCAACGACACCTGTTGGGCAGCGCTCGTTGCAAGCCAGACCTCGCCCGAGGATTTGCTGACGGACCACACACCGTCGTCCGCCGCGAATGCACCGGAGGCCGTGCCCAGGATCAGCGCCGCCGCCAGGGCGCGCCGCATTGCAACTTTGCCGAACATGATAACCCTCAGCCCGCGTTTACGGCTGAGGGGTATCCGAAATGACTCAAGATAGGATTATCGGAAAGCGGCCAGCGGCGCGGCCTGATTAACCAATCGTTGACCATAAAAAACTATGAAAAATCATGCGGCTAACGAACCCTTACCGCCCCGTGGCAGATCCTCCGTTGAACTACGGAGACAGTGTCGCCGCGCGCTGTGAGAAACGGCATCTCCTTACCGCATTGGCATCGCTGGCAGCAATTTTCGCGGCTGTTCCAGTGGCATTCGCGCAGCAGGCGAACCAGCCGGGTTTCGATCCGCGCCAGCCCGAGAAATATTTCGATAACCAGACCGAGCAGGAATCGCTCGGCCGTCCAGCGGTCCGGTTGCCGAGCGTCGGACAGTCCACGACGGACGGCGATACCAAGCCGCAATTCGTCCTGCACGGCGTCAGCGTCAGCGGAGCCCATGCCGTTTCCCCCGACCGCATCGCTGCGGTCTACCGGCATTATCTAGGCCGGAAGGTCTCGCAGGCGGATTTGGGCACGATCGCAGGCGCCATCAGCGACCTCTATCGCGAAGCCGGCTTTCATCTGAGCCGCGCCATCGTGCCACCGCAGGACATCGCCGACGGCCGTGTCCGGATTCAGGTCTTGGAAGGCGCAATCGTGCAGGCCGAGCTGAAGGGCGACGGCGCCGAGCAGTTCGGCATAAGGCCGATGCTCGCGCCGGTTCTGGCCGAACAGCCTTCGCGACTGGTAACGCTCGAACGCCAGCTCTTCCTGATCAATGGCAGGCCGGGCGTCCGGATCACCGACACTGCGCTGGAGGAGATCGGCGGTACGACGGGCCGCTTCCGCCTGACCATCTATTTGAAAACCTGGCACGTCTTCTCCTCGTTCGGCCTCGACAATCTCGGATCCTCGTCGGTCGGTCCCTGGCAAACCTACGCTACCGGCGCGTTCAACTCCTACCTCACGCCCGGCGACACCTTGGCGGTCAACCTGTCGACCATTGCCAACGACCCCCGCCAGCTCGGCTTTGCACGCCTGTCGTACGATGCACCCGTCGGCATCGACGGTGTCCGCCTCGGCGCTTCCGTGCTGTACAGCGCGGTACGGCCGGGCGACATGCGCCGGCTCGACAGCGACATCACCACGACCGAGGCGTTCGAGCTGCGTGCCAGCATGGTCCCGTTGCAGTCGCAATCCTCCACGCTCACGCTGACCGCTGCGACGACCTTCAGCAATGTGTCCGAGCATGACCTTTACGGGCCCTGGTACAACGACCACATCAGGACGGCGAGCCTGACCGCCGACTACCGGCTGCTGGATCGTTTTGGCGGTACCAATTTTGCGACTCTGGCTTACCGTCAGGGCCTGGACATTTTTGGCGCCTCGCATTTCGACGACGATCTGTTGTCGCGCGACGGCGCCTCCTCGAACTTCTCGGTGCTGAACCTCTGGTTCACGCGCTATCAGACACTCAACGATGTCTGGTCGCTCAAGCTCGCTGCGGCGAGCCAGACGGCGTCGCGTCCGCTGTTCACCTCACAGCAATTCTATCTCGGCGGCGCGGCCTTCGGCCGCGGCTATCGCGCAGCCGAGATCAGCGGCGACAACGGCCTCGCCGGCTCGCTCGAGCTGCGCTTCGACCAGAAGCTCAATTTCCGCTACTGGACCGGCTATCAGCTCTATGCCTTTGGCGACGCCGGCGCCGTCTGGAACCACGGTTACCGCCTGAGCGACGGCCTGTCGCTGACATCGGCCGGAGCCGGTGTGCGCTTCTTCCTGCCGGACGACCTCCAGGCCGATTTCGGCGTCGCCGTCCCCCTGAGCTACCGGGCGCCGGACAACGAGCGTCGCAGCCCGCGCTTCCTTTTCACGCTGTCGAGCGCGTTCCGGCTCTGCCCCGAACGCGGCCGGGCGAGCTGTCTCTAGCCCGTTCTTCGCGCGATCGAGCCGGCTTGCGGCCTTTTCGCGGCCTTGTCCACAGACTTGCCTAAATTTGATCCCGTAACCTCCTCACGATCGCTCGACCGGGAGTTCCCAACGATCATGTTCAGGCAAAGGTGATTTGAGACGGATCATGAAAAAGGTGTTTGCCACCCTGGCGCTTCTCTGCGTCCTCGGCATCGGGCAGTATTTCGTCGTCAGCCAGTTCGCGATCCGCCATGAGGCCCTGGCCCTCTTCGACGCCTCGCGCCAGCGCCCGATCTCGGTCGAGATCGCCGTGCGGCGCGACTACGAGACCAAGGCCAATCTCGGCCTCTGGAAGCTTCCCCTCGCCGTCATCAGCAACGGCAACACCGTCAAGGCGACCGAATATTCCTTCCTTGCCAACGTGCTCGCCGCGCGAGGCTATCTGGTTGCCAGCATCCAGCAGGACTTGCCGAGCGATCCGCCGCTGATGACGCAAGTCGGTCAGCAATATGTCGGTCGGCGTGACGTCTACATCCGCTGCGAAGCCAACATTCTCTTCGTGCTGGGCGAGCTGAAGAAACGGCAGGAGAACGTCGAATACGACCACATTACCCTCGTCGGCCACTCCAATGGCGGCGACGTCTCCATGTATGTCGCCCATCAGCACCCGGAGCTGGTGTCGAAGGTGATCACGCTCGACAATCTGCGGGTGCCCTTTGTGGTCAGCGACCACATGAAGATCCTGTCGTTCCGCTCGAAGGACCCGCACTTCGTGACAGACCCCGGCGTGCTTCCGACGCCGGAAGAGGCCAAGGCGCGCGGCATCGACATCATCCTCACCGGCGCACAGCACACGGAGATGAGCGACCGCGGTCCCACCTCGGTCAAGGAGAAGATACAGGAGACGCTCGACCGCTTCCTGCGTGACAGCGCCAGCAGCGCGCTCGCGCCGGCGGAAACGAAGAGCCCAATGATCATGAACCCAGGAGATTATTAGCCGGGACGCTTTGCGGCAGATCAAGGCGGCTCTCACGCGGCGCGGTAGAAAACCACATGGCGTCGGAGAGACACGTGTCGCACGATACCGGAAGTCTTGATACGAAAAGCTTTGTTCCGAAGGGCCAGCCCGCGGCGAGAGTGCCGGGATTCATGCGGCATCTCTATCGTTCGACCCGCAGGCTACTGCGCTCGATCGTCGCTCGCATCGATCTCTCGCAGTTTCCAGGATCCTGCTGCGGATGAGCGCGGCAGCCGCAAGCGAATGCAGAAAGATTGCCCTATGCTCCGGCATGTGAGACGGATTTTCCTGCTGCTTGGCCTCGTCTCTGGCTTCGGCTCGTCGTCTGCTCTCGGCGCTGATGCCAATCACGGCGCCGAACTCGCCAGGCGCTGGTGTGCCAGCTGCCATGTCGTGGCGAACAGACAGGCCCAGGCGAGCGCCGACGTCCCTTCCTTTACGTCCGTCGCGCGCCGGCCGGATTTCAGTGCGGAAAGGCTCGCCTTCTTCCTGCTCGATCCGCACCCGAAGATGCCGAATTTTCCCCTGAGCCGAACCGAAGCCGGCGATATCGCGGCCTACATCGCATCGCTGCGTTAGATGCCTGATCGGCCGCCGAAGGCCGCGCTCGCGCAAACAGCGCAGCGCATTTCCGAAGGTCATGCTTCAGGAATAGATCGAGCTTCATCCCTGATGGTTACGCCGGGCTGCACGAAGGCTGCAAATGCAAATCCCTGCCGGTGGACCGGCAGGGATCAGCAGAAAGGATGACGGACGGCGAATGGGATCATTCGGTGGCCCGTCATGGACCTGCACCGGTATCGAAGCGCGGATCTTCACGTCATACAAGATCAATTTGTGGGCACGCTGTACACAGACCGAGAATCAGGACTTGCCTTTGCCGGGCTGCATGAGACTGCCGGTCATCTGACGCATGTGATCCCCGGCGCTGGTGAACTGACTGCGGAGGAAATCGGATTGGATTCGCATCGCCTCCTGGAGGTCGGTGGCATGCACCAGCTTGCGTGCATGCTCGAAGGCCGACTTCATGTTCTGCTCCGTGAAAGCCAACGCCTGCTTCGACACCTCTGTCCCCGCCCCCGGAACGGACGACATCGATTTGGTCGCCGCTTCAAAGAACATGCCGAAAGCCTTCTCCGCCTGGTCGATCGTCTTCTCGGCCAAGTCGCGCAGTTCGGCCGGAACTTCGAGCTTCGGTTCGATCATGATCGCACTCCTCCCTTTTTCCCATCTGAATACCACACTTGCCCGGCCGCTATCCAGCGGCCAGCCCTGCGGGGAACGACACCGGGAGCCCTGCTTCGGCAGGAAAGGATCGGGAAACGGCATGGGGCCGGCGCGCGGCCAGACTTTAGGATAAGGGGTGCTCGGGAAGAACTTCTTCGGTGGCGAGATCTTCGACCAGCTTGATCACCTCGAAGCGCTGTCGCGGCGCAAGCTTCAGGAAGGCGCGGAGCAGGCGCAGACTTTCGACAGTGCTGCCTGCAGGCACACCGAGCTTGAGATGCAGCTCGGCCGCGAAATTGAGGTTTTTCATCTCGCACCTATGACAAGCATCGGTCGTGATCCTCTCGACAACCGAACGCCGAACAGAACCATGGCGACGAACGTTCGGCCGAAGGGACCCGCCGGGTTGCACGCTGAACCGCATCCAAACGACAGCCGCCATCTGGTTGCAACTATGCCAAGCAACAACCCATCCGGCAAGCCCAACCGTGGGTATAGCGATGCCTGGTCTGCATCGCGCTACGGCGTTTTCCGGATAACAGGAATATCGCTCGCCGTCACCCACCTGCGTCAAGAAGCGGCATCAATCACGCAACACAGGCCCTCGTGGGTATCAATCGACACAGGGTTTCGTCGTGTTTCCGATGTGAATGCACGTTAGCGCGCACGAATTGGCGATTCTTCGGCAATATACACGCATTTGTTGAATCCGGTCCCGGCGGTTGCATTAGGCGCGTGAAAGTCGATCTCGCGGCCGGTCCACCGTGAACCGCCGTCAATGCGCAAGCGACCAAGCCGTTGCGGCACGGCCACGCAGATTGGGGCGCCATGGCTGAAGACTCTCCGATGTGGGCGCGCCTCAGCACCAAAGGACGACGGCATGCTTTCTCGCTGCGATCTCATCAAGGGCGCCGCAGTCGCGCTTCTCACCCTCTCGACACAAGGCGCATGGGCGCAGGAGACCAAGATGAACCTGTTCAAGATCGTCACCGTCAAGGACGAGATCGTCGTCGGACTGTCGGCGGAGGAGCTTCAGGCGCTCGGCGGCAATGATGCGAGCGCCGTTGCACATGCGCTGGCACAGAAAGGCGATCTCACCGTCTGGCAATACAACGTGCATCGTGGCCCCAACGGCGAATTGCAGCAGGCACCGACAGCCAAGATCGGCCTGCTGGCCCATGCCTCGCTGCGCGTCGAGCCCTACACCACGCCCTACCGAATCGTCCCTCATCCGTAAGCAATCGATGGGACGCCGGCGGCCGCGACCGCCGGCGTTCCGCAATCATCCGCGCCGGCTCCCGCGCGCCGTTCCCGTCTCCGTCGCGAAGCCGTAGATCAGCGCCAGCCGGTCCAGGCATTCGCGAAAACGCCGCGCGAAGTAATCGTTCCAGCGTTGCGTGCGGACGGCACGACGCTGACCGACCTGATCCATGGTCAGACCCAGCACCAGTACGTCGTGTACCAGCGCGGCACCGTCGGTGCCGAGCTCTCGCTCGACTCGATTGAGCCGCAACACCGCCTGACGCTGGCTCTCGGTGACGGGCTCGCGCGTGCCGGTCCCATCGACATATTCGCGCGTCGTATCCACCGCCTGCGGGCCACGCTCCGCCCGCTCCCAGTCGTTCTGGAAGGCGCGCCCGCCGCGGTACTGGGCCTCGTCGATCTGGTGGTGCGCGTGCAGCCGGCCGAGCGGATCGCCGCGGACGGACCGGATGGCCAGGATCTTCTCGCCGGAATCGAGCCCGAGCGGATTGTCGACCTCCACCTCCGCGATCTCGGCGTTAAACGGCACCTCCCGCGACCGCCGGTCGTAGATCTGCGCTAATTTGTAGGACTTGTTGCGTCGGGCACGAGCCACTCGGATACTCCTTGCAAGACTTGGGATTGAACGGCGGGCGGGACTGTCAGACGACCGAGACCAGCCGCAGCACGACGGGTCCTGCGACACGGGTTGCTGACGCAGCCTCGGAACGGCGCGTCAGGCGGCCATGCGGCGCGCAATAGCTTGAGCCCGGCTGGCGCGGGTGGCCGCAGAAGGCGATTTCCTCACCGTCCTTGTCGCCGCCATAGGGATAGCGGCAGTCGGTCGGCTCGAGTTCGACCAATGGGATCAGGCGCGGCTGGATGCCGACACAGCGCAACTTCAGCCGCGCCGCAGGCTTCATGGCGGACTTCGGCGGCAGATTGAGGCTCGGCCACGTGGCCCGGCGCGGCGAAATCAGGCTCGGTTCGCCCGGCAAGGGCGGCGCCAGCGCCGGGCTGGTCATCCATTGCGGCACGATGAGCCCGAGCCGCTTGGCGCGGCCGATCACCGCGCTTCGCGTATAAGCCGTTCCAAACCTTGCGTTTAATTGCCTTCCAATCTCCGCATAAGACATGCCTTTGTGAAAATAGTCGCGAAGCGCGTCGGAGTGCTCCGACGGCCAATGGCCCGGTTCCATGCTGCTGTCCTGTGATGCGCCTCCACCCGAGAGGCGAGACACACATTCCGTTATTCCGAATATAGAGTCAAGCTCGTATTTCTGATATTCATAATTGCATCAATTCCGAATTTCGGATTATAAGAGGCGAAACGGTGCGCAATCGAGGGAATCACCATGTTGGACGTAGCAATGATCGAGCGGGGCCTTGAGAAGACGGGCAAGAGCAAGGGCGGCCTGGCGGCGGCCATGGGCGTGCGACCCGGCGCCGTCTCGGAGATTCTCGGCGGCGAGCGCCTGGTGAAGGCCTCGGAGATCATTCCGATCATGGAATATCTCGAGCTCAATCTCGCGCCGATCATGGGCCGCGTCGGAGCCGGCGCGGTGATCGAGCCGGATTACGAACAGGTTCCGCCGGAAGGTCTCGGTGACGTCACATTGCCCTTCCCGATCATGGAAGAGACGATCGCATTCGAGATCGTGGGCGATTCGATGCTGCCGAAATACGAGAGCGGGGACGTCATCGTCGTCTACAAGGACCAGCGCCACCCGCTGTCGAGCTTTTACGGCGAAGAGGCAGTGGTCCGCCTCAAGACCGGCGAGCGCTATCTGAAGACCATCGAGCGGGGCAAATCCCCCTCGGTGGTCAACCTCACGAGCTTCAATGCCAAGCCGATCGTCGGTGTCAAGCTCGACTGGGTCGGGGAGATCTGCCTGTCCATGCCCAAGGGGCAGCTTGAGCGGCTGCGCGCGAAGTCGGCGCGCCCGCGCAAGAAGGGTAAATGAGACAGCCGCCATTTCCGATTTATAGAAATCGCGCTTGACATAATTCCGATTTTCGAAAATAATCTGCCGCACCCCGACCACGGAGCGCGGCAGGATCGTTTCATGCAATATTTCGTCGTGATGATCGATTATGGGCGGCGGGGCCGCGAGGCGGTCGTCGATCCCGAAATCACCCGGCGCGAGGTCATCTCCCGCCTCGCCTCGGGTGAGTATCGGAACGTCTCGTTCATCCACGAGATTGTGGAGAACTCGGTCGAGGATGTCACCGAGGCCATCCTGGCCGAGGCGGCTCTCCCACAGATCGAGCCCGAGGACGTCGATCTCCAGGCAATCCGCCTCGATCACATCCGCGACCTGCGCAAGCACGAGAGGACGTGACGCAGGCCAAGAGCATGATCCGGAAAAGCGTGCCGCGGTTTTCCGAAAAGATCATGCTCCGTCAATAGCCTAAAGCGCGATGACGATTCATCCTAATCGCATCGCGCTTTAGAGCCTGCGCCACCGCCCCGTCGGGCATTACACCAGGAGAACGGTCGATCCCGTGGTCTTGCGTGCCGCAAGATCGGCGTGCGCCGTGGCGGCGTCCTTCAGCGGATAGGTCTGATGCACCTCGATCTTGACCGCACCGGACTTGACGACGTCGAACAACTCGCCCGCCATCGCCACCAGATTTTCGCGCTTGGCGGCATAGGTGAACAGTGTCGGACGCGTGACGTAGAGGGAGCCCTTCTGGGCGAGCAGGCCGAGATTGAGCGGCTCCACTGCGCCGGAGGACTGGCCGAACAGCGCAGCGACGCCGAGCGGGGCGAGGCAATCCAGCGATTTCAGGAACGTGTCCTTGCCGACGGAATCATACACCACCGGCACCTTCTTGCCGCCGGTGATCTCGTCGACCCGCTTCACGAAATCTTCCCTTGTATAGATGATCACGTGGTCGCAGCCATGCGCCTTGGCGAGCTTCGCCTTCTCGTCGTTGCTGACGGTGCCGATCACAGTCGCGCCGAGATGCTTGGCCCACTGGCTCAAGATCAGGCCGACACCGCCGGCGGCGGCGTGGAGCAGGATGGTATCGCCAGCCTTCACCCGATAGGTCTGGCGGATCAGATATTGCGTGGTGAGCCCCTTGAGCATCATGGCCGCCGCCGTCTTGTCGTCGACGCCGTCGGGCAATTTCAACAGCCGGTCGGCGGGAATCAGCCGCGCCTCCGAATAGGCCCCGAGCGGCGAGGCGCCATAAGCGACTCGATCGCCCAGCTTCAGATCGGTGACGCCGGGCCCGACCTCCTCGACGACGCCGGCCGCCTCGCTGCCGAGCCCGCTCGGCAGTTGCGCCGGATAAAGACCGGAACGGTTATAGATGTCGACGAAATTGAGGCCGACCGCGGTGTGGCGGATGCGCGCCTCGCCGGGCCCAGGTTTGCCGACGCTGACCTCCTCCCAGACCAGGACTTCCGGACCGCCGGTTTTGTGAAAGCGAATGGCATGCGTCATGGGCGTGCTCCCTTATCGTTGAGATGAAAGTCCGAATACCGGATCGGCCTTTGAAATAGCCATTTGGTCCGCCCGTTACAGTACAGAGCCGTAACAAGAATGTCACAGCGAACGACAAACGCCCGCCGTTCCGCCTCCGTTCGAAAGAGTTGATGAGGGGATCAGGGCAACCGGCAGTAGCCTTTGCGCGGGGTTTGATGGTCGCCTGCGAAGGAGAGCCGAGATGCCAGCTTACGTTCAGCATCATCAGGACGTCGAAATCGCGCCAGTGAATTGCCCTACCTGTATGGGGTTCCTGCCGATGTATGTGCGCGAGGTCGAGCCGCATTGGAGCCTGGCCAAGATCGACTTCGTCTATGAATGCGCCGATTGCGGCGCCGAGCTGCGGCAGACGATCCGCAAGCCGGAGCTGCTGCGGCACTGACCGCGCCAAGGGCGAACCGCTCAACTATTTGCGCTTAGCGGAAAAAATGCCGTTCGCGCGGGTCTGATGTCTCCCAAACGTGGCTTGTTCTTTGCCGGGAACGCAGGCAGAACAAGCCTCAAGCAAGACCTTTGGGAGCGCCCTTTCGTGGCTGATCAGAAGGCCTCGACCTCGATCGAGGCAGTGGAGAGCGGCCTCGCCGCGCAGGGCTACATCGCGAGCCGGCAGATCGCGACCGCCGTCTATTTGTCGCAGCAGATCGAGAAGCCGATCCTGGTCGAGGGCCCCGCGGGCGTCGGCAAGACCGAGCTCGCCAAGGCGATCGCGGCCTGGCGCGGCCTGAAGATGATCCGCCTGCAATGCTACGAAGGCCTCGACGAGGCCAAGGCGCTCTACGAGTGGAAATACGCCAAGCAGCTTCTCTACACGCAGATTCTCAAGGACAAGCTCGGCGAGGTTCTCGGCGGCGCGCAGACGCTGCATGCCGCACTCGACCAGCTTCACGATTTCGGCGACGTGTTCTTCTCCAAGGAATTCGTCGAGCCGCGGCCGCTGCTCCAGGCGCTTGGGCAGCCGGGCGGCTGCGTGCTCCTGATCGACGAGATCGACAAGTCGGACGCCGAATTCGAATCGCTGCTGCTGGAAATCCTCTCCGATTTCCAGGTCACTATCCCCGAGCTCGGAACCGTCTCGGCGATCGCGCCGCCGACGGTGATCCTCACCTCCAACAGCGAGCGCGACCTCGGCGACGCGCTGAAGCGGCGCTGCCTGCATCTGCATATCGGCTTCCCCGAGCAGCGGCTCGAAGAGCGCATCGTCGAAAGCCGCGTGCCCGGCATCTCGCAGACGCTGCGCAGGCAGATGGTCGGCTTCATCCACGAGATCCGCTCGTTGGATCTGAAGAAGCTGCCGTCGGTTAGCGAGACCATCGACTGGGCGCGCGTGCTGGTGCTGCTCCAGGCCTCCGAACTCGATACTGACATCGTCAAGGACACGCTCAACGTGCTCCTGAAATACGAAGCCGACATCGAGGCCGCGACGCCGCAGGTGACGACCTTCATTGCCAAGGCGGCCCGGTCCAACGTCTTCGGTTGACGCCGATGCGCGAAAATCTACATCGCTTCTTTCGGGCGGCGCGCGGCGCCGGTGTTCACGTCTCGCCGGCCGAAAGCATCGATGCGATGCGCGCCGTCGCGCAGGTCGGCATCTCCGACCGCGCCGTGCTGCGCGATGCGCTGCTGCTGACGCTCGCGAAGTCGCAAGACGAGAAGCTGGCGCTCGGCGACTGCTTTGATCTGTTCTTCAGCCAGCCGGAACCGCGACAGGATCAGCCTGAAGCTGCCAACGAACACGATGCTGCGCAAAGCGACGATCAGCCGCCCTCCTCCGGCTCGGCGGGCGAGGCGGGTGAGGGTCAGCCTCCCCAGGCGCTCGGTCCCTTGGCGCAGATGCTATTGTCGCAAGATCGCAACGCGATCGCGGCCGCGATTGCCAGCGCCTCCGGCGCGGCCTCCCTGTCCGACATCCGCTACTCCACCCAGCGCGGCATATTCTCCAGCCGCATCCTCGACGCCATGGGCCTCCAGCGCCTGCGCGACGATCTCGACCGGCTGACCGCGACCAACCCGCCACTGGCCGAGCGCCTGCGCGCGGCCCTCGACGCCTTGCGCGAAGCCGTGCGCGACACGGTCTCTCAGGGGCTTGCACTCTATGCCCGCGAGGAAGCTGAAAATCTCCGCAACGAGATCCTGCGCAACGCGCCGCTCGCCCGCATCGAGCGGCGCCAGGTTGCCGAGATGCGTGCCCTCATCCGCCAGATCGCGCGCCGGCTGCGCGAGCGCTATTCCAAGCCGCGCAAGCGCCAGCGCCGCGGCCATCTCGACGTTCGCCGCACGCTCCGCCGCAACGCGGCCTGGGGCGGCGTGCCGTTCCTCACGGCATGGAAGCGCAAGCATCGCGACCGGCCGAAGATCGTTGCGCTGTGCGACGTCTCGGGCTCTGTTGCGCAAGTCTCCGACTTCTTCCTGCTGCTGATCCACTCGCTGCACGAGGTGGTCGACGACGTCCGCTCCTTCGCCTTTTCTTCGCACCTGATCGAGGTCAGCGAGATCCTGGAGGCGAAGTCGCCGGAGGAAGCGATGTCCGAGATCATGTCCAAGGTCGGTTTCGGCTCGTCGGATTACGGCTCTTCGCTGGTCGATTTCGAGAAGGAGTTCATGAGCACGCTGACGCCGCAGACCACGGTGATTGTGCTCGGCGATGCCCGCAGCAACAATCTCGACCCACGCGCGGACATTTTGCGCCGGATCTCCGAGCGCTCGAAGCGGCTGGTCTGGCTCAATCCCGAGGGGCGGCTCGCCTGGGGCTTTGGCGATTCCGAGATGCCGCGCTACGCAACTTTCTGCAGCGTCGTGCGTCAATGCGCCACCGCGCAACAGCTCGAACGCGCTGTTTCCGACATTGTGGCGACTTATCAATAGGCAATAGCAGCCACCTCCGTCAGGCTGCGCTCAACTCGGCCTGATTGCACTCCCGAAAGTGATGCGCGATTTCGTCGAGCGCACGCTGCTCCCATTCTTCCGCCTGCGCCAGCCAGAACAGCCGGCGCTTCGAATCGAGCGCTGCGCGCTCTCGGCAAAGGAATTCCTGACTGCGAATTTTCACCAGCCTGTTCATGCACCCCACCTGCCGCGTGAAGTCGTTCCCAGCGAATCAACGTAACAGAGTCCTGAACCTCTCGCCTCATGATTTCTGTGCATATCGCGACGCAGAATGGGACAGCAATACTTCCCGTGCGCTGCGGCAGTTCGCACCGCAACATCCAGTCCGGATCATCAATTAGTGATCGGAGATCGTGACAATATTCGAACGCGAACGATCTTAACTTTTGTGATGCAACGAAGTGCCGCAATTTGTGAAGAGACGTTCTAAACGGCTGACCGAATTCCCGACTCATTGTCGTCGCACGGTCTTCATGCGGTGTCGCTAACAGGGGCACGCGAACCGGACGATCGCCTGAGGCAACATGAGCAACGATTTCGACTTCGATCTTTCAACCGACCAGTGGGAAGCGCTGAAAGCGCTTCGCAACCCGATGCCGAACGGTCGCCTCGCGAAGGCTTATGTCGTCAAGAGCCTGGTCGAGCTCGGCCTTGTCTTCATCGATGACGGCGTCCCTGCAATGACGCCGGCCGGGCGCAAGGCGTTGGTGCGCGGATCTTGCAGGTTGCTGGACCTCGCGGCCTGACGCACACGTCAAAAGATCTGTGCGATCACAATTGCGTAAGCGACGAACACGGCGCCAAGTCCCCACACCATCGCAGGAATCTGCGACCGCCGGCCGACTGACACTTCCAGCCCGATGTAGCTCAACGTGCCCAGGGCCATTCCGTTGATGAGATTGTTGGTCAGCACGGTCACGAGCAACGTCAGCACGATCGGAACCGCATTGACGATATCCGTCATGTCGATGCGGGCAAGCCCTTGCATCATCAGCACGCCGACCAGCACCAGCGCGGGCGCGGTCGCTTGCGGCGGAATGATGACAAAGATCGGCCACAAGAACAGTGCGAGACAGAAGAATCCCGCAACGGTCAGCGAGGTCAGGCCGGTGCGACCGCCGGCCTGCACACCGGTGATGGATTCGATGTAAGCCGTGACGACGGAGGTCCTTAGCAGCGGCCCCACGATCGAAGCCGTCGCGTCGGTCGCGAAGGCCGCGGTGGCGTTCGGGATCGAGCCATCGGGCTTGCGTAAGTTGGCAGCGCCCGTCACGCCGATCAGCGTGCCCAGCGTCGAAAAGAATTCGGCGCACAGGAAATAGAACAGCAGCGGCAGCGCCACGATGAAATGGCTGAAGAGATAGCCGACGTCGAGCGCCATGAAAGTGCTGGTCGGCCAGCGCGGCCACGACAGGATCGCCGATGGCATGGACGTCACCATCTTGCCGTTGGCGCCCGGAACGAAGAAGCCGATCAGCGTCAATATCACGATCGACAGGATCAGCGCCGCTGGGACCCGGCGCGCCACCAGCACGGGCGTGAGCAGGAGGCCGAACAGCGTCAGCAGCACAGGCGGGCTGCGCAGGGATCCCATGGCGATGTAGGTCGACGGATTCTGGATCACGAATCCCGCGCCTCGTAGTGCAATAAAGACGATGAGGGTGCCGACTGCCGCCTGGATGCCGATCTTCAACGCTTCGGGTACATCCTTCGCGACCTTCTCCCGCAGTTTCGACAGGCTGAGGATCAGGAATAGCACGCCGGTGAAGGCGACCATGGCAAGCGCGCCCTGCCAGGGCATGCCCATCTGCTTGACGATGACATAGGTGAAGATGATGTTCGAACCCATCGCGGGCGCCACGGCGAGCGGCAGATTGGCCCACAAGCCCATCACCACCGAGCCGAAGATCGCTGCCAGCGCCGTAGCGCTGACGAGATCGGCACGATCCATTCCGGCGTTGGACATGATCGCGGGGTTCACGGCGATGATATAGGCCATTGCCGCAAACGTGGTCGCTCCGGCCATCATCTCGCGCCCGACGCTCGTGCCACGTTCGGTGAGGCGAAAGGCGCGATCGAGCAGCTTCGCGGCCGCCGGCTGTGCGGGGGCGGCTTGCGGCTTCGTCATCTCGTTCATTCCTGTCCCCCCTACCAGACCACCGGGTGTGCTTCGCCCGTCTGCACGTTGATGAAACCGAGCGGTGCCTGCTCGCACGGCGCTACGAGCACCCAGCTCCAGGGCGCGCAGGTCAGCGTTGCAAACATCAGCCGTTCCGGGAAGCCCGGATACCAGCGCGGCCGGAACGTCGGCTCGTACATCCAGTCGACTTTGCGGCCTTCTGCGTAGAGCGCCTGCATCTCGGCATCGAGCGCTTGCGCCGAGCGACAGCTCATCAGCCCGCCGACCTCGAACCGCACGGTGGCGACGAGCTCGCCTTCGCGCACCAGCGCCCATCCGCCTTGAAGTTCGACCAGCGCGTTCACCGCCTTTGCCATCGCCGCGTCGCACGAGCCGACCACCCAGAGATTGTGCTTGTCATGCGCTACCGAGCAGGCGAGCGCCGTCTCCGGCGTACGCGGGCCACAGCCGCGCCAGAACATCTTGGCGACGCGCCCGTCGCCGGAGAAACGGTCGACGATGGCAAATTTTGTGATGGCCTCGCTCTCGTCGCGCTGCACCGCCCCGTCACGCACCGGCAGGTCGAGCGTGTAGAACTCAGGATGCCAATGGAACGGGCGGATCACCGCCGCTTTCATCGTGGCCCGCCCTGCCTCGGCCCGCAGCTCGAAATCCTCAGGCTTGATCGTGCGCTTGATATTGACGGTCTTGGTCGCCCATTCCGGCCATTCGATCTTGGGCACTTGGCCGAGATAGCGCGTGCCCTCGGAAACCTGCGCGCCATCGGCCCACACTTCAGCGATCGTAAGCTTGTCAACATCGGACAGCAGCACGACATCGCCGAAGCGCCCCGGCGCCAGACTGCCGACGAACGGCGTGAGGCGCATGTGCCGCGCCGGATTGATGGTGAGACACTGGATCGCGATTTCCGGCGCAAGGCCGGCCTCGATCGCGACCCGCGCATTATGATCGCTGGCGCCGAGTTCGAGCGTGTGGCTGGCACTGCGGTCATCGGTGGTGAACGCGATCTGCGACCAATCCTGCAAGCCCTTCGCGAGCAACCATTTGACGATCTCGTCCATGGCGTAGACGCGCAGCTCGACAAACAGGCCGCGCGTGAGCTTGTCCCAGGTTTCCTCGGGCGTCTGCACCTCGTGGTCGGACGCGAGTCCGGCCGCGGCAAAGGCGTTGATGGAGGGCAGATCCCGCAGGCCCGACGCGTGGCCCTCGACGACGCCGCGCGCAGCAAAGGTCGCCTCGATCATGCCCCAGAGCCGCTTGTAGGACGGGTTGTCCGGATTCCACACTGCCGGCCAATCCATGACCTCGTCGAGGCCGGTGACCATCAGGCTTTCGCTCATGAAGCGCGCCTGCTCATCGCGGCCATACCAGCCGCCACCCCACTCATATGCGGTCGGCGGCACAGCCGAGCCGGGTTGCGGAAATATCTTCAGCGGCGAGCCGCGACGGCGTGCCTCGAACCAGAATTCGAGATTGCGCGCACCATTGACGTTGGAGAATTCGTGGCTCGCCTCGCAGGTCCAGGTATTGCCGTGCGGCAGCACCAGCGCCGCTTCCCATTCCGGCGTCAGATGCGAGCTTTCGATATGCTTGTGCACCTCACCGAAGCCGGGCACGGCGGCAAGATCCGGCCGATGCACACGCTCGCGGACCTCGCCGGGATAGCTTCCGGCCGGCCCCACCCACGCGATACGCCGGCCCTTGAAGACTATCTCCTGGTCTTCGCTCCAGATGCGGCTGTGCACGTCGAGCAATTTGCCGACCCGCAACGAACGATCGGCCGGGCGCCGACCGAGCGCCGTCAGCACCAGGTCCTGGCGAATGCGGACCTCATCGGGCGCATTGATCAGGAGGTCGTCGGGGATCGCACTCATGGCCTGCCTCGCTCTATGCCGATACTTTCGCAGCCGCGGTCCGCTTCCGTGGTGACTTGACGGCCTTGCCGCGCGCAGCGGCCGCGGCATCGCGCCGCCGGACATCCTTCAAAAGGGTCGTGAGCGCCCACTCGATCGCGTCGGCGATTTCGGCGCTGGACATGCCGAAATCCTCACGCATCGCATTCCAAGCCAGCACGTTGTTGAGATAGGACGCGAGCGCCTCCGCCTGGCGGACCTCCTTCGCAGGGAGATGCCGCACCAGCGGCGCCATCGCCTTGCGATGCTGCTCTATCAGGTGCCGCCTGAAGCCGGCACGCACCCGCCGGCCTGCCCGCGTCATCGCGATCGCGCGCGCCAGATGCGGATGCCGGTCGAACCGCTTGCATAGCTTGCGGAAGATCTCCGGCAGCTCGTCGGGCGAGGTGAAGGGAATGTAGCTGAAGACGTTGTTCTCGATCCATTCGCCGGCCGCCGCAAACAGCTCCGCACGGGACTTGAAGTGCCGATAGATGGTTCGCTCGGCCACCTTCGCACGCTTGGCCACCGCGGCCATGGAGATGTCGTCGGCTGCCTCGTCCTCCAGAGCCTCGACAAACGCCGCAACGATGCGCTGCCGCGTCATCTCGGCATATTCATCACGCAGGCTTGCGTCATGTCGTACGGCTGTACTCATGTCATAAGTCTGACACCGGTTGATTTGGACGGTCAAGCCGAGACTTGAGGCACGCAGCGCTGCAACAATAGGCGCCTGCGTTTTCCCGGACGCCGGCGGCCAACCCGGGCACGGCCGATCGCCGGCCGCCTGAAAAATGGACTTTTGCGCACCGCCAAAATCGGATTTGCTCTAGCAAGAACTGCGGGCAACGGCGCGGGCAGCAAGGAGCAGACCATGAACGGACTTGGCGGGCTGAACAAATCGCCTGAGGGCGTGGTCATCGGACTGGTTCAATTGCAGCTGCCGAACGTCGTGACGCGCGCCGATCTCGCCAGGCAGACCGAGCGCATCGTCTGGATGGTCGGCAAGGCCCGCCGCAATCTCTCCACCATGGATCTGGTGGTCTTCCCCGAATACTCGCTGCACGGCCTCTCGATGGACACCAATCCGGAGATCATGTGTCGGCTTGACGGACCGGAGGTCGCGGCCTTCAAGCAGGCCTGTGTCGACAACAAGATCTGGGGCTGCTTCTCCATCATGGAGTTCAACCCGCACGGCAATCCCTACAATTCCGGCCTGATCATCGACGACCATGGCGAGATCAAGCTCTACTATCGAAAACTCCATCCCTGGATTCCAGTCGAGCCCTGGGAGCCCGGCGATATCGGCATTCCCGTGGTCGAGGGGCCGAGAGGCGCGAAGATCGCGCTGATCATCTGCCATGACGGCATGTTCCCGGAGATGGCGCGAGAATGCGCCTATAAGGGCGCGGAGATCATGATCCGCACCGCCGGCTACACCGCGCCGATCCGCGACGCCTGGCGCTTCACCAACCAAGCCAACTCGTTCCAGAACCTGATGGTCACCGCGAATGTCTGCATGTGCGGCTCGGACGGCTCCTTCGATTCCATGGGCGAAGGCATGATCGTCAATTTCGACGGCACCGTGCTGGCGCATGGCACGACCGGTCGTGCCGACGAGATCATCACCGCAGAGGTCCGGCCGGATCTCGTGCGCGAAGCCCGCATCAACTGGGGCGTCGAAAACAACATCTACCAGCTCTGGCACCGCGGCTATGTCGCGGTGAAGGGAGGCGCGATGGACTGCCCCTACACCTTCATGCAGGATATGGTCGCCGGCACCTTCCGACTGCCATGGGAAGACCAGGTCAAGGTCACCGACGGCACCTCGTGCGACTTCCCGGCCCCGACGCGGATGTTCGGCAAGACGGCGAAGGCGGCGGAATAACCCGGTTTCTCCGGCGAAACCGCGACAATCTGGCACTGTGGCCCGCGCGCTCGGCAACCTCGTCGCAATTGCGTCGCAGCCGTCGTGGTCGCGGCCTGGGAAGACGATCTCGACCGCGCCATGGCGACGAAGGTGCTGGAGGGCGGCGATGTGGTCGAAGTGACGGCGGGATCGCGGTTCGCGGATCAGTCATTCCACTTGAGGAGCGGCGTGCCGTAGGCCCTCCTCCAGACCGACAGGAAGCGCGGAAACCACGAGTGGGCCACGGCTCCCTTGTAGGCCCAGGTGCGATACTTCAGACCTTGCTCCGAGATCAGCTCCTGATAGCCGCCGTGGAGTTCGGTCGCGGCGCGAATGTCCTTCAGGATTCCTTGCGCGCAGGCCCGATAGGTATCGCCACCCGAGAACTCGTCATAATCCAGCATGCGGTCGGCAAATTCGACGTTGAACGTCGGCCAGGAGGAGCGCCCCTGATAGGCGGGAGCTGCAATCTTGTGGATCATCTTGGTCCGCGGGTTGTCCGCAGAGACCAGGAAGTGGAACGTGCTCGGTATGCGAAACCGTGGCTCGGCGATGATCAGATCCGTCGTCGCGGCAAACAGGGCTCGTTCGCTCGCCTCGCCCAGATCCCAAAATCCGCGATGCACGCCGACGAAATCCAGCGCGACCGAGGAGGCGGGCGTCCCCGCCGGACCGTCCAGGGAATGCCTGATATAGCCGTCTTTGCCGAAGAGGCGGAGCAGGTCTCTCTTGTACTGCGCGAGGTCGCGCCCGAGCAGCCGTTTCAGCTCGTTCTCGTCGACGATCCCGAGCTGCACGCCCCATACGAAGGTCGTGTAAACGGACGCATTGGTCACGAAGCGCCGCCGTTCGGCGCGGGTGTCTGTTGCGGCGGAACGGGGGGCATGGAGATCGCAAAGCAGGTATCTAGTGTCGTCCTCGTTGAACGGCTCGAGTTCGCCTGCGAGCTGCAAAATGGCCCGCTTGAGGTCTCCGCCATATTCCGCCAGCAACAAGCGGCCTGCATGCGCGCATTGTGACATTGCCACATAGGGCGATGCCCTCTCCTCGGCAGAGATCATCTGATGAAGGCCGGCGAGAATGCCGAGCAGCGTATCCGAGGGCCGCGAGAAATAGTTCACGCCGAGGTACCGACCCCGTCCCGCCGGGACAATGGTCGTGGTGACCACGTCGGCGCGAACCGCCTCCAGCAGCAGGCGCACGCTCTTCTCGAGCAGGCGCACCCGCCGCACCGCGTCCTGCGAGTCCATGATCGTCTCGGGATCGAGCACGTCGGGATAGAACCAGGCGAAGTCGCGAGGGTAATAGGCGGAGGCGTGCGGCGCGCCCGTGACGAGGAAGGCCTCGGTCACGGAAAAGGCACTGTCCATCGAGTGCCGATAGAGGTCCTCGATGGCCGACAACGAATGATGCGATTGTCTGAGGAATCGATCGCCAAGAAAATTGACCGCCTGAAGGGCGTTGGCGACGAAGGTCGCAGCCATCCCTTGATAAAACCGGTTTTCACGATGTGATGGAAAAGAGATGTCGCTGTTCATGTCCGTCAATCGGCTGATTGTCCCGTGACCCTCGCGATGATGGCCACCATTTTAAGCATGACTGATTCGTATCTCTACCCGGTGACTTGCGGGTTCGTGACGCTCGCCTAAGCCGTGCGCGGCCTGAAATTCTCGATCACCCGCAGCAACACCCGCGCGCCGGCGTCGGCATCGTTGAGTTCGACATGCTCGTCCGGGTGATGGCTGATACCGCCGCGGCAGCGGACGAAGATCATGCCGACATCGGCGATGTCGATCATGGCCATGCCGTCGTGCCCTGCCCCGCTCGGCAGCTCGAACACGGAGAATCCTTCGGCTTCGATCGCCTGCGCGATCTGCTGCTTCAGCCATGCCGCGCAGGGCGCGGTGCGATTCTCATGGGTGACGTCGAGCTGAAGCGCCAGCTGCCGCCGCTTGGCGATCGCCTCGATCTGGCGGACGACATCGGCCACCGCGCGCTTGCGGTGCATGTCGGCTGGCGCGCGCATGTCGATGGTGAACGATACTTCGCCCGGAATGACGTTGGTCGCGCCGGGCCTCGCCTGGATGTAGCCCACGGTACCGACGAGGCCGCCCTCGTCGGTGCGGCAAAATTGCTCGATCGCACCTACGCATTCGGCCGCGCCGGCGAGCGCGTCACGGCGCAGCGCCATCGGCACGGTCCCGGCGTGACCGGCCATACCGGTGAGCCGCGCCGCAAGGCGCGTGGCCCCGGCAATGGCGGTGACGACGCCCACGGGCAGGTCATGCGCTTCCAGCACCGGGCCCTGCTCGATGTGCAATTCGAGATAGGCAAGCAGCTCGCGCCGCGCGCGCGCGGCCGCACCGATATGGTCCGGATCAAGGCCGAACTGCACGAGCGCCTCGCGCATCGACACGCCATTGCTGTCGCGCGTATTCAGCGCGCTCTCATCGAAGGTGCCGGCCACGGCACGGCTGCCGAGCAAGGTCGAAGCGAACCGCACCCCCTCCTCGTCGGCAAAGCCGATCACCTCGATCGCAAACGGCAGGCGCTTGCCGCGGCGGTTGAGATCAGCGACGCAAGAGATCGCCGTGATCACACCCAGCGGTCCATCCCATTTGCCGGCATCGCGCACGGTGTCGTAATGCGAGCCGAGCATCAGGCAGGGCATGCCCGGCCGGTCGCCTTCATACCGGCCGCAGACATTGCCGATGGCATCGATGCGCGCACTCATGCCGGCCTCGCGCATCCAGCCCAGGATGAGGTCCGCTGCTTGGCGCAGTTCCTTGCTGAGGAAGACGCGGGTGAGTTTTTCGGGCTCTTCCGAGATCGCGCCGAGCTCATTGATCCGGCGAACGATCTCATTGCCGAGCGATGCATCGCGAACGTTACCAGCACCCATCTCGACGAGCTTTCCATCTTCTGAGGACACGGCGGTCCTCACGACAATCGATACAAGTTCGGTGCCAGCGGACATCCTCCGGCGCCGTCCCCGTCGGCGCGTGGTTAGCATGAATGCGCCTTGCCAGCCGACCGTCTGACACCGGTCATGCACATGCACGAGCCGGTTAGGGTGCTCAAGTCAACTGCATACAATTACCAAACAATGCCTAGTAATTAATCTGTTGTCTTCCTCGCCAAATTTCCTCAATTGACAATTCGCCACATGTTTCAATCACTTGTAAAAATTGCACCCTTCATAGCCTCTGGCACGAAGCTTGCGACATCTGATCCGGCTCCGCCAAGCCGGCGCAGCTACGAGATCAAGGCGGGGCATCCGCCAAGGGGAGCGAGCAATGGATTCTGGCACGATTTCACGACGTCATTTGTTGCAGGGCGCCGCGGCCCTCACCCTCGGTGCGGCAGCGGGCCTCCGCCCGGCCTTCGCGGCCGAGACCACCATCGGCTTCATCTATGTCGGCTCGCGCGACGACTACGGCTACAATCAGGCGCACGCGCAGGGCGCGGCGGCGCTGAAGAAGATTCCCGGCCTCAAGGTGGTCGAGGAGGAGAAGGTGCCGGAGACCGACGCGGTCGAGAAGACGATCGAGTCCATGATCAATCTCGACGGCGCCACCCTGCTCTTCCCGACCTCCTTCGGTTACTACAATCCGCATATGATCAAGATGGCCAACAAGTACCCGAAGCTCCGCTTCGAGCATTGCGGCGGCCTCTGGAGCGAGAAGGACCCCAAGAACTCCGGCAGCTATTTCGGCTATATCGACGAGGCTCAATACATCTCCGGCATCGTCGCCGGCCTGACGTCGAAGAGCGGCAAGCTCGGCTTTGTCGCGGCCAAGCCGATCCCCCAAGTGTTGCGCAACATCAACGCCTTCACGCTTGGCGCCAAGTCCGTCAATCCAAAGGCCACCACGCAGGTGATCTTCACCGGCGACTGGTCGATGCCGGTCAAGGAGGCCGAAGCCACCAACAGCCTGATCGATCAGGGCGTGGACGTGCTCACCTGCCACGTCGATGGGCCCAAGACCATGGTCGAGAATGCCGCGCGGCGCGGCGCCTTCGTCTGCGGCTATCACACCAACCAGTCGGCGCTGGCACCCAAGGCTTATCTCACCGGCGCGGAGTGGAACTGGGAAGCGCTCTATCCGAAGTTCGTCAAGATGATCGCCTCCGGGGAAGGCATCCCGAATTTCTACCGCGGCGGCCTAAAGGAAGAGATCGTCAAGACCTCGCCCTACGGCGAAGCGGTCTCGGCCGAAGCGCGCAAGGCGGCCGATGAGGCCAAGGCAAAATTCCTGTCGGCAGAAGGCTACGCCATCTTCAAGGGTGGGCTGGTCGACAACAAGGGCAAGACGGTGATCCCCGCCGGTACTGACCGCGGCCAGAAGGATCCTGAACTGGAGAAGATGGACTACCTCGTCGAGGGCGTGCTCGGAGCCACTTCGTGACCACGGAAGCGGCGGATTCCACGGACGCGGTCGGGACAATCGCCCCGGCCGCCGATCCCGGTTTTCTCCAGCGTCACGGCGGCACGATCGAATATGTCCTGATCCCGGGCGCGGCGCTCGTCGGCGCGCTCGCGGTGTTCGGCATCTTCGTCGCGATGTTCGGCAAGAACCCGCTCGATCTCTATTTCTACATGTATTACGGCGCGTTCGGTACCTGGTTCTCGTGGCAGAACACGCTAACGCGTGCAGCGCCCCTGATCCTCACCGCACTCTGTACCGCGCTCCCGGCGCAGCTCGGCATGGTCATCATCGGTGGCGAAGGCGCGCTGCTGATCGGCGCATTGTCGGCAACCAGCGCCGCACTCGCGCTTCAGGGCCTGCCGCCGTTCGTCGTCCAGATCGCCATGATCTGCGCTGGCGTGATCGGCGGCGGCTTATGGATCATGCTTTCCGGCGGCTTGCGGCAATATCGCGGCGTCAACGAGACCATCTCGAGCCTGCTGCTGGTCTACATCGCGCTTGCGATCCTCAACCATCTGGTCGAAGGACTGATGCGAGACCCCGCCAGCCTCAACAAGCCGTCCACCCGCGAGATCGGCGCCGCCAACATGATCGGCTCCATTCCAGGCACCGACGTGCATTGGGGCCTCGTGTTTGGCCTGATCGCCGCGATCGCCTCTTACATTCTGATCTATCACACCGTGTTCGGCTTCGCCGCGCGCGTGGCCGGCGGCAACATCCGTGCTGCGAAGATCGTCGGCCTCGGTGTCGACAAGCTGATCCTGACCGTCTGCTTCCTTGCCGGCGGCGCGGCTGGCCTTGCCGGCATGGCCGAGGTCGCCGCCGTGCAGGGACGCACCAACGCCAACCTCGCCGCCGGATACGGCTTCACCGGCATCCTAGTTGCCTTCCTGGCGCGGCAAAATCCGCTCGCCATCATCCCCGTTGCGATCCTGCTCGGCGGCATCAGCGCCAGCGGCGGCCTGCTACAACGCCGCCTGGGGCTGCCCGATGCGTCCGTGCTGGTGCTGCAGGGCATCATCTTCGTTTTCGTGCTCGCCAGCGATGCGCTCTACGGCCGCATCGGATTCCTGAAGGGAAAATCCTGAGATGGCAGACGGATCGATCGGCCTCTGGACCGTGCCGCTCGCCGTGCTTGGCGGCGCCATTCGCGTCTCCACCCCGTTCCTGTTCGTGAGCCTCGGCGAATGCATCACCGAGCGCTCGGGCCGCATCAATCTCGGACTCGAGGGCACGCTGGTGATGGGTGCGATGAGCGCCTATGGCATCTCCTATCTCAGCGGCTCTCCGTGGCTCGGCGTGCTCGCCGCCGGAATCACCGGCGCGCTGCTGGGTGCGCTGCATGCCGGCATCTGCTCGCTGCCGCGCGTCAACGACGTTGCCGTCGGCATCGCCTTGATGCTGTTCGGCACCGGGCTTGCCTTCTATCTCGGCAAGCCCTTGATCGAGCCGACCGCGCCGCGGCTGCCGGCCATCGACTTCGGCTGGTGGAGCGACATCCCGCAAGTCCGCGCGGCGCTGCGCATCAACGTGCTGTTCCTGATCGGCGTGGTGCTGGCGCCAATCCTGTATTGGGCATTCCGCACCACCCGCTGGGGCCTTCTCATCCGCACCGCCGGCGAGAGCGCGGACGCCGCACGCGCGATGGGCCATTCCGTGCTGCTGATCCGCCTGCGCGCCACCATGGTCGGCGGCTTCCTCGCTGGCATCGGCGGCTCGTTCCTGTCGTTATTCTATCCCGGAAGCTGGAACGAGGGCCTTTCGTCGGGCCAGGGCATCACCGCCGTCGCGCTCGTGATCTTCGCGCGCTGGGATCCTCTGCTCTGCCTGTGGGCCTCGCTCGCCTTCGGCGGCGCGGCCGCGCTGGGACCCGCACTGCAATCGGTCGGCGTTACCTCCGGCTACCACCTCTTCAACGCTGCGCCCTACATCCTGACGCTGGCGATCATGATCATCACCTGCTCGCCGAAGCGGACGCTGACCGGCGCGCCCGCCGAACTCTCGATCACACGGTAACACGCACGAGGTCGTCCATGCCCGAGCGCTACATCAAGTCCGAGCCCTATGCCTGGCCCTATAATGGCGATCTCCGCCCCGAGAACACGGCGCTGATCATCATCGACATGCAGACCGATTTCTGCGGCGTCGGCGGCTATGTCGACAAGATGGGTTACGACCTCTCGCTGACGCGGGCGCCGATCGAGCCAATCAAGCGGCTGCTTGCCGTGATGCGCAAGCAAGGCTTCCATATCATCCATACCCGCGAGGGCCACCGCCCCGATCTCTCCGACCTGCCCGCCAACAAGCGCTGGCGCTCGCGCCAGATCGGCGCCGGCATCGGCGATCCCGGTCCGTGCGGCCGCATCCTGGTGCGCGGCGAGCCCGGCTGGGACATCATCGAGGAGCTGGCGCCGTTGCCGGGCGAGCCGATCATCGACAAACCGGGCAAGGGCTCGTTCTGCGCCACCGATCTGGAGCTGATCCTGCGCCTCCGCGGCATCGAGAACATCGTGCTGACAGGGATCACGACCGACGTCTGCGTCCACACCACGATGCGCGAGGCCAACGACCGCGGCTTCGAATGCGTCCTGCTGCACGATTGTTGCGGCGCGACCGACAAAAGCAACCACGATCATGCGCTGAAGATGATCAAGATGCAGGGCGGCGTATTCGGCGCAGTCTCGACCTCTGATGCCTTCATCGGAGCGATTTCGTGATCATCGGCGAAACGCCGCCGCCCTCGGGCGCCTTCGGCGTCGATGCCATCGCCATGACCATGCGCTTCGGCGACTTCCTGGCGCTGGACAATGTCGAGCTGAAGGTGCGGCCAGGCTCGTTCCACGCGCTGCTCGGCGAGAACGGCGCCGGTAAGTCCACGCTCGTCAAATGCATTATGGGGTACTACCACGCGACCGAAGGCGACATCATCGTCGGCGGCCGCGAGCAGGCGATCGCCAACCCGAAGGACGCCCACGCGCTCGGCCTCGGCATGGTCTACCAGCATTTTACGCTGGTGCCGGCGATGACGGTTGCCGAAAACCTCGTGCTGGCGCGCGACGACGTGCCGGCCGTGGTGAACTGGCCGAAGGAGATGAAGGAGCTAGAGGCGTTCTTGGGCCGCATGCCTTTCAAGGTGCCGCTCGGCGCAAAAGTTTCGGACATTTCTGCCGGCGAACGGCAGAAGTGCGAGATCCTCAAGCAGCTCTACCTGAAGCGCCGCTTTCTGATCCTGGACGAGCCGACCTCGGTGCTGACGCCGGCGGAAGCCGACGAGGTGCTCGGCATGCTCCGCGAGATGGTGGTCAGGGGCGAGCTGACGATCCTGATGATCACGCACAAGTTCCGCGAGGTCATGGCGTTTGCCGATGACGTCACGATCCTGCGCCGCGGCAAGCTCGCCGGAGCCGGCAAGGTTTCCGAGCTGACGCCGGATGAGATGGCACGCACCATGATCGGCGCCGAGGAGTTGACGGTGCAGCCGCCGCGCACCGGCAAGCCTGGCCAAGCCAGGCTCGAGCTGCAAAAGCTCCGCGCGCTCGACGATGCCGGCGCAGTCGCCGTGCATGATATTTCGCTCACCTTCCGCGCCGGCGAGATCGTCGGCATCGCCGGTGTCTCCGGCAACGGCCAGCGCCAGCTGGTCGAGGTGCTGGCCGGCCAGCGCGAGGCCGAAAGCGGCGAGATCCGTATTGCCGGCGATCCCTACCGCGCCAGCCGTGAGGAGATGCGGCGCCACAAGATGTCTCTCTTGCCCGAGGAGCCATTGAAGAACGCGTGCGTTGGCGGCATGAGCGTCGCCGACAACATCGCGTTCCGTGATTTCGACCGTGAGCCTTTCGCTCGCGGCGGCTGGTGGCTCAATCCCCGCGCCTTTCGCGACGAGGCGAGGACGAAGATCGCGCGGTACAAGATCAAGACCCGAACCCCGGACACGCCGATCTCGGCACTGTCGGGGGGCAACGTGCAGCGGGCCGTGCTCGCCCGCGAGCTCGGCGACGAGGTCGAAGTGCTGATCGCAGCCAATCCCTGCTTCGGCCTCGATTTCGCTGCGGTGGCCCAGATCCACGCCGAGATCATGGCCGCGCGCAACCGCGGCGCCGCAGTCCTGCTCGTCAGCGAAGACCTCGACGAACTGCTCGAACTATCGGATCGGCTGGTGGTGATGTTCCACGGCGAATTCGTGTATGAAGCACGCACCAGCGAAGCCGACCTCACCGTGGTCGGCCGGCATATGGCAGGGCACTGACCCGGGGGGAATGATGAACGGCGCATCGGAACGTGACAAGCACTTCCTTCGCTTGTCCTTCGCGGTCGCCCGCCGTTCGCTCACTCATGGCAATCATCCGTTCGGCTGCATCGTCGTCGATGCCGACGGCAAGGTGCTGACCGAGAGCGAGAACGGCTACATGCCGGATCACGACGGCACCGCGCATGCCGAGCGCCTCGCAGCCACCCAGGCCTGCCGTACGCTCGATCGCGAGGTGCTGGCGAAAGCCACGCTCTATTCCTCAGCCGAACCCTGCGCGATGTGTGCGGGCGCGATTTACTGGGCCGGCATCGGCCGCGTCGTCTACGGCCTCAGCGAGCATCGCCTGCGCGGTATCACCGGCAATCATCCGGACAATCCGACCCTCAACCTGCGATGCCGCGAGGTCTTTGCCAGCGGCCAGCGGCCGACTGAGGTGGTCGGGCCGCTGCTCGAAGACGAAGCCGAAGCGCTGCACGACAGGGTTTGGACAAAGTAGCAGCAAATCCCAAAGGAGATGACGCCGCGGATGTTTGACGCGGCGCCATCGTCCTTCACCTGCAGAGCATCAGGCGATCAGAACTTCACGGTGATACCGGAGTAGAGCGAGGACTCCGTGCACGCTCCGGTGCTCACCCTGGCGCCACCGACCGGCGTGGTACAGCCGACCGCGAGGTTGTGATCGAGGCCGAACTTGTTCTGCCAGTAGCGGTAGGCAACCCAAACGTCCACGAAGTGCGAGTACTTGTCGCCCCAGGCCGCCTTCGAAGCATCGAAGGTCAGGCGGATGGGCTCCGAATTCAACTCGACCGCGGTATTGTAAACACCATTCGCCGGGCTGTAAGGGAGTGGCTCGGTGTCCGTGCCCTTCTTGCCGTACCAGCCGGCGCGGCCGCTGATCGAGAAATACTGCATGTTCGGCGGCAGGAAGCCGAGGTCCATGTAGTAATTGACCTCGACAGCCCAGGTCGGCTTGAACGAGGTGTTGCCGTCCGCAAGACAGGTGAGGCCGGGAACGCCCGGACCAAACAGCCCGCACTGGCTGAAGGAATTGTGGTTGGCGAACTCCCAATAAACCAGCGGCGCGACGTTGATATACCCCTTGTAGGGCAGGTCGAATGCAAATTGCAGACCGCCGACGACGTCGCGCTTGGCAGCCCCGAAATACCGGTTCTCGGTATTGGCATCCATGCCGACTTCGAACGAGATGTTGTGCAGCGGGCCCGCGCTGAACGCCTTGGTGTTGAAGAGCTCGTTCCAGCCGAAGGTCGAGCGGAACAGGCCGTAGATTTCGGTCGCACCTGCGCAGGTGGCAGGCGTACCGAAGATTGTCCCAGCATTGGTGCACGGCCCGGCCGGATCATTGTGATCCGACTTGAACATCGAGATAGTGAAGAAATTCGTGCCGTACGCCCAGAGGTCGAAATGCGTGAACGAATAGACCTGCTTGGTTGTCTTGCTGTCGATCGACCCATCTGGCCGGAATGACCACGCGCCGGGTTGCGCAGCGTTGAAGATGTACGAGAACGTGACGCGGTTATCGATCACCAGGAAGAATGGAAGGTCTGGAGCCTTGTTGGCCGCCTTGACCGGCAGATCCGCCGCCTGAGCTGGGCCACCGGTGGCCAGCGTAGCAAGTGACAGCGCCGCTGCTGCCATTGCCGTGTAACGAAACGACATCCTGAATACCCCCTTCTATGGACAAGCAAAAACGCGCGCCCCTGGGTGCGACATTTGCGCCGATCTCCCGGACCGAGAAGCCTCAAGTTTTCACATGGCGTGCCGCATGTTGCAGCAGCACGCGACGGACGACGGAAGAGCTGCAGCGCCCGAGGTGGCACGAACATGCAAAGCGAGGGGCACCGCTGCCGAACATTCCCGATTGTTTCTATTCGGATTTTCGATCGCGCCCGAACGCAGTGCCGCAGTGACGCAGCTGTCGCCGCCACTGCAGTGCGCGCGACGGACGACCGACACCGTCCATTGCTCAACATGGCGTCAGGCCTGCACAGCGGGTTCCGATTTGCCTTGAACCGTCACAAATTTGCAACAGGGACCCACCTGCAGACGCGATCGCCGCCGCTATCCAGGTGCTGTTTGCCGGGTTTGATCGTTCGGAATCGACCACGAGCGCTGGGCCGAGCGCCTGCCGAAGCGTTGAGCAAGGGATGATGCTTTTTCACATCTTACGCCGCGGTTCAAACTGGCCCAGTATTGAGGCACTTCACCCATGCAAGCGCATCAGCGAATGTTAGATCCGACCCCCGACGGCCAGCATTCCGGCAAGTCCCCGCTCCTGAGGACCATCGGCCTCACCAAACGTTATGCCGATTTCCTCGCCAACGATTGCATCGATATCGAGATCTGGCCGAGGGAAATCCATGCCCTGCTGGGCGAGAACGGCGCCGGCAAGTCGACGCTGGTGAAGGCGATCTACGGACTGATCCAGCCCAGCGCCGGCGAGATTCACTGGCAGGGTGAGCGAATCGTGCTGTCCGGTCCGTCCGAAGCGCGCAGCCGCGGCATCGGCATGGTGTTCCAGCACTTCTCGCTGTTCGACAATCTCACCGTTGCCGAGAATGTCGCGCTCGGCCTCGACGGCAAGGAATCCTTCAAGGACATGTCGGCCCGGCTGGAACAGGTGTCGAAGACGTACGGTCTGCCGCTCGATCCCAGGCGTGAGGTGTGGCAGCTCTCCGTCGGCGAGCGTCAGCGCATCGAGATCGTCCGCGCCTTGATGCAGGATCCGAAATTCCTGATCCTGGACGAGCCCACCGCGGTGCTGACGCCGCAGGAAGCCGACCAGCTCTTCATCGTGCTGGAGCGCCTCAAGGCCGAAGGCCGCGCCATCCTCTATATCAGCCACAAGCTGGAGGAGGTGAAGCGGCTCTGCGACACAGCGACGATCCTGCGCGGCGGCAGGAAGGTCGCCACCTGCAACCCTCGGCTCGAAACCGCCGCCTCACTTGCGCGGATGATGGTCGGCGGCGAGGTCAAGGAGGTGAAGGGCGCATCCGGCCGCAAGACCACCCTGCCGCGGCTCGCCGTCAACGATCTCTCGCTCGCTCCCGCCGAGGCGCACGGCGTGCGGCTCGAGCACATCTCATTCGAGCTGAAGGGCGGCGAGATCCTCGGCATCGCCGGCGTCGCCGGCAACGGCCAGGACGAATTGTTCGCCGCGCTCTCCGGCGAGCGCCTGTCGAAGGACCCCGGAACGGTGGTGATCGAAGGCATCGCTGCCGGTCATCTTTCGATCACCCAGCGGCGCAAGCTGGGCGCGGCTTTCGTTCCCGAGGAGCGTCTCGGCCACGGCACCGCGCCGCGGATGAGGCTGTCGGAGAACGCGCTGCTCACCGGCCATGCCGCCGGCGGCATGGTCCATCGCGGCTTCATCGATACGGCGGCCACGCTGAGAACGGTCGACCGCGCGACCGAAACCTTCGACGTCCGCAAGGCCAAGCGCGATCCCGAGGCCGCGAGCCTGTCCGGCGGCAATCTGCAGAAGTTCATCGTGGGACGCGAGATCCTGCGCAATCCCGCGGTGCTGGTGGTGAGCCAGCCGACCTGGGGCGTCGATGCCGGCGCTGCCGCCGTCATCCGCCAGGCGCTGCTTGATCTCGCCACCGCAGGCGCCGCGGTGCTCGTGACCAGCCAGGATCTCGACGAGCTCGCCGAGATTGCCGACCGCATCGCCGTGATGTTCCACGGCAAGCTGTCGGCTCCGCTCTCGGCACGCGAAGCCAGCCGCGAGAAGCTGGGCCTTCTGATGGGCGGCAGCAGCCTGGAGCCGAAGGAGGTCGCGCATGCAGCTGGTGCTTGAGAAGCGCGCCGAGCGCTCCGGCGCGATCGCGCTGGTGTCCCCCATGATCGCGATTGGCCTTACGATCGTCACCATGGTCATCCTGTTCGCGATCCTCGGCAAGAATCCGCTGCTTGCCCTGCACGCTTATTTCATTGCGCCCCTCACCGACGGCTATTCGCTGCAGGAGATCGCGGTGAAGGCGACGCCGCTGGTGATGATCGCGATCGGCCTGTCGCTCTGCTATCTCGCCAACGCCTGGAACATAGGCGCCGAAGGGCAATTCCTGATCGGCGCAGTTGCGGGAAGCTGGATCGCGGTGAAGACGCAAGGTACCGATGCCGGCGCCTGGGTGCTGCCGGCCATGCTCGTCCTCGCCGCCGCCGCGGGCGCGCTCTATGCGCTGATCCCGGCGATCTGCAAGGTGAAGTTCGGCGCCAGCGAGATCCTGACCAGCCTGATGCTGGTCTATGTCGCCGAGCTTTTCCTCGACTATCTCGTGCGCGGCCCCTGGCGCGATCCGCACGGCTTCAATTTCCCGACCACGGCCGAGTTCGACCCGGTGGCCACGGTGCCGTTGCTGATCGAAGGCGGCCGACTGCATCTCGGCTCGATCATCGCCCTGCTCGTCGTCGCGGCTGCCGCGATCCTGCTTGGGCGCAGCATTAAGGGCTTCGAGATCCGCGTGGTCGGCGCCGCGCCGCGTGCGGCGCGGTTCGGCGGCTTCAACGCCAACCAGCTGATCATCCTGACCTTTGCCGTCTCCGGGGCGCTGGCCGGGCTTGCCGGCATTATCGAGGTGGCGGGTCCGGTCGGGCATCTCCAGCCGGGCATCTCGCCAGGCTACGGCTTTACCGCGATCATCGTCGCTTTCCTGGGCCGGCTGAACCCGCTTGGAATATTGATTGCAGGCCTCTTCCTGGCGTTGACTTTTATCGGCGGCGAGCAGGCGCAGATCGCGATGAAGATTCCCTTGGACGTCACCAAGGTCTTCCAGGGCATTCTGCTGTTCTACGTGCTCGCCTGCGACTCCCTCATTCTCTACCGCTTCAAACTGGTGTTCCCGAACCGACAGGTGGCCCATGGAGCTGGTTGAAGCCATCGTCCTGGCGGTGCTCGCCGCGTCGACGCCGCTGTTGATTGCGGCGACGGGCGAGCTCGTGGTGGAGCGTTCCGGCGTGCTCAATCTCGGGGTCGAGGGCATGATGATCGTCGGCGCGGCCTGTGGTTTTGCCGGCGCGTGGCTGACCGGATCGATCTTGATCGGCGCGCTGTTCGGCATCGTCGCGGGCACGTTGATGTCGCTCGTCTTCGCGCTGATGGCGCTTGGGCTTGCCGTCAACCAGGTCGCAACAGGCCTCGCACTGACCATCCTCGGCGTCGGGCTCTCGGGCCTGATCGGCGCCGGCTTCGTCGGCGAGCGCATCACGCCGGCCGTGCATCTTTTTATCCCCGTCCTGACCGACATCCCGCTGATCGGCCGCGTGCTGTTCGGCGAGGACGGCTTCGTCTATGTCTCGATCACGCTGATCATCGCCGTGTGGTGGTTCCTGTACCGCACCCGGGCGGGATTGATCCTGCGCGCCTGCGGCGACAATCACGTTTCCGCGCATGCGCTCGGCTATCCCGTCCTGCGCATCCGCACCTTTGCCGTGATGTTCGGCGGCGCCTGCGCGGGTCTTGCTGGGGCCTATCTGCCGCTCGCCTATACGCCGTTCTTCATTCCGGGCATGACCGCCGGCCGTGGTTGGATCGCACTGGCGCTGGTGGTGTTCTCGTCCTGGCGGCCGGGCCGGCTCGTCGTCGGCGCTTATCTGTTCGGCGCGGTGACGATCCTGCAGTTGCACGCGCAAGGTTGGGGCGTCGGCATTCCCTCGCAGTTTATGTCGGCGCTGCCTTATCTCGCGACCGTCATCGTGCTGGTCCTGCTCTCCCGCGCGCGCACGGGCGGCTCGACCGCACCGGCCGCGCTCGGCACGGTGTTCGTCCCCGACCGTTGAATTTCGTTTCCGCAGTGTGCGCGATGGGGCGCGCATGCTGCGGATTGTGGCTTTCCCCGATGTTTGGAGATTGACGATGAGGAAATCACTTCTTGCACTGGCTGCCGGGCTCTTGCTCGCCGGGAGCATCAGTGCCGCCTCCGCCGCCGACAAGCTGAAAGTCGGCTTCATTTATCTCGGTCCGATCGGAGACCTCGGCTGGACCTATCAGCACGATCTCGGTCGCCAGGCGCTGGTGAAGGAGTTGGGCGACAAGATCGAGACCACCTATCTCGAGAACGTGCCCGAAGGCCCGGACGCCGAGCGCTCGATCGAGCAGCTCGTCCGCGCCGGCAACAAGCTGATCTTCACCACGTCGTTCGGCTACATGGATCCGACGCTGAAGGTCGCCAAAAAATATCCAAACGTGCATTTCGAGCACGCCACCGGTTACAAGCGGAACCCGAACATGTCGACCTATTCGGCGAAATGGTATCAGGGCCGCTACATTCAAGGCCTGATCGCGGCCAAGATGTCGAAGTCGGGCGTGCTCGGCTATATCGGCTCGTTCCCGATTCCGGAGGTCGTCTCCGGCATCAACGCGACGGTGCTGGCGGCGCAGACGATCAATCCGAACATCAAGGTCAAGATCATCTGGGCCAACACCTGGTTCGACCCCGGCAAGGAGGCCGACGCGGCCAAGGCGCTGATCGACCAGGGCGCCGACGTCATCATGCAGCACACTGATTCGCCCGCCGCCATGCAGATCGCCAGTGAACGCGGCAAGCTGGCCTTCGGACAAGATTCAGAGATGATCAAGTTCGGGCCCAAGTCCCAGCTGACTTCGATCCTCGACACCTGGGGCCCCTACTACATCGAGCGCGTCAAGGCCGAGCTCGCCGGCACCTGGAAGTCCGAGGACACCTGGGGCGGTCTCGACAGCCACATGTTCGCCATGGCGCCCTACACCAATATGCCTGACGATGTGAAAAAAATGGCCGAGGATGCCCAGGCCGCGATCACCGCGGGCAAGCTGCATCCGTTCAAATGCCCGATCGTTGGGCAGGACGGCAAGCCGGTCGAGTGCAAGGGCGGCGATCACCTCGACGACGGCCAGATCCTCGGCATGAATTTCTACGTGAAAGGCATCGACGACAAGCTGCCGGGCAAGTAGCACGCTTCTTGCATCGACCAAATCACCTGCTCCTCCCGGAGGAGGTTCGGAGGGGGTGGCCAGAAGCACCCGGCACTTGTGGCTGCCCCCTCTTTCTATTTCGCTCCGACTATCCAGTTTGCATGGCTCGCGCCGCGGAACTGTGGCGGCGGATGAGGTCTGCGACATCGAGGCCCGGGATCGCACCGTCGATCACCGCCCATTTTCCGGCCACCATCACCCGGTCGGCGCGATGCGCCCCGCAGAGCACGAGTGCGGCCAGCGGATCGCCGTGGCCGGAGAAGCGCAGCTCGTCGAGCCTGAACAGCGCGAGATCGGCCGCCTTGCCGACGGCGATGTCGCCGAGTTCCGGCCGGCCGACACACGCCGCCGAGCCCTTGGTCGCCCAGCGCAGCGCATCCTTGTGGCTGACCTTCGTGACGCCATAGCGCGAGCGTTGCAGCAGGAACGCGGCCCGCACCTCCTGCATCAGGTTGGACCCGTCGTTCGAGGCCGAGCCGTCGACGCCGATGCCGATCCCGACCCCGGCCTCTTCCATATCGCACACCGGGCAACAGCCCGACGCGAGCAGCTGGTTGCTGCACGCACAATGGCTGATGGTCGTGCCGGCCTTGCCGAGCCGTCGCATCTCGTCCGGATTGAAGAAGATTCCATGGGCGAGCCAGGCGCGCGCATTGAGCCAGCCGCATTGTTCGAGATAGTCCAGCGGACGGCAGCCATACATCTGCTGGCAGAATCTGTTCTCGTCCTCGGTCTCGGCGAGATGGGTGTGCAGGCGCACGTCGAGCTTGTCGGCGAGATCGGCGGTGGCGCGCATCAGCGACGTCGTCACCGAGAACGGCGAGCATGGCGCCAGCGCGATCTGCACCATCGCATCCGCCCCGCGCTGGTGATGCTTGGCGACCACGCGGGCGCTATCGGCGAGAATGGTGTCCTCGTCCTGCACGACGCTGTCGGGCGGCAGGCCGCCGTCGCGCTGCGACAGGTTCATCGAGCCGCGCGTGAGCAGCACGCGCACGCCGAGGCGCTTCGCCACCGCCACCTCGATATCGATGGCGTCTTCGAGTCCGGCCGGGAAGACGTAGTGGTGATCCGTCGTGGTGGTGCAGCCGGAGAGCAAAAGCTCGGACATCGCCACCGTGACGCCGAGCTCGAGCGCTTCAGGCGTCAGCCTCGCCCACACCGGATAGAGCGCCTGGAGCCAGGGGAACAGCTCGCGGTCCATCGCGGCCGGCAGCGCCCGCGTCAGCGTCTGGTAGAAGTGATGATGGGTATTGATCAGGCCCGGCAGCACGACGTGCTCGCCCGCGTCGAACACTGCGGCATCCGCGGTTGCGGGCACACCGCCCGCCGGCACGAGCTCGACGATCCGGCCGTCCTTCACGACAATACCGCGCTCGGCCCCGTCGGCGAGGATGGCCAGGGGATCCCTGATCCAGGTCGAACTTGCCTCACTCATGGTCCAGCTTCTCCTCGCGCACGCTGTCGGCGAACCTGCAAGGTCGAGGACGATCGCGCCCTTGCTCCGACTTGTTGTTGCCACTTGGCTCCCGTCTTGCCACACTTCTCTCGGACCATTCAGCCGTCGGAAGCGTTGGCGCAGCCATGGACTTGAATACCATCACAGCCGTCGCTCATCCGCAAACGCGCGCGCAATTGCCCGTTTGGACGGCAGGTGATGCTTGGCTCGCAGGCGGCACCTGGCTGTTCTCGGAGCCGCAAACACATCTGACGCGACTGATCGATCTCACCGATCTGAAATGGCCGGCACTGACGATCACCGAGAGCCATCTCTCGATCGGCGCCACCTGCACCATCGCAGAGCTCGATGGACTCGCCTGCCCGTCCGATTGGCTCGCAGCGCCGCTGATCAACCAGTGCTGCCGGGCCTTCCTTGCGTCGTTCAAGATCTGGAAGACTGCGACAATCGGCGGCAATCTCTGCATGTCGCTGCCGGCGGGACCGATGATCTCGCTGACGTCGGCGCTCGAGGGCGTCTGCACCATCTGGAAGGCCGGCGGCGGCGAACAGAGGCTTCCGGTCGCCGAATTCGTCACCGGCAACCAGCGCAATCGCCTGACGCCAGGCGACCTTCTCCGGCAGATCGACATCCCGATCGCCGCCTTGAGGCGCCGCACAGCCTTCCGCCAGATCTCGCTGGCGCCGGTCGGCCGCTCGGCGGCGCTGCTGATCGGCAGCCTCGAAGCCGGCGATAGGCTGACACTCACAGTCACCGCGTCGACGGTGCGGCCGATCCAGCTGCGTTTCCACAAAGCCCCGGACGCAAGCGCGCTGCGCGCCGCGCTCATGCAGGAGATTACCGATGATCTGTACCACACGGACATCCATGGCGCGCCACTCTGGCGCAAGCACATGACGCTGCGCCTGGCCGAGGAAATTCGCGGCGAGCTCTTGGGAGCGACGCCCGCATGAGCCTGGAGGTCAACGGCAAGGCGTTCGCCCAGCAGCCGCGCATCGGCCAGTGCCTGCGCACGTTCCTGCGCGAGCTCGGCCATTTCGGCGTGAAGAAAGGCTGCGATGCCGGCGACTGTGGCGCCTGCACCGTGCTGCTCGACGGCGAGCCTGTGCACAGCTGCCTGATTCCGGCGTTCCGGGCCGAGGGGCGCACCGTGACCACGATCGAGGGCCTTGGCGGCGATCACGGCACGCATCCGATGCAGCAGGCCTTCCTCGATGCGCAGGGCTTTCAATGCGGCTTCTGCACCGCCGGCATGATCCTGACCTGCGCCTCGCTGAACCAGGCGCAGCGCACCGACCTCGGCACGGCGCTGAAAGGCAATATCTGCCGCTGCACCGGCTATCGCTCGATCGAGGACGCAATCCTCGGCAAATCCAATGTCGAGGCGAGCGTCGAGGCCGGCGCCGCCTTCGGCCGCAGCCTGCCGGCCCCCGCAGGCCCCGGCGTGGTCCGCGGCACGGCACGCTACACCTTCGACACCGCAATCGATGGCCTGCTGCACATCAAGCTGCTGCGCTCGCCGCACGCCCACGCCAGGATCGTCGCGATCGACAAGTCGGACGCGCTGAGCATCCCCGGCGTGCACGCCGTGCTGACGCACGAGGATGCGCCGTCCGTCCTGATGTCGACGGCGCGGCATGAGAAAGACTGGATGGACCCGGAGGATACCCGCATCCTCGATGACGTCGTCCGCTTCATTGGCCAAAAGGTTGCCGCCGTCATCGCCGAGACCGAAGCCGCTGCCGAGGCGGCGTGCCGCAAGCTGAAAGTCAGTTACGAGATCCTGCCGGCGCTGATCGATCCCGAGCAAGCGATGACACCGGGGGCGCCCGTCGTTCATCCCGACCGCACCATTGCGAACCGCGTTGCCGATGCAAAGCGCAACCTGGCCGCGGAGACACATGGCGAGTTCGGCGATGTCGCATCGGCGCTCGCCACATCTGCCGTCACCTATGAGGCCACCTTTCACAGTCACCGTGTGCAGCACGCTGCGCTCGAGACCCATGGCGGCCTCGCCTGGCTCGACGATTCCGGCGTGCTCAACGTCCGCACCTCGACGCAGGTGCCGTTCCTGACCCGGCGTGCGCTGTCGGACATCTTCCAGCTTCCCATGGACAAGGTCCGCGTGTTCTGCGAACGCGTCGGCGGCGGGTTCGGCGGCAAGCAGGAGATGTTCGTCGAGGACATCCTGGCGCTCGCCGCGTTGAAGACCGGGCGCCCGGTCAAGCTGGAGCTGACACGCGAGGAGCAGTTCATCGCGACCTCGACGCGGCATCCGATGCGGATCCACGTCAAAGCCGGCGCGGACAGCGACGGCAAGCTCACCGCGCTCCAGCTCGACGTGCTCTCCAACACCGGCGCCTACGGCAATCACGCCGGCCCCGTGATGTTCCACGCGCTGGCGGAGTCGATCGCCGTCTACAATTGCCCGAACAAACGGGTCGACGGCCTCGCCGTCTACACCAACACCGTGCCGGCGGGGGCGTTTCGCGGCTATGGCCTGCCACAGGCGCTGATCGCGGTGGAAGCGGCGATCGACGAGTTGGCGAGACAACTCGGTATCAGCCCCTACGAGATGCGTCGGCGCAATGTCGTGAGGCCCGGCGATCCCATGCTGTCGCCGCCGCCGTCCGAATATCACGACGTGCTCTACGGCTCCTATGGGCTCGACCAGTGCCTCGATCTCGTCGAGCGCGCGATGCAGGCCGATGGCCCGCAGCCGGAGCTGTCGCCGGATTGGCTGGTCGGCGACGGCATCGCGCTGACCATGATTGACACCGTGCCGCCGGCCGGCCACTTCGCGGATGCGACGATCGCGCTCAACGATGACGGCGACTTCGACCTCACCGTCGGCACGGCCGAGTTCGGCAACGGCACCAGCACCGTGCATCGCCAGATCGCGGCGACCATGCTGGCGACCACCGTCGAGAGAATCCATCTGCGCCAGTCCGACACCGCCCATGGCGGCCACGACACCGGCGCGTATGGCAGCGCCGGCACCTTCGTTGCGGGCAAGGCGACGCATGCGGCAGCCGTGCAGCTTGCGAGCGAGCTGAAGGCGGCCGCCGCCGGGGCCTGGCTGTGCGATGTTCAGACTTGCGCGCTCGATGCGGACTCCGTCGTCAGCGGCGTCCGCCGCATGCCTTTTACGGAGCTGGCGCAGCTCGCCCGCGAGCGCGGCCGGCCGTTCGCAGGCAGCGGCACGTCCGGCGGCACGCCGCGATCGGTCGGGTTCAACGTGCAGGGCTTTCGCGTCGCGGTGAACAAGGCGACGGGCGAGCTCCGGATTCTCAGGAGCGTGCACGCCGCGGACGCGGGCGTCGTCGCCAATCCCATGCAGTGCCGCGGTCAGGTCGAAGGCGGCGTGGCGCAGGCGCTCGGCGCTGCGCTCTATGAGGAGATGGTGATCGACGCGAGCGGCCGCGTCACCAATCCGAAATTCCGCGACTACCACCTGCCCTCTTTCGCCGACGTGCCGCGCACGGAGGTGTTTTTCGCCGAGACCTCCGACACGATCGGACCGTTAGGGGCGAAATCGATGAGCGAGAGCCCGTACAATCCGGTCGCCGCGGCGCTCGGCAACGCGATTGCCGATGCCACCGGCATCCGCTTCACTGCGCCGCCCTTCAAGCCGGACCGGCTGTTTCCGGCGCTCCTCGACAAGTTTGGGGGCTAGCTCCCGCGATAGGTCGAGTAGCTCCAGGGCGTAACCAGCAGCGGCACGTGGTAATGGCTTTCCGGCTCGCTGATCGCAAAGCGCAGCGGAATCTCGTCGAGCAACGGCGGGTCGGACAGCGGCACGTTGCGCGCGGCGTAATATTCGGCAACGCTGAATCTGAGCTCGTAGCGGCCGATCGGCAGCGGACGGCCGCCGATCAGTGGCTGGTCGGTGCGGCCGTCGGCATTGGTCACCACGCGCGCGATGACGCGGTTCTCGCCAAGGCTCGCGAGCTCCACGAGCTCAATCGGGATGCCCGGCGCGGGCTTGCCAATCTGGTTGTCCAGCACATGGGTGGAGAGCCGGCCGTGCACCTTCAGCCTGTCGTCGGCGACGACCAGTTGATCGAGCCGCAGCGCGGAGATGCGGCCGATCTCCTCGATCGCACGCCTTATCTCGGTCTTGGCAATGTTGAGCAGCCGGGCCTCGAAGTCGCGCAGCACGGAATCCTTGGTGTGACGGCGCACGCAGACGATATAGGGGAAGCCGAACTTGTCCCGGTAGGCGTTGTTGGCCCGCTCGAACGCGGAATATTCGGCATCCGACAGCCGGTCGAGGCCGGCGCTGTTCTGCTCGTCGGTCGATTCCGCGGTGAGGCCGGCGGCGCGCTGCGTCTTGTTGGCGAGATCGGGATGCGCCCGGATCAGCGCCAGCTGCACGTCGGGCTCGGCGCTCTGGATCGCCGCCATCAGGGCGGCGTGCAGCTCATTGATGCCGACGAACGGCCGCTTTGCCGCGAGCTGTTCGGCGATCCACGGCGAATATTCGACGACATTGGCGAGCGCCGCGACGAAATCGGCCTTGCTTGCAGCGTTGAGATCGGCAAGCGAAACTTGCGACATCATCTCACCCGATCTCGAATGCGTCGGCGGCAAGATGGGCGTGCTTCTCGTGCCAGTGCTGCGCGATCTGCAGCCGCGTCGGCACCCAGACGCGCTCATGCTTGCCGATATAGTCGAGGAAGCGCATCAGGCCCGCTGCGCGACCGGGCCGGCCGGCGAGGCGGCAATGCAGGCCGACCGACATCATCTTCGGCGCGGTCTCACCCTCGGCGTAAAGCACGTCGAAGGCGTCCTTCAGATAGGTGTAGAACTGCTCGCCTTCGGCAAACCCTTGCGGGTTGATGAAGCGCATGTCGTTGGCATCGAGCGTATAGGGAATGATGAGCTGCTTGCCACTCGCGCCCTTGACCCAATAGGGCAGATCGTCGGCATAGGAATCGCAGAGATAGAGGAAGCCGCCTTCCTCCATCAGCAGACGATTGGTGTTGATCGAGGAGCGCCCGGTGTACCAGCCGAGCGGACGCGAGCCTGTTGCCTCGGTATGCACGCGGATGGACTCGGCGATCTCGACGCGCTCCTGCGCCTCGGTCATATCCTTGTGCTCGATCCATTTCAGGCTGTGGCTGGCGATATCCCAGCCCGCCTCCTTCATGGCCGCGACAATCTCGGGATTACGCTTGAGCGCGGTCGCGACGCCGAACACCGTGGTCGGCCACTTCCGCTCGCTGAACATCCGCCACAGCCGCCAGAAGCCGGCCCGCGAGCCATATTCGAACATGGATTCGATGTTGGCGTGGCGCTGGCCGGGCCAGGGCTGCGCGCCGAGCACATCGGACAGGAAGGCTTCCGAGGCGCGGTCGCCGTGCAGGATGTTGTTCTCGCCGCCCTCCTCGAAATTGACGACGAATTGCACCGCGACCCGCGCATTGCCGGGCCATTGCGGATGCGGCGGGTTGCGGCCGTAACCGCGGAGATCGCGCGGGTAGCGGGGCTCGGTCACTCAGACTTCCTCAAAGCGGATCGGCAGCGCGCCCTTCCACAGCACGCTCTTGCCCAGCGTCGCCAGATTCTCCAGGCCCGAGGTCAGCGTGATGAAATGGTTGCCGGCGAGCTGGCCCATCTTGCTCGCGAAATGCACGCCGCCATAGGCCAGCAGGATCTCGGTCTCGCTGATGCCGCCGGGATAGAGGATGATCTGGCCGGGCGCGGGATAGCTGGTGTGGTTCTCGTAGCCGACGCCGAAGTCGAGGTCGCCGAGCGGCATCCACACGCCCTCGCCGCTCCAGCGCACATGGATGATGTGGCTTTCGAACGGCAGCGCCTTGCGGAAGGCGGCGACGGTCTTGGGCGCCGCTTGCTCCTCGAAACGGGCATCGAAGGTGAAATCGCCGGCGCGGATAACGAGTTTGCTCATCTCATCTCTCTGGATCGGGGGCGATGCGCCCCGCGGGGAACTTGCAGAAAAAGCACTCCATCGGGCTTCGCGCAAGGGAGCTCAGTGAGCGCATTGAACCGGATTGCGCAGGCCAAGTCCATACGTGGGGCGGCGATCGTGCTCACGAACGTGTCCCGGACAAGCTGCAACGCTTTGAGCGTTGCAGCGCAGAGCCGGGACCCAGAGCGATACGGCACGATGCCGCGACGTGGGCCCCGGCTCTGCAGCGCACCGTCGAAGAGACGCTGCGCTGCGTCCGGGGCACGAGAATTGAGTGTGGCGCAGGATCTATCGGATTCGTCATTGCGAGCACAGCGAAGCAATCCAGACTGTCTCCCCGGAAAGATTCTGGATTGCTTCGCTGTGCTCGCAATGACGGAACAAGCGGCGGCACTGAAATTCACCAAACTGCATGGCAAATTGCAGACGCACCTTCGCTTTCTCGCGGCGTGATACGCCCGAGCTTTGCTTGATCTCGCCGCCCTCACGTTCAAGGGCGCAGGGAAGGCCGGGTGCCGGCGGCACCCGCGGTCCGCTGCGCGAAAATGTAGCGCAAAAAGACCGCACAGCAGCATACAGGTGAAGCCCAACACACGGCCTTCCCTGCGCGATGGTCGGACGGCTTATGCCGCGCTCTCCCGGGAGCCGAGTTCGTTCTGGCCTCCCTCGCCCTCACGAAAGTCGCCGGCACCGCGCCGGTTGACGCGAGCGCCGCATTCGCCAGAGCTTGACCGTAGCAACGACGGCCAGGACCACACGGTTTTGCCGTACGCGCGGTTCGTTGGCGCCGCAGGGTTCGACGGCGTTGTGCACGTTGCCATCGAAATGCCGGCGCGACGAACCTGACAGCGCCGCTCGTCCGGTACGAAGCCTTGGGGCTCACGGAGAGCAATCCGCCCCGCCCTCAGGCTCTCGTACACGACGCTGCCGCGTCCACCGCAAGCCCGGCTCGCGACAATGACGACCGCATGATCGCCCCTCGAGAATGAGCCGGGATAAGCGACACATACGATATTTCCGAATTTCGGTAAAGCGGAATGTTTTTACGTCGATGGATTGACAGCGAAGCGAAACACCCCCGGTCCGGCAGCATCACCCCTTCACCGGCGTCCCATCCGCCATGATCGTCACGCCCTTCCGCTCGACGATCATGCCGTAGGCATGCGGCTGGCGGTGGACGTCGAAATTGAAGGTGGTGCGCTTGTAGGAGTTGCAGAGATCGAGATCGCAGCGCGCCAGCGCGATCTCGTCGCCCTTCGTCGTGCAGGCCGCGATGATCTCGCCCGAGGGCGCGATGATGCAGCTGCCGCCGATGTGATCGACGCCCTCCTCGATGCCGGCCTTGGCGACGCCGACCACGAAACTGCCGTTCTGGTAGGCGCCGGACTGCATCACCAGATGATTGTGGAACAGCGAGAGATCATCATGCTCCGGCGCGGGCGGATTGTGCACCGGCGTGTTGTAGCCGATCAGCACCATCTCGACGCCCTGCAGGCCCATCACGCGATAGGTCTCGCTCCAGCGGCGGTCGTTGCAGATCTAGCGCCTGACCAGCCCGGCCTCGAGCGTCAGCTCGGCATAGCCGAGGCAGAAGCCGATGCCGAGCTCGCGCGCGAGATCGAACAGCGCCTGCGTCTCGGGGCCCGGCATCTCGCGCTCGAAGAAGCCCTCGATCTCGGCCTGGTCCTCGAAGTACCAGCGCGGAAAGAACGTGGTCAGCGCCAGCTCGGGATAGACGATCAGGTCGCAGCCGCAAGCCCGCGCCTCGCGCATCAACGCCATCAGCCGCGCCACCACCGCGGTCCTGGTCTCGCTCCTCGCGATCGGGCCGAGCTGGCCGGCTGCGATGGTCACAATTCTCGTCACGCGTCATTCCTCATCTTTTTTCGAGTGCGCCAGGCCTGAGCCTATCACCGCGCAAACAGGCCGCCTCGGCCCTCTGCGCCGAGGACACAATCAAATTCCGTGCCTGCGGGTATCATCGTGCGGCGCTGGGCGAGCACCCCAAACAGAAACTTCGTTGCCGATCTGCAACGGTTCCCCACCGTCTGAAGCCGGACAAAACAAACTCCCATTCCGGCCACGAACCGCTCTCACAACACCGTGAGACTATCAGGGGAAGACGATGCGTGCACAACGCGTTTGGAAAGTGAATGGGGCCGCCAGCATCGGGCAGCTTCAATCGAGACTGGACGATCTGAACAAGCGACTCGGTCAGCTCGAAAACCAGCATCCGGACAGCTGGACGCTCGAGGAGCTGAGATCGAGCGCGCTCAGCCTGTCTCGCGAGATCGACGACATCCGCTGCGCCGAGGCGACGGCGGCCCTGAGCGAGCTGCTGCGGAAATAGTCGGCCTGCCGATTCGCGCCGCGCGCAAGGAACCAAGCTCGGCGGCGGCCATTTCCAAAAGAATTGGCGCTGTGAGGGACCTCGCATGACCTCCGATCCCGAAGAATCGGTGCGGCTGCAAGGCTACGGCGAGATGACGCTGCGCACCGCCGTCGAGACCTTGATGCTGCTCGCACCGCGCGAGCGGTCCGAGGCCGCGATCTTTCGCGTCCGCGACGGCGTGCGCCTCGCGCAGAGCGAGATCGCCGAGCTCGCAACACACTGGGGTATCGAGCCCACGCCAAACGTGCGATCGCCGAAACTGGTGCCGGAGCAGCACTGGCAAGACATCATTCGCGGCATGGTGCGTGACGCCCCGCTGCCGTCGCTGCTCGTGGCCTTTCTGGTGGGTGTGCTGGTCGCTCGCAAATGATGGTGCGCGCTCGCGACGACGCGCACGTGAACGGAATCTCCGCGTTCCGGGAAACCCGAGGAAACCCATTTTGCTCGCGAAATCGCGACCGCTCCGCGCGGAACGTCTCGAAGCAGCAGGGATTGGTCTCCCGTTGAACCCGAACATGGAGACAACCATGACACGTGCGAAACTCGTGAGCGTCGCCGCAACTCTGGCCGCGATTTTGCCGCTCGCAACTGCAAGCCCCAGCCTCGCTGCGGGACGCGGTCCCGGCTGGTGCACCCCACCGGCTGGAGAAGCAGTCGGCGCCGCCGGACCCGCCATGAGCGGCGGCCAGTTGATGGCCGGCGTCGGCCAATGCCAGCGCATCGGCAGTTGGCACCCCACCAACACCTACGGCTATTGGAGCCCGGGCTACGGCTACGACGAGCCTCGCTGGGGCACATCTGCCTACGCACCCTACGACTACGAGGACTAGGGCCCTTCACATCGCAAGATCACAGCGGCGCGGCCGATCACGGCCGCGCCGTTTGCGTTTGATGGGCATCGATCGGAGTGAGGGATCAGGCGTAGTGCGAGCCGAGAAAGGCCATTGACTGCCGCCGCCAGCTATCCGCCAGCCATGCCGCCGCAACAAGCCGCTTTGCTGATCCAAATCGGCCGTGGACCCGCCCCGAAAATCGTTGCAAAAGAGCGTCCGAGGCGCCGGCGGCCGGTCTGCCAAGCCTTTAGGAAAACGTCGACTTTTGGAAGAATGGTCGGAGTGGCAGGATTCGAACCTGCGACCCCTGCGTCCCGAACATCCCGCCCCTCTCGCAACCTATTGATTTTTGAGCGATGAGCCTCGCCGGTTTTGTGACCCTTAGAAGACGCAACAGCCTTGCGATCACATGACATTCGATGAGACTCGACACAATGGATTTCACTAAGGCGGCAGCGCTTGCAAGTGCATGGGTGGACATTACGTGCGAAGGACAGGCGCGCATTGTACCTGAATCCACAATTGCGAAACCATATGGTTGGGTTTTTCTTCTATCAATCCATAGAGTTTCTCGATAACGGCGTCGCATCGGCGCGGCTTGCCGGGAACGCTCCAATTATAGTGGACAGAAACACATCTGAGTTGCGTGTAACCGGTACAGCCAAGCCGCTGGAGCATTATTTGGAGCATTACGAGAACACGCTCCCTCCCGGCTCGCTTCAGCGCACGCCCCAACTCCCAAGTTGGTAAGCGGAGTTGAGGTTAGCCAAATCGCCAAACGTTCATCAACAACAGCTATGACTACGTTCGAAGACGAAATTCGAGAGGTGTTGAAAGTTGAGTTTGGCACGGGCAGCTTGAAAGAAGCGGGCACCGCCGACGAGATCTTTCGGTTGATCCAACATGGATATCCGATAAGTGGATCGAAGATCGATTGGAAGCGCGTTCCAGGCGCAATCCGATGTTTCGAGGAGATCAAGTCCAAAAGGCCAGAGCGGTTCATCCAGTTCTTCGATGAGGTTTGCGCTCAGTTCGAACTTAAGGGCCCGGTGCTTTACGCCGGTGATAGCGCGACAGATTTCGCGTTGGCCGGATCAATCCAGTCCATGAGGAGGGCTCTGCCTGAGCTAATTGACATCCCGCAGCACCATTATTTTGTTGGCCCGAATGCCAGTTGGTGCTTTTGCTTCACGATGGAGGGCGACATGGATTTTGGTAGTGTTGCCGCCCCTCCATTGAGCTAATCGGTATCCAGCTTTCTTTTCTATGTGTTGGAAGCGACGCGGGGAAACGTGGATTCGCAGCACAGGATCGTCACCAGCATGCCGCTCACCGAATTGTGGAACAGCAGCGGCACCCTAGACGCATTCCGCGTAGCGAGTGCGGGGGAGACGGATATCGTCCAACTGCTGCGAGGTGGTTCAAGCTTTGTGGTCGCGGAGGTAGGGCAGCCCTTGCGGTGGATATCCGAAGGCGAACAATTTGCATTTTGGAAGTCTGAGGTGAAGTGCCGCCTAGTCGCTCCAGATGCAAATAACTTCCAGCTCGACGACTACCCAAGCCAGTACTGCTATGTAGCAGCTGTCTGGCAGTGCGTGCCCTTCACAACGGTAATTGTCCTCGAGAAGCACCACTGATCTGGACCTCAGCGCTCCTGAACCGAAACATAGCCCCGTTTGCGGCGGAGGCGCCCTAGGTGATCTCGACTTAGAATCCGCTTTCCTGGTATCCCGACATACTCGTCCAGCGCTCGGCGACCGGAATTGTCCTCGATGGTCACGGTGAAGCTATACTGCCCGGGACCGTCAGCTGAGTAGCTCGCGGAAAGCTCGCGAAACATTGTTGGAGACGCACCGTGCTTCTTGCATAAGAAGGCCAGTGCATCAGGAGAGTCCGCGATCGTTCGGGCGAGTCGAGGGGAAACGTCGCCCTGTGTGGCTTGTCCGATTAAAAAATCGACCACGACACGGCGCTCAGGGCTGTGGAGAGCCGCACCGAACACGCTTAGCTTTGGTCCCTCAAAAAAGCCAAACAGAAGGCTGTCGCCGCTCGCGAGCGAGTCGGCGATATTATGGCCGATAGATCGTAGCTGATCGAACTTCACCTTGGCACATTTGCAAGTAGACGTAGAAACCGCACAGTTTCTAACCCAGAAATAGGAACCACGCCAACTTCGAGTTGGTCTCCAACTCGGACCTCCGGCGAACCCGCCCTTGGTGAGGACGAAAGTCAATGAAGATGAACAAGAATGGACGTGATCGAGGGCGCGTATGCACCTTCGGGCCTTGCGTGCTCCCCGTCATGATCGAGGGTGATCTATTTCTTGGGCCCTTTCTTGGGCCCCAAAAAGTGCTAGAGGCTTAAGCCATTGAAACTAATGGTCGGAGTGGCAGGATTCGAACCTGCGACCCCTGCGTCCCGAACGCAGTGCTCTACCGGGCTGAGCCACACTCCGACAAGAAGGCGGCTTATAGCGTCGGGTTTGACGCACTGCAAGCGGCCGAGCTGAGGAATTTTGCCCTAGTGAAAACGGGTGCTGAAACGCTGATTTTGCCGGCCGGCGCGGCCGGCGCGGAAGCTGCCGCCCGGCGAATTGCCGCCGGCGGGCTGGTCGCGTTTCCGACCGAGACGGTCTATGGGCTCGGGGCAGATGCCGCCAATGCCACCGCGATCGCCCATCTCTACGCCGCCAAGGGCCGGCCGGCGTTCAATCCGCTGATCGCGCACGTCGCGGACCTCAAGGCCGCGCGGCGAATCGGGCGGTTCGATGCGCGCGCGCTGGCGCTCGCGGAGGCGTTCTGGCCGGGGCCGCTGACGCTGGTGGTGCCGAAGACCGACGACTGCCCGGTGGCGGATCTCGCCACGGCAGGCCTGGACACGGTGGCGATCCGCATTCCCGCCCACCCCGTCGCACAGGCGATCCTGCGCGCCTTCGGCGGCGCCGTGGTCGCGCCGTCGGCCAACATCTCCGGCCACGTCTCGCCGACGCTGGCCGCCCATGTCGAGAGCGACCTTGCGGGGCGGATCGACCTGATCATCGACGGCGGGCCTGTTACGGTCGGCGTGGAATCCACGATTCTCGGCTGCTTCGACGCGCCGATGCTGCTTCGTCCCGGCGGGCTGTCACGCGAGCGGATCGAGACGGTGCTGGGCACGCCGCTGGCGCGGCCGCCGGTGGAGGCTGGCAACGACGACAGCCAGCCGCTGGCCCCTGGCATGCTGGCCTCGCATTACGCGCCGCGCGCCCCTGTGCGGCTCAACGTGCGTGAGGTCGCGCCGGGCGAGGCGCTGCTGGCGTTTGGGCCGGAGCGCCTGCCCGGTCTTGACGCCGCATCGGCCGTGATGAATTTGTCGCCCGCCGCCGATCTCGATGAAGCCGCCGCCAATCTGTTCGGCTATCTTCGCAGCCTCGATGCGAAGGCGCCGCGGGCGATTGCGGTGATGCCGATTCCCGAAGATGGTCTGGGCGAGGCGATCAACGACCGGCTGCGCCGCGCCGCGGTGGCGCGGTGAAGCAAGAGACGAGGACATGAACATCGACAAGCCTGCCACCCCGCCGCTTGCGCCCGAATTGATCGCGCAATTCCGCAAGATCGTCGGCGACCGCCACGCGATCACCGATCCAACGGATATCGAGCCTTACGTCACCGAGGAGCGCAATTTGTTCCACGGCCGCTCGCCGCTGGTGCTGCGCCCGGGCTCGACGGCGGAGGTCTCTGCGATCTGCAAGCTCGCCTCCGCGCACAACATCGCGCTGGTGCCGCAGGGCGGCAACACCGGGCTCGTCGGCGGCCAGACGCCGCACAATGGCGAGGTGGTGGTGTCGCTGCGCCGGCTCGACAAGATCCGCGAGATCGACACCGCCTCCAACACCATGACGTGTGAGGCCGGCGTGGTGCTGCAGATCGCGCAAGCCAAGGCCTCCGAGGTCGACCGGCTGTTTCCGCTGTCGCTAGGGGCCGAAGGCAGCTGCACCATCGGCGGCAACCTCTCGACCAATGCCGGCGGCACCGCGGCGCTCGCCTATGGCGTCGCGCGCGAGATGGCGCTGGGCCTCGAAGTGGTGCTCGCCGACGGGCGCGTGCTCAATTCGCTGTCGAAGCTGAAGAAGGACAACACCGGCTACAATCTGCACAACCTCTTCATCGGCGCCGAAGGCACGCTCGGCATCATCACCGCAGCGACGCTGAAACTGTTTCCGAAGCCGCGGGCGATCGAAACCGCCTTTGTCGGGCTGAAATCGCCGGCGGCAGCGCTCAAGCTGCTCACCATCGCGCAAGGCGAAGCCGCCAATGCGCTGACGAGCTTCGAGCTGCTGTCGGAGCTGGCGGTGGATTTCTCCGTCCGCCACGGCATCGACGTGCGCGATCCGCTTGAGGCGAAGCATCCCTGGTACGTGCTGATGGAATTGTCATCGCCGAGCGAGGATGCCCGCACGCCGCTGGAGACGATCCTCACCCGCGCCATGGAGGAGGAGATCGTCGACGACGCCGTGATCGCGGCCAATCTCACCCAGCGCGGCGCGTTCTGGAAGCTGCGCGACGAGATGTCGGCGGCGCAGAAGCCGGAAGGCGGCTCGATCAAGCACGACATCTCCGTGCCGGTTGCGGCCGTGCCCGACTTCATCGCCGAAGCCGATGCGGCCGTGGTGAAGCTGATCCCCGGCGCCCGGCCGGTGCCGTTCGGCCATCTCGGCGACGGCAATCTGCACTACAACGTCAGCCAGCCGATCGGCGCCAACACCGCCGATTTCCTGGCACGCTGGCACGATGTGAACGCGGTGGTGTTCGAGATCGTGCTGCGCATGGGCGGCTCGATCTCGGCCGAGCACGGCATCGGCGTGCTCAAGCGCGACGAGCTGCCCGAGGTGAAGGACAAGACCGCGATCGAGCTGATGCGGCAGGTCAAGGCGATGCTCGATCCGCTCGGCATCATGAACCCGGGGAAGGTGCTGTGAGCGGTTCACTTACGATCGATGTGATCACCGATGCCGATGTCGAGCCGGTCGTCGCGCTGTGGCAGCGCTGCGGCCTGACGCGGCCCTGGAACGATCCCCATGCCGACATCGCACTGGCGCGGCGGCGCGACAATTCCACCGTGCTGGTCGGCCGCGACAATGGCGCGATCGTCGCCACCGTGATGGTCGGCCATGACGGCCATCGCGGCTGGGTCTATTACGTCGCGGTCGATCCCAGCTGTCAGAAGCGCGGCTATGGCCGCATCATCATGGCGGCGGCCGAGGACTGGCTGCGAAGCGCCGGAATTTCGAAGCTGCAGCTCCTGGTCCGCCGCGAGAACGCGCAGGCCAATGCGTTCTACGGCTCGCTGGGCTTCGAGCTCTCGACCTCCGTGATGTTCCAGAAGTGGCTCGACGGCCGCGCGACCACGCCAAGCAACTGAGATCCAGCCCATGACCATTTCCGACCGCGTCCGCATCAAGGACGTCCGCGTGCTCTCGGACGGCTGGACCACGCTGAAGACCACGACCTTCGAGTACCGGCGCGCCAATGGCGAGTGGCAGACCCAACATCGCGAGACTTATGAGCGTGACAATGCCGCGGCCGTGCTGCCGTATAATCTCGCGCGACGGACCGTGATCCTGGTGCGCCAGTTCCGTCTGCCGGCCTACATCCGCGGTTACGACGACCTCTTGATCGAGGCCGCCGCCGGCGTGCTCGACAACGCCGAGCCCGAGGAGCGGATCCGGGCCGAGGCAGAGGAGGAAACCGGCTATCGCCTGCACCACGTTCACAAGGTGTTCGAGGCCTTCATGAGCCCCGGCGCCATCACCGAGAAACTGCATTTCTTCGTCGCCGAATACGAGCCCGAGATGCGGGTGAGCGACGGCGGCGGCCTGGAGCACGAGGGCGAGGACATCGAGGTGCTGGAGCTCTCCATCGATGAGGCCCTGGCGATGATCGCCGACGGCCGGATCATCGACGCCAAGGCGATCATGCTGCTGCAGTATGTGGCGCTGCACGTGTTCAGGTGACGTGCTGACCCTCCCCTGGAGGGGCCCTGGAGGGGGAGGGTAAGAGACGCCGCGTCATCCTCGTCTGCAATTCTGTGCTGCGCCGCCCCGCCCCCCGGTTGAGCAACCGCAAAACTATCTCTAGTCTGGCGCCAACCAAGAACCAGGAGACGCGCCATGTCTGCTCCGCGCGACGACGAATTCGGCTTTGCGCCCGACTACGATTCCCCCGTCCCCTACATGCAGCGCACCCGGGATTATTACGCGGCGATCGGCTACGCTACGCCGTACCGCTGGGCGCATTACACCGCGGCACCGTTCCAGCCGCTGAAGAAGCCGCTTTCGCAATCGCGCGTCACTATCATCACCACCGCTGCGCCCTACGACCCGGCCAAGGGCGACCAGGGGCCGGGCGCGGCGTATAATGGCGGCGCGAAATTTTATCAGGTCTATGAGGGCGACACGTCGAAAGAACACGATCTGCGCATCTCGCATATCGGCTACGACCGCAAGCACACCTCGGCCACCGACAGCGGCACCTGGTTTCCGCTGCCGCAGCTGTTGAAGGCATCCGCTGCGGGGCGCATCGGCGAAGTGGCGCCGCGCTTCTTCGGCGCGCCGACCAACCGCAGCCATCGCGTCACGCTTGACACCGACGCGCCGGAGATCCTCGCACGCTGCCTCGCCGACAAGGTGGATGTCGCGGTGCTGGTGCCGAACTGCCCGGTCTGCCACCAGACCACGGCGCTGGTGGCGCGGCATCTGGAGCGCAACGGCATTGCCACCGTGATCATGGGCTGCGCCAAGGACATCGTCGAGCACGCGGCCGTGCCCCGCTTCCTGTTCAGCGACTTCCCGCTCGGCAATTCCGCCGGCAAGCCGCACGACATCGCCTCGCAGGCACAGACGCTCGAGCTCGCCTTGAGGCTGCTGGAGACCGCGAGCGGTCCGCAGACCACGATGCAGTCGCCGCTGCGCTGGAGCGAGAACGCCTCCTGGAAGCTCGACTACAACAATGTCGCGCAGCTCTCGCCTGAAGAGCTGGCGCGGCGCCGCGCCGAGTTCGACAAGCAGAAGGAGATCGCGCGCGGCAACCGCGCCGCCTGACGTCCTCCAATAACAACAAGCCGAGGGAGAGCGAGGTGACGCGACCGTTCGAGGGCGTGAAGATCCTGGATTTCACGCAAGTGCTGGCCGGCCCCTATGCGAGCTACCAGCTCGCGCTGCTGGGCGCCGACGTCATCAAGGTCGAGCGGCGCGAGGGCGAGGACATGCGCCGCACGCCGCTCAGCCGCGAATGGGCCGAGCGCGGGCTGGCGCCGGCCTTCCAGGCCATCAACGGCAACAAGCGCAGCCTGACGCTTGATCTGCAGAAGCCGGAGGCGATCGCGATCGTGAAGAAGCTCGCAGGCCGGGTCGACGTGGTCATGGAGAATTTCCGCCCCGGCGTGATGGACAAGCTCGGCATCGGCTATGAGGCGCTGTCGGCGATCAATCCCAAGCTGATCTATTGCGCGGTGTCGGGCTTCGGCCAGACCGGCCCGGACCGCCTGCGGCCCGGCTATGACGGCAAGATGCAGGCGCTGTCGGGCATCATGGCCATCACCGGCCACCCCGAGACGGGGCCGACGCGCGCGGGCTTTGCGGTGTGCGACGTGCTGTCCGGCGCCACGGCGGCGTTCGGCGTGTCGAGCGCGCTCTACCAGCGCGACCGCACCGGCAAGGGGCAGCTGATCGATGTCTCCATGCTGGAAGCGACGCTGGCGTTTCTCTCCGGCCAGATCGCCGATTGGTCGGTGGCCGGCCATCGGCAGACACTCTCGGGCAATCAGGCGGTGAGCCGACGGACCACGGCGAATTTGTTCAAGTGCGGCGAGGGCCATATCCTGCTCGCCGTCAACAACGAGAAGCAGTACCGCGCATTGATGAGCGCGCTCGGCCGCGAGGATACGCTGTCAGATCCGCGCTTTGCCGACTGGTTCGCCCGCAACGAGAACGAGGGCGCGCTGCGCGCCATCATCGAGGAAGCGCTGGCGAAACGGCCGGCGCGCGAGTGGGAGACGATCCTGGAAGACGCCGGCGCGCCCTGCGCCAGCATCTGGAAGGTCGAGGAGATCATCGACCATCCGCAAATCAAGGCGCGCGGCGCGATCCAGGAGCTGGACACGCAATATGGCCGGCTGCGCTTTGCCGGCAGCTGCTCGTCGTCATTGGCGACGCGGTTGACGCGGGTAGTGACGGGGTGCCAGGCGAATTCGCCGCTGCGCGGGGGCCTCATCAGCGGCAGGATCGCATCGACCTCGTCGCCTTTGATGTCGAGCCAGCGCTCGAAGTCGCGCGGGCTGATGGTGACGGGCACGCGGTCATGCAGCGCGGCGAGATCCTCGCCCGCCGCGGTGGTGACGATCGCGACCGTGTCGAGCTCCTCGCCGTTCGGCCCGACCCAGGTCTCGAACACAGCGGCAAAGCCGAGCGGCTCACCGTCGGCGCGGTGGATGAAAAAGGGCTGCTTGCGGCCGGCTTCGGTCTTCCACTCGTAATAGCCGTCGGCCGGAATCAGACCGCGCCGGCGGCGAATCGCGTTCTTGAAGGCGGGTTTCTCCAGCACCGTCTCGGAGCGAGCGTTGATCAGGAGCGTGAAACCGCGGGGGTCCTTGACCCAGCTCGGCAGCAGACCCCAGCGCATCAGGCGGAAATGGCGCGCGCCGTTCTCGACCAGCACCACCGGAATCGGTTGCGTCGGGGCGACATTGTACCGGGGCGGAAAATTCGGCTGCTCGACATAGCCGAACAGTTGCCGCAAAGCCGCGGGGGCCGAAGTTATGACGAAGCGTCCACACATCCTTGGAGGCCTATATAGGGTCCGTTCAGGTCCTTTTAACCCCGAACGTTAACACTGCGGCAGATGAGCTCAACGGCCACCCAACCCGCGCGGACGCATGTACAGACGGGCCCTGAGGCGACCGCCTGGGCCGAACGGCTGCGCGTCGCCAACATCAACCCGCGGACCGGGCTTGCCACCGACTATCTCAACCATTTCAATGAAGCCGTGATGCTGCTCGAAATGGTGCCTGACATGCCGGAATGCGCCGAGGACTTCCTGACCTGGACGCCGCTGTCCTATGCCGAGCATTTCACGGCCTCGAATTTCAAGGCGCGGGATCTCGCCATCGAGGCCTATGAAAGGGCCGATCCCAACGTGCGTGCCCAGTTCGACCACATCACGGACACCATGACCTCGATTCTGACCGCGGTCGGCACGGCCATGCGCGAGGTCGACAAGGACTCGACCCGCGTCCGCCTCGCCGAGCAGGCCGCCCTCTGGGTCAAGCCGCTGATCGCGGCCTGCGGCGGCATCATCAATGGCGGGGCGGAGGCCGACGTCGACACCATCATGACGAACTCGACCGGATAGGTGGCGCGATTGGCCGCAATCGTCCACCCTGCCCACCCCCAGCTTGCGGTCAGCGCAGCGATCTTCCGCGACGGCAAGGTGTTGCTGGTCCGCCGCGCCCGCTCGCCGGCCAAGGGCTTCTATTCGCTGCCGGGCGGCCGGGTCGAGTTCGGCGAATCGCTGCACCAGGCCCTGAGCCGCGAGGTCGACGAGGAAACCGGCCTTGCTATCGAGATCATCGGCCTCGCCGGCTGGCGCGAGGTACTCCCGGCCGCAGCCGGCGCCGGCCATTACCTGATCATGTCCTTTGCCGCGCGCTGGACGGCGAAGGAGCCGGCGCTGAACGACGAGCTCGACGATTACCGCTGGGTCGCCCCCAGCGCCTTGGCAAGCCTCGGCGACCTCAAGCTGACCGGGGGGCTGGAGGAGGTCATCCTGTCCGCTCACCGGCTGCTTGGGACCTGACGGCCCGCCTTGCGCCAGCCGTCCCGAGGGGGCATACAGCCGCCGATGTCGACGCGATTTCTGGCCATTTTTGCCCTGATTCTCGCCTGCGCCTCCGCGCCTGCGAGGGCCCAGGACGTGGCGGCGCCGTTTGACGGCGAACTGCAGCGGCTGGCCGAGATCCTCGGCGGGCTGCACTATCTGCGCGGCATCTGCGGGGCCAACGAGGGCAACAAATGGCGCAACGAGATGCAGGCGCTGATCGATGCCGAAACCCCCTCCGGCGAGCGCCGCACCCGCATGATCGCCGGCTTCAACCGCGGCTATAACGGTTTTCAGCAGACCTATCGCAGCTGCACGCCGGCCGCGATGGTGGCGATCCGCCGCTACATCGAGGAAGGCTCGAAGATCTCGCGCGATCTCACGGCGCGCTACGCGAACTGAGTTCTGCATTCGTCATTCCGGGGCGCGACGAAGTCGCGAGCCCGGAATCCATTCTTCCACCATCTCTGCGGCCAGATGGATTCCGGGCTCGCGCTGCGCGCGCCCCGGAATGACGGGAGTGCTGCAACCCTGTCATCGACTTTGTTCACAGCCGTTAACCGTTCTTAAAGATGTGGCCTAGCGGTCGTTAACGCCCGTGCTACACCTTCTCGCACAGCGCATCGCCGTGGATCGCGCCCCAGCCCTGACCGAGTTTCATGAGCCAGCCGATTTCCTACGCCCCCGCCCGCGCGCCGCTGCCCGATCACGAGCAGAAACAGGCTGCGCTGAGCTATCTCAACGAGGCCTGGGCCGAGGCGCGTCATGACGGCGTCGACGGCGACTGCCTGGCGCAGGCGAGCCTGTTCGCGGCCCTCGCCGAGCTCGTCGGCACCTATGGCGAGGACGCGGTGGCGAAGTTCGTCGAGGGCTTCCCCGGCCGCATCCGCAATGGCGAATTCTCGGTCGGCATCTCCCGGCAGTAAGCCGCGGGAGATGTTCCCGACAGAGCCGGGAACGCGCCCCTCCTGCGTTACGGCTCGATCTTGAGCGTCGCTTTCATGTTGGGATGATAGCGGCAGTAATACTCGATCGTTCCGGCCTTCTTCAGAACCGATGTCGCCGATGTCTTTGGCGGCAGCATCACGTCGAAATCGCCGTTCCCTGCGGTGGCGGTGTGGGCGAAGACGTCCCTGTTGACCCAGGTGATGGTATCGCCGATCTTCGCCGATACCTCAGGGGGAGCAATCACGAGATTGTCCATCGTGATCTCGATCGTCGCGGCACGTGCCGGGACGACCGTCGACAGAAGCACGGCCGCAAGCGCGATCGAAGCGAGGCGTCCCGGCATCATGCGACGCTCCTATTTCAGCTCGGCCGCAATGTGCTCGGCGTGCTGCTGATGACCCTGGAAGATCTTCAGCCCGGTCTGCAGCAGGCTCTTCAGCTCGGCATTGCTCGCAGACGGGATCAACTGCGTCTCCAACGCGCCATTGACCGCCTTGTGGTAGGCGACCTCGTTGGCGACGTAGGCCTTGTCGAACGCCGCGCCGTCGAGCTTGTCGAGCTCGGCCATCTTGTCGGCCGCCTGCTTCGACAGCGCCTTGCTGGTCTCGTTGTCCTCCGGCGTGACGTTCAGCTTCTTGACGAGCGCGAGGGCCTGCTTGTTGACCGCCTCGTGGTCGCGCAGCATGTCCTCAGCGAATGCCTTGACGTCCTTGTTCTTGGCCTTCTTCTGCGCCTGCTTGGCAGCGTTGATGTCGATCACGCCCGCGGTGTAGGCGATATGCGCGATCTGAGGATCGGTGGGCTTGTCGGCTGCGCTGGCGCCTTGCAGCAATACGGGGTTAGACAACATCATCGCTGTGGCGGCCGCCGCGCTCCAACGGATCAACATGGCATGACACTCCTGTGGGCCGGAAACGTTCCGGACTGTTGCTTGCACAGATTGGATGCCAATTCCGCGCGAACGTTCCCGAAAAATTACGCCCCGATGCCAAGGCGCCTGAGCACGGCCTCCGTCAGGCGCTCGCAACGCTCACCTGCGAACGGAAACGCATCCATCACGACCGGACCGATCTTCTTCTCGACGTTCTCGCGCAGCATGGTGCGCGCGCGGTGCAACCGCGTCTTCACGGTCTCGGGCTTGGTGCCGAGCAGCCCGGCGGTCTCCTCCACGCTCATCCCCTCCATCACCCGCGCGATGAAGACCATGCGGAAGGTCTCGGGCAGTTCGTCGACCGCGCGTTCGACGACACGCTGGATCTCGCGTTGGGCCATGGACTTTTCCGGATCAGTTGCGGCGGACGAAAGCGGAAACTGGATGATTTGTGCTTCGAGCGTTGCCTCCGGCACCGATCCCAGCTCGACCTGCGGCCTCCGGCCGCGTGCGCGTCCGAGCGCTTCGTTGATGGCAATGCGCGACAGCCACGTCGACAGCGCCGACTCGCCAAGAAAGCCGTCAAGGTGGGTGAAGGCGCGGACATAGGTCTCCTGCACCACGTCCTCCGCGTCGCTGTCGCTGCGCAGGATGCCGCGGGCAAGCCTGAAGAGCCGGCGGTTATTGGCCTGCATGATCTCGCGCAAAGCGGCCTCGTCGCGGCGCCGCGCGCGATCCACCAGTGCGGCTTCCAACGTCCTGGCGCCGGCGGTCAGGCCGGCTGCGGTCCCTGGCATGGCGGGCATCCTGTCTCCATTGGTTCCGGACATTGGATGCAGGCGCAGGGGAAAGGTTCCCAATTTTCTTACCTGGGATCTTACCCTTTCCGGTGGGTAACGACCGCCTCCTAACCCGTCTCGATCGGCAGCGAGGGATCTCTCGCCCATTCGCCCATCGAGGCGTCGTAGAGCGTCAGCTTGTCATAGCCGAGTTGCGCCAGCAGCAAGAGGTCGATCGTCGCCGAGATGCCGCCGCCGCAGTAAAGAATCACATTCTTGTCGCGCGTGACGCCCTGGGCGGCGAACTTGGCTTCCGCATCCGCAAGATTCGTCAGCGTCTTGTCGGCATTCACGAGCGTGGCTGCAGGAACGTTGACGCTGCCGGGAACACGGCCCGGCCGGCCATAGCGGCTCGGCTCCAGGCCGCGATGAAACTGCGGCCCGAGCGCGTTGACGATGACGGTTGCGGGATCGCCGATCTTTGCCAGCACCGCTTCCTTGTCGACGAAGCAGCCCGGGCGCGGCGCCGCCTTGAAGGTCGTGGCTGGATAGGCCTTGGGTGCGCCTGTCTCGACTGGCCGCCCCTCCTGCTTCCATTTGTCGAAGCCGCCGTCGAGCACGCGGGCATCGACGCCGAGCGCGCGCAGCATCCACCAGAATCGTGTCGACCACATCATGGTGCCGATGCCGTAGAGCACGATTGTCTTGGACGCATCGAGGCCGTGACGGCCGAAGGCGGCCTCGAGCTGAGCGACATCGGGCATCATGAAGAAGTGTTGCGACGAGGTGTCCGAGAACTCACCTTGCAGGTCGAGGAAATCGGCGCCCGGGATGTGACCGGCCGCAAACGTCTTGTCGCCGGGCACCGCGCGATAGGGCACGGCGCTGCCTTCCGGCGCGGGCTCAAGATAGGTCGTGCAATCGTAGAGGCGGAGGTTGGGATCGCTGAGGATCGGAGCGAGTTGTTCGGTGGTGATGAGGGCAGCTGGCTGGGACATCGGACTACGCTCCCGTTCGAGAGGAAATGTAGCTCTCTCCTCTCGTCATTGCGAGCGTAGCGAAGCAATCCAGAGTCTTTCCGCGGAGGGATTCTGGATTGCTTCGTCGCAAGAGCTCCTCGCAATGACGGGGAACGGTGCGTTCGCCCTCCGACAAAAGCGGCTACGCCTTCAGCGTCTCCAGAAACCGCACCGGCTCGCCCTGCGCGGCCGTTACCAGCTCGCCCTGCCACATCACGCGACGGCCGCGGATGAAGGTGCCGACGGGCCAGCCGGTGACGCGAACGCCGTCATAGGGCGTCCAGCCGGCCTTGGACGCCACCCATTTGTTGGTGATGGTCTCGCTGCGCTTCAAATCGACGATGGTGAAGTCGGCATCGTAGCCGGCGGCGATACGGCCCTTGCAGGCCATGTTGTAGAGGCGCGCGGGGCCGGCGCTGGTGAGGTCGACGAAGCGCGCGAGCGACAAGCGTCCCGCATTGACGTGATCGAGCATGATCGGCACCAGCGTCTGCACGCCGGTCATGCCGGAGGGCGACGCCGGATAGGTCTTCTGCTTCTCCTCCAGCGTATGCGGGGCGTGATCGGAGCCGAGCACGTCGATGATGCCCTGCTCGATGCCGCGCCAGATCCCGGCGCGATGATCGGCGCCACGCACCGGCGGGTTCATCTGCGCCAACGTGCCGAGCCGCTCGTAGCACTCCGGCGCGACAAGGGTGAGATGGTGCGGCGTCGCCTCGCAGGAGGCGACGTCCTTGTGGTCGCGCAGGAACTCGATCTCCTCCTTGGTCGAGATGTGCAGCACGTGAATGCGCTTGCCGGTCTCGTGCGCGAGCTTGACCAGGCGCTGCGTCGCCATCAGCGCCGCGGTCTCGTCCCGCCAGACCGGATGCGAGCGCGCATCGCCCTCGATGCGCAGCGATTTGCGCTCGTTGAGGCGGTATTCGTCCTCGGCGTGGAAGGCGGCACGGCGGCGGATCACCTGGAAGATGCGGCGTAGGCTCTCGTCGTCCTCGACCAAGAGGGCACCGGTGGACGAGCCGATGAACACCTTGACGCCGGCGCAGCCGGGCGCGCGCTCCAGCACGGGCAGGTCCTGGACGTTCTCGCGGGTGCCGCCGATGAAGAAGGCGAAATCGCAATGCATGCGGTGATGGGCCCGCTTCATCTTGTCGGCGAACTCGGCCTCCGTCACGGTCAGCGGCGAGGTGTTGGGCATCTCGAACACGGCGGTGACGCCGCCCATCACGGCGCTGCGCGAGCCGGTCTCGAGGTCTTCCTTGTGCGTCAACCCGGGCTCGCGGAAATGCACTTGCGTGTCCATCACGCCGGGCAGGATGTGCAGGCCCTTGCAGTCGATCACCTCGGCGGCCGAGCCTTGCGACAGCGGACCGAGCTCGGCGATGCGACCGCCCGTGATGCCGATATCGCGCACACCCTCGCCGTCCTGGTTGACCACGGTGCCGCCCTTGAGGATCACATCGAAATGCTGGGTCATTGGGCCTCTCTCATCCTCAGGGCGCAGGGCTCGAGGTCTTGTCGTTTATGCGTTGCGGGCTTACGTTCCGGAGCAACATGTCGCAAGAGATTTTCGCATGAAATCGGCGTTTCTTCCCGACCGGGGTGTGGTCAAGGTCGCGGGCGAGGATGCGCGCAACTTCCTCAATGGTCTCGTCACCTCCGATCTCGACAGGCTGAAGCCCGGCCTGGGGCGATTCGGCGCGCTGCTGACGCCGCAGGGCAAGATCATCGTGGATTTCCTGATCACGGAAGCGCCCGCGGGCCACGGCGGCGGGTTCCTGATCGACTGCCCCAAGGCGCTGGCGGACACCCTCGCCACCAAGCTGAAATTCTACAAGCTGCGCGCCAAGGTCACGGTGGACAACCTCGACCTCGGCGTGCTCGCGGCGTGGGACGGCGAGCCGGCGGCCCAGCCCGACCTTGCCTTCGCCGATCCGCGGGCTGAGGGGCTCGGCACCCGCATCCTGATCCCCGAAGATCTCAAGCAGAAACTGTCCGATCTCATCGGCGCCGAGCTGGTCGATGCGGCCGAGTACGAGGCGCACCGCATCGCGCTCGGCGTACCGCGCGGCGGGCTCGATTTCATGTACGGCGATGCGTTCCCGCACGAGACCAATATGGATCGCCTCGCCGGCGTCGATTTCGACAAGGGCTGCTATGTCGGCCAGGAGGTCGTCTCGCGCATGCAGCATCGCGGCACCGCGCGCACGCGCAGCGTGAAAGTGCTGATCGAGGATGCCTCGCCCGAGCCGGGCACCACCATCCTCGCCGGCGACAAGCCGGTCGGCACCATCGGCTCGACAGCCGGCGGCAAGGGCATCGCGCTGGTGCGCATCGACCGTGTCGCAGACGCGCTCGATGCGGGCCAGCCGCTCACCGCTGGGGGGCTGGCTTTGACGCTCGCGGAACCAGACGTCGTTCGAATTCCAGCCAAGCAGCCCATCGCATGAGCCGTGCTGCCCGCTTGCATCCCGATGGTCTGACCCGCTGCCCCTGGCCGGGCGAAGATCCGCTTTACGTCGCCTATCACGACACCGAATGGGGCGTGCCGGAATACGACGACCGCGCGCTGTACGAGAAGCTGATTCTGGACGGCTTCCAGGCCGGTCTGTCCTGGATCACGATCCTGCGCAAGCGCGATAACTTCCGCAAAGCCTTCGACGATTTCCAGCCGGAGAAGATCGCGCGCTACACGCCTAAGAAGGTGCACGCGCTGATGAACGATGCCGGCATCGTGCGCAACAAGGCCAAGATCGAAGGTGCGATCCTGAGCGCGAAGTCCTATCTCGATATCATGGAGAAGGGCCCGGGCTTCTCGAAGCTGCTGTGGGACTTCATGGACGGACGGCCCAAGGTCAACCACTTCAAGACCACCGCGAGCGTGCCGGCCTCGACGCCGCTCTCGGTGCAGATCTCAAAGGAGCTGTCCTCGCGCGGCTTCAAATTCGTCGGCCCGACGATCGTCTATGCCTTCATGCAGGCGACCGGCATGGTCAACGACCACCTGGTCGATTGCCACTGTCATGCGACCTGCAGCAAGACCCAGCGCAAGCCGCGCCTCAAGGCCAAATGACGGCGAAGAAGGCGGCCCGCAACGAAGAGGTCCGCGCCTGGCAGCGCATGCTGTCCGGCCGGCGGCTCGACCTGCTCGATCCCTCCCCGCTCGACATCGAGATCGGCGACATCGCGCACGGGCTGGCGCGGGTGGCGCGCTGGAACGGGCAGACCCTCGGCGCGCACATCTTTTCGGTCGCACAGCATACGCTGCTGGTCGAGACGGTGCTGCGGCACGAGATGCCCCGCGTCGACCAGCGCGTGCGGCTCGCGGCCCTGCTGCATGATGCGCCGGAATATGTGATCGGCGACATGATCTCGCCGTTCAAGGCCGTGCTCGACGGTCATTACAAGGCGGTCGAGAAGCGGCTGCTCGGCGCAATCCATATCCGCTTCGGCTTGCCACCGGTATTGCCTGACGACATCACGCAGGCCATCAAGGCCGCCGATCGCGGCGCGGCCTATCTCGAGGCGACCGAGCTCGCCGGCTTCAGCGCGAGCGAAGCGCGGCGCCTGTTCGGCAAGGATCCGGGTCTGTCCGACAGCGTCAGGCGCGACTATCTGACGCCCTGGACCGCGGCGCGGGCCGAGAAGCAGTTTCTGGAGCGGTTTGGCGGCGTGTTTGCGTGAGTCTTGTAGGGTGGGCAAAGGCGCCCTTGCGTCGTGCCCACCAAACTAAGCGCGATGCGCGCAGTTGCGAAATGGTGGGCACGGCGCGATGCGCCTTTGCCCACCCTACAGCGCTCGTTATAATCGGGTGCAAAAAGGTTCGCCATGATCCACGTCTGTTCCCTCGCCGCACTTCCCGAAACCGTCCGCCTCACCAAGGCCAGTCACGTGCTGACCGTGATGGCCAATGTCGAGCAGGTGGCGCGTCCAGTCTCGGTGCTCCCGGCCAATCATCTCAAGGTGTCGATGGACGACATCACCGAGGAGATGGACGGCTTCGTTGCGCCCTCGGAGACGCATATCGAGCAGGTGCTGAACTTCGTGCGCGGCTGGGACCGCAGCGCCCCGCTGGTGGTGCATTGCTATGCCGGGATCAGCCGCTCCACCGCGAGTGCGTTCGCGGCCGTTTGCGCGCTCAATCCGAACCGCGACGAGATCGAGATCGCCCGGAAGATTCGCGCGGCCTCGCCGATCGCCTCGCCCAACCGGCGCATCGTCAGCCTCGCCGATCGTGCACTCGGACGCAACGGCCGCATGCTGCGCGCGCTCGACGAGATGGGCCCCGGCGCGATGATGGTGGAAGGCCGCCCCTTCGCAATCGAGCTCGAATGACAGCTGGTCGTCACAATGGAGATATTGCCGTCATGGCCGGGCATAGCCGTCCGAAGGACGGCGTCGCTTCGCTCGCCTATGTCCCGGCCATCCACGAACTTTCTCGCGGCACGACGAACGTGGATGCCCGGGACAAGCCCGGGCATGACGAGTTTGTAGCAACATCCGCGACCATCAACGCATGAGCGAGACGCTGCTGACACCGATCGAGATCGGACTCACCGCGGCCATCGTCGCGATCGAGAACCACGAGCCGCTGATCCTGACCGCACGCGGCGCTGACGGGCTCGCCGGCCTGCCGTTCGGCCCGTTCGACGCGGTGAGCCACCGCACGTTCGAGATCGGCCTGCGCGCCTGGGTCGAGCAACAGGCGGGGCTGCGGCTCGGCTACGTTGAGCAGCTCTACACGTTCGGCGATCGCGGCCGTCATGCCGAGGCTGGCGATACCGGCGCCCATATGGTGTCGATCGGCTATCTCGCACTGACGCGCCCTGTGGACGGCGAACTCGCCGCGAACGGGGCGAGCTTCGCGCCCTGGTATCGCTTCTTCCCCTGGGAAGACTGGCGCGACGAGCCGCCGGCGATCATCGCCCGCGACATCATCCCCGCACTGACCAAGTGGGCCGAGGAGGAGACGCCGGAGACGACGCGCGCGCTGCCACGCAAGGATCGCGTGCGGTTCTATTTCGGTCTCGACGGCGCGCCCTGGGACGAGGAGCGCGTGCTCGACCGCTACGAGCTGCTCTACGAGGCCGGGCTGATCGAGGAGGCACGCCGCGACGGCCGTCCTGCGGCATTGGCGCGCAAGACGCTTCCCCCGCTCGGGACCTCGATGCGGTTTGACCACCGCCGGATTCTCGCCACGGCAATCGCGCGGCTGCGCGCAAAGCTGAAGTATCGTCCTGTCGTCTTTGAACTTTTGCCGGCTGAATTCACACTTACTGAACTGCAGCACACGGTGGAGGCGATCTCCGGCCGGCACCTGCACAAGCAGAACTTCCGCCGCCTGGTCGAAATGGAAGCCCTGGTCGAACCGACCGGGGTGATGTCGACACAGACGGGCGGACGGCCGGCGGCGCTCTACCGCTTCCGCCGCGAGGTGCTCCAGGAGCGGCCCGCGCCGGGCTTGCGCGTACGCTCCCGGCGCTAGATCCTGATATTTGTGGTACCGGCCCCTGCCCGCCGGTTGCCTGGAGGCTTCATGTTCGACGGCCCGTTTGACGCCTTTGCGCTGATCATTGCGATCATCGCCTTCCTGATCGCGATCAAGGCCTCCAACCAGGCGGCCGACCTGCGCCGCCGGCTCAACTCGCTCGAAGAGATGCTTTACGCGCTGCGGCCGGTGCAGCCGCCGCCGCTGGTGCCCGCGCAGGTGCAGGCCGAAGCCCCCGCCACGACTGCAGCCGCCGAGCCGCCGCCGTTGGCGCCGGAAGCTGAAACGACGCCGCCTCCGCTCGTCACCGAAGAGACTTCACCGCCCCCGCTTGAGTCGAGCACGGGCGCCGCTGCGCCCCCACCGGTGCCGGAGGTAGCACCCGGCTTGGAGGAGCGGCTCGGCACCCGCTGGGTGGTGTGGATCGGGGGCCTCGCGCTCGCGCTCGGCGGCTTCTTCATGGTGCGCTATTCGATCGAGGCCGGCCTGCTCGGCCCCGGCGTGCGCGTGTTCCTCGGCGGCCTGTTCGCCACTGCATTGCTGGGCGCCGGCGAATGGACGCGGCGCAAGGAGAGCATCTCGAGCATCGCGGCGCTGCCGATCGCCAACATCCCCGCGATCCTCACCGCGGCCGGAACGGCGGTGGCGTTCGCGACCATCTATGCGGCCTACGCGCTCTACGGCTTCCTCGTGCCAGCGACGGCCTTCGTGCTGCTCGGCATCGTTGCGATGGGCACGCTGGCCGCGGCGCTGTTGCACGGCCCCGCGCTCGCCGGGCTCGGCGTGGTCGGCGCCTTCGTGACGCCGATCCTCGTCTCCTCCGGCAAGCCGGATTATTGGGCGCTCTACATCTATCTTGCGGTCGTCACGGCCGCGAGTTTCGGTCTCGCCCGCATCAGGCTATGGCGCTGGCTTGCGGTCACGACCATTGCCTTCGCGGTACTCTGGATTTTCCCGGGTCTCGATACCGAACAGGTGCAGGTCGCGCCGCACGCCCTCCATGCCATCGCCGGCTTCGTGCTCGCCGCACTGCTCGTCGTCTGCGGCTTCATGTTCGGACCCAGCATGGAGGACGGCGAGATCGAGCCGGTCTCATCGGGCGCGCTCGGCGCCTATCTGTTCGGCGCGATGCTGGTCGTACTGTCGAGCGCGCATGCGGATCTCGCGCTGATCGCCTTCACGCTCCTGGTTGGCGGCACACTGTTCGTCGCCTGGCGTGCACCGGCGGCGACCGGCGCGCTGGGCGCAGCCGCGGCGACCGTGTTCATCGTGTTCGCCGAATGGGCGGTGCGCGCCAATCCTGACATGCTGGTGCTGCCGGGCGGCCCGATGCCGGGCGTCGGCCCGGTCGCGACCGACAGCGCGGTGACGCTGCATCTGGTGACGGCCGCGATCTTCGCCGCCGGCTTTGGCGTCACGGGCTTTTTCGCGCAGGGCCGCTCGAACTCGGCGATCATTCCCGTGGTGTGGTCGGCGGCGGGCGTCGCGACGCCCATTGCCATCCTGGTTGCGCTCTATGCGCGCATCGCCCATCTCGACCGCTCGATCCCGTTCGCGATCCTCGCCGTGCTGCTCGCAGCCAGCTTTGGCGCCGCGACCGAAGCGCTGATGCGCCGCGAAGAGCGGCCCGGCGTTGCCACCTCGGTCGCGCTGTTCGCGACCGGTACGCTCGGCGCGCTGGCGCTGGCGCTGACCTTCGCCCTGGAGAAGGGCTGGCTCACCATCGCCCTCGCGCTGATGTCGCTCGGCACCGCCTGGATCTCGTTGCAGCGGCCGATTCCGGTGCTGCGCCGGTTAGCTGCCGTCTTCGCCGCGATCGTCACCGCGCGCATCGCCTATGATCCGCGCATCGTCGGCGATGCCGTCGGCACGACGCCGATCTTCAACTGGCTGTTGTGGGGCTATGGCCTGCCGGCCGCCTCGTTCTGGGGCGCGAGCATCTTCCTGCGCCGCCGCGCCGACGACGCGCCGCTGCGCGTGGTCGAGACCGCGGCGATCCTGTTCACCGCGCTGCTCGCCTTCATGGAGATCCGGCACTTTGCGACCGGCGGCCGCATGACCTCGCCGCCCTCCCTGCTCGAGTTCGCGCTGCAAGTCTGTGTCACGCTCGCCATGGCAATCGGCCTGGAGCGCCTGCGGCTGCGCAGCCACAGCATCGTGCACAATGTCGGCGCGATCGTGCTGACGGCGATCGCCGGTCTCATCAGCGTGTTCGGCCTCCTGATCCTGGAGAACCCGATGCTGCTCTCCAGCGTCAATGTCGGCGGGCTCGTGTTCAACCTGCTGCTGCTCGGCTATGCGTTGCCGGCGGTGCTGATGCTGTTGCTCTCCTACGCGGTGGCGGGACACCGCCGTGTCGCATACGCAAACACGATTGCGGGTGGTGCGCTGGTGTTCGCGCTCAGCTATGTGACGCTGGAGATCCGCCGCTTCTATCACGGCCCGGTCCTGCTCTACGGCGGCACCACGAGTGCCGAGCAATACACCTATTCGATCGGCTGGCTTGCCTTCGGCGTGGTGCTGCTCGGCGTCGGCATCCTGGTCAATTCGGAGCGTGCGCGGCTCGCCTCTGCCGCCGTTATCGCGCTGACGATCTTCAAGGCCTTCGCGGTCGACGTGTGGACGCTGACCGGCGTCTACCGCGCACTCTCGTTCATGTGCCTCGGCGTCGTGCTGGTCGCGATCGGCTGGCTCTATCAGCGCATCCTGTTCCGGCGGCAGATCGCACCGCCGCCGGCCGCGCCGCAGACGGGCAGCTAAGCGTCAGGCCGCCCGGACCGATTCCAGGAACTGCGCGACTTCGACCTTCAGGCGGGTGCTGTCGGTCGCCAGCGACTTCGCCGCCGACAGCACTTCGCTCGAGGCCGAGCCGGTCTCGATCGCGCCGCGCTGCACGTTGGTGATGTTGGACGACACCTCCTGCGTGCCGAGCGAGGCCTGCTGAACGTTGCGCGAAATCTCCTGCGTGGCCGCGCCCTGCTCCTCGACGGCGGCGGCGATCGCGGCGGACACCTCGGACAGCCGCTCGATGGTGCCGCCGATCTCCTGGATGGCGCTGACGGATTCCTGCGTCGCCGCCTGGATGCCCGAAACCTGCGCCCCGATCTCGCCGGTCGCTTTCGCAGTCTGCTCGGCCAGCGCCTTGACCTCGGAGGCGACGACGGCAAAGCCGCGGCCGGCTTCGCCTGCGCGCGCCGCTTCGATGGTCGCGTTCAGCGCGAGCAAGTTGGTCTGGCTCGCGATGGTGTTGATGAGCTCGACGACGTCGCCGATGCGGGCGGCCGCCTGCGACAGCGCGTTGACGCGCTCGTTGGTCCGCGCCGCCTGCTCGACCGCTTCCGCCGCCATCCGCGCCGAATCCTGCACGCGGCGGCTGATCTCGGTGATGGAGGACGACAGCTCCTCGGAGGCGGAGGCCACCGCCTGGACGTTGGTGGAAGCTTCCTCCGACGCAGCCGCAACAACGGTTGCGAGCTCCTGGCCGCGCTGCGCGGTGCCGCTCAGCGTCGCCGCGGACGCCTCGAGCTCGGTCGAGGCCGACGACACGGTCTCGACCACCTCGCCGATCATGACCTCGAAATTGCGGGTGATGGCATCGACGCGGCGCCCACGCTCGATCTTGGCCTCGGCGTCGCGCGCCGCCGCCTCGTCGGCGGCTTTCTTGGCGATCAGCGCCTCCTTGAAGATCTGGAGTGCATCCGCCATCGCGCCGATTTCGGTCTTCTCGCCGCGATGCGGCACCTCGGCCGAAAGGTCGCCCTCGCCGAGCGACTGCATCGGCCGAATGATCGAGGCGATGCCGCGCGAGACGTCGCGCACGAGATAGTAGGCGGCGCCGATCGCGATCACGACGGCAGCGACGATGATGCCGACGAGCACGCGGAACACGGTGGCGTAGCTGTCGGCCGCCTGCTTGGTCTCCAGCTCGGCGCCCCTGTTGTTGAGCTCGATGCCCTTCTGCAGCAAGGGATCGGCGGCCTGAGCCATCTTCGCGACCTTGGTCTGCAGCAGCTCGTTGGCGTCGGTCGGGAAGCGCCCGACGCTCTTGCGCGACAACGCCATCACGTCCTGCACGCCATTCAGATACTCGGCCCAGGCCTTACTCCATTGCTCGTACAGCGAGCGCTCCTCGGCGACCGTGATCAGCGGCTCGTAGACCTTGCGGGTCTTCTCGATGCGCTCACGCAAGCCTGCCAGCCGCTTCTCCGCGGCCTCCTTGCCTTCGGCGGTGTCCTGCATCAGGTGCAGACGCAGCGCGACGCGGAGCTCGTTGATGTCGGCACGCATCGAGCCGAGCGCACGCACGCTCGGCAGCCAGCTCTCCGCGATCTCGACGGTATGGGCGTTGATGTTCTGCATCGTGCCGATCGCCATCACACCGACGCCGGCGAGCGAGAGCACGAGGACCGACAGCACGGTCAGCAGCTTGAAGACGATCGACAACTTCGACATCACACAAATCCCGATCATACCAGCGCACGCAAATCGCCTGCGCCGTAGTCGTCGCGACGGACGACGGGGCCAGGGTCAGTTCAACGATGCTGGCTGGTTCTCATCCCGTAAGATTGCGCCAATCATTGCAAACAGGCGTTAACAGGAAGCTACGGTAAACTACGGCGATTGCTGTCGTCGCAGTCATCTGTTCCGCAACCATGGCTTGCAGTGCGACCCACATCGCGCAGCTCGATGGTGACGTTGAGCGCCAGCGGGTCGACTTGCGCGCGTTAGACGCCGCCGTCAGGCGGCGCGAACGTTGCCGAGGAACCTGCCGACCTCCAGCTTGAGCCGGTTGCTGTCGCCGGACAGCATTTGCGCCGCGGACAACACCTGCGAGGATGCCGAACCGGTCTCGCTCGCGCCGCGCTGCACGTCGGTGATGTTGGACGACACCTGATGGGTGCCCGTCGCCGCCTGCTGCACGTTGCGGGAGATCTCCTGCGTCGCCGCGCCCTGCTCTTCCACCGCGGCTGCGATGGTCGAGGAGATCTCCGACAGTCTCTCGATGGTGTGGCTGATGTCCTTGATCGCGCCGACCGAATGCTCGGTGGCGGTCTGGATGCTGGCGATCTGCTGGCCGATCTCGCCGGTCGCCTTCGCCGTCTGCTCGGCAAGCGCCTTGACCTCGGAGGCGACGACGGCAAAGCCGCGGCCCGCCTCGCCGGCGCGCGCGGCCTCGATGGTTGCATTGAGCGCCAGGAGGTTGGTCTGGCCGGCGATGGTGTTGATCAGCTCGACCACGTCGCCGATCCGCGCCGCTGCCGCGGAGAGCTCGCCGACGCGATCGGTCGTGGTGCGGGCCTGGTTCACCGCATCGCCGGCGACGCGGGCGGATTCCTGCACCTGCCGGCTGATCTCGGTGATCGACGACGACAGTTCTTCGGTCGCCGATGCCACCGACTGCACGTTGGTGGACGCTTCCTCGGAAGCGGCAGCAACCATGGTGGTGAGCTCCTGACCGCGCGCCGCAGTCGCGGTCAGCGTCGAGGCGGAAGCTTCCAGCTCGGTCGCGGCCGAGGACACGGTGTCGACGATCTCACCGATCGCGGCCTCGAAGCTGTCGGCCAGCTTGTGCATCTCGGCCTTGCGCTGCGCGGCCGCAAGCTGGTCCTGCCTGATCTTGGCTTCGGCCTCCTCGCGCGCCTTCTGCTCCGACACGATCTTGAACTTTTCGACGGCGGCCGCGACGCCGCCGACTTCGTCCTTGCGGCCGAGACCGGGCAGAACCACGGAGAAATCGCCGCTGGCGAGCTTGTCCATGGCGACCGTGAGCGCACGGATCGGCCGCGCGATGGTCAGGAACGACATCAGCCAGGAGCCGACGAGGACGAGCATGGCGAGTGCGCCGATCAGGATCGCGATCTGCTCGCTCGATCTCATTTGTGCGGCGGCCGCGGCATTCTTCTCCTCGGCTTTGTGCCTCGCGTAATCGGCGATCTGACCGACCAGCACGTCGAGCTCGCCGGCAATCGGCAGGGTCACCTCGCGTGCGATGCGAATGGCGTCTTCGCTGAGCTTCGCAGCGCGCGCGGCGCCGTCTGCACCACTGGCGGCCAAGGCTTCGCCGCGCACGCCCGCAATCTGCTGCGCGGCCTTTTCGTAATTCGCGGCAAGCGATCTCAGTTTCTCCATCCGAGCGCGGTTCTCCGCCTCGTGAGAAAGCTTCAGCATCTCATCGATCACTGCATTCGTCGATTTCTGTTGGTCACCGAGGCTCTGGGTGGCTTTCTGAATATCGGCCGAGCTATTGGCGAGACGAAGGTCTCGTACCGCGAGCTGCATGCCGCGGACCGCGACCTCGGCCTTGACCGCGTCGCGCGCGATCTGCTGCTGCGCAAGTGCGCTCTCGCTGCTCTCGCGGATGCCGGCATTGCCGAGCATCTGGCTTGCGATCATGGCTCCAACCAGGAGCACACCGAGCGCCGACGCAATCGCCAGCTTGGTGCCGATCCTGAGATTCTGAACAAGGCTCAACATGGGCATGTTTCCCCCGAAGGAACGCGCAGCCGAGTCATTGTCGGCTTCCGCCATTGCCCAAGAAGTGAGCTTTTCACATTCCGATTTGGTTAACGGAATCCCTCGCTCAAATATTGACTTTCTACGCTAAATGATTGAGCGCGAAGGGAAATGATCCCGCCATAGTTGTAAATTGCAGCTTCAAGTCGGATCTAGGACGCTCTGCATCCGATGGCCTCGCCGACGAGGCTAATGCGAAAGACCGGCTGCTTGTCCTCGTCGAGCAGCTCCATGGACCACTCGGCGTTCGGCTTCAGACTGCGCGCGATGCCACTGAGCAGATTGGCGCACACCTCGGTCATCTCGGTCCAGGCGGCTGCGCGATCCTCGAACTCGTACGGCAGGTCGGCGGCGCCGGAATAGCGGCCGGTACTGATGCGGAAGAAATAGAGCGCCATCGTTGAACCCTTGCGTGGGACCGCCCCCCGGCCGCGCGCAAACTTGGGCCCCAACAGCTACCAAGACATGAAAGCCGTCGTCCGTATGACTACGACGCGGGCGGCTTCGTGTTCGATGATATCTTCGACGATCAATGGCGCGGGCTGTCCCGCGCAGGCGAGATCACTGCGTGGAGCGGCGCAGCTCCAGCGGACCCTCGTTCTTCGCCGGCTCGGACTTCACCGGCTCGAGCCGGCTGCCCTCGACACGCGGCGTCTCCACGCGCGCGGCGACCTCGGTGTTCGACGCGGCGACCGAGCCGGTATGCTCCGGCCTGTGCAGCGAGCGCGGCCGCGCCGCGGCGCGCGCCATCAGCATCTGATTGCCGCCCTGGTGATGGAAGTCGCAATAGGCGAAGCCCATGCCCGACACCGAGCCGCGGAAGCTGCGATCGTCGGTCTTTTCCAGGTTGAAGCAGGGCTCGAACGGGATGCCCTTGATCGAGGCGCAGACGTTCTGGCCGCGGATCTGGAGCGTGTTGCCGGGCAGGCGGAGATGTTTCACGGGGCCCGAGCCCGAGAACTGCACGGCGCCGGCGGCGCCGAGATCATCGAGGATGCGGCCTGCACCGCGGGTGCCGTCGAAACAGGTGAAGGCGAACACCTTGCCGGCCACGAAGCGGCGCGCTTCGTCGGCGTTCATGCTTCCAGCGATGGCCGGCGCAAACGTCGCTGCCGCCGTGACAGCCCCCAACACAATACGCGCAAGCATGCTCAACTCCGAACCAACCCCCGCAGCGGGCGATGCCTTTATCTCTTTACCCGCTGCTTACCATACGAACCATGGCGACATTGAAGCAGCTTGGTTGGTAAAGTCTGAACGCCGTTAGACAATTTTTACCACGACGCGGCCGCGAACCTGGCCGGCCAGGATTTTCGCGCCCCAGTCCGGCACCTCGTCGAGCGAAATTTCCTCAGTGATTTCAGACAGTTTTGTCCGATCAAGGTCGGAGGCCAAACGCTGCCAGGCGGCTTTCCGGGGCTCAATCGGGCACATCACGGAATCGATGCCGAGAAGGCACACTCCGCGCAAAATAAACGGCGCCACCGAGGACGGCAGGTCCATGCCGGCGGCCAGGCCGCAGGCCGCGATCGCGCCGCCATATTTCGTCATCGAGAGCAGGTTGGCGAGGGTGGTCGAGCCGACACTGTCGACGCCGCCGGCCCAGCGCTCCTTGGCGAGGGGCTTTGCCGGCGCCGACAGTTCATTGCGATCGATGATCTCGGCAGCCCCCAACTGCTTCAGGTAGTCGGCCTCGGAGGGCCGGCCGGTCGAAGCGATGACGTGGTAGCCGAGCTTCGAGAGGACGGCGATCGCGACCGAGCCGACGCCGCCGGCAGCGCCCGTCACCACGACCGGGCCGCTCTTCGGCGAGATGCCGTGCTTCTCCAGCGCCAGCACCGAGAGCATCGCGGTGAAGCCGGCGGTGCCGATCGCCATGGCATCGCGCGCCGACAGGCCCTGCGGAAGAGCGACCAGCCAGTCGCCCTTCACCCGCGCCTTCTCGGCATAGGCGCCGAGATGGGTCTCGCCCATGCCCCAGCCGGTGCCGACCACCTTGTCACCCGCATTCCACTGCGGATGCGAGGAGGCTTCAACGGTGCCGGCGAAATCAATGCCGGCGATCATCGGGAAGCGGCGCACCACCGGCGCCTTGCCGGTGAGCGCAAGGCCGTCCTTGTAGTTCAGCGTCGACCATTCCACCCGGACGGTGACGTCGCCCTCCATCAGCTCGGCTTCGTCGAACTGTGCGAGCTGCGCGGTGGTGCCCTTGTCCGCCTTGTCGATCCTGATCGCCTTGAATGTGGCCACGACTGAACTCCCTGACTTTGTTTGTCGAGGATGTTTAGCCGATCAGGCCGGCTGCGCAACCGCCCGCTGGACCGGTTTCTCCACGATCGGAAGATTGATCAGCGCCGAGAGCACGCCGAACAGGATCGAAAGCCACCAGATCGGCGTGTAGGAACCGAACTTTTCGAACACGATGCCGCCGAGCCAGACGCCGAGGAAGCCGCCGACCTGGTGGCTGACGAAGGCAAAGCCGTAGAGCGTCGCGAGCCAGCGCGTTCCGAACATCAGCGCCACCAGCGCCGAGGTCGGCGGCACCGTCGACAGCCAGGTCAGGCCGGAGATCGCGCCGAACGCGATCGCCGAGAACGGCGTGATCGGAAACGTGATGAACGCAAGGGTTGCCAGCGCGCGCGTGAAATAGATGGTCGAGAGGATGTAGCGCTTGGGCAGATAGTTCTGGAGATAGCCGACGCTGAGCGAGCCGATGATGTTGAACAGGCCGATCGCCGCGATCACCCAGCCGCCGGTTTGCGTCGAGATGCCGCGATCGACCAGGAAGGCCGGCAGATGCACGGTGATGAAGGCGAGCTGGAAGCCGCAGGTGAAGAAGCCGAGCACCAGGAGCACGTAGGAGCGGTGACCGAAGGCCTCGGCAAGCGCCTTGGTGATGGTCTGGTCGTCCGCGGGCGTTGCGCTGCTCGCGCTCGTCACCGGCGGTGTCGAAAGCGCCAGCGACAGCGGGATGATCAGCAGCATCAGGAAGCCGAACACGGAGAGCGCCTGCTGCCAGCCGAAATTGTCGATCAAGGCGACGCCGATCGGTGCGAACAGGAACTGCCCGAACGACCCCGCCGCCGTGCCGGCACCGAGTGCAAGGCCGCGCTTCTCAGCCGGCAAGAGCTTGCTGAACGCCGACAGAACCAGATTGAACGAACAGCCGGCGAGGCCGAAGCCGATCATGACGCCGGCGCCGAGGTCGAGCGACAGCGGCGTCGAGGAATAGCGCATCAAGAGCAGGCCGCCGGCATAGAGCAGCGCGCCGACGCACATCACCCGGAACAGACCGAAGCGATCCGCAACTGCGCCGGCGAACGGCTGGCCCAGTCCCCACAACAGATTCTGCACGGCGATGGCGAGGCCGAACACGTCACGGCCCCAGCTGAATTCGTTGCTCATCGGCTGCACGAAGAAGCCGAGCGCCGAGCGCGGACCGAAGCCGAGCATGCCGATGGCACAGCCACAGAGGATGATGACGGCCGGGGTGCGCCAGTTGAGGGAACGCGAGGCCGGAGCGAGTTCGCCGATCTGTGTCGACATGGTGTCCTCGTCTGTTGTTGGCGGATCCGCAATTCAGCAGCCGCGGGAGGGCCCGTTTAATGCATCTGCATGAAAATCCCAAGCCGAAAGCGATTGCATTCCGCGAGGAGCTGACGCGCGAGCATTGCATTTCAATCTGGCCTCGCCTGGCAGGTGCGCAGTGACGGGAATGTGTACGGCAGGACCTAGCGGCGCGCGGCGATGCGTGCTATCCTCGATTTACTCATATTGAGCATATTAGGGCAGCAGCGACGTTCCACCGGCCTCTCGGCCGGATTTCTCGGGCCCTACATATTCTCAATTTGAGCATAATAACCCTGCTTGGGAGGCTTCAATGCCGATCACTGGAATTTACGGACCCGACGACTTTGCCAACCGGCCGCAAGGCCAGCCCATCGCCTCCCGCGCCGTGCCGGTCGCCCCCCGCGCCGCGCCGGTCCCTCCGGGCCCGAAATGGCCGAGGCCCGCACTGGAATGGACGCCGGCGGTCGAACGCGCCACCGCGCCGCTCTATGACCGCGTCAAGCACGTGATCCCTGCGATCGAATGGCCGCTGATGGCGCCGACGATTCACGCGATCAACGAGCTGAAGCGCGCGCGGGGCGCCGTCGTCCTCGCCCACAACTACCAGGCTCCGGAGATCTTCCACTGCGTCGCCGATATCGGCGGCGACTCGCTCCAGCTCGCGGTCGAAGCCAGCAAGGTGAAGGCCGACATCATCGTCCAATGCGGCGTGCACTTCATGGCGGAGACCTCGAAGCTTCTCAATCCGGACAAGACCGTCTTGATCCCGGATTCGCGCGCGGGCTGCTCGCTCGCCGCCAGCATCAGCGGTGCCGACGTGCGCCTGCTGCGGGAGAAATTCCCCGGCGTGCCAATCGTCGCCTACGTCAACACGTCGGCGGAAGTGAAGGCCGAGGTCGACATCTGCTGCACGTCCTCGAACGCGGTGCAGGTGGTCGAGAGCCTGAACGCCCCGACCGTGATCTTCCTGCCCGACCGATACCTCGCCACTTACGTGGCGTCGAAGACCGACGTGAAGATCATCGCCTGGAAGGGCGCCTGCGAGGTGCATGAGCGCTTCACGGGCGAGGAGCTGCGGAGCTTCCGCGAAGCCGATCCGTCCGTGCAGATCATCGCGCATCCGGAATGCCCGCCGGACGTGCTGGCGGAAGCCGACTTCACCGGTTCGACCGCGCACATGATCAACTGGGTGCGCGCGAAGCGGCCGCGGCGGCTGGTCATGATCACGGAATGCTCGATGGCCGACAATGTCCGCGCCGAGCTGCCTGACGTCGAGATGCTCCGCCCATGCAACCTCTGCCCGCACATGAAGCGCATCACGCTCGCCAACATCCTGGAGAGCCTGCTCACGCTTGGCGAGGAGGTGACGATCGATCCCGCGCTCGCGGAACGCGCGCGGCGCTCGGTCGAGCGCATGATCAACCTGAAGAATTGAGGGCGAGCAACATGCAACACGACATCCACAACCTCGCCCGCACCGGCGATGTCGTCATCGTCGGCGGCGGCCTTGCCGGACTGTTCTGCGCGCTGAAGCTGGCTCCGCGGCCGGTGACCTTGATCTCGGCGGCACCGCTCGGGCACGGCGCATCCTCCGCATGGGCGCAAGGCGGCATCGCCGCGGCAGTGGCCGAAGGCGATACGCCGGAGGCACATGCTGCCGATACAGTCGCCGTCGGCGGCGGCCTCGTCGATGCCGCCATCGCGCTCGGGATCGCGCGCGAGGCGGCGCCGCGCATCCACGATCTTCTCGCCTATGGCGTTCCGTTCGATCGCGATCTCGACGGCAGGCTTGCCGTCGGACGCGAAGCTGCGCATTCCGCGCGTCGCATCGTGCATGTGCGCGGTGATGGCGCCGGCGCCGCGATCATCGCGGCCTTGAGCGAGGCCGTGCGCCGCACCCCCTCGATCCGCCTGATGGAAGGCTTCGTCGCCGAAGCCTTGCTGACCGAGGACGGCGCGGTCACCGGCCTTCAATTGCGCAAGGCCGGCAATGCAGCGGCACGGCCGCTCGTGCTCGCCTCGCGCGCGGTCGTGCTGGCGACCGGCGGGCTCGGCCATCTCTACGCCGTCACCACCAACCCGGCGGAAGCGAGCGGCACGGGCCTTGCGATCGCAGCCCGCGCCGGCGCCGTGATCGCCGATCCTGAATTCGTGCAGTTCCATCCCACTGCCATCATGGTCGGCCGCGACCCCGCGCCGCTCGCCACCGAAGCGCTGCGCGGCGAAGGGGCAACGCTGATCAATGGCGACGGCGAGCGCTTCATGAGCGCCCGCCACCCGCTCGCCGAGCTCGCGCCCCGCGACATCGTGGCCCGCGGCGTTTTCGCCGAGATCGCGGCCGGGCGCGGCGCCTTTCTCGATGCGCGTCAGGCGCTGGGCGCTCGCTTCGCGACGCGGTTTCCGACCGTGCATGCGAGCTGCATCGCCGCCGGCATCGATCCCGCGACGCAAGCCATCCCGATCGCACCGGCCGCGCATTACCACATGGGCGGCATCGCCGTGGACGCGCGCGGCCGCAGCTCGATCGACGGGCTCTGGGCTGCCGGCGAAGTGACCTCAACCGGCGCGCATGGCGCCAACCGGCTCGCGTCGAATTCCCTGCTCGAAGCCGTCGTCTATGCCGCCCGCATTGCCGACGACATCGCCGGCCGCACCCTGCCCCCGCCCGCCCGGCTTCCCGACGGTTTGGTGACGCCGCGCGCTGGCGCGCTGGACGCTGCAGAAGTGAAGCGGCTGCGCGCGATGATGAGCGCACATGTCGGCGTGATCCGCGACGGTGATGGGCTTGCGCAGGCCGTGCGCCATTTCGCCAGGCTCGCGCGCGAGGCCGGACAGGGCCTGCTCGGCAATATGGCAATTTCGGCCCTGCTCGTCGCCGTTGCGGCCTGGACGCGGCGCGAGAGCCGCGGTGCGCATTGCCGTTCCGATCACCCGGTCGAGACCCCAACACTGGCGCAGAGAACGATGACCACGCTCGCCGCGGCGCGCGAGGTCGCGGAGAGCATCGAGGAACGCCCGCGGCCGCGCATCGCGCAATCCATGATCGCCTGAAGGAGGCCCCATGATCACCCCGACCTCACTGCTCTACCCCGATGCCTTCCTCTCGCCGCTTGCGATCGAGGCGGCCGTTGAGCGCGCGCTCGGCGAGGATCTCGGCCGCGCCGGCGACATCACCTCGCTCGCGACGATCCCCGAGGCGACACGCGCGCAAGCCATCCTCGTCGCGCGGCAGTCCGGCGTCATCGCCGGATTGCCGCTGGCGCTCGCGACCTTGCAGAAGCTGTCGCCCGACATCGAGGTGCGCGCACATGTCCGCGATGCCGCGCGGGTTGCGCGCGGCCAGCACGTGCTGACGATCTCGGGGCCCGCGCGCGCCATCCTCACGGCGGAGCGGACCGCGCTGAACTTCGTCGGCCGGCTGTCGGGCATCGCCACGCTCACGGCGGACTATGTCGCGCGCACCGAAGGCACCAGGATGCGCATCTGCTGCACGCGCAAGACCACGCCGGGACTGCGCGCGCTGGAGAAATACGCGGTGCGCTGCGGCGGCGGCTTCAACCATCGCTTCGGGCTCGACGACGCCATCCTGATCAAGGACAACCACATCGCGGTGGCCGGCGGCATCCGCCCGGTGCTGGAGCGCGCCCGCGCCCATGCCGGCCATCTGGTCAAGATCGAGATCGAGGTCGACACGCTGGCGCAGCTGCGCGAGGTGCTCGACAGCGGAATGGCCGACGCGGTGCTGCTCGACAACATGGATCTTGCGACGCTGCGCGAAGCGGTGAGGCTCAACGAGGGTCGCCTCGCGCTGGAGGCGTCCGGCGGCGTCACGCTGGACTCGATCGGCGCCATCGCAGCCACGGGCGTCGACTATGCCTCGGCCGGCGCGCTGACGCATTCAGCGCCGAATTTCGACTGTGCGCTGGACATCGAGGCTTAGGGCACGACTTACACGGGTTCGTCATGCCGGGCTTGTCCCGGGCATCCACGTTCTTCATTTCGCGAAGCTAGACGTGGATGGCCGGGACAAGCCCGGCCATGACGCAGTACAGAAACTATCTCCGCTCCGTCACGCCCATCTCCGCGGAGCTCTTGGCTTCCTGCGCAAGTGCGGCGGAGAGCGCGGCGGTCTGCGCCGGCGAGCCCCAGCTCGGTTCCTCGCTGCCGTCACCCCAATTGCGCGGCCGGTAGAAGGTGTGCACGCCGGTCTTGTACAGCTTCTTCATCTCGGCAACCCAGGACGGGCGGACCCAATAGGCATGGTAGTGCGTGGACTTGCCGACCTCGGGCAGCCAGATCTGGCCGTCGAGCATCGCCTTCGAGATCTTCTTCGCTCGTTCCCACATCTCCGGCTCGCGAATCACATCCGGATTGTTGTCGCAGGCGAAGGTGAACTGGCAGGCGAAATGGCGGTACTTGTTCTGGTAGACCACGCCGCACACCGTATCAGGGTATTTGCCGGAGAACACGCGGTTCATCACCACCTGCGCCACCGCGATCTGGCCGCGCACGGCCTCGCCGCGGGATTCGAAGTAGACGGCCTCGGCGAGGCACTTTTCCGATTTCGCACGCGCCTTGTCGTCAAGCGCGAGCCGTTCCGCCGGCGACTTGGCGCGCTGGTTGTCGGCGTTGACCTCGCCCTTCGGCGCGAGGCTCTCGCCGCTCTCGATGTTCTTGGCGATCTCCGCCGTCGGCGGGGTCAGCGAGGCCGTCACCTTCATGTCGGGGTCGGGCATCACGATCAGCGGCTCGGCGCCGGGCTGCCAGCTCTCGATCGTCTCGAGATTGCCGCCGAACGAGGAGCTGCCGAAGAACAGGCTCGATGTCTTGACGCTGAAAGGATCGCGCGCGGGCGCAGCCGGCGCCGTGGCCCGCTTCGGCGCTTCCAGCGGCTGCACCGCGAACCCGCGCGCGGCCTCGCTCGCCTGCGGCGGATTGGAATATTGCGGCAGCGGCGGCGCGCGCATCGCCTCCTGCAGCTCGGGATCGAGCGCGGCCGCGGATTCCGGCGACATCGCCGGCGGCAATGCGGCAGTCTTGGCGCCGAACACCGAGCTGTTCGAGGTCGCGGGATCTTCCTTGGCCGGGGCTGCAGCCGGCGCGGCCGACTCGGGCGACTGCGTCGGCGCGACGATTGCGAGACGATCGCCCTTCAGGGCGCGATCGACCTTGGGAAAGTCGGAAGCCTGGTAGCGCGGCGGCGCCTGAAGCGCCGGATTGCGGCTGATCGCGCCGGTGATGTCGCGGCCGTCGAGGCTTGCGAGCCGCACCATCGCGCTCTGCGGAACCGACGTGCCGATGGGGCGGGAAAAACTGTAGGTGGCGAGCTGGATCGAGGACGCAGCGGAGAACACCTGCTTCTGCCACCGCTCGGCGACGCCGGGTTGGCGCGCCAGCAGCGAGGCAATGTCCTGATAGCCGGTCTCTTTCGGCATCAATGCGAAGATGCAGAGACCGATGCCGAAGGACGCGAACCGCGCGCCCTTCGGATGGTTACGCAACACTGACATCGATACGCTCACGCTACGCTTACGCTCGTCAGATCGAACTCAGTACATCCGTGCAATTCGATCTTTATCGTCAGTATCTAATTTAGGTTGCCGGGGCGTTAATCGGCGTTGCGCAGGCGGCACACTCAAGCGAATGCAGGTGTTTTCACGGGGCGACGTGGCGCATTGGTAAATGCGGGCTCACGTGAAGCGGTAAAGATCGGGTCAACGCGAAAGGTGAAGGAACTCTTGCGGCCGCGTCTCATTACGGGACGCTTGTTGCGAGACCGCCTGTGCGATGGTGATGGACGCGAGGCGTCAGTGCGCCCTCACTCGGCGATCAGCTTCAGCCACTCGTCTTCGGTCAGCACCTTGACGCCGTGCTTGTTGGCGTCCGCGAGCTTCGAACCGGCGCCGGGGCCCGCCACGACGAGATCGGTCTTTTTCGAGACCGAGCCCGACACCTTGGCCCCTAGTCGCTCGGCCGTCGCCTTGGCTTCATCCCGCGTCATCCGCTCCAGCGATCCCGTGAACACGACCGTCTTTCCGGCCACGGCCGAATTGCTCTTCGGCTTCTCGGCATCGACGATCTCGACCTCCCTGGTCAGGCGTTCGACGATGCCGCGATTGTGGCTCTCGCCGAAATAATCGGCGATGCTCCTGATCACGGTGTCGCCGATCTGGTCCAGCGCATCCATCTCGGCCATCGCCTCCTCGTCGCCGTTGGCAACTTTCAGGCAGGCATCGTGGAACGCATCCCATGAGCCGTAGCCGCGCGCCAGCGCCAGCGCCGTGGTCTCGCCGACATGGCGCATGCCGAGCGCGTAGATGAAGCGCTCCAATGCGATTTTCCGCCGGCTCTCGATGGCGCCGAACAGGTTGCGCACCGAGGTCGCGCCGTAGCCCTCGACCTCCTCGAGCTTGAGTTTCGAATTGCGCTTCTCGAGCGTGAAGATGTCGGCGGGCTCCTTCACCCAGCCCTCGTCGAAAAAGTACTGCAGCTGCTTCTCGCCCAGGCCGTCGATGTCGAAGGCCCGCCGCGACACGAACAGCTTCAGATGCTCGATCTTCTGGTAGGGACAGGCGAACTCGCCGGTGCAGCGGGCGCGCGAGCCCTCCTCGCCCGTCGCCGTCTCCTCGCGCACGACGTCGGTGTGAAGCGGACACGGGCACGTCTTCGGGAAGTGGAATTCCCTGGCGGTCTTCGGCCGCTTGTCGAGGACGATGTCGACCACCTGCGGGATGACGTCGCCGGCGCGCTGGATCACGACGGTGTCGCCGATCCTGATATCGCGCCCCTCGCGCAGCACCTCGCCCTTGTTGCCGATGCCCTTGATGTAGTCCTCGTTGTGCAGCGTGACGTTCTGCACGATCACGCCGCCGACGCCGACCGGCTCGAGCTTGCCGACCGGCGTGAACGAGCCGGTGCGGCCGACCTGGATCTCGATGTCGCGCAGCAAGGTCATGGCACGCTCGGCCGGGAATTTGTGCGCGATACCCCAGCGCGGCGTGCGCGAGACGAAGCCGAGCCGCTCCTGCCAGTCGATGCGGTCGACCTTGTAGACGACCCCGTCGATGTCGTAGTCGAGCCGCGCGCGCTGCTCCTCGATTGCATGATGAAAGGCGAGCAGCTCATCGACCGAGTGACAGAGCTTGGTCAGGGGATTGGTCTTGAAGCCACAGCGCTCGAACCAGCCGATCATGCCGCTCTGCGTGTCTTCCGGCATCGCGCTCATCTGGCCCCAGGCGTAGGCAAAGAACCCGAGGGGACGGGAGGCGGTGATGGTCGGGTCCTTCTGGCGCAGCGAGCCGGCGGCCGAATTGCGCGGATTGGCGAAGATGGTATCGCCTGCCGCCTTCTGCCGCTCGTTGAGCGCCAGGAACGCCTTCTTGGTCATGTAGACTTCGCCGCGCACCTCGCAGATGTCGGGGATGTTGCGGCCCTTCAGCTTCTGCGGCACGTCTTCCAGCGTGCGGATGTTGGCGGTGACGTCCTCGCCGACCGCGCCGTCGCCGCGCGTCGCGGCGGTGACGAGCTCACCGCCCTCGTAGCGCAGCGACATCGAGAGGCCGTCGATCTTCGGCTCGGCCGAGAAATCGATCTGGTCGTCGTCGAGCTTCAGGAAGCGCACGATGCGGCCGATGAAGTCGCGCACATCCTCCTCCGCAAAGGCGTTATCGAGCGACAGCATGGGCACGGTATGCCGGATCTTCTTGAAGCGCCCTGACGGCGCGGCGCCGACCTTCTGCGAGGGCGAGTCCGCGGTGACGAACTCGGGAAACCGCTGCTCGATCGCGTTGAGGCGCTGGCGCAGCGCGTCGTACTCGGCGTCGGTGACAACAGGCGCATCCTCCTGATAGTAGCGCTCGTTGTGCCCCTCGATCTCGAGCGCGAGCCGCATATGCTCGACCTTGGCCTGCGCCTTGGTGAGATCGGCGACCTCGCGTAGCGGTGTTGCTTTGGATTTTGCTGCTCTGGCCATGGCGCTTGGATACGACGGACGGGGCGGGAGGGTAAAGGCGGTAAGAGTCTCGTGCCCCGGACGCAGCGCAGCGCGAAGCGGTGCGCTGCAGAGCCGGGGCCCATGTGGCGGCATTCTGGGTCCCGGCTCGCGCTGCGCGCGTCCGGGACACAAGCTAAGCCGTCGCCGCCTTCAGCAGCCGTTCCGCCGCCGCCCTCGCTTCGGCCGTGATCTCCGCGCCTGCGAGCATGCGGGCGATCTCCTCGCGGCGGTGGTCGGCGGCAAGTGCATTGACGCGGGTGGCGACGCGCTTGCCCTTGTCGAGGGCGTCCTTGGAGATCAGCAGGTGCTGGTCGGCGCGGGCGGCGACCTGCGGGGCATGGGTCACGGCCATGACCTGGACCTTGCCGGCAAGCCGCGAAAGGCGCCCGCCGATGGCATCCGCAACCGCACCGCCGACGCCGGTGTCGATCTCGTCGAAGACGAGCGTCGGCGCCGAGCCGCGGTCGGACAGCACGACCTTGAGCGCGAGCAGGAAGCGCGACAGTTCGCCGCCGGAGGCGACCTTCATCAAGGGACCCGGCTTGGTGCCCGGATTGGTCTGCACCCAGAACTCGACGCGATCGAAACCTTGCGGCCCGGGCGCGGCCTCGTCGGTCTCGACCTGGGTCATGAACCTGGCGCGCTCGAGCTTGAGCGGGGCAAGCTCGGCGTTGACCGCCTTGTTGAGCTTCTCGGCCGATTTCTGCCGCGCCAGCGACAGATTCTTGGCAGCCGCCGCATAGCGGCTGTCTGCCTCGATCGCGGCCTGCTCCAGCTTCTTCAGGCGCGAGGCGCCGGCATCGATCAGGACCACGTCGGCGGCATATTTGGCGGCCAGCGCGGCGAGGCCGTCGACCGGCGTCGAATATTTGCGAGACGCCGCACGCAAGGCAAAAAGCCGTTCCTCGATGCGCTCGAGCTCGGCCGGATCGAAATCGGTTGCGGCCAGCGCCGCCTGGAGGTGCTGATCGGCCTCCTCCAGCGCGTTGATCGCCGCGTCGATCGCCTTTACCGCCGGCTCGACCAGCGCCGGCGAGTTGACGCCGCGCCGCTCCAGCCGGCGCACCGCCGCCGAGAGGGCTGCGACCGGCGAATGATTGCCGCCGACCGCCTCCTGCGCCTCGCGCAGGTCGGAGGCGATCTTCTCGCCCTGCATCATGGTGGTGCGGCGGGAGGCCAATGCGGTCTCCTCGCCGTCCTTGGGCGCGAGCTGCTTCAGCTCGTCAGCGGCGTGGCGCAGATAATCGGCCTCGCGCGCGGCGCGCTCCATGGCGGCGCGATGCTCCTCTAGCGCGGAGTTGGCGGTGCGGCGCGCATCCCAGAGTGCTTCGACCGCCGCGACTTCCTTTTCGAGGCCAGCAAAAGCATCGAGCAGACGGCGGTGGGTGGCGGCATCGACCAGTGCGCGCTCGTCGTGCTGGCCGTGGATCTCGACCAGGGCGGTACCGACCGCCTTCAGCGTCTGCACGCTGATCGATTGGTCGTTGATGAAGGCGCGGGTGCGGCCGTCGGCGAGCTGCACGCGGCGCAGGATCATCTCGCCGGTATCGTCGAGGCCGTTCTCGGCCAGGATCTTCGTCGCAGGGTGATTCTTGGGGACATCGAATACGGCCGTGACCTGCCCCTGCTCCGCGCCGTGACGCACGAGGCCGGCATCGCCGCGGCCGCCGAGCGCCAGCGCAAAAGCATCGAGCAGGATGGATTTGCCCGCACCGGTCTCGCCGGTCAAAACCGCGAGGCCGGTGGCGAATTCGATATCGAGCCGTTCGATCAGGACGATGTCACGGATCGACAGACGCGCCAGCATGGAACCGCATTTCCTAGCCGAGACCCATTTTCTTGAAGGTCCGGCTGATCCAGGACCCCTGATTCTCGCTCGGCTCGAGACCGCCGGATTTTACAAGATTATAGGCGTCCTTGTACCAGCGGCTGTCAGGAAAATTGTGCCCGAGCACGGCCGCCGCGGTCTGCGCTTCGCCGACGATGCCGATCGCCATATAGGCCTCGGTGAGCCGGAACAGCGCCTCTTCGACATGGCGGGTGGTCTGGTACTGCGTGACGACGGTCTTGTAACGATTGATGGCGGCCGTGTAGTCGCGCTTCTGGGCGTAGTAGCGGCCGACATTCATTTCCTTGCCGGCGAGCTGGTCGCGCGCGCCCTCGATCTTGGCCTTGGCCGAGGTCGCATATTCCGAGTTCGGATATTTGCGCACCACCTCTTCCAGCGCGGCGATCGCCTTTTCGGTGCGGGTCTGGTCGCGGCTGATGTCCGGGATCTGGTCGTAATGGGAGGCGGCGATCAGGTATTGCGCATAGGCCGCATCCGGGCTGCCGGGATGCAGCGTGACGTAGCGGGTGGCGGCGCCGATGCAGCCGTCATAATCGCCGCCCTGATAGGACGCATAGGCCGACATCAGCAGCGACTTGCGGGCCCAATCGGAATAAGGATGCTGGCGGTCGACCTCTTCGAACTTCTTGTTCGCCGCCTTCATGTCCTTCTTCTCGTTCATGAGGTACAGGCCCTCATTGTAGATCTTGTCGGCGGGCTCCTCGACGAAGGTGTCGTCCTTGGCGGTGAACTTGTCCCAGAGCGCGCCCGTGCCGCATCCGGCAAGGGGTAGCGCGAGCATGATGAAGGTGACGGCCTGAAGCAGCCCGCGGGCTCGCGACGAGACCGAGAAATATCCGCGCGTCATACGCTGTGCCGACATGAGTTTAAGCCCTGACGCCCTGTGATGCGGTGTCCGCCAGCCCACGAACCCCTCATGGGCGCGAAATGTAACCGTGGTGCCTGCCGCGCGACCACGCCGATGTATCCGAAAAACGACCGTTAACGAACCGGATAGGGAGGCATTTCGCCCGGATTAAGGCGAACCTGCCGCAATGCTAGCCGATCATGGTTACCAGGAGTTTCCCGGGGGGCCGCCAACCAAATCCGAAAGCGGCAGGCCGCGTCAGGACACATCCGGTCCGAAGGCCGCAGCGACCCGGCCGCCGACGATGCCGCGACCGACCTCGCCCACGGCACGCGTGGGGCGGCGGGCAGCCTCGCCCTCGACCACCCTCCAGGCGGTCCGATCGGCCAGCAGCGCCGTCAGGACGGCGTGGTTGAGCTTGTGGCCGCCGCGCACCGAGCGGTAGGCGCCAAGCAGCGGCAGGCCGGCCAGCGAGAGGTCGCCGATCACGTCCAGCACCTTGTGGCGGGCGCATTCATCGGCATAGCGCAGGCCTTCGGTGTTGAGCAGCCGCTCGTCATCGAACACGACGGTGTTGTCGAAGGAGGCGCCGAGGGCATAGCCCGCGCTCCAGAGCCGCGCGACGTCGCACATCAGGCCGAAGGTCCGGGCCCGGCCGACCTCCCGGCGGAAACCTTCCGGATTGACGTCGAAGGCGTAAGCCTGCTGGCCGATGACGGGATTAGTGAAATCGATCTCGACCTCGACGCGGAATCCATTGGCGTCGGGCCTGATCTCGCCGAAGGAATCGCCGATCTTGACCGAGATCGGCTTCAGAACCTGAATGAAGCGACGCTGCGCCGGCTGGGTGACGATCCCGGCCTGGTCGATCGCCGCAATGAAGGCCGCGGCACTGCCGTCCATGATCGGAACTTCCGGACCGTCGATCTCGATGGTGGCGTTGTCCACGCCCATTCCCCGCAGTGCAGCAAGCACATGCTCAGCGGTGGACACCAGCGGACCGTCGCGGTCGCCGAGGACGGTGGCAAAGTCAGTCGCAATCACCTGCTCGGCGGTGGCCTGAAATTCGCGGTCACTTCCCTCAAGTCCGGTCCGGACAAAAATAAAACCCGCGTCGACAGGCGCAGGCCCAAGCGTGAGAGTGACGGGAAGACCGGAATGAACGCCCACGCCTGCCACAGAGGCTTGCGCACGAAGCGTTGTTTGCCGGCTAAACTTCATCAGGAACCGCCCCACTACGACCCATTGCGACTTATACGAGACCCGCCTGGCCGGCCACAGCCGACGCTTCCGAATCTCCGTATCCCCAAGTCACGGCAGACCATAGTTGCTGCCTCAAACAGCGCCAACTCACGCTTTTTTACCGATTGTTACCCCAAACCTGCCGTATTCGCGCCAAGGCTTAACCAAATTGCGCCGGCGTCCGAGACCGTCATCGGCAGTTTTACTGAACCACCAAGTGCGTAATTAATGATTTAAAATCAGTTGCTTGGCTGCACAATCCGGACATGCCCGGGGCAAAAGGAAAGGTCCCGGCGAGCGTCTCGCCGGGACCTTTTGTCATCTGCCTTATTGTAACAATCCTCAGGTCGCCTGCCGCCGCAGGAAGGCCGGGATATCAAGATGGTCGTCACCCTGTGGCGCCGGCGCAACAGGCGCGGGGCGGCCGTGGACGTCCAAGCCTTGCGGTGCGGGACGGCGGGCATACTCTGATACCGGCTCACTCGACGCGATCTGCTGCGCCACGGTCTTCTGCGGCCGGCGCTCGGGCAGCGGCGGCATGGCGGGACCGGCGGTGCGGGCCGCCACCGGCGGCTCGCTTTCCTCGTCGCGACGGCCGAGACCAACATTGGCGAGGCGCTGCAGCAGCGACAGGCGGGTCTTCTGCGGTGTCTCTTCCTCGGCCTCGCCGCGGGCCTGCCGAATCTCGGCCTGCGCCGGCATCGGCAGCTCCTCGATTCGCGGCATGCGCGGCGTACGGGCCGGACGCTCGGCCTGCGGCGGGATGAAGGTATCAGGCGTCATCGGCTCCTGCACCGCGACCGGGGCCATGTCGGCCTCCGGGAACAGGGTCGGCTTCTGCGCGATCGGGCGCACGGTGACGTCGCCATAGGTCTGCGGCGCGGGCGCCTGCGGCACCTCGGCAACGGCAGCGGCGATCGCGGCGAGCGCAGCTCGCTCGACGTTCGGACGGGGCGCGGCAGCCGGAGCCGGCGCGGCGGCCGGGGTCTGGGCTTCCAGCTTCTGGGCGCGCTCGGCCAGACGCTGGTTGTCGGCACGCAGCCGGGCGGTCAGGTCGGCGAGACGGCTCTCGGCGGCGGCGGCCGGGGCGGCAGCCTGCGGCATCTGCGGTGCCGGGTTGGCGACGGGCGCAGACGTCGCCTGGCTGTTGCGGGCGATCGCGGCCTGCTCGATGCCAGTGGCGACGACCGAGACGCGGATCAGGCCGTCGAGCGCTTCGTCGAAAGTGGCGCCGACGATGATGTTGGCGTCCTGGTCGACTTCCTCGCGGATGCGGGTCGCCGCCTCGTCGACCTCGAACAGGGTGAGGTCCTTGCCGCCGGTGATGGAGATGAGCAGGCCCTTGGCCCCCTTCATCGAGCTGTCGTCGATCAGCGGGTTGGCGATCGCGGCTTCCGCGGCGGTCAGCGCGCGCTTGTCGCCCGAGGCTTCGCCGGTGCCCATCATCGCTTTGCCCATCTCGCGCATGACGGCGCGGACGTCGGCGAAGTCGAGGTTGATCAGGCCTTCCTTGACCATCAGGTCGGTGATGCAGGCGACGCCCGAATAGAGCACCTGGTCGGCCATCGCGAAGGCGTCGGCGAAGGTGGTCTTCTCGTTGGCGACCCGGAACAGGTTCTGGTTCGGGATGATCAGGAGCGTATCCACGACCTTATGCAGCTCGGCGATGCCGGCTTCGGCCGTGCGCATGCGGCGCTGGCCCTCGAAGTGGAACGGCTTGGTCACCACACCGACGGTGAGGATGCCCATCTCGCGCGCGGTCTTGGCGATGACGGGAGCGGCACCCGTGCCGGTGCCGCCGCCCATGCCGGCGGTGACGAACACCATGTTGGCGCCCGAGAGATGGTCGCGCAGCTCGTCGATGACTTCTTCCGCCGCTGCGGCGCCGACGTTCGGCTGCGAGCCGGCGCCAAGGCCTTGCGTGACAGCGGTGCCCATCTGCACGATGCGCTGCGCCTTCGACATCGTCAGCGCCTGCGCATCGGTGTTGGCGACCACGAAGTCGACGCCCTGCAGGCCCGCCGTGATCATGTTGTTGACGGCGTTGCCGCCGGCGCCGCCGACGCCGAACACGGTGATCCGGGGCTTCAGTTCGTGAATATCAGGAACATTGATGCTGATGGTCATGGTTGCCTCTCGATCACGCGCGCGTGGGTTCGCCCCGGCCGGTGGCCGCGGGAGTTGGTGAAAATCGAAGATTGCGGAAAGCGGTCATCAAAAGCCCTCGCGTAGCCATCGTCCGACCTTTCCGAAATATCCGCCGGTCCCTGTCTTGATCTGCTGCCGCGTATGCCGCGGTTCGACATGTTCGAGGTGAACATATTGCGGGTAGACCAGAAGTCCGGCCGGCACCGCGAACGCGGCGTTCTTCGCCTCATTGGGCAGCCGGCCGAAACCGAGCGGACGACCGACCCGAACGGGCCGGCCGAGAATCCGGGTGCCAAGATCGACGAGACCGGTCAGCTGCGAGGCGCCGCCCGAAAGCACGACGCGGCCGTTCGGCTCTGCGGCGAAGGGCGAATCCTTCAGCTTGTCCCGAACCATTTCGAAGACTTCCTCGGCACGGTGCTTGACGATGTTCGCGATGGTGGCGCGGGAAACGATCTGCGGCAGATCCTGCTCGTCACCGGCTGTCGGCACAGACATCAGCTCACGCGAGTCCGATCCGCCGGTGATGACGGTACCGTATAAGGTCTTGATTCGCTCGGCATCGGCAATGGTCGCCGAGAGTCCGCGCGCAAGATCCATCGTGATGTGTTGCCCGCCGACCGCAAAACCCGCCGCGTGCACGAAGCGGCCGCCCGAATAAACGGCAATCGTGGTGGTGCCGGCGCCCATCTCGACGACAGCGGCGCCGAGATCGGCCTCGTCGTCGGTCAGCACCGACAGGCCGGCCACATAGGGGCTCGCTGCCATGGCTTCGACATTGATGTGGCAGCGCTCCACCGCCAGCATCAGGTTCCGCGCCACGGTGGCGTCGCAGGTGACGACGTTCATGTCGACACCGAACTGGTGCGCGACCATGCCGCGGGGATCGCGGATGCCCTTGACGCCGTCGAGCGTGTAGCCGACCGGCAGGGCGTGCAGCACGGTGCGGCCTTCGCCGGTGGCGTGGCGCATGCCGGTGGAGGTGACGCGGCTGACATCGGCCGGCGTTACGGCGCCGCCACGAATGTCGGCGGCAGCCTCGACCAGCTGGCCGGCGAGCCGCCCGCCGGAGACCGACAACAGCACGGACTCGACCCGCACCTTGGCCATCTTCTCCGCGAGCCCGACGGCCTGGCGCACCGCCTGCTCGCATTCGGTAAGATCGATCACCGCGCCGGCCTTCATGCCGCGCGCCTGGATCTGGCTGTAGCCGATCAATTCCACCGCATGGGTGCGGCCGCGCAGCGCATCGCTCGGCGGCGACGGCTTCAGCCGCGCGATCATGCAGGCGATCTTGCTGGTGCCGATGTCGAGGCAGGCGACGATGCCGCCGCGCTTGTGCGGCATCGGGCGCGTCTTCGGTGTCTGGGTGCGATCGAGACCGGTCATGCGGAATCCCCGGCCTTCTTTTTCTTCTTGTCCTTGAACGGCTCCTCCCGCGCCTTGGCGGCGTCCTCGGAGAGCTGCACCACGAGCCGATCGGGCAGGCGCATGTCGACGGCGACGATATCGCGCGAGAACAGCCGGTCCTCCTTGTCGAGCTTCGACAGCATCGCAAGCGCGTTGCCGATGTCCTGCTCGGGCAGGCGGATGTCGAGACCGTCCTTGAGTCGCAGGTTCCAGCGCCGCTCGCCGACATAGATCGCGGCCTTGGTCACAGAATTGACCTGAGGATAGCGCGCCAGTAGCGCCAGGAAATCGCGTGCCTGGGTCTCGGCGCCCTTGCCGACAACGAGCGGCAGCGACAGGAAGCGGCGCGAGACATAGGGCTCGAGCACGGCGCCGTCGTCGGCGATGACGGAGAGCCGGCCGGCCTCCTGCCACAGCGCGAACGCCTTGCGCTCGGTGAGCTCGATCATGAGCTGGCCCGGATAGAGCTTCAGCACGGTCGCATCCGCGATCCAGGGATTGGCCTTGAGCTTGTCGCGCACTGCCTCGGCGTCGAGGAACAGCAGCGAAGAGCGGCCGCTGACGCCGCCGATCGCGAGGATCTCGTCCTGAGTCAGCTGCTTGCGGCCGTTGATCACGACGGAGGTGATACGGAAGCCGGCGGAATTGGCCAGCGCATTGCGGGCATCGCTGACCGCGGTGACGAAATCCTGGAGATGGCCACCCTTGACGATGCCGAAGCCGCAGCTGCCGATCAACAGCAGCACGGTCATGCCGAGGCCGACCCGGCGCGGCAGATAGCGCTCGACCAGCGCGACCAGGCGCGGCGGCGGCTCGCGCTCGACGGCGGCCCTGACCTTGGCTTTGGCCTTGTCCTTGGCGGCAGCGCGCGCCTCTTCGCGCTTGTCCTCTATCCACTCGCGCAGAAGCACGACCGCTCCGATAGCGGCCGCCTTCAGGTCAGCTTGGGGCCTCAGCGATCTCAAAAGCGATCGGGTGAGGCGTCCTGCACCATCCATTGCACGAGCTCGTCAACAGTTTGCCCGCGACATCGCGCGGATCCTGGCGAACATGACGTCTCGGACCTGCCGGGCCGGGTGCTGGTCTTCAGCAGAAGAAAACCTCTCCCCTTCAAAGCGTTCGCTGGGGGGTGACATCACCCGCGACAGCTCACGCGCCGGCAGCCAAAGCGCCATATGCGCCGCCAGCGTTAACCTTCGGACGTCCTGGTAAACAAAAGGTAAAATTCGTTAACGACTTGCGCATTTTGCCCCGCAATGTGAGGCATTTGCGCCGCGATGTCCGGCATTTTACCGGTTTTGGCCGCCAAACCGGCCCGTTTCGCCGCTCCGGCCGTTAACCAATCCTGACTATTTCCGCACGCGCTGGCAGGCGAGCTCGACCAGGCCGCGCAAGAAGTCGACAAATTCGATGCCTTCGGCTTTCAGCGCCTTGGGGTAGAGCGAGGACTTGGTCAGCCCGGGCAGCGTGTTGGTCTCGAGATAGACGAGGCCCTTGTCCGAGACGATGAAGTCCGAGCGGGAATAGCCGGTGCAGGACATCGCCCGATGGGCCAGCATCGCCTGCGCCTTGAGCGCGGCGGTGATCTCGGGTGCGAAGCGGCCGGGGCAGATCTCCTGGGTCGACTTCAGAAGATATTTCGCCGCGTAGTCGAAATTACCCTCGCCCGGAATGATCTCGATCGGCGGCAGCGAGATGATCGAGCCGTCGGTGCGCTCCAGCACGCCGCAGGTCGCCTCCACGCCAGCGACGTAGGGCTCGATGACATACTCTTCATGCTTGGCCGCGTTGCGGACGGCGACGAGGTCCTGCTTGGCGTTGACGAAGATCAGGCCGTAGCTCGACCCGTCGCGCGCGGGCTTTGCGATCAACCGGCCGTATTCGGCGAAGGCCTCGTCAATATCATCGAGCGCAAGATTTTCCGGCGGCGTCACGCCGCCGAGCGCGGCGAAGCGCTTTGCCGCGATCTTGTCGAAGGCGAGATGCGAGGACGCCGAGCCCGAGCCGGTGAAGGGCACGCCGCGCGCCTCGCACATCACCTGCAATTCGCCGTTCTCGGCGCGGCCGCCATGCAGGCCGAGCACCAGCACGCGATCCTCAGCCTTGGCCTGATCAAGCGCCTGCTCCAACGGGATCCCGCGCGTGCCGGGCTTGAACTCGTCCTCAAACGGACGGGCATGCTCGAGCAGCTGCTTCGACTGCACGACGTGAACCTTGTCCTCGACGTCCCACCACCAGAGGTCAGCCTCGGGCAGCGCCTGATGCAGCGCCTGGGCTGTGGCTACGGAGACGAGACGTTCGCGGTTGGAGCCGCCGAAGAGGATGGTGATGCGCATATGTCCTCTCATTTCGTCATTCTGGGATGGTGCGCAAGCACCAGACCCGGAATCTCGAGATTCCGGGTTCGCGCTTCGCACGCCCCGGAATGACTGTTAGATCGAAACCCCGATCCGCTTGATTTCCCAGTGTAGCTCAATTCCGGAATTCGCCTTCACGCGTTCGCGCACCGTCTCGCCGAGTGTCTCGATGTCGTGCGCGGTGGCCTCGCCGGTGTTGATCAGGAAGTTGCAATGCATCTCCGAGACCTGCGCGCCGCCGACGCGCAAGCCGCGGCAGCCGGCGGCGTCGACCAGCCTCCAGGCGGAATGGCCGGGCGGATTCTTGAAGGTCGAGCCGCCGGTCTTCTCGCGGATCGGCTGCGCGGTCTCGCGATGGCTCTGCACCTCCGCCATCCGCGCGCGGATCGCCTCCGCGTCCCTGATCTCGCCGCGAAAACGCGCTGAGGTGAAGATGATGGAGGGATCGACGCCGCTGTTGCGATAGACGAACTTCATCTCGGCGTTGGAGAAGACGTGCTTCGTCCCGTCGCGCCCGACGCCCCTCGCCTCGATCAGCACGTCCTTGGTCTCGCCGCCATTGGCGCCCGCATTCATGCGCAGCGCGCCGCCGATGGTGCCGGGAATGCCGAAGAAGAATTCGAGCCCGCCGATATTGGCGGAGGCCGCAACTTCCGCCACGCGCTTGTCGAGCGCGGCAGCGCCGGCGGTCACGATGTCGCCGCTCGCGGTCGCCTCGCCGAAGGCGCGCGGTGCAAGCCGGATCACGACGCCGGCAATGCCGCCGTCGCGCACGATGAGGTTGGAGCCGACGCCGATGACGTAGACGGGAATGTCGGAAGAAAGATGCGCGAGGAAGTAGGCGAGATCGTCTTCGTCGGCCGGCGTGAACAGCACCTGCGCCGGGCCGCCGACGCGAAACCAGGTGAGCTCGGCCAGCGACTGGTTCGCCAGCAGCCGCCCGCGAAGCTCAGGCATCGCGGCTTTGAGTGAAGGGGTGATGTCGGGGAAGGTCATGCCGTCGCCTCACGTGAGGAACGCATGCTCTTTCCGTTCCCTCCCCCCTTGTGGGGGAGGGTCAGGGAGGGGGGTAGCCCCAAGCGAGGTCGGAGTTTGTGGCTACCCCTCTCCCCCACCCTCCCCCACAAGGGGGGAGGGAGCGCAGTGTGCCGTGTAGCTGCTTGTGAGACTCTCATCGAGCGCTCACCCCAGCGCCTTCAACTGGTCCGGCAATGCATACGCCCATTGCGTGATGTTGCCGGCGCCCAGGCACACGACGAGATCGCCGGACTTCGCCAGTCCCTTGACGATGCCGGCAAGCTCGGTGGCTGCCGGCAGCGGGATCACCTCGCGATGGCCGTGGGCGCGCAGGCCGGCGACGAAATGGTCGCGGTCGATACCTTCGATCGGCGCTTCGCCGGCGGCATAGACGTCTGCGACGACGACCGCGTCGGCATCGTTGAAGCAGGTGCAGAACTCCTCGAACAGTGATTGCAGGCGGGTGTAGCGATGCGGCTGCACCACGGCGATCACCTTGCCGGTGTAGGAATCGCGCGCCGCCTTCAGCACCGCTGCGATCTCCACGGGATGATGGCCGTAATCGTCGATCACGGTGACGCCGCTCCACTCACCGGTCTTGGTGAAGCGGCGCTTGACACCGCCGAAGCCGGCAATCGCCTTGCGTATCGCCTCGTCCGAGACGCCGAGCGCATGCGCGACCGCGATCGCAGCCGTCGCATTGGAAGCGTTGTGCCGGCCTGGCATCGGCAGCGCGAGATCGGCGATCTCATGCGTGGTGCCGGTCTTGCGGGCGCGGATCACGACCTTGAACTTCGAGCCGCCACCGCCGGCGGTGAGATCGACCAGCCGCGCATCGGCCTGCGGATTCTCACCGTAAGTGATGATGCGGCGATCCTCGATCTTGCCGACGAGGCTCTGCACCACGGGATGATCGATGCACATCACGGCAAAGCCGTAGAACGGCAGGTTCTCGACGAAATGCCGGAACGCGTCCTGTACGGCGTCGAAGGTCTTGAAGTGGTCGAGATGCTCGGGGTCGACATTGGTGACGATCGCGACATCGGTCGGCAGCTTCAGGAAGGTGCCGTCGCTCTCGTCGGCTTCAACCACCATCCAGTCGCCGGCCCCCAGCCGCGCGTTGGAACCGTAGGCATTGATGATGCCGCCGTTGATGACGGTCGGGTCGAGCCCGCCGGCGTCGAGCAGCGTTGCGACCATCGTCGTCGTCGTGGTCTTGCCGTGCGTGCCGGCGATGGCGACGCAGCTCTTCAGCCGCATCAGCTCGGCCAACATCTCGGCGCGGCGCACCACGGGAATGCGTTTCTCACGCGCCGCCATCAGTTCCGGATTGTCGCGCTTGATCGCGGAGGACACGACCACGACCTCGGCGCCGTCGATATTCTCGGCCTTGTGGCCGACCGAGACTTTCGCGCCCTTCTTGCGCAGACGGTCGAGATTGTAATTGTCGGAGGCATCCGAGCCTTGCACGGCATAGCCGAGATTGACCAGCACCTCGGCGATGCCGCTCATGCCGATCCCGCCGATCCCGACGAAGTGGATGGGTCCGATCTCGCGCGGCAGTCTCATATTGTCTCCTCGACGTCGCGAAGCCTGAGATTCAAATCAGCCTGCGTCGACTACTGGATGCCCCGCTTTCGCGGGGCATGACAAGGGGCATTTTTGGTCATTCCGGGGCGCTCGCATCGCGAGCGAACCCGGAATCTCGAGATTCCGGATCGGTCCGCTTCGCGTCCCGTCCGGAATGACGGGTGCTACAACCCGGCGACCTTGACCACGAGATCCGCCAGCCGCTCGGCCGCATCGAGCCGCCCCGCCCCCTTCGCGGCCGCCGCCATGGCGGCGAGGCGCGCGGGCTCGGCGGCGAAGGCGGAGATTTCGGACGCCAACCGGTCGGAGGTGAATTCGGTCTGCGGGATCCGGATCGCGCCGTCGACCTTGGCCAGCACGCCGGCATTGGCGAACTGGTCCTGGTCGATCGAGCCCGGCAGCGGCACCAGGATGGAGGGCCGGCCGATCGCGGCGAGCTCGGCCACGGTGCCCGCGCCGGAGCGCGATACCACGAGATGATTGGAGGCGAGCCGCGCCGGCAGATCCGTGAAGAACGGCGCGAGCTCGGCCTTGATCTTGAGCTTGTCGTAGACGGCGCGCACGCGGCTCATGTCCTCTTCGCGCACCTGTTGGGTGAGAACGAGACGGCTCCACAGTGCAGGCTCGAGCCGCTCGATCGCGCCCGGCACGATGTCGGCCATGATGCGCGCGCCCTGGCTGCCGCCGACGACGAGCAGACGCAGCGGACCGTTCGGCTCGGGCGCTAAGTATTTCACCGCAGCGGCCGCAAGGATCGCCGGACGCATCGGTGTGCCGACGGTCGTCGTCTTGCCTGCCAGCGCCGGATCGCGATCGAGCACGCCGGGCAAGGACGTCGCGATGGCGCGCACGCGGCTCGACAGGAAGCGGTTGGCACGGCCGAGCACGGCGTTGGCGTCGTGGATGATGCCAGGCACGCCCGCGAACTTCGCGGCGACCAGCGGCGGCAGCGTCGGATAGCCGCCGAAGCCGACGACGGCGACGGGCTTCAGCCGCTTGATCAGCGCGTAGGCCGCCAGCGTGCCGGCGGCGAGCGTGAGGCCGGCATAGGCGAGCTGGAGCGGATTGCGGCCGCGCGCGGTTTCGCTTCTGACGACGTCGATCATGTCCTTGCTGAACAGCCCGCTGTAGCGCAGCGCGCGCTCGTCGGTGACGAGGCGAACGCGATAGCCGCGCCGGATCAATTCGACTCCGAGCGCCTCGGCCGGGAACAGATGGCCGCCGGTGCCGCCCGCGGCGAGAAGAATCAGGGGGGACGTGTCCATGATGGCGTTTTACAGGGAGTTTTCGGTCATTGCGAGCCGCGTGCTCGTGCCCCGGGCGCAACGCAGCGCGCCGCACTTCGCGGCGTGGTGCGTTGCTGAACCGGGGCCCATTGGTGCGACATTCTGGGTCCCGGATCTGCGCTTCGCTTGTCCGGGACACGAAACCTGCATCACGCGTAACTGCGCATCGCCTCGGCGTGGCCGCTCGCCTCGACCTCGGTGCGCGGGCGCAGCCGCGTCAGCGCCAGCATCATGCCGACACCGTAGGCCAGCGAGACGATAGAGGAGCCGCCATAGGAGATGAAGGGCAGCGTCATGCCCTTGGCGGGGATGAGCTGCAGGTTCACCGACATGTTGATCGCCGCCTGCACGCCGAACAGGATCGCGAGCCCAGAGGCCGCAAAGCGCGAGAACATGTCCTCGTTGGCATAGGCGCGCGACAGCGTCCGGATGACGACGAAAGCGAACAGCGCCAGCATCGCAAGGCACAGGATGATGCCGAACTCTTCGGCTGCGACCGCAAAGACGAAGTCGGTGTGGCTGTCGGGGAGGCTGCGCTTGGCGATGCCCTCGCCCGGTCCGAGGCCGAACCAGCCGCCGTTGTAGAAAGCCTCCATGGCGGTGTCGACCTGGAAGGTGTCGCCGGAGGCCGGGTTCATGAAGCGCTTGATGCGCCCCGCCACGTGGGGAACGAAAAGATAGGCGCTGAACAGGCCGGTCGCGCCGAGACCTGCGAGGCCGAACACCCAGATCATGCGCATGCCTGCGATGAAGAACAGCGAGCCCCACACCATCAGGATCAGCATGGTCTGGCCGAAATCCGGCTCCATCACCAATAGCGCGACCAGCATCAGCAGCAGCACCACCGCCATCGAGGTCGCCGGCATCTCCGGGCGCCGGGTCGATTCCGCAAACAGCCAGGCCGCGATCACGACGAAGGACGGCTTTGCGATCTCGGAGGCCTGGATGTTGACGCCGAGCAGCGTGATCCAGCGCCGCGAGCCCTTTACCTCGGGGCCGATGGCGAGCGTGAGCACGATCAGGACGATGCTCGCCGCGAAGATGATCAGGGCCGAGCGGCGGATCGCGCGCGGCGACAGGAAGGAGACCCCGAGCAGCACGATGCAGGAGGGCACCAGAAACAGCACGTGGCGGCTGAAGAAATGGAAGGCATCGAGCCCGATGCGGGTCGCAACCGGCGGGCTCGCCGCCAGCGACAGGATCACCCCGGTCAGCATCAAGGCCAGGATGGCGCCCATCAGCGGCTTGTCGACGGTCCACCACCACTCGGAAAAGGGGGTGCGTTCTTCACGGGAGAGCATGGGCGGCCGCTTTCGGACAGAGGTCCGTCCATTGGTCGCCGAGGTTGGTTACCGGGGGGTTAAGGAAGTAGATGAACTTGTGAACGGTCTCGTGCCCCGGACGCAGCGCAGCGCGCCGCCTCTTCGCGGCGTGGTGCGCTGCAGAGCCGGGGCCCATTGCGGCCTCTGGGTCCCGGCTCGCGCTACGCGCGTCCGGGACACGAGAACTCGCTACACCACCGGCTTCACACCCGGCAGCGCCTGCACCAACTCGCGGAACTTGGCGCCGCGGATTTCGAAATTGCGGTACTGGTCGAACGAGGCGCAGGCCGGTGACAGCAGCACGACGGCATCCGCAAGTCCCGAGGCTTCCGCATCACGCGCGGCGTGCTCGACGGCGACGTCGAGGGTCTGGCTGATCTCGTGCGGGACCGAGCCGAGCGTGCCGGAAAAGTCCTGCGCGGCCTCGCCGATCAGATAGGCTTTGCGGATGCGCGGGAAGAAGCCGGTGAGGCCAGTGATGCCGCCGGCCTTCGGCTTGCCGCCGGCGATCCAGAAGATGTCTGTGAACGACGACAGCGCATGCGCGGTGGCGTCCGCGTTGGTGCCCTTGGAATCGTTGACGAACAACACGTTGCCGCGGCGCCCGACTTGCTCCATGCGATGCGCCAGGCCCGGAAAGCTGCGCAGGCCGTTCTGCAGCACGTCCAGGCTGATGCCCATCGCGAGCGCGGCGGCGGCCGCACAGGCCGCGTTCTGCGCGTTGTGCTGGCCGCGCAGCGAGCCGATGCCGCCGAGTGCGGCGACTTCGCTGCGGGCGCCGCCCGAGGCGCGCACGATGGTGCCGTGCTCGACGTAGATGCCCGTGGCCAGCGGATTCTTGACCGAGATGCGCACCACGTTCTTGCCGGCGCGGTCGAGCCGGTCGGCGATGTCGCGGCAATAGCCGTCATCGACGCCGACGATCGCGGTGCCGGCGCCTGGCACGCCGGCAACGAGGCGCTCCTTCACTGCGGCGTAGTGCGCGATCGTGCCGTGGCGGTCGATGTGGTCCTCGCTGACATTGAGCAGGATGCCGACGGAGGGATCGAGCGAGGGCGTGAGGTCGATCTGGTAGGACGACATCTCGATGACGTGGACGCGGCCCATGCGCGGCGGCTCCAGCGACAGGATCGCCGTGCCGATATTGCCGCCCATCTGGGTGTCGTAGCCGGCGACCTTGGTGAGATGCGCGATCAGTGCCGTCGTGGTCGACTTGCCGTTGGTGCCGGTGATGGCGACGAACGGGGCGTCCGGCGCGTGGCGCCGACGCTCGCGGCAGAACAGCTCGATGTCGCCGATCACCTCGACGCCGGCCTCGCGCGCCTTCAAGACGCTCCAGTGCGGCACCGGATGCGTCAGCGGCACGCCGGGCGCGAGCACGAGACTTGCGAACTTCGCCCAGGAGACGTTGCGCAGATCCGCGGTGATGAAGCCGGCCTGCGCGGCCTTGGCGACGTTCTCGGCATTGTCGTCGGCGGCAACCACCTCGGCGCCGCCGGCCTTGAGCGCATGGCAGGAGGCGAGCCCGGAGCCGCCGAGGCCGAACACCGCGACGGCCTTGCCGGCGAAGGAGGTGACCGGGATCATCGCGTAACCGTCAGCGCAGTTTCAGCGTCGAGAGGCCGGCGAGCGCCAGCATCACCGAGATGATCCAGAAGCGGATCACGATCTGCGGCTCGGTCCAGCCCTTCTGCTCGAAGTGGTGATGGATCGGCGCCATCCGGAACACGCGCTTGCCGGTGAGCTTAAAGGACACGACCTGCACGATGACCGAAACCGCCTCGAGCACGAACAATCCGCCGATCACGGCGAGCACGATCTCATGCTTCACCGCGACCGCGATCGCGCCAAGCATGCCGCCGAGCGCGAGCGAGCCGGTATCGCCCATGAAGATCGAGGCGGGCGGCGCGTTGAACCAAAGGAAGCCGAGACCGGCGCCGAGCAATGCGCCGCAGAGCACCGCGAGCTCGCCGGTGCCCGCGACATATTTGATCTGGAGGTAGTCGGCGAAAACCAAGTTGCCGGTGAGATAGGCGATCATCGCGAAGCTCGCCGTCGCAATCATCACCGGCACGATGGCGAGGCCATCGAGACCGTCGGTGAGATTCACCGCATTGCCGGCGCCGACGATGACGAAGGCGCCGAAGACGACGAAGAACCAGCCGAAATGCAGCACGGTGTCCTTCAGGAAGGGAATCGTCAGCGCGGTCGAGGCGGGATCGCGGTTGAGCCGCACCAGCGCGTAGCACGCGACCAGCGCGATCACGGCTTCGATCAAGAGGCGCAGCTTGCCGCCGAACCCGCTCGTGGTCTGCTTGGTCACCTTGAGGTAATCGTCATAGAAGCCGACGAAGCCGAAGCCGAGCGTCACCGCCAGCACGATCCAGACATAGGGGTTGAGCGGATTGGCCCACAGCACCGTGCCGACCGTGAGCCCGGACAGGATCATCAGCCCGCCCATGGTGGGCGTGCCCTTCTTGGCGAGATGCGATTGCGGGCCGTCGGTGCGGATCGGCTGGCCCTTGCCCTGACGGATGCGCAGGTGATCGATGATCCAGGGTCCGAACAGGAATACGAACAGCGCGCCGGTCACGATGGCGCCGCCGGTGCGGAAGGTGATGTAACGGAAGACGTTCAGGACCGTGCGAAAGGCACCGAGTCCCGGAAATGTGTTGGAGAGCTCAATCAGCCAGTAAAACATTCAGACGGTCCTATGGCGCCTTTGCACGTCCAGGTGCCTCACGCGCATTCGCTGGTCTTCGTCATGGGCCGCGCGTTTCGGGGAACGAACGGGTTCCTGCCGCAAAGGGTGGGATTCGGGAACGGCGCCTTCCAAGCAGTTTACGCCTTTGCCTGCAAGGCGGCCACCAGCCCCGGCACAAACTTGTTGACCCAGAACATCTTCTTGCTGCCCTTGACAACCACGACGTCGCCTGCCTTCAGCAGATTTGCGACCTCGCCCGGCCTTAGCGTGGCGGGATCGTCGTGCCAGCCGAGCCCCTTGCCTGAGGGCAGCACATCATAGAGGTGGCGCATCAGGGGGCCGACGCAATAGACGCCGTCGATGCCGTCGAGGTGGCTGGCAAGGCCGGTGTGATAGCTCGGTGCGTCCTCGCCGAGCTCGAGCATGTCGCCGAGAATCGCGATGCGGCGGCCGCCGCTGATGTTGCGCGCCTGCAGGCTTTGCAGCGCCGCCGCCACGCTGGCCGGATTGCCGTTGAAGCTGTCGTCGATCACGGTGACGTCGCCGACCGCCTGCTCGACGCCGCGGCCGGTCATGATGCCGACGCGGTCGAGCTTGACCGCGAGCGTCGCGACATCGAGATGCGCGGCATGAACGGCGGCGAGCGCGGCCAGCGCATTGTGCACCCGGTGCGGCGCGCCAGGGGTCAGGCTGAAGGCGATCTCCTTCCTGCCGATCGCGGCCACGACCTGCCAGCTCTCGCCGTGCGGCGCATGCGCGACCTCGTGCACCTCGGCATGCTCGCCGCCGAAGCGCACGACCTTGCCCTTCCACTCCGGCGCCTTGATCCCGGCGGGCAACACCAGCACGCCGTTCTCGGGCAGGCCGAGCGCGATCGACACCTTCTCGCGCCGGATGGCCTCGAGCGAGCCGAGCTTTTCCAGATGCACCGGCTGGACGTTGACGACGAGGGCGACGGTCGGCTGCGTGAGCTCGCTCAGTCGCGCGATCTCGCCCTTCTGGTTCATGCCCATCTCGACGACCCAGAGGCTGGCGTCGCGCCTGGCATTGCACAGCGTCAGCGGTACGCCCCAGAAATTGTTGAAGCTCGACGGGCTCGCATAGGCATTCGGATAGGCGGCGAGAAACTCCTTGGTGCTGGTCTTGCCGGCGCTGCCGGTGAGCCCGATCACCGGGCCACGAAAGCGCGCGCGCGCGGCGCGCGCGAGGCCCCAGAGGCCGTCGATCAGCGTGTCCTTGACGACGATCTGGGGAATGCGGATGCCCGCGATCTCGTGCGGCACGATCATCGCCACGGCGCCGGCGGCTTCCGCCTTGTCGGCGAACTCCCAGCCATCGCGCGCGCTGGCGAAGGCCGAGACGAAGCCGCCGCTCGGCGTGCCGCTCAGCGCCACGAACAGGCTGCCCGGCTTCACCAGCCGGCTGTCCTGCGTGACGAAATCGATTGCCGTATCCGGGAACGATCCGGTGACGCCCAGCGCGCGCGCGACCTCGGCAATTGTCCATATTGGCCCGCTCATGCAATCCTCGATGCCAGTGCGGCGGCGACCGCCTCGTGATCACTGAAAGGCAGCACCTCGCCGCCGACGATCTGCCCGGTCTCGTGGCCTTTGCCGGCGATGAGCAGCGCATCGCCCTCCTGCAGGTCCTCGATCGCGGCGCGGATCGCCTCGGCGCGGTCGCCAATCTCGCGCGCGCCCTTTGCGGTGGCGAGGATCGCGGCGCGGATCGCTTCGGGCTTCTCGCTGCGCGGATTGTCGTCGGTGACGATGATGGCGTCGGCATTCTCCGCCGCGATCTCGCCCATGATCGGACGCTTGCCGGCATCGCGGTCGCCGCCGGCGCCGAACACGACGACCAGCCTGCGCCTGGCATAGGGCCGCAGCGCCTGCAGCGCCTTGGCCAGCGCATCGGGCTTGTGCGCATAGTCGACGAAGATCGGCGCGCCGTTGCGCTCGCCGACGCGCTCGAGCCGGCCCTTGGCGCCTTCGAGATGTTCGAGGCTCGCAAACACATCGGCCGCTTCGCTGCCGGTGCCGATGGCAAGGCCGGCCGACACCAGCGCGTTCTCGATCTGGAATTCGCCGACCAGCGGCAGCCGGATCGCGTAAGCCCTGCCGCGATGTTGGACCGTGAGTTTTTGCGAGAAACCTTCGACCAATGCCGCGGTGAGGCGGATGCCCTCACCTGCGCCATCGCCGTTGCGGCCGACCGCCATGACGCGCAGGCCGCGCGACTTCGCCGCATCGATCGCCTCCGCCGAGCAATCGTGATCGGCCGAGATCACCGCGGCGCCATCCGGCGGCACCAGTTCGCGGAACAGGCGGAGCTTGGCCGCAAGATAATGCGCGACAGTCGGATGGTAATCCATGTGGTCGCGCGAGAGATTGGTGAAGCCGCCGGCCGAGACGCGCACGCCGTCGAGGCGATATTGATCGAGCCCGTGCGAGGACGCCTCGAAGGCAAGATGCGTGACGCCCTCGCGCGCGATCTCGTCCAACTGCCGGTGCAGCGCGATCGGGTCCGGCGTGGTCAGCGAGCCGTAGACGGTGCGCTTTTGCGACACCAGACCAATGGTGCCGATGCTGGCGGAGGCATGCCCGAGCCGCTCCCAGATCTGGCGCGTGAAGGCGGCGACCGAGGTCTTGCCGCTGGTTCCGGTCACCGCGGCGATCGTCGCCGGCTGCGCCGGGTAAAACCTTGCCGCGGCCAGCGCCAGCGCGCGGCGCGGATTGGCGCTCGTGATGAACGGCACGTTGCAGGCGGCCGGTGCGTGGTCGCCGACGACGGCCACCGCGCCCGCCGCAATCGCGGCATCGACGAAGCGGGCGCCGTCGGTCTTGCTGCCTGCGAGCGCGAAGAAGAGATCGCCCGGCTTGACCGCACGGCTGTCGAGCGCAACGCCGCTCACCTCGAGCGCCGCCGCAGCGGCCTCGATTGCGGCATCATTGCCCGGAACATCCTGACCCAAGAGGTCGCGCAGCTTCATGGTCTTCCAGTCGACATGCCCAGCCGGAAGCCGAATCCTCAGAAAAAATCCCGACTCAGCACCGGCGATGGCCCACCCGGTTGATTACTGGGTTGTCCTGGATGCTGCAAGAATAAGGCGCTCCGCAGGCGGCAGCTCGAACCGCGGCTCGACCCCCAGAAGCGGGGCGATCCGCTCGATCACCTTGCCGCCGGTCGGCACCGCGTTCCATCCCGACGTGATGAAACCATGCGTTTCGGGCAATGCCTGCGGCTCGTCCAGCATGACGAGGACCTGGTACTTCGGATCATCGCACGGCATCACCGCCGTGAAGGAGTTGAGCACGCGCTTCTTGGCGTAGCGGCCGTTGATGACCTTCTCGGACGTGCCGGTCTTGCCGCCGACGTAGTAGCCCTTGACGTCTGCCTTTCTCGCCGAACCGACTTCGGCATTGAGCCGCATCAGGAACCGCATCTTGTCGCTGGTCTCCGGCTTGATGACGCGCTTGGCCATCGCCTGGGCTTCGGATTCGCTGCGCTTCAGGAATGTCGGCGGAATCAGATAGCCGCCGTTCACCAGCGCGTTGATGCCCATCACCGCTTGCAGCGGCGCCACCGACAGGCCCTGGCCGAACGCGGCGGTGACCGTGTTCAGCTCGCTCCAGCGCCGCGGCAGCAGCGGCGCCGCGCTCTCCGGCAATTCGGTGCGCAGCCGCGACATCTGGCCCATCTTGGCGAGGAACGCCTTGTGCGCCTCGACACCCTGATTGAGCGCAATCCGTGCCGCACCGATGTTGGAGGAGTAGGTGAACACTTCCTTGGTGTTGATGAAGCGCCCGAGCGGATGGCTGTCGTGGATCGTGAACTTGCCGTAATGCAGGTTTCCGCGCGCGTCCCACATCGAGTTCAGATTGATCTTGCCGGAATCGAGCCCCATCGCCAGCGTGAACGCCTTGAAGGTCGAGCCCATCTCGTAGACGCCGGTGGTGAGGCGGTTGATGCGGTCGGGGTCGTGCGCTTCCTTCGGATTGTTGGGATCGAAGTCCGGCAGCGAGACCATCGCCACGATCTCGCCGGTCTTGACGTTGGAGACGATGCCTGAGGCGGCCTTGGCGTGGAACTTGTCCTTGGCCTTAAGCAGCTCGTCGCGCAGCGCATGCTCGACGCGCAGATCGACCGCGAGCTCGATCGGCTTCTGCAACCGGTCGGTGGCAAAGCCGGCGCGGTGGAGATCGGCAAGCCCCTGATTGTCGAGCCACTTCTCGAGGCCGGCGATACCCTGGTTGTCGATATTGACGAGACCGATGAGGTGGGCGACTTCGTTGCCGGTCGGATAGACGCGCTTGTTCTCGCGCAGGAAGCCGATGCCGGGGATGCCGAGCTTGTGGACGGCCTGCTGCTGCGCCGCCGTGACCTCGCGCTTGAGCCAGACGAAGCCCTTGCGCGTCTTCAAGCGCTCGCGCACCTCGGCCTCGTCGAGGTCGGGAATGGTCGCGGTCAGGAGCTCGATCGCCTCGTCCTTGTCGATGATGCGGCGCGGCTCGCCGAACAGGCTCGCCGCCTTGACGTCGGTCGCAAGGATCGCGCCGTTGCGATCGACGATGTCGGGCCGCGCGGTCGCAACCACCTCCTGCGCCGCGGCGCGGCGCGCGCTGTGGGCGTCGGCGCCGATCGCGAACATCACGAGCCGCCCGCCGATCAGGGCGTAGACCGAAGCGAAGGCGAGCATGGCGAGGCCGACGCGCGCGCGCGCCTTCGCGGCGCGATCGACGTTGCGCCCGTAGAGCAGGCTTCGGATCAGCCGCTGCCGCCAAGGTTCGGCCGACTTTTCGGTGGGCTTTGCAGGCGTTGCCGGGCTCATTGCTTGTCCTCGGGCTGAGGCACGGAGCCCGTCACCGTATCGGGATCGCTCGCGGCTTCGATGGTCTTGAGCATGGCGCCGATCGGATCGGGCTCGCCCGGCCTGAACATCCGCGGCGGACGCTCCGGCAGGTTCTTCAGCGAATCATACTGCGTGCCGTTGACCGGTTTGAGGTGCAGATGCCGATCGGACAGGCCTTGCAGCCGCAGCGGCGCATCGAGCTTGGCCCACTCGGCCCGCAGCGCCGCGATCGCATCGCGCTGCTCGCGGATCTCCGCACGCAGCCGCAGCACCTTCTCGGTGCGCGCCGTGGAGTCCATCTTGATGCGGTAGACATGGGCGGCTGCGAAGATCAGCGCACCGATGACGAGAAGGTGGATGATGCGCATGCGCTAGCCGCCCCTCATCACGTCGGCGAGCTTTGGCCAGGACGACGCCTCGTCGTCCTCATGCGCCGGCGCCGCGGTGCGCTCGGCCGCACGCAGCTTTGCCGAGCGCGCGCGCGGATTGTGCGCAACTTCGTCCTCGCCGGCGACGACCGGCCGCCGCGTCAGCAGCTGGAAGCTCGGCGCAATTTGCGCGACTTCCGGCAGATGCCGCGAGCCGCCACCGGTCTTGGCGCGCTCGGAGAGGAAATTCTTGACGATGCGGTCCTCCAGCGAATGGAACGAGACGACGACAAGGCGCCCGCCCGGCTTGAGCACACGCTCGGCCGCAGCGAGCGCCGTCTGGAGTTCCTCGAGCTCTTCGTTGACGAAGATGCGAAGCGCCTGGAACGTCCGCGTCGCCGGGTGAATGTCGCCGGGCTTCGAGCGCACCACCCTGCCGACGAGATCGGCGAGCGCGCGCGTGGTCGTGAACGGGGTTTGCTGCCGGTCCGCCACGATGGCGCGGGCGATGCGGCGCGAATGCCGCTCCTCGCCAAAGAGATAGATGATGTCGGCAAGATCGCCTTCCGAGGCGCGCGCCACGACGTCGGCCGCGGTCGGGCCTGTCTGCCCCATCCGCATGTCGAGCGGACCGTCGAGGCGGAAGGAGAAGCCGCGGCCGGCCTGGTCGAGCTGCATGGAGGACACGCCGACATCCATCACGACGCCGTCGACGCCAACGACACCCTGCGCGGCGCAGACCTCGGCAAGGTTGGAGAAGCGGTCCTCGACCAGCGTCAGCCGGCCCGCGGCGCGTTCGACCAGCTCGGCACCGCCGGCAATCGCGGTGCGGTCGCGATCGATGGCAATCAGTCGGGTTCCCGGCACGTCGAGGATCGCGCGGCTATAGCCGCCGGCGCCAAAGGTGGCATCGACGTAGACGCCGCCCTCGCGCGGGGCGAGATGCGCGATGGCCTCACGGCCAAGAACGGGGATATGTGGAGCCGAGCTCATGCGCCACGCCTGCCGATCGCCCGGCCTGATGCCCGAGCGAGATCGGGGCCGAACAAGCCCATAACGTCTCGAATCGTTGCGCGTCGCGGCGGTTCCACGACAAAGCCCCTGTCCAGCATGGTTCCCGAGCCCGATCGTCCCGGGCCACAAACCCAGTGTTCCCAGCGGAATTTGTCGGGCAGCCATGGGATTTCGAGCCAAAATACGCTTTGGCCGCCTCCGGACGCGGGTCGGCTCTTCATCCCTCAGTAACGGCCCTTAGCGTTAAGAAAGCGTTGCTCGGTTTGGTGACAAGTGGAAAAGGTGATGAGGCAAGTGATGCGTCATCCACACACATCGCCAAAATGAGTCCGTTAACCGCGCCGCGCGATTGCGTGCGATGGACGGTAAAGGAATAGTAAAGAGAAGGGCCCACTCTCCGTCCATTTGAGCTGCTCATGCCCTCGGGTTCGTCCACGCCTGGATCTGATTCGAAGCGTCACCGCGTTCTCCCGGTTCCCAAGACCGTGGCAGGCCTGCGGACGTTCGAGCCCGATTCCTCGATCGTCTCGGACATCATCCCCTCGCCGAACTATGGCGAGCGCAACAAGGGACGGCAGCCGGACATGATCCTACTGCACTACACCGGCATGCCCGATGTCGAGGGCGCGCTGGCGCGCCTCTGCACCGCCGGCACCGAAGTGTCGGCGCATTACGTCGTGCTGGAGGACGGCCGCATCGTGCAATGCGTGCCTGAGGCCAAGCGCGCCTGGCATGCGGGCGCCTCCTCCTGGGCCGGCGAGGACGACATCAACTCGTGCTCGATCGGCATCGAGATCATCAATCGCGGCCATGACTGGGGCTATCCCGAGTTTCCGCTGCGCCAGATCGCCGCCGTGATCGCGCTGTGCCGCGGCATCATGCTCCGCCGCAAGGTGCCGGCGCACCGGGTGCTCGGCCATTCCGACGTCGCGCCCGCGCGCAAGAAGGATCCCGGCGAGAAATTTCCGTGGCATTCGCTGGCCAATTCCGGCGTCGGCCACTGGGTGACGCCGGCGCCGATCGTTCGCGGCGAGACTCTGATGCTCGGCACCATCAGCGATGCGGTGCTGAGCATGCAGCAGGCGCTCGCCAGATATGGCTATGGCGTGCCCCTGAACGGCAAATACGACGCTGCGACCATGGAGGTCGTCACCGCCTTCCAGCGCCATTTCCGCCCGGCGCGACTCGACGGTGTCGCCGATCATTCGACGCTGTCGACCTTGCAGGCGCTGCTGGCGAGCCTGCCGGCGGAGGGGACGACGGTCGCGACGAAGTAACGGTGTAACCGTAGGCTCGTCATTGCTTACTTCCGTGTCCCGGACGCGATGCAACGCCTTTCGCGTTGCATCGCAGAGCCGGGACCCAGTTGGCTACGCAGGTGCTCTGCGGAGAGATGGGCCCCGGCTCTGCAGCGCACCGCACCGGACGATGCTTCGCATCGCCGGGGGCGCTGCGCTGCGTCCGGGGCACGAGATCGCTACTCCATCTCCCTCATCCTTCGCGCATAGAGCCGCCGCAACGGCTCGAGCTGCGTCGCCTCAGTCGCCGCACGATACGCCTCGCGCGCCTCGGCCTTGCGGCCGAGCCGCCGCAGCAGATCCGCGCGCACGGCGGGCAACAGCTCATAGCCGCGAAGCCCACCGCGCGCGGCGATGGCATCGACCAGATCGAGCGCTCGTGCCGGCCCATCGACCATCGACAGCGCGGCAGCGTGGTTGAGCTCGATCACCGGCGACGGATTGATGCGCAGCAGCACCTCGTACAGCCCTGCAATCTGCGGCCAGTCGGTCGCCTCGAAGCTCGGCGCACGCGTATGGAGCGCCGCGATCGCGGCCTGCACGGCATAGGGCTGCGGCCGGCCCTGCACGCGCAGCGCGTGCTCCACCAGACGAAGGCCCTCCTCGATCTGCGCGCGGTCCCACAGCGAGCGGTCCTGCTCTTCGAGCAGGACGATGTCGCCGGCCGGCGTCTGTCGCCCGGCGCGGCGCGCGTCGTGCAGCAGCATCAGGGCCAGCAGACCTGTGATGCCGGCGCGATCGGGCATCAGCCTGTTCAGCAGACGACCAAGCCGGATGGCCTCGGTCGCCAGGTCGGGTCGCATCAGGTCCGCGCCCTCGGTCGCGACATAGCCCTCGGTGAAGACGAGATAGATCACAGCGAGCACGCCATCGAGCCGCGGCGCCAGCATCTCGCGCTCCGGCACCTCATAGGGTATGCCGGCAAGCCTGATCTTCTGCTTGGCGCGGACCAGCCGCTGCGCCATCGCCTCCTCGCTGATGAGGAAGGCCCGTGCCACCTGCGCCGTCGACAGCCCGCAGACGGTGCGCAGCGTCAGCGCGACCTGCACCTCGGGCGCGAACGCGGGATGGCAGCAGGTGAAGATCAGCCGCAGCATGTCGTCGTCGAGCGTTGCGGTCGGCTCGTTGGGGCCCAGTGCGTTGAGCTCGAGCTCATGCACCAGCGCCTGCTGCTTGCCGCGAAAGATCGTCTGACGGCGGATGCGGTCGATCGCTTTGTGCTTGGCGACGTTGACGAGCCAGGCGCGCGGATTGTCGGGGACCTCACACACCCAGCGTTCCAGCGCGACCGCAAAGGCATCCTGGAGTGCGTCCTCGGCGAGATCGAAATCGCCGACGAGGCGGATCAGCGTGGCCAGCGCCCGCCCCGCCTCGTCACGGAAGATCTTGTCGATCTCGCCAGGGGTCATGCGTGAATGCGCGGTCCGGACGTCACTTGTCATAGACCCAGATCGGCCGCACCTCGATCGAGCCGATGCGTGCGCTCGGAATCCGCGCCGCGATCTCGATGGCCGCATTCAGGTCTTTGGCCTCGATCAGGTAATAGCCGCCGAGCTGCTCGCGCGTTTCCGCGAACGGACCATCGGTCGTCAGCGTCTTGCCCTCGCGCACACGCACGGTCGTCGCCGTCGTGGTCGGCTGCAGGCGGTCGCCGGCCTTGAAATTTCCGCTCTGGACGATGGATTGCGTGAAAGCCTGGTACTCCGCCAGCATCTTCTGGCTGGTCGCCACGTCGTTCTTGGCGTACTCGACCTCGTTCTGGTAGATCATCAGCAGATATTGCATCGCTTCACTCCTGTGTTCGGCTGGGTTGCCGGCATCCGGTCGAACGGGCCACGCGCCAAACGACATCTTCAGGATAAATTATTTCTGGCCGAGCGTGCCTCGCGATATCGGCTTGACGAAACCGTCACAAATGCCCATGCCTAAGCCGTCAGTCGGCCGGACGGCCGCTCCGGCAGGTGCCGAAAGGCCGCCGGGGAGGAAAGTCCGGGCTCCCTTGACATGCGGTGCCGGATAACGTCCGGCGGGGGTGACCCCAGGGAAAGTGCCACAGAGAACGAACCGCCCGCCTTCGCCCCTTCGGGGCCTCGGCGAGGTAAGGGTGAAAAGGTGCGGTAAGAGCGCACCGCGGTTCCGGCAACGGAGCCGGCATGGCAAACCCCACCGGGAGCAAAACCGAATAGGGACGGCAGATGCGGGCTGATCGCGCAAGCGATAACGCCGCGGGGCGATGTCAGGCCCGCCGTCCGGGTAGGTTGCTCGAGGCCGTGTGCAAACATGGTCCCAGAGGAATGGCCGTCACGTATCGTTCGCGCAAGCGGATGGTGCCCTACAGAACCCGGCTTACAGGCCGGCTGATGTTCTAAAGCGTTTTCGAGCGAAGTGGGTTTCCGGTTCGCGTGAAGAAAACGCGCCTTGCCAAGGAAGCAACGAGGGGTTCGATGCTAGCGCATCGGACCCCTCACCATTTTGGCCGAGCCGTAACAATTGAAATGCTGTCATTCCGGGGCGTGCGAAGCACGAGCCCGGAATCCATCGCGCGGCAACGTTGGTGGATGAATGGATTCCGGGCTCTCGCTTCGCGAGCCCCGGAATGACGACGAGAGTTACACCGCCATCAGCGCCCGCGCTTCAGGCCGCGCGCGTGTCCTTCACCAGCACCGGCGCAAGCTCGCCGACCTCGCGCCGCAGCTTGCCCGCCTCGAAACCGTGCATGCCGAGCTGCCATTGCAGGGCGACGATGGCGCCCTTGGTCGGTTGCAGCAGCGCGAGCGAGGCGAACAGCGTTGCTGGCAGCCACACCGCGAGTTGCAGCCATTCCGGCGGCGCGTAGGCGGTCTCGACCGCGAGGATCGCCGGCACCACGAGGTGGCCGACCACCACCATCACGAGATAGGCGGGAAAGTCGTCGGCGCGCTGGTGGAACAGCTCCTCGCCGCAATGGTCGCAGGCCTGCGTCACTTTCAGGAAACGGCCGAACATGTGCCCTTCCCCGCAATTCGGACATTTGCCGCTGAAACCGCGCCACATCGCCTTGGCCAGAGAGACCGTCGCCAGAGAAACAGACATGACCACACCTCTTCCTTTTCGACGATCCATACAATAATATCTTGCATCCATACATTCAAAGGTTATAGCCCTAATTGCATGGACTGGATCCCTACAATCTCGGAGCTTTCGGGCCCACGCTACCAGCGCATCGTCGAGGCCATGGAGGCCGACATCGCCGCCGGCAGGCTGGTGCGCGGTCAACAGCTGCCGACGCAGCGCGCCCTGGCAAAAGCACTCGGCATCGACCTCACCACGGTGACGCGTGCCTACAGCGAGGCGCGGCGCCGCGGCATCATGGAAGCCCGTGTCGGACAGGGCTCGTTCGTGTCGGAGACCAGCGCGCGGCGCGCGGTCGACCTGCCGCACCCGGTCGCGATCGACCTGTCGATGAACGTGCCGCCGCACCCTCTGGAGGCGCAGCTCGACGAGCGCATCCTCGCCGGACTGGAAGCGCTCCGCGCGCAATCGGGCCTGACGGCGTATCTCAACTACCAGCCGCCCGGCGGCAGCGCGCATGAGCGCGAGGTCGCGGCGCGCTGGATGCGTGCCCGCGTTCCGCATGCGCAGGCCGACAGGCTGGTGATCTTTCCCGGCGCTCAGACGATCCTCTTCAACCTGCTCGCCCACCTTGCGCGGCCCGGCGAAACCGTGCTGACCGAAGCGCTCACCTTCCCTGGCATCAAGGCCGCCGCGGCACTGCTCGGCGTCAAGCTCGTCGGTGTCCCCATGGATGAGGACGGCATCCTGCCGGATGCGCTGGCAAAGGCGTGCCGCGTGCACAAGCCGAAGGCCGTTTATCTTATTCCGACGTTGCACAATCCGACCACAGCAACGCTTTCCGCCGAGCGGCGCAGCGCCATCGCGAAGATCATCCGCGATGCCGGCACCGTTCTGATCGAGGACGATGCCTACGGGCTGCTCGACCGCTCGGCCTCGCCGATCGCGAACCTCATTCCGGAGCGGACCTATCTTGCGACCACGCTGTCGAAATGCATCGCGCCGGCGCTGCGCGTTGCCTACCTGGTGACGCCCGACAGCAGCGCGCAGCGGCACATGCGCGCCTCCCTGCAGGCGACCGTGCAGATGCCGGCGCCCCTGATGGTCGCGCTGGTGACGCATTGGATCGAAAACGGCGTTGCCGACCGCATCATCAGCGCCATCCGCAACGAAGCGGTCGGCCGTCAGCAGCTCGCGCAACGCGCGCTGAAAGGCTTTCAGTTCCTCGCGAGGCCCGCGGCGCATCATCTGTGGCTGCGACTGCCGGAGGAGAAGCCCGATCTCGCCGCGCATCTTCTGCGGAATGGGCTTGCGGTCGTCGCCGGCGATGCCTTCACCGTCGACGGGGCACCGCCGCATGCAGCACGCGTCTCACTCGGCGCGGCCCGGAACAGATCGGAATTGACGCAAGCGCTGCGCATCCTGGTCGGCGCGCTGCAGAAGCCGGCCGACATCAGGCAGATCGTCTAGGTCATTGACGATGACGGCGATGGAGCGCCCGCAGATCACGCTTGCGTGCGGCATGGATTGACCTCGATGGCGGCAGGCATGTTATGCGAGCCGTGCGATCAACCGTTCGGCATCGCCCCTTGCGAAGGACCATCCGTTGGAAACGCTCACCTACGTCCTGCTGCTGCTCGGCGCGCTCGCCGGCGGCTTCGTCTCGGGACTGGCCGGTTTCGGCACGGCGCTGATGGCGCTCGGCATCTGGCTCTACGTGCTGCCGCCCTCGCTCGCGGTGCCCTTGGTGCTGATCTGCTCGGTGATCGCGCAGACCTCGACGCTGCCCTCGATGTGGAAGAATTTCGATCTCTCGCTGGTCTGGCCGTTCCTGATCGGTGGACTGATCGGCGTGCCGCTCGGGACCATGATGGTCGCCTCCGCGGATCCGGAGGTGTTCAAGCTGAGCGTCGGCGTGCTGATCCTGATTTTCTCCACGGCGCTCTATCTGAACAAGCGGCCGCTCGCCTTCAAGTTCGGCGGCCGGATCGCCGACGGCGCGATCGGCTTTGCCGGCGGCATTCTGGGCGGACTTGCCGGGCTGTCCGGCCCGCTGCCGATCCTGTGGGCCAACATCCGCGGCTGGAGCAAGCACGAGCGGCGCGGCATCTTCCAGCTCTTTAACTTCACGGTGCTCGCCACCGCGCTGGTGTTGCAGACCGCCTCGGGCCTCGTCGCCTTCAAGGTGGTCGGGCTCGCAGCCGTCGCGTTTCCGGGCACCCTGATCGGCGCATGGGCGGGCGCGCGCGTCTATCACGCGCTGAACGACAAGCATTTCGGCGATGTCGTGCTCGGCCTCTTGTTTCTGTCGGGCCTCACGCTCGTCTGGAACAGCATCGGCGCGCATTAACCCCACGGCGCCGCAAGCTGGCGGGAGCCGTGGGGAGAAAGGTCAGTTTCGCTACGCGGGAGCGCGGACGGGAGGCGCGACTGGCCCGGCTTCCACTGACGCCGCGGCCTGGTCCTGCGACGCGAAGCGCTTGCCGAACTCGCGGCGCAGCAACCACAGGCTCAAGCCGGCCTGCAGCGTCGTCGCCGCGATCGAGAGATACCAGACGTGCTCGATGCGGAAGCCGGGCCGCGTCGACAGCCAGAGCGCCGGCAGCGAATAAGTGAACACGCGCGTCACCGAGCTCACCAGCACAGGCCTGGTGTTGCCGAGCCCCTGGAACATGCTGGAGCAGGTGAAGATGAGGCCCTGCGCCACCATATTGAGCGAGATGATCCGCAGGAACAGGAAGGCGATCTCCATCGTCTCCCGGTCGTTGGAGAATCCGGCCAGCAGCAGCTCCGGCTTGAGTTGCGCGAGGATCATGAAGCCGACCGCCACGACGCTGGTGAGCAGCGCCGTCTTGACGAAGGTTTCCCGCACCCGCGCGGCATTGGCGGCGCCGAAATTCTGGCCGGCGATGGGCGCTGCCGCCAGCGCAATCGCGAGCGCCGGCATGTGGATCAGTCCGAGCACACGCTGCCCGATGCCGAAGCCGGCCTGCGCCGCCGCGCCGAAGTCGCGCAGCACGTAATAGACCACCGCCATGAAGATGAACATCATTGCAAACTCGCCGCCGGCCGGCAGGCCGACATTGAGGATGCGCATCAGGTGCCGCGGTTGCGGACGCCACTGCGCCGCGTTGAAGGCGACATAGCGCTCGACCTTGCGGAAATGGACCAGCAGCATCAGCACGCCGACGGCGACTGCGATCGAGCTCGCCAGCCCCGCGCCGGCGACGCCGAGCGCATGGCCGGTGCCCCAGCCCGAGATCAGCACCGGCGCCAGTGCGATATTGATGGCGACAGCGAGCGCCTGCACCAGCATGATGGGACGTACAATCCCGGTGGCGCGCAACGCAGCTCCCATCACCTGCGTCGCGAACTGCAACGCGAGCGCCGGCATGAACCATAGCAGATAAGTGGTCCCGGCCTCGATCGTGGCTTGATCCGCGGCGATCGAACGCATGTAGGCGCGCGACAGCGCGGCACCTGCGACCAGGGTCAACAGGGCGAACAGCACCGACAGCACCATTCCCTGATTGAAGACCAGGTTCGCGTCCGGCCGGTCCTTGCGCCCCACGGCATGCGCGATCAGCGCCCCCGCGCCGACGCCGAGCACCTGCATCAGCCCGTTGACGAGGAAGCCGGCATTGCCGGCCGCAGCGACGCCCGCGACGGCGGCACCGCCCAGACCTGAGACGAAGTACAGGTCGACCAGCTGGCAGACCATGATCGAGATCATGCCGGCCATGATCGGCGGGGTCATGATCAGGATATGTCTCACGATGGAGCCGTGTGTCAGGTCTTTCATCTCTTTCCATCCTCTGCCGACGTGGCCGGCATTCGTCCGCCGGCCACGCGCGTCATTCCGCTGCTGCGATCTGTCCGAGCTCCACCACCTGGCGCTCGAACAGGCTGCGATAGATGCCGTCCGGCTTGCGCGCGAGCGCGGCATGCGTGCCCTGCTCGACGATCTCGCCGCGATCGAACACCAGGATGCGATCGAGGCTCTTCACCGTCGACAGCCGGTGCGCGATCACGATCGAGGTGCGGCCCTGCATCAGCCGCTCCATCGCCTCCTGGATCAGCGCCTCGGATTCCGAATCGAGGCTCGATGTCGCCTCGTCCAGGATCAGCACCGGCGCATCCGCCAGGAAGGCGCGCGCCAGTGCCACGCGCTGCCGCTCGCCGCCCGACAATTTCACGCCGCGCTCGCCGACCAGGGTGCCGTAACCCTTCGGCAGGCGCAGGATGAATTCGTGCGCATTGGCAAGCCGCGCCGCCTGCTCGATCGCTTCCAGGCTGGCGCCGGGCCGGCCATAGGCGATGTTCTCGGCGAGCGTGCGGTGAAACAGGATCGGCTCCTGCTGCACGATCGCGATCTGGCTGCGCAGCGATTGCTGCGTGGCCAGCGCGATGTCCTGCCCGTCGATCAGCACCCGGCCGCCGCTGACGTCGTAGAGCCGCTGCACCAGCTTCACGAACGTGGTCTTGCCGGAGCCGGAGCGGCCGACCAGGCCGACCCGCTCGCCGGCGCGGATCGTCAGCGACAGCCCGTCATAGAGCGGCGTGCGATGGCCGCCGTATTGAAACAAGACGTCGTCGAACACGATCTCGCCGCCCGCGATCGCGATCGGCTGCGCGTGGGGCGCATCGGCGATGCCGATCGGCTCGTCGTGGATCGCCACCAGCTCCTCCATGTCATTGACCGAGCGCTGGAGGTTGTTGATGTGCATGCCGACGTCGCGCAAATAGGCATGGATCACGTAATAGCTCGTCAGCACATACGTCACGTCGCCGGGCGAGGCGTAGCCGGAGACCCACAGCAACACGGAGCCGCCGATCACCGAGGCGCGCAAGGTCAGCAGCAGCGTGAGCTGCGCCATGGCGGTGTAGTTGTAGCGAAACCACGTCCGCCGCACCCGCACACCCCAGCGCTTGATGACGCGGGCGAGCCGCGCATCCTCGCGCAGCTCCGCGCCGAAGGATTTCACCACAGCATTGCAGGTCAGCGCATCCGCCAGCGTGCCGCCGACCTTGGTGTCCCATGCGTTGGAGACCCGCGCGGCCGGCGCGATGTAGCGGGTCGAGAACAGCACCGTCATCGTGACATAGGCCAGCGCGCCGAGCGCGATCACCGCGCCGAGCGAGGCCCAGTGCACGCCGAGCAGGATCATCGAGCCGATCAGAACGACGAACGAGGGCAGCAGCGCGAGCAGCAGCGTGTCGTTGAGCAGGTCGAGCGCCCACATGCCGCGGGTGATCTTGCGGACCGTGGAGCCGGCGAAGGAGTTCGCGTGCCAGTCGGTCGAGAGGCGCTGCACGCGCGTGAACGCCTCCTGCGCGACCTCGGACATGATCTGCAGCGTGAACGGCACGATCGCCTGCAATCCCGCGAGCCGCAGCACCATCGAGGCCGCACCCAGCGCCACGATGGCGCCGAACGCGACCAGCGCCGCGTGCCGCGCATCGGGGTCGGACGGACCGCGGGTCAGCGCATCGATCAGGTGTCCGGAGAAGACCGGCATGAACAGATCGGCAGCGGTCGCGCCCAATAGGCCGCCGGCCACGACGAGGCCGCGCCCCGGCTGCTTCAGCCAGTGCTTGAACACGAAGGGCAGCACGACGCGAATCGCCGTGGGCTTCTTGGACAGAGCGGTCATGGCATCATCCGGCCGCTTCGCGCGCGCCGGCTCCATCGATGGACGCAATGCGGCCCGAAGGCCGCAACGGCGTCACGTAAGACTGACTTTGACTTGGGATTTGACTTCGGAAACGAAGCGATCGGGACGCTGGGCCAAAACCTTGGCCCGATCGAAGCTGGCGGAAGAGGCCTCTAGCAGGCCGCGTACATACCGAGCCAGAACGTGATCGAGGTCATCATCGAGCGCGGGCGTACGATCTGCGATTGCAACGAAATCATGCAAATCTCTCCCCGGTTCGAATGAATGAGATGCGCTTTATAGATGTGTCGCCAGCCGATTGCAACGGGGCCCGTGCGAGATCACGGATGAGTGTTGCAAATTAGTGCGCGTCGCCGCCGGCGCCGAACGGCGACGGCGGCCTCTTCAGCAGCACGACCAGGAAGCTGAGGGCGAGATAGAACAGCGTCAGCATGAAAAAGGCATCGCCAAAGCTCATCACCACGGCTTGGCGATGAACCAGCTGGGAAAGCTGCTTCATGGCCATCAGCGTGGAATCGCCAAGTCCCTGAAATTTCTGCATGAACATGCTCAGGGTTTCGGTCGCGTTCGCGTTGCCCCAGGTCACGCGCTCCTGCAGACGGGTGATATGCAGGTCGGTGCGGTCGTTGAGCACGGTGTTGATGACGGCGAGGCCGAGCGCGCCGCCGAGATTGCGCATCAGGTTGAACACACCGCTCGCGTTCTTCACCTTGTCAGGTGCCAGCGTGCCGAGTGCGACGTTGTTGGTCGGGACCATCGCGAACATCATGCCGATGCCGCGCAGGATCTGCGGCACCAGCAGCTCGTAGAAATCGTAATCGCGGGTGATCCAGGTCATCTGGTACGAGCCGATCGCGAACACGATGAGGCCGAATGCGATCATGTAGCGCATGTCGAGCTTGGCCATGAGCCGGCCGACCAGCGGCGCGACCAGGAACATGGTGATGCCGGAGACGAACATGGTATCGCCGATCATCAGCGCGCTGTAGCCGCGCACTTCGGCGAGATAGCGCGGATAGATGTAGGTCAGGCCGTAGAGACCGATGCCGATGCAGAATTGTAGCGTGCATCCGACGGCGAAATTGCGGTCGGAGAAGGTGCGCAGATTGACGATCGGCTCCGCCGCCGTGAACACGCGCCAGAAGAACGCGATGGCCGAGATGGCGCAGATCCAGGCGCAGATCGCGACCGACGTGTCCTGCATCCATTGGTATTGCGGGCCTTCCTCCAGCACGTATTCCAGCGTGCCGAGGAAGCTGGCCATGAACAGCAGGCCCCACCAGTCGAAGCGGTCGAGCAGCTCGAAATGCGGCTCGTCGAAATCAACCAGCGCCAGCACACCCAGTGTAATGCCGATGCCGGGCACGACGTTGATGAAGAACAGCCAGTTCCACGACATCGCGTCGGTGATGTAGCCGCCGACCGTTGGCCCGATGGTTGGGGCCAGGGTCGCGACAAGCCCGATGATGGGGCCGACGATGTGGAATTTCGTGCGCGGGAAGACGGTGTAGGCCGAAGCGAACACGGTCGGGATCATGCCGGCGCCGAGAAAGCCCTGCAGTGCGCGCCAGAGGATCATCTCCTCGATCGTCGTGGCGAAGCCGCAGAGCAGGCTCGAGAAGGTGAAGCCGGCGGCCGAGATCGCGAACAACAGCCGCGTGCCGAAGGCGCGCGACAGGAAACCCGACAGCGGGATCGCGATCACCTCGGCGATCAGATAGGCGGTCTGAACCCAGGAGACCTCGCTGGAGCTCGCCGACAGGCCGGCCTGGATTTCGCTCAAGGAGGCCGAGACGATCTGGATGTCCAGGATCGACATGAACATCCCGAACACCATGATGATAAACGCAAACAGCCGCTTCGGCGCAATGCGCTCCGAAGCGGGATCCGCCATCAGGGCAGGTGAAGCGGTAGTGGCGGTGGCCATGTGTCAGCTCTGACTGGAGCGGCGGGCTCTTACCTCTCCCGCTTGCGGGAGATGTCGACGCGCTCGAAGAGCGCGGCGGGTGAGGGCTTTCTCCTCTTGGGGAGTCTCCCTGGAGGAGACACCCTCTCCCCAGCCCTCTCCCGCAAGCGGGAGAGGGAGCGCACTTGCACTCGCAGCCAGGGTGTCTCGTCTCATGCCTGGTCCACTCTACTTCGGATGGATCGCGGTGGGATCGTCGAGGTCGACCTCGCTGTCGGCGTCAGCAGCGCCCTTGTTGGTGTCGACGGTGGCGTAGACCGACATGCCGGCGCGGAGCAGGTTCTGCTTCGCCACCGATTTGGGCACGCGGATGCGGACCGGCACGCGCTGCACGATCTTGGTGAAATTGCCGGTGGCGTTGTCGGGCGGCAGCAGCGTGAACACCGAGCCCGCGCCCGCCGCGATGCTGTCGACCACGCCGGAGAACTTGCGCATGCCATAGGCATCGACCTTGATCGTCACCGGCTGTCCCGGACGGATGCGCTTGAGCTGCGTCTCCTTGAAATTCGCGTCGATATAGACCTCGTCCAGCGGCACGATGTTGCCGAGGCGCTGGCCGACCGCGACGAAGTCGCCGGTGTTGACCAGGCGGTTCGAGAACGTGCCGCTGACCGGCGCGCGCACCGCGGTGAAGCCGAGGTCGCGCTCGGCCTTGGCCAGCGTCGTCTTGAGCTCGCCGAGCTGAGCCTGCGCTTCGGCCTGCTGCGCTCTGGCCACGTCGACATTGCTGACGGCAACCTCGTAGGCGGCCTTTGCAGCCTTGACCGCGGCGGCGCCCTGGTCGCGCCCGGCTTCCGAGCTTTCGAAGGTGGCGCGCGAGGCAAAGCCCTTGCTGCTTAGCGCCTGCTGGCGTTCGTAATCGAGGTCGGCGCGCTTGAGGCCCGCTTCGGCGGAGACGAGCTGCGCCTTGGCCTGGGCGACCTGGCTGTCGAGCGCGGCGACCTGGCGGCCGATGCGATCGATGGTGGCCTGCTGGGTCGCGATCTTGGTCGCGGCGGCTTCGACCGCGATTTTGTAATCGCCATCGTCAATGCGGAAGATGATGTCGCCGGCCTTTACGGGCGTGTTGTCGCCGGTGAGGATCGAAGAAATGTGGCCGGCAACGCGCGCGCCGAGCATGGTGTTGTTGGCGCGGACATAGGCATCGTCGGTCGAGATGTAGAAGCGGCCGACCAGCGTGTAATAGCCGGCATAGCCGGCAACGGCGAGCGCCAGGGCGAGGCCGACGCCGGTCAGGACGAATTTGCGCTTGCCGGATTTGGGTGTAGCGGCGGCGGGCGCCTCCGTCGCGGGCGCCGGCGGCTTGTCGGTCACCGGGTTCTCCGGCGCGCGGGTCGGACGCTTCGTTTCCTCGGCGACATGAGCGCGCAGCTGCTCGGCGGCGGGGGCGGATGTCTCGGAGACAGCATCACCGCCCGCCTGGTCCTCCACCGCTTCCTGGCGAAGGACGCGAGCCGCCTGGTCTCTCGATAGGGCCATCAGGGCCTCCCCATAAAACGCAACCGAGGGCAGCCGCTATTTCAGGCGGCTTCCTCGCCGGATCTCAAATACCATTGACCGAACGGTTCGGTCAATATACAGATTGTGTCCTGCAGACCTTACTGCCGCGAATCCTTCGTTGGCGTTTTATGGCCCTGATCCGATCCAAATACCTTCCGAGACCCTAAACCAATGGTTGTAGCTGCCGGCGAACAATTGCACATCGTCCCGGACGAGGACAATTCCAAGCGCCGCCAGATTCTGGACGGTGCCCGCAAGGTGTTCATGGATCTTGGCTTCGACGGCGCCAGCATGGGCGAGATCGCCCGCGCCGCGCAGGTCTCCAAGGGCACGCTCTACGTCTACTTCGCCGACAAATGCGCGCTGTTCGAAGCCATCGTCGAACAAGAGGCGCTCCAGCATGGCCAGGTCGTGTTCAGTTTCGATCCCGACCGCGAAGCCGAGACCACGCTGAAGGAGTTCGGCCTCGCCTATCTTCACCTGGTCTGCCGCCCCGGTGGCGGATCGGCGATCCGCACCGTGATGGCGATCGCCGAGCGCATGCCGGATGTCGGCCGGCGCTACTATGCGCGGGTGCTGGACAAGAGCATCAACCGCCTCTCCGCTTATCTCAGGGCCCGCGTCGCATCGGGCGATCTTGCGATCGACGATTGCGATCTTGCCGCCTCGCAATTCATGGAACTGGCCAAGGCTTCACTCTTCCTGCCCTTCGTGTTCCAGGCCGCGCCGGCACCTTCGGAAGAGCGCATGGCCGAGGTGGTCGACAGCGCAACGCGGATGTTCCTGGCGGCGTACAAGGCGAGATAGCAGCGCGTTGCACCTGCGGGCCGGGCGACACTATATTGCGGCCATGTCTCGTGATCTTCGCCCGCCGGTCGACATCCTCCACTACGAGATCGTCCAGGAACAGGCCTCGGCGCTTGGACGGATGGGCCGCGCCCTCGAACAAAGCCTGTCGCGCTTGCGTGAATTCGACGCCGCCCACGCAGCGACCGATGTGCCGCAAGCGATGCAACCGGCCAGGCGCAAGCTGGTGCTGGAAGCCGGCCAGGCACTTTGGATGTTCGTGGTGCAACGCGAGGCATCCGGCTTGCGCGACAGCCGCCACATCATGCGCACCTACAACGTGCCGGGCGAGGTGCAGCGCTGCATGGGATTGGCACCGTCGAAGCTGCCGTAGATCCGTAGCCCGCATCTGCCGGCGCTTAGGCCGATGAAGCTTCCACATCGTCATGGCCGGGCTTGTCCCGGCCATCCACGTCTTTGCTCGCGGCACTAAGAACGTGGATGCCCGGGACAAGCCCGGGCATGACGACCCTGCGAGTGCCCTGGGACTGCACGGGCCGCCTTAGTCGTCGGCGTACTCGTCTTCTTCCCGCTTGCGCATCGTGCTCTTGCGCGTACCGAGCGAACCGGTCACCGACGGCTCGCGCGCACTCGCATAAGGTCTGCGCGATTGCGCGCGTGCGGCGACCTCTTCGCCCGACACCGCGGCGGGCTGGCAGATCAGGCGCCGGCTGGCGCGGCGCATCAGATCGACGTGGATGTGATCGTAGTGGTAGACGTTCGAGCCCGGCGCCAGCACGGTGGTGAAATGCGCGCACGCACCCGACTGCACGTCGCGCAGGAAGCCCTGCTCTTCCGGCATGCCGCGCCAGCCGTCCTTGATCGTGACGCGGCGGCCGTCGGCGAGCACGAAGGCCGAAATGTCGAGCGCATTGCCGAAGGCGTGCTCGGAAATGTGGGAGTGCGGATTGCCGTTCATGCCGCGGCAGGAATAGGCGGAGATCTGCTTGATCTCGGCGACACGCACGCCGAACCAGCGCATCGCCGACGGCTGCACCGTGTCGGCGAGCCAGCGGTCAAGCTCGGACACGATTGGACAGGCGAGCGTCGCCGTCGGCTTGATCGCAACCGGGCCGACGGTGGTGACGGGATTGCCCTGCGCAGGACCAAGACGCGGCAGCGGCTGCTGTCCCGGCGCCTGCGAGTAAGGACGAGCCGGATAGCTCGGTGCGTTCATATAGCGCGCCGCACCCGCGGCATCGGTGCCCTCGGGCGGCAGATCGATCTCGTCCTCCTGCGCGGCCACGCCGGGTGCGTTCAGCGACATCGGCCCCGTCGAGCTGCCGTAGCCGGCCGGCTGGCGCACTGCACTCTCGGGATAGTTCGAGCGCTGCGGATAGGACGATGCCGGATAGCTCTGGCTCTGCGGATAATTCGACTGCGGCTGCACCGGCCAACGCGGCTGGTTGCCGATGCTGCCGGGCGGACGCAGCGCCTCGTCGGCAAAGCCATAGGTGCCGGAGGCCTCGCCGATGGCGGCGACCTTGAGCGGAAACTCGGCGCCGCAGCTGCCAGGCCCGGAGATCGGATCGATGCGGACGATGTCCGCACTTTCCTTGACCGCGCCCGATTTCAGGCATGCGGCTTCCGCCTCGGCCCGCCACGGCTCGCGTTCGGCCTGGAAGAAGCCGCGACCGCAACCCGCTAGCGAAACAAGGACGATGGAGCCGACGAGATACAAACGAACTCCGCGCGTCATGCACGCACGTTCGGTGAATTTACTTAAAGACTCTTCAACGTGTTGATTTCAGTATCCTTTAACCATACCGGACGCGGCGGCACCGGTTGCTGTCGATGACGAGCGACAGCGAGCCTGACTTTTTCGAAAAGAGACTTTCTGTTAACCATAAGGGCAGCGCGCACGGAGGAAGCGACCTCATGACGTTCGCCGGCAGACTGAGCGTTATCACCGCCTACCTCGCCATGGCCTTCGTCGGCGCCATCGTGCTCGGGATGATTTAGACCGCATCGATCAACACACCGCGGCCGCTTACCCTCCCCTGGAGGGGCAGGGCAATCGCATTTGAATATTGCAGAGGTCGTCATGCCCGCGCTTGTCCCGGGCATCCACGCTCTTTGTGCCGCGTGGAAAGGCGTGGATGGCCGGGACAAGCCCGGCCATGACGCTGTGGAGATAGCCGGTGCCCATAGCCACATCTCATATGCGATAGCCCTGCCCCTCCAAGGGAGGGTAAAAAAACACTACGACCGCTTGCGCGATGGCTGTGACGAGGCGGTGATCTGCTCCCGCGGCGCCTCGACCCGCGTCCAGTCGTTGCCGGAGCACCAGAAGCGGCCGAGCGCGCAGGCTTCGACGTGCAGCTTGCCGGAGCTCTTCAGCGTCATCGTCGCGTAATAGGTGTTGCCGCTGGAGCGGCTGTAGATGCTGCCGGTCCAGACATCGTGCTTGTTCGGCTTCATGTTGACGAGCACGCTCTCGCCGCGGCTGGATGCTTCACTGAGCGCGTAACCGCACAGTGCAGGTCCACAGCGCTCGATCCGGACCGTGCCCTTGGCACCTGGGCTCTCCCATTCGCCGAGCGGCGCATGGCTGTCGTCATCGCCGGTCTGCGCCAACGTTGCGGTGTGATTGATCTCGGCGCTCGGGACGATGACCTTCGGCTCGATCCGCGGCGCTTCGAGCGCGGCGGTCTTCGGCTGATCGGTGCGCTCCAGATCAACCCGCGGCGGAGCGGGGCTCAGCGTCTCCAATCTCGGAATCTCCAAGCTCGGCGCTGGCGGCGGTGCAACGGGCTGCGACGTCGCCGCAGCAAGAACGGGAGCCGCCGGTGGCGGCACCACCACAGCCGCTTGGGGCGGTTTGACCGCGGCCGCCGGACAAGCCGGCTGCGAGACCTGGAGCACCGGCGCGGGCGCCGGCTGCGAGGCCGGCGCCGTGCCGACATCGTCCGTCGTCCTGAGGCTGCGCTTGGAGGCCACCGTGATACAGGACGCGGATCGGCAATTGCGCGGCGCCTCGACATGGAATCGGTGGCCGCCGATCGAGAACGTGTAGGAGCCGGCCTGCGCCGTCGGCGCGATCGCCAGCAGCGCGATCGATGTGCCAAGACAAGTGGCAAGACAGGTGGGAAGCCAGGGCGCAAGTCGCTGCATCTGCGTCTCCCTCGGTGTCGCGATTACGTTACGCAGCGCAGGCGCGGCTGAATGTGCGCTGCATCACCCAGAAGGCGTCCGCTCGTTGTGACGCCCATCACAGAACGCCCCACCGCCCCGGCATAGGGTCGAACCACGCTTCATCCACCAGCGACTTCAGTCCATCTCGGGACCACGCAATTTTCGGAGGTTGTCATGAGCAAGCTCTCCATCGCCGCCACCGCCCTCTTCCTCGCGTCGACCGCCGCCGCGCAGGCCGGCAATTCGATCTCGTTCCAGATCGAGGGCCAACACATCCGCATCGAGACGCCGCGCAACTGCGCTTCGCTCAATTGCGTGACCATCGTCGCGCCCGGTCTGTCGGACAAGCCGATCAAGCTGAACAACATCAACCTCAAGGGTCTTGGCGGCTCCAAGGACGATGACGACGACACCACGCCGGCTCCGGCGCCGACGACGGCGCAGCCCACGCCGGCTCCGGTGCAGCAGCAGCCCGTGCCGCAGGCGGCCGCGCCGGCAGCGCAAGCCGCGACCGCACCCGCGGCCCCAGCCGCGACCGTTGCCGCCGCTCCCTCTGTCGGCTTCGATAACGCGCAGCCTGCTCCTGTTGCTGCGCCTGCGCCGGTTGCCGCCCCCGCTCCCGTCGCCGCGGCTCCCGCGCCGGCTCCGGTGGCCACCGCGCCCGTGGCCGCAGCGAACTCGCCGATCGGCGTCTGGGCCACCGAAGAGAACAAGGGCAATGTCCGCGTCGAGCAGTGCGGCGCCAATCTCTGCGGCTATGCCGAGAAGACCAATGAGCGCATCCTGATCAACATGAAGCCCGAAGGATCGAAGTGGAGCGGCCGCATTCGTGATCCCAACTCCGGCCGCAATTACGACTCCACGATCTCGATGAAAGGTCCGAACGCGATGCGCGTGCAGGGCTGCGCCTTCGGCGGCATGTTCTGCGGCGGCCAGACCTGGAAGCGCGTGAGCTGACGCGCGCAGCGCGTCATCCCGGGGCGATGCGCAGCATCGAACCCGGGATCTCGGGCCGCAGACTCCCACTACAATTTCGAGATTCCGGGTTCGCGACTTCGTCGCGCCCCGGAATGACGAGCAAGAAGGCGACGCCCCTTCCGGAGCGAACGTCGCTTCACACGTGCCTCCCTGCGACACCTATTCATCCGCCATTCACACGCCCCCGGCTGAATTCCACCAGCTCTCGCCTCGCCTTCTCACCGGGACCTCCTCGTGACTTCATTGGTAGCCTGGCGCCGCCTTGTATTCGCGCTCGCCCTGCCGGCCTTGCCGCTGGCCGGCAGCAACATGGCATTCGGCTCCGAGGCCGTCGAGTTGGCACAGGCGCAGCCGCAAGCCCAGCCAACGCCCGCGCCTTCGCCGACGCCTTCGGGCACGCCGGCACCGGCGGCGGACGCACAGCCCGCCGCCGTCGAGCCGATCGGCAACGTCGCGACCGTGACGGGGATCGCGACCGTGATCCGCGACAAGAATTCCTATCCGCTAGCGTGCGCGACGACATCTATCTCAACGACATCGTGCAGACCTCGTCGAACTCCTCGCTCGGCATCACCTTCAACGACGCCACCACGTTCAAGCTCTCGGCCAGCGCCAGGATCACCATCGACAATTACGTCTATGACGACGGCGGCAAGCAGAATTCGGCGATCTTCGACGTCGGCAAGGGTACGGTCGCGTTCGTGGCGGCCGCGGTGGCGAAGACCGGCGACATGAAGATCACGACGCCGACGGCAACGCTCGGCATCCGCGGCACCACCGGGGTCGTCGACGTGCCCGAAGGCGCGGCGGCGAGCAGGGCGAGCAACGTCAACATCAAGCTCTATCCCGACGCCGACGGCCGGGTCGGCCACATCGATGTCGACGACCGCTCCAGCGGCGCGCGGCTCGGCGCGCTGACGCAAGCCGCGAGCGGCTTTGCGATCCGCCCGGGCGCGGTCACGGCCGGCGGCATGCGCTTTGCGGCCGTGCCGATCACAATTCCCGCGCAGCAGATCGCGCGTGACCGCGGCTTCGTCAGCCAGGTGCATCTGGCACAGACCGCGGGCCGGCAGATCGTCATCGAGCAGCGCGACTTCCGTCGCGCCAATCCGACTGCGCTCAGCCGCATTCCGCGGCCGGCACAACCGCCGCAGCAACAACAATTGCGGCCGACGACGGCTCCGAACCAATTGCCGCAACGGCCGAACGGCCAGCCGCGCCAGGATAACCGTCCGGGTCAGCAGCAGCCGGGCACGCCGGGCCGGCAGGGACAAGGCGCGCAGCCGCAGCAGCGGCAGGGACAACAAGGCGGCACGGCGCAGCCGGGCACGCCGCGAGCCGGGCAGCAAACCTTGCAACCGCAGCCCGGCCAGCCGCAAGGTGCCGGCCGTCCACGCGCACCGCGCGCCGGACAAGGCACGGCGCCCAACAGCGCACCGCAGACCCAGCCGCCGCGTGGTGGACAGATTCAGCCCGGAGGAATCGTGCCGCCGCAACCGGGCGGCACACAGCAAGCGGGCCCGCAGCAGCCATTGCCGCGCACAGGATTGCAACCGGGTCAGCCTGCGGCTCAACAACCAGGCATGCAGCGCCCCGGCGGCTTCCAGCCGCGCCTCCCCGCCGCGCAACGTCCCGCAGCGCCGCGCAGGCTCCCGCCCGCTCCGAAAGAGAAAGAGCGGCGGTAAAGTGGCGACGCAAGTGAGCGCGCTCGGTGCGCTCCCTCGCCCCGTTCTTACGGGGAGAGGGTTGGGGTGAAGGGCTGTTTCCGCAGAAATGGTGACAGTGGGACTCGCGGAGAGTCCCCCTCACCCGGATTGCATCTACGATGCAATCCGACCTCTCCCCGCAAGCGGGGCGAGGTGAAGACAAACTCACGCCTCGCCGCGCAGCCAGGCCTTCACCTTCTGCAACAGGCCGTGCCGCAACTCGTCGACGGAAGCTGCTTCGGCGGGTGTCAGTGTCTGCAAGGCTGCATCGATGTCATCGGCCGATTGCATCGGCTCTTGCGGCGGCGATTGCGCCAGTCCCGCGGCCGCGAGCGCGATCGGTCCGATCTGAGTCAGGAACGCGCGCTCATATTCGCGCGACAGACGGGCGATCGCGTCGTCCAGCGCCAGCCAGTCGACCGCCTTGATATCGTTCATCAGCTTGCGGACCGGCCCGCCGTCGGCCTCCATCCGCCAGAAATGCACGACCTTGGAGCGCCCGCCGGACTGATAGACGAGCGTGCCCAGAAATTCGTGCACGGCGACGTCGTGGCCGGTCTCCTCCAGCACTTCGCGGTGCGCGGCTTCCTTCGGCGTCTCGCCGTCGTCGAGCTTGCCCTTGGGCAGGACCCATTCATTGCGCTTGCGCTGGCGCACGACTGCAACCAGCGGCACTGGTCCCCGCCGCAGCACAATACCACCCGCCGCCATGACCGGCGCCCGCGCCATCACCACATCCGTATCGATCGAATCGTCCCCGGCCGACGATATAGGCGGCGGGGACGGCGGATTGAAGGCTACTTTCTTCTGAGCAGCGCTTGACCGGCGCGAATGCGCGTGCCCTCGGCAATGCCGTCGCAGAAGCTGAAATCGCCGGGCGCGAGGATGATGATGGTGGAGCCATGCTCGAACCAGCCGAGCTCCTCGCCTTTGGTCACGTTGACGTCGCAGGGGAAATTGACCGGGCCGCGCGTCTGCGCGTTCAGCACCATGTCGAGGAAGTGCAGGCGGATGCTCGCGACCAGGATCGCCGCCACCGGGACCAGCGTCACGGCTTCGCCGGTCGACAAATGCGTGCGGATCACCGCGCGCTCGTTCTTGCAGAACAGACGCTCGACGCGCTTGAGCGCGATCGGGTTGACGTTCCAGACGTCGCCGTGGATCAGCGTGACCCGCTCGATATGCGCGTCATAAGGCGCATGGAAGCGGTGATACATGCTCGAGGTCAGCCGCAGTGTGACGAAGGAGCCGTTGCGGTGCTGCTCGACCAGCGCGGAATCGCCGACGAGATCGAGCAGCGAATAAGGCGCGCCCTTGACCTGGAACAGCTCGGTGTCCGCGATTTTGCCGTGAGCGCCGACGATGCCGTCTGACGGGCTCGCCACCACCGCAGCATCAGGATCGAACGGCCGCAGGCCCGGCTTCAGCTCCCGGGTGAAGCAGTCGTGCAGACTCGTGAAATGAGTCTTGCGCGCCTCCGACAGGTCGAGGTCGGAGAACAGCTTCCACAGCGCGATCGAGAAGTCCCGCACCAGGGGATTCTCGATCTTGGAGAACCAGCCCATGAAGCGGGTGAGGGCCGCGCGCGGGATGCGGTTGGTCAACAGGAAGTTGAGGTCTTCCTGCTGGGTGAACGAGGCGATGAGGGCTTTGACTGTCATGAATCTGTCAGCTCACAGGTTTAGCGCTTGTTGTCATGGAAACGACACTCCCGATTCTCTCGATGTCCGTGGCCGCCGCAGCGTCCGCTGCCGCCGTCCTCCCGAAGATCAAGGCGCGGGTCGAGCTGTCCCGCGCCAAGCACCGCTCGCTCGCCGGGCACTCCAAGATGTCGCGCCGGGTGGCGCGGCTGCTGCCGTTCTACGAGTTCGAGGGCGATCAGTACTTCGCCTGCGACGGCGCGCCGGCGAGCATCGCAGCGCAACGCAAGGACGCCTTCTTCCGCCTCGCCAGGCTCTATGCCGAGCGCTACCCCAAGGGCCGCGCGATGACGAAGGAGGCCGCCGAGAAGATCTCCGATCTCAACTTCACCGAAAGCTACCGCGTGCCGTTCCAGTTCTCGCGTCTCGTCCGCGAGCATCTGGGCACCTCGACCTTCATGGAATCCTCGCGCGGCGTCACCGTCACCGATGTCGATGGCAACACCTCCTACGATCTCACGGGCTCCTACGGCGTCAACATCTTCGGCAACGACTTCTACAAGGAGTGCATCGAGGGCGCCGAGAAGCGCGCGCATGCGCTCGGTCCCGTGCTCGGCCCCTATCATCCCGTCATCCTCGAGAATGTGCAGCGGCTCTGCCAGATCTCCGGCCTCGACGAGGTCTCGTTCCACATGTCCGGCACCGAGGCCGTGATGCAGGCGGTGCGGCTGGCGCGCTACCACACCAAGCGCACCCATCTCGTCCGTTTCGCCGGCGCCTATCACGGCTGGTGGGGCGACGTGCAGCCCGGCGTCGGCAATCCCATTCCTGCGCACGAGACCTACACCCTCGCCGAAATGTCGGAGAAGACGCTGCATGTCCTGCGCACGCGCAAGGATATCGCCTGCGTGCTGGTCAACCCGTTGCAGGGGCTGCATCCCAACGCCAACGCGCCCGGCGATTCCTCGCTGGTCGATTCCTCGCGCGGCGGCAATTTCGATCGGGCGGCCTACACCGAATGGCTCAAGAAACTGCGCGCGGTCTGCGACCAGCGCGGCATCGTCCTGATCTTCGACGAGGTCTTCGTCGGCTTCCGCCTCGCCGCCGGCGGTGCCCAGGAATATTTCGGCGTCAAGGCCGACATGGTGACCTACGGCAAGAGCCTCGCCGGCGGTCTCCCGGTCGGCGTGGTCTGCGGCAAGCGCGAGTTGATGCGCCGCTTCCGTGAAGACCGTCCCGCCGACATCTGCTTCGCCCGCGGCACCTTCAATTCGCATCCCTACGTCATGACGGCGATGGACGAGTTCCTGAGCCGCCTCGCCAGCCCGAATTTTCGCGCGGTTTATGAGGGCCTCGAGGCGACCTGGAATGGTCGCGTTCAGAAGCTCAACGAGATGATGGAGAGCGCCGACCTGCCGGTCCGGTTCGCCAACTTCTCCTCGATCTGGACGGTGAAATACACCACGCCGTCCCGCTACAATTGGATGCTGCAATATTACCTGCGCGCCGAAGGCCTGGCGCTGAGCTGGGTAGGCACCGGCCGGCTGATCTTCAGCCTCAACTACACCGATGCCGACTTCACCGAAGTCGCCGACCGCTTCGTCCGCGCCGCGCAGAAGATGAAGGCCGACGGTTTCTGGTGGCACGACGGCGTGCTCACCAACAAGCAGATCAAGCGGCAGATCCTGAAAGAGATGCTGGCCAAGCGCTTCGGGCGCTGAGGCCGGTTCTCTCCTCATCGTCCCCGTCATTCCGGAGCGGTCCGTAGGACCGAACCCGGAATCTCGAGATTCCGGGTCTGGTCCTTCGGACCATCCCGGAATGACAGCGTACATCAAAGTCCCCAAGACGTGGATGCCCGGGACGAGCCCGGGCATGACGAAGCCATCAGACATCGAAGTGCCTGGTGAGACCAGCACGCGTCAGGCGTGCTGCTCTTCGAGCACGGGTTCGTCGATGAAGCCCAGCGTGTGCTCGGGATTGAGGTGCAGGCCGGGATCCATCAGCTCGCCGCGCATCAAAGCGAGCGGGGCCTTGTGGTAGAGCATCAGATCGTGGAACGGGTCGGTCAGGATCTTGGTCATCCAGACGAGGCCGGTCTCGACGTCGCGGATGAAGAACAGGTGCACGGTGCGGAACAACAGGCCGCCGCCGCCGACCACGAGCCAGATCTTCGCCACCTGCCGCATGAAGTCGGTCGCGCTCTGCCATGGCGTGAACAGCCCGAACAGGGTGGGATCGACGACCAGCACCAGCGGCGACAGCGCCCAGATCGCCATCAGCACCACCTTGCGCTGCAAATTGTAGCCGACCTTGATCTCTTCCTTGTACTCGTGCGTCGCCTGGTTGATGTGGTCGTAGGTGTGCGGCTCGAAGAAGAAGTGGCCGGCCTGGCGCGAGGTCATCGACACCAGCCAGCCGACCAGCGCGGAGACGACGGGATCGATGAACAGCCAGACATAGGCGAAGAGGAAGCTCAGCGCGCTGACGAAGTGCAGGCTCTGATTGATGCGGCTGTGGTGATAGTAGCGATGGTCGTCCCAGCGCTGGATGCGCAGCTGCTCGAGATAGTTCTTGATCATGCTCTTCCCCAAAATGCTTTCGGGTTCAGGATTTACAGAGATTCGATGTAGGCTGTGTGACATCATCATTTTGTCATGTGACGATGTGCAGCGGCGCGATGACGCACGGTTTACTCTCTCTCCTCATCCTGAGGAGCGCGGAACGCGCGTCTCGAAGGATGAAGGCCGAGCTGCATCAGCCGGGCCTTCATGGTTCGAGACGGCGCTTGCGCGCCTCCTCACCATGAGGAGCGACAGTCACGCCGCCTTGGCGACGTCGACCTTGCGGAAGCGCACCAGCGAGAAGTGTCCCAGCGGCGGAATCAAGCGGCGCTCGGCGAGCTCGATGCCATGCGCGCCGGAGAGCCACTTGGCGTAACGCGACCAGGCGAACTCGGCGGTGCGGAAGCCGAGCGGACGCACCACCGGCTGCAGCTTCTGCTCGATGAAGCGGCGCATGCCGGTGTCGGCACTGACGCGGGTGAGGATGATCAATTCGCCGCCCGGCCGCAGCACGCGGGCGAATTCGTCGAGCGCCTTCTCCGGGTTGGGCACGGCGGTGACGACGTATTGCGCCATCACGACGTCGAAGGAATTATCGGGGAATTCGAGCTTCTCGGCGTCCATCACCGCGAGCCCCTCGACGTTCTTCAGCTTCAGCTCCTTCACGCGCCGGCGCGCCTTGTCCAGCATCGCTTCCGAAATATCGGTGCCGAAGATGCGCAGGTTCGGCGCGTAGAGCGGCAGCGAGATGCCGGTGCCGACGCCGACCTCGAGCACGCGCCCCCCGATCTTGTTGGTCGCTGCGATCGCGGCTTGCCGGCCTTTCGCAAACACGCCGCCGAACACGAGATCGTAGACCGGCGCCCAGCGGTCATAGGCCTGCTCGACCGTGCCGCGGGTGAGGTCGAGCTGCTGGGTGCCGTCAAGGTTCATGATCTTAGCCATCGATGAGGTTCTCGCTGTGGGTCAAATGAAAGGTCAGCCGCGCACCGGCCGCCGCGCCATGCGAGGCGAGGCGCGGAGGACGCGGCTGGGTTGCAGTGAGGTCAGGTTGCCGACGAACTGGCGCGCGCTGTTCTCCCAGGAGCGCTCCAGCGCGAAATTGCGGCAGGTCTCGCGCGACATCGTGAGTGCGCGCAGGCACGCGGTGCGCAGATCGTGATCGATCGCGCCGATCGGGTGATCGGCAATGACGTCCTTCGGTCCCGTGACCGGAAACGCCGCAACCGGTGTGCCGCAGGCGAGCGCCTCGAGCTGCACCACACCGAACGTGTCGGTCAGGCTCGGAAACACGAAGACGTCGGCGGCGGCGAGATGCGCGGTGAGATCCGCCCCCTTCTTCTCGCCGAGGAAGACGGCATCGGGATATTTTTTCTCGAGCGCCGCCTTCTGCGGGCCGTCGCCGACGACGACCTTGGTGCCGGGCAGGTCGAGCGAGAGGAACGCTTCGAGATTCTTCTCCACCGCCACGCGCCCCATCGTCATGAAGATCGGGCGTGGCAGGTCGAGCTCTGCCGGAGCGTCGGGATGGAACAGCGCGGTGTCGACGCCGCGTGTCCAGAAGCCGAGCCGCTTGAAGCCGCGCTCGGACAGCTCCTGCCGCAGCGAGGGCGTCGCCACCATGGTCATGGCGGCGGCATCGTGGAAGTGGCGCAGCACGGCATAACCGACGCTCGCGGGAATGCCGGTCCGCACCGAGACATATTCCGGAAAGCGCGTCGTATAGGAGGTGGTGAAGGCGAGCCGGTTGCGGCGGCAATAGGCGCGCGCCGCCCAGCCGATCGGGCCCTCGGTGGCGATATGCAGCGCCTCCGGCGCGGACTTCTCGATCCGCCGTGCGATCTCCTTCCCGCTCGGCAGCGCAAAGCGCAGGCCCGGATAGGTCGGCAGCGGCCAGGACGGGAAGCCCTCGGGGGTGAGGAAGTCGATCTCGACGTCGAGGGCCTTGGCCGCATTCGCCAGCGAGGTCAGGGTGCGGACCACACCGTTGACCTGCGGATGCCAGGCGTCAGTCGCGATTAATACCCGCATGGGAAAATCCCGAGAGTTTGATGATTCTCAGGCATCGACCATCAACGAAGGATATTTCAGGCGTGTGACGTCACAGAAGTGTCGGCGTGCTGTTTTGTTCGTTAACGGGCCGCCGGAGCCACGAAACTGTCATGAAACAATTCTTGCCGCCGTGAAACCGTTTTCGGTTTTCCGCGCAAATGTCCCGAAACGTTTTGCCGTTAGGACTTTAGGCAACGGAGCACCGCAATGGTGCCGCGGTGAGCAAAACGCCGAGCAAACAGGGGCGATCACATGTTCAATCCGGACACGTTCAGGACGTTTTCGCGCGCGGTTGCGCTCAGTGCGGTCGCGGTCTCCGCAATCGCGTTCGCTAGTGCGGCCAACGCCGCGCCGGTGCAGATCTTTCCGTTCTTCCAGCCGCTGCCGCCGATGACCGCGCCGCAGCCGCTGCAGCCCTATCAGCCGTATCAGCCCTACCAGGCGCCGACCTACCAGACCGAGCCGTCCGAGGATCAGGACGCGGTCGAGCTGCCGGCCCGTTTCCGCCGCCAGACCGTCTCTTACGCGACGCGCGAAGCGCCGGGCACGATCATCATCGATACGCCCAACACCTATCTCTATTACGTGCTCGGCAATGGCCAGGCATTGCGCTACGGCATCGGCGTCGGCCGCGACGGCTTCACCTGGTCCGGTGTCCAGTCGGTGAGCCGCAAGGCCGAGTGGCCGGCCTGGACTCCGCCGGCGGAGATGATCGCCCGCCAGCCCTATCTGCCGCGCCACATGGCCGGCGGACCGGGCAATCCGTTGGGGGCCCGTGCGATGTATCTCGGCGGCACCATCTACCGCATCCACGGCACCAACGCCCCCGAAACCATCGGCAAGCGCGTCTCCTCCGGCTGCATCCGCATGACCAACGAGGACGTCACCGACCTCTATTCCCGCGTCAACGTCGGCACCAAGGTGATCGTGCTGCCGATGACCGAGCGCCGTGCCGACCTCGGCGCCGCGACGCGCTGAAGCGACAGGACAACGTGATGCGAACGGCCCCGGAACCCGCCGGGGCCGTTTTCGTTTGCCCTCGACATCCCGCTGCGCCTGCTGCGGCGCAGGTCCCCGATGGAGGCGCAAATGCGACCACGAAGGCTCTCCTCGCCAAGCCCATGGCGCCACGCCCTCGCAGGCGCCGGAGCACTGACGCTGCTCCTGTCCGCGCCCACCTCGCTCGCGCAGCAACCTGCGCCTGACGACACGGGCCAGCAGGCCTTCAACAATGCCTGCCGCACCTGCCACTCCATGAAGGAGGGCGACAATCGCCTCGGCCCCAACCTCAACAAGATCCTCGGACGCAAGGCCGGCTCGCTGCCGGAGTACAATTACTCCTCGTCGATGAAGGACGCCGGCTTCAACTGGGACCAGGACAAGCTCACCCGCTTCATGGTCAAGCCGGACGAGGTCGTGTCCGGCCACAAGATGCAGCCCTATGGCGGCATCTCGGCGGAGGAAGCGGCGAAGGTGATTGCCTATCTGCAGGCGGCGGGCGGGCAGTAACAGCAGCCGCGCCGCTGTGGATTCAGATTTGCACTCGCGGCGCATCCTTCGAGACGCCCGCCTCCGGCGGGCCCTCAGGATGAGGACTGAGTGTGGGGCTTCGATTGACCGCCGAGACGTTTCCTGGTCAACGAAGACTCTTCTCTTGTGCCGAGGCCCAGCTGCCAGTTAGCCTCATCCTTGTATGGGGGGTGAGTTGTCAAGAGAGCATTGTTTGTTGGCGGCGGTCTTGGGCGCCGAGGCGAGGCACGGTCAAGGCTGGCCGCAGGCCACCGCCGGAGGCGGCGCGTTAGCGGCCTTGACCGCGACGAGCTCGGCGCCACAATGGAGCGTTCGCAACATGCGCATCGGCGCTGGCAGGCGGGACGTGATGCGAGGCCTGGGCCGTGAACGACAATGCGGCAGGACCGCATCACCTTGTATCCGGTCGGGCACGCGGCCCGGTACCCTGATCTTTCATGCACGG
>NZ_JACCHP010000016.1 GCF_016031625.1 Bradyrhizobium agreste | reverse complement strand
GGACGAATATCGAAGATGGGAAATCCGGAACTCCGCTCTCTGCTCGTTGTCGGGGCGACGGCCGTCTTGCGGGTTGTCCGAAACGACGCTCGGGCGCGGCCGTGGCTGAAGGCGCTTCTCGCCACACGGCCCTTCAAGGTTGCCGCGGTCGCGCAGGCCAACAAGACGGCGCGGATCATCTGGGCGCTTCTGAACAAGGGCGGGACGTACCGACGTCCCGACCCGCTGACTGCCGCGGCCGCCGTCTGATGGACGCAGTGACCGCCAAAGCGATCTGACCGGCGCAGGCCGGCAGAGGCAAGGTGCAACAACAGCCGATGAACCCATGGGACGACATCCCGAAACGAGTGAAGCTACTGCCCCCAATGCGCTCAAACGCGTAAACTTGATTTAGCTCCTCGTTCCGCGGATCTCATCGAGGCCAGCGGCCATATTGTGCCGCGCGCAAAGGCCGGACATATGACCGCACCGCCCCAATGTGTGAAATCAACTGAAAAAGCTCTTGCCACGCGGGCCGTTCCACATGTGGGGGCAAGGTCAAATCGGATCGACGATCGATGTTCCAACAAGCGCGCCAATGAGGCCAAGGGGCTTACCAATTAGCCGCTGGGTCGCCACGAATACGGGAGGCGTGCTTACTGCACGCACGTACACGACGAATGTCGCCAGTTGTGCTAGGTTGGCTGCAATGGTTGGGCCTTGGCTGTGTCACACCAGACGGGCCACTTTTAAATGCGTCAAACTGTATAGAGCAAGAATGCTCGACTGGCTTTTCGAGCTCCGTGAGGACGACTGTGTCGATCCACAGTCGGAATGAAGGATAATCTTGTATACGCTTCGAAAATTGTGGAAGCATCATGATGATCGAGTTCGTCTAACCTGCGTCACTAACATCAGAGGATCGCCTCCTTTCGTTCGGAGGAAAACACTGTGGCAAGCCAACGTTATGCTTAACGCTGAGCCACACTTCCAAGTTAAGGCTTCTGCCGCCCATTATCCTGATCGCCCAATGCTCGGCTCGCCACAGCAACCGAGCTTCAAGAGTGTTCTTAGCGGACAACTTTCCTGACCATCAAAAAAACATTCATTCCGGTTCGCGGAACGGGCCTCCGCGGATTGGGATTCATGTGAGCCCTAGTAGGCTCCGATCATCGGGCCGCTTCATATTGTTGGGCGACCAAATTCACTAGATCGGCGGCATTCGTAATCGAGTGCACACCTGAAACGGAATGACCAGCACTCCAGACTTCGGTCCAGCGTCTCTTTGCTTGGCTTGAATTGTTAACCTCGTATTTGGGCTTCGCACTCGTCCCCGTCACCGACTCATCCAGTTTCGACGGGTCGAGACCGGCTGCTACAATCGAAGGCCGCAGCATGTTAGCATCAAGTTCCGAGAAGGCCCTGGTCAGCATTACGTCGTCAAGGGTGCTGTCGATCAACATTTGCCGATAGGCGTCGCTCGCCATGCTCTCCCGTGTGGCAATAAAGCTGGTACCCATATAGGCGAGGTCGCATCCGAGCAGACGAGCCGCCGCGAGCGAAACGCCGTCCGAGATACCGCCAGCAAGTACGATTGGACCATCAAACATGGCGCGAACCGCGCGCACGAAAGCAAACGGATTGGCCCACCCGGTATGACCTCCAGCTCCAGCGGTAAGCAGAATCAACCCGTCCGCACCGGCTTCGATGGCTTTTTCCGCATGGCGCAGCGAGGCGATATCAGCGAACACAAGGCAACCGATGTCGTGCAGTGGTTGGATCGCCGCGCGCGGCGATCCAACGCTGGTGATCACAATCTCCACCTTATGGCACAGGAGACAGGCAAGATCATCCTTGAACCGTTGCTGCCGGACGATGAGATTCGGGCAATACGGGGCGGTGGATTGCTCGACGTTAACGAGCTCATGCTCAATGCGGATTAGCCAGCGGTCGAGCTCCTCAACCGATCGGGCGTTGGCCGTCGGAAACGCGCCAATAGCCCCCGACCGGCAGGCAGCGGTCACAAGATCTACTCCAGACACATTGAACATAGGCGCGACGATGAGGGGTAGGCGGAGCCGGGATGCAATAGCATTAGGGAGCCTACTTTTGGCGGAAAGTGCATTCACGTTATACTTCTCCGAAGTTGGCCTGCCGTTCTCTGCTAATATCTTCAAATGTTACCGTCGAGCTTTTGAACTCGAGGTTGCGTCCACCGTCGCTTCTGCAATTGTCGGTGAGTTGAGGCTTAACGGACCGCAGAAGCAGAACCACGGGCGATGAGCTAAACCTTTAACGGGAACAGATTGTGCCGGATGTTCAACCATGATCAAGTAGCAAACCCTGGTAGTTGACCGGCTTGCAATACGCATCCCCAATTCTCGCGCTGGCGCTCGGGCTTTGGTGACGATCACCCATTGCGCAGGCATGGAGGCTTCACTTACCTGTCTCACCAAGACTCTCGAACCGATCGGTTAGATGCCTGAACTCCTTTAATTCGCCACTTGCGGTGTCGCACAGAGCGGCTCTTTCTGAGAGTGCAAGGATAGACTTTTAAAAGCGTAGGCTTAAGACCTGGCTGGCGACGCGGTGAAGCATAGCCGCTTGGCGATGCTTATTTAGAAACTGGACCGACCATTTGCAAAGCTTGCGCAAGGAACTGACGCGCAGTCGGATCAAAGGAGTCATCCCGCCAATTCAGAATTCAGAATGGTAAGCATCCGCATCGTCTCCCTTTCTGGAGGATCGGGTCTTGACGGAACGGAAGCGAGCGCTGTTCAAACCGCGGGATCGTCGTAGCGGCGGTAATGCTTCCCACCGCAGCATGAACATCAGGAGGCGTAGACACTCACCGCATTCTGCCAGCGAAAGTAACGACGGCTTGCTAATTGCGGGCGGCGAAGCGGGTCGCGACGCGGCCAACTAACGACCTTGCTGAAGCAGCACTCCACCCGATGCGGACGGGCGTAGAGAAGCCTGTCGAGCGGGAATTTGAGGCCGCGTGACGGGGTTGGAGCGTTGGAGCTGGCAGCAAGCAACGTTTGGCCGCGATGTATTGGCGCAAAGGATCGGCGTTGTAGGCCAGATTGGCGCTCGGTGTTAATGCGGCCGAAGGATGATGGGATCGACGGTCAGATATTCCAAGTCTTCATCGGACATCGCCCCGAAGATCCGCCACGCAACCATGCGTGATGCTCCGTCGATCGAAGGGCTGGAATACGCTCTCTCAAGTCTGCGACCGTTTCCGGAAAGTCACGCCAGGGAGTACCCGTCCGCACCATCCAAAGCACGCCGCCACAAACATCCGTTTGTTCCGCGCAATCGATGGTCAAGTCGGCCTATGATCAGAGGCGCCATTCGCTCCCGGGCGGCGACACCAAACGACCCATCACACCCAAGGCCGCCCTCCGAAAAGGAAGTATGATCTGATTTTCTCTCAAACGAAGTGCTCGCCAGGAGACGTAGATCGCAATTCTAGGCCCTCAGGCGGCGGCGCATATCAGCTCTAGGCCGGGCCGTATCTTGGATCGGCATCCCGAGGGCCTGCTAAATTCGTATCACGGATTCGGCCTTATGCTCAACGACACAGGCTTTTGCTGATCGAAGCTATCCGGACGTGACGGGCCATCTCACGACAACGACCGCTCCAATGACGGTGGCCCTCGATCTCCTCGGGCCAGCGAGCGGTTCTGATTTGTTCATGGCGTATTACTCACGTTGAGAGGTTCTGACAGCTTTCGCCAACCCGTCGATACATCACCCCATCTCAGGCGCAGCACGCCCGAGCGGCTCCGTCTGATGTAGGACTGAAGACACGGACCGAGAATATTTTGTGGCGCAACGCGCGGTCAGGGGAGATCTCGTCCCGCAGATGTCAACGGAATCCGCTGAAGGTGTGCGGCCAGGCGATCGCGAGAGACTGACGCCGATGAGGGGGTATCCAGCCGAGTACCGCCGTCCCGTCTGCTGAGCCTGGCGCGGGGTCGGGAAAGCTCGGCAGTCGAAACGACGGGCGGCAACATCGAGCTTCATATTCTCTTGCCGGTCCTCGTCTGGTTAGTTGTGTGTCGGATATCGGACGCATAGGTGGGCGCGAAAAATCGCGGCGTTACCCGTATTCCTCTGATCGGACAGGCCGCGCGGTAGATGCTGCGTTTGGCACGCAAGTTGCTGGGTCGATTACTCGCGCACCCAACGCGTTCGCAGCCGCCTGCCAACGAGATCACGATGCGAATGGCGCCAGTTCAAACTGTGCGCTGAAGGAGATGCGCTCGGAAATTCAGGACCGAGAGAAGAAGCTGAATGATCTTTTTACCGGTGGAGGACGGACATACCAACAAAGAATGTTGCGAGGGATCCCGGAATAGCCCGCAACCGCGATCGGGGCGGTGTGCCCAGGAGCGGCATTGGATGCGTCCAAACGTGTGCCCCGACCAATCACGGCCGTTGGGTCAGGCGTGATATCGGGCAAGAAGCGCCGCTTCGGCACTCGGACATGAACTGGTGACAAGAGGCGCAAACTCCACTGCACAAATGCAATCGGAAATATGATGAGAGCCATGAGTGGCTCGCGCGCGTCAAGGAGCTGCATAGTGACTTTGGGTCGATGAAAGCATCGCCAACATGTCCGGGGCTTGCGATGACCTCATGACTTTCAAAGCTCGGTGGAAGATGGGAGCTGCTGTGGCCAGGGACCACGCGTTAGACGAAAGGGATCAGGGCCTGGTGATGCGCAGCTAGGTATCACGAGTTTGCGCGCGTTCTGGGGCGCGATGTTGCCGCCAGTAACGTGCCGTTTGATGCTTGGAAGAGGGAACGATGGAAGAGGATAAAATCTGCGCGATTGTGACAGGGGCGGCCTCGGGGCTCGGTGCCGCGTGCGCGCGTCTCTTAGCCAAAAAGCGGGCCCGCATCGTGATCAACTATTCTACCAGCCAGAAGGAAGCTGAGGCTACGAGTGAAGCCTGCCGGGAGGCGGGCGCTGCTGAGGTCGTTCTGGTGCAGGGCGATGTCTCGCGTGATAACGATTGCAGGAAGATCGTTGCTTCGGCCTCGCGTTGGGGACGGCTCGACGTGCTCGTAAACAATGCTGGGATCACAAAATATGTATCGCGCGACGACCTCGACGGGCTCTCCGCGGAGGACTTTCAACGCATCTACTCCGTGAACACCATCGGGACTTACTTAATGATCCGCGCGGCACGCTCGCTACTCGATATTGGAGCCAACCTAAGCGGCCGGCCGGCCTCGGTCGTGAACGTCTCCTCGGTGGCCGGTATCAGCGGCGATGGCTCATCTGTCGCGTACTCAGCGAGCAAGGGCGCGCTGAATTCCATGACGCTGTCGCTCGCGCGTACGCTCGCGCCATCAATTCGCGTCAATACGGTTTGCCCCGGCTATATTGATACGACCTGGTTCGCCAAGTTGCTTGGTGAGGCGAAAGCCCAGCATTTGCGCGAGACTGTGGTGGCGCGTGTGCCGCTCAAGTTGCTCTCGAGCGCTGATGACATCGCGGAGCTCGTCTGTTTCCTCGCAAGTCCGGCATCGGGCCACATGACCGGCGAATGTGTTCGCATCGATTCCGGCTTGCACCTAATTCTGTGAGAGTTCCCAAATACATTTGATAGCCGGTCCTGTTCCTCCAAGCCTGTGTGCGGCTCGAGTCGAACTTGGCTATAACGCGCCCTCGAAAGCAGGATCACCCTATTGCAAGTAGCTCGCGCTCACGAATGGTTTGGTCGACGAGAGTCGCTAGGAACGCCGGATCATGCGCGCGACACCCGCATTATCCGGTCAAAAGGCTGGGTCTGACAACCTCAATGCAAATACCCAAACTGGCTGACCAGAGTTGGTAGTATCCTAGTGATGCACCACCAGCTAACTAACAACTCGTCGGATGGGCTGTGTAGCAGCTCGGTCCTATTGGATAAGGCAAAAAAATGGCGGTCGTAACTCTTCCATTGCACATCGCATGCCTGGTTCATGCACGCGAGGAATTCCGCGAACCGCGCAAGGTCCGGGCGGGACGTCTTGATCGGTCCGACTGAGTTGCAAGGTGTGCACTGCAACGTTCCGCCATCTCGGCCCGCAGGATACACGCTGGTGGGAAGCGCCGCGCTGCCATGTTTGAGGCGCGGTGATCACGGCATGCGTGATCAACAGCGGCCCTCCGCGCGCGTGCTGAGCCGCCCGGACAGGTCTATGAACTTCGGGCGCCGACACGGTGCTCCGATGATCAGAGACATCGTCGCACCGTCAAATGGAAGCTCGCACCATCGGCGAAGTAGCCTTCTCTGGTCCCAAGGAGTCCAATGATGACCTATACAAACGTCATACAAACTTCGCTCCACGAGCGTGTAGCAAATGCACTGCGCGAGATCGAGGCGCTGGAGTCCGCATATGAGACCATCACGATTGGGCAGCTAGTGTCAAAGCGCGCAGAAACGCACGGTTCAACGGTCGCAATTGACGTGTTCGATCGCGGGGAGCGTGCAACCTATTTTGAGATGGACCGTTGCTCCAACAAATATGCACATGCGCTACGTGCATTCGGCGTACGCAAGGGCGACCGGATTGCGGTCATGCTGCCCAACCGTATCGAATTTCCAATCGTTTGGTTCGCGATTGCGAAGCTCGGCTCGGTCATGGTGCCGGTCAACATGCGGTACACCCACAGAGAAATCGAGTACATTCTCAAAGATACGCAGGCCAAGTTCGCCGTTGTCGATGAGTCCGCATGGTCAGTGTTCTCGGAGATGGACCCTTGGCCTCAGGATCTCGCTACGGACCGAGTAATTGTCGTCGGGCAGCGTTCAGACCGGAAGGCGACTGGCCTCGACGAATTGCTGAAGGGCGTCGACGATACTCTTGTGAAGGAGGATATCCGGCCCACCGATTTGTTGAACATTCAATATACCTCAGGGACAACGGGGTTTCCAAAGGGCTGCATGTTGACGCACGACTACTGGGGCGTGAGCTCATATCAGGGAGTTTGTTGGGAGCAGCCGTACCGGAGATACCTCTCTGCGCAGCCGTTTTTCTATGTCGATCCGCCTGGGCATCTTCTTAAGTCATATCGACAGGGCGGCACGCTCTATCTTGCCCCGCAACTTAGCTCGACCCGCTTCATCGATTGGGTAAAGCAGCATCGCATTGAATGGTGCCAGTTTCCCCAGTTGGTAGCGCGTCAGGCCGAGGCCGCGGAACAAGACGGCGCGACATGTTTGAAACAGACCCTAAATTGGGGCTGGAGTCCCGATACGGTGCGCCAATTCCGGAAGCGTTTTCACGTGCGCACCCAGGACGCTTATGGCATGACTGAGATCGGTTTTGGAACACGAATGACGAATGAGCTCGACGAGCTGGCCGAATCGGGCTCAGTAGGGATTCGCGCGCCTTTTCGAGAGCTGCAGCTTATGAACGAAGATGGGAACCCCGCTCCTGTTGGCGCTGTCGGTGAGCTGTGGGTAAGGGGCCGCGGGATCTTTCAAGGTTATTGGAATAAGCCGGAAGTAAATGCCGCCTTGTTTGAAGGCGAATGGTTCAAGACCGGTGATCTGATGCACCGAGACAATCTCGGATTCTATTGGTTGGTTGGGCGAACCAAAGACATGATTCGCCGATCTAGCGAGAACATTGCTGCAAGCGAGGTGGAAGCAGTCATGCGCGGCGTTCCCGGGATCGCGGATGTGGCCGCCGTGCCGGTTCCAGATATGAAGCGCGGCGAGGAAGTAAAGATCTATGTCGAACTGATTGAAGGGGGAGTGCCAGATTTTCCGACCGTGCAGCGCATCCTTGAGCATGCTCGTGCACACCTTGCCGCGTTCAAGGTACCTCGTTACATTGCTTTCGCTGCGGCGCTTCCTAGAACCGCGACAAGCAACAAAGTGCTCAAACGCGAACTGATGGCGGTGAGCGATCCGCTTGCTGGCGCTTACGACACTCAGGAAAAGCGCTGGCGGTGAGCGACTTTGACCTTCTCCTTCGTTATCAGGTATCGCCTGTCGGAGTATCGCCAAGACGCCTGATCCGACCCGTCCAGCGCCTTCTGTGCTTTCGCCATCTTCAGCAAAGCGGCAATCGCGCTATGATCCGGTCACCAAATGAATCCGATCGGAGTACTACACAAGATCGACTATCGAGACGACTGTCAATTGGGCCGTGCCACAACATTCGATCCCTCGTTGAATACGTCATCAGCGCGGGCTGCAGCAAAATGCGGTGGTGCTTACTTGCGTACACGAACTGTCCCGCGGTTCCCATCGGCGGAGTAGACTCGGAGAATAGTCTACCACGCTTGGCGAGATAGGTCGACGAGGGGCTCTGCACAATCCTACATCATTCCAAGGTCGCTTCATTCGACACAAGCTTAACCCCAGCCGCCTGGCTTGGGCGCGCCCAATCGACTGCGGTATAGCGCACAACTGACGTCTTCATAGTGGGCCGCTGGCCAGCCAGGAACTGGGTGGCCCTCGTGGCGACCCGGCAGCTCGTTGTGCGGTGGTTCTAAACGCACAACTTTCCCCCTCCGGCATTGAAGCCCACGAATATTTCCAAAGTCGGAGCGTCGCGCCCTCGGCGCGATCGCGAGTGGCACGCCGATTGCTGCAACACCGAGGTAGCCAAAACGTTTACAGCCGGCATGGAGACCTCTCGAGTGGCGCTACCGGATCCACTGAGGATATTGCGCTGGGACTCTAAGGCCGGCGCGTCAGCGGTTTGGCTTAGCTCGGCTAGGATAGAGCGAACAGCAACAGGAGAATATGCAAATGATTTTCGAGGTTTTCATCACTTGTGCGATCACGGGGAGTGGATCGAATGTAGAGCGAAGCCCACACGTGCCGGTAACTCCGGAGCAGATCGCGAATTCCGCAATCGAGGCGGCGCGGGCGGGAGCGGCGGTGGTACACATCCACGTCCGTGATCTTAAAACCCGGCGTGGCTCGCGAGATCGCGTACTGTATCGCGCAGTGGTGGAGCGCATTCGGAGGTCAGATGTAAATCCGGTGATCAATCTGACCGCGGGGATGGGCGCCGACCTCGTGTTGGGTGGTCGGGCCTCTCCGTTGCCGCCGGACCCCGTGAGGACCGACATGGCGGGCGCGCTCGATCGACTGGTGCACGTGGAAGAGCTGCGGCCTGAAATTTGCACACTGGATTGCGGTACGATGAACTTGGGCGCCCGCAGCGAGTACATTCTGGTCAACACCTCAGCTACCTTGCATGCAATGGCTGCGCGCGTGCAGGAGCTGGGCGTACGCCCCGAGCTTGAGGTGTTCGATACCGGTCAATTGATGATGGTGCACCATCTGGTCGAGGAGGGACTGATTGAAGCTCCAATGCTGATCCAGCTATGCATGGGCATTGCTTACGGGGCGCCGGACGACCCCACGACGTTGATGGCGCTAGTTCACCAACTTCCACCGCGCGCCATTTACTCGGCCTTTTCAATTGGACGGATGCAGCTTCCCTACGTAGCGTTGGCGCCCCTAGTAGGCGCGAACGTGCGAGTTGGATTGGAGGACAATTTATACCTCTCACGCGGACGGCTGGCTACCAACGCTGAGCTTGTGCAGCGTGCGGTCGAGATTCTCGACAGGATCGGGGTACGGGTGATGAGTCCGGATGAGGTGCGTGAGAAGCTCGCGCTGAAAATTCATGTGTGATTCGAAGCTCACGTCTAAAGCGGAGAGCCGTCAGCGCACGCGGCTTGGGGGTCTCATCTTCAAGCGTGATAGGACCTTGGTGGCATCCGTTCCCCAGGAGGGCTCAGTGCGCGAGCGGTGCTGAAACACCGCGTCGCGCAAGCGCCTCCAATCTAACCTTGATATTCGCGTTCGCGCATTGCGCGACAGCGTTATGCGAGCGTGGAGAATCGAACTAAATTAGATAGAAGGAAACCTCAAAACGACGCGCGAACTGCTGCGACAGGATCGGTAAGTCTAATGCATCGCTTCCTGCGTATCATCCGTGGACGCCACGTGAATTGGCCTGCGTTCCCGGTATTGCGCTGGTTGCCGTGCGAATAAGGGACAGATAGAGGTCGGAGGAGAGAAGTAGCGTCACGACCCGAATGCATGGCACACGACATTATCGCGCCCTTGACCCCATGGCCTGTCACATAGAGGCAATCCGTGCCGACCAAGCCGGGGTCGGCTCCATACACGCTTGCCCACTCGATCTCGTCTGTCGGAGCGGCTAAGCTGAATTGGCAGTGCATCCCGCTCGCGCTATCTGATTTGGTGGCTATCCAGGTGCAATAACTAGTGGTTTAGTAGCTTTGAACCAAGGCAGCCGCTAGCAGGCTCTGTACAGAACGTTCCATTCGGTCCGATGTAGCTAAGCTGTGCGGTAGATACCAATTCGCCCGAACGGGTGAATCTTGCTAGATCGAAGAGAAATGTGATGCAACCGCAGGCCTCCGCGGGCTGTTTTTGGGGCAGTATGTTAACCTGCTTACATCACGCCTGCAGTACTTGGCCTCTCTGGCTACTGCTCCGATGGTAAGCACGACGATGCTGGGTGTGAGCTGGGAGCAGCGAGTGAACAGCAAGTCTCGCGGACACGAGGCGTTCAGATTGAGGCCCTCGCGCTCACTCGGAGTGGCCCTACATCGCATCAATCGCGAGCACCCGGCTATCCGTGAGATGCTAGCCACACGACAGCTTTCTCGATCTCGCGGGAAGGCATCTCGTCGCAGAGGATATTCCGCGAACCGGCAAAGAAAATGGAGCGCTCAATGGGAGTGTTATCGCATTTGCGTGTCATCGAGGTCGGTAGTTCAGCCGCGACCAGCTACTGCGCGCGACTGTTTGCTGATTTCGGCGCCAACGTGCAGAAGGTTGAGCCGCCAACAGGAGATCCACTTCGTCATAGCCGCCCACTCACTCCCGGTGGTCACAGTGTGTGGTTTGCATTTCTGAACTTTAACAAATCAAGCCTTATCATCGATGCCACGGACCCGGACGCGACCACACGGTTGGCGGCTCTGATCGAGGATTGCGATATTCTGGTCGATGGGCGCGATGTTGATCCCGCGGATTGCCCGCCTATCGATATAGCCACGATTCGGTCGCAACGGCCGGGGTTGATTTACCTTGAAGCGAGCTGGTTCGGCCACCAGGGTCTCTATGCGGGTCTGGCCGCAACGGATTCGACGGTTCGCGCGCTCGCCGGCCTCATCAAGCTAACCGGACCTGTCGAGGGGCCCCCGTTGCACGCGCCGGATTTCCAAACGGGAATTCTGGCCGGGCTGTGGGGCTTTATCGCCACTGCTTCTTCCGAGCTTTCACGGGCGCAAGGCGGCACAGGGCGGTCGTGGTCGCTCAGCATTTTCGAGGCGACCCTTTCTCTCACCGAGTATCTTATCTTTGAGGCGTTTGAGTGTGGCGACGTGATGCGCCGGATTGGCGTTAACCGTTTCTGGCCGAGCTTTCCAACCGGAATTTACGAAACAAAAAAAGGTTGGATCGGTGTTACGACAGTCACGCCGGCACAATGGCGGGCGTTCTGCGACATGCTCAGTTTGCCTGAATTGCGCGATGATCCTGCTCTGGTCCTCAACGAGGATCGGCTGCAACAAATGGAGCAGATCGAACAGCAGTTCATCCCGAGGCTCAAGGCTCGAACGGCGCAAGAGTGGTTCGTCGAAGGACTGAAGCGCAAGATTCCGATTGTTCCAGTACCCGAAATATCTGATCTTCTTCAGGACGCAGAAAAGAAAAGGCGCGGCGCAATCGTGCCAGTCTTGATTGGAGAAGAAAAAGGACTGACGGCTGGCTCGATGCAACGATTGACATTGACGCCGCCGCGTGAAGGCGGAAGGGTTCCGGCCCTTGGCGACCAGCAGGATTTGGTGAGTTCCCGAAGACACCTGAGCGGTGTTGCATCGGTGTCGTCCGGCCGCGTCAATTCCGACCAACTTCCATTGCAGGGAATTCGGGTCGTCGATTTCTCGATGGGCTGGGCGGGCCCTTTGTGTACGCGGACACTGGCCGACCTCGGTGCCGATGTCATCAAAATCGAGGCAATTCAATATCCGGACTGGTGGCGCGGCCTTAATCGGCCGGCCGGTTACATAGCCGACCGGATGTACGAAAAGGCCGTACGCTTCTGCGCGATGAACCGTAACAAGCGCGGCATCACGCTCGACCTGAAGCAACGGCGAGGCATCGCTCTCGCCAAACGACTTTTGGCAGGAGCCGATATTGTGGTCGACAACTATTCGGTTGATGTGCTGCCAAAGCTTGGGCTTGGATATGACGTGCTGAGAAGATTGAATCCTCGGCTCGTCATGATGTCAATGTCGGCCTTTGGCACGGACAGCTTGCATCGCGATTGCCGGGCCTACGGCTCGACGCTCGAGCAGGGCTCGGGGTTGCCAACCGTAATCGGAAAGGCGGGCGATCCGCCTGGGATGAGCCACATCGCGTTCGGGGATGCTGTCGGCGGGTTGAACGGATGCGCTGCGGTCTTGGTTGCACTAAATCACGCTCGCCATACGGGGAAAGGACAGTTCATTGATCTCTCGCAGATCGAATGCATGATGCCGTTTGCTGCGCCATGGATCACTGCACATTCCGTCAGCGGTATGCCGCCGGTAAGATACGGAAATCGACATCCGCAGTTCGTGCCGCATGGTTGCTTTCGCTGTGCGGGCGATGACGGCTGGATCATGATAGGCGTGACGGACGAAAACATGTGGCAGAGGCTTGCCGTCCTTATTGATCGGCCTGATTGGGCCACGGATCCATCACTAAATTCTGTGGAAGCGCGCCGTAGCGTGGAGGATCAAATAGAGACAGCCGTGGCATCCTGGACGCTCGCCCGGGATGCCGATCAGGCTATGTCGGACTTGCAGGCGGCAAGGGTCGCGGCTGGCGTGGCTCGCCGGCCGATTGACTTGCTCAACGATCGACATCTCAGATCGCGCACATTTCTGCAGGACGTTGAGCGTGCGCTGATTGGCCTGCATCCACAGCCCTCAATGCCGATCCGCGAAGGCACTGGTCCCTATACCATCCGCGCACCGGCTCCAACGCTAGGACAACATAACGTCGAGATCCTATCAGGCCTTCTCGGCCTCTCAGTCGCTGAAATCGTGCAGTTGGAGAGGGACGGCATCATCGGCACCGTTATACTTTGCGAGCGGGAACTCGAAAAGAAATAGGAATGCAAACGTAGCAAGTCGCTTGCATTCCGTTCTGTTTTTTTCAAAAACTGTTTTCGCAAGACGGGACGCATGATCACTTCGAGCACCCTAGTTTTCTTTTTATTCTGGACGGCCCCCCGAGGCTGCGCTTGATCGCCTGACGTTCTCATCTCCTAGCCCGTCAAATTGGATGCCCGCCACCCCATCCGTTTGGATTAGGCCCGGAATATGCTTGTGAGTATTGGACGCCGAGAGACCTTGAGTTCTCTGTGCTCATGAGCTGCTCAAATCAACTGCGCATCTCAGGGCAAACCATCTCCGTTTCTGCTTGGGAAGCGGAAACGCCACTCCCGAGATGGATCACTGCGCGCTTATCTCGTGGATATGCGCGGGCTCCGAATGAGAGTACTGCCAGGACGAGTAGGTTCATTCTCGGCGCTCCTCAGATATAGGAAAGTGATCTGTTTCAGACCGGAGCTGGATAGATCGTATTATTTGCTGATGGGCTTGCATTGAAACACCGACCTTCAGAAGAGACGATCATGGGGAAAGAAGTTGACGAGCAACGCAATATGCACACTTTCGAAGCTCTTGAATCGAACGTCCGTTCGTACTCAAGGTCATTTCCTGGCGTGTTTAGCCAAGCGCGCGGTTCTGTTATGTTTACGCAAGACGGTCGAAAGCTCGTTGATTTCCTGTCCGGTGCTGGAGCACTGAACTACGGCCACAACAATGACGGGATCAAAGCGAGGATTACTGAATATCTTGCATCAGATGCCGTAATTCACTCGCTTGACATGGCCACCATTGCAAAGCGCAATTTTTTGGAGACGTTTAGCTCCGTTATACTTCGGGAGCGGAACCTAAAATACCGGTTCCAGTTCACAGGCCCTACGGGGGCCAATGCGATAGAGGCGGCCTTAAAGCTGTCACGCAAAGTTACGGGTCGGCAGAACATCATTTCATTCACGAATGGATATCACGGCATGAGTTTAGGAGCGATTGCTGCAACCAGCAGCCGCTTTTATCGTACAGCCAGCGGCGTCTCGTTGTCTGGCGTAACGTTCATGCCTTACGATAGCTACCTCGGGCCAGACGTTGATACGGCTGACTACCTGCGGAAGGCCTTGATGGATGAGAGCAGTGGTATCGATCGTCCTGCTGCCATTGTAGTTGAGACTGTCCAGGGAGAGGGAGGAATTAATGTAGCCGGCAAAGAATGGCTGCAATCGCTTCAGACGATAGCGAAGGATGTTGGAGCTCTTTTTGTAGTCGACGACATCCAAATGGGGTGTGGTCGCACTGGCGACTTCTTTAGCTTCGAGTTCGCGGCGTTGTCGCCCGATATTGTCGTATTATCGAAATCGCTAAGTGGGTACGGTCTACCGTTGTCAATGCTGCTGATCAAAGAGGAACTCGATGTATGGCGGCCGGGAGAACATACAGGTACTTTTCGTGGAAACAACCTCGCCCTTGTATCTGCAACAGCAGCTATTGATCTTTATTGGCGAAACGGGATCTTGTCGCAGGAAGTTCAATGTAGGGGAGAACTTATGCGGGTCCGACTTGAGGCTATCGCAGCCGAATATGTAAATGACTTTACTGTTCGAGGGCGGGGCATGGCATTGGGCTTTGACTGCCGCACGCCCGAAATTGCCGAGGCTACAACGCGCAAGGCGTTTGAAAAAGGCTTGATCATCGAACGATGCGGATCTGTTGATCAGGTCGTCAAATTTCTTCCTGCGCTCACGATCGACCTTGAGACACTAAATGCAGGGCTTGAGATCTTCAGCCAGTCCTTGGCGGGAGCCCTAGAGGGGGCCAACACCCCGACGACTACCGCTCATTCTGCAACTGAAGGACAAGCCGTGGCTTATGAGACCATCAAATATGACGTCGTTGAGCAGATCCTGACCATCACATTGAACCGGCCGGAGAAGCTCAACGCCCTCACTGCCACCATGAAACGCGAATTAATCGACGCCTTCGATCGCGCCGACAAAGACGATGACGTCCGCGCCATCATCGTGACCGGCCAAGGCCGAGCGTTTTGCGCTGGCGCCGATCTTTCGCGAGGGGCTGACTCATTCGACATCGATGCGTGGCACGGCCCGATGAAACGACTCTCAGATGGCACAGTAGATTACAGCAATCCTGAACTTCGCGACAGCGGCGGCCAGCTCACGTTGCGGATCTTCGAGTGCTTGAAGCCGATAATCGCCGCGGTGAACGGGCCAGCGGTCGGCATCGGCCTGACCATGCAGCTCCCGATGGATATACGTCTTGCATCGGAAACCGCGCGGTTTGGGTTCGTGTTCTCCCAGCGTGGCATCGTGCCAGAGGCAGCCTCGAGCTGGTTCTTGCCGCACATCGTGGGCGTCGCCCAGGCGCTGGAGTGGTGCTACAGCGGGCGGGTATTCCCAGCGGACGAAGCACTCGCGGGGCGGTTGGTCAGTAAGGTGGTCCCCCCCGATCGATTGTTGTCAACTGCGCGAGCGCTTGCCCGCGAGATCGTCGAGAAGACGTCCCCCGTATCGATCGCACTAATTCGGCAGATGATGTGGCGCATGCTGGGGGCCGACCATCCGATGGAGGCGCATAAGATTGACAGCCGCGCCAGCTATAGTCTTGGCCGTTCCTCCGATGCGAAGGAAGGCGTCACGGCGTTCCTGGAGAAGCGACCCGCGCTTTTCAAAAGTAAGGTATCGACCGACATGCCCGATTATTTTCCATGGTGGGCGGAGCGGGAGTATAAATAAGCATCTCTTGTCCGACAAAGCCCGAGCCGGGACCATGTGTATGCCAGTTTCGCGATTTGGAGGTGAGTCAGTCGCATGAGAGATCGCAAAACTTGTTCCCAATTGCGGGTGAGACGTGCGCTCTTGCCTGCGTCTTGATCAAGATTGAACGAAGCTTACAGGGCCGTCCTGGGCTCCACGTAGACCAAAATAGCCTTATCGGTGCCCGGTCTCGTCAAACAAGCCAGGCTACCACGCTACCAGGCTGCTCAAGCCATGCGCGAGCCTCGCACAAGGTGACCTGCCACTGGGAATTTCCTCTAGATGAAGTAGAGTCCGCTCCGAAGACGGACGGACAGATGAAGCGGCACGGCTCACCGAAGAGCAGATTATTGTGGTGCTGAAGGGGCATGAGGCTGCCACGGAGGCGGCCGACGTGGCCTGCAAGCATGGAAACTCCGACGCGACGATCTACACTTGAAAGGCAAAAGTCTCTTCCGAGGTAAAGGAGTTCAGTGTTGGAGGAGTGATCTTCCACCGAAAAAATGGACAGGGTTAAGCTGCTTTTAGCTCCATCTCGATCGGGCTGATAAAGCCGATGGCGGAGTGACGACGAATTCGATTGTAGAAGCCCTCGATATAGGCAAAGAGATCTCGTGTGGCTTCTGCCAGCGTTTCATAGTGCCGGTGGTGAACGAGCTCCGTCTTGAGCGTGCGAAAGAAGCTCTCCAATTGTCATAGCAGTCGCCCTTGCGGCTCATCGAGGCCCTGAGGCCGGTGGCTTGCATCAGCTTGCGATAATCCGCCGAGGCATATTGAACGCCGCGATCGGAATGGTGGATCAGGCCGGCATTTGGCCGCTGCGCCGCGATTGCCATCCGCAACGCCGCCAGAGGCAGCTCGGCGCGCAAATGATCCGCCATCGCCCAGCTGACGATCTTGCGGCTGTAGAGGTCCATGACCGTGGCCAGATAGAGCCAGCCCTGATCCGTCTGGACATAGGTGATGTCGGCGAGCCAGATGTGGTTCGGCGCGGCGGCGACGAAGTTGCGCTCGAGCAAGTTCGCCGCGATCGGGAAATCGTGACGGCTGTCGGTGGTGCGCACCCGTCGCGGCCTCGCCATGATGGCTCTAATACCGTGACGACGCATCAACCGCTCGATGCGACCACGGCTCGCTCCACGGCCTTGGGCCCTCAGCTCGGCATGGATGCCCGGGCTGCCGTAGCGGCCGTTTGTGTCGTGATGAACCCGCTTGATTTCGTCGACGAGCTCACGGTTGGCAATGGCCCGCTGGCTCTCAGGGCGCCCTCGCCAGGCGTAATAGCCAGCAGGCGAGACGCCAAGCACGTCGCACATGATCGTCCCTGGATAGTTGGCGCGGCGATCTTCGATGAAGCGAAATCTCATTTCTGAACTCCAGCAAAGATCGCAATGGACTTTTTGAAAATATCGCGCTCCATACGCAGCCGATCGTTCTCGCGCTGCAGACGAGCGATCTCCGCCGCGTGGTCCGCCGACGGCAGCGTCGCCTGCGTTGCGGGGCGCCGCGCCGCCGCCGTCGGCTCCAGCCGGGCCCCTCGCTGCTCCACCCACCGCCGTAGCACGGAATCACGCAAGCCAAGTTCCTTGGCAACCGAGCCGATCGAGCGACCGCTAGACGCTACGAGATCAACCGCTTGCCGCTTGTAGTCGTCGGTAAACGAGCGACGTTGATGTCCTTCCATCCGACACCTCCTGGCTCTTCGAGCCTACTACGGGTGTCCATCGATTCGGAGGAGGTTTAGAGGAGAACGCGAGCAGAAGAAGCTTCTCGGCGAGCAGATGCTCTATGAGGCCGCCCCTCGCGAGTTTATGTAGCACCCGCCGCCAAGCGCGCCGCGGTCGCGCGTCGAGTCCTTCCTGGCTACATCTGGCCGTCCATCTTCGAGCCGGGCTCTACTCCATCTGAAGGAAATACGCTGGGCAGATCAACTCCCTCGAGTTGGGGCGCACGCCCTTAATTCGTCCTGCGCTGAAGAATGCTTTCAAGTGGATGCCTGCCAATATTCTTCCTCTATCGGCCAAACATTCGTCACCAGAGTAGGTAGTGGCTCGGTCCGGTGTTGATGCAGTAGTATAGGCCGGTAACACCGCCGTAAAGCGAAGGCGCAGCTTATCACGAGCGACTAAGTGCAGCAATGACAAGCATAATCGATCCCTTGCAAGTCTCACGATTCCTTCGAGTATATGATGACGCTGCAGCTAAAAAAGGCGTTAAACTTTCTATAGGGTTCGATTTCAAAGAATATGTCTCGATAACACAACGCCTCCCAACAAAGAGGCCGACTTATCCAAACTTCCGGCCGGATCGCTCGCCAATCAAGGCTGGCGAGGGATATTGGATGATAGGCGTGAACAAGAATAACGATGTGGTACTTGTCGAGGCTGCTCGACTATATGATCTCTCGCAGAGCAATTTTGCAGAGCATCTTGAATCTCTGAAAGCCTTTTACGCTAATCCTACTTTACATGCACACCCTCAGGATTGTTGCACTTGCACGGCGCCAACCGCAAAGAAAATTACCGGGAGAGTAGCCTACCACGGGGATTTTTGGTTGCGAAAAGACTTTAGAGGGCAGGGCCTACCCAAGATAATGGCTGCAATCTTGCGCGGCGTGTCTTTGGCTATGTGGGCTCCCGACTTCTTATGTGGACTTGCGGGACGCTGGACCGTGGATAAGGGCGTTCTTGCGCAATACGGTCATACACACCACGAATTTGGCGGGTCGATATTGCGGCTGGTGGAAGAGGATATTGTGGATGACGATTTGCTTGTTTGGCTAACCGGCGAGGAATTGAGGAGTCTTGTTGATTGTGGGGACGTAAGCGACTCGGCGCCAGCCACGTGAGTCGCCGGTTTGGTTGCTGTCGCATCAGGCGGCCATGAACCTCCTCCGAATGAGTGGACACCTTTAGTAGCATCATTGAGCCCGGAGGTGTCGAATGGAACGTCAACGTCGGTCGTTTAGCGACGAGTAGAAGCGCAATCGGTTGAGTTGGTACTGTCGAGCGGGCGCTCGACCCGGCCTGTGCCCAAGGAGCTCGGCCTGGGGGAGTCGGTGCTGCGGCGTTGGGTTGACAAGTTCCGGCAAACCAGGCTTCGGGGATTGCCCGGCTGCGCTAGGAGAACGAATGACTGGAGCGCGACATTTAAGAAAGTCGATCGCGATCTTTGCCGGAATCCAGACATGAGCTTCCGGTTCATTGAAAACCCACCGCGATGCCTATCCGGTGCGGTTGATGTGCGCCGTGCTCGAGGTCTCTCCGGCTGGCTATTATGCCTGGCACGATCGCCCACTGAGTGAGCGGACAAAATCCAATGTCGCGCTCCTGGCTGCGGTCCGGCAGTTCCATCAAGAGAGCAGCGGCCGCTACGGCAGTCCTCGCGTTCATGCCGCCCTGCGCCAGCCGGGGCGAGGCGCCAGCCGGGGGCGGATCGAGCGGTTGATGCGTCGGCGTGGTATCCATGCCATCATAGCGCAGCACGCCGCGTGCGCACCACCGACAGCGCTCATGACCTGCATCGCCCCGAACTGATCGCACGTGACTTCACAGCGAAGGCCCCGAACCGGGTCTGGCTTGCCGATATCACCTACATCCCCACCGCGGAGGGGGGCTGTATCTGGCTGCCGTCGTGGATCTCTTCAACCGAAAGATCGTCGGCTGGGCCACGCGCGATCATATGCAGGTCGGACTCGCATCCGCGGCACTGGCGATGGCCATCCAGCAGCAACGGCCGCAGGCGGATTGATCCATCACTCCGATCGCGGTGTGCAACTATGCTTCACACGCCTATCGCAATGCTCTCACGGGCGCGCACATCACCGCATCGATGAGCCGCAAGGCCGATTGCCACGACAGCGCCCCGATGGAGAGCTTCATCGAGGGCCTCTACAACCGAACAAGACTCCATTCCGCTATCGGATATATCGCCCCAAGCGAAATGGAGCAAAAACCCGCCTAAAGCCGTCCACTTTTTCGGGGGAAGATCAGCTATGACTCCAATGTCGCCGCACCTACTTAGGATCCGCCGTACTGTACGCTCACCCACTGCCGCGCACGCAGGCGCCAGCTTGATGTTAAAATACGGCTCCTGCCAACACAGAGGTAAACTGGCCGCCGTACTTGCCTGCCTTGCGACACCGTAGCTTTATCGAAAATTGATGGTCAGATGAGATGAAGGAAAAGTCGCAGCCGTGTAACACAGGTGATGACCTCGCCGAGTCGACGTGGTTGGGGTCGATGCGTTATCCGGCACCAAACGTTCATCTACCGCGGTACCATGACGCAGCTCGGAAAGGCCTCTGACGGGTCGGGGGCGAAAAGGCCCAGTTTAATTCGCGATTAGGCGAATTGACCGCCCCTCAGCGCAGCGAGCGCACAGCAATCTTTCGCTGACGTTCAACGTCGAATCTGTCGCTCGCTAACCTGTCCGATTTGGTAGCTGCCAAGCAGGATTCCACTCGTTAAGGTCCGTTTGCCCCTTAGGGGTGGTCGAGCAGAGAATTATTCAGAATTCTCGAGAGCGCGCCGATCTCGTCCAGGCTCACTCATGTAAGCCGTCGGCTGCCCATCTTGGCAGATGAAACGGAGAATGAAATGCAACAGCAGATTCCGGTCTCCAACGATGGTCTACCGGTCGGACATTTTCGGAACACGAGCTATATGGTCAACCAGAGTCGTCCATCCTTTGATGCGGCTCACCGGGCAGGTCTAATGGGCGTCGCGGCACGTTCTACGACTGGACGCGTTGTGAGTTTAGGGACGGGGCCACTTGAAAGTCGACGCGAGATTGTGGATTTCGTGCGGTGTTCCTATCTGGGCTTGGACAACCATCCCGCGATCGTAGCTGGCGCGATCGACGCGATCAAGGCGCATAATTCGTTGCACTGGTCATGCGCACGAACGCGACTCAATTTCGACCTTCTCGCAGAGCTTGAACTAACCCTATCGGAGCAATTCTGCTCACGTGTAATCGCGTGTTCTACAGTCATGCTTGCCAATCTAGGCATGATGCCACTCGTTGCTTCTGGCCAACTGACCGGCGGAAGAAAACCGGTCGTTGTTTTTGACCGCATCGCGCACATATCTCTTGCATATCACAAGCCGGTAGTCGCTGATGAAACGCGGGTGGAAACGATTTCGCATAACGACATCGATGCACTGGAGCGGTTGTGCCGCGAGCATTCTGTGGTCGCCTACGTATGCGATGGTGTGTATTCCATGGGAGGGAACGCACCTATCAATGAACTGCGCTATCTCCAGGAAAGATATGGGCTGTTTCTCTATATAGACGATGCTCATGGCATATCGATCTTCGGAAGCAGAGGCGAAGGATTTGCTCGCTCTCAGTTTCCGCAACTGTTAGGTGACCGTACTGTCATAATAGCCTCGTTAGCCAAGGGCTTCGGCGCATCGGGGGGGATGGTAATGCTCGGAACGGCCGACCAGGAGGCGCTGTTTCGGCGGTACTCTATTCCATATGCGTTTTCGGTGCCGCCCAATCTAGCGGCGGTTGGCGCGGCGCTTGGCTCATGCAAGATTCATCAGTCGGCAGAGCTCAGCGAACGGCAGATGCGATTGGCAGAACGGATCAAGACATTTGACGGTCGTATCGCAACCGCGGAGCAAGGAAATCCATTTCCAATCAGAATGATCGCTCTCGGATCGGAGGCCAAGGCGATCGCAATCGCGAAAGAGCTTCTTTGTGCCGGCTTCTACACTTCGGTTACGTTCTTTCCAACGGTCCCGCAGGGAAGAGCGGGGATTCGGGTGTGCATTACGGCGGATCATGAGCCCCGAGACATAGAGCGGCTTTGCGATTGCCTCTTGGCAAGAGTAGCCGAAATAACCGGAAAGCCCTATCCTCTTCGGTGATACAATGATTCCGCGAACGAAGAGCTTGGGCTGGCCCGTCGCGCGCGGGAGTTCCCTAATCGATCCCGACAAGGAGGATGGCCAACAACCCAATTCATTGTTGAACTACGAAAGTATTTCCGGGGCGCAACCCACATCCCCGGCGCGCCCATTTGCCTCGAGCAATACTCGTTCCGAGGGGGCCTATGCTCGACCGCGATACGTCATCTTCGGTCGGTGTCTCCCAGGAAGACAGCCAACGCGGAGGATGCTGGCGCAAGATTTTCGCGCGCTCGCGATGCGATTTTGCCGCGGGTCTCAGCCACCTCCATGCAGACCAATCAAAGATCGAGAAAGCCTCTACCGCTGCTGTGGTTGGAATGCTCAAGCTACGCCTTGTCGAATTTATGACGTTCTCTTCTCCCAGGTGGGACTATTGCGGAGTCAAAGTCATGCACGCAAAGCGCTACGACGCAAGTGGGCTCGGAAGCCAAGTCCTCATTTGCGGTTTGCGGTCGGGGCATTACTTCCTCCTGAGTCGCGGCCCCGTCCAGGCGCTATAAACTCGATCCCTAAGTGGTTTGCGATCCCTTTACTATCATGTTGAAACCAGCAAAGGCCAGCGGCCAAGGCAACAGGCGCGTTGCTCTCGTCACCGGAGGGGCACGCGGGATTGGATTGGAGATCGTCCGCCGGTTTCTCAATGACGGCTATCAGGTCGCTTTCGTGGCGACAAGAACAGAACATGTGGAGCGGGCGGTTGCTCTTCTAAGCTGTGCGGAAGATCGGCTCTATGCCGAAAGGATTGACGTAACGCGACACAAGGAGGTGGAGGAATTTGTCGACAGCATTAGGGCGCGTTGGGACGACATAGCGGTTCTCGTTAACAATGCTGGCATCTCCCCCAAGCGCGTGGAGCCGGATGCACCTTGGCTTTCTCAGACCTCGCTCGATGAATGGGCGCGAGTAATCGATGTGAATCTCAACGGCCCATTCATGCTGATGCGGCTCTTGGCGCCAGCGATGATTGCGAAAGGCAGTGGACGCATCATCAACATCGGATCGCTCGCGGGCCGCGCTGTACCGATGATCGCCGGACCGCACTATGCCGCGTCCAAAGCGGGATTGGTCGGATTGACCCGCGCTGCTGCGCGGGATCTCGCTCCACATGGCATTACAGTCAATTGTATTGCCCCTGGGCGGGTACTCAGCGATCTAACTGGGCCCGCCGAGGCTTTGGTCAACCGATCGGCTCTCAGCAGGATACCGGTTGGCCGATTTGGAACTGCTGAAGAGGTGGCGCACGTTGCAGCCTTCCTGGCCTCACCGATGGCGGGCTTTATCACAGGTGCAACCATCGATATTACAGGCGGCGAATTCGCGGCCTAAGCCCGGCCCGGTCGCTCCTGTCCACCGACGACGCGATGCTGGATCCCATTCGGATTGGCGGAATCCAAACGTGCTTGTCGGCGTAGTCTTAGCTGCGCGCTCGCTGCCAACGGCACGGCCCGCATCGCGGTTTCATTGTGATGATCCGGCCGTGGATCAAGACCTGCATGCGTTCGGTAACAGCGCCGCCCCACTTCTGCCAATCGCGAACAGGTGTCTCGACGCCGGTTAGAAGGTGCCGGCGTTCGCCTATCGATAACGTGGGCGTGCGTGCCCAAGGGAGCATTAGATGGTACGGAAGATGGAGCGCTCTATGGAGGTGTTATCGCATTTGCGCGTTCTCGAGATCGGCAGCTCGGCCGCCGCGAGCTATTGCGCGCGCTTGTTTTCCGATTTCGGCGCCAATGTTCGTAAGGTCGAGTGCCCAGCGGGAGACCCGATTCGCCGCAGCGCGCCACTTACGCCCCATGGTCAGAGCGGGTGGTTTGCATTCTTGAACTTGAACAAATCAAGCGTTATCTTGGATGCAACCGACCCGAACGCGGTAGCACAGCTAACGGCGTTGATCGAAGATTGCGACGTTTTGGTCGATGGCCGCGATATTGATTCCGCAGACTGCCCCGCCATCGATATTGCCGCGATCCGGCAGCGATGCCCCGGGCTGATCTACGTTGAAGCAAGCTGGTTTGGTCGTGAGGGGCCCTATGCGAGATTCGCCGCAACCGATTCGACAATCCGGGCGCTCGCCGGCCTCATCAAGCTGGCGGGACCGGCCGAGGGCCCGCCGTTCCACGCACCAGACTTCCAGTGCGGTATCTTAGCCGGTCTGTGGGGCTTCATTGCCGCGGCTTCTTCGGCGGTTGCGGGAATGCGGGGCCCAGGGAGAGGCCGGTCGTGGTCGCTCAGTATTTTCGAATCGAGCCTTGCTCTCAGTGAGTATCAGATGTTCGAGGCTTACCAGCGCGGCGACGTCATGCGCCGCATTGGCATCAATCGCTTCTGGCCGAACTTTCCGGTCGGCATTTACGAAACCAAAAAGGGATGGCTCGGAATTACAACAATAACGCCGGCACAATGGCGCGCGTTCTGCGATATGCTCAGCCTCTCCGAGCTGCGGGACGATCCGGCTATGGTCCTCGGTGCGGATCGTCTGCAGTACATGGAGCAGATCGAACGACAGTTCATCCCGAGGCTAAAGACGCGGACTGCGCAGGAGTGGTTTCTCGAGGGATTGAAGCGTAAGATCCCAATCGTGCCCGTACCTGAAATATCCGATCTACTGGTGGACGCGCAGATGAAAGGGCGCGGCGCAATTGTACCCGTCCTGCTGGACCAAGAAAAGGGCTTGACCGTCGGCTCAATGCAGAGGCTGACGTCGACCCCGCCGCGCCGGGGCGGCAAGGTTCCGCGTCTTGGCGAGCAGCAGACGATTTCGAGCAGGCGTAGACATCTCAGCGACACCAAATCGACCTCTTCCGGTCGCATTGATGCTGGCGAGCCTCCACTGCGGGGAATTCGCGTCATCGATTTCTCGATGGGGTGGGCGGGTCCGTTGTGTACGCGCACGCTGGCCGATCTTGGTGCTGACGTCATCAAGATAGAAGCTATCCAGTATCCGGACTGGTGGCGCGGCGTTGATCGACGGCCTGCTTACATCAAGGATCGCATGTATGAGAAGACGGCGCGCTTCTGCATGGCAAATCGCAACAAGCGTGGCATCACGCTAGACCTGACGCGACAACAGGGCCTCACGCTCGCAAAACGGCTTGCCGCAGGAGCCGATGTTGTTGTCGATAATTATTCAGCCGACGTGCTGCCGAAGCTCGGTCTTGGCTATGACGTGCTCAGAAAGCTCAACCCCCGCCTCGTGATGATGTCGATGTCAGCCTTTGGCACGAACAGCGTGCGTCGCAATTGCCGCGCCTACGGCTCTACTCTCGAGCAGGGATCGGGGCTGCCGAGTGTGACCGGAAAGGCCGACGGGCCGCCGGTGATGAGCCATATCGCCTTCGGAGATGCCGTGGGTGGGTTGAACGGCTGCGCTGCGGTTCTGGTGGCTCTCATTCACGCCCGTAGCACCGGGCAGGGCCAGTTCATTGATCTTGCCCAGATCGAATGCATGATGCCTTTTGCAGCACCATGGATTACTGTTCATTCGATCGACCGTACACCGCCGGTAAGATACGGAAATCGACATCCGCAATTCGTTCCGCATGGCTGCTTCCGATGTGCGGGTGAGGACAATTGGATTGTGATAGCTGCGACGGACGCGAGCATGTGGCAGAGACTTGCCGCGCTTATTGGGCGGTACGACTGGGCCATCGACACATCGCTCAGCTCTGCCGAACAGCGCCGCGGCATCGAGGATGTCATTGAGAGCAGCATCGAATCTTGGACGCTCACCCGCGATCCGGATCAGGCTATGTCCGACTTGCAGCTTGCAAAAGTTGCTGCTGGCGTGGCCCGCCTGCCGATCGACCTGCTCAATGACCCGCATCTCAGGTCGCGTGGGTATCTGCAGGAGGTCGAACGCGCTTTCATTGGCTTGCATCCGCAGCCGTCAATGCCGATTCGGGAAGGTGAAGCACCATTCGCGATCCGCACGCCAGCACCAACCCTTGGACAACATAACAATGAAATCCTCTCAGGGTTTTTGGGGCTTTCCAGCGCCGAGATCGCGCATCTGGCCAGGGAGGGGGTCATCGGCACGGAGATGGTATCGGAAGCAGAGCTCGCAAAAGCCAAGTACGCGGCGTCGGACCAACAATTCAACTCTATCGCACCGAAACGGGATCCTAGCGGTGCGGATCGACCGCTGGGCGCTTGATGCTACCGAACTGCGGCCCGAAATAAAGAGCCCGAGTCATACGCTGGAGCCGCGTTCAGAGCGGCTGCGCCAAGCCGAAACCGCCTGCGCTATCAGTGATGACTGGATGAGTTTCTTTCGACTTGGCGAAATACTCTAAGGCGGAGCACAGGTTCGCCGGTGACATAGCGGTCACCGCAGCTTCCGCCGACGCCCAGCAGCGCTCTATTTGAAGCCCCAAAAGCTCTTATTCGACTTAGATTTCAACCATTAGCGATTGGTCTGATGAGCAAACGAGCCAGCTCAACCCGAGCTTCGGGAAGAAAGCCTATTGCTGCGTGTCCGAATTAATCGACTTCTGACGGATTGAGACGAATCGCCGGTCTCTCTTTGCTTTTTTTTGCAAGCTGGAGCCTAATACGTGGCGCTTCTCGAATAGCCAAAGGCGCGCCACTTCTCTCGCCAGAGTAGGTAGTGGCCCAATCCATAATTAGTGTGTACGTCAATTTGCAATTCACGACATCGGAGAGGCCGGGCATTGCCTGTGACGGAGCCGCGGCAGGTGACAATTCTGCTATCCCCAGAAGGAGCCAATCCGGCCATTGGGAGATGCGCGAGCGCTCCGGTTAGCGCCATTACAACAAGGCCTTTTAGCTCGGATGAAAAACGCAGCCGAAAAGTCACGGATCGGCACGAGGTTGCAGCCAATTTGCTCCGGGTCAAACTTGCAGGTCCAAGTATTTGCGGTCGATTTACTTTTAGAACAACACCGTGTCCCGATAGCGCGCCGATACGCGAGGCCACCAACTGGTTGCTGGGTTGCAGATATAGCTGGACCCACTCAGCCCAAGTCCCGAAAAAATCGATAAGGGTACGGTGCACCAGGAGCTCGCAGGTTTTAATATGGCGGTCGACATGCGCGTAGGGCAGAAGTCTAAGGACAACTTTGACCGGGCATCGCTGGTTTTCCCCGATGGAACGTCACGAGTCACTATTGAGCGGGATCCGACTCCACTTTATATCGATCGCGGAATCGGCAGCTATCTTTTCGATGTCGACGGCCGCCGCTTTGTCGACCTCAATTGCAACTTCACGACGTTGATCCATGGCCATGCGTTCGCGCCTGTGGTGGAAGCGCTAACCCGCCAAATCCAACGCGGCAGTTGCTTCGCAAATCCAACAGAGAGCGAAATCGAGCTGGCCGAACTACTTTGCGGCCGCATTCCGGCGATTGAGCGTGTTCGGTTCGTCAACACGGGGACGGAAGCCGTGCTGTTTGCGATTAAGGCTGCTCGGGCCTTCACGGGTCGTTCAAAAATCGCCAAGCTCGAGGGCGCTTATCATGGGGCATACGACTGGGTGGAGGTCAGTCAAGCGGCGACACCAGACAATTGGGGCGATCCAATGGAACCCAAGTCTACTGCGTTTTATCGTGGGATGCCCGCGAGTGTGCTCGACGAAGTTGTTGTGCTACGCTTCAATGATGTTGAAGGCTTACGCCGGGTGATGTCGCTGCATGCTGCCGATCTCGCCGCCATCATTGTGGATCCGATGCCGAGCCGGGGCGGTCTCATTGCGCCGAAGCCCGAATTCATTGCTGCGGTACAGGAAGCAGCCCGCGCTAACGGCATTCTGGTGATTTCCGATGAGGTTTTAAATCTTAGGCAGAGTTTCCATGGTGCATCCGCCCGTTACGGCCTAGTTCCGGACCTTGTCACGATGGGCAAAATCATTGGGGGCGGGTTGCCCATCGGAGCTGTCGGCGGCCGCGAGGATGTGATGAAAGTCTTTGATGGGTCAGCGGGGCGGCCGCTTCTTCCGCAAGGCGGTACATTTTCAGCCAATCCTCTATCCATGACTGCGGGGCTCGCCGCAATGAGGCATTTAGATCATGTGGCTTTCGCACACCTCGAGACACTCGGGGATTTTGTCCGTGACGGGATTGGGCGGGCCATCTCAATCTGGGATGCGCCGCTGTGCGTGACTGGGGCGGCCTCCCTCTTTCGACTTCATCCGCGCGCACAAGCTCCGAATGACTATCGCGATATCTATCCCACGGCTGCTGGTGCAACGCTAATGAAGCAGCTTACGCGCTTCTTCGCGGACAATGGCATTATCCTGCCGTATGGTGCTTCCGCAGCGCTCTCGACACCAATGACTCGCGCCGACGGTCAGTTCATCGTTGATGCGTTTGCAGGCTTTCTCGATCGTCATCAAAACCTGTTAGACGCGATTGAGGCGTCCAAAAGATCGTCATAATAGGTGCGCACGCAGAGCGTTCGTCGGCAGCACTTCGAAGGGCGAGCAAATCAGTTCAGCTGTAAACCGGACCGGTCGGCTTGCATGGCGAATTCAACATCAACCATTTGGTGCGGCGCGTGATCGCCTTCTCCAGCGCCTCCGAGCGCAGCTTGAAGCCATGGAGTTCGTCGCAGGCGACGAGCAGCGGCTTGCCGCCGGCTAGGGCTATCATGTCGGGATAAGAGAGCCAGCACGGTGTCGGGATCACAACCTCGTCGCCCGGATCGAGGCTGACGATAGTGCGTTGAACGTTGAACACAACCTGCTTGGCGCCGCAGCCCACCGTGATCTGGACAATACCGTAGCCAAGCCCATAATCGCGACGCAGGCTCTTCCGAATAGCTTCCTGCAGTGGCTTAATCCCGGCGATCGCCCTGTATTTCGTCTGCAAGTCGCGGATTGCCCGGATGCCTGCTTCACAGATAGCGGACGGCGGGTCGAAATCCGGCTCGCCCTGGCTGAGCGTAATCACATCGCCGCCCTGATCGCGCAGCTCGGCGGCGCGAGCCGTCATGAACTCGGTATGAGAGGGGCGGACGTCCTTGAGCCGTTCTGAAACGAGAGACAAGACACAATATCCTATGAGTTCGAATGGGCAGTTTCGTGAGGATCTATCCGAACGCGAACGGCTAAACCAAGCAGGTGATCGCGGCTTTGGATAAAATCGAAGATTGCGATAATTGTATCGCTTCTTCGTGCGGCTCTGTTGACCGCTTGCGCAATGCTTTGCGTCGCAGCTTTCCCTCTTCATTAGCCGGACAGGATCGCGGGACATCGCCTGTTCGCAAGCTTACATCGACTTATTCGATGAACGTCATCCTGCCGTAGCAGTTCAGGTTTTTAAGGTCGCGCACATTCGCGAATATGCCTGAATGACACAAGCGCCCAATTTGGGTGGTCTGCCAAAGTCCGTGCCAATCTTGAGAATTCACGGTTGTGGCATTCGTAATCAATGGAAGTGAACCGGAGGCGGTGATGACCCGTATTGATCTGACGCGACGGCAAGCCATCGTAGGCGCCGTTGCCGCAAGCGTCTTCGCCAGCACAGGCGCGGGCGCTGCGGAGGGCGAGCCTAAGACATTGACGCGTCGGCGCCTTCGGGTCGGCATGTCTGGATTTCCACGATCCTTCGACCCGGTCATCGCGACCGATACTGCCATTCGCCGCATCATGCCGCAGCTTTTCGATACGCTGATCACCTTCGACCACGCCCACGACATGGCGCTACGGCCCGGCTTGGCCGAGCGTTGGGAGCGGATCAATGCGCAATCGTTGCGGCTGTTTTTGCGCAAGGGAGTGACTTTCCACGACGGAGCGCCTTTGACGGCCGAAGATGTTACCTTTAGCCTTGGTCCCGACCATCTGCTGGGTCCTGGACGCAGCGGAATGTCCGAGGCGTTTCAATCACTTGATCGGCTCGAGAAGGTCGAAATTGTCGATCCTTACACCGTCATTGTGCATGCAAAGGGCGCTGACGCGCTCCTCGAGCAGCGTCTGGCTGCTTGGGGATCGGAGATCGTCAGTCAGCGCGCCTTCGTGGCGGCGGGCTCGTGGGAGCGCTGGACCACAGCCCCCGTCGGAAGCGGTCCGTACAAGCTCGTCGATCACAAGCTGGATATTCGTGTCTCGTTGACCGTCCACGATGCGTATTGGGGCGGGCGGCCGCCGTTCGATGGCATCGAATACCGCATCATTCCCGAACTTTCCGCGCGCGTGAACGGCCTGCTCGCCAACGAGCTCGACATCGCCACTGACATTCCGCCGGACCAGTTCGTGGGCATCCAGAAACGTGCAGATCTCGAGGTCGTGGGTGGTGCCGTGCAGAATATCCGCTCGCTCGTCTTCGATCAGACCGACCCCGTTCTGAAGGATGCGCGTGTTCGCCGTGCGATGAGCCTTGCGCTCGACCGCAAGCTGATCGTGCGGAGCTTGTGGGAGGACCGGCTCCCGATTCCGAACGGTTACCAGTTGCCGAGCTACGGCGAAGGCTACATCCACGAGTTCCCCTCGCTTGGCTATGAGCCCGACAAAGCCAAGGAGCTGCTGGCCGAAGCGGGCTACAAGGGAGAGCAGATTACCTATCGTCTGCTCAACAACTACTACCCAAATCAGGTCTCTGGCGCGCAGACCATGATCGAGATGTGGCGTGCGGTTGGCCTGAACGTCAAACTGCAGATGATGGAAAACTTCGCGCAAATTCAGCGCCAGCCGGTGCGTGCCATCTTTGATACATCCAATACGGCACTCTTTCTGGATCACCTCGGCCATCCCTGGCGTGAATACGGTCCGAGCGGCACCCTGCCAAAGTCAATTGGAATCTGGAGGAACGAGGAATATTTCGCGCTCGGCGCCAAGCTCCAGGACACCATCCAGGGCGAACAGCGCCGGCCGATCATCCGTCGCATGCTCGAGATCATCAACGAGATCGATCCGCCTTGCGTGATCCTGCACGTGTCTGGCCAGTTCTATGGCAAGCGTCGCGACGTGCCGTGGCTGCCGGGGCTGACGCTCGATCTCAATTTCGGCCCGTTCAACAGAGCTCTGATCCGGACCTGATCGCGATGAGGCACACCTTGAATCGACCACTGTCCGATATCAATCAGCCCTTGGAGCTAGCCCTCGGCCAGAGGTCTTGGCGATGACCGGGTTTGACGGCAACCTTGGCGCTGGCGATCTTGCGATCCTGGTCAAAGTCTCGCGGACGATCCGACGGGAGCGCCGCGCCGCCTGGGAGGCGCTGACGCTGCGCCGCACTCATCGAAGCCTGGCCACCGACGATCTGACAGCGCGCCGGCGGGTGACGGAGCGCCTTGAGACCGGATGCGAGGTCAAGACTGTCGGGGGTGCCCGGCCCATGTGTGAACGCTGCACGAACATCGGTCGTTCCGAGGCGCATGATACGATCTCATTTGGGGATCATTCCTGCTCCTTTGCAGACATTGTCGATGCCAGCAGTTCCAGGCGCGCGCGCACACATGTCGCGCAATTGTCCCGCTGGGTAGGCACGCTTGCCGCTGATCGCCGAATGTCGGCGAAGTTGCCACCCCAGGATGCCGCTGTAGCATCGTGTCTCTCCTGCCGTGGCAATGGCGGCGTTCCAACCGACCTGGTGCAATCCCTATGATGCAGGAAGGGCAGGGACCTTCCATGGAGGCGCTTCTTCAGATCGCAGGTTTGCGTGTGGCGTTCGACGGTGTGCCGACGCTGCGCGGAATCGATCTCACTCTACGGCGTGGCGAGTCGCTGGGCATGGTCGGCGAAAGCGGTTGCGGCAAATCCGTGACGTGGCTCGCTGCGCTCGGACTGCTGACGCAGCGCGCTAAAATCACGGGCAGCGTACGCCTGGCCGGAGAGGAGCTGCTCCATGCGCCAGCCTCTCGCCTCGACAAGGTGCGCGGCAGGCAGATCGCCATGATCTTCCAGGACCCGGCGAGCGCGCTTAATCCTGTGCGCACGGTGGGCGATCAGATCTCTGAAGCCCTTCGCCTCCATCGCAGCATGGACCGCCGCACGGCGCTTGCCGAAGCGCGACGTCTGCTCGACCAGGTCGGCATCCCCGATGCAGTGCGCCGCCTTGGCGCCTATCCTCACGAATTATCCGGCGGGCAGAACCAGCGCGTCATGATCGCCATGGCTCTCGCAGGGCAGCCCGATATCTTGATCGCTGATGAACCTACCACCGCCTTGGATGTCACTATTCAAGCGCAGATCCTTGAGCTTCTGCGGCAGATCCAACGCGAGACAGGCATGGCGCTGGTCCTGATCTCGCATGATCTCGGCGTCGTCAGCGACATCTGTGAACGCGTCATGGTCCTTTATGGGGGACGCATCGTCGAAGAATTGCCCGCCGACCGTCTTTTTGAGCATTCCGCTCATCCATATACGACAGGGCTTATTGCGGCTCTTCCAAGTCTGGATGCGCCGCGGCAACGCCTCTTCGCCATTCCGGGTGTCGTGCCAAACGCAGCCGATTTTCCGCCAGGCTGTCCTTTCGCCCCTCGTTGCGATCGGCGCATCGGACGCTGCAGTGAATGGGCCATTGAGCTCGCCTCGGTGGATGGCGACATCAGACACAGGGCCGCCTGCTTGCATGTCACGAGCGAACCGCCCGCGGGCGAGGTCGCGGCTGCATGACCGGGACTGCTCCGCCGATCCTCCAAGCCGATGGGCTTGTCCGCCGTTACCGCTTGCGACAGGGCCTTTTCCAGCGTCCAGCGCTGGTCCACGCAGTCAATGGGCTCTCTCTGCGGCTGGCTCGCGGCGAAACGCTCGGACTTGTTGGCGAATCCGGTTGCGGTAAGTCCACTACGGGCCGGCTCCTGATCGGCCTGGACCGACCGGATGTCGGCACGGTGAGCTTCGGCGGAGAAGCTTTGCCTGCTATGGGCGATATTCGATGGCGCCGGCTCAGGATGCGAATCCAAATGGTGTTTCAGGATCCGCTAGCTGCGCTCGATCCCCGCCTGACGATCGGCGCGCAAATGGCCGAGCCAATCGACATTCATCGGCTTGGCAGCAAGTCGGAACGAGACGGGCGGGTCAATGCGCTTCTCGCGGATGTGGGGCTCAGGACCGATCACCTCCGGCGCTATCCGCACGAGCTTTCAGGCGGCCAGCGCCAGCGTGCCGTCCTGGCTCGCGCGCTTGCGACCGATCCAGAACTCATTGTCTGCGACGAGCCAGTCTCGGCGCTCGACGTCTCGATCCAGGCGCAAGTGATCAATCTTCTACGCGACCTGCAGGAGCGGCGGCGCATGGCGCTGATCTTCATCAGCCATGATTTGCGAGTAGTTCGGCTGATTAGCGATCGGATCGCTGTGATGTATCTCGGCGCCATCGTCGAGGAGGGTGCCTCTGAGGCGGTTCTTCTGGATCCTTTGCATCCTTACTCGCGGGCGCTGGTTTCCGCGGTGCCCAGGCCGGGGAAACATCGGTCTCGCACGATCCTGCAAGGAGATCCGCCCGATCCGGCTGCGCGACCGGGCGGCTGCGCATTCCATCCTCGCTGCCCGGTAGCGCTTCCACTTTGCGCGCGGTTCGCCCCAGAGTTCAGATCCGCTCCTGATGGGCGTCGCGTCGCCTGCCATCTGGTCGGCGATCATGGCGCTCAACTCGACAAGGAGGCATGATGGTTCGCTTCATAGCTGTCCGCTTGGCGCGCGCGTTGCTGACCATCGCAGTTGTGGTCACATTCGCATTCGTGGTCCTGCGCGTCTCTGGCGATCCGGCCCGCGCGTTGCTTTCGCCGGAAACCCCGGCGGAAGCGGTCGAGGCCTTCCGAAAGGCCTGGGGGCTCGATGCGCCACTCTGGGTGCAATACGCCAGATACCTCTTTGCGGTCGTTCATGGAGATCTCGGCCAATCGATGCGTGATGGGCGTTCCGCGATCGCCGTCGTCGCCGAGCGCATTCCTGTCACGCTGATGCTGACTGCGCCGGCGCTGATCCTCAATCTGTTGATCGGCATTCCGGCCGGCATCTACGCGGCTCTAAAACGAGATAGCATCGCGGATCGATTGGTGATGATGGTCGCGGTGGTAGGCTTCACCGTGCCATCTTTCGTGCTTGGCCTCGTGTTCGTACTGGCTTTCGCAGTCGAGCTTCCCTGGTTCCCCTCAGGCGGCGCGGGCGGTTGGCAGCATTTGGTGCTGCCTGTCATCACGCTCGGTCTGGGCGGCGCGGCCGTTTTGGCGCGTTTCAGCCGCAGCGCCATGCTCGAGGTGCTTGGGCAGCCCTATATTCGTGCGGCCAGCGCCAAGGGTGTGCCTTGGCCTCGCGTCGTGACCGGCCATGCTCTGCCGAACGCGGCCATAGCGGTGCTGACAATTGTCGGCTTCATGGTTGGCAATCTCATCGCGGGAACGGTGCTCGTCGAAAGCGTTTTTTCGTGGCCAGGCATTGGCAGCCTCCTGGTCGTCTCAGTTGTGAGTCGTGATTTGGCTGTCATCCAGTGCATCATGCTCGTCGTAGCCGCCGCCATGATTACCACCAATGTCACGATCGATCTGCTCTATGGCATGCTCGATCCACGTTTGCGCGACTTGCGCTCTGGGAGGCGATAAGTGTCGAGCATTTCCGCAGAAAAAGTTCTGCCGTCTTCGAGGACGCACAGGCTATGGTGGTGGCGCGACCGCGCAATCGGGATAGCGGTTGCCTGGCTAGGCCTCATGCTTCTTGTCGCAATCTTTGCTGATCGCCTCGCCCCTTATGACTATGCCGCCCTCGACCTTCATCATCGCCTTGCTGCACCTCTTGGCCTCGGAGGAACCATCGCGCATCCCTTCGGTTCGGATGAGCTCGGCCGGGACGTGCTGTCGCGCCTGGCTATATCGATCCGCATTAGCCTACTTATCGCCTTCGGGGCAACGTTGATCGGCGCTGTCCTTGGCATCACGCTTGGCATTCTGGCCGCTCACTTCCGCGGCTGGGTAGAGCAGATCATCCTCGGTTGTATTGATTTCCAGGCCAGCATGCCGTTTCTCGTTTTGGCACTCGCAGTGCTTGCCTTCTTCGGCAACTCTCTGCTCCTCTTCGTGGGGCTCATTGGTCTGCACGGATGGGAACGCTACGCCCGCGTCACCCGCGCGCTTGCGATGAGTGCCAACGAGCATGCCTACGTGATCGCCGTACGCCAGCTTGGCGCAAGGCCATGGCGCGTCTACCTGCGCCACATCATGCCGAACATCGCGTCGACCTTGATCGTCACCATGACGCTCGCGTTTCCGGACATCATTCTGCTCGAGAGCGGTCTTAGCTTTCTTGGACTTGGAGTGCAGCCGCCGCTTACGTCGCTTGGCAATATGGTCGGCTACGGACGTGACTATCTGACCCGTGCTCCCTGGATCCTTGTGCTCCCTTCGCTGGTCATCTCGCTCACGACTTTGTCAATTTCGCTCGTCGGCGATTGGCTGCGCGACCGGATCGACAAGACATTATCGTGAGGCCTCCAGAACCCTGCTGTCGATCCGTCAGCCCCGCGGCATCCTGCCTCTCGACCAGCTGCACGGATCCCGCGGCCGCCGCATTCGAATAGGGAAGAACACTTCGTTGCCCGGAGCCAGCATCCGCAGGGGAGGCCCGAGCCGCTGAGTTGATGGACCAGCTGGGCATGTGAGCTGTTGCTAGTTGAGACATCAAGCTGTGTGCCAACGCTCCGCGAGCGTGACGATATCACCAATCGGCTGCATGAGCTAATCATGCGCTGACGTACACGCACCATCACCTTGGGCGTGAAGGCGAAACTTCAGAACAGGTATAGTCTGCTGTTTTGCTACATGCGGGCTCGATGATGAGCTCAATGACAATATCTGCAGCTGGCGCTGGGGCGCTCCGCGCGAGCATCACCTTTGGATTCCTGATCTTGAATCCGCGGTTGATAGGTCAAAATTGGCGGAGCTTCTCTCTCTCTCTCTCTCTCTCTCTCTCTCTCTCTCTCTCTCTCTCTCTCTCTCTGATCGGAAATCGACAGAGGATACAGATCGCGCTGGCCGCGGGATCGGGAAGTTGACCCGAGCGAGGACACTAGGTTTGTGGCGCGACCTACGATCGGTGTTGCTGGTCGGCGTAGAATTCGTATCGAGTCTCGCGCGTGGGTGTTTGACTGAGTCTACGCCGGAGGGGACGACCTGGCTAGTCAACGACCAAAAGGTCGCGTTGGCCGGAAGTCGGTCTGGCAGAAAGAGTCGAGCTCTACGGACTTTCCGAGTGTTTTGATGAGCTGATTTCTGGTGACCGCCATCTGCGGCGCTAAGTCTGCGTCACCTGACCGACGATCGACTCTGCTTCAAGGTCCTTCCTTTGGCAATCAGCGCGACCCGCAGTAATAAAGCCCCACGCCCCATAGCGTCCACATTCAGTCTCGGCCCAACGCAACCTTAGCTCTGACCAAGCTATCCCGGCGCTGCAGCCGCGCAAACGCGACAAAGGCTGCTGAGTTGTTTAGCTGCAAATGCAGTGTGCCCACATTCTATCTGCTGAGGTGGTGCATCACGAACATGCAACGGGAGGAGCCAGAAAACTCGGTCAAGCTCTCAATGGAATTTCTTGGGTCACTTTGAGCATCGAGCCGTGATCGATATTGCGCCTGTTTTCGAGGCGGTCGCGCTTTCTTTGAATGCCATCATTAAATCAGAACGGCTCATCGCACGATTTGATGTCTGTCACCGAAGGTTTGCGTGACGACGATACAGCCTCGCCCGCACAAGTTCTGACCAAGAGGATAGGGCAATGACATTCTCAAATTTGAGCTCTCCACATCAAACGATCAAACGGCTCGTACTGGCGTCCGCGGCAAGCTTATTCGCGTTGGAAGCGGCACAAGCAGCCGATCTTCCTGCCAAGTCCAAAGCGATCGAGTACGTGAGGGTTTGCGCGCTATATGGCGCCGGCTTCTACTACATTCCCGGCACGGACACGTGCATCAAGCTGGGTGGTTACCTACGCGCTGACTTAGTGTTGAACAGCAACAGCGATTTTGACCCCGCAGCGAATGGTGTTGCGGGAGCTCGAAATCGCCTGAGCAATTCCTACACCTGGCGGTCGCGGGAGGGCTTGAGTATCGACACGCGCACTGCGACCGAGTACGGTGCGGTTCGCACCTTCTTTCAAGGCGTGTTCAGCTGGACCTCGGGTGGCTATATCGGTGCCGGTACAGGCGACGGTGGAGGCGCAACCATGTATAACGCTGCTGTGTCCGGAGGGCAGGGCAGTGGAGCGATCGCACAGGGATCGCTCGGCGTCTACTCCGCATTTATCCAGTTCGCCGGCTTTACTGTGGGAAAGGCGGTCTCGCAGTTCTCCGCGCCTTGGACCAACTATCCGGCGAGCGAATATGACGATCTTCCCGGTGGCGGCGGCTGGGTCACTGGCGTGAACCAATTGACCTATACTGCCGACTTCGGCCAAGGCATCACAGCGTCGCTCTCGGCCCAGGATCAAGTCGTTTATGGTACAACCAATATCTGGAACGTGAGCGGCGCCACGGCTGCCGGCCTCGCGACGGGGGCGTACGGCACCAACGACATCGGCGCTTCGCGCTCGCCTGACCTTATCGCGATGGCCCGCATCGATCAGGCCTGGGGCCTCTTTCAGGCGTCACTTGCTGCGCATAATAACCATGCGGCCTATTACGGCGTTGACGAAACCACCGGCCATCCAAGCGACAAATGGGGCTGGGCTGCTCAGTTGGCCTTATCACTCAAAAACATCCCGACAGGGATAGGTGACACTATCAACCTGTCGGCCGCCTATACGAATGGTGCGACCCGCTACAACTTCAATGACCTCATGGCGACCACCTACGCGATGTACGGCGGTACGGGCCTGGCTAGCGGCTACCAGAGCGTCGGCCTGGCCGGTCTGTCCGATTCCGTGTTCGTTGCGGGCGCGAGTCAGGAGTTGACCACGACCTACGGCTTTCGTGGTGGCTACACCCATAATTGGGATCCACAGTGGAATACGGCCGTTTATGGCGCGTGGGCCGCTGTTCGGCATGGAAGCACTGCCAAGGGCTATATCTGCGGTGCGTTCGTTGCGGGGCTTGCGCTTTCGAGCGGCATGGCTGGCTGTAATCCCGACTTCAATTACGGGGTTGTTGGCCTCGTCACGCGCTGGACCCCGATCAGGAATCTGACCTTTACGGCCGACCTCGCCTACACCATGCTCGACCAAAAATACGCGAGCGGAAGCACGGTAACATTACCGCTGCTTTCGGCTGTCGCCAAACCAGCTGCGACCTACGAGTTGAAGGATCAGAGCACGCTGACACTGCTGCTCCGAGCTCAGCGCAACTGGTGAGTCTCTGCCAAACACCAGCGATAAGGAGAAAAGAAAGGGCTCTATGGATCCACGTTAACCTCCAAGGAGGCCTTCGGCATGCCCGCCGAGGGCCTCCTACATGTATGGCAACTTTTGGTTAGAGGGGGCACGCCCGGTCCTTTTGCGCAGATAAAGGCCTCAATCTGAACGGCGAGAAACCGAAGGCACTTAGGAGATCGAGTGCGCCAGTTTATGGATTGCAGGCCGCAACTATTGAATGTTGATTGAAAACGGACCAGGGGGCCTACTGGAACGGAACTCAAAGGGCTTATTAATTGGAGCGGCAATTCCACCCGGTCCGCGACTCGAGTGGGGATCGCCCGATTGCTGTGCTCTCTCCAGTGCGAAAGCCGAGATCAGGATCCTCAAGGTACAAATTGAGGACACTGAGGTGGATCGGCTCATTTCCTGTCACCGCGGGCTGGCGCACGGCCCAGCGGAGTCGACTGCAAGCGGCCCGGCATCGCGTTTGTTTGAACGCGTTGAAGCAGCCGAGAGATTTGTCGCGTTCCCTCGCTGGAATGTCTGTTTGAGAATGCGTCCCGATAGGCGCTTGCACGGCGCTCCAATACGGACGACAGCGACTGATCGTCGGACAGGAAACGCCCGCAGCGGCACCGGGGGATGTGCTGAAGCCGTGTCGAAGCTTCCCGCGCAACCCAGAAGCGACTTCAGAACGCTAAAGAACCCGGCCGGTTCCTCAGGGCAAGTCGATCAGCTGATGCGCAGATTTTCGGCGCTCATCTTGCCCGAACGATCTGCCATCAGCTCATAGCTGACCCGAAGGCCTTCCGCGAGATTGGTGTAGCCGGCCTTCTCGACCGCGCTGATGTGAACGAAGACGTCAGCTCCTCCGTCTTCCGGCTGGATGAAGCCGTAACCCTTGGCCGCGTTGAACCACTTCACAGTCCCCATTGCCATTGCATATCTCCAAACTGAACGTGCGCGATCTCATCGAAGGGGTGCCTGACCGTAAGGACGTCCGCGCGATAGGTACATCTCACGCTGAGCGCCCCTCACGCGTCCACAATCGCTTTCGCCGAGGACGGTTCCTGCGGGCGATTGGTCGTGGGGGCGCAGCCGGCAATGGCGATCGCTCAGCGCCAGCTGGCTCCTTGGCCTGTGCCGCGGGCTGGCTTTGCGTCACACATCGATCGAGCTTCTCGAGGGCGTCAAGGAAATTCCGTCCCTCCTCAGTGATGGTCCAGTATCCCACTTCCGGTCGACGAGCTTTTGTCTGAAGATATCGAGGTTCGGCCTGCGGCTCGCGATGCGCTTCATGCGCTCCTGCCAATCGGGCCCGCTGGTGTAAAAATGGCTAAGTGCTGTTTGACGAGTTCAAGACTGGCTCGGCCGCTCGGTTGCCCGGCAAGTATCTTCAGCATGGACAGCTGAAAGCTCACATGCGCACGCAAAGATTCGATGAAAGCACAACAATACCGGCGCTACCCGAGACCGGCTAGCGCACATCGTCGCTTTTCAAACGGAAACCTTGCCGGGTAAGGCCAACAAAGGGGGCAAATCACTGTAGTCCATATGCAGCCTTCGGATTCGCCACGTTCATGTGCCCTCGCAGCTCGGATCGCACTGCTTGTCTGGGCCGAGCCGCTCGCCGCCCACAAAACTGCCGCTCGGGGAGTCGACTAGCTGTCCCTGTTATGTTCTCGCGCGATAGACCTGCAAGCTGGCGCATGCCCTCACCAAAACAGATGGAAGAAAGGGCTGCAGCCGCCGAGCGGAATGTGTCCGCTGTGGACGAACTGGACAAACGCGCGCAAGGCCACGGGACGGAAAGTCACCATTGACGTCTATGGCTTCCTGCCTCGTGACCCAATGCCGAGAGCACTTCATTCTCCAATGTGCCAAGCCTAGGATCGAGGCCGCGCAGCTCTTGATATGTGACTACATGTCGATGTTTGTGATTCAGTCGCGAGCAGGCGAGAGTGTACAGAGCTCGAGTCGAATCATCCCGCCAGATGTTCATAATCCCACATCTTCATAACCGATGAAATCGCCACTCATCGTGTTGTCGCATCGCCGCCCTCACCGGCTCGAGCGTGCAATGCCGATTGTCCTATTTGCGACACGCTGCCGATCCCGCGAGAGTCCGATTGGACGAGCAAGCATCTATAATCAAGCTGTCGCAGTTGGCATGTGCTTTGAAGGGGAGAATCTCATCGATTGCTCAGGAGTGCAGGTATGGCTTACGGGATGATGGCTCTCAGTTCATGGCGTGGATCGGGCCGAGCTCGCGTACTCCAATCTTCGCATCAACGCAGTGGCTCGCCTATGACTTTACCTCTGATCGACCTCGCTCGAGCCCGATGCACGCCGTCACCGTTGCGCGATTGCGGCGATTGGCCAAGTCCGCGGCGGCATCTGCAGCCTCTCCTTGGCGCTTATCGCATGCGAAAATCGAGGCCGCGATGGTCGAAACCCAGCGTCCAAACCGTGATCCGTTTTCGCGTCCAAACGTGCGGCCGCACAAGGCTGCCTGTGAGCCTGCATGCGGGCTGACCGCGAATTCCGGTCAGGAAGCGACCCGTGAATGAGGCGGCACGTCGTTCGCCGACGCAAACGGCGGCATGATTATGGACAAGATAACCAAGACAAGGCCGTTATTAATCTCGCGATCGGAAGTGAATGCACGGACGGCCCTCCATCGTTTCGCTGTCGAGCTCAGCGAAACCGCGAAACTCGCGTGGCCAATGGTGCTGACGCAGGTTGGGCAGATCGCAATGATGACGACCGATCTTGCCTTCGTCGGGCGCATCAGCACTGAGGCGCTCGCCGCGGCAGCGTTGGCAGGCCGGTTTTATGTCATCAGCCTCACCTTCGGCGTGGGCCTATTAAGTGCCATCGCGCCTTTGGCAGCGCAGGCGTTTGGGGCGAATAATCTTGCCGCGGTACGGCGTACGCTGCGCATGGGCTTATGGACGGCCCTGGTCCTGTCGTTCCCGATCATTGCGGTGGCGCTGCGAGCAGAGCAAATACTGCTTGCGTTAGGTCAGGCTCCAGATGTGGCGCGGCTCGCCCAGCAATACCTCTTCGGATTAGGCTTCAGCGCGGCTCCGGCACTGGCGTTTTTGGCTATCCGCAGTTTCATGGGGGCGGTCCATCGGCCACAGCCTGTCTTCTGGATTACGCTATCAGCCATCCCCCTCAATGCCTTGCTGGTCTATATGCTGACCTATGGAAAGCTTGGGCTGCCCCGGCTGGAGCTGTTCGGGGCAGGGCTTGCGACCACGCTGGTGAACTGCGGCATGTTTTTGGCCGGTTTGTGGTTCGCTGCACTGCGCCAGCCGTTCCGTGACTACTATGTGCTTGCGCAACTCTGGCGTTTCGATTGGCGCGCAATGCGGCAGCTCATCGCAATTGGAACGCCGATCTCCATCGCGTCATTGATCGAGTCGGGACTATTTTGGGCCACGTCGCTGCTGGCGGGCTTGATCAGCACCAGTGCACTGGTCGCTCATCAGATCGTTGTTCAGATCGCCGCGATCCTGTTCATGATTTATCTCGGCGTTGGCACAGCCGCAGCCGTGCGCGTTGGCCATGCAGCCGGCCGCCACGACAGTGCAGGCGTCAAACGGGCAAATCTGGCCGCGATGCTGATCGGTATTGTCATAGCTGCAATGCTAACCCTCGCGCTGATCGGCGGGCGTTTTGAGATCGTCGAGCTGTTCCTGGGCCGATCGGCCCGCGATTCCGAGACGATCGGTCTTGCTGCAAAGCTCCTCATCGTCGGCGCAACCCTCTCTATCACTGACGCCGCCCAGTGCATTGCGGCAGGCGGCCTGCGCGGACTGAAGGACACGCGGGTGCCGCTTCTGTTTGCGGCCATCGCTTGGTGGCTGATCGGCTTTTCCCTCAGCTATTGCCTCGGTCTGAAGTTCGGTCTGGGCGTCATTGGCATATGGATTGGCTTATCGATAGGAACGACCATCTATGCGGCGCTCCTCGTCTTGCGGTTCCGCCACTTGACAAGCCGCGCTCACTGATGCGCGCGCATCACTGATGCCAAACGGCGACCATACGCCAGCATGCTTGCCAGTGCCGATGCGAGGGGTCGAACGCAAGACCGGCTGAAAATTAAACGTTGCGCTTCATGGCGCGACTGCAAGATACGTAAGAAGAGATCGCAACTAGCATCGTGTTATTAGATCATTTCATTTCAAAAAACGATAACCAAAGTGGTTAGCTCGTTTGAGGGCGAGTAGAAACCCTCAAGTGTCCTTTGACGACTTGCAGGCTTTCAAACTTGTCACTATTGGCAGAATGGCTCAACGGGTCCCTCCCTTCGAGAGCAAAGCCCGCAAATCGTGCGGCCCAGCGGCGCCCACCAGGCGTCGATGCGATCACCGTTAATCAGGCATATCAGGCATATCAATTTTCAACACGCCGACCTGTGTCTGCAAGCTTCACAGCTGCGGAATTCCTCCCAAGCACACGAGATGCATCGCTGGAATCAAGCCGCCACGCGAAACGGCCCACATCAGCGACGATTCCTGGCTCAATTGCGATGGCGACCAGATCAGGATCGGCTACGGCAGCGAGCAGGTTCGGTTGGGCGCGGCATTTGCCAATGTTGCTTGCGAGGCCAAGGCTACCCTCGGCTTGTTCGATGTCCTGCCTAACGTCCCGCCGGGGCTCGGCGGCCCTCGGGGCCTGTGATGAATTACGAGGGTTTGCGCTGCGCCCGGAGACGTGCATCAGGCGACCATGTTCAGACCAAACTGCTGACACTGCAGCTGGAGTCCAATCCAACTCGGCCCAGACTACGGCTGAGGAGAGCTGCTGGCGCTCGCGAGCGGCTAATCCCGGCTCGGGACCCGTCGACACGCTGGCCGGGCGTTGGTCAGCATAGCCGGGAGCTCCGTGCCCGCATTGCGCCAGCGCTAGCAATCATTGTCGGTTCCAAGTCGATGGCGCTGGCGCGTCAGCCAAGTCCTGGGCGCTCCCGATCCGCTACCTCCCAGCTAAACGAAAGCTTTACGATCATGTTCGAACGACCGCACCGGAATCGGGTTCTCATCGTGCTGTTCGATGGGCTTCGACCCGATCTCGTCAAGCCATCACTAACGCCGAATCTGGTCAGGCTTCAGCGCCGCGGTGCGGTGCTGGCCCGGCAGCGCACCGTCTATCCCAGCGAAACACGAATCGCGCTCACGAGCCTCGTCACTGGCGCGACGCCGGATCGCCACGGCATCGTTGGAAACTCATATCTCGACCAGCAGTCGCCGATTCCGCGCTTCATCGACACGAGTGACGCGCGCATGATCGAGGATCTTGATGCCGCGAGCGGCGGCCATCTACTAGGTGTGCCGTCACTTGGCGAGATTTTAGCGGCGAACGGCAGGACCTTCGCGGTCCTGGCTTCCAACTCGGCGGGGGCAACGCGCCTGCTGAACCATAAGGCTCGAAAGTTCGGCCAAGTGACGCTCTCCGGTCACTTCCCTTGCATCGCGACTTCGGCCGAGATGCTCAGAGAAGTGGAGACTCTGCTGGGGCCGACGCCGGCGCCCCCGCCCACGGGCACCCCAGATCTTGCCTCTCAAGCCTTTCTGACCTCAGCATTTCTCGACGTCATCTGGCCTCGGCTTCGGCCCGACGTTGCAATCCTCTCCTTCAGTGAGCCCGATATCTCCTCGCACGATTGTGGGACTGGCGCGCCAAAGACGCTTGAAGCAATCAGCTTTGTCGATCGGCAGTTCGGCCGCGTGCTCGATTGGTGGGAGGCTGAGGGCTTGTCCCAAGGCGTGCACCTGATCGCCGCCTCCGATCATGGACACGTGACGGTCCATGCGCAGGCCGATCTAATCGAGACGCTGGAGGCTGCGGGGCTGCGCTGCGGCCCGACACCGGCAGCCGGGATCGATGCCATCGTCATACCTGGGCAGGTCGGAGCAATTTACCTCGCCGTGCCATCGGAAAACGTTATCCGCCGCGCGGTCGGGGCGATGATCGAAAGGCCCTGGTGTGGGCCGGTGTTCACCGCGGGCGGCACGGTCGATGGCATTGCACCGGGCAGCTTTGCCCGCCATTTGGTGTTCGCCGACCATGCCCGATCGGCGGACATCCTGTTCTCGTTCCGGTCGGATGATAGACTCGATCCATTTGGCCTTAACGGCCGCACTTGGAGTGCGGATGGGCCTGTCGGCTTCGGAGTGCACGGCGGGCTGCATGCCAAGGAGATGTCGTCGGTCGGCATTTTGGCGGGACCGCTGATCAAAGGCGGCTTCGCCTCGCAAATCCCCTCGAGCATTTGCGATTTTGCGCCGACAGTGCTCAGTCTTCTGGGCCTCTCGCGGTCGGCAACGATGACCGGTCGCCCCCTCGCAGAGGTCTTTATCCATAATGGAGAGGACCTGCCTGGTACGGTTGAGAAGATATACGAGACCAGCAGCGGCACATACCGGCAGTATCTTCGTCGTGTGCAGGTCGGCGAGGCCGTTTATCTTGATGCTGCTGACGTCGTAGCTCGTCCCAGCAACCTCACATGAAATGAGCGTCGATCCGCAAAGCTCATCAAGGGGGATAGTCGCGTTGCGTATCTCGATCCGTGATTGATGGTGGAATTCGTCGAAAAATTCGATGGAGCGCGAAATTTATGCGCTGACCGCGGGGTTACTGCATCAAATCAAACCCACATGTTTGCTATCCTGTGCGAATAAATACCATCCATCGGGAAGGGCCGGTTTATGTCGAAGGTATCACCATTTCATTCAAAGAAGCCCAATGCGCGGAACGTCTATCACGACAACGACAAGTGTACCGAGGGCAATAACATCGAACGGCAATATATCTCGCCTCCGGCACCGGCGGGCGGCCGCGCCGCGAACATTGCGCGCGCCTAGCCTAGTTCGCAACTGGCGTGGCGGGGAAAAATGAGCCCCGCCTCGCCAAGCAAAAATCCGCTCTTTACCCGACCGGAAGCAGTTCGGCGCTTGGTGGATTTGCATTAAGCAGGAAATGATGTGCGCCACTCAAGTCTGCGAGATCGGCGATCCTAACTAATGATCCGCAAGTCCAACAGCCGACCGGGGGCCTTCTGCGCTCTGCAAGGCCGGTCGTGTTAGTATGGGATTCAACCGCAAGAGTTCCTATGCCCTCACCATTCAGCAACTGCGCGAGCCGTAGCGCGAGGCCTACGATACCTCGCGGACTTCGCCCAGGAAATCACAGACGAGCGTGAAGTAGGGATCGTTCTGCCAGGCGGCTGCGGCAAGTCTGGGACGATTTCCGATGCATCGAGCGGATGGTCTCACCAAAAAGATGCGGTTGGAGAGTTAGTTGAAAATCGATCGTCTTTGATTAGCAACTTTCGCGGTATCAACCTCGTAGATGCTACCGACCTTGGCGACACGAATCGCTGGCCAGAATGGCTCAGGAAAATCCTGTAGAACTTCCGCCCGGTCACCATTGTGATGCCCGCATCATTCAAGTGCCCACCATCTCACTGTAAGATCGCCGCAATATATCCGCATCCAATTTCGTCCTGAGTTGAAATGCGAATTCGTCAGCGGCCTTGCGATTCTTTGCGGCCCAATACCTTCCATCGGCGCTTTGCGCTCGGCAGTTGGGCGATCGGTGCGCTGCAGGGTTGGGACCTGAGAGAAATACAACAGCAAACTACCTGCGATTGCGTTTCCTCCGTGAATGAACTAAATATTATAATGGATTGATTTCAGCGAATTCATCCTTCCTCCGCGATGCATAATTGTTGACTTAGGTCATCAAAGAGGGACGTGACCGGCAAGCTAGTAACCTCTTCGAGCTTTGAAACGCTCCTCTTTCAACCGGGTCGGGGGAGCGAACGTTGCCAGGAAGGCTCGCGGCGAATCCCTCATTGAATTGGGAGCGACAAATGGAGTCAACTAGTTGGATCATCGTGCCACTCGTCGGTTTACTCGCAGCTTATATAGTCTGGTGGTTTGTGCCACCGTGTATAGTCAATCGCTTCGGCATCACAGACACCAAAGACAAAGCCGATGTTACGGACAACTATCGTAAGACCATAGGTCAAGCACTCGGTGCTATCGTACTGATAGCCACGTTCGCCTGGACCTTCTACAAAGACAGGGAAGCAATCGACTTATCTCGGGCTCAGTTCAAGACGCAGACAGACCAATTCTTCGAACAGCAACGACAGGCGCGCGATCAGTTCATCAATCAGCAGTTTATTGCCGCGTCTGGGCTCTTGAAGGAAAAATCCGTAAGTACCCGCATAGCTGCTTTGTATGCGATCGAGCAGATTGCAGAATCAAAGCAGGCTAGTGATGGAAGAAATAGATATTTGATTCCAGCCATTCGTGCCGCAATCGGATTCATCATGAGTATTGGCGATGCTAGCCAAAGTGGAAATCCGATCGATCATCCTATTCAAGGAGATGCACAATCAGCGATCAGCATCCTAGCCAATCTCAATCTAAACCACCAGATAGATGTCGATTTGCGCAAATCTTACTTAGTAGGCGGAGACTTCAGGCTAAGAGACACTAAAGCGTTCGTCGTAGCAAACTTTCAGGGCGCAAGACTCTACGGAGCTAACTTTAGCGGCTTAGATCTCACAGGTGCGAAATTTGACGGTTCCTACATGGCCGACTGGGAGGCATATGGTACCGAGTGGGAGAAGAAAATTGCGAATCCCGACGATTATGAGAATACCCGCCAAGATTACACCGTTAACTTCGCGAGCGCTACGCTCAAAGACGCGGGATTTGATCATGTCGCCATGGGAGGCGCATCGTTCATAGAATCCTGTCTCGCCGGAGCTCGTTTTTACGAAACCGATCTATCTCGAGCCCTTTTCAAGAACGCGAACCTGGGCAATACGGCAAATTGCGATTTGAAGGGCAAGAAGGCTCATTTCTACAAGGCGAGACTGATCGAAGCAGACTTTTCCGGCGTTGACGTTGCTGAAGTCAATTTCGCGCAAACCAAGCTGACGAAGGCGCGCTTCATGAATGCGATCAATGTTGACAGAGCAAACTTTGAAGGCGCTTGTATTGACGAAAAAACCGAATTGCCGGCGTCGATTTTAAAAGACCTTCAGCGATGTGCATCTGACTAAGCACATAACGGCATCATCTGGAGTCCTAGCGTTACGCTGAGGGCTACGGATACCGCAGGCCTAGTCCCCGATTTGGGGTCAAGTAGTTCTTGACGGTCTGCGGATAGGATCTTTGGCCGGTCGTCGTCCTTAGCCAAACTGCACGAAAAGTTTCGCCTCGCGACTAAACAGAGCATCGATGAGCACTACAAGTGCATCCACGAGATCAGGCAGCGCGTACACACAGAGGTACGAATACTTTTTGAGGGCTTAAAGGTGTGTGAGATTGACGACACTGGAGATCAGCTTTGACCTTGCCCCACGGGCTTAATCCAGTTTGAAGTTCGCTCTGGCCCACATAAGGACCAGAGCATTGCGCAGTCGCTTTTCGGAAGAGCAGATCATGGGATTTTGAAGGAGCATGAGGCCGGCGTGTCGGTCGCCGATCTGTGCCGCAAGCATGGCGTCAGCGACGCCAGCATCTACAAATGGAAGGCCAAGTTCGGCGGGATGGAGGTCTCGGAGGCCAAGCGGCTGAAGACGCTGGAGGATGAGAACACGCGGCTAAAGCGACTTTTGGCCGACGCCATGCTGGACAATGCGGCCTTGAAGGACCTGTTGGGAAAGAAATGGTGACGCCCGCCGGAAAGCGGAAAGCTGTCGCCCACCTCGTGGACCTCTACGGGATGAGCGAACGGCGGGCGTGTAAAGCCATCGGCTGTTGCCGCATGACCATGAGATATCAGACAGCCCGGGCGGACGATGCCAGCCTTCGCCAGCGCATGAAAGCGATCGCCCAGGAGCGCCGCCGCTTCGGCTATCGGCGCCTGCACGTTCTGCTCAAGCGGGAGGGCTATCTGATCAACCATAAGAAGCTCTTCCGGCTTTACCGGGAGGAGAAGCTTGCAGTGCGCCGCCGCGGCGGCCGCAAGCGGGCGATCGGGACCAGGGCACCGATGATGGTGCCGATGGCTCCCAACGATCGCTGGTCGCTCGACTTCGTGTCGGATCAGCTGACCGACGGCCGCCGCTTCCGTATCTTGACCGTGGTCGGGCACCCGAGTGGCACGGGAACTGTACCGGCTGATGGCCGAGCGTGGCAAGCCGAAGATGGTGGTCAGCGACAAGGGCAGCGAGCTCACCAGCAACGTCATCCTGACATGGGCCGATCGGAGCCGCGTTCCCTGGCACTACATCGCGCCGGGCAAGCCCATGCAGAATGCCTTCATCGAGAGCTTCAACGGCCGGCTACGGGATGAATTGTTGAACGAGACGCTGTTCACCTCGCTGGCCCAGGCTCGCGTCGCACTCGGATGCTGGCGCGCCGACTACAACGATGCACGACCACACTCGGGGCTCGGATGGAAGACGCCGTCCGAGTTCGCCATCACCTGCAACCCGCGCCGGGACCTGGCGCTGCGCTATGCCGAGGGCTCCGCGCCAGCTCCCGTCGCTACCACCGCCCAAAAGGGCAGACCCAACTGCCAGAGCGAACTCAGGACTGGATAAAACTTGGGGGCAAGGTCAGCAGCATTCAGACTGAGGAGAGTCTGATCTGCTTGCCCACGTGTTCCCGCCAAAGTCCGAGCCGCTTGATTCTGTAGTCGACCAGCTCAGAGGATGTCCCGAATGCTGCAGCGATCTGCTCCGAAGAGCGCTTCTTACTCACGGCAGCAACAATGGCTGCTTTCGGTAGGAGCGTCGCCGAGGCGAGATAGTATGCGTCATGTTCCTCGGCCTTGTCATAGGTGCGTCCGTAAGCGTCAGCGATCCTGGCAATCTTAGTGAGTTTGTGCCCGAGCAAGATGTGCCAGAACTCCTCCAATAGCGTAACCCGCTGACGCTCCACGGTGTGGGTATCGTTCAAGAGCACCGCCCAATTCTCGTGATCAGGATCAAGCGGCACGCTCATTGCGGACCATTCGTCGCCGGCTTTGCCCCTCAACTGGCTTATGGTTCGGGCTTCCAAACAGTCTGCCTTTCCGACTGGAATAACCCTGACGCCGTCAACTTCGACGCGAAGACTGTCTAGCGCCTCATTTTGCGACAAACCCAAGTCCGCTCTGAACTTCGCTGCAGCTCGCTCAAGATCTTCCTTTGACAGCGAATCACTATTGGTAGGGGAGTTGTCCTCGATAGCTTCCTGTCCTCTCGAATTGCTGGGGCGTCCAATTGATTGAACTAAACGCTCGGCAGCCGTTAGCAACGTGTGCACGGTCGAAGACTGAATGTTCTTGCCTGCACGGAAGTGCACGAAAGCTACACTATCGAAGCTGAGTCCCGCTTCTTCTGCCTCTGCACCGAGCCACTGCAGAAGCCGGATTTTTGAGTTGTTGTCCGGCTGTCCCTCTCCACGTTCGATGCGGGCTAACGTAGAAAAACTTACCCCTATCGCTGCTGACAGGGCGCGGATGCTGAGCCCGTCTGCCTCCCGCTTCTTTTTTATGGCTTGGACTAGCTTTTCGTCAGTTGGGGGCATCTTGTTCCGTGCGAATGACACGCCTTGACACACCAGGGGCTTTGGGCCCAGCGTGTGCGCGTGACACAGATTCGCACATTTCCGCTACCAGGTGAAGCCGCCTTGGCTCCGGAGGGGGAGGCTCGATCCGTGTTGCAGCAAATCGGGGCCGCTCTGGACGAGCACCGCCCGCTTCGAGTGCGTAATCACGGGCTAATCGCCCTGGAAGCCTCCGTAACAGCCTCAGCGAAGGAGTTCGGCAATGAACGACAAGGAAAGACAAGATCCGCAGCCCGATCACGGGAAAGGCCCACCCGACGGAAAGGGACAGCCAGTGGACCACGGTCGGCCAGTCCCCCACCACGGGTCAGCCGCGACGTGCTCCGCGCCGCGTACGAGGGCCAGTTAAAATGCGTTACCGAAGCGTACCCCTCGCTTCGGACCTTTCCAGACGACGACGGAATGTGGCTCCTTGCAAGAAGCTCGATCATCCCGGGCTTGGAGCGGGAAGCCACGTTTCTTGTCGCTCTTCCATACCGATCAGAAGTAGGTCCCCGAGCATGGGGATTTTGGGCAGCTGCTGGTTCGTGTAGTTGGATCGGACCGCGACACACCAACTTCCGAGACGGATCGATCTGCGCCTTCTCCCCAAATGATGGAGCGTGGTTCGACGGCGGCGATCTGAGAACACTGCTCGATCTCTACAGCGCCTGGGCAGCGCGCCATCTGTACCTCGAAGTTTTCGATCGTTGGCCGGGAAAGCAATATGGACTGACCGGTGCCGATCCCCTGGTGCAGGCCTACTACCGGCTGCGCGAGTGCAAGGACAACGAACTCTGCGGATGCGGCTCGGAAAGCCGGCCATATGCGGAGTGTTGCAAGCCATCGGATCGGCGAATGGAGATCGAAGGAGCGTCTCGCTTCCTACGACATGTGCCGGGTGGATTTTCAACTCGCCAACCGCCACTATCAGTCGTCGAATTCGTTGAGGGCCGATCCGAAATTCCGCGAATGAAGTGCGTCCATCTTCAGATCGCGACTCGCTAACCAACGCTGTAACAGCTCGTATATGAGGGGCCCCCGCTCCGCGCGGGCTGTGCCTTTCGCGCGGTGGCAAAGAGAGTCTGGGGGAGCTGTCCCGGCGAATTCGAAGGCTCGGTAAGTTGCGCTAATCAGAAATGACTTTCAGTGCTTCCACCAAAAGCCTATTGTCGTCTTCAGTGCGGCTTGCGATGCGCAAGAATCGTTTGCCATTCTGAAGCGTCTTGCCGCCATTGTGCCTGATCAATATCCGTCCATCTTTCAAAAGTTTTGAGGCGATCACGTCCCCATCGGGAAAATGGGGCGGGAGTTCGCAGAACACGAAATTTGCATCTGGCTTCAGAACCCTCATTCCGTCGATGCTGCGCAGGTCTGCGTACAATTTGTCCCTATCGCTGCCTACCCTCATCCAGCTCTGCTTCGCCGCGTGCGCCATGTGAGGAAGCTTGCTTAGAAAAAACTCCGCAAACGTGTTGACATTCCACGCGGGCAGGGCAGCTCTAATTTCGTTCATCGTCTGTGGATTTGACGATGCCGCATACCCGAGCCGCAAACCGCATGTCCCGTAAATCTTTCCCAGGCTTTTGAGAACGATCACATTGGGAAATTCGAGCAAGTGATTTTCCAGGCTCGCACTTCGTCCGACTTCACTAAACTCGATGAATGACTCATCGATCAATAGGAGCCGCTGTTGATCTCGAAGCGCGGAAGCGAGATATAGCAAATCCGCATAGGGAACGGCCCGCGAAGTTGGATTATTCGGCGATATCACGACCGCGCCGTCGACACCATTTGCACGCGCAAACGCTGCATAGCCGTGCACATCGAGTTCAAAATCTGGCGGTGGCAGGATGAAGCGAGACAACCGCCCGGGCAAGGCGGTGGTTTCATAGGGATTGAAGGTTGGGACCGGGACCGCAATCCTCATACCCAGTCGACCAAGAAGGATGGGAATCAGTTCAGCCACGCCATTGCAAATGACAAGATTATGCGCCGGAATCTTCACCGCATCCGCAAGAAGCTGAAGCATCTGCACATTAGGAGAGGGATAGCAGGTGATAAGCCGCGGTAGAGCGTCCTTAAGTTCATCAAGGAACGCTTGCGGTGGAAAATAAGGATTCACCAGAAGGACAAAGTCCTTGATATCATATTTCCAATAGCCGCCGGGGAATCGGTTGATGAGGTCGGAGACGTCGCTCGACCTAAGCGGTACGTTGAATTGTGCAGTGCTGTTCATGTTTGAGACTAGCTGAAACGTTTCAGGGACGACTAAAATTCGAGAACGATCGCATTCTCTCGACTAGCTCACGGCGAACAACCATCGGGGAGCGCCGATTCGCGTGTAAATTTGCCCGGCAATAGGACTGGTGCGCGCACATTGCGATTGGCGAGACTACACGTCATCACGCGACCTGCGCGGTGGGGAAAGCCTGCAACACGCAGCAGCTCACTCGCTGGATCATACTGCCATCCGCAATCAAAGGGACCGACTAGCCAAAGCCACCGATGATGCGACTGCGAAGATGCTTATTGCCGCATACATTATTGCGCTGAGTGGTGGCACACGAACAGGCGCGACATGCGCCATGGCGAGCAGCAAGAAGCCAATGCTCACGACGTCAGAAAATGCTTCAGCAGGAATGAGAGGCTTGAGAAGAAATAAGAGCGCCAGGAACGGCACGTCGTAAGACAACGGAACGCCTAAGAAGCACCCATCGCACGACCGGCCAAAGTTCGCAAAGTAGCTAAGTCTTATTGCACCGGCGACCAGTAGCATCGTTGCGGTCGCAAGGGCGAGCGGCGAGGCTTGGCTGACTTGTACCACAATTACCGCAGGCAGAACGGCTCCATAGACAATATCGGCAAACCCGTCGAGGCTCGCTCCCATCTTTGCAACATCTGGATCGCGACCCTTCGTACGACCTGCCACAAAACCATCGAGGTGGTCCGATAGAACAGCCCAAAGCGCTACTGCCACAGATAGCTCGAGGCGCTCAGAGAGAGCAAGAAATAGGCTGGTGGAGGAAAAGAGGAGACCTGTGATTGTTATGGCGTTCGCTGGATCCCAAAGGTATTTTAGCATTGGACTCTCACCTAGTCTGCAAATCACGTGTCGGCGTGTAGGCGTTCATTCGGTTCCTGAAAATGCGCTCGGCAATTTGCAAATCCTCAGCATTATCAATTTCGTACCAGTTGAGGCCATCGCATCGCGCCGCGGCGAGCTGTAAACCTCGTCTCTCTATCAGATAACCCAAAAGTTCTTCGGTGTAGGTCTGCCTAGCCCCGGCAGCGATGATATCGTCCAGGGTCGGAACGATCGTTGCCTTGAGTGTCGGCGCCGAGAGACGTAATAGGTTCATCGTCTTGAATAGCTTTGGGCCATCCGCAACAAGATTTGACGCCGTTTGCTTCATTCGAAAGCCTGAGATGAAGCCGTTCTAAGACAACAGAACGGCTGATCCTTCCATGGAATCATCGAAGGGAACGACTGCAGCCACGTCAGTCTCCCGGCAGATAATCAAATATCGCAACGCATCCTCTTCGAAAAAGACGTCGCCCTCGAGAAGAAAGCAGTCGCCGGAGAGAAGAGCGTCGCGCGCCAGCCACAAAGAATAGGCGCTTCCGGTGCGGTCAAAAACAGTCGACTCGACATATTTGATTCTGAGTCGTCGATATCGGCGAGGGGGATGCCGATCCCCAACAAACGAGTTCATCTTCGGAAAACAGCTGTCCTCCAGTGCGACGCCGGCAGCGCCGCGCTGGAGGAGCTTGCGCGCCAACAGGCGAGCATTGTTGAAATTCCCGAAGCCTCGTCGCCGTCAACCAGGACAGGAAGTTGGCTCGAATCAACGATCCGCTCAACGGCCCCGACAAGCTGGCTCCACGATGCTTCGTTCGCCTCGCGGTAACCTAGGGAACAGGCAATCGACAGACCGGACGCCCAGAGACCCTTGAATCCTGAGCTCTCGGCGATTGTGGCGGACAGGCCGTCATGCGCCTCCATCAGAAATGAGAGCTCGCCATTCGAGCAGACCTGGGCACGAAGCATTTCGACAGGCGACGGCCGAGTGCATTGATGACCGGCGTTGGGCCGAGCGGATTGTGGTTGATACTTCATACAGAAGTTCCTGTTAGCCGGCGGTCGATTGGCGCAAACCGCACTGCTCATACCTTTTTGCTGTGCTGCCGATCAATGACCAGCGTTGGTAGGTGATTGGGACGTAAAAGCTTGCATGATCGCCTCAGGATGGACGCCGAACGCCGGGCCGTTGTGATGGGTGGATCCGAGCGACACGCTGGAAAGGAAAGCTTTGGTGCAAATGAAGGATCTCGGCTCGCAAGCCGGGTGTTACGGCGCCTTCACAGAGCATTCACCCCTTGCGGGAGGACGTCTCGCCAAAAAGTGATATCCAGCTCACACAGACGTTGAGCAAATATCGACTGCTCCGGTTGTCGTAGTTACTGCTGTTGCGTTTTCGACATATGTCGCAATCCCGTCGATAGGGCTGCAGTTGGGTGGCAGTCTCCGGACAAGTGAACCGGAAATCTCCCCGAGAGTTTGCGATGCCACTGACTGGTATGGCGTTTGCTGATCTCATTCCACGTCCTCTCTGCTCCAGGAGAAACTCATGGCCGATGTGAAAGAGATTGTTTCGTCGGCGCGGGAAAGACAGTGCTTACGATGGGTCGAGGAGGGGAAGTCATCCTGGGCCATCGGAGTCATCCTGAAAGTGAGCGACAACACCGTCAACTTTCATGTCAAAAATGCAATGCGAAAGCTGGAAGAGACCAGCCGTACCCAGTGCGTCGTCAAGGGACGGCGTCTGCGCCTTATTTAAGGTGGCGGCCGCGGTTCGGTTCCCGCTAATACAGATATAGCGAAATGTAAGGGGCCACTGTGGGTTGCCCCGGCGGAAATGCGGGCCCGCAGCTGTATAGCCATATTACAGGCGCCGTTACTATGAATCGTGCTTCTATTTGGTCGCCGATCATCACTGCGGGCTCCGCGGACCACTAGCATGGCCGTAGGAAACGGCGCTGGCCGCCGACCAGCGCCCACGATTCATTGACCCCGATGAGATACGGAGATGCGTGCGCGGTGGTGACAATCGAACGCGCGAGCTATTTAGCTACGTTTGATCTGTAGGCGCGGGTGCGGCGTGATCATCCGCTGCGAGCGATCCAGACGCGGCGAGGAAGACATGAGCATGGTTGCGAGGAGGGCGAACCTGCTCGGTTTTGCGGAATACCGCATGAGCGAGAAAAGATGCCTTGCCGCTCCGGGCGATGTGGTGGTCATTCAGCGAGGCGCGCTGCGCTCGGTCCTGATACGCTGTCCCGACGGATGCGGCGAAGCGCTCGTCGTCAATCTCGATCCACGCGTAGGAAAAGTCTTGGAGACCAGATATGCGGCCGACAAGCCAACCCTCTATCCGTCGGTTTGGCGAGACGGAGGATGCTGCAGTCATTTTATAATCTGGCGCGGCCAGCTCCTGTGGTGTGACCGCTTTGAAGAAGGTACCGTCGAGCCGAACTTCGACCTCGTCGCGCTCGGCGCGTTCTGGATTCGTTGCGAGGACACGAACTGCGTAGCGCCGAGGAAATCCTAAGGACTCGACGAGATTAAATGGGAATTCTCACGGGCAGGACAGACGCGCGTGCGCCGCAAATTGGCTATTTGGGGATCTGGTAAACAGAGGGATTGGTTCGCGCTGGCCTAGGCTACAATCACAATTCTGAGCGTGAGATTACTCGCCGGCCTTGTCCAGCGTGCCCGCTAATGGTCGGACTCAACGCACTACATATTTTCTTTTTGTATCTTGCCGTTAGTCTAGCTGTGCGATGATTGCGTCCACGGCATTGCCGCATGACCGGGCTGGAACGGTCAGGTCAAAACCTCAATTGCGGGCGCGAGACGATCGCCCTTATCGGTGCAGTCAATCGTCTGGGGGAAGCTCAACCGGAACGGCAAATCCGGCCTTTACGCGATCCAATATGACCATGCTCTTGAAGCCCTTGATATCGCGATTTTCGTAGAAGAAGCGCCGTGTGAACTCCTCATACTCCTCCATGGACCGCGCGGTAATGTACAGGACGAAGTCGGCATCGCCCGTGACGTAAAAGCCGTTGACGACGTCGATCGATGATTTGATGGCTTTTTTGAACTTATCGATGATATCGGCGCTTTCGCGCTCCAAGGTCACCAGCGCAAGTACTTGAATAGGTCGCCCGACCGCCCTCGGCGATACAACCGACACGTCGGCCTGGATGATGCCCTCCGAGCGGAGTCTCTTCAACCGTCGTTGGCACGCGGTAGCAGAAAGCCCGGCCATCTCGCCGATCACATCTGAAGTCAGACGGTTATTCTTTTGCACGATCTCGAGAATGCGGGCGTCTATTCGGTCGTACTGCATAACCACCTCCCAGCCTGAGACGAATTCCGCCGCCATATAACCACTATGCGCAGGAAATCCTCGAGGGTGAAAAATACGAGGAAATCTTCCGTGACAAAGGCCAAACTTGGATGGGTGTTGTCGCATAGCACTATCAAAGTGGAGATGATGGGCCTTGCCACCGGCATGCTGTGGCGCGGCAAGGAGCGAAGCCGCAAGGCCGGCCTTTCGGATGAGACCCCGAGTCTTCGTTTTCGACAAAGATGTGAACCAAAGCGAAGCCAAAACGCAACCGAGCCATGCCGCGTGATAAATCCATACCGAAAGGTCATCTTGATTGAAGTTAGCCAGCTACGCGCCCGCCGAGGAGTGCGCGCCAAGGCGCCGTTTGCCTCGCAGACGCGAACCTTATCGACCTCGTCCTCCAGCTCGATAACAGCCGCCGGAGCTACTCCGGATCGCAGGACGCCTTTTGTGCGCGGCTCGTTTTGCCAGCCGCGACCGGCACAGGCTGCAGCCTGCTCGTAACCCCATCTTGCTGGAGACGCGAAGCGCAGTCCCCGGCGCTCGACTTTCGCGCGGTGATATTGCAATCATCACTTAGTTTAGGCACGCGAAACTTTTTGCAGTCGCTCCAGAGCCGGGGACAGTACCATCAAACAACAATACCGTCATTTCGTTCGCGGCGAAATGAAGCGCGAGCGACACGCCCATAATCCCGGCTCCGGCAACAGCGACCAACAATGAGTCCTCTCTCAGCCAGCCGGACGCTCGTTGGAGGAAGCGCACAGCTTTTCCGCAGGCGACAAGTCTGCGCATCGATCAGCGCCGCCGGTGAGAACCAATTGTGGTTGATGCTCCATGTCCGAACACCTGCAGCTAACGTTTGATTGGTCCGACGTTCATCAACCTGTCAGTGACACGCGTCTTTGATCCTGACCAATTGCTAACTTTGGTAGCGTACGCAAAAGGAAAGAGAACATCAACATTCGCACCGCCCTTCACAGAAAGCGAACCGACGAGTCTTTGATCGCACCAAATTGGGAGAGATTTTCATCCAATCGTCGCTACGGGCGTGCGCACGGCCGGCCAGTGAAAACATCGCCATCATCATCTGTTCCATCGATTATCGACGCCTGAGACATGCAAGCTTAATGCGAAAATGCGCTTCCGTGAGCCGCGGATCAATCGATACTCTCAATCTCATATCGCCTAAGTTCATCCCGTCCCGCAGCCGCGAACTGCAGGCCTCGCCATCTCGCTTGGCGACAAGCTCCTCTGTAGGCCCGCGTCGCTCCGGCTCACGTTGTCCTGAGGGCGGCGACGAGAATCGCGGAAGGTTTCATCGTCTTGACAAGTCTTGGGCCGTCCGCAACCAAGTCGGCTGCCGCTTCATTCGGAACGCTGAGGTGAAGCTGCTATCCGACAACAGAGCGTGGCGAGGCCTGACAGCGCACCCAAATCGAGGCTTCCCGCGCGGAGGCCGAAAGGGGGAATCACGGCAACGGCATTCTCGGTCGCCGACACACTCAGGAACGCGGACATCCGGGTGAATATGCCCCATTTCGACCAAACGGCTGAAATCGAAGCCTTCTAACCAGCTCACCAGCATGCGCGGCCCGTCTGAGGCCGCCTGTGTTCGGCGTGTTCGCCATTATCCTGAAAGACGCGCCGATCGGAGCGTTCGCCGCCATGGTATTTACAATCGGCAGTTTCGGACCTCGGCGCTAGCCAATCTTACCGGATTGATCGCGCTGTTCTAAGCGGCGGCTGCGCTATTCGTGATCGCGGGTTGATCGCGCGGTTCGTCGGCTTCGCCTATTTCAGGTTCATCGCCTATCTCAAAGACGAGCTCTTGATTGTGCTCGGCACATCGTCGTCAGAGAGTGCGCCGCCACAATCGATGGAGAAGTTCGAGCGGCTCGGCTGCTCGGAGCCCGTGGCTGGGCTCGTCGTTCCGACCGGCTATTCCTTCAAGCTCGACGGCACCAACATTTATATCCCCCTGGAGACATTGTTCATCGCGCGGCCCTCTGGCTCGATCTTAGTTTTGACCAGCAACTCACGAGGCGCGACATCGTGGTGACGCTTCGGCTCCGCAGGATCCGCGGGGGAAGCCAGTATTGGCGACCGCTTGGCGCTCAGCTGCATGGGGTGTCTGCTGCGAGGCGCTGTTGCGGCCTTCTCGTTCCACTAGCAGTATAGTGAAACGAGCGCACATCGGCGTGCGGTTGGCTATTCATCTCTTTTCATGCGCTCTGAGATCGCCGCAACCGCTGTCAAGAACGAGTCCATTTGCTCCCTTGTGCCGATGCTGATGCGAATGCAGTCGTCAAGACCTTCATCTGCAAAGACAGCAACGAGTATGCCGTGACTTTCCAGCGCGGCATGCCACCAACTGCCGTCGTGTCCATTCGGCACCCGCGCCAGCAAGAAATTGGTATGAGAAGGCGCTACACCGAATCCGAATTGACGCAGTTGGGCCGCAACTCGTTCTCTTTCGTGTTTGATATGCCTATGATTCTCCTCGTAGGCCGCGCGATGTGAAAGGATGCTGACTCCGACCGCTTGCCCTATGATGTTCATGTTGAAAACGTTCTGGATGTTTCGCAGCCGTCCAATAATCTCTGGGTGACCAAGGCCGAAGCCGACGCGAATGCCCGCGGCCGCATAGCTCTTCGACAAAGTCCTCAGGAGCAGAAGGTTGGGATAGCGGCGGACGAGCCTCAGACCGTTATCCGGCGCGAAGTCGACATAGGCCTCGTCCAGCACGATTAAGCGATCAGACTGTGCAACGAGCCGTTCGATGTCGGCGATAGAGACGAACGTCCCGGTTGGGTTATTGGGATTGGCCAGCAAGATGAACTTGGCCTCCTTTGCCGGACCGAAGAGCAATTGGTCAATCGGAATCGAATGCGAGTCGATCCACGATACTTCGAGGAGCCTGGCGCTCTGCAACAGAGCAAGCTTTCGATTGAACGAGAATCCAGGAGATATCATTGCGACGCTGTCGCCGGGTCCAAGGAAGGCCCTGTAGATCAGGGCGAGAAGCTCCGACGAGCCGTTGCCGGCGATCACATGGTCCTTTGAGAGGCCGTAGGCGTCAGCGGCGGCTTCTCTCAGGCCGATGTTGTCGTCTTCCGGATACAAATACTGACGTTCGAGCGCCGAGATCGCACTTCGCCATACCATTGTTGGTAGTGGAAATGGGTTCTCATTGGTGTTTAGCTTCACGTAACGTGCATCTGGCGCCCGCCGTCCGGGTGATTGAGCGCCTAGCTCCTTAGCCGGCTGCGCAAGAGAAGAGAGCACACTTTGCAGCTTTGCATCGATCATGTCGGTTTCCCTGTTGATGCGCAGACGGCAGTTGCCATCGAGAGTGCGCAAGACGATCCAATAACAGTCCGTTTCGTGGACGTGGCATGGCGCAGTCTGCGGCGTTGGCGGTGCGCGAGCCGACAGTGGGCGGTTAAAGTACAGCCCATTGCTCGTAGGCCCTAGTCGGTGGTGCGCCAAGTTGCGAGCGCTTTGTCGATCTCAGCGCAACTGCGTGCAGCGGTGCGGAGTTGCCAAGCCAAGCCCTTCCAAACCGAAGCCGCGAGCCTTGGCCTATAGTCGGTACATAGGTGGCGTCATGCGATGCTCCCGGGTGAGGCACTGGCCTGCGCCGGCTTTTCCAACGGCCGTGGCGGCTTGTTTCTCGAAACTACAATTTGACGCTACGTGCGAATCAAGTCCTGTCGACGTGCTCGGCGGGCGGCTGGCGCGAGCTTGAACCATCGAGCGGGTTTGCAGCGCCATTTTCCGCGCCGCCTCTTCGCCCTGGACCCGTCTCACGACCTCAGTGTCCGTGTCGGAGGCAAATTTGGCGCCATTCTGTTAAGTTGAGCGCGCAACTCGCGAAAGTTCTCGATGATTCCGTTATGGACGACCGCGACATTTCCGTCATATGCGGTCGGAGCGCCAGCGACCAAGACCGGCATTTTATCTGCCAGTGCCTCCATGCTCTTGTACGGGGCTGCTGCGCCGTTCGGGGACGATTGCATCGCGGCCAGGGGAATAGCTGTGCGATTGCTCCCGATCGGCGCACTGCATTACCACCAGCTTTTTTATGGGCTATCAAGCTGTTCTGGGTTTCGGTTATTCAAGGCCGCAACGCTCATGCTGTCGATGACTGTCGCGCTTTCGGTTGTGTCTTCTGCGGCCGTTGTGAGTTTTACCCAACCTTTGGTCAAGCTGTTCAGCGATAGCGGGAACGTCACGGAAATTGCCGCCTCGATTTGTATCGTTTTCCATTTCTTTTGAGTTTTTTGGTACTGAGAGCTTCGTGACGATGATGCTTCAGTCGTTCGGGAGAGCACGACTTAGTGTGGCGCGTTCAATATGCAGCCGATGGATTCCATGTGATTCCGAAGATCGGTTCGAGCGGGTTCACGGAGTTTGTTGGTCCAGAATTGCGCCGACGCGGCAAGTTTAGGTCGGCAAGCTCCGGACGCACTCTTAGAGAAAGCCTCGGGCTCAAGCGGCCGGTCAATCGATTTACGCGAGCGGCGTAAGCGCTCATCTCGAAGATGCTCTGGCTTACTTGGGCACAGATGGCGCTGAGCGCTGTTTTGCAGCCGGAGGTCGGAATGGCCGCCGTAGACTCGAAGGGGGCACGTGAGCCGCTCCGGGGCCCCCGTCGTTCGCGATAAACATCGCTCTCTCGATATTTACCTCCTGTTCCGACACGGGTGGGCTGGCTTGCGTCCTCTGGACATCGGTTTGGGAGGCGCCGCACCCCTGGCCGGCTCAGCGAACAATTCGGACAAGTGAATACTTAACGTGCCGGCGATACAGTCCAGGAGATCGATGCTCGGGTTCTCTTTCTGCTGCTCAATGCCGCCCAAATATGAGCGGTCGATCCCGGCATCATAAGCCAATCGCTCTTGCGGAATGCCGCGATCTACACGGATCCGGCGCACATTCCAGGCCACAAGCGCACGAGCGTTCATGCGCAAAGCCAGTCATTCTGACGGCTATGAAACCACTGGTTATAGCCGAGCTATTCCGATAAGCTCCGACACAAGCAGTTGGCTGTCGGCGGACTATTGCTTTAACGCAGCAGGTCACGTGAGACGCAGATGTCCTGGAGTTTGTCTTCTTAATGCCGTTGGCCCATCACAAGCGACCTCGCAGCGCGACAACTCGCTACTGGCGGGACAGCAAAATGCCCCCAGAGTTTCCTGCGGCTTTTTGCCGGCGCCGCGACCCTATAGGACGACAGTTCAGCTGGAGCTCGAAAAGTCAACGAATTGTTTCCACTTGGCTGCCCTTTTGGGCTGCGGCCTTCACCAGCCGGCGGGTAAACGACTGGCCTCCACTCCGTTGCCCGTAGGGTGAGGAGGCAAGGACAGCCTCAGCTGTGTGGCCAGTCTGCGATCAGCCACCGTATGGACTGCAGGCAGATTCAGCGCCGATCAAAGAGCAAGTGCACAGAATGGAGCCGTTCCAGATGCGTTCGCGGTTAGGGTACGATCAAAAAGCCAAGGGGCCGCGACGATTCGAGCGGTACCAAAATGACCCTAAGTTCGTTATCGTTGCTCGGATTTCGATAGAATTTTCAGTTCGGTAGGAGTTTCAGTCAGTGCCGGCCGACCCGAAGATCGCAGAACTGGCTCCCAGCGCGCACGAGCTCACGTCATATGACAAGGAGCACGCCGTCACCTACATGCGACTTCTCGATGCCGACGCTGATAAAGCGGATTGGAGCGAAATCGCGCGCGTTGTGCTTGGGCTTGACCCGACCGTTGAACCGGATCGTGCGCGACGCACCTTCGTAAGTCATCTGACGCGGGCAAAGTGGCTAGCAGGCCACGGCTATCGCGATCTGCTGCGTGGCGGTTGGCCAAAGCAATGAACACCGTCGCTCTCAGGATCGGGGGAATTTCTAGCAATCGCAAATAACTATCATTCCATCGATTAAGTGCGTGCAGGGCCGGTACGCGGTACGTACCTAACCGGAATGTGCCACAATCATGGGGTGCACTTCCTCGCGTGTGAAATCTTGCGGGGAGATTGTGACAATGCCGGGTACTGACTGGAGATCTGAGGAAGCATACAGCAACCTCAAGAAGGCAGAAGCTGCCGACGTGGCCTGGGAGTGGCTGCGCCGAGATCCCGATTACCATCAGGATTATAGGCGCTTGTCTCGCCGCCAACGATCCAGCGCAACCACGGAGCAGTTGCGACGGAAGTGGGGGCTCTCGTTTTCCAGCTGATCCGCAAAAGGCATTCGACAAGCAAGCAGTCTTCTGGGCACCCGAAGTGCTGTCGACCGTACTGCATGTGCGGGCGGCCAACTGCGTGGCGCCCAAAAGCTACCAGATCGATTTCGGCAATCTGCCGGGCAGCGACGTTCGTCGCGCGCCGGATGGCTGGCACGCCATCGTGCCGCTCGGAGGCGCGAAGCATCGCCTTTGGCTGAGGAGCCTTCCGGCGAGTGGGTCTGTTGTCGTGCTCGATCTGCCGCTCGACGCGGATTTCGAGCTTCGCTTGCAGGCCGCACGTCGATTTTGGCTCGCCCTTGAGCATCGGCCGCTCGGAACGCCTCCTCTTGATTTGCCAGCTTTGAAGCGGCGTCGCCTTATCCTCGCGCTGCGCGCACTGGATGGATGGCAGGAAGGAAATAACTATCGCCAAATCGCGCAAGGTCTGTTTGGAAGCCATCGTATTGCCGAGCGGGGCTGGAAAACAGACGAACTGCGCGCCCAAACCATTCGACTGGTTAAGCTGGGGCGGCGCCTCATGCGCCTTCGCTGCCGCGCATTGCTCCACAAGGGCCGACGCAGGAATGACAGTTCATGAGCTCTCGGGCGATCAATGGCATACCTCCGCTCTGCCAAGCCATTCTTCTGATATGGCACGATGGCGGATAGCAGGAGATCTTTGCGTTCCGATCTCTCACTCTGTCCCTTGTCGTCGGGATGAATGCAACCGAGAGGTAATCGCAGCCGGAAGGAAGACGTCGCCCCTTGTTCGGATTGTCTTTCTGGTTGACGGCTCTCGACATGAATGGGGGCGGTACAGCGATCTGGCGCAGAGTCATGGCGGAGACCTGGAGAGGCGTTTCAGGTAGCCCGAGCTAGCGTCGCCTTCTTGCAAAGACGAGCAACCCATCGGCAAAAAGAACGAGCGATCTCGGGATGCTCGCTGCGATCCACCGCATAGGCGCGATATTGCATGCCACTTGGAGCGCGTGAGCCGGGAATGATTTGCAAAGCGCCCCCTCGCACCATATCACTGACGATGATTTCTGGTGCGACAAGAAGGCATTTTCCTGTCATGACTGCCGGCAGAGCAAGATAGTTGTGATCATAGCGCGCGCCCGCTCGGATGTCGTTTGAGGACAGGTTCATCGCCCTCAGCCATGTCGGCAGGATGTCGGGACGAGATGTGATGTTCAGTATCGGCGTTGATCGAACAATCGAGAGCTCTCTGCCCGCGACTAGATTTGGCGGCCCCACGCATACCAGCTCCTCATTGTAGATCTCCCAGCTATCGGCAGGTTCGATGACGGAAAGGTCGCGTGTAATCAATATATCGTAGCCATCCGAAGATGTCGGCGGCGACAGCGAGCTGACGACGTCCACGATAACACCGCCAGCTTCAGCAGAGAATGCTTGCAGATTTGGAATCAGAAGCGAGGAAGCAAAAGTCGATAGTGATGTGCGAACGACAATCCGATTGGTGCCCGCGGCCGCCCGCCGTCGCATTCTCTTGGCGGTGAAGCCGACTGTCTCGAGCGGTTCAGAGACTGCGTTAGCAAATAGTCTTCCGAACTCGGTCAAATGACTGCGTCGGCCGCGCCGCTCGATGAGGTCCGCACCGAGATAGTCCCGCAGGACGGACAAATAACGGCTGACCGAGCTTTGAGTCGTTCCCAAGCTGCTGGCGGCGCGCGTGACGCTGCCTTCGCGGGCGACGATCACAAACGCGCGGATGGCGTTTAGAGGAACTTCATCGTCTTGAGCCGCCATTGTCTGCTCCGGCGCCAGATTGAACATCCATCACATTATTCGATGTCCATGGCGGGATCGCCGCGAATCAAGGCTCGGCTGCGCACAAAATCCGCGTGGGAGCGCCTTCATACTTGGTCCAGTACCGCACAAGATCGGCGTTCACGGCTCGGTCCTGTCAGAGGGACTAGGTCCTTTTGCGGCGTGCCGCCTTGGGCTTGCGACCTTTAGGTAAGGTGGCGGGCGGCGGCGCACCCTTGGATGGCCGAACAAACAGCTCGGAGACAGCAACACCGAGCGTGTCGGCAAGACGATCAAGAAGATCGATTGTCGGGTTCGCCTGCTGGCGCTCCAGTCCGCTCATATAGGAGCGATCAACACCTGCATCGTAGGCCAATTGCTCTTGCGGAATACCGCGCTCGACGCGGATCCGGCGCACATTGTAAGCCACAAGCGCACGAGCTCTCATGCGCGAAGGCAGCCATTTCGATGGTCATCAAACCACTGCCTATAACCTACATAAAAATTCACAAAGTTGGAGGTTTTCGATCGAGCTATTCGGTGCGTGTCACCGAATCGTTGTTCGCCTGACGCTATGTCGACCGTCTATCAATTTGCGGCGGCGCAGGTTTTGCGAGCGCTGACCGACGCTCAGCCGTTCCACTGGCTCGGCAGCCGTTCGATTTCGCTGCCCATTCGCGCAAATGGCCGCGATCCAAAGGCAAAGAGGCTGACTGCCAGGGAGCCGATGGTCCTCCATTCAACGAAATGGACTTGCAGTCCTGATGAATGAGCCGGCGCAAACCAGCAGTCGGAACTCCACCGGCGGAGATTGCTGGCGCGATCAAGGTCGCGCCCTGACGCAAACGCTTATCCTGATCTCGGTAGAGGAAAAGTATTCACAACAGATCATCAAGACCGATCAGATCGCGTTCTGCGAAGTAGCACGAATGAGTATGACCAAACTTGACGCTCCCTCGATTGTACTGGCAGCGCAACGGATCAAAGTTACCAGGCCCGGTGCCTACAGTATTATCTAGAAACACAGTTCGAAGCTCAGCGCCGGTAACGGGAGCCCTGGAGCACCCGATGCAACGGGCGGGGATCATTCCAGCGAGACAAACAGAAACGAAATCTGGCTATCCTTGGGGCCTGGCGGACCCGGCCTTGGGGCATTCACTAAGCAGCTCCAAGACGTGTATGTCGTGGTAGGCGAACTGGTCCATCCAAGCGGGCCAATCCCACCTGGTCTGCTGAACATTGTGTTTCTCTTCCGCGGGTTAGATCGGGGGGAGGCAGCAACGGTGGCGGCGGTGGAAACGGTGGCCCGCCTGGCATTGAGGAGATTTCGTAACGCCTGGACCGGGAGGCGGTATCGGCAGATATAGCTATTGCGGCGCGACGCCAGGCGACCCGTCCGGTGCTTACTTCAAGTCGACCAATCTCAGCAGCGGCAATCTCGCGGTCGATGGGCAGAAAGGGAGGGTCACGCCGTAATACTTCCGTCCGCGGGTCCTCTCTTCGATCAGCAGCTGATTGCCTTGTGCCTCGGGTCCTCTCATCGCTGAGAAGACCAAAGCTCGCAAGCGTGCGATTTGCCTGCCTTTTCGGTCGAGGCTTAGCGGTGTGTCGAGCGCAGACCCTCAGAGACTTGATAGAAAATGAAGGAATCGGGTAGGCTGGCTTATAGCGAGCTTTACCTCTAAAGCCGTCAACTTTGTTCGTGAATAAATGGCCTGAGTAACCGCTGCTCACAGAATATTACGAGGTCCAGGTCGGATGACGCCACAGCTTGAAATCTGATCATCACACGAGGCTATCACGACATGAGTGATGGGATTCCGGTCATGGGGGCAGGCGGCCAACGCCTACGCTCTTTGCATGTAGTTCATGGATCGGTCCGAAAATCGAGTTCGATCTCACGCGTCACCTCGATTATGCTCTCTGGATGGCGGCCGTTCTCGACAAAAGCGTATTTCAAAGCTTGGGCGCGGTTGACAAAAAGGCCGCCAAAGCAGCCCCTTTGTTCACGGGCGACCCAGTTACCGCGTCGGTTCCTGCCAACAAAAACAATCGGCGGTGCCGAGCCACGCGACGGAGGCTCGCAGAGCTGAGTCATCATGTCTCATCCGTGACCTGGCGGTTCAGGTTCACCAGTCGAGATGCTAAAAATCCATCGCCCGGCTTCCAGCTCGTGATCGAAATTGTGACGCTATCTTGCATGACCGCTCTCGAGACACTGGTGGCGTCAAACATCGGTTTCACTGCCGGCCGCCCATAGGTCGAGGCTCTGGTCGCCAGCCACCGACTTTGCCTACAGAATACGTCAAAGCTGAACCGAGTTCTGCTACCAGTTCTGGGGTCAACAAAGAATCCGGAGTATACTGAGTATGCCTGAGGACTTTGGCTCTGCCGTTGCTTTGGGCCAACGACGCGATCGATGCTTAAGGGCCCCGGCCTACTCACCCCTTGGGCCAAGATCAACATGACGCTGGGCCACCGTCATACGCGCCGCAGTTCGCCAGCAGGAGGGACTGCTACGTGTCGAGCAGGGGAGAGGCACCTCGTTGTCGAACATCCAACATCTTATCTGCTCTCCTCTCAAACCCGGCTGACCGATAATCTCATCTCGCAAGGCCGCCTGGCACGTCGTAAGATCCTGTCTGCTGCAACGATAAAGGCAGACGAGCGGCTCGCCGGCTACTCGACTTGCGGGCTCGTGACGATGTGCTGCGCATCGACACACTGAGCTATCAGGACGAGATCCCAATCGTCATTGCGCATAGCTACTTTCCGGCGAAACGCACTCCCGGACCGCTGGACAAATTCTCTGGCGCCAACTCGATCTCGACTGCTCTCAGGCGCATCGGAATTGACGACTACTCGCGACAGTGGGTGACGATAAGCGCACGTCTGCCCTCTGCGCAGGAGGCGCGCCTGCTTGGAATGTCCACTTCGGCGCCGGTCTTCGTCAAAGAGAGCCTTGACTGCTCCGGGGGTATTCCGATCAAATTTGGCGAGAATGTACTGTGCGCACCAAGAATCAGCTTCAGATTCGATTTTAAAGAGATTAGTTCCGCGGAGCAGCCGCTTACAGGAAAGCCTCGATCCGGAAAAGCGCAAGCGAGCAAATCGAAATCATCTGCTTTCGAAATCATCTGAGGCAATCAGCGGCCGCGTTGGTTGCGGCCCCATCAAGCTGGCGGGCTTGGCATCATTACACGGCCGGTATCGGAGGCAGCCGCAGGTCGTGAAGAGGCGCAGCGTCAAATCTTCCGTGATCGTTGCGCATAGCTACTTTCCGGCGAAACGCACTCTCGGACCGCTGGACAAATTCTCTGGCGCCAACTCGGTCGTGAACCTCGCCCTGCGCGGTTGGATCAAACGTCGGCTCTTGCGAAGATGCGTTCGGCGGTACGCAGATCTTCCGCGTCGTCGATTTCGTACCACCTGAGATCATCGCATCTCACCGCAGCAAGCAGCAGGCCTTGTGTTTCCACGAGAAAGGAAAGTAGCTCCTCGGTGTAGGCTTGGATAGCTCCGGACTTGATCATATCGTCTAGGGCCGGAATAACCTCTGTCCGCAGAGTAGACGCGGACAGCCGTAACAGATTCATCGTCTTGTAAAGAGGCGGGTCACCCGCGATGAGATTTCTCGCTGTTTGTTTCAAACGAAACTCTGAAATGAAGCCAAGATCGGACAACAGGACCGCTGATCCCTGCATCAGCTCGGGGAAGGGAGCGACAGCAGCCGCGTCGGGCGCTTCACTGATGAGCAGCTGCCGCAATACATTTTCCTCGAAGAAGACGTCGCCCTCAAGAAGGAAGTGGTCCCCGGAAGCGAGCGCGTCACGCGCCTGCCAGAGCGAATACGCGCTCCCAGTACGGTCGTAAACAGGGGATTCGACGTATTTGATTGCAACGCCGCCAAAGCGGCTGCCGCAGGCGTCTTGGATCGCCTCTTTGCGATACCCGACAACAATCGTCACCTGTTCCACGCCGACACGCCCAAGGTTATGTAGCGCGTTGTGCAGGATGGGAGTGCCATGAACTTGGACTAGAGGTTTCGGGTTTAGCTCCGTTAGCGGCCGCAGACGAGAGCCAACTCCAGCGGCAAGAATGACAGCATTCTTGGGAGGATTCGCAGGCATTTCATTCGCTTTCTATCCCGTGTATGACGCGCGAGCGTTTCGAACGTCTCTGTTCAGTCTTGCGGACCGCCGCAGACCTGTCAGATGGCCCCGAAGATTGAAACACGTCGGTATGATCGTCATCCGCGGATAGGGCTTTCTTACCAAGTGGCAGGGGAAAGCTGTTCCGCCGCGTCAGAGCGTTACAAGGATTACAAAGTTGACTGCCTGTTGGTTGACACTGAAGCAAGACTGACGAGAGGCGAGGGGTGTTCGCATCGCGCGGGCTTTCAAGAGAGCAACCTTAAAAGACAAAACCTGTCACCATAGATTAGCGGGGCTGCAGATATCGTTTTTCGGCCAATGCGAGTTCGTCGTACCTCAGGAGCTCGAAGATCTCGCTGACGGGGGCGATATGAGATTCAATGCTCGCAACGCTCTCGTGAGCTGCGATGCTATCGCAGACACGCCGCATTGCAGCTGCTGCAGCTCGCATAGAGTGATTGGCCCAGATGACCGTGGAGATCCCCGCATCGCGAAAAGTTGACACTGGCGTTCGATAGTAGGTCGTCGGAACAATCACAACGGGTAGCCGGTTCCGCCACTCGCTGACAAACGAAAGCATTTCGTATGCGGTACTTTTTCGCGAGTGAATCAAGATTGCATCGGCGCCTGCCTCGGCATAGGCATGAGCACGCAAGATGGCTTCGTTCAATCCATGTCCAGCGATCAGCGCTTCGATCCTAGCCACGAGAACAAGGTGTTCAGCGACCGTATCTTTCACAGCCCGCAGGCGACCGGCGAATTCATCGATATCGGCGAGCGGATGCCGCTCACCAATGAGCGAGTTCATCTTCGGGAAGCAGCTGTCCTCAAGCGAAACGCCCGCCGCGCCAGCCTGATGAAGTTTTCGTGTGAGGAGGCGAGCATTGTTGAAATTGCCGAAGCCCCCGTCACCGTCAACGAGCACAGGTAAATCGGTCGAGTCCACTATGCGTTCGACGCTCTGGACGAGCTGGGTCCATGAAGCTTCATTGGCATCGCGATAGCCGAGCGAACTGGCAATCGACAAACCAGAGGCCCAGAGCCCCTTGAATCCCGAGCGCTGGGCGATCGTGGCAGACAGGCCATCATGCGCTTCCATCAAAAACGACAGATCATCATTCGAGCACACCTGGGCGCGAAGCATTTCGACAGACGACGGACGAGTGCATTGATGACCTGCGTTTGGCCGCACGGATTGTGGCTGATACTGCATACAGAAATCCTGAAAGCCGAGCTTCGATTGGCGCAAACTTCACTATTCATATTGTTTTGTCGTGATGTCGATCAATGACCAGCGTTGGTAGTTTATTGGGGCGTAAAAGCTTGCATGATCGCCATAGGATTGGCGCCGAACGCTAGCCAATCGTTATGGTCGATGAGCGTCGAGCCGACACGCTGGAAAGGAAAGCTTTGGTGCAAGTGAAAGATCTGGGCTCGCGAGCCCCGTGCTACGGCCCTTCACAGAGCATTCAGCCCTGGCGGGAAGAGCGCCTGGTCAAAGGGTGATATCCAGCTCACACAGATGTTGAAATATCGACTGCTACGATTGTCGTAAATGCTGCTATTGCGTTGAGACATATGTCGCAATCCCGTCGAGAAGGCTGCAGTTCGATGGCAGTCTCCCGAGAACGGACCGGCAATCTCCCAAGAACTTGTCCTGGCGCGAGAATTTGCGGGTGTCACTGAGTGGCATGGCACTTGCTGATCTCGTTCTTGGCCTCTCGGCTCCAGGAGAAATTCATGGCGGATGAAGAGGTTGTGCTGTCGGAACGGGAGAGACAGTGTTTGCGATGGGTGGAGGAGGGGAAGTCATCCTGGGCGATTGCAGTCATCCTGGGCGTGAGCGATAACACCGTCAACTTTCATATCAAGAATGCGATGCGAAAGCTGGAAACGACCAGCCGGACCCAGTGCGTCGTCAAGGCGCGGCGTCTGGGTCTTCTTGAGTAACGGTCGCAGTTCCGTTGCCCCTGAAGAGGGCCTGCTTCTATTTCGTCGCCGATTGTCACGCGGCGCCGTGGACCACTAGGCGAGATGAGATCACCGGCGCATAACGAAGTTCGACGGCCGTCGGCTTCCTGTATAAGCGTTGTGGTCGGTCCGCCCCCCGCTGCGGGGGCGCGGCGGCCGTATGCGGGACGCAAGCTGAAGAGAGGTGATCGTCGCGGCTTAGGTGCTGAAGTCGTGCTGATCGGAACGGCGGGATAGACGGACTAGCCCGTATACGAAGACGGCAGTGATAGTTCGTAAACGCAGTTCGAAACGCGTGCTGCTGGTAGACGCTCCAGCACACGCTCTGCGCGCTCAACCAAGTGCGGCCGATCCTCACAAGCGTAGCTAGCTGATGAATTGCCCTTCGCGTTTCTCGATGATCTAGCGGATTTGAGCCATAAGCTGGATATGTTTGCGGCGGGGCCGCGATCCCGGTGTTTCTGGAAAGGCAGGCGACCCGAAGTCGATTTTACTGAGTTGGACCACGACCAGAGGGCGTCATCGATGATTTCGAAAGGAGGAGTCGAGGCGCGCAACGTGGCCACAAATCGGTGCGCTCATTATGCATTCTCCGCGAGGTGGGTACGACTCGCACGGAGCCATTAATCACGCACGTCCCCCGCTAAACTGGTCAAGCATTCGAGCTGCAATTTCGTTCGTTATCGCATAGTGGGAGCCGGCCGGATTGTTTGTGCCGCCGCCAGAGCATCAAGCCGACCACATCGGAGGTATCGTCCTCACGGTATGAAGGGGCATGTCATGGAAGCGGATCGTATCGTCGCACAGGGCCACAACCTGATAGAGCCAAGGTCGTGGGCCGCTGCAGCTTGAAAGAAGCTTCTCTGCAGGTTTTTACCTCGCATTCGGATGGGCGCTGATACGCCACGGAGCACCACCCCAGGAGCCCTATGATGGCCGTCTATATCGTACCGTCAGGATGCCGCAGCGCCGCCGATGTTCGCGAGCCGATCTGCGACATCCAGAGGATTGACCTACTCCATAGACCTCGTCAATGCGCGCTCGCGCCGTTCAAAGGGAGCCGATCAGGACGGTGACTTCGCCAGAGCGCCCGAATCTTCCTAGCGTCGAGACCGATTGTGCGTCGCCGGCTACGACGGCAACGCTCTGCTTGCACTCATTAAATCGTTCAAGCCGACCGTCGTCTTGCCTTAGGCCGACAAATTCTCGCCTCATCCCCCACGACCACCTTGAAGTCCTGGTTGGATGCGTAATCCGACGAATTTGCTCGACTGGTCAGCTTCCGGAAAGCTGGACCTGTCATCGTGGCGTAATGGAGATATCTCGGGGCCGATCTGCGACCTGCATCGAACTTAAACATCGCCAAAGGGAGTTACGAGATGGTTCGAATCCATGACACCCTCCACACCGCAAGGTTGGATTCCAGCAGCACATCAGGCGCGACCCAGCAAGATGAAACCTTAGGCCAAGCGGCCTTCGCCCTGCACCTCGATGCGATACCCTTGGAGCAGGAGCAAGAAGGAGGTGCAGGTCCTTCCCATGCTGTTGCCTCCGCCGACGCGGAACATCGCTCGGTAAACCAGCAACCCGACATGAAGCTGGTCGTCATTTCGAACCGCGGCGCGCCATTCGACCCCAATAAACCCCAGACCGGCGGACTTGCCGCAGCCCTCGAGCCGGTCGTCGAACGTTCCGGCGCGGTCTGGATGTTCTCCTCGGAGAACCGCGGCGACGGGACTGAGCGGCCCCTGCCACTCGTGAAGGCTGGCGAAGGCCATGTGGCCGAACTCGATCTGCCGGCCGCGCACTATCGCGGCTACTATCGAGATTATTCGAATTCAACCTTGTGGCCGGTATTACACTCCCTGTCCGACCGGATGTCGCGCGCGGAAGAGGGATACGACAGCTATCGACAGATGAACAACTTCATCGCGCGTGCGGCGTTCGACTTGCGGGATCGGGACGCATTCTGGGTGCATGATTATCATTTGCTCCCGCTCGGGGGCGATCTGCATAACCTCGGCATCGAGCGGCCGACCGGCTTCTTTCTGCACACGCCATGGCCGACGCCCGACATGATAGAGCGCGTACCCAATTATCGCGAACTGATGAAGTCGATGCTGGAATACGATCTGCTCGGCTTTCAGACAAACCGGGATCTGAACAATTTCTTGGCCTCCTTGCGAACCTATTTCGGGCTGGAGAGCAAGGATGGCGTCGTGACCACGGAGCGTGGCCAGACGCGACTTCAAAAAAATCCCAATCGGTATCGACCCCAGGCAATTCGCACAGTATCTTGCGGCAGAGCTCTCGCCCGCAGAGCAAGAAAAAATCTCGTCATTATTGCAAAGCTTCGAGGGCGCCAAGTTCGCAATCGGCGTGGACCGGCTCGACTACACGAAAGGCATCGACAAACGCGTCGAAGCGTTTAACCAGCTCTTGGCGGCCGAGCCGGGCAGCATCTCGCTGTTGCAGATCGCGCCGTCCTCACGCGCCGACGTCGACGAGTATCGAAAGTACAAGGAGGACGTGGAGAATGCGATCAACCATGTCAATGCCGAGCATGGCACAGAGGAGTGGAGGCCGATCCACTACACGAATGAGCCGTTCAGCCAGGCTGCACTCGCGCGTCTTTACCGCGCGGCACATGTAGGTGTCGTCACGCCGCTGCGGGACGGCATGAATCTGGTCGCGAAAGAATATGTTGCTGCCCAAGATCCGGAGGATCCCGGCGTTCTGGTATTATCGAAGTTTGCTGGGGCGGCTGAAGACTTCAACGAGGACGAGGCCCTGCTGGTAGATCCAAACCATCCCGAAGAAATTGCGGACGCTATTTCGAAAGCGGCCAATATGCCGCTTGACGAGCGTGTGAAACGCTGGCGGTCGATGATGGATAAGATTGAATCCTATACCATCCACGACTGGTCGGCGGACTACCTCCGGGAGCTGGACAAGAGCCGCATCACCATTCCGGCTGATCAGTTCCACCATCTCGGTCTCGGCTGGACCAACGAGGCTCAAATGCCCCTGTATCAAAACTATGCCGCGGCGCTGACCGCCTATAGCGAGATCGATCCCGCTGATGCCGCTTTGAAGCAGGCTGCCTATGAAGACGTGAAGTTGGCCTTTGAGGCTTTGGCGGCCCCACTGAAGCATACACAGGACAGACTCTGGGATCTGCCGGCGCCGGCAGCTTCACGCGATGGTCATCGTGGACAAGAGCTCGGTGCCCGCGAGGACTGACCGCGAAAAGCATAGCGCGGCGGATGACAGGCTTCTATAGCAGGACGGAGAAGCAATCCAGGGCGCTGACGCGATTCTCGCGGGCGGCGCAGGGCCGCATGAAAATCAAGACATCATGCGAGTGGTCCATGATCAGAAGGGGGCGATACAGTCAACTCAGGTTCTATCTCTAAACGACGCTGAAGCGAGTGGTGGCGGCGCCAGTCGGCGCGCTGCTGCCCGTTGATCGCTCCGCCCCGGAAAGCGGCGCTTGCTCTGAGCCGCAACAGCACCGTTACGGAACAGTTCGCAGTAGGGTTTGCACTAGCCTTGAACCAGCCCGGATGATCCGGCAGCAGCGGGCATTCTCGATCGAAAATCTCGCCGTTGATCTTCTTTGCGTAATAGGGGTCGATGAGGACCACGGCTCGTGCCTGGGTCCCCGCCGGGTGGATCAGGATCGCTTAAGCTGGACCGTAGCTCCCTCCATTGCTGCTGATGCCCAGCTTCATTTCGCCGTTTTGCGCCGAACAACCTGATCTGGTGCTTGTACCTGTTGTTGATTGCTGGCTCAATCTCAAGACGTGTTGCAACGTAGGCCGTTGCTAGGGCGCTTTTACTCTCCTCGTCTCGAGCGCAATCCTCTCGGCAATCAGTCAACGAACCGAGCTATCGGCGTGACTAGTGGATTTCGCGAGGAAAAAGCTCGTTCAAAATGGGCAGCGCTTGCAGTCAACGAGTCGGACGTCGCCAATGCATACCACCCTTGCCGACGTCGACTTGGCTGCTGATCAATGCGCAGCTCTTCGTGGGGATGATGCCTGTCGACAAGCCGGTCCGGTGACGCTAGCGAAAGGAACAAGCTCATATGCGGAGGAAAGGAGCATCGCTGCGTCCCGGGTTTTTGCCACTGAAGACTAAAATCAAAGGCGCTGTCTGGCAGGCGGTTCGCCGACACGCTGTGATGTCCGCTTGGCAACCAATGTCGGCAACCGAACAGGGTCGTGCAGCTCCGAACGGCTGAAACTTGCGACTCTTTAGCCGGCACGCAGCTTGCAGTGAACGGCCCGCCACATAGCGCAAGCCGCGCTATGTCATGCGTTTGCGTGCTTTCCGCCGCTTCTGCTTGACGCGCCGCGGCCTGCGATGGTGGCCTCTCGACCTTAGCCGGAGCGAATCCATGAAGACATCACTCCTCTCCGCCACGTTGCTTTCGATTGCCTGCTTCGCCTCCACGGCGCTGCGAACGGATGCGGCGGTGACTGATGACCCATTCCTTTGGCTCGAGGAGATCGAAGGGCCAGACGCAGTGGCTTGGACTCGCGCCGAGAACGAGAAGACGCTTGGGGTGCTTCAGTCAGATCCTCGCTATGGGCACTTCTACGGACAGGCGCTCTCCATCCTGCAGGCCAAGGATCGGATCGCATATGTTTCATTGAAACGGCGCGGCTTGGAGAATTTCTGGCAAGACGAGAACCAGGTGCGCGGGGTCTGGCGGCGCACCACGCTCGAGAGCTATCGTAGCAAAGACCCACAGTGGGAAACCATTCTCGACGTGGACGCCTTGGCGGTCGCCGAGAACAGGAATTGGATCTTTCATGGTAGCAGATGCCTTCCGCCTGAAGAGCGCCTCTGCCTGATTAGTCTTTCCGATGGCGGCAAGGATGCCGCGACCATACGAGAGTTCGACTGCGACACCAAGACCTTCGTTGCGGGTGGCTTCTATCTCCCTGAGGGCAAGCAGCACGTCAGCTGGGTTGATCGTGACACACTCCTTGTTGCACGGGACTGGGGCGAGGGGACTTTGACGCAAGCCGGCTACCCCTTTGTGGTGAAGGAGCTCAAACGCGCTCAGCCGCTCAGTGAGGCTCGCGAGATCTTTCGTGGCGAGCCCTCCGACGTTAGGGCGTCCCCCTTCGTGCTTCGTGACAGCGACGGCAATATTCACGCGACCGGCGCGATCCGCGCAATCAGCTCTTTCGAGTCCGAGTATGTGGTCTTCCGCCCCGATGGGCCCGTCAAGCTCAATCTGCCGAAGAAGGCCGCAATAGTCGGTCTGGTACGTGGTCGCCTGCTCGTAAGGCTTGATGAAGATTGGAGGCCGCCAGGCGATATCAGCTTCGCCGCCGCATCGCTGATTTCGTATGATCTGGCCGAATGGCAACAGGATCCGCTGCGCGCCAAAGCCTCGCTCGTCTTTCAACCTGGGCCCCGCCAAGCCCTGAGCGGGTTAGGCGTTACAAAGAATTTGTTGATCATGACGATCCTTGAGAACGTTCAGAGCAAAGCGTTCGCTTATAAGTACGATCAAGGAGCTTGGTCGGCGACGCCGATCTCGCTGCCGGAACATGCAAATATCAGCCTGTCGGCCAGCTCCGATGGAGCGGACCAGGCGATGTTCGCGGTCTCGAGCTATCTCAGACCAACCTCACTCTGGTATTTTGATGGCGAAAGCAAAAGCCTTGAGGAATTGAAGAAGACACCGTCTGCCTTCGATGCGTCCAACCATATCGTGGAGCAGCTCGAAGCCACTTCGCGTGATGGCACGTCAATTCCCTATTTTCTGGTGCGGCCCAAGAACGCAAGGTTTGATGGCACGCTCCCGACGCTTCTCTATGGCTATGGCGGTTTCCAGGTTTCGCTTCTGCCCTCGTATCTGGGACCGGAGGGCCGGCTATGGCTGGAACAGGGCAATGCCTATGTCGTTGCGAACCTGCGCGGGGGCGGCGAGTTCGGCCCACAATGGCATCAAGCCGCCCAGGGGGCAACAAAGCAGACCACATGGGATGATTTCATTGCCGTCGCCGAGGACCTGATCAGCCGCAAGATCACGGGTCCACGCCGGCTAGGAGTCATTGGCGGGAGCCAGGGCGGCCTGCTCGTTGGCGCCGCAATCACCCAACGTCCCGAGCTCTTCAACGCGGCGATCATCAAGGTGCCGCTGTTTGACATGCTTCGATACACCAAACTGGGCGCGGGCGCCTCCTGGATCGGCGAGTACGGTGACCCCGCCATTGCCGAGCAGCGTGCCTGGATCGAAGGCTACTCGCCTTACCAGAAGCTGGTGGCGGGCAAGACTTATCCTGTTCCCTTAATTCTTACCTCGACCAAGGACGACCGCGTGCATCCAGCGCACGGCCGCAAGGCTGCCGCGAAGCTCGCCGCGCTGGGCCAGCCTTACTTCTATTACGAGAACATCGACGGGGGGCACAGCGCCGCCGCCAACCTCAGGGAATATGCGCGTCAACTGGCCCTTGAATACACCTATGCATCGAGGCGGCTTTGTTCTGAGTAAATTCAGTGGACGGGCTGATCGAAGCCGATAAAAAAGAAGCCATTGGTTATCTCAACGTCTTCACGATTCTCAGCTGAATTCGTCGAACCCAAAGCGAGAGGCTGAAGAGCCGCCAGCGGCGCGACGAAGTTCGTCAGATGCGCAAGTTACCGGTTTCAACAGGATCCACCGTTGCCGAGCGGGTTTTCCGGCTTCCCAAACACAACATGACAAGCGGATAACTTGCCAAATTGCGCTTCCGATTGTCTCGGCAGATCCTGCTCGTTCGACAGGGCGCGACGCGCGGTTGACATCCGAAGACGAACAGTCAAAGCACAGCCCTGCGGGCGTCTTCGTGCTTGAGAAAGAATTTCAGGGAGCTTCAATGCAGGCATGCGCGCATTGATAATCCTGCGCGACGCTGCGCAAAGGAGTTCACGACTGCCCTGTTGTTCAACGTCGAAAGCATTCGCCGGCTCTGGATGAGCGCGGCATGTTCGAGGCTCCGCACGTCTTCTGTAAGCCGGTGGCGAGCGACGAGTGAAGCGAAGGTCAAACGTCATCCGGGCTGAAGCCTTGAGGCGAAGTGTCGTCGACGTCAGGCCGCTTTTGTCGCTTGCACAATGAGGCCGCAGCTAGAGCACGCGATAAAAACGAGCACGTGGCCAGCGCAGCGACTCGTCTCTTGCCGACCCTCTTGATGGCCGGGAGACTGTTCGCTAGATCACAACGGTTCACTATGGAGATGCCGCCGTGGCAATGGGTATTGTGAAGTGGTTCAATTCGACCAAAGGTTATGGGTTCATCAGGCCTGAGGACGGAAGTCCCGACGTCTTCGTGCACATCAGTGCCGTCGAAAAAGCCGGTTACACCACCCTCGAAGAGGGGGCCCGGGTAAGTTATCAGCTCAAGGCCGGGCGTACGGGTAAGATGTCAGCTGAGGATCTCCGGGTCGGCTGATCCGCCTCGCCTCCGGAAATCGCTCTCTGCAAAGCGTGATCTCGCACTCGTCGGGCGATGCCTTGTGACGGCGCGCCGGGCGTTTGGCCTTTCGACGGTCTCTTCCAGCCATGAGGCTGTCTGTTGAGGCCGTCGATCGATCACTGCCGTCAGAGTTACAGGCGTTGCGAGCGCGGTCGCAGTGTGGGCGTGGCAAGATATTCCAGCCGCCACGAACGGCCCGAACCCTACGCTCGTGACCAACGCGCCGCGAAGTGCACGCCGCCGGGCCGAAGCGCTCTAAGATGCAAACTCCGAATCCCGGTCGATCAGAACTATCAGGATCGGCTGATTGGAGGTCATGAGAACGGCGATCTAGCTGGAAGCCTGGAAAGTCCCTATCCCCACTCCAGCACTTAACTAAGGCTTCAATCTGAATTCGCCGATGTAGGGCGAGATCGCCCGCGCCAGTACTCGTAAGCCTCAAGGGCGCCCGGCTGGTCCGACACGGCACGGTTGGGGGGCCGTTACATGGAATTGATCGTCAATTATATCGGGTGATCGCGTACGCGTGTCCGTTATCTCAGGCGCAAAAGCGCAGCGCATCCCTAAATCCCTGCGCTTGGAAGGAGATAGATAAGTGTGGCCCTCGCTTCACGTTGCTTTCCAGCGTCTCAACGAAACTAAGCTGGTAGTGTCCTGTTGCGTTATCGTCAAATCAGCGTTCGCAGATGTGCCATGAACACGGCCTTTTCCCGACGGCGATTTGGCTACTGCTCAACGAGCTCTCTTTATCGCACGGTGCTCGCTCGCAAATCACGCCGCCAACACTCAGGCGGCTAACAGCCCACACGCCCTCTGTCGGAACGCAAGCGTGCAGCCCCGCCGCAACATCGCGCTGCTGATGCGCTCCGGCGGCGGCTTCAAAGGGTGACGGCGAAACGTTACTCGGCGGACACCTGATTGTCAGCTTCAGAGCCAATGTCGGGAGCCTGGCATGGCGATGCGGCACGATGCGGCGGAAACCTGCTGTTTGTCGGCGGCATGCTGCTTGCACAGATCGAGCTGCGGGCGGCGCGACACGGCGCGTGCACGATCCCAACACGAATTTCGCTACGCAAGAACTTGCGGGCTCGGCCTGCGTGCCTGGTCTGAGGATAAGCCAAATGAAAAAGTCCCTTGTGCGCGTCGCGTTGCTCTGGATGATGTGTCTCACAGTCGCGCTGCTCCACGGGCAGTCTGGTGCGGCCCCAGTGGACGATCCGTTCCTCTGGCTCGAGGAGGTCGAGGGGCCGCGCGCATTGGCCTGGGCACAGGCCGAGAACGAAAAGACACTCGGCTTGCTGCAATCGGATCCTCGCTACGATCGCTTTTACCGGGACGCGCTGACGATCCTCCAGGCAAAAGATCGGATTCCGTCCGTTTCGCTGAAACGGCAAGGTCTCGAAACTTTCTGGCAAGACGAGAGCCCGTGCGCGGCATCTGGCGGCGCACTACGCTTGAGAGCTACCGTGGCCAGGATCCCCGATGGGAGACCATCCTGGACTTTGACGCGCTCGCTCTCGCCGAGAACAAGAACTGGGTCTACAAGGGTCGCAGCTGCCTTGGGCGGCGCTGCCTCGTCAAACTCTCCGACGGTGGCAAGGATGGCCTGTCCATACGCGAGTTCGACAGCGAAGCCAAAAGCTTTGTTGCAGGTGGATTCCAACTGCCCGAGGGCAAGCAGAGCGTCAGCTGGATTGATCGTGACACCGTCCTTGTTGCACGTGATTGGGGCGAGGGGACCACGACCGAGGCCGGCTTCCCGTTCGTGTTGAAGGAACTCAAGCGAGCTCAGCCGCTCGATAAGGCGCGCGAAGTCTTTCGCGGCCAGCACACCGACTTCAAGACCTTGCCCTTTGTGCTCGGAGCAGGGCGGATGGATGTAACCGGCGTGGTCCGTCAAATCAACTTCTTCGAGCGGCAGTATGTGCTGTTCGGGCCCGCCGGGCCGATCGAACTCGATCTGCCAAAGAAGGCCTTGATCGTCGGGATCGCGAGTGGCCGGCTACTTGTCAAACTGGACGAAGACTGGATCCGCTCCGGCGATACCAGCTTCAAGGCCGGCTCAATGATCTCGTATGATTTGGCCGAATGGAAGCAGGATCCGCTGCGTGCGAAACCCTCTGTCGTTTTCCAGCCCAACTGCCGGCAGGCACTCAGCGGATTTGGCACCACCAGGAATTTCCTGGTCGTGACCATTCTTGACAACGTTCAAAGCAAGGCGTTCGTCTACAGGTACGATCAAGGTGCATGGCATGCCACACCAGTCCCACTGCCAAAGAATGCGACCGTAAGGCTATCAGTCACTTCCGCGCAAAACGATGAAATGACGTTTACCGTCTCGAACTATCTCACGCCAACATCGCTTTGGTACTTTGATGCCGAAAGCAAACGGCTCGAGCTCTTGAAGACGGCACCTGCGACGTTCGACGCATCGAAGCATGTCGTGGAGCAGCTCGAGGTGACTTCGCGCGATGGCACGCGGATCCCGTACTCTCTGGTGCGGCCCAGGAGCGCAAGATTCGACGGGTCGACCCCGACGCTTCTCGATGGTTATGGCGGGTTTCAGGTTCCGCGCCTCCCTTCCTATGAGGGACCTCTGGGGCGGCTTTGGCTTGAGCAGGGGAATGCGTATGTTGTTGCCAACCTGCGGGGAGGCGGCGAGTTCGGTCCACCATGGCACCGGGCTGGCCAGGGAGCAACGAAGCAAAAGACGTGGGATGATTTTATCGCCGTCGCTGACGATCTGATCCGTCGGAAAGTCACAAGTCCGCGCCGGCTCGGCGTGATCGGCGCCAGCCAAGGGGGCCTGCTGGTCGGCGCTGCAATAACCCAGCGCCCCGAGCTTTTCAACGCGGCGATCATAGGGGCGCCGCTGTTGGACATGCTTCGATCACCTACTTGGGCGCGGGCGCGTCCTGGACCGCCGAGTATGGCGACCCGGCCATTCCCGAACAACGAGAGTGGATCGAAGCCTACTCGCCGTACCAAATGCTGGTACCCGGGCAAGACCTACCCGGAGCCTTTCATTCTTACCTCCACCAAGGACGACCGCGTGCATCCTGCGCACGGCCGTAAGGCCGCCGCGAAGCTCGCTGCGCTCGGTGAATCTTATTTCTACTTTGAGAACATCGACGGGGGGCACAGTACTGCCGCAAATCTCATCGAGCGTGCACGCCGGCTGGCTCTGGAATACACTTATGCATCCAGGCGGCTTTGCCCCGAGCCACCGGAAGGCGCACCCTAAAGGCCAACGGCACCGTGGTCGTAAACTTCAGCACTTCCATGCTAATGAACGAGCTGACGTCAGCAAAGTCGAGCCGACTGATCAGCTTCTTGTAGATCGCATCATAGACCTTTACGCTTGGCACCACCAGGCAGGGCAGATAATCGGTTTCAATGCAATGAATACTTAAGTGCTGGACTGGGGCGAATGGCAGCCAACTTATTTCAATCGTGTGTAGCTCAGTTCTGGAATGAACAGGTATTACTCGCTCGAAAGCGCCGGAATGATTGCCAGGCAGGGCGCTGCCTCTATTCAAACTATCTCGATGCACGCCCACACACCCTCGCGTGGCTGGCGTTCGGTGGGCGGCCAGAGACTCACGCGCGTTCCTTTCGGTTCTCGCCGTCTCTTACGACGTTGCGCAACACAATTGCAGAAAGGTACACAACCAGCTGTTTGAGACGAGCAATCTCTTGCTTGCAGTGTTCCAGCTCGTGCTGTTCGTCCGTCATCACCGATACCTCATGGCGATTCAATATCGCGGCGGAATTCACCTCAGGCGGGAGCTGATCATGCGATACGATCGAGTAGACGTCCACATCCTTGAGATTGTGCAAAAGAACAACCGCTTAACTTCCGAGGTGCTCGGCGAAGTAGCCGGGCTTTCTGCTACCACCCTGTCAACGACGACTGAATAGGCTCCGCTCAGAGGGCATCATCAAAGCCGACGTCTCAATCGTCTCGCCGAAGGCGGTGGGAAGACCTATTCAAATACTTGTGCTGGTCACCCGGAGCGGGAGCGCGCCTCACTTGCGAAATCGATCCTAACTGCCCTTGCTACATGATGCGTTCGGGCGGCGGCAGTTCTAGACGCGAGATCTTGCCGGATCGGCTCGCATGACCAAGTGCTCACCGACAAGGATTTCGTGTCCAACTTCTGACATGGGACAAAGTCCGTCAGGTTCAAAACACCGGCTGTGTTTGGGGTGTCTTGGAGTTTTCAAAGCGTAGTCAGGCGTTTGACGCGTGCGAACCGAGATGGCACGCCTTTTGCTGTTGGGATGCAGAAACACGGAGTGAGGGCTGAGCGCACACAAGATGCGCAAAACGCGTGATGCTCTCCAACCTGTGTGCTCCGTATGAGAGAAACAGGCAAGCGCACAAAGTCGCGCAACGAGTGGCAATAGTTTTGGAGAGCAACATGGTGCTGCGCATGGAGTCCCCAGCTCCTCCGATCAAGGTGGAGAACTGGCTGCGCGGCGAGCCCCTCACGAGCTTCCAGCCCGGGAAGGTGTACATCGTCGAATTTTGGGCAACTTGGTGCGGACCATGTGCGGAAGTCATGCCTCATCTAGTAGAGCTGCAAGAGAAATACAAAGACAGCGGACTTGAGCTGCTCGGCGTCGCAGCTTGCGAACAAGCTCCAACGGCGAACGAGGCCCGAACAACGTTGGACGCGTGGTTGACCGACAAGTTCTCGAACCTGAACTATCGGATCGGGTTCGATTCCACAGGCGAAATGAACAAGCTTTGGATGGACTCCAGCTTTTCTGTCGGGATTCCCACCTCGTTCGTCGTTGACCGTGACGGCCACATCGCCTTTATCGGTCATCCGATGGAGCTCGATGACGTCTTGCCGAAAGTTCTTAACGGCAGTTGGCGGACCAGCGATGAAGCCAAAGCCGCCGATACAGAGCGGATCGACAGCGGACGACGCGAAATGCGCGAAAGGACGCTGACTGAGTCGATTCTCGCCAAGCTTCGGCCGGCGATGGAGGCGGAGGATTGGGCAAAGGCGGTTTCGGCGGTCGAAGAGGCCGTCGCGGTGATGCCGGACGATCTCCGCTTCCGCGCACTCCATGCGGAACTGTTGCTTCACAAACTGCGCAACTTGCAGACCGGCTTGCCGGTTTTGAGGCAATTCGCTCGCGACGCGATCGACAAAAACGATGAGCAGTGGATGGAGTGGGCGCTGCGCCAACTCTTTGATCCGGCGAATGACAACTCCCACTTCCCGTCTGCCGAGCGCCTCGCGATGGGCAAAGAGTTGTCCGAACACATTCTTGCGCTGAATCCTCCGCAAGGGGACGGTGGCTTCAAGTACCTGTCCTATGGGACGGTCGCTCAGTATTATTATGAGAGCGGCAACAAGGATCGCGCAATCGAATTGATCGAGGTGGCGTTGAACTCGCTAGGCGGTCCTCAGCCTATCCCCGACGAACTGAAACAGGACGTCACGTCGACGTTGGTCGAAGCGCTGGCCAACTACAAGGGTGAGAAGGCTTGCTATGGGACTGTTTGTGCAACTCCACAAGACGGGTTTCCGATAGCGTCAAAGCGCAGGCAACGGAGCAAACAACAAAAAGAAGGGTGATCGTGGGAATTGCTCGCTTGCCATCATCAATTTCTGCGCGGCCAGTGGCAACTAAATCTGACGATCTGACGGTTTACACGAAATGCTAAACGACTCCTCCGTCATCAAGATGCACGTGCGCACAGCCATCGGGGCCGCCGGACCTACGCGGGCATCACCACGCTTCTGCAGACAGGCGAAGATGAATGTTGTCAATCCGCCGTACGCTCACCGCCATCCCGATGCAGAACGGAATCATGAAAAGGCAATTGCGAGTTGGAAGGCAATCTGATGGGCGGCAACGGCTGTCGTGCTGATCACACCCATCGGAAGCGCCGTTGCGAAAAAAAGGCCCGAAAACGGCACCGAAACCGGCGTCCCGGGTCGCCGAACCAAATCCCGGCAACGAAAGTCGCACTGTTCACAAGGCCGGTTGCGGCAAGCCGAATTGGCCTGATCAACAGAGTGCGTTGGTCGGGATGGCGGCGAGAGTGATCCACAAGCCTGGCGTCGGGTAGTTGACCGCCGCCATGAAACTGCGGATTCGCCAGGAGCCACAATGTCGGCAAGATGCCCCATGCCAGCCCGAACAGATATTGCTAGAAGCGCGATCGCTTGTTCGTGGCCGAGCGCAAGCACGATTTGCTCGCCCTGCACCGGCAAAAACCATAATCGGCGCCCACGGAAGGAATGCAGCCGATAGCCCCATGCGCAGCGAGCGCCATACCAGGGCTCTGTCCGCCGCGCCACGTGCTAGCGCCGCGCGCGCATCCAGCATCGAGATCACAATCACTACACAGTCCTGTGTGGTCTTGAGGGCATTCTCAAATTCGGCAAATTCTGATTCACCGAGTCGAGATCCGGGTGAACTCAAGCACGGAATCGACGTTGCGCGAGAGTTTGCGCAACAGATCGCGACCGGAGCGGATGGGCGCTCCCGCCTGTTTATCGACTATCTGCTCGACCTAACGATAATTTTGCATCGAACGATGGAATTCTTCATCGCCCGCTTCAGCTGGGCGCGCGGCGATCTCGGCCAACGGCGAGCGTATGCGGACAACGGCCGGGGCGTCGCATCGGGCTCTCGCCTTCGATCTTCGCGGTTCATGACAAACCGCCTGCAGGGCGGCTTCCCGATTGCCTCGGACCCGTTCGCGACCTCGACGAGGTCTGCCGCCGACATGGCGCATGTATCGAGGAGGCGGCCTTCGGCTGCGCAGAGCCACCCTAGTTTGGTGTCAGATTGCAACCGGGATTGCGTTCCTTGGATCATTTGGCGCTTGGTCATAGCTTCTCCATTGATCTTGAACTGCGTGGCTCGAATCATCCGGCCTTTCACACGAATGGGAAGTGCGCTGGCAATCATGGGCACGCCCGGATCACCTAGCGCCTCATGTTTTGACGCGGTTTCTCGTCGCAGCGAGCTCGTCTCCTATATCCCCCATCCGCTGCCAGTCGCGGAGATCGTTGTGGGCCGGCAACGCCGCTCGACACCGAGCGGACGCTAAGGACCATGCTTCGCTCGATCGGGCTCGGATTTCCCGGCGCACGGTCGCCGTCGATCTCCTCTTCAATGAACCCAGTTGCCCGGCGCAGAATTCCCGATCGGTAACTTTCCGGATCGCTTAGCCTCGGCTCGAGGTAAATGTTCCCGCTCGGTAACTTTTATCCTCTATCCATCGGATCGGCGAAAAGTTCCCGTTCGGTAACTTTCCTCTGGACATTTGCTGTTTCAACCCATAAAGTTCCCGCTCGGTAACTTACGGCGAGAGAGCTATGAACACGCCTCCAAAACGCAATCCCCCCTCGGGCGGAAACGAGGCTCCTGGCGAGACCGGTGTCGCACGCCGAGCCGCCGAGTTCGCTGCAGCATTCGGTCGCCTCATCCAGGAAGAACGCAAACGCCAGGGCCTCCGGCAGGACGAGCTGGCCATGGTGAGCGGGACAGGAAAGCGCTTCATCGTCGACCTCGAGGCCGGAAAAAGCACCTGTCAGCTCGGGCGCAGCCTGCACGTGGCAAACGTGCTTGGGCTGCGCATCGAGGAGGTTCTCAAGGATGCGCAAGTCCGCCGCGCGAACACTTCCGAGACACCGGACATTCCCGACAGCGACGAGGAGGAGCCTCATGGACCGTCTTCCCGTCTACTTTGAAACGCGAGAGGTCGGTTGGATCACGGCCGCCGACGAAGCGTCAGGCTTCACCTATGCCGAATCCTGGCGCGGGCTGACCGGCGCCTTCCCTGTGTCGCTCACCATGCCGCTCTCGCAGGCGTCGCATGATGCTTCGGCAATTCTGGTATGGGCGGCAAATCTGCTGCCGGAGAACGCAACTCTGGGGATCGTAGGTCATATGCTCGGCAAGTCCCCGGCCGATGTCATCGGCCTTCTTGCCGAGATGGGCCGCGACACCGCCGGCGCGCTCTCCGTCGGACAGCCTGGCACCGGGCTGATCGCCGGCAAATGGCGAGAGATTCCCGACAAGGCCTCGCTCGAGCGCATCCTCAATGAGCTACCCCACAAGCCCTTTCTCGTCGGGGAAGATGGCGTGTCGATGTCGCTTGCCGGTGTGCAGACGAAGCTCGCCGTCGCTCTGGATGGCGACACCCTCTACATACCGATCGACGGCGCGCCATCGACCCACATCATCAAGCCCGATGGCGAGCGCTTGCCTGGCGCCGTCCAGAACGAGGCATTCTGCCTGACGCTCGCGCGCATGATCGGAATCCCGACGCCGAAGGTGACGACCGGGACGGCAGGCGAACGTAGCTACCTGCTGGTTGAGCGCTATGACCGCCGTCATGACGGCAAGAGGTGGCGGCGGCTGCATCAGGAGGACTTCTGCCAAGCCCTGGGCCGACCGCCAGCTGCCAAGTACCAGAACAACGATAGAGGACTAAAAGGACCATCATTGGCCGACATGGTCGGCGTGACCCAGCGCCACATGACAGCACAGGAGACCGCCCGCTTCGTCGATCTTGCCATTTTCAATCCGATAGTGTGGAATACGGATTCCCATGCCAAAAATTACTCGCTGATGCTATCGGCGCGCGGCGCCGCCATGGCGCCAGGCTACGACATCGTCTGTGCGGCGCCATATCCGAAGATCACCCGCAACATGGCTCAGAAGATCGGCGGGCAGAAGCAGGCCGACCAGCTCGGACGCAACCACTGGGAGCGCTTCGCCATCGACTGCAAGCTCTCTCCAGCGCAGACGATCCGGCGCGTCTCGGAGATTGCTCAGGCCGTGACGCACCATGCAATGGCGGCCAAGGCCGAGGTCGAAGCCATGCCTGCCGGCGGCGATCCCGTCCTGGACACAGTGGTCGAGGCGGTTATTTCGCGAGCACGCGGCTACCTAGAGCGCCTGAAGCAAGCGGCGCCAGCGCCGGAAGGCGCAGCAGCCCCATCGCCCTAGGAATAGACGCATGTCGCCGAGCCCGCCTGCCTCACCGCCTGAAAATGTGGCTGCACATCTGCGCTCAAGGCTCGCGGGGGGACGTGACCGATGAATGTCCGCACAACGATACGATCATCGCACTCGAGGCGCTACTCGAAGACGACGACAAGGATTTCGCCCAGCAGGCCCCGATCTTCGCATCGTGCTTATGTAGCTTGGCGCGGCGCGCAGGATAGCAAGATGTCTGCTCCGGCACGATATTCGCGACGTGGTGCGCGAAACCGCAAACGGCGGTTTATCGCAAGGCCTGATGCGTGCCGATCGAGTGGCAGAGCGCCCAGGCTGCGGCGAGCTTCGTGCTGATGGTCGTGGCCTTCTTCGCCATCAAGGAGACGAACTCGGCAAGCCGCCACGCCTCATGCTGGTCGTTGTCTCCAAACTCTTGCGGCCAAATCCTTGTGTCCAAACGCTTGGCCCGCTCGCGTTGCGAATCGCGGAAGGGGTCAGTGGATGCGTACCAGCCCCGGCAGGGTCAATATGCGAGTCTTTGGATTTCTACCTTCGTCAAAGATGCCGCTTAGGTCATGGCTCTCGCTTCGGAGCAATTGGCCGCTCTGCGACAAAGTCGCGCCGGACCGGAGAAGGTCGCTAGCAAGGCGGTGTCGGAAGATATGGACCATGCAGCGGCGGACATATGACCTTACGTTCAGTAGACCAGACTGGTACCGACATTGCGATGCTTCCCAGCTTCCGGCGCGCACAAGCGCGGACGTTCTTGAGAGGCTCAAAAATCGGCTTCTCGAAACCCCGAGATGGTCCGGACTCGGCATGCCGAACTGCGGTACGGGCATTCAAGCGCTAAGCCTCCCACGGAGATCTAACAGGGCAGTTACAATCATTCTGATTCCTCGTCAGCTTCTCGAAAGCTAAGCCGCGTAGCGAGAACGTGTTTATCCAGGTTCGACATTAGCTGCTCAGATTTGTCAGGAGAATTGGATGGATCCGTTCAACCACCTCCACCCATTCGAGGCCCCAGATGTCGAGCGGGCGTACGACGACGAGCTGGAACAGCAGCAGGAGTACCAAGCGGGGTTTCAGCAGCACCTGAACGAGTTGCATCCGCACGAGCGCCCGCCCCAGCATTCAAATAGTCTCGGCGACCGCGACGTTGTGTCGAACAGAGATGCAGATTTTTTGAGAATGCCGCACGGGGATCGCGTCGGACAAGGCACCTCGCGGTTGCCCTCGGATTCGCCCGCCTTCTCTGGACACGGGGTCAATCAAGATCTGCTTTTTGCGGCCGCGGATCGCGGTGGCCAGTTGCCAGCCGGTAGTTTCAGTCTGACGGATAGTTGGCACGGCCTGGATGCAGCCGCCAATTGGCCGACGCAAAGTTTCGATCAGGAGGAGCATTGGTGGCCCGCTGATGTGGTGCCTGAGTGGCCAACCACCCCGGCAATTCCTTGGCAGCAAAATCTCGGAGCATCAATCTTCGGCCGACAGCTCCGGCCAGGCGATGGCAGTACGACGGACCTTGAAGACCCCGTCCTCAGGCAATCGCGGCTCGACCACATCTTGGACAACTGGGCCGCCGAGGAGGGGCAGACGGAAGACGAAGACCGCCGAGAGGCCGTAAGACGAATTAGAGCCTGGGCAGAGGCCGGCGACGTCTATACAGGGCTGGAGCTGCATGATCTGGGCCTGACGACACTGCCCGCCGCCCTTCCGCCCGGGCTCCAGTCGCTCAATGTCAGCGATAACGAGCTGGTGCGCCTGCCTGACACCCTCCCGTCCGGACTCCGGACGCTTGGTGCCAGCAACAACCGGCTAACCCGCCTGCCCGACACCCTCCCGACCGGACTCCAATCTCTGGTCATCGGCGGCAACCAGCTGACCGGGCTTCCCGAAACGCTTCCGGAGAGCCTTTCGACACTCGCCGTCTGCAGCAATCGGCTGACCAGCCTGCCAGACAACCTGCCGGCCGGGCTCCAGGACCTCGATGTCCGCGGCAACTTGCTGACCCGCCTACCCGACACCCTACCGACCGGGCTTCAGTCGCTTGCCCTCGGCAGCAACCGGTTGACCAGTCTACCCGACACTCTCCCGCCCGAACTCAAAGAGCTCGAAGCCGACGGCAACCGGCTGACCAGCCTGCCCGACACTCTCCCGGCCGAGCTCCTGTTGCTCTTCGCCCGCGATAACCGGCTGAACAGCCTGCCCGAGACCCTCCCGACTGAGCTCCAGAGACTCCACGTCAGCGGCAACAGCCTGTCGAGCTTGCCCGAGAACCTCCCGACCGAGCTCCAGGTGCTCGAGGCACGCAACAATCGGCTGACCAGCCTGCCGGAGACCCTGCTAACCCGGCTAGGTTCTGGGTGCATGGTTTATGTGGAGGATAATGCATTGCCCGAGCAGGTGCGGACGAATTTGGCGGCAGCCCTGAATGCGCCGAGCTATGCCGGCCCGCGCGTCTTCTTTTCAATGGATGAGGGGACAATGGTGGTCCAGGAACGGCCGCTGGCCGATGCGGTCGCGGACTGGTTGAAGGGCGAGCCGGAGGCGATCGCCGCCTGGCAGAACTTCGCCCACGAGGAGGGGGCCCCGGAATACGCGCTCTTCCTCGACAAGCTGCAGAAGACTGTGAATTATGACAATCCCGAATTCCGGGAGGCGGTGGCCGAGGATCTACGGCAGGCAGCGATCAGGCCGGAATTGCGGCGGCAGTTTTTCGAGCTGGCCTACGGGGCGAGCGAGACCTGCCAGGATCGAGTCACCCTGACCTGGAACGGCATGCAGACCGCACGTCTGAAGGCTGATGTCGAGGACGGAGCCTATGACGATCGGCTTGGCGAACTCATCCAGCAGGCGCGGGTCCTGTTCCGCCTGAACGCACTCGAGCCGATCGCCCGTCAGAAGGTCGACTCGCTCGGGTTCGTCGACGAGATCGAGGTCTATCTCGCCTATCAGGTCAAGCTACGTGAGCGGCTGGACCTGCAGCTCATCGCTCCGGACATGCGATTCTTTGATGTCGCCCACGTCACTGAAGACGACATCACCGCAGCCGAGATCCAGGTGCGCAATGAGGAGGCGGCCGGGTTCGCCGACTATCTGGCAACTCGCTGGCAGCCCTGGGAGATGGTGGTGAGCCGGATCGCCCCACAAGCCTATGCACAGATGGAGGGCCGGCTCAGGCAGGCGATGGACGAGGAGTTTCCGAGCCGCCTTGAGCAACGGCTCGCCGAGCATCAGCTAACCGGAGATAGCGATGCCGAGGTGCAATTCGGGGCCCAGATCGGCGAGGAGATCGCCCGCGAGATCAAGGGCCCTCTGATGCGCCAAGTGCTTGGGGACCACGGGCTTGAGCTGTGAAGCGGCCATCCAATTACGAGGAGCGTCAATTTTGCTTCCACCCGGGCGTCGCTACCTCCTGTTGTTTTCGGATGCCGGCACGCTGAATGGGGCGCTTGTTGAAAACCCTCGGCCGGCAGATCTACGGACATGGCGGCGCTCGATCTCCCCGAAAGGTGACCGCGGAGGCGCGCGGCAGCGGCCCAGGTGCAACTCATTGCGCCAATCGCACTCAGAGGCCCTTCGTTCTGCGGACTGACGCAAGCGCGCCTTGAGCTCTGAGCGCACGTCTGACTGCAGACGAGGCGTTCTCACGGGCAGCATCGCGATGCGCCCTTACCGCCTCTTCCGCGGACTTTCAGATTTAGCGAGGATGCAATCCTCGCCGAAATTGATCCATTCACTAAATCTTATAGGGATGACGACGGCTGTAGTGGATACCAGTCGGCGTTGGCCGGGAAGGGGCTGTATGGCGGCCAAGAGCACGCCGGAGATCGCGCAGGAATTCGCGCAGGCGGCGCTCAGCGCCGCACCGGTATCATTCTGGGACCTCGGCGTGAGCGGAAGAGGCTCAAGGGGCAGTTAACTGGCGGCCTCAGCGCGTCGAGCGTGTAGGACGTCGCTCATGTCTTAGGGTGCGTACTCATCGGTGGACGCCCCGCGAGATGCAAGCGATTTTTGAAGAAGATCGGCACGTAGTCGGATGCTGCCATCTGTCCAGCCTCTGATGGTGCAGCGATGAAGCTGCGGGCCCGTATGGGAGTTCGCAGACCGGAACCAATCATAAAAGCGTGCTCTGGGCACGATGAGTACGCCTGGTTCTTCCGGCCTCGTCTCGCCGATTGTTGCGCCATACTCTCCTTCGACCGACTACACCTCCGACGACCTCAGGTCCGCCAGGATCACGCCTTAGCTGCGACCGGAGCCCTGTAATTCTCCTGCTTGATAAGTAGCGCCCAGACGATCCGCGCCATCTTGTTGGCGAGCGCGACCATTACCAGCATGCGTGGTTTGCGAGCCAGCATCTGTTCGAGCCACGAACCACTTGGCGCACCGCGTTTTGCTCGCCTGTTGCACAACCGCGCTGCTGCCGATGATGAGGAGGCGCCTAAGCGTGCGTTCGCCCATATTGGATGTCGCACCGAGCTTCTGCTTGCCGCCTGTCGATCTTTGAAGAGGCGTGAGACCGAGCCCATGCCGCGAAGTCACGGCCTTTGGAAAAGGTCTCGGCCGGCGGCGCTAGAGCGGCGATCGCGGTGGCGCAGATTGGGCCAATGCCAGGAATGGTCATCAGCCTGCGCGATACCTCGTCTTCGCAAGCGCGCCGAGCGATCTCCCGGTCGAGATATGCGATCTTGCCATTCAACTCGGCGAGCAGGTCTAGCATCATTCGTAACATGGGGCGGGCCGCTTCGGGAAGTGAACTGGCCATGGCTTTCTTCTTCGATGTGATCGGTAAGTTTCGCCACATGTGATGGCCCCTTGGGCGCAATCCAGCCATACTCCGTGAAGTGTCCTCGGATCGCGTTGATGAGCTGGGTTCGTTCCCGCACTAACAGGTCACGGGTTCGAAATACCAAGCCCGCAGCCTGTTGCTCCTCGCTCTTTACGGCAACGAACCGCATGCTGGGCCGCTGCGCGGCTTCGATCAATTGCGTCGTTCTTTTGTCGCTTCACAAATTGGCTTTACATAGGCGGGAAGGGATCGGCCAAACGCTATGGCCAAGCTGCGCGAGCTGCCGAGCCCAGTGATGAGCTCCTCCACATGCCTCTAAGGCTACTGTGCAAATCGGCTGAGCCGCGAAGAAATCCAGCAACTTTCCCCGGCTGATCCGTTTGCTGAACAAAGTCCGTCCTTTCCCGTCCGCGCCATGAACGTGGAAAACATGCTTGGCGATATCCAGACCGATTATGCTAACCCACACGTCCACTTTGGCACATCGATGCCGTCGGCGGGGCGTCCACCCCATCATAAAATCTGCTGCTAAGAGAAGGCGCGCGTGATGTCCGCTTCTCATCCAACAGCGGCACGAAAGCGGACGCTGTCGGACTTCCGAAGAGGGCCAGAAGCGGTCGTAGCGTCCAGTCAATCTATCGGCAACCATAAGGAACGAGACGCAAACGGCTCCACCTAAACAAGAGTGGATTGCTTGTCCGTCTCTGGATAGTCTCGGCTGGTGTTTGAAGGCGGAAAGCATGGTGCCAGCAGACTACGTCTTTGGCTTCGCTATCGCGTTGGTCGTTGGGTTAAACCTTTATCTTGGCCCGCGTGTCGCAAGCGAGCGCATTGCTATGCAGTGGGGTCCAAATGGAGAGCCAACTTGGTACGCGCCAAAATGGCTCGCTATGTGGGGAATGATTGCCTTCATGGCGGTCGTCAGGCTCTTCATTTGGCTGGCTTCAACATATGCGCCGCAGCATGTGCACAGTGCTGAATTAGGGATAGTCATTTTCTCCCTAATCGCTGCCGGTTCTCACCTGTTCGTTTTGATGAAGGCGAGAGCGCCTCTCTGAAGCTTCGTGCAAGTCGGCTGTGGGTCAAACTGCGAAGAACTCAGAATGAGCAAATCTGGTCCGCTCTGCCTCAAAATCCGGACCTCCATGACGCCAGCCGCGACTTCGCCGATGGGCCATCAGCAGACGCGTCCGAACGGAAAGATGCGGTCAAGTAAGCAGCCGCCTACCTGATTGATCAATGAACAGCGGGGAAATGCGAGAGAGGCTACGGCAATCGGAGCGCTCGTAGAGCACATGCGGCCGATGCTCGCGGGCTAAAACCCGAAAGTGCAAGTCGCCGCGATTGTCCAGCTTCTCGCTTCATTACCCGGCGGCAAATACCGGTGACAGTCTAAGGCTGCCTCTCGTGCGGCCTTCTGCTCTCAGCGATAGTTATTAGGCATACACGACGCCGGCCGTTCGAGCTGGTAATTGCGCTGCTACCAAGTGAGGTCGAAAGCAACGCTGTAATAGTGGGAGGTGTTACGGAGGCGAACCTGCCGCAGGATCTTAAAAATTCGCGCCGATCGTCTTCTTCTGGAGAGGACATGGCGGCTCCTATGATTTTCTCGAAATAATCATTAGTCGATTAGAGAGTTAAGCAGTTTAATCACGAAATGTTACCAATCCCGTCTCGGTCGCCGGAGCCTTTTTACACGCTCGGCGAGATTTGGACGACGCCTGTCGTGACATCGGAGACCCGCCGCCGCGCGGGCATTGAAATGTCGCCCGAGGTCGGTGCGGGTCACAAGCGGCCGTCGAAGCGAGCGTGGCCCCGCGTCCGCTCTAGCGACGATATGGGCCATGAGGAGAAGTTGCCGAGCGAGAGCGGCGAAGCCAAGCTCGACTGGGATTTTATGTCGGAACGGTGATGTCGCAAACAAGCCCTTCCGCGCGCCAATCAAAGAGCACCTTGCCGCCAAGCGGGCTGATCGTTCCTTCGATGAGGCGACTACCAAAGCCCTTGCGTTCGGGCGCATTTACCCTCGGACCGCCAAATTCCGTCCACCGGAGCATTAGCTGTCCATCCTCGGTGCGCGACCAGGCCAATCCAATGCGGCCTTTCGCGTTAGATAGCGCTCCATACTTGGAAGCATTGGTTGCTAATTCATGCAAGACCACAGCAACCGCCTGCGCAGCGGTGGGGTCTAACACGGTCTGCAGACCCTCCATCACGATCCGCTTGTCGTCGCCCTCTTCGAGATAAGGGGCGAGCTCCTGCTTGGCGATGGCCGAGACTTCGGCTCCTATCCACCGCGCTTCAACAAACAGCGAGTGAACATTTGCCATCGCTTGGATGCGCCCGCTGATCACTTCCTTGAGGCCCTCGGAGGTGTCGGACTGAGAAAGATTGATGACTGCCTGTACGTTCGCGAGGATGTTCTTGCTTCGGTGCTCCGCCTCGCGAGCCAGAATACTAATCTGCTCCTGAGTTTGCTTCCGTTCGGTAATATCTCTAGCAATCTTTGATGCGCCAACGACGTTGCCGTTGCCGTCTTTGACGGGAGAAATGGTCAACGAAACGATGATCGAGCTACCATCCTTCCGTCGCCGAACAGTCTCAAAATGGTCGATGCGCTCACCTCGTCGGATGCGGGTCAAAATGTCGCGTTCTTCGCTTTGCCGGTCCTCCGGGATCACAAGTGTAATAGGCCGGCCGATCGCCTCGGGGGCCGAGTAGCCGAAGATGCGCTCAGCCGCCTTGTTCCAGCTTGTGATAATGCCATCTAGATTCTTGCTAACGATCGCATCGTCGCTAGACTCGACTATCGAGGCCAGCAGATTGGCCAAGCGTTCGGCACGTTCCAGAGCCGGCTCGCTGACGAGAGCCTTGTTTTGAAGTCCCGACTCGTTTTTAGGCGTCAATGGAACTCCCCAAATCCAGGTGCTACGCTACCGTTGGTGCTCCAATTATAGCATCGAACGCAATGGCCGGAATGTCTCCATTGGGTCTTGGTGGTGTGCAAACAGATGGTCAGTACGCGACCGTGATCGCCAATCATTGCAGGCGTTCGATGTTCTCGCATCGGATCGTCCAATGACCGGCCAAAGTGGGTATCGCGAGTGGTATTGCGCTATGGACGCACTTTTCGGCCTTCAGGCGGCGCGGATGGCTGCAATCAGGCCCGGTTTGCCGACGATGTTCATCACCCGTGTGAGGTTATAGGCGAGAACATGCAGCGCCATCTCGGCGGCGACGTTCGGTAGGCGCTTCATCAGGAAGTGGGTCGCACCCATACGGGCTTTGATCGTGCCGAAGGGATGCTCGACCGTCTCGCGCCGCCTCCGCATGGCGTCGGGATCGGAATCGAGCCGTCTCTGGACCTCCTCGACCACATGCTCATGCTCCCAGCGCGTGATGCGGCGCTCCTTGGACGGCGTACATTGGCTCTTGATCTCGCAGCATTGGCACGCCGCTGTCGACCAGTAACGGCGCAGCGTCATTCCATGCTCGATGTTGGTGTAGTGATAGGGCAGCAGCTGGCCGGAAGGGCAGCGGTAGACGTCCTCATCAGGCAGGTACGCGAAGTCCTGTTTGCCGAACCGGCCCTCCGCCTTGGCGTTCGACGTCATGGGCTTGGGCAAGGTGACTGCAACGCCAGCCTCTTCGCAGGCCAATATCTCCTCTCCGTCGAAGTAGCCACGGTCGGCGACCGCCTCGAGTTTGTCCACTTCGAGCACTTCTTTGGCTTGCTTCGACATCCGAGCAAGCTGTCCACGGTCGTTGCCGACGCTTATAACCTCGTGCGTAACAATCAGATGGTGTTCGGTGTCCACGGCGACCTGGACATTGTAGCCGACGACGCCCGATCCGCGTCCGCTGGTGGCCATCGAACGGGCGTCCGGATCGGTGAGCGATATCTGTTGATCCGGCGTGTTGCGCATCTGCGCATCAAGGACTTCCAGGCGGCTCATCTCCTGCTTCAGCCGAGCGATCTTTTCCTTAATCCTCGTCGTCTTGATGCTGATCGCTTCCGATGGCTCCTGCCGATCGGCGCTATCGAGTTGACGCAGATATCGACCGACGCTTTCCTCGATCTGCGCTATCCGCCTCGCCATCTTGGCATGCGTGAAGTTGCGGTCGCGGTTGTTCACCGCCTTGAACTTGCTGCCGTCGATTGCGACGCTCGGGATCTGCAACAGGCCCATCTGCCGGCATAGGGCAATGAACTTCGCACAAACCTTCCGGATCGCCGCGCCATTGTCTTTCCGGAAATCGGCGACCGTCTTGTGATCAGGAGCCAGGCGGCCAATCAGCCACATCACCTCGACATTGCGGCACGCCTCGCGTTCAAGGCGCCGGCTGGATTGCACCCGATTGAGATAACCGTAGATGTAAAGCTTCAGAAGGACTGCCGGATGATAGGAGGGCCGGCCCGTCTCCTTGGCGACTACACGCTCGAACCCCATTCCATGGAGGTCCAGCGCCTCGACAAACGCATCGATCACATGGACCGCATTGTCCTCGCTTACCCAATCCTCCAGGCATTCCGGCAAGAGCGTCAGTTGGGATCTGTCCGCGCCTTCAACGAAACGTCCCATCCGTATCCCCCGTCTGGAAACGGAGGAATCGTACCCGACTCGCGACTTTTCACACAGCCAGGGTCAGCAGGCGTCGAAGCGAGCGTGGCCCCGCGTCCGCTCTACCGACGACAACCGACATCACAAGGGGCTTATTCAGATTTCGTCCGTGCCGCGATCTCTTGACCTTTAGCAACGTTCGTACGAATTCCAACCGAAGATACCGTTCGGGCGCGAGGTCTGTTGGCTCTATCAGAAAGGCGACCTTCACGAAAAAGCGGTTCAACAGCGAAGTAATCAGAAGATTGTTCGAATGTTTAGAACGGAGCGCCGTAAGTTGGCGACGCATGTCGATGAGATCAAGCGTTTCGCGTTCCGGCCGCTCTCTCAATTGAAGCTCGCGTGGCTAACCTGTGGCGAAGCCACCGCACCGAGTATAATGGCGCGGCGACTTCTCCGGTGTGGACCGGACAGGGCAATTTCCGGTCTGCAAGACATTAAGGCGCCGGAGCGCGGTCGCAATCACACTCTGGAATTAAGCTTGATGTTGCTGTTGCGAGTTAATTCTGGAACTGTTCGTATCCTGAGGATCGTCCGCATAATCTTTGGTGCCCATGCCGAGTGTCACCAATGATCTCGACCCAAGGGTCAATAGGAAGGCCCTAAAGCGAGGCCCGGTGTGCCTAGGAGCTGCCTCATAACCTCAGCAGCCTGACAGGAGGTTGTTCGCTACGCGTGCCAGCCCTATCCACGTATGGAGCAATCATGACTGACACTTGCGCAACCTCCTCGGACCAGCCTGCCCTCCTTACGAGGCTGGAGGGGACATAGGGGCAGGCGGTCCGACGGCTGGCGCGTGAGGAGTGCGCCATGCCATCGAACGCTAGTCCCAATCGGTGATTTCACTCTGTGCACTTGTGGACTGAACAAGTATTTGTAGTGTTCCCGCGCCGGAACATGGGGGCCGCAAAATAAAGGACATGCAGGCCAGTTCGAGAAGCTTTCCCGAGACGCCGCTGAGTGCGCTCATATTCGCGACTTGGCGACCGATGCCAGGAAGCGCGAGTTGTTTGCCAGATTGGCCGAACACCTTGATGTGCTCGCGTCGGAAGTAGAGCGAGTTATTGCCGACAGCGGTCGCAGCGATATCGCTCCCGATCTGCCGTCCAAGCCGTGAACTTGATTTCGAACTTGCGCCCTCGATTGAGGCCGCATTTCGCAAATCAGCCGAAAATGCCCATTTATCCCGAATGCGTTCATTTGAGTTTTGCCTGCCGACGAAGGGCATTGCGGTCCCGAGCGGCCCCGATTGGCTTCACGAGGTGAAGTACGACGGCTATCGCTTGCTTCTAGAGCGCGATGGCGATCGCGTGCGCCTGATCACGCGCGGCGGTTACAATTGGACTAGCCGCTATCCATGGATCGTCGAAGCCGCACGCAAGGTCCGCCAGAAGCAGTTCGTGCTCGACGGCGAGGCGGTCGTGCTGGGTGTCGCTGGCGTCTCAGATTTCAACGCGCTGCACTCGCGCAAGCCATGACCACGAGGTACAGTTCTGTGCCTTCGATATTCTCGCGGACAGCGGTGATGATTTCCGCATGCTCCCGTCGTCGATGCGGAAGGCGAACTTGGAGCGACTGCTGGCGCGGCGCCCCGAGGGCGTCTTCATCAATCCCTTTCGAACGTGGCGAGCTTGGGCCTGATCTCTTTCGAGCTGGATGCAAACTGGGGCTTGAGGCCGTATCAGGACGGCAGGACCAAGCACTGGATGAAGGTGAAGACCCGGCAGCACCCGGCGATGAAGCGCGAGTTCTAAGATCGGAGCAATAAGTGATGATGGTAGGGATCGCCAGCCTCCCATATGCAGGCTGCGCCCTCGATCGCGAGATTTAGAGGTGTCTGTCAGCCAAACTTTGCTAAGCTAAAGGCGCATTGATGACGAAGAGAGCGGCGGAGCTAAAATCCGCCCATTTCCGGGGGATCACATGTTGGAAAAAGCCAATGACTTTACGGCCAATTTCGTACGCGCAGAGCGGATATCCCTGAAGCTGCATCCAGAGCTCAATGAAAAATGGGTTCAAGCGCTGATTGCGGACAAACCGTCAATCTTGGGATTGGGAGAATTGGTTCTTCGTGACAAAGAGCGCATGCAGCCGAGAGCCGGTAGGCTGGATTTGCTGCTTGAAGATCCTGATCCTGAAGCAGAACGCCGTTACGAGGTCGAAATCCAACTCGGACCTACTGACGAAGCGCACATAATACGTACGATCGAATATTGGGACATTGAGCGGAAACGCTACCCGCAATACGATCACTGTGCGGTTCTGATAGCTGAGGATATCACCAGCCGCTTTTTCAACGTGATCTCACTTTTCAATGGGAGTATTCCATTAATCGCATTGCAAATGCAGGCTCTAAAAGTGGGCCAACATAACACTGTGATATTTACCAAAATAGTGGATGAGCTGAAACGCGGGCTGGAGGAAGGTCCGCCGCCTCCACCAACAGATCGCGCAGACTGGGAAAAACGAGCTTCGAAGGCCACAGTTCAGCTCGCGGATAATCTGCTGGAGATTGCACGCGAAATCGATCCGTCGTTGGTGCTGTCCTACAACAAGCACTACATCGGGATGTATAAGAACGGCCAGCCGCTCAACTTTTGTACATTCAGACCTAGGAAAAGCACCGTGAATATTGCGATCCGGTTAGAGCGCACAGATGAAATCGATCAGAAAATAGAAGCAGCAGGAATAGAGCAGCTGAGCTTCGCTAACTATGGCGCGTACAGACTTTCGTTGGAAACTAGCGATGTCACGAAGCATCGCGATTTGCTGAAGCAGCTCATGCAGGCTGCATATGAGGCATTTACCAAATGAAGTAGACAGCTCGCGTGACGGGGCTCACAGCCACCACCAGATCATCCGGTGCATGTAGGCCGATTAAGGAGAAGGCTCAACGGTGTCCCGCGTCGGGCTGTTCCAAGTTCATCTGTGCGGGTGCGTCCGCCATGACTTCCGATCTCGGTGGCTAAAATTAGCGCACCGGATCGTGTGCAGACGATGACAGCCGTGCGACCTCAGCGTGGTCACATGTGGCACGAAAGCGCCCGGCGGCAAGCTCGGCCTCGCGCCACTCGGCCCGGCGGTTCTGCTCAATCGCCATCGACTTGCGCGTCGCGACGTCAGCAATGATCTCATCATCAATCTCTCTTCCATCCCGCGTTCGCTTGATACGCAGGACCGTAGACAGCACCATCAAGACATCCCAGTAAGGCGCCCAAAGATCACGGGCGACGACATCGCAGTGTGCGAGAAACCTTCATTTGCCGCACGACCATGCGTGCGCGGATAGTAGCGACCCGAGTGTCCGACACTTGCGGCATGGCACGCGCAATCATTTCCGCCAACCGGGTCGGGATACGGTTTTTGTTCTGGGGATCGATAACCCAGCCGCTTTGCTTTGCCAACCATCAACCTTCGCAGTAGCGGATCCGAATGATCCCACCCGACGCTTGCGTAAGTCGCGCTGACCGGTCTGCGACTAATAGTCTCTCTGATTGAATTCAAGTAATCCAACAAACCACTGGCGGTATATTCCTGAGAGTTGTTGCGTGAACATATTGCAAGTGCAGCATTTTGAAATCGAAAAGGCGTGACAACGATTACCTTTCTCGTCGGTGCTCTTGTGGAGGGTAACATGAACGCTGTATTGGCTCGCTCAACCGCATCTCTCGTTGGAAGTCTTGGTCAATGTCCGAATTGTATTCGCAAGGCCTTCCTAGCGGCCGGCGCGGGGTGGTCACTGACAGCTCTCGCCGGTTGGGCAAATTGGGCTGCACTATTCCCGTTCGTTATGACTGGTGCCTTCGCACTAACCGCCCTGTGGCTCGCACATGTCGTCGCATTTGCAAGAAAGGCCACCGTTCTCAATAATCAGGATGGCTTGCAGAGCACCACCACCTCGCGTCGGGCTCTTTGGCCCCTCCTTGTGCGCGCAGCAGCTTTCGCGGCCTTCGCCTCCGCCTTCTCGCGCTCGGCCTTTGCGGACAGTCCGTGTGGAGGCTGGCCTGATCAAAACCTCGGCTGCGGTCCGTGCCAAAGAAGGAACAGCGTCAGTAGTCCGTGTGAAGATTGTCATAGCTGCGCGCCTAAGCCCGGCTGCGCAGGGACCACTGGGAATTGCTGAATACGGAATTGTTTGCGCGGCTACTTGTGTGGTCTGTGAAGTCACGTGTCCGCGGTCGCGGGGCCGGTAAGGTGTCGGCAGGTCGGCGGGGCGATCCGCGTCGGTAGGAAATCGCTCACGTCGACACTTCTGCCAATGGCAACCCGTGCGAATTCGTCTGCTTGGGGTCAAATGCGACGAACTCAACCTGAGTAAATCAGGTCCGCAATGCCCCACGGACCGGACCTCACTCAAACGTGCCGTCACTTCGCAGATGGGCCAAAAGCAGCAGTCGTCCCCAGAATGAGGATCGCTAACGGCCGGGCTTCAATCTCTGCGGTCGCGTAGGGCCCGGTTTCGCTATTGCAACAGATGGTTGCAATCAGATAGGCTACCTCGTCCTTCATAGCATGGAGTGCCAGATATGGTGCAACGCATGCTCGCAGGTGGACTTATTGCTGCTGCGTGCGGCTTGGCCCCTATTTGGGTTTGTGGTGCGCAAGCGCAGGATATTGCAAAAGCCCTAGACCATATCACGACCACCGCCGACAAGATCTGCGGCATAGTCGCGACGCGCGGCAGCTCAAGCGACATGAAGATAAAGGGGCAGGTGCAAGTAGAAGTCAGCGGCCTCCTTAAGAAGTTAGGCGACCTTGGTGTTACGGTGTCTCCCGACGTATCGAAGAGCGCATACGACAGCGTCGGACGAGAGGAACTCCGAGCAACTCTCGACGATGTCAGGAAGTGTAAACTTGATGTCTATAAGGACTTGAGAGGAATCCTCATTCCGGTTGCACCCGTGCCCGGCGGTCGCGGCGCAACAGAATTCATTGCGCCGAATGAACAGAAGAACAGCGCGCGTCTGGCAGAGTGTGACCCGGTCGACCTGTCGTTTAGACCGGAAAATTTTGGGCCGGGGATGATTGGACCCGGAGTCAGTACAATACGGATGAGGCCGAATCCGAACAATCCGTGCCAACCTAGCGGCACCTGGCAGAAAATTGACGGCGCTTGGAGAAAGATCTCAGATTGACCCTCCTTGGGCTCTTAACCGCGCAAGCTGGTCGCGCCCGCTAAGGGTCACGAACTACAAAACTCAAGGTGAGTATAATAGGTCCGCTTTCGGGTGCATAACGACCAGTTGAGCCTGCCAGCCGAGCCATGATTCAAGCCATCCATCGGAAGGGCTCGAATCATGCGCTACGAACTCACGGACTAAGTGTGGTTTGCCATTAAGCCGATGCTGCCGAATAAATCCCGCGGCGTGCCACGAGCGAATGACCGTCGTGTCCTCAATGGCATCTTCTGGGTCTTGCGATCCGGGGCACTGTGGCGCGACCTGCCGGAAAGCTTCGATCCGTACACGACCTGCTACAATCGGTTCGTTCGCTGGCGACGGGCGGGCGTGTGGCCCAAGCTCCTGAGCGTACTGGGTGGTGCCCATGATGCTGCCGTGCAGATGATCGATACGTCCATTGTTCGCGTCCATCAACATGGGGCCTGTATCACAAGAAACCAGCGCCAATCGATGGGAAGGTCACGCGACGGTCTTACAAGCAAAATCCACGCGGTGGTCGATAGCAATGATCTACCGATAGGGCTTGCGTTGAGCCCCGGCGAGGCGCACGATGTTCGACTTGCCGGAAAACTGCTATCTCGTCTCAAATCCGGATCAATGCTCCTTGCCGACCGTGGCTATGACGCCGACTGGATTAGGGAGCTTGCCATGAAGAAGGGCGCGTGGGCCAACATCCCGCCGAAAAGCAATCACAGCGATCCATCTGCTTTAGCCCGTACCTCTATCGCGCTCGCAACCTCGTCGAACGGTTCTTCAACAGGATCAAGCAGTGCCGTCGGGTGCGACGCGCTACGACAGGCTTGCAGGATACTACCTTGCCTTCGTCCAACTCGCATCTATCCGCCTATGGCTGGCCGCGCATTATAAGTCCGCGCCCTGGTCACGTGAACCTAAAGTTCGCCACATAAAGTCTGCTGGGCTTTGTGGCAGAAGCGTTTGACGGGAAGCCAAGATCTGGTCTGCGGACTTGGTCCATTTGAAGGGCTTCGGGCTATCGTTGTGCCGTTCGATGAAGGTACGGATGTCGGCCTCGAGCTGCCTGACGGAGGTGTGAACACCTCGCTGGATCTGCTTTCTCGTGAGTTCAGCGAACCAGCGCTCGATCTGATTGATCCATGAGGCGGAAGTCGGCGTGAAGTGGACATGATAGTGCGGCCGGCGAGCGAGCCACGCTTTGATCCTGGGCGTCTTGTGGGTGGCGTAGTTGTCCATGACGATATGGACAGCGAGCCCCTCAGGGATTTGAGCGTCGATCTCTTTGAGGAACTTCAAGAACTCGACCGCCCGATGGCGCTTGTAGCATTTGCCAATGACGAAGCCGGAAGCGACATCGAGCGCGGCAAACAGCGTGGTCGTACCATGCCGCACATAGCTGTGCGTGCGACGTTCCGGCACCCCAGGCATCATCGGCAAGACTGGCTGCTCGCGATCGAGTGCCTGGATCTGGCTTTTCTCATCGACACTGAGGACAACGGCTCGGTTCGGTGGGGACAGGTAAAGCCCGACAATATCGCGCACCTTATCGACGAATAGCGGATCGCTCGACAGTTTAAATGTCTGGCTGCGGTGCGGCTGCAAGCCGAACGCCGCCCACATCCGGCGGATCGTGGTGTGAGAAAAGCCAGTTTCCGCAGCCATCGAGCGTTCCGCAGCCATCGAGCGGATCGCGTCGCGTCGGGCGGCGTCGTACGCAATGTCCGCTCGATTACCTCAGCAACCTGATCGTCGTCGATGGTTCGAGGACGGCCAGGGCGGGCTTCGTCAAGCAGACCATCACAGCGATCCTTCAAGAATCGGCGGCGCCACTTGCCAACGGTGTGTTCATGGATGCCAAGGCAGCCACAGACTTGCTTGGCAGACCATCTGCACACTGCAGGATCGCGCGGCACCGCTCAGATAGCGATCGGGCTACGCGATGACGACGAACTTGCCTCTCCAAGTACGCCCGCTCCTGCGGACTCAGCAACAACGGCGCGATCGGCCGGCCTTTCACACCTGCATTCGCAACGAGCGCTCTCCTCTCTAGAGATTCGAGCGATCAACTAATGTCACGAACTTGCGTTCCAGATGACTAGAGAGCATGTTGTTTTTGACTGGAATCGGGATTCCCACCGGGAACGATTTCTGATTCAACCTCCATGCTGGAGGGCGGAGGCCAGCATGGATGACGGTCCCTATTCGGAAGACATCGTGAACGCGCCTTGGCTCGCGCTGACGCGGGCGAGACGGTTCGTTCGATCGCAGAGGCGCTCCAGATCAGCCCCTCCTGCGTGACGAAGTGGAAGAACCTGAGGCGTGATACCGGTGGGCTGGCGCCCGGCCAGATCGGCGGCCACAAGAAGCGGGTTCTGTCGGATGCCAACGCCGACTGGCTGAGCCGCTGGTTGGCTGCTTTCGGGCAACGCTCCCTGTTGCTGATCGCGCTGCTGCTCCTCCGGTAGGCAGCTTCCAGGTTCGGATTGGTCGATCCGGTCTTCCTGCCACCACCGTTCACGGAGGTCATCGTAGCCGGCTGGCAGCTTGCGCAAACCGGCGATCATTCACGATTGTTGAGCACAGCCAGCGAACTCACACGGCGCTTCGCGCCATCGGCAATCGATATGGCCATCTTCTCCGGAAATCCTTTTGGAAGCGCATTCAGCACCTGATCTATGGCTTTTGCGGCTGTATCGCCGAGCTGCTGGATGACAACCTTGACTGTTTTGTCGGGTAGACCGCAGCTTTTCGCAGTCTGCACGAAATGTCGGCCGAGAACCGTGTGGACGACGTAATGCCGGTTGCTGCCGATCGCCATGGCCAGCTTCATTTGGTTTTGGCTGATCTGTCCAGCGTCCAAGCTCGGTTGGGTCGAAATGATGTCGTAAAGGGGGGCAAGATGAAAACGTCCGCCCGGCGCCAAATGAATGCTAAAATTCTTCGCGTGGCCATCGGTGGCGGCAAGCAGCCAGCACACAATCTGCGCCTTGAAGAAAATGGCCTGGTCGTCCTCAGGCGTATCGCTGCCCTTGAGGAAATCCGAGATTTTACGGATGCCGGGTCCGCCATCGGATTCATACTTTCGCGCGGGTGGAACGGACAGCGCCTGGCAGCAGTCTTCCTGCGGCAGCCGCAACAGGCGGCCGTCGCGCGTCCAGATGCGATCGAACCGCTCAACTGCGAGCACGCGACGCCCGGCGAAATCGATGATGCTTGATTTGGCGACAGGCAAACCGAGTGCCGCAACCAGCTCAAGGCAGAGGTGCTCGTTTTCAACACTGCCGGTCAGGTCGATTCCGTTCGGCAACTTCCCGATCTGCGGCTTGATAATGTGCGTAGTTGCGGTCATGCCATGAGGCACGTGCCACTTGTCTTTCCAGTAAAGCAGCGCTGTCTTTTCTTGCGCGCCCGCGAGAGAAATGCGGAAGTCCTGGTCAGGGCCGATGCCGAGCGGATTGCTAGCAAGATTGCCCAGAATGGCGGCGATCTCCTGATCGCTAGCGGCACGGCCATCAATGATGCCGGCAGCGCCGGGTGCGGCACCGTCGGGAAGGAATTGCAGCGCGCCGATGCAATCGCGGCCAATTGCGGAGAGCAGGCTGTAAGCGTCGGCGCCATCAGCAACGGCGGATGTCGTCATTGTCAGGCAGAAGATTGTCAAAACAGCGACGACGGGATCGCCGATATAACGATCCTCCCGCAATGGCAGCGACACCGAAACGGGGATGGCATTTTCCCACGCGAGCCCCTGCTTGTCGTACTGGAAATCGGTTGCGCCGCTGCTCTCGCGCCGCAGCCGCCCGACCAGCCGTGCGTTGAGATAGACGTTATCGGCGCGCGGGCAGGACGACGCGCCATCAGAACAGATCCTCAATCGCTTCAGCCGTCGATTTGGTGCGCGGCCGGATGACCAACTCGAGGTCGAGCGCGGCCAGCGCATCCATCAAAATGCGCAGCTGCGTTGCAGGTGCACCAGCTTCCAGCTTCGAGACCGTCGCTTGACGCGCATGCATCTTCTCACCGAGGCCAGCCTGGGTGAACTTCTTCTGCCGCCGGTAGCGCCTGATCCCGGCGCCAATCTGTTGGGGGGTGCGGGCAATCGTATCCATAAAACAGCATACGCGAATGCGTATATCGAGTCAATATACGCGACCGCGAATATCTCGCGGTTATACGTTCTCGCGTATATTTATGCATAGTACGCATTGCGTATAAGGCCCCGCGATCCCACTGCCTCTCTTATTGAAATTACCAAAAAACCTAAGCTGATGATCGCTGTAGAGCTGGTGGCTCGAATCTGCCCGTGGGCGAGAGAGCCTCCGCGACATGTCGAACGTTCGTATCACTATCGTGCCAAGCAACTCCTTATATTCCATTTTGTCGCAATAGTAACCACAACAAATTCAATGACTTGAGGCTGGATTATTCCGTATCTAAGACCGGACACTAGCTTCCGATCGGACTTTTCGAGCCTCGACAGCGATTGAGCTGGAAAACGATGCTAGAACATACTAAGAACAGATCTTCTGGTTGTATTTTCAAGGCCCACTCTCAATAACAATGTTGTCCGGCACATCACGCGTTTAGCGTCGCCAACTCAGGATGAAGTCGGGCCCAGGAGCCGCGTCGTTGACCTTGTTTCGCCATTTGCATGACGACGCCTTTTTAGCTTTTTCGCGCGATCACAAGCACCTGTACGCAGCGTGTCTGCTCGATCTACACGAACGCTTCTTTTCAGGCGCGCCGTCGTTCCCGACGCCGCAGCAGGTGGTCCACGCCATCTACGACGTCATGCGCGCCAACCCCGTCCTCTGGAACGAGGGCGACGATTTCGGCAGCCTGCCGGAAATGATTTCCGCGGGACGCCGCCGGATGCGGAAGGCCGACGTCGCACTCGCTTCCGAGAGGGGCGACAAGGCGCTCGGTCTTGCCCGACAACTGTACGCCCGGCTGCTCGCCTGGGGATGGCTTGAAGAGGAGGAATACGGGCTTCGCGTTACCGTGGACATGGCTATGGGACCGCTGCTCGTGATCCAGCGGCTCGCGAGCCTCAACAAGGATCTCTCGCAGCGATTCGGCGGCTTGATCGTGCAAATCCGCCTCAACCTGGAGGCCGTCGAAAAACTGAGGCCTGAGATCACCGACCGCAAGCAGCGCGAAGCTGCGCTCGCCGTCCGCGAGGCGCGCAATCAGGCCGACCAGTTCACTAAGAGCCTGCGGGCCATTCTGGCCGACCTGAAGCGCGTCCGACGGACCGTCATGGAGTCGAAAACAGTCGCTACCCGGCTGGAAGCCTTTTTCGAGGAGTTCGTCGAACAGCTCCTGCTGAAGGATTTCGAGTCCATCCTCACCGTCAACCATCCGTACCGCTTCCGCGACGCGATCGTCGATCTCGCGCGGAGGATCTCCTACACCCCGGAAACCATGCAGGTCCTCGCCGAGGAGTACACAGCTTCCAGCATGGCAGCCGACATCGAGGACGGTCGAATGGCCGCGGCCGACGACCTGCTGGCCATCGAAAGCATCTTCGATCAGATCGGGGAGATGTTCGATAGGATCGAAGCCTTCCGCAGGCAGCTCGAAGCCCGGGTCCGCAACACCATTAAGTACGCCGAGCGGGGCGGGCAGGGACTCGTTGGCCGGGCCGGCGACCTGGTGCGGCGCCTGGATGCCCTCCTGCGGGACGGCAGACACCACAAGGCGACAATCGAATGGAGCATCGAACCGCTGCGGTCCCCCTGGTCGGAGCACCATCAGGCAACCGCCAGACAGCCACGCCGTCCTGTCGAAGCAAGGGAGCTCGCCGAGCCGCCTTCGGATCCGTTGTATGAACTGCGCAAGAAGCTCCGCCTCGAGTACATCGCTCGCATCGCGCCCCGCCCCGAGGATGTCAGACAATTCCTCGAGGGCCAGGTGCCGCCATTCGCGACCAGGGAAGCCCGCTTCATGGAAATCGATACCGTGGACGACTTTCTCGCCTTCGATTGCGCCCGCCGATATGCGTTGACGGGCGAGGTTCCGGCGCAGGTCGCGGCCGGGTTTGAACTCGAACCGTGCCCCGACACGCCGCCCCACGACAGCGAATGGCTTCGGTGTGCAAACTTCCTTGTCAGGCGATCCGGCCCCCTCCGGAAGGCAGAGGCAGCCCGTGCTCAGTGAGTTCGAAAACGTCGAGCGCTCCTTCGGCGCGGAAAAGGCGACCGACCTCCGCAAGGCGCTGCACTTCCTGCTACGGCGGCAGTTCGTGTTCGCGGGAGATCCCCGGACCGGGACAGTCTACAACACGATCATGGATGGCCGCTTCCGCGACGTAGTCGACGGCTTCTTCGATAGTTGCGGATACCGCGTCCACCGCGATCCGGAGGCGCAGTGGGCCGGCATCGTCGCCATGGACGAGGACGTGCCGCTGCCCCGGATGAAGCTCGACGAAACCATCGTCATGCTCGTGCTGGCGGCATACTGGCAGCAGGAGGTGAACGTCGGAGCAGTCGAGGACCGGGCCGTCGTAGTGGCCACTTTGAACGACCTGTTCGATCGCTACCGCGAGATGGCGCAACACGGCGGCGGAGGCGCGATCTCGCCCGCCCGCTTCCGGGACATCCTGCGCGAGGCCGCCCAACGCAGTTTGGTCGAGATCGGTGATTTTGACGACGAGCAGCAGGACTGCGAGATCAGGATCCGCCCGATGATTAAGCTGATCAGTGGCGGCGATGCCCTCCAACGGCTTGAGCGCTACGTCCGTAGCGAGGAGGCGCGGTTTCCGCAGCCCGCAGGAGACGAGGCATGATGGAGCTACGCCACCTGACGATGGTGAACTGGCACCTGTTCGATGTCGCCGACATCGAGGTGACGGGACACGTCGGCGTCCTGGGCGAGAATCGGTCCGGCAAATCGACCATCCTCGATATGGCGCAGGTCGTACTCACCGGCGGCAGCCGGCGGTTCCTGCGCCTGAATGCGGTCGCCGGCGACAGCGGAAAGTCGCGCAGCGGCTCGAAGCGCAGCGTCGTCGACTACTGCCTTGGGGCGCTCGGCGAAGATCAGCGCCGGCGCGACGAGGCGCGCACCTATATCGCGCTAGGGTTCGAAGACACCGAAGGCGCCCGGCCACCGGTCACGATCGGCATGGCGCTAGAGGCGAGAAAGTCCGACAGCAGGGAGACCGTACTGGCACTGTTCGTCGCCGTCGGGACCGTTCTGAGCTCCAAGGACTTCATCGAGCAGCGAGGAAAGTCGCAATTCCCGGCGCAGTGGGAGGACGTGCGCGCCCGGATCGTCGCGGCGGTCGGCGAAGGCAACTTCGTCAATCATCGCGACCGGGCGAGCGACTACGTCCGCGAGTACATGCGCCATCTTCTGCCGCATTCGCCCTATGGCGAGCAGAACGCCAGCGCCCTGCAGAAATCAATCGTCAACGCGATGACGCTCGACCACAACCAGACGGCCACGCAGTTCGTGCGCAACTACATCCTCGAGGACAGTCCGATCGGCATCAAGGAGCTGCGCGAGTCGATCCAGACCTACCGCAACATCAGCGAGACCATCCGGAAAATGCGCCTCAGACTCGAAGCCCTGAGGGCGCTTCGGGGCGTCCTCGCCGCGCTTGAAGAGGCGCTCGAGACCAAGTTCAGGGAGGAGTGGATCGCAAAACGCGCGACTTGGCTCGCGGCGCGCGCGACAAACTTGGACTTCAAGACCAAGCGGCGTACCGAGATGGCGCGCCGGGACGCCGCAGCAAAAGAACTCGACTTCATTGACGCCGACGTCAAGGCCATCGATAACGAGATCGAACGTCTCACGGCCGCGATCGCCGAGCACGATGCCAAGACCGGCAGAAAGTCCCTGCAACAGACCGCCGATGTGGCCGGGCAGGCGGCGCACCGCGCCTCGGCGGACTTCAAGGCTCGCATGGAGAACATCCGTCTCCTGGAGCCGCTAAGGACGATGTGCGCGGACGGTTTCGAGGACTTCGTTCCTGCGCTTGAGCGTCTTCTGACCGCCACCGCCGGGGCCGACATCGGGGGCGTCTCCGACGAGGTCTCCGCGGCCGAGAAATTCTTCGCGGCAAGCGGCGCCAAATGGCTGCCGAAGATCGACGAAGCGCGTCAAACGATTATCGCGGAGCTTTCCGGGCTCCGCGGCCGGCGCGACGAGGTGCTCGAACGGATCCGACAGCACGCCGCTGGAGGGGCGCGCGCCTATCTTGGCGACGACACTGAACTCCTCTGCCGCAGGCTGCGGCAGAGGGGAATGGTCCCGCGCGTGCTCTGCGACATCATCGAAGTCGCCGAACCCGAGTGGGTGGGAGCCGCCGAGGCGCTCCTCGGCCGCGATCGGGAAGCCGTGTTCGTGGACAGAGCGGATATCAGCGCCGCCACGTCAATCTTCAAGGAAGGTCGCCGCGAGTTTCGCCATGCATCGCTCGTGAGCCTAAATAAGCTCGAGCAGTTCAGGGCCAAGCCGGAGCGCGGCACTTTCCCCTCGATCTTCCGGAGCCAAGATCCGGACGCGATGGCCTTCATCATGCGCCGCTACGGCAATGTCCGTCTCGCCGACACGCTGGACCAATTCAACAGGCCCGGCCGGGCGATTATGAAGGACGGCCTCTACGACGACGGACTCGTCAGGACGCATCGCTGGATCGAAGCCTCGCAGCACAAGATTGGAAAGGCAGCGCAGGCGAACGCCCTGCGATCCCTGCAGGATCAGGCCGAGGAGCTGGGTCGGATCCTGACCGACAAGGGGAAGGAGGCCCATGCCGCGGAGCAGGCTTTTGCCGCTCTGAAGAACATCTGCGAGGGACGCAATGACCTGGGGGCTTGCGCGGCCACCTTCGCGGCCGCGCAGATTGAGGTCGCTGAAGCTCAGGCCAGGCTCGATGCCCTCGACGGTGCGGGGGACGGCGGGCTTCGCGACAAAAAGAGGGCGCAGCAAAAGCTGAAGGAGAAGAGGCTGGAGGAGAGAAAGACACAGCAGAAGGCGTTCGGCGAGCATGACGGCGAGGTCAGGTCGGCGGAGAGGAGGCTCGGAGAGGGCGAGAACGTGCCCGGCTCCGAACTCAACCTCAGGGTCGCCCGGTCGATATACGGCAAGTTCTTCCCACTCTACTCCACCGCGAAAGGCAGGGCCGTCTACCGCGACCGCCTCGATGCCGCAGTCCAAAAAGGCTTCGCGGAGAAACACCGGGCCATCGCCGAGAAGGCCTTGAAGGATGCGAACGCGTCCGACAGCGAGCGCGCCCGGATCGAGCGACGGATCCGCGAGCTTCTTTACGATTATTTCGACCAGTTCGGGATGAGTTCGCAGGTCGGCGCGGAAAGCGAGCCGCTGCGGGAGGTGAAGCCATGGATGGAGCAGCTCATCTCGGATATCGAATCCAATGAGTTGCGCCAGTACGAAAGGCAGGCGCGGGAAGCGGCGGAAAAGGCCTCTACCCTGCTGCGCGGCGAGTTCATCAACGCGCTCACGGCCCGGATCGGAAAGATGGAGCGGGAGCTGCAATCGTTGAACCGTAGCCTCTACGCACATCCCTTCCATAACGAGCGATATTCGTTCCATCGCACCCAAATGGTGGAATTCCAGCCCATTCTGAAGATCATCGAGATCGCCAAAACCTCTCCGGAGGCGCTCGATATGCTGTTCCGGGGCGACGTGCCCGATGACTTCCCGCACAAGGATACGATCATCGCACTCGAGGCACTGCTCGAGGATCCCGACAAGGATTTCACCCAGTTCGAGGATTACCGCAACTTCTACACCTTCGAGATCCACATGGAGGATGTTGCCACCGGCCGCTCGACCCGCTGGGAGCAGCGGCGCGGCACCGGGTCTGGCGCCGAACAGCAGGTGCCCATCTACGTTGCCATCGGCGCTTCGCTGGCCGCCGTCTACGGCAGCGCGGAACGCCGTGCCGGCAAGCCCGCCGGCTTCGCCCTCGCCATGTTCGACGAGGCCTTCTCCAAGATGGACGGCAAGAACCAGCGGCAGATGATGAGCTTTTACAAAAACCTCGGCCTGCAGTTCGTGATCGCGGCGCCGTTCGAGAAGCGCGTCGCCGTGCTCGAGCACATGGACACCATCGTGGAGGTGGACCGGATCGGCGAGCAGTCCAGGGCTACTGTGGTGGAACTGAAAGAGAAGGCCAAGCGCGAGCTGATGGCCATCGATCCGGACCTGATGTCCGAAGATGAGCTCGCCAGCCGTCTGGCCGCCGAGTAGCCATGGCTCGGCGTTTCACGGATGCGATCGGCCTGCTGAACGACCTGCTCAACCGCTTCGAGGCCGGGGCCGCAAGCCCGATCGCCCACCCGGACTACCCCGCGTTCCTATCAGTAGTCGCGGCGGACGCCTTCCTGAAACAGATCAGGGAAGCCGAAAGTGCCGGCGCGGTCTCCCTTGGTTGGGGGCGCGGCCCCATGCGCGACCAAGTGGCACATGTGCGGCTGGCCTCGGCGGACATCCTATACCGATATCTCCACCGTACTCCGGCGTCGCGCATCGCCGAGGACGCCGCCGTGCGGCTTGTCGCCGGGTCGGTGATGCACGACTCTCTGAAGAACAGCGCTTCCCAGGTCGCCGAGATATGGGGGCGGGGGAAAACGTGGCACGGGTTCGCTTCGTCCGATGTCGAGACACTGCGCGATGCGTTCGTTCTCGCCCAGGCCATCCTGGCCAACAAGCACCTTGGCGTCGACTACAAGACCTTCTCGAGACGAACGGTGGGGCACAGCAAAACGCTCGAACGGATCGAAGGCGCGGTCGTGCGGCTCCTGAGCGGCATCCTGGAGTTTCCGCCCGGCGCGCGGCCACGCGAGGCGCTCCGGGCAATCGGCCTTGAGCGCTTCGCGCCACCGCTGCTGATCGCGGGCAAGATCGACCTCGATGGAGCCGACCTCTCCGGAATCTCTCCGCTGTATCTCGGAATCACTCCCAAGGAAGCAGATCGCGTCCGCTTCCGGGAGCCGCCGGCCTACGTTCTAACGATCGAAAACTTCGCAAGCTTCAACCGGCACATCGCCGAGGCGGACCCCGGCCGATTAGGAACGACCATGTATGTCGGCGGGTACCCCTCGCTTGCCACCCAGCGGGCGCTGCGGACGATCGCAGGATTGGTATCCGAACAGACGCCGATCTTTCATTGGTCGGACATCGATCCGGACGGCACCTGGATCTTACACACCATCGAGCGCGCCGTCGATCGACCGATCCGTCCGCACCTCATGAGCGTCGAACTTGCCGAGCGGTTGGGACAAGTGCCGTTCAAAAAATCGGCACCCGCTCGATGTCCACCGGACTCCGGTATCGCAGCTCTGGCAGCGTACCTGGCGAAAGATGGAGCCAAGACGCTCGAGCAGGAAGAACTCGATCCAGTCCTGCCAGAGTTTCATTAGAAATTGCGCGCGGACGCTCGTGTTTGCGGCTTTGGCTGTCTCGTTCAAGACGTCGTTTGTTTCAAGCGCGACAACAGCACCGCCTGCAACTACGTGCTGCGGGAAAACCGACATCGTTTCTTCATAAATACGCTCAACGGGCATTGGCATGCCGGTTGCTTGAAGATGTGACGAAACCACTTGTGACTATGATGCTCGTTCAGCATCCGGCTGACGTATTCAGACGAAGCTTGCCCGCTTGATCATGGCAGAGGTCCCATGATGCGCTTTCCAAACCGGGCGCATGCCTTGCGAACTCTGCCATCTTCGGATCGCGCTCCGGTTTGCCGGGCAGAAGCTGATTGTCTTGTAAGGGGGCTTGCAACGAATGGGTGGTTCTCAACAAGAACGCGAGCGTAAAGGCGTCCTCAGGGACGATCGTTAGATCGCTTTAGCCCATGGCTCAGGGTGGGGCATCTGCGACATGCGGAGCCTGCGTTCTTAAAGCTAAGAGCCGGCCTTGCATCGGTGCTTGCAGATGGTCAATGAGTCAATGCAGAACGATTGGGATCTTGAGAAAATACTCAGGCAAAAGGACGAGCTCAAGGTCAAGCTGCTTCGCGCCCAATCGGTTGTCGCCGAATGTAAGGCAGGATTGGCTGATCTGGAGCGGAGGCTTGAGTGTCGAGCGGTCTCATCATCGATCGATGAACGCCAGCACAACTCTGCGCCAAACAATTCAAGACGCAACGCACGACCGCCCAAATCGCGAAGCGTCGATAATCCTGTTAACCCGGATGCAGCCTAGCGTTTTCGCCTCGATCATGGCACTTTTGAAAGCTGCCGCCGCGCACGTTAACGGCGACAGGTTTCGTCACGGACCTGGCGAAGATCTCAAGACGCATGGTGTTGCGAACCCGGCGGCGAACTGGACAATTAGGTGCGGCCCTGCCGATAGGCTCGGCTTTTTGGCTGATCCCGGTGCGTCCGCCAGGGGATGCGCGCAGAGCAGCACCAGATAGGGGGTGTATTGAACGCGCTTTGGGTAGTCTTGCTGCTCACGTAGATGTCCTGCATCGAATGTCAAAGAGCTCTCCACCCAGAGCCAGCCAATTCGGTCGTTTTGTCCGTCTTCAAGGCCTTGAAACTACGTCGGACGTTCGAATCGTTCCGGGCTCGCCATTTAGTTTGTTGAAATTACTAGCAAATTATTGTCTGCGAAGTATCGGCGATTATTTGGCCTCAGGTTCGAATAATCCAAAATGGGCCGTTGTACTCGTTTTGCGTCGGACTCAGCGTGATCCTATCTGTGGAACAGGAGGTCGGTGGTTCGAGCCCACCCAACTGTACCACAGTTATCACCCTGCAGTTCCAGTATCTTGCTGACAGACCTGACGTTTTTGCGCCTTGCAAAATACAAAAGGCGCTACAATTGGCATTGCGTATGGTCGGTCTAGTTGGAGCGAAAGGTGGCGGCTTCATTGCTCGCAAGAGCATCCCAGCCGACGTCCGTGATGAGTACGCGCGCCTCTACAAGGTTCGACGGGAAGCGCAACTCCGCATCCCGGAAGGCACTCCAGCCCCCTTTGCGAAGACCCAGCATGGCGAGTGGTTGGCCGAGAGTGAAACGCGCATCGCGGCGCTTCGAGCGCAGAAGAATGGCGAAGGTCAACCTCACCCGTCTCAACGCTATAGCGCTTGCAGGTCGCTGGTACGTTTGGTTCGTGAAGCAACATGAGGCCAATCCCAGTCCAGCAAAATACTGGAAGGAATTTGGTGACCACCTCACGTGGAATGTCCTCTATCCTGACCACGGCCGTCCCATTCGCAATGCCTGGATTGGGCAGTTTTTCCGGCACGCGCGCTCGACGCGAGCGGCTCGCGCGCTACCTTGGCGCCGGGGGGCCTTCTTCGAAGGCCATGCGCCGAAATGGGCCACAGTCCAGGTCAGAAAAGGGCCGAACGCGCGCGCCGCCTATAATTGATGTTGACCTTCAAGGTCACGGAACGCAGACTTGAGGGCGATCAACTTCTGGCTGTTGCGACCGGATGGGCAGCCGAGGATGGAGTGTCGGATGGCGGCCAGTGTTCACTTGGCACCGGAGCAACTCGCGGAGTTCGACGAGCTTTATTCGATCTCCGATCTGCATATGGGTGGCCGGACCGGCTTCCAGATCTTCAATTCTGGCGACGCGCTCGCGGCTTTCATCGAGCATGTCCGGACATTGCCTGCCGCCAGCGTGGCTCTGGTCATCAATGGCGATCTGGTCGACTTTCTCGCTGAGCCGGACGCCGTCGCGTTCGATCCGGCCGGCGCTGTGCGCAAGCTCGACCGGATCGTCGGCGACGCGGCCTTCGCACCCGGCTGGACTGCGCTCACTAAGTTTGTGCGGACCAAGGGCCGCCATCTCGCGATTACACTCGGCAATCACGACCTTGAGCTGGCGTTGCCCTGGGTGCGCGATCACCTCACCGAGCTGCTGACCGGCGCTGACGAGCGTGCACGCGCGCGCCTGACACTGGCGTTCGACGGCACCGGCTTTCTCTGCCGGATCGGAAATGCCCGCGTACTGTGCGTGCACGGCAACGAGGTCGATACCTGGAATATCGCCGATCACGAGACCATCCGCCGCTATGGCCGCGACGTTCAGCAGGGACGTCCGGTCGAGACCTGGGTGCCGAATGCCGGCACTCAGCTCGTCGTCGATGTCATGAACAGCATCAAGCAGAAATTCCCGTTCGTCGATCTGCTTAAGCCCGAGCTCGAGGGCGTCATCCCGACCCTGGTGGCGATCGCTCCGGAGCAGCGCAGTCGCATCTTTGCCGCATTGCCGGCCGCCTTCCATCTCGGTCTCGACAAAGTCCGCCGTTCCGTCGGACTGCTCGGCGCTGATGAGCAGGAGGAGGGAGGACCAGAACAGTTGACCCCGCTACGAACCCTGCCTACGACGCCACGCATCAGTCGCGAGCAGCTGCTCGATGCCGTCGAGCTGCAACTGGCGGAGGGCGTCGAGCCGATCTCGCTGGTGCCGCTGGATCAGCGCGGCCAATATCTGGGAATCGGAGGCGCCATCACCAGCTTCGTGTTCGGAAGTGACGTGCGCGAATCGCTGCGTAAAGGGCTGGACGGCCTGCAGAAGGACCGCAGCTTCGATTTCAAGCAGACGGACGATACGTTCCAGCAGTTCGACAAGCAGGTTGGTGCCGATGTCGATTTTCTCCTGACCGGTCATACCCACCTGGAACGGGCGCTGAAACGGAACCAATCCGGAGGCTGGTACTTCAACAGCGGCACATGGGCTCGTCTCATCCGGCTAGAGGCCGACGTCCTCGCCAGCGCGGATAAGTTCTCGCAGGTCTATGACGTGTTCGCCGCCGGATCGATGGCGGCCCTCGACACATTCCCCGGCCTGATCCTCAAGCGGCGCACCGTCGTAGCGATCCGCTCGACCCCCGCGGGGACGAAGGGAGAGCTGATGCATTGGGACGATGCGGCTGGGCTCGTGGCAATGCCGAACGCAAATTTCACCAAGCCGGCGGGATAGGGCGCCATGCGTACGATCACCCTGGAATTGCTCCGGCATGGGCCGGCACACAATCAGCTGCTCTCGCCACTCACTCCCTATCTGGCGCTGTGCGAGAATCACGGTGCCGAGACGCTTCATGTGCCGTTCGAGCACAATCAGTTTCTGCATCGCCTGGATGCACTGGGTTATCAGTTGCAGGAGCAATCACGCCTGTTCCAGCTTCGGGACACCGCCGCGGTCATAGGCGAGATGCTTGGGAAAATTCCGGGACTGACGGCGGAAGCCAACCGACGAGGGCAGCCAGGCGAAACGCTCACCCATCTAAGGCTGATCATTTCGGCGTCCGAACTAGCGCTGCTTCCGTTCGAACTGGCGCTGTCTCCCGCCGGTTGCCCCGGCGCCGGACAATATCTCCTGCTGCAGTCGGAGACGCCGGTTTGCCTGACCCGGGAGATCCGGCGCTCGCCCGAGGACGAGCTTCGCTGGCCCGACCGGCCGCGCATCCTGTTCGCCGCGGCGGCGCCGCCGCAGGTGGGTGAGATCCCGGTGCAATCGCACCTGCTCGCGTTGCGCAAACTGATCCAGCCATGGGTGAAATATTTCGATCCGGCCAACAGCCAGAAGCGGGCCGAGGCGGTCGGCGAGCATCTAACTTTCCTACCCGATGCCTCGGTCGAGGCGATCGAAAAGCATTGCGCCACCGGCAACTTCACGCATGTCCATATTCTGGCGCATGGTATCAAGCGGCCTGAGGCGCATGATTACCGCTACTACGTTGCGCTGCACGACGCGCGCGACCCAAACCGGCTGGACTATGTGAGCGGGACGCGTCTGGCTGCCGCGCTGTGCGCCGCAAGCGAGAACTGGGGGCGCAAGCTGGCAAAGCCCGCGGTCGTCACGCTGGCAAGCTGCGATTCGGCCAATGTCGGGTCTGTCGCCGGCGCCGGCTCGAGCGTTGCGCACGCCCTGCACGAAGCCGGGATCGGGATGGTCGTGGCGGGGCAGTTCCCGCTGTCGTTCGACGGCTCGGTACGTCTGGTCGAGGTGCTGTATGAAGGGCTGCTTTGGGGCGAGGACCCGCGCACGCTGGTCTATGATCTGCGCCGCCGGCTCTACAGCCAATTTCGCGAACGGCACGATTGGGCGGCCCTGACGGTCTACGCGTCGCTGCCACCGAGGTTCGAGCAGGAGCTGTCCGGCGTTCAGATCGAAAGCGCCATGCGCAGCATCAACGCCGCAATGAATTATGCCGACGAATTGACTCGCCGGTTGTCGGACCGGATCGGCAGGAAAACCAGGCAGTGGAGCGCTACGGCTGAGAGCACCGAAGTGTTCAAGACCGCCAACACGAGAATCGAAAGGTCGCGGCAGCGGCTGAAGGCCCTGTTGACGTGCATTCCCGACCAGCAGGCGCGCATCTACGGATTGCTGGCGAGCAGCGACAAGCGCCAGGCGGAGATCCTGTATGCCGCGAGCCGGCACGTCGACTTCGGCGACAAGCAGGAGGAATACCGATCGGAATCCGGCAAGCTGCTGGTCGAGGCTCGCGATTGTTACTGGAATTCGTTCATGCTCGATCGCGCCAATCACTGGGCGGTCGTTCAATACCTCTCGCTCGATCTCGTCCTTCAACGCGTCCCGGAACTCGCGAACCAGTCCGCCGCCACCCCCGATGCTATTGCCGGACGACAGGAGAAGAACCCCCAGGCCCTTTGGACGATGGCCCGGCTCTTGTCGCTCTATGACCTCAATACCGGCTCGAACAAGACGCGCAGCTGGGCGCATGGGAACCTGCTCGAGCTCTACCTGCTCTCACTGCTCCCCGAGATCCTTCCTGCGGTGAGCCTCGAAATAGCTCCCGCCGCCGGGGGGATCGAAAAGCTGGCGCTCGAGCATCAGGACCGGCTGACCGATATCGCGGGCGCCGATTCCTTTGAGGTGTATTCGACCCGGCGCCAGATGCGCCGTTATCTCGAATGGTTCGAGCCGCTGACCAATAACGGTTTGGCGCAGCTACACGGTCTTGCGGAAAGGCTGTTCGACCGGTTTCCCGCATCCGTGGAGGACATTTTCTAGGCTACCACCGGCCCCGGACGCTTCACCCGCGCGAGGAGGAACGCGTCGCCTGGCATTGCGCGTCTCCTGCACTATGTCCACGCCGGTGGTGCTGCGATCGCCTTTCACGCGCAGCCGCGCCGCATCACGTGCTAGCCGCGCATCTTTATCCTTCGAAGACCTGTAGCTGCGCCTCCACATGGCTTTGCCGCAGCTTGCGATGAACGCGTACCGTGTTGCTAAGCAGGAGATCGTGCGTGCCGCTGGTCAGGATGGTGGGTGCGCAGGAGCCGGCCGCGATCTTGCGGCAGCGTCGCACCACGACCATGCGAGCTTCGCAGGATGGACGCACTGATTCCCTCAAGGAGCTTCAGTCGCAAGCAACCGAGGGCGTGTCGTCGTGCTTGAGGTGTCGCTTTCGGACATTGTAACTCACCAGCCAGATCACGCCGATTGCGATCGGCACGAAGGCTGCGGTCAGGAACGAGGGCTCTACTCGCAGTCCGACATCATGCGCGCCCTTGGCAAGATAGCTAAATAAGCTGACCACATAATATCCTATCGCCCCAACCGACAATCCTTCGACCGTGCACTGCAGCCGAAGTTGCTGTCTCGCGCGCTCGTTGATAGCCTGCAACAGGTCACGATGCTGTCGTTCGATTTCGACGTCGACACGGGTTCGCAACAGATCGGCGGCACGCGCGAGCTTGACCGACAGAGCCGCCTGACGATCCTCTACGGTCGCGCAGGTTCGCATTGCGGGCGCCATGCGGCGCGCCAGAAACGACGACCAGGTTGGATAACCCGAGACATCGTTGCCTTCAATGATGGACAGTCGCGATTGGACCAGCTCGTTGTAGGCCCTGCTGGCGCCGAAGCGAAACAGGCTGCCGGTCGCGCCTTTTTCGAAGGAGGCCGCCAGCGCCGTCAGCTCGGCAAGCAGATGGTTGTTGAACTGCAGCCCCTCACTGCTTTGCATTTTTTCGAGCGCCTCAACAAGACGGCGGTCGATGCGATCAACGGAAGGTGCAAGCTCAAGGGCCGCCGACAGGCCAAGCAGCGCCAGTGGACGGTAGGTCTCGATCTCCAGGAGCCGTTGCACCAGCGCTCCGAGATCGTGCGACGTCAATCCGAGGTCGCAGACGAGGATTTTCGTAAAGCCTTTTTCGTCTACGCGGAAGTCTGAAGCGGCAACGCCTGCGCCGCTCTTTGTGGCAACCATAGCCAGACTGTTCTTGTCAAAAACCTGTTCGGCGCGCCTGGTCGGCGAGGAGTCCTGCTCCACTTCTAGCCTGATCGCGACTAGCAACTGTCCGGTCTGACGCAACGCGCGGATCAGCGATAGGACGGTACCATCAACTTCGTCAAATCGGTCTGCGGGAGAACCATTTGTGTTACTCCAGATCCAGGTGAATGTTGTGAATTCCGAATGCTGCTCCCAGCGTAGCGTAGCGGGCCCGATGACAATCTGATGAAGTTTCGCCGATTGCTCAGGCGGCGGAAGATTGCGCTCGAGGCAAAAATCGATAAAACGGCAGCGATCGCTTGTGGCCGCCTCACCCTGCGCAAGAAAAGCCAAGTGGATCACGCTGAATGGCGAAACAAGGCGCGTGAAAGGGCGCGCGTGGACTTCGCCGAGCACGGCCTCGCGTTGCGGATGTGGCGTGAAGGTTCGCAGATCCAATTCATCGACCATGTATTGACGCCTCTCTTCAGGGTGAGCAAGCAACCGTCAGCCGCGCGAGGCCGTGGCAAGCAGGAGCGTCTTCCGTCCCCCAGCGTGGTCCAGACGGACGACCTCCGGTGCGGCAACCACATTGTCGATCGACAGATCGAGGCCCAAACACGACTCCCATCTTGCTGCCGCCGCCCTGACGCGGAGAGGCGGTGCAGGATTTGGGCCAGCACTGTAGAAGGGGCACGCTCGCGTCCTTTGGCGCAATGTGGCTTTCGAAGTCAGTTGGAGGCGAGTTTCAGACATGAAGCGCGCTTGTATTCTGACAGGATGCGTACGTGGCGCAGGCCACAGGAAATCGCCTACTTCGCGCGGTGATCGCTCGCCAGGCGGCTACATTATCTGAGACGCCATGCTGTGGACAGATTTGTTCATTCAGAGGCCGGCGACTGACCGCGCCCGGACCAGCCTGGCAAGGCTTGGCCGATGGACTGATAACGTCACGTCGCGTGAGGTTGACGTGATCACGCAGCCGGAGCGCACGCCGTCATCGTCTTTTGAGGTGACATTCAGGGCAGTGCAAGCGCCGCGGCTCGACCGCAGTGAGGCAGGGCGAATGTCGTGAGCGATCGACCGAATAGCGGCGGATCACAAGTACGGCCGACTCGACTTGGCGGGCGTATTGCTCGAGTGCGGTCGCGGAGGTTTTGATCCCTCTGTCGCCACACGGCCGAGATCCGGTTTCCGTTGAATTCGCTCGGGTCGCGTCGCCGGCGCGTCTTGTGAGCGGCCGTCAACTTGCCGGTGGCGACCTCAAAAGCGGCAAACAATGTCGAGGTGCCGTTCCGCTAGCTAAAGATCGCCTTTGGTGCGTCCAAGGACGCGACACTTACTTGGTGCGCCCATTGGTGATGGAGCTTGATCGATAAAGCGAGCTCCCGTCATAGATATGTCGCCAGGCGAGATAATCGCGCATTGGCCCATCGTCGAGTAGCATTGGCTCGTCGCGGGTACCGTTATGCCTTTCGCTGTCACCGCTCTTCAGTACAGACGAAGCAGAACCGCACAATTGAATCATCCTGAGAACTCGTCAGCTTCTAGAAAGCTAACCATCCTAAAATGAGAACCGGAACCTCGAGGGCGAGGCGGCCTAGTGAGCGCAAATGGAATGGACGTGGCAGCGCGCGGTTCTCCGTGTAGTCGGATGGGCTCGATGTAATCGGAGGATCGCGGCTTGCAGCTGCGCCAATTTCTTGTTGTTGCTGTTTTCGATTGGACAACGAGATTTGCTGTTGAAACCTCCCTCGCCTTGAGCCGTGCACACGTCCGAGCTGAGCTGGCGGATTTGCGCACAATCGACATTCTCAAGGACGATTAGAGTGGACCGCAACAACATCAACCCATTCAGCCCTGGTGAGTTTCAGGCGTACAACGCCCCGCTGCAGCAGCAGGAGCAAGAACCAGGCAATACGAGCCAGCAAGCGAGGTTTGAGCAGCAGCTGAGCGAGCTGCAGCACAGTGCGTTTTATGAGAGCTCCGCAGAAGCGGGTTCGCCTGATGGGCAAACCGCAGACGGAGGTGAAGCGAATCGGCGCACTGATGTCGGCGGTTCGATGCAGGTGCCGCCCATTCAGGGCCACTCATTCAGCAACACGCGCCAAAGCGTAGACATACCCCATACTCCCTTCGGCCGTTCGACTGAAGTGCCGTCCAAGCGAAGCCGCGAGAACGATGGCCCGGACGAGGAGCTTTTTTCTAGATTCCGCGAGGCATCAAAGAAAAGCCGAGCCAGCGATGGCACGATCCGCGAGGAAGCCAAGAAAAGCGGACCAAGCGATCGCACGATCCGAAGGGATCTAGAGGTACTGCGCAACTTCAGCGCCTGGCGTCAGGCGAAGCAGAAGCCACCAATCAGCAGCCAACTAGAGAATCTTCAGGCATTGCGTGCCGAGGGGAACGAGTTTGCGGCCAATGATGTTCGCTTGGCCGCTCGTATCGAGGCAGCGTTGACAAGGCTCGAGCAATTCACAGTCGGAGCGCCGGTGACAACGTTGACGCGGGGCGGCCGGCCGGTTGAGGCTCCCGTCACCGCAGTCGGAGCGTCGGTGATGACGTTGCCGCGGGGCGGCCCGCGGGTCGAGGCTCTTGTCCCCGAGGACGAGGCGCTCATCAACGCTGCGTGTGACGATGGCGTTAAGCGCGGCTTTGCGGCGGTAACCATGCAGGAGTACCGTAGGGCTCTTAACAGCTTCGGTAGGTGGCTCAACAAGCGCGGGGTGAGCATTACTCAGGCTGGCCCCGAGGAGCGAGACCGCTATATTAACTCTGGGAAGGGCTCGTATCTTAGAGAGTTTCCACGCGCGTGGAATCTTCTTCAGGACTACCGACAACGCGCCAACGCGCCGCAGCCGTTCCCGCCTCAGGAAGTTTCCCCCAGCGCGGATGACGAGGCGCTTTTTCTCGGCTTCAACGAGGTGGCCCCGAAAATCGGCGTGAACCTGTGGGCACTTCGCCAGTTCAGCGCCTGGCTTCAGGCGACACAGAAGGCCTCAATCACCGGTCGAGTTGAGAATCTAGAGGCTTTACGTGCCGAGGCCGACGAGTTTGCGGGCGATGACGTTCGCTTGCGCAATCTTCTCAGGACGGCGTTGCCAAGGCTCCGGCAATATCAACAAGCTGTCGAGGCGAACCGAGCGCTGGGGTTGGGTCCACCGGAACAAGCGGGCTCGCTCGCCGGGCAAGGCGCTCCGCAGCCGAGTTCGCTTGATGAGCTTGCGGCAACGCCCGCTACCCCGAGCGAGGGAGCGTGGGATTGGTTTAGGGACGTGATGCAAGAACCAGCTCCGTCATCGTCCGCACCACACCGTGGCTTGCAGCCCAGCTCGTATCAGGAGCTTCCGGCAACGCCAGCCACCCCGAGCGCGGGAGCGTGGGATTTGTTTACGGAAGTGATGCAAGAACCCACTCCATCGTCCACACCACACCGTGGCCTGCAGCCCAGCTCGTATCAGGAGCTTCCGGCAACGCCGGCTACCCCGAGCACGGGAGCTTGGGATTGGTTCAGAGAGCAGATGCAAGAACCCACTCCATCGTCCACACCACACCCTGGCCTGCAGCCCAGCTCGTATCAGGAGCTTCCGGCAACGCCAGCCACCCCGAGCGCGGGAGCGTGGGATTTGTTTACGGAAGTGATGCAAGAACCCACTCCATCGTCCACACCACACCGTGGCCTGCAGCCCAGTTCGTATCAGGAGCTTCCGGCAACGCCGGCTACCCCGAGCACGGGAGCTTGGGATTGGTTCAGAGAGCAGATGCAAGAACCCACTCCGACATCGTCCACGCCGTACCGTGGCTCGCAGCCCAGCTATTGGGACTGGCTTAGGGAACAGGTGCAACAACCCGAGCCATCGTCGTCTGCCAGGGCTGCGCCGTCAAATATCTACGGCGGCCTTGAGCCAGTGCCTGATCCGAATGCGCCCACAGTGTCTGAGTTGCGTGACGATGCGCACTCTGCGCCGGCGCGTGGTATCGCCAGACCACCGTCGTTCATCGGGCCATCATTGCCCCCTCAAGAGCTAGCGGAAATCGGACATATGGTCGACAACTGGAGCCACCGTTCCCAACCTGCCTCGGACGCCCTGATCGACATACTCGGTAACGTCGGTCTCTTGCCGAATCAGTTCGGCCCAACACAGTTCACCATCGAGCGTCAGCTTTACTCGGCCACGTTGGGACCGGGAGGACGCAGCGACGTTCAACTCATCCATCACCCGCGCGCTAGCCAGATGAGTGAAGTCCAAAGATCCCGTCAGCCGCTCCAGGAGCCTGCGTCATCGTCGTCAGCCAGCGCTCCCTCAGACGTTTATGGCAGTGTTGAATCACTGGTTGATCTCAATCCAATCACACGGTCCGAGTTGAGTGACCATACTCAGCCGGTGCGGGGCGCCGGCTCGTCGTCTCCCGGATCATCAGGGGCCTATGGCTGCCGAGCGGACTTACCGGATATCGGACCTTTTCTCGGCGACGATTGGAACCACAGCCGCTGGGACAATCAAGGGCGGGGCCGAGAGGTCTCGCACAGCGGCATGTTGTACATACTGAACACGTGGAACCTACTTCCGACCCCGCAGAACCGGCGGATAGAGTTCACCATAAACGGTGAGCTCTACACGGCCGAGTTGAGGAGCAGGCAAAGTAACGCGATCTTGGGATCCGGCCACGTCGTTTATCTCATCTATCACCCTCAAAGTGACTGAAGAACGCGCTTGCGCTGGGAGTCCCCGAGTTCTTCGTTTCGATGCCCCCAACATCCCATGGCAGCGAAACTGCGAATTCCGACGATCTCCCGCGCGTGTACCGACGCGCTGCGGCCTGCGAGATGATTTCGCCACCATTCCGGGATGATCTCGCCGGGCGTGGAGGCGTCTGTCTTCTGTGGATGCTTCTGGCTCCGAGCAAGTCGCACTGTATTGGGGTCTGACGTGCCAGCGAATAGGGAACGCCCGGACGGTCCTAGACATGAACTCCGCCAGCGCCCTAGAGCGTTGGCCGATCCGATTGAATCGTCGGGGATTCACAAATCAGCGTTTTGGTGATTCAAGCTGTTCGCCGGGGCTGGAGGCCGGCGGGCATGGCCAAACCGCTGTCGATGGATCTTCGCGAACGTGTGCTTGCCTGTATTGCGAGCGGCGTTTCGGGCCGGCAGGCTGCCGAGCGATTTGGGGTAAGTGCAGCGAGCGTGAGCCGCTGGCGAACGCGCGAGCGGGAACAAGGCGATGCGCAGCCGAGAGCTCAGGGCGGAGATCGCAAATCGCATCGGATTGATGCCCATCGGGCGACGATCATGGCTTTGCTGAAGGCAACGCCCGATATCACCATCGAGGAATTGCGTGATGGCTTGAGCAAAAAAGGCCTGTCGTTCGGCTATGGCACGATCCGCCGCTTCTTCGAGCGCCACAAGATCACGCGTAAAAAAAGACCGCCCATGCCACAGAGCAAGATCGCCCGGACGTCTTGACCCGACGCGAGGCTTGGCGTGAAGGCCAGGGCAAGCTCGACCGGGATCGGCTCGTCTTCATTGACGAGACCTGGGCATCGACCAACATGGCGCGAACGCATGGTCGCTGCCAGCGCGGCGAACGCCTGCGGGCCAGCGTTCCTCACGGCCATTGGAAAACGACAACCTGCGTGGCCGCTCTCACCATGCGCGGCATCATCGCGAAGTGGGTGCTTGATGGTCCCATCAACCGCGATGCCTTCGAGACCTATGTCGGAAAGGTGCTCGTCCCAGAGCTTCCAGCCGACGCCATCGTTATCATGGACAACCTCTCCAGCCACAAAGGGCCGCGCATACGTGAGATGATCGAGGCTGCCGGCGCGACGCTCCTCTACCTTCCGCCCTATAGCCCCGACCTCAACCCGATCGAGAACGCCTTCGCCAAGCTCAAAGCAAATTTGCGAAGGGCCGCCGAACGCACTGTCGGCGGCCTCTGGGACGCTATCGGACGCATCATCGCACCTATACACCAACGGAATCCTCAAACTATTTTGCTGCCGCCGGCTATTTGCAACCTGATCGGCTACCGCTCTAGTCGCGGCTATGGCCGGTCAGCGGGTCAGCCCGGCCGTTGGAGAACTTCAGATAGCCCTGCGCACGCTCCAGTGCCGGGATCGAGAGCTTTTCATCGAGACAGATGACAGGCGGCGCCATGTACAGCCCAACCACGTCAGCAGCCTTTGCAGCGAATTCCGGATCGTTGCTCTCGCACCGCGAATTTCGTCCGACAAGATGGGGCGCGCAGGAAGCGCCAGACATGCTGCACATCGACATCGCCGAGCGCCGCGGCCAGCAGTGGTCCAGACCAGCGGGCATAGCCTGTTGGCGGCGATTGATCCAACAGCCTCAGAATGCGCTTATCGGGCGCTGCGGTGTACTTTGGCTCGGCGCCCCGATCGCCGGTCTCGTCGAGGCCGCCTAGCCGCCGCTAGGCGTAGCGCACTCGCCAATTCGAGGCCGTGCCGGTCGTGCAGCCGACCGCACGGCCAATCGCGCGCGTGGCCACACCGTCCGCTGCCATCACCACGATCCGCGCCCGCTGGCGCATCCGGTGTTCCGCCTGCTTCGAGCGCGCCGAGCCTTCGGGCTCGGCGCGTCGCTGTCGCTTCAGGGATGCTGCTCATGCACCCTTGAAGCGCGACTCAATTTTCAGGAAAAGTGGGTACTAGGCTAGGCCAATGCTACGGCTATCCTTCGTGTGCCCGGTCCCGATGTCCAATTGTTCACCGCATGGGCCCAAGTTAGGTTGTTCAGAATAACAAGGTCCCCTGGTTTCAACTTGAGAATAATCTCGTCACAAAAAAGTTTCTCGTAATCAGCGCCTGAACACCAGCTCCGTCCTGCATTAACGGGGTCCAGTTGGTGCAACTCAAAACCGTCCGGTGGGGCCTTGAGAAGTTCGCGCTCCTGCAACATCCGAACAAAAAAGTGAAGACAGCTTTGGTCAACACTACCAATGTTATCCCAAAGAACATTCACATCGCGGCCTAGGAGAACGGAAAAGCTTCTTTTCGGCCTTGCCATAACAATCGCCAGCAAAAGGCCCGGGATCTCGGATTTCACCTCGGCAACTATTTGGTCATCTGGTACCAAATAGTCATCCGGCGAGCTCAGACGATAAAGTGCTTTCGCACGAGTGATCATGCCCCGAGACAATGGTGTTGATCCGGGTAGTATTTTTGTCGTTTTTTCCCGTAAAAGTGCCCATGCTTCACTTGTGTCGTCGATGTTCAATAAGATTGTTTCTCCTCCGTCTTTACTATTCTCGAAACAATAAAAGCACGACAACTGCATATTAGATATCCTATCTCCTTCGGAATGCGGGGTGACAAACTGATAATCATCCCGGGAATTAACGCTCATGAAGTATTTGTTGATCCGTCGTCGGTGACCAAGAAAATCGGAAAAGCCGGCCTCCAGCTCTAGCTTTTTTTGCAATCCTAGTTCACCGGCAATTTGATATACGAGGCCGTCCGCCTCGCTCGGTGAGACGTTACGAATCAAAATGACACAGTCTCGACTGAGTGCCTCAATCACGGAAGTCACATCCAAGCCGCTGCACCCAAAAGTCAACAGCATGCGCCGATGTGAGAGATCAGGAGTCAATTGTGGTTGCGACATTCGCCGCGGACCCGTTCTTCGTCGCTTTCGTCGCCTCACGAGCAAGGGCCGTGCCAGCGGAAGTCGGCGGGCATTAAGCGAAAGCGCTACTTAGTGCCGAGCACCGGCCAGTCTGCGAAAACGCGATCCGTGGCGAACTTTGCAACATCGAGCGGAATCCCTGTCGCACGACACTCTCTCACTCGACGAGCAGACCACCTGGAGAAAGCAGCGGCGAGCATTCTGGCTCGAAGGCGATTGCGGGCAATCGATCTTTTGAGTGGTCGTCGCTGTTGACGGCGCGTGCTGTTGTGTTGAGCTCTGTTCGGTTCAAAGACGTTAATGTCCCAAGCGCGACGGCATGACGGCAAAATTCTGCCGACCCGGCGAGAAGCGAATTGTTTTCTTCAGAATGAGCTCGCAGAAGATCATTGGCGCGTCCGTTACTTAACGTAAGTACCAAGGAGATTCTGCTGTACGTGCGGTGATGACGGCGGCTGTTGCAGAGCTTTCGATGACCTTTGCGGACGCCCATGCGCTGATCGTCGCCATTGACGTCTGTATTGTTGTGCTGAGCTGGTCTGGTTCAGGACGTCGATGTCCCAAGTCCGACGGCAGCATTCCGAGCGAGGCGCGCGTTGTTTCTTCAGGAAACGCTCGCAGAACGTCATTGGCACGTCGATTGCTTGAAATGCGGGGTGATCCGTTACGACGGTTGGCCAATCGCTGATTGTCGCAGATTCTCCGAGCTCCTGTGCGGACTATCTCGGCTTGGGTTCTTAAGCGCTGGACTATGGAAGTGGATTGCCGCACTCGTGGCACACGCGGGGGCTTTGTCGTGGATGCGGAGCACGAAAATTACGAGGTGAGAATCTTGCCCTCGTCGAATTCCGAATTGGGCGATTGGGATGTGCAACAACCTGCGGCCTCGCCGGTTGGCTCTTGCATCTTTGTTGGTGGTGGTACGCTAGCTATTAGATGTGCTCAGCTAGTGATGGAGATGGGCCACGTGATCCGGGCGGCGCTGTGTGCCGACGCCATATTCCGCGATTGGGCCGCTCTCGCCGATATCTTGTGTGTGACGAGCATTGAAGAGCTATCTGCGCTGCTCAACGCCGAGCCAGTCGAGTGGATATTTTCCGTTGCCAATCCGTTCATATTGCCAGCAGATGTGTTTGGGCAAGCGCGTAGAGGCGCTTTCAATTACCACGACGGTCCGTTACCGCGATATGCTGGAACTCATGCGACGTCTTCGGCGCTTCTTGCCCGAGAGACCGAACATAGCATCACGTGGCATCGTATCGATCACGGTGTTGATACTGGTGAGCTGGTCGTCCAACGCCAAGTGTTGACTGCGACGAGCGATACGGCGCTGACGCTGAACCTCAAATGTTATGAGGCTGCTATCGATGGCTTCCGCGAGCTTCTAACTGGCTTAACAAATGGAGAGCTTAGTGCTCCTCCGCAAGCGCTAACGGACCGAAGGTTTTTCCCGAGAGGTCGACGCCCAGATGCTGCGGGCTGTCTGCGATGGGATCGATCCGCACAAGATCTGGAAGCGATGACGCGCGCCTTAGACTTTGGCCCGTATCATGCCAATCCAGTGGGGTTGTCCAAGGCTCTCGTTGGCGATGACGTTGTCGCCGTCAGGCGCTTGGAGGTGACGGCTCGGCGCTCGGGCTTTGCTGCGGGGTCTCTAGTTGAGATCCACCCCAGCCACTGGCGTGTGGCGACAGGGACAGAGGATGTTGATGTTTGGTTTAGCAGCTTGGATGGTAAGGCTCTGGACGCGCAGGCACTCGCGAGGCGTTCTGATTCCCATGTAGGCGACCGCCTCCCGATTCTGAGCGATGACGAGGCGCGGAGCATAACGGTTGCGCATGAAATTTTGGCGCATCGTGAGAGTTTTTGGCGACGGCGGCTTGAGCAGTTCAAAACATCCCAGCTTTCTGTTTTGTCGTCTTCAGTAGCTTTGGCTGCACCTCAATGGCAGTCGAGTTCGTGGCGAATTCCAGGTGCTTTGGCTGAGTTGTCTCCCAGTGATCGCACGGAATTCTTGCTAACGGCTTGGCTGATCTACCTAGCCCGCATCACGGGAGAAGTAGAGCTTCAATTGGGATGGACTCCCGCACCCAGTGGATCGCGAGCGGGCTTGAAAGCGCTCGAGGTGCTTGTCGCTTCTGTTGTGCCGATGGCAATTACCATCGATCTCGACAATGATTTTGCAGAGGCGCGCACGGCGGTCGCGGCCGAATTCGCTCAGCTGAAGGAGCAGGATAGCTTCGCGCGGGATCTTATCGCGCGCTGCCCCACGTTGCTCGGTATGGAGGCGTTACGATTGCGCCGCCCCTGGCCGGTTGGCGTGATGGTTACTGTAAGTGGGGAGTCTGCCACTGGTGACCTAGCTTCGAGCCCGACTTCTGAGGCAGCCCTGCCTGGTGAGGCGTTAACATTTGAGGTTTGCGCTCGAGATGGGAGCTTTCGATGGCACTTTGATGCAAGTCGCTTGGAGCCCAAGCAGATCGACCGTATGACCGAGCATTTGCAAAATTTGTTGGGTGCTGTGAAGGTTGATCCGCGGCAGCCGGTGGGGCGGATTGAACTCTTGTCATCCGCTGAGCGCGCGTATCTGCTGGAGGAGCTGAACCGGACGGCATCGGCCTATCCGTCGGACCTGTGCATCCACGAGCTGTTCGAGGCACAGGTTCGCCGTGCGCCGGACGCGGTGGCGGTGGTCCATGAGGAGGAGCGGCTAAGCTATCGCGAGCTCAATGCGCGGGCCAACCGCCTGGCGCATCATCTGATCGGGCTCGGGGTGAAGCTGGACCAGCCGGTGGCGATCTGCGTTGCGCGCAGCGTGGCGATGGTGGTCGGGCTTTTGGCGATCCTCAAAGCGGGGGGCGCCTATCTGCCGCTGGACCCGGCCTATCCGCCGGCGCGGCTGCGGCAGATTCTCGACGATGCGGCGCCGCGAGTGCTGCTGGCCGATGCGGCGGGGCGATCGGCGCTGGGCGACGATGCGCTACTCGATCTGACGGTGGTGGATCTGGCGGCGACGCCGGAATGGGTAAATCTGCCGGCGTCGGATCCGGACCCACGCGCGCTTGGCCTCACCTCACGCCATCTCGCTTATGTGATCTACACCTCGGGATCAACAGGCACCCCCAAGGGGGTCATGGTCGAGCATCGCGGAGTGGTGCGTCTGGTGGCGGGGAACGATTTCGTCGAGATCTCGCCGCAGGACGTTTTTCTCAACGCTTCCTCGCCGACATTCGATGCGACCACGTTCGAAGTCTGGGGAGCCTTCGCGAACGGCGCCAGTGTTGTGCTCTATCCTGAACGCTATCTCTCGACGGCAACGCTGGCCCGGATCATCCAAGACCAAGGCATCACCATCGCTTGGATGACTGCGCGGTTGTTCGACGTCTATGTCGGGGAGGGGCGGAGCACCAGTGGGCTGCAGCAACTGCTGGTCGGGGGCGAAGAGGTCTCAATCACTTCCATCAGAGCATGTCAGAAGCGACATCCGACGCTGCGGATCTCAAATGGCTACGGCCCGACAGAGAACACCACCTTCAGTCTCTGCTACCCGGTGCCTGCTGGCTTCGATGGCCAGCAACGGGTGCCACTGGGACGACCAATCCGGAATTCGGTGGTCTATCTGCTTGACGGTCATGGTGCGCCGGTTCCGTTTGGCGCGGTGGGAGAGCTCTACGTCGGCGGGGCGGGGGTGGCGCGGGGCTACCTGAACCGGCCCGAGCTGACCGCGGAGCGGTTCATCGCCAGTCCCTTTGTGGACGGCGACCGGCTGTACAAGACCGGCGATCTGGCGCGCTATCTGCCGGACGGCAATCTGGAGTTTTTGGGCCGCAACGACGACCAGGTGAAGATCCGCGGCTTCCGGATCGAGCCGGGGGAGATCGCGGCGCGGCTTTGCGAGCACGCGTTGGTGCGCGAGGCGGTGGTGGTGGCGCACGAGAGCCCCGGCGGCGAGAAGCGTCTTGTCGGCTATGTGGTGTGCGCGCCGGAAGCAGCTTCGAACGGGCTGGATGGAAGCGAGCTTGCCGGCGCCTTGCGCGCCCACCTAAGTGCGCACCTGCCGGACTACATGGTGCCATCGGCGTTCGTCCGGCTGGCGGCGCTGCCGCTGACGGTGAACGGCAAGCTCGACCGCAAGGCGCTGCCGGCGCCGGATGATGAGGCGTATGCGCATCGCGCCTATGAGCCGCCGCAAGGCGAGATCGAGACGGCGCTGGCCGAGATCTGGGCGGAGCTTCTGGGTGTTGAGCGGGTCGGACGCCACGACAACTTCTTTGCACTCGGCGGGCACTCGCTGGTGGCGGTGCAACTGATGGAGCGTCTGCGGCGGCAGTCGCTGGGGGTTGACGTGCAGACGCTGTTCGCCAGGCCGGTGCTGGCCGATCTGGCCGTGAGCCTGGGCAGTCATCAGGAGGTGGCGGTCCCGGCCAACCGGATCACCGAACAGAGTACGGTGATCACGCCAGAGATGCTGCCGCTGATCGAGCTGACGCAGGGCGAGATCGATCGGATCCTCGCCACAGTACCCGGCGGGGTCGGCAACATCCAGGACATTTATGGCTTGTCGCCGCTGCAGGACGGCATCCTGTTCCATCATCTGTTGGCGACAAAGGGCGATCCGTACCTGCTGGTGTCGCAGATGGCGTTTGCCGACCGTGGCGTGTTGGACCGCTATCTTGCCGCGGTCCAGCGGGTGGTGGATCGGCACGACATTCTGCGCACCTCGTTCGTCTGGGAGGGCCTGTCGCGCCCGGCCCAGGTGGTGTGGCGCCACGCACCGCTGGAGGTGAGCGAGGTCGAGCTGGACGCGTCTGCTGGTCCTGGCGCCGCGCAGCTTAAGGATCGGTTTGATCCGCGCCAGCACCGCATCGATCTTGGCCAAGCGCCCTTGTTGCGGTTTGTGATCGCGCGCGAGCCCGGCAGCGCGCGCTGGCTGCTGTTGGAGCTGCAGCATCATCTGATCGGGGACCACACCACACTGGAGGTGATGCATGCCGAGGTCCGGGCCGAGCTGGAGGGGCGGGCGCATGAGCTGACCGAGCCACAGCCGTTCCGCAACCTGGTGGCGCAGGCGCATCTCGGCGGTGATGCCAAGGCGGATGAAGCGTTCTTCCGGGGGTGGCTGGCCGACATCGACGAGCCGACCACGCCGTTCGGCTTGCGCGAGGTGCGCGGCGACGGCAGCGGGATCAGCGAGGCGCAGCGGATGCTGCCGCAGCAGCTGAACGCGCGGCTGCGCAGCCAGGCGCGACGGCTTGGGGTGAGCCTGGCGAGCCTGTGCCATCTGGCCTGGGGTCAGGTGGTGGCGCGCAGCAGCGGCCGCGAGCAGGTGGTGTTCGGCACAGTGCTGTTCGGCCGCATGCATGGGGGTGCGGGTGGCGACCGCGCCATGGGGCTGTTCATCAATACCCTGCCGCTGCGGCTTGATCTTGATGGGACCGCGGTCGAGGCGAGCGTGCGAACAACACATG
>NZ_JACCHP010000015.1:7500-330519 GCF_016031625.1 Bradyrhizobium agreste | reverse complement strand
CGCTCGCGCTGCGCGCGATCGACCCTCCCCCTCCAGCGGACCCTCCAGCGGAGGGTAAGAGCACCCTCAGGCCGGCTTCAGCGAGGCCAGCGCGTTCTCCAGCAGCGAGCGGACGCGCGCGGCATCGCCTGACTTCACCACGGCGGGGTCGCGATACAGGTCGAGGCCCCGCGCAGCGGAGAATCGGCGTGTTCAACTTGCCTGCGCCCGTCCATCGCAAGCCAGATGATGACCGCCCTGAGGAGCCCCAGCAGGCCCGGCACCGACCCACTCATTCAGGCCGGCCGGTGCGGGTCTGCCCAGCAAATAACCTTGGACCAGATCCAACCCTTGGCTCCTCAAGTAATCCAGCTGCTCCTCGGTCTCGACGCCCTCTGCGATAACTTGCACCCCGAGGCCGGCGGCCAGAGTCATGATCGAGGCCACCACGGTCCTGTTCGCCGGGTTGGTCACCAGGTCTTTGGTGAAAGATCGATCGATCTTCACCTTGTCGAAGGGAAATGAGACCACCGAACCGAGCGATGCGTATCCCACACCGAAGTCGTCCAGCGCGATGGATATCCCGATATTCTTGAGCTGGCGAAAGAGCAGGAGGTTTTCCTCCTTCTCCTGCAGCAGAATGGATTCCGTGACTTCGAACTCGAGCTGATCGGGCGACAGGCCCGTTTCCAGCAGAGTTCTCAGCACCGCGTCGAACAATTCCGGACCGCGGAACTGCGCAGGAGAAATGTTGACCGCAACCTTGATTCCCTTGGGCCACGACGCTGCGTCTGCACACGCCTGACGAAGAATCCAACGCCCCAAAGGCTCCATGAGGCCGGTCTCTTCAGCGATACCTATGAAGCGACCGGGCTGAAGCAGGCCCTCGGAGGGATGACGCCATCGCACCAAGGCCTCCATCACACGCGGCTGCAGCGTCTTCGCATCGAAGATCGGCTGATAGTGCAGTTCGAAATCGCCCCGGGCCACCGACTCGCGAAGCTCGTTGATGAGCCGGTTGCGGGATTGCGCGCTCTTGTGCATCTCTTCTTCGAAGAACCGGTATCCGTTTCGTCCCTCCGCCTTGACCCGATAGAGGGCGAGATCTGCCTTGTAGAGCAGCTCGAAAGCCGTGGAGCCGTGCAGCGGTGCGAGCGCCAATCCGATACTCACTCCGACCGACACGTCCTGGCCTGCGATCGAGAACGGCATCGCCACGATCTCGAGAAGCGTGATCGCGAGTCTTTCCGCCTGTTCGCGTCCTTCCCCAGAGCTGAACTGCACGATTGCGAACTCGTCGCCTCCCAGACGGGCGATCAGATCGCCATCGGCGGCAACCGACTCGAGGCGCCTGCTCAGCTGCTTGAGCAAGGCGTCACCGGCGGCATGCCCCAGCGTATCATTCACCCACTTGAACCCGTCGAGATCCAGCAAGTACACGATCAGCTGTCGCTCGCATGCACTAGCTTGTGCGAGCCGGCTCGATAGATCTTCGAGCAGAGCGGCTCTGTTCGACAGCCCGGTCAAGGCGTCGTGGCGAGCCGCATAATACACCAGCGCTTCGGCGTTCTTCCGAGCTGTGATGTCGACCCGGATCGCCATGTAGGCCACCGGCTTTCCCTCCGGACCGAGCTGAGGGGTAATCACCGTATCGACCCAATATAGGTTTCCGCCTTTCGCCTTGTTGCAGAGCTCTCCGCGCCAGACCCCGCCGCGGGCAAGCTGACGATACATCTGGCGGAAGAATTCACGCGAATGAACTCCGGACTTCAGGATGCGGTGGTTGTTTCCGATGAGCTCGTCCCGGTCGTAGCCGCTGATCTCGCAGAACCGGTCATTGGCATAAGTGATCGTGCCACGCACATCGGTAACTGCGACGATGACCGCCTGGTCGATGGCATATTGCTTCTCGATCAGCTCCTGCCTCGCCGCTTCGGCACGAAGCTCCGCGAGCCGCAGCTGGGTGATATCCCGATGCCTTTCGACAAAACCGCCTCCCTCCATGGGATGCATGTCGAGCTCTATGAATGTTCCGTCCTCGAGTCCGTAGCTGGTACTGAACCCTGCCGTGTGCTGAATCGCCGCCAGATACTCGGCCATTTGAGCGTTCGCTGACGTTCCGACGACGCGAGCATACCGGCTAGCCAGAAGCTCCTGCACAGGCGTCCCGGCGGCGACCTGCGCGGGCGTGAGGCCGTACATATGACGGTGCAGCTCGTTGCCGATCACCAATCGCGACCGTTCGTCGAAGACGCACAGACCATGCGAGCTGCTTTCGATCGCCGCATGGACCAGTCGTTCCCAGTCCATGGCTGGCCGGCCGTGACGGCGGATAGCAGATCGTGGCGCCGGCTCGCTCTCGGCCGCAGGCAGAACTTCGCTCATCGCAGTATGAATTGTATTGCGCGTTTTCATGATGATTGCGGCGCAGCGTCAGGCGGCTTTGATTTCGTCAAGGAATGCGTCGACCTCGGACCGAAGAGCCGATGCCTGGCCGGAAAGCGCCTCGGAGGCGCTCAGCAGCTTTCCCGCGGTCTGCCGGGTTTCAGCGGCGACTTGACTGACGCCGGTGATGTTGCTGGACACCCCATGCGTGCCCTCGGCTGCCTGCTGGACGTTGCGCGCGATCTCGGCGGTAGCCACTCCCTGCTCTTCCACCGCCGCCGCTATGACCGTCGCGATCTCGTTGACGGACCCGACGGTGCGGCCGATGTCCTGCATCGCCCCAACCGATTCTCTCGTCGCGGCCTGAATCGAGAGAATTTGCTCGCCAATCTCGCCGGTGGCCTTTGCCGTCTGCTCGGCAAGCGCCTTGACTTCGGAAGCAACGACCGCGAAGCCGCGTCCGGCTTCGCCGGCGCGCGCGGCTTCGATCGTGGCATTGAGTGCAAGCAGATTGGTTTGTCCGGCAATCGTGCTGATCAGTTCAACCACGTCGCCAATCCGCTGGGCGGCGTGCGCAAGAGTCTGGACGGTCGCACCGGATCGGGCCGACTGCTCGACCGCGATCCTGACGATTTTCGTCGATTCGGAGACCTGGCGGCCAATCTCCTGGATCGAGGAGGTCAGTTGCTCGGTCGATGTTGCAACAGCCTGCACATTCATCGACGCTTCTTCCGAAGCGGCCGCCACCGCACTGGACTGCTGGGTCGACTGCGAAGAGCTGGCGGCCAGGTCATTGGCTGCGCTCTGAAGGTTGGCGGCCGAACCACCGATCGTATCCACGACCGTCTTCATCCGGGCATCGAAGCTTCGAATTGCAGCAAGAATCTTCGCTTGACGCCTTTCCCGGTCGGCCAGCATTGCCTCCTGGTAGACGGAGATTGCGATCTCCATGTCGAGCATCACGGCACAATTCACCGCGCTCAAGACCTCGCAGAGATGTCCCGGTCTCCAGCGATAGCGCCGAACGGCAAGCGACACGAGCTGGTTCAGGACAAAGTTGTATCCACCGATGTACCAGCGCGGCTCCAGGCCGATCTTGTTGTGGACCATGCCAATGGCACGGACCCCCTTCAAATAATCCTCGTCGAACCGGCCGTTGAACAGCCGCGCCCAGTGCGTGCCCTGCGCGGCTTTCAATCTGGGAACGTCGTTTCCGATCATGGCGGCAAGCTGAGGTTCGCTCGTGACATGCCGGTAGAAGCCGTCCAGAATACGCGGCACTGCAGGCTCGGCGATCGCCCAGAACTCCCGCAGCAGTTCCCCGGTGCGGGGTGTAATTCCCATGAAGCGCAGTCGGGCCTGGCGTTGCTGATCGGAATTGGCGCATGCGGGTACGTCGGTCATCGTTATGTTCTTTCAAATCCGATTGCGCAAAAAATGAATGGGCATCCGGCACCGGAGACACGGCGCTTGCAGCGTGAGTCGATTCCGAAGCATCGAATGATTTGCATCGCCATGATCGCACGCATTGCCGGAGCTCTACGTGCAGAACAATAATGCCGACCGTGCTAACCTTCTGTTAGGCAAAATTGGTGCTTGCGAGTGAGCCGAAGCAACCAGCGGGATCGTCGATGCACAACGCCGCGGCGATCGAACGCCAGATTTGAGCGGACGCGGCGTTGCCTACCAACGATGCGACCATTCTTGCTAGGTCGGCGCGGGTGAGGAGCTAATTTAGCGCGGTCGCACGCCCGGCTTGCCTGCCTCCGGAAACATGAATTCGACACCGGCTCTCACGAGGGCTGCTTCGATCGACGGAAGCGCCGCGTCGTTGTGGGGCGGCGCACCGTCCAGCTCCTCCAGGCGGCGGATGGTCGCGCGCGAGATACCGGCAGCATGCGCCAGGTCCATCACCGACCATCGCAGCAGCCCGCGCGCGGCCCTGATTTGCGCTCCGGTGATCCGGTGAGCGCCGGGACGCGCCGAATGACGGTCGAGATCGACGCTGATCCCGAGCCATTCCTTGATATTCCCTCCATCGTCGAGCACCGGCTGTCCGGTCGACCGCTTCCATTTGAAAGTGCCGTCGGACTGGAGGAAACGGTGCACGACATCATAGCCGCGCTTCTCGCGGCTTGCGGCCGCACATACCCTGAGCGTCTTCTCCTGGTCGTCTGGATGGATGAACTGGAGCCAACCAGATTCGGACGTAATGATCTGGCCCGCTTTATCGCAATTGATGATCTCGTGGATTCGCCCATCCCACTTGGCGATCCAGACCACCGCGCCAGCGGCCTTTATCAGGGCGCGATAGCGCTCATCCGCAATCCGCAGCTGATTGAGCTGATCCTCCCGCGCCGTGATATCGGTGCAGACGCCAATGGCCTTCTCCGCGACCCCCTCCGGATCGACGAAGATGATGATCTGACAATAGATCCAGGCGATGTTGCCGCCGCGGCGAATGACGCGAAATTTTCGCCTGATGGTCGAGGCTTTCTGGATGACTCGGTCGACCTCGGCTTGCGCTCGACGATCATCCGGATGCGTCACCTGGAGGATGGCGGCAAAGGATGGTGTTACCTTTCCCGGCTCGAGGCCCAGAAGATCATAATACCCACGCGACCACTGCATTTCGCTGGTGCGCAGATTCCAGCTCCAAAGGCCGCAGCGCAACTCACGCTCGATAACCCCGAAGTTTGCTGCGGTGCCTCCCTTGAAGAGGTCAAACATTTCTTGCTCTTACTGATTTAGGTGACGCACAGTTAGCAAAGTTGGGAAGGTTGTCCAACCGTACGCCGGCCCTTGATGGCGACGGCGTCGATCGATATCCATGTGGCGGAAAACCACCGCTGGCCCACAGATCAGTGGCGATGACGAACGTGCATGTTCGGAGCATGGCCAAACGATGCGTCCCCCTCGCTTTCGGAGCCGCGAAAGCAGCTCCCGCCACGTCCAGCAATGGCCGACACGCACTGATCGATGGTCTCGAAGGTGCAACTGCGCACGCCCGAGTCATAATCCAGTCGGCAGATCGCGGATTCCTTTGCCGCGTCCTGCTCGACAGGGATCAGAATCGCGGCGGCCGCTGACACCGCGACAATAGCGGCGAAGCCGAAGATCCTTTCCATGCTCGTTCCGATCGGTGCCGAGGTCTACAGCGCCCTCAACGAGAGTGCTCCGTTATATGCAGCTCTCTCACGGGCTAATCGCAGACGAGATACCTGCGATGACGTCTATAGACGTAGTAGCAGTCGCTACTCGCGTCATAGCTGGAGCGCGCGCCGCCATAGGCGTACCCGGCATAGGCGCCGGCCGCGTATGAGGCGGCATAAGATGCCGCACGCGCGCCATGGCCATATCCGTGCACGCCGCCATAGCGATAACCGCCGGCACTGCCGATGTTGATTGCCGTCGTGCGCGCGGCGTTCACGACAGCCGGCCCTCCGCCGACACCTCGCGCTGCAAGATCGGGGCGCGGCCCAGCTGCCGGACCGGGGCCAGCGACCGGACCGGGCCGAGGGGGACCTGCGAAGGACGGCGGAGCTGCCGCAGCCATCGGAGGTGGCCCGGCCGGCGCCATCGGCGGCGGTGGCGGAAGTTGCGCGAACGCAGCCATGGGCACGAGCGCACTCGCGGCGACCGTCACCGCCAACACGAAGCTTGATGTTCTTTTCGAAAGCATTGTCGTCTCCTAGATCTGGGCCTCGAGCACAGGCTCGGGTGCGTGGTGAGTGGCGGTCTGTTCGGCCGACGCCTGCTGCGCAACAGCGTCGGGGCGGTGGGAAGGCAATGCACCGGCAGCGTCAGGATGAATCCTGAACCACGCCACATAGAGTGCCGGCAGGAACAGCAAGGTCAGCAGCGTGCCGACGATGATGCCGCCCATCATCGCGTAGGCCATCGGGCCCCAGAAGATCTCGCGCGCGATGGGAATGAGCGCGAGACTTGCGGCGGCGGCCGTCAGCAGGATCGGCCGCATGCGATGCTCCGTTGCTTCGACCACGGCGTCCCAGGCGGGCCTGCCCTCCTTCTTCAGATCCTCGATCTGCACGATCAGGATCACGGAGTTTCGCACCAGGATTCCGATCAGTGCGAGCACGCCGAGGATGGCGACGAAGCCCAATGGGGCGCCGCTCGGCAGCATGGCCATGACCACGCCGATCAGCGCGAGCGGCGCGACTGCGAACACCAGGAACAAGCGCGAGAAGCTCTGCAGCTGAAGCATCAGCACCGTAGCCATCACGAACAGCATCAGCGGCACGACTGCAACGATGGGCGCCTGGCTCTTCGCGCTCTCCTCGACGGAACCCCCGATCGTCACGGAGTAGCCGGCTGGCAGCTGCTTGGTGAATTCCGCCACTCTCGGTGCAAGCTGGTCGACGATCGTCTTCGGCTGAACGCTGCTGACGATTCCGGCCTTCAGAGTGACCGTCGGAATCCTCGCGCGCCGCCAGATCGTCGGCTGCTCGAGCTCATAGCGCAGATTGGCGACAGCCCCGAGCGGCACGGATTGGCCGCCGAGACCGGTCAATTGCAGGTCGCGCAGCGTGTCGATCGAGGCACGCTCCGCCGAGGTGGCGCGCCCCGTGACGTTGACCAGATAGATGCTGTCACGCACCTGGGTGATGGGCGAGCCCCGAAGCACGGAGTTCAGGGTGGTGGCGATGTCTTCCGAGGTCACGCCGAGCTGGCGCGCCTTGTCCTGGAGCACGTCGACCTTGACGACGCGCGCCGGCTCCATCCAGTCGAAGACCACGTTGCCGAGGTCGGGACTGCTCCGCACGATTCCCGCAAGCTTCTGCGCGAGCTCGCGGACCTCGGCGATATCCGGCCCGCTCAGACGATATTGCACAGGACGCCCGACCGGAGGCCCGACCTCGAGCAGCTTGACGTAGGTGTCGGTGCCCGGGAACGTCTTCCTCAAATAGTCCTCGAACTGCGACTTGAGCCGGTCGCGCGCGGCAATGCCGCCCTTGGTCACGATCACCTGCTGGCCGAACCAGGTGTTGGCCGTCTGCACGTCGAACGACAGCACGAAGCGCGGCGCGCCGGTTCCGACATAAGTCGACCAGTGCTCGACCGAGCCGTTGCCCTGCAATTGCTCGCGTTCGAAACGCGCCATCTGCGTGTTGGTCTCGGCGATCGAGGCGTTCTGCGGCAGATTCCAGTCGATCACGAGCTCGGCACGGTCGGAGGAGGGGAAGAACTGCTGCTGCACGAACTGCAAGCCGAACAGCGCAAGCAGGAAGGCGCCGACCGTCACCGCAATCGTGCTCCAGCGACGATGCATGCAGAACAGGAGCAGACGCCCGAACACCCGCGCCATGCGTCCTTTCTGCTCGTGATGGCCCTTCATTTTGGCCGGAAGGATCGTGACGCCGAGAAGCGGCGTGAACAACACGGCCACGATCCACGACACGATCAACGACACCGCGATCACCACGAACAGGGTGAAGGTGAACTCGCCGGCGTTGCTGCTGTTGAGCCCGATCGGGATGAAGCCCGCCACCGTGACCAGCGTTCCGGTCAGCATCGGGAACGCGGTCGACGTATAGACGTGGGTCGCCGCCTTTTCGAGGGGATCGCCAATCTCGAGCCGGGCCACCATCATCTCGACGGCGATCATGGCATCGTCGACCAGAAGACCGAGGGCGATGATCAGGGCGCCCAGCGAAATGCGCTGCAGTGAAATCCCCGAATAGGCCATCACCACGAAGGTGATCGCGAGCACGAGCGGAATCGCGATCGCCACCACGAGCCCGGCACGCAGGCCGAGGCTCAGGAAGCTGATGCCGAGCACGATGATCACGGCCTCGAACAGCGCTTCGGTGAAGCCCGAGACGGCATGCTCGACCACGACCGGCTGGTCGGCGACCAGATGCACGCCGACGCCGATCGGCAGGTCGGCGATGATCCTGGTCATCTCCCTCTGCAGCGCCTCGCCGAACTTCAGCAGATTGGCGCCCGATTTCATCCCGATCGCGAGCGCAATGGCGGGCTGACCATTGTATCTGAACAGCGTCGAAGGGGGATCGACGTAACCGCGCTTGACCGTCGCAACGTCGGTGAGCGGAAAGAACCGATCGTTGATGCGGAGATTGACGGCCTTCAGGCTCGCCTCCGAGGTGAACTGGCCGTTGACGCGGACGCTGATCTGCTCGGGACCCTCCTGGAACACGCCCGAGGGAGCCACCGCGTTCTGTCCCTGCAGCGAGCTCATGATGGCGTGCACGTCGAGGCCGAGGGCCGCGATCTTGCGCGTGGAGAATTCGAGATAGATCACCTCGTCCTGCGCCCCCAGGATGTCGACCTTGCCGACGTCGGGCACCGTCAGCACCTTGGCGCGAATATCCTCCACCTGATCGCGGAGCTGCCGCTGGCTGAGGCCGTCGCTGGTGAAGGCATAGATGTTGCCGAAGACGTCGCCGAAGCGGTCGTTGAAGCCGGGTCCGATCACGCCTTGCGGGAAATCGCCCTTGATGTCGGCGATCATGTTGCGGACGCGCACCCAGGTCGGCTTGACGTCCGCGGCCTTGGTCGAATCGCGCAAGTACACGAAGACGGTGGTCTGACCTGCGACCGTCACGCTCTTGGTATAGTCGAGCGATTCCAGCTCCTCGAGCTTCTTCTCGATGCGGTCGGTAACCTGGCGCGTCATCTCCTCGGGCGAGGCGCCCGGCCACTGCGCCTGGATCACCATGGTCTTGATGGTGAAGTCGGGATCCTCCTGCCGTCCGAGCTGGAGATAGGCAAACAGGCCGGCCGCCATGAAGGCGATCATGAAGTACCAGACGAGCGAGCGATGGCCCAGCGCCCAGTCGGAGAGGTTGAACGACTTCATTGCTCTTGATCCTGTTCGATGCGGACGGGCTGTCCCGGCTTGAGGCTGTGAATGCCGGCGGTGACGACGCGGGTGCCCGCGGCAAGCCCGCCGGTGACGCGAAGGCCTGCCGGTTCGGCGACACCCTCGATTTTCTGCAAGGAGACCGTGCTGGTGGACTGATCGACCACCCAGACGAAATCCGCGCCGTCCTTGGTGAGCACGGCCGATGCCGGCAGGCGCAGAGCGTTGCTCTGGTCGTTGCCGAGCTTTGCCGTGACGGTCGCGCCGAGACGGAAGCTCTCGGGCGGATTGTCGAGCGCGATCCGAACCCGGCGCAGGCGCGTCACCGCGTCGGCTTGCGGCGCGATCTCGCGGATCCTGCCCTCGACCTGGATGGCGGGGAGGAGCTGCAGGCCGACGGTGAACGGAAGGCCGACTTCCAGCGGGACCGGAAAATCATCCCCGATGTCGACGACTGCCTCGCGAATGTCGGGCCGGGCGACCGTCACCACTGTTTGACCTGGCGAGACCACCTGACCGACTTCCGCACCGACAGCGGTGACGACGCCGCCGAAATCGGCCTTGACCTTGGCATAGCCGAGTTGCTCGATCGCCTTGGTCAGGTTCGCCTGCTCCTGAGCGACGCTCGCTTCGGCGCCGGCGCGGGCCTGCTCGGCGTTGTCCAGCGTCTGCCTCGTGGTTGCATCGCTGGTGATCAGCGTGCGTTGCCGCTGCTCCGTGGCCTTGGCCGTCGCAAGCTGCGCCTCGGCCTTTGCCAGTTGCGCCCTGGCGGCGCGCACGGCCAGATCGAGAGCGGTCGGATCGACCGTCGCGATGATCTGTCCTTCCTGAACCATGTCGCCGACATAGACCGGACGCGAGGTCAGCCGTCCGAGCACGCGAAAGCCGAGGTTGGTCTTGTAGCGCGGCTCGACGACGCCGACCGCGACCGCGCTGTCTCCGCTGTTCGGCCTGGCCAGCATCGAGAGCACCGGACGAACCGGCTCCGGCGCGCTGGTCTCCTGCTGGCAGCCGGATAGCAGCAACGCTGCTGCGAGTGCTCCGGCGATCATCATGTTTTCCTGCTTCATGACCCGCCTCTCACTTCAGTGACGGACTGGCCCAAACTCAGCAGCTTGCCCCCCTCGATCACGACGCGCTCGCCGGGCTCGAGCCCTGCCTTGATCAGCACCTGTCCGGCCTCGTATGTGCCGACCGTGACCGGCTTCAGCGCTGCCGTCTGCGTTTTCGGATCGACGGTCCAGACCGCAGGCTTCCTGCCCGCAGCCATCAATGCGCTCCAGGGCAAAGCGATCTCGTTCTGAGGCTTCGCCATAACCGTTCCGACCACGGCGCTGCCCAGCGTCATCGCCGCGGGTGGATTGTCGATCGACACCTTGACGCGGATCGTGGAGCTCTTTGCGTCGATCGCTGGTGAAATTTCCCTCACCTCGCCCGTCGCCGTCGCGCTTGGATCGGACACCAGCGCCAGCATCACGCGGCGGCTGTCGGTCTGGCCAAGGAAGACGGATTCGTAGACCTCGAAGACGGCATCCCGCGCCCCGTCCTGCGCGATCGAGAACACCGGTTGGGCGGCCGGCACGATTTGGCCGACCTCGAGATTGCGCGCGGTCACGACGCCGTCGGCTTCCGCGCGCAGGACGGTATAGCCGAGCGCATCGCGCGCGGTGCCAAGCTGCGCCTTGGCCGCTTCCAGCAGGCCCTCGGCGGTCCGCAGGCCTTCCTGCGCCTGATCGTAGACGCTGCGCGTCGTGAAGCCGCTTGCGATCAGCGCCTTCTGCCGCTCGAACGTGGCCTTTGCGACGCGCAGCTGAGCTTCGGCAGAAGCCAAGGCCGCGGTCGCAGCATCGACATCGGCCTGTTGCTCGGCCGGATCGAGCCGGGCCAGGATATCCCCTTTGCTGACGTGAGCGCCGACGTCCGCGGCTCGTGCAATCACACGTCCGCTGACGCGGAAGGAGAGATCGGCGCGGTAGCGCGCCTGAACCTCTCCAGTCAGCGTGATGGCAGCTTGCCGGTCTCGCGGCTGCACGATCGCGGTGCGGACGAGCGCGGCTCTTGTCGCCGCCGGCGGCTGATGGTCGTCGCAGCCGCTCAATGCAAGGCCGACGAGCGCGGCCAGGGCGCCAAGGAGTTTCGCGCCTGGCGTTGGGATGGCGCGGATCGGATTGGAGAATTGGCTCGTCATAGCGACACCGTGCGGTGGGAAGTTGACAACAGCCCGCCGAGCGGATCGGCGGATTGGCGGAGAACGACCGCTGCGTCCTCCTGCTGCCGTGGAGGTCTTGCGACGGGATCCGTTTCGACCTTGTGGCCTGGCTGAACGCGCGCCGTGTTCACGGCGGGCCCTTCGTTTTTCGCATCCGTGGCTCTGGTGCGGCGCGGCGCTTTCATCTGCCGTGCCGCAATGGTCCAGTTTGCGCCGCGCTCGCGTTCGGTCAGCGGGAAGGAGAGGACGATCGAGGTGAATTCGGCACCGAAGCCCTGCTCGATCCGTCCGCCGAGAGCCCTCGCAAGATCCTTTGGCACGCGCAGCTCGCGATCGGAGACCTCCCGCGCGGGACGCGTGCCGTTGTCCAGAATCACGCAGTTCACGAGCGCGCCATGGCGCGTCAGCTTGATCTTGATCTGCCCGGCCCTCGCATCGAAACAGGCGTGCCGCGTCGCGTGCATCACGAGCTCGTGGACGATCAGCCCCAAATGCCAGCAGCGCTCCGGCAAAAGCGCCAGGGACTGGGTCGCGAACGCCAGGTGGATGTTCATCCGGTCCAGGACGGCACGACGCATGCCGCAGCCCAGCTTGCGGATGTAGGTCGCAGCATGGATCAACGTGTCGCCCGCCGGCATCGCCAGGGAACGATGCACGTCGGCATGGCCGTGCAGCAGCTCGACGACGTCGACGAGCGCGCGCTTGGCCTCGGCCCCTTCGACGCGGATCGCGGCGGCGGAGACCAGGTCGATCGCGAAAGCGATCCCGCTAGTGACCCTGTGATGCAGCTCGCGCAGCAGCACGCCTTCCGGCAAGCCTGGCGGGTTTGGGTTCAGAACAGTCACGGCATTCTCCTCAATTCGGGGCGGTCGAGGCCGAACGCGTCACCCTTTGCGGCCTCGACCGCCGGGCACTTGCGGGGGCAAACGGCGGCGCATAAATGAACTAAACCGTATATTTTCTTTTTCTTGCCTTTCTTCGCGCGCCATGTCAAGCGGGAAGCAGACGCGCACAGACTCGTGATTGGGAGTTCCTGAAATGAAGAAGACGAAGCGAGGCAGACCGCCCAAGGACCTTGCCGGCGATGCGCAGGCACGCATTCTCGATGCAGCCCAGCAGCTGTTTCTGGAGAAGGGATTCCGCAGCGCGAGCATCGACGACATTTCCGAGCTCGCTCCCGCCAGCAAACCGACGATCTACGCCCACTTCCCCGGCAAGGAGGCATTGTTCGCGGCGGTGGTGGCCCGCACCATCGACAGCCTGACGGATTTCGACGGCTTCGTGCCGGAAGGGCGCAGCATCGAGGACAAGCTGATGAGCCTCGGGACCGCGATCGTGGAAAGGGTCCTGGAGGAATCGCTCGGGATGGTGCGCGCCACGATCGCCGAATCGCAGCGGTTTCCGGAGCTGAGCCGCAATGTTCACGAAGCTGCCCGCGACCGGTCGCTGGCCGCAGTGTCCCAGCTCCTGGACGACGCCACACAGAAGCTCGCTCGCACTCCGAGAGGCCCGTTCAGCGCCAAGCGGAGCCGCGCCACCGCGCAAATCTTTCTCGATCTCATTCTGCTGCCGATGCTGTTTCGCTCGCTGGTCGGCGAGACTTCGAAGGACCTGGAGAAGGAACTTCCCGGCTTCGTGCGCGAACGCGTCAGCTTCTTCCTGGCGGCCTGCGAGACGGATTGGTGACCACTCGCGTTGCGCGCGGCCTTTCGGCACGCTTGGCGGAGGCGGGCGCTGCTAAGGCTGGCCGCAGGGCAGAGCTCTCGAATGCGATAGCCCTGCCCCGCGCGACAACGATGGCGCATGCTGCAGAGCGCCCGTACAAAATCTGAACATCTCCTCGAAGCTCGGCCGAAGCGTCGCAACGGGCGGCCGCGACGGGTTGAGATGAATGTCCATGGCTTCCAGCAGGCAGCAGGTCAGCGCCATGGGGCTGCCGGTCCGCACCTCACCACTTGCCTGCCCAGCGCCGATAATGGACCGGACCAGGTCTCGGATCCTGTCGTCATAGGCGAGGACGACGGGCCAACCCTCGACGACGGCCACGGCGACGAGATCCTGCAGTCTGCGTTGTCTTGCCGAGAGATCTGCATTGCGCTCGGCGATCACCTGCAAGATCGCGGCGAGCCGCCCCAGCACGGGAGCGTCGCTGCGCGCCGCCTCGGCTGCCGCGCCGGCTGTCCCGTTCAGCACTTCGCCGACCACGGCGTCCTTGATCGCCAGCTTGGAGGGGAAGAAGCGATAGACGTTGGCCGGCGACATCGACAAGCGTCCGGCAATGTCGGCCACCGTTGCCTTGTCGTGACCGATCTCGCGGCAAAGATCGGTCGCGGCCCGCACGATTCTGCGGCGGGTGTCGGCGCTGCCCGTCCGCCGGTCGATTGGCTCGCGCATGATTCTGCTTACGGCGCCGGAAGGTTCAAGAGCTCACACCGGCAGGCTTCGCCGAATTCCCGCAAGGGATCCATCTCCTCGATGAAATCCGGCAGGTCGACGAAGGTCCGGTTCGGAGAGAGATACGTCTCGATGATCAGGCGGCCGGTCCGCTCGGCCGCATGAACGACGTCATCGCTCGACAAGATCCGCATGCGGCCGACGAGCGTGTAGAGGCCGACGAGTTGCGGAATTTCGGCCCTGTCGCTGACGAGCGCGTCGGCATAGAGCCGAGAGGCCTCCTCGATGAAGCTGCGGTACAATCGCTCGCGCTTCGAGAACGAGCGGGCATGATGACGTTCGCGAAGCCGCCGGCGTCGGCTGAACCATCCGCTCACGATGGTCGAAACCGCGCCGAATGCAGAGCCGCCGAAGGCAGCCAGGGCGGGTATGTACACCGTGCTCATGAGATCGCTCCTGTGTCTGTCGTCGGGCAGATGCAATTTTGGACTGAGGCGTGTCACATCGGCCGCGACATCGCTGCTTATCTGCCCTTGGCCGATCCCGATGTTGCATGGTCGAACACCGCCCTGCACGCTTCGCTCAATTCCGATTTCCTGTGCCGAAGACAGGCTTCGACTCCCGACGGATCGGGAATGTAGGCACTGCACAGGCGAAAGGCGTCCGGCGTGCAGGCGGCTCTCTGCTCCGCCGTGCCCTGATTTTCCTGAGCAGTTGCTGCTGCGCTGCCAAGCGCGACCAGCACCGTCACAAACAACAGCTGCGTCAATCTCATCATCTCGGATCCTTTCTGTGCGCGAGGCTTCTGGTTGGCCGCGGCGGAGCCTCGCCGCCTCCGTCGTGCACACGCGCTTGTGAGGCCATCGTCTTGACTCCGTCGGCGCGCAGCGTTTATATGAACTATACGGTTTATTTTATTAAGGAGACCGAGAATGTCAACCCTCCTGTTCGCCGTGTGGCGCGAAAACCCGCTGGCGGGGCTCGCCGTCGCCTCGCTGAACGTACTCGTCGCCGTCGGCCTCATAGGCTTGAGCCTGCTGCTCGGCATCACGATCGCGATGATCGCCTCGGCCCATGCGCTCGCCGCGCGCCAAACCAACGATGTTCGGCTCCAAGGAATGACGATGCCATGACCACCGCTTTGCCAATCGCCCGCGACCGCATCATCTGCCGGGTCAACGTTCGGGTCGCGCCGGTCGAATGCGCCTTCGGCATCATCCAGTCCGAGCTCGCGCGGAGCGGCGTCGCTGTTGGTGACGCCGGCCGCCTTGCAGGTGCGGCATGAAACAGCATCGGCCTGCAGACATGCTGAACTTCGTTGAAGTCTTTGACGTGATGGAAGTGGATCCGGCTACCGGAGAAACCGTGTGGACCGGCGTCACCGGAACGCGCACGGCGCTCCAGCGCGACGGATTTGCGATCAACCCGAAGGCCGCAGCCTATTGCCCGATCGAATGGCTCGACGACCGCGGTTATCTCGACTCCGAGCTTGCGCGCCAGCATCCACGCCCCTGGAGCATCTGATCATGAGACGGACCGATTTCGTTTTCGGGAGCTGCATGCCGTGAGTCGATCCGCCATGCTCCGATACGTCCGACCAAGCGACACGGCGCGTCCCTTGCGCGGATATTTTCTCGGCGTTGGCGGCGCCTTGGTCTTCCTGCTGTTCGCGGCAAACTGGATGCTGCCGGCACAGCTGCCGACGCCTTTGGCCGCTCCGGATACGTTGCGGCCTTCGATCCGCATCCTTTCCGACATCAAGGCACCGGAGCGCGTCGTGATGGACACCAATGCGCCTTTACCCCTGCCCGGCGACCAGGAGATCATCGCGGCCGGCCTCGGGCCAAATCGCCTTGATGCGCCTGAGAAGGCACAAAGCGAGGGCTCGCCCCCTTCGGACAGCAAAGCCGCCGATACGTTCGATGGGCCGCTGACACCCACAATTCGCGACAGCCTTGCGCAATCCATCCCCGCCCCAACATCGGCAGCTCGCGCAGTGAAGTCGCAGGCAAGCCAGAGGTCCGCACATGTGCGCAGTGGAATGCGGCGACGGTTCGCGCGACGCTCGCCCCCACGTGACACCCCGAAGTCTTGCAAGGCTGCAAACGGCAACCTTTGCGGCGAAGCTCTCGCGCTGAACCGCCTTTGGTAAGGCAATCGACCCGCCCAACTGAGATCTATCCGATGTCGAAGAAGCATTTGCTTGCCCTCTTGATGTGGTCCGCCACGCTCACCGCCACCGATGCCTCCGCGGACGTCCAAAACTCCGCGGATGCGAATGGTCGAAGCGTAACCGCACAAAGCGAAACCGAGGAAGCGGCGATCCGCCGCGTGCTCTCGGTGTTCCGCACCACCCAGGTCCCGCTCAGCCGGGTGATGACGATCGCGGAGCAGCTGCATCAGGGATCGAAGACCGCCGACATCAGCTTCGAGCTGGCCGTCCCGCCCGTCTACCGCGTCCGCACCGTCAGAAACGGACATGTGTGGGAGAATGCCATCGACGCGAATACCGGAAGCATCACGGGCAAGGAGGTGGCGTCTTCCTTGAAGGAGCTCGATCGGGACGACCTTGCCAACATCATCGCCCTGAAATGGATCAGGCGTGAATTGTCGGATGCCGTGCAGGTCGCCGAGAAGGCGGCGGCTGGCAGCGCGCTGGCCGGCGGACTGATGCGACAGGACGGCAGGCTCAGCTTCGTGGTCGTCGTCGCCGCGGGCGACCACCTGAAGGAAGTGATGCTCGAGCCCCCCAAGCTCGGGAAGCAGGTCTCCAGCCACCGTTAATGCGAGCATTCCCAGGCAACAAAGAGCCCATCGATGAACTTTCAACCTCGGCCACAGCTTTCATTCTCACAACGGCAACTGCCGTTCGATTGCATCGCTCTGCTGTTGCAGGGCGGCGGAGCGCTCGGCGCCTATCAGGCGGGCGTCTATGAGGCGCTGGCTGAAGCCAGCATTTATCCCGACTGGGTGGCCGGTATTTCCATCGGCGCCATCAATGCCGCCATCATTGCCGGCAACCCGCCGGAGAGCCGGGTCGATCGCCTGCGCGAGTTCTGGACCCAGGTCACCTCGACGGCGCCGTGGGACTGGTCCGGAAATCCCTTCCTTCCTTGGACCGCGGGCGACAACACGCGCAACCTGATCAACCAGATGAGCGCCGGCCTGGCAGCCACGTGCGGTGCAACCGGCTTCTTCTCCGCCCGTCCCGTCCTGCCCTGGCTGCAATCCAACGGAACCAGCGATGCGACCAGCATTTATGACACGCGCGCGCTCAAGGCCACGCTGGAGCGCCTGGTCGATTTCGATCGTCTCGATGCCGGACTGACGCGCTTCAGCGCCGGGGCGGTCAACGTCCGGACGGGGAATTTCGTCTATTTCGACAACACGACCCACAGGATCCGGCCAGAGCACATCATGGCGAGCGGCGCATTGCCGCCTGGTTTTCCGGCCGTGGAAATCGAGGGCGAGCACTACTGGGACGGCGGTCTCGTCTCCAACACGCCGCTGCAATGGGTGATCGAATCGGACGCCCCGCAAGACATCCTCGCGTTCCAGGTCGACCTCTGGAGCGCGCGCGGCCAACTTCCCCGCAACATGGCGGAAGTCGTGACGCGGCACAAGGAAATCCAGTATTCCAGCCGTACTCGCGCCAGCACCGACCAGTTCAAGCGGGTGCAGCGCCTGCGCCGCGCGCTCACGGATCTGCTTGGCCGGCTACCCGACGATCTCAGTGAGCATGACTCCGTGAAGCTGCTCAGCACGGCGGTGTCCCGAAACGTCTACAACATCGTCCATCTGATCTATCGCGCGCGCAATCACGAAGGTCACTGCAAGGACTACGAGTTCTCGCGACTCTCCATGCAGGAGCATTGGCGCGCCGGCTACCATGACGCGGTGCGCAGCCTGCGCCATCCCGAGGTGCTCGCCCGGCCTTCGAGCCCCGACGGCGTCTTCACGTTCGACCTCGAACATGACGGCCGCGAATAGACCTCGACAACAATTCAGGAAAACGCTATGCGCGAGACTGACGTGAAACGACGTGCCTTCGCCATGCCGCTGACGAGCCCGGCCTATCCGCCCGGTCCCTACCGGTTCGTCGATCGCGAATACCTGATCATCACCTATCGCACCGATCCGGCCAGGCTTCGGGCAGTCGTTCCGGAGCCGCTGGAGGTCGACGAGCGAGACGCTCTCGTCAAGTACGAGTTCATCCGCATGCCCGACTCCAACGGCTTTGGTGACTACACGGAAAGCGGCCAGGTCATCCCGGTCTCCTTCCGGGGCCGCCGCGGCGGCTACACGCATTGCATGTTCCTCAACGACGAAGGCCCGATCGCGGGCGGACGCGAACTATGGGGCTTTCCGAAGAAGCTCGGTCAGCCGACGTTGCGAACGGAGATCGACACGTTGATCGGCACGCTGGACTACGGTCCGCTGCGCGTTGCCACGGGAACGATGGGTTACAAGCACGGCCAGGCCGATCTGGCGAAGATCAAGGCGGCTCTCGAGGAGCCGAACTTGCTGCTCAAGATCATCCCGCACGTCGACGGCAGCCCGAGGATCTGCGAGCTCGTTCAATATCGGCTCGAGGACATCGTGCTGAAGGGCGCATGGACCGGACCGGCGGCGCTGGCCTTGACACCGCATGCATTGGCGCCTGTCGCCGAGCTGCCGGTGCTCGAGATCGTTTCCGCCGTCCACATCCTCGCCGACCTGACCCTCGGCCTCGGGACTGTGGTGCACGATTATCTGCAGCAACCGGCCCGCGGCTCCATTCGAGCCGGCGAGAGAGCCCTGGTCTTCTAGCTTGAAGGTCGCCTCGCGCGGCCCCCGAACGTAATTGGCTTGCTATCGAGAAAGTGAACGAAATGAGAAACCTGAACGGAAAAACTGCGGTCGTCACCGGCTCAACCAGCGGCATTGGCCTCGCCTGCGCGCGGGCTTTCGCAGGCGCCGGCGCCAACATCGTGCTCAACGGAATGGGCCCGCACGCAGACATCGAGAACGAAAGAATTCGGATCGAGCGCGATTTCGCCGTTGGGGCGATCTACTCACCCGCCGACATGTCGAAAGCAGGCGAGGTCGCGGAGCTTGTCGCACTGGCTGAACGGAGCTTCGGCAGCGTCGACATCCTGGTCAACAACGCCGGCATCCAGCACGTTTCGCCGATCGAGGATTTCCCTGCCGAAAAATGGGATGCGGTGATCGCCATCAACCTGTCTGCCGCGTTCTATGCGATACGCGCGGCGGTACCAGGTATGAAGAAGCGTGGCTGGGGTCGCATCATCAACACCGCCTCGGCGCACTCGATCGTCGCCTCGCCCTTCAAGTCGGCCTATGTCGCAGCCAAGCACGGCGTCGCAGGCCTTACCAAGACGGTCGCGCTGGAACTCGCCCGGTCGAAGATCACCTGCAACTGCATTAGTCCAGGATACGTTTGGACGCCACTCGTGGAGAAGCAGATCCCGAACACGATGGCGGCGCGCCGCATGCGCAGGGATGAGGTCATCAACGATGTCCTGCTCGCCGCACAGCCCACCAAGGAGTTCGTCACCGTGGAGCAGGTCGCCTCGCTGGCACTATTCCTCTGCAGCGACGAGGCCGCTCAGATCACGGGCGCCAACCTCTCGATGGACGGCGGATGGACGGCCGCGTAGCCGCTTTCAATCACGGAACTTTCATGATGCATTCACGCAAGGAAACCAGCCGATTCACCACAGCCAAGCGATGTTCCCAGCTCAGCCTTGCGAAAGATAGCGAACTGGCTGCGGCCTTGCGCTTACACGAGGCGACCTTCAGTGCGGATGTGCTCCCCTGCGACGTCGAGCCGGTGGCTCCGAAGGACTTCTATGCGGCGATGGCCTCCGGATTATCGCGCACTCCGGCGACGCCCCGGGGTGAAGGGCCAAGGCAGTTTCCCTATCTCGCCGCCTGATGAAGGCGACAGCGAACGAAGAGGCGTTGACCCAGGTCAACGCGAGCCAAGCTGACTACGGCTGCATTGAAGGGTTTAGGATCGAAGAGCTGACGCCCCGCAGCTCGTCGAGCCAACGTGATGAAGGGGTCGATCTCCGCAAGGCTCGGACGAGCCTGCAGCAAGAGGCCCGTCGCCCACCTGCTCGATTTTGGTCGAGAGCGACGCCGAATATCGGTGCTCGAAGGCAGGAGAACCTCCTGCAGTCGAGCACCGTAGTCGATCCGCCTAAGCGGCAAGCGCCTCCTTGGTCAGCGTCCAGGCCTGGCTCAGCTTCTGGGCTCGCGTCTCGAAGTCCGCCTTGGCGATGGCGATGCGCTTTTCAATTCGTGCCTTGACCATCCCGGTTGCGGCCTTTGCCTGATCCTGCAACGCCTTCACTTTCGCGTCGGTCTCCGCCTTGGCTTGATCGAGCCTTGCCTTGGCCTCATCCTGCACCACCTTGATCTGCTTCTTCACGGCCTCGACGTCCTTTTGGATCGCGGCGCGGTTCTCGGCGGCGGCTTGCTTGAGCTCGTCATTGAGGGCTTTCAGATCGGCTTCAAAGGCTGCACTTTCTCGCATGAGTTGATCAGCGACGACCTCTCCCCGCAGACGCCGGAAAACGATCCCATCAAGCTTGTGCAAGCGGGTGTCGATCGGCGTCGTCCAGCTCTCTTCAATCTCCGCCAAAACCGCGAACTTGCCGCCGGTCAGGGCTTTCGATACGTCGTCCAGGAAGGTGACGTCGACCCCGCACTTGTTCACGTCGAAGACAAGCCCGGCGAGTCCACCGATCGAAGCGCCGATGGCCAAGCCCGCTGGCCCTCCCAGAATTCCGATCATGCTGCCGGTGAGCAGCCCGAGCGCGGTGCCGACCGGTCCGGGATCGGCTTCCTGCCTGAGGTTGACCGTTCCATTCTTGTCTTTCGCGATGACGGCCGAGGAATAGAGCGTGATGTCGCCACCACGATGCAGGTCTTTCAGCGCACTCAGTCCTTCGAATGCCGCCGCCTCGGTGTCAAAAACTGCAACGAGCATTTTGTTCATGACCGGTACTCCTCCGTTTTGATCCAACGCCGCGTCGTCATTCTCCACAGGTTCGAAAAAAGCGGCGCGGAATTTTCAGACGCAGAATGGAGCTCCAGACGTTCCACTCTGTCGTTGATCGAGATCAATCCGCGGCAAGCTGAGCCTCCTCACTGTGCCGTGCGGTGAGGAGTCACTTACCCTCCCCTGGAGGGTCCAGGAGGCGGCGGAGAAAGCCTCACGCCGGCTTCAGCGAGGCCAGCGCGTTCTCCAGCAGCGAGCGCACGCGCGCGGCATCGCCTGATTTCACCACGGCGGGGTCGAGATAGAGCTCGAGCCCCGGCGCGCGCTCGGTGATGATGCCGCTCTTCTCGGCAGCAGTATCGCTCAACGCATCCACCGAATAGGGAATGACCTCGCGGCTGATGCCCTTCATCGTGATCGCCGGCAGCGCGTGGGCGCGAACGATGTCGCTGACGAGGGCGAAGGTCTCGTAGCTCAGCACGATGCCGCCGGGCTCGGCGATCGATTGCAGGCGCGCGGCGAGGTTCGCCTCCGCACCGATGATGGTGTAGTCCATGCGGTCGGTGCTGCCGAAATTGCCGACATTGCAATAGCCCGAGTTGATGCCCATGCGCGAGCGGAACGGCTGCTCGATGCCGGAGGCGCGCCATTTCGCGTTCAGCTCGGCAAGGCGCTGCTGCATGCGCCAGGCCATCTGCAGGCAGGCCTGCGCATCGGCCCGGTCGCCCTTGGTCTCAGGGTCGCCGAAGAAGATCAGCATGGCATCGCCGATGAACTTGTCGACGGTGCCGCCATAGTCGAGAGCAATCGCCGACATCTCCGTGAAATATTCGTTAAGGAGCTGGGTCAGCTGCTCCGGCTGCAGCCGCTCGGCCGTGGCGGTGAAATTCTGGATATCGGAGAAGAAGATGGTGAGCTTCTTGCGCTCGGTGTGAATGGTGACGTCCTTCTGGCCCGAGAAGATGCTCTTGTAGACCTGCGGCGGGATGTAGCGCGAGATCTTCATCGAGAGCGAAGCGAGGAAATCGTTGGCGGATTCGAGCTCCTTGTTCATGTTCTTGATGTGGCGCGCCTGGCGGCGCTGCAGCGACAGGAACGACAATCCGCTGCCGGCTGCGATCAGGAAATAGGCCAGCAGGAACTTGAACGAGAAGATGTTGGCGGCGATCGGCTGGGCGATGATCACCTCCTGGATGCCTCTGACGTCGCCGACCTTCCAGTCCTTCTTCGGGCTCTCGGGGTGGCTGTTGTGGCAGCTGACGCAGGCCGGCCCCATCGTGACGGGCGCAACGAGGCGGACCTTGTCATTGAACAGCGAGGTCTCGGTCTCCACGATCTTCTGCTCGGGATCCCGGCGCAGCGCATCGAGCGCGTCCTTCTCGAACTTGTCGAGCTGGTGGGGGGCGCGGTTCTGGAACGGGAAGTCCGAAACGAAGCGGTAGGTGATGTTCTCCTGCTGGGCGCCGATCACCCGGCCGAGCTCCAGCGACAGCGTCGCGGGGATCGGGATCGCGCCGGGCACGGATTCGTAATTGTGAACGACCCTGGTCGTGCCGTTCGGATTGGCCAGCACGCGGCCGACCACGTTGGACGCGTAGTAGCTGCGCACGCTCGTGATCACTGAATTGAGATCGATCGCCTGGCGCCGCAGCGCCGTCTTGCTGAGCTCGGTCAGGTCCAGCCACACCGCGAGCGGCAGGGCGAGCAGGAGGAAGGCGATCGCGGCACCCGTGAGCACGCCGCTCTTGCGCTGTTCTTCGGAGATCTCTTGTTTCACGTCGCGGCTCCGTTGTGTGCGATTTTGCCGCAAACCCTCGGAATTTGCGGCAAGGAATGCGGCGGCACAGAGCCCGGAATCGCAGGCTCACGCAACCCCATTTTATGGTGGGTCGGCAGAGGAGCCTTTTCGTTTGATCACGGATGCTTAAGATCGGCGCCGACCTGCATCCGCTCCGCCGGAGAGAGCCATGACCGAGACCGTCCGCATCCAGCGCTTTGTCGCACGCCCCGTGATCGTGCCGATGAACCTGCCGCTCCAGACCTCGACCGGGGCAGTTGCCAAGGCGCCGCTGGTGCTGATCGACTGCGAGACCGACCACGGCGCAACCGGCCATGCCTATCTGTTCTCGATCACGCCGTCGGCCCTGAAGCCGCTGACGGCGATGGTCACGGAAATGTCGGACCTCGTCGCCGGCGACGAGCTGCTGCCGTTCGAGATCGAGCGCAAGCTGGCCCAACGCTTCACGCTGCTGGGCCTCGCCGGCCTGCAGCGGCTGGCGCAATCCGGCATCGACATGGCGGCATGGGACGCGCTGGCGCGCACGCGCGGCCTGCCGCTCGCCCGCCTGCTCGGCGGCGCGCCGAAGCCGGTGCGCGCCTACAATTCGAAGGGCCTCGGCATCATGCCGGCGGGCGCCGCGGTGGAGGAAGCCCACAAGCTGCTGGCCGAGGGATTCCACGCCGCGAAAATCCGCGTCGGCCGGAGCGATGCACGGGAGGACCTCACTGTGGTGCGCGCGGTGCGCAAGGCCGTGGGCGACGAGGTCACGCTGATGTGCGACTACAATCAGGCGCTGACGGTCACCGAAGCGATCCGCCGCGGTGAGATGCTCGACGACGAGGGCCTCACCTGGATCGAGGAGCCGATCCGCCACGACGACCATGCCGGCTGCGCCCGCATTGCCGACGCGCTGCAGACGCCGGTCCAGATCGGCGAGAACTTTGACAGCGCGTTTTCCATGCAGAGCGCCCTCGCCGCGGAGGCCTGCGACTACGTGATGCCTGATGTCCAGCGCATCGGCGGCGTCACCGGCTGGCTGCGGGCCGCATCGCTTGCCCATGCCGCCGGCATCGAGATGTCGTCGCACCTGTTCTCGGAAATCAGCGCGCATCTGCTCTGCGTGACGCCGACCGCACATTGGCTGGAATATGTCGACTGGGCCGATGCGGTGCTGGCAACGCGGCTGCAGATCAAGGACGGCTTTGCCCTACCGAGCGAGGGGCCCGGCAACGGGATCGCGTGGGACGAGGCGGCGGTGAGGAAGTATCTGGTGGAGTGATCGCGAGGTGCCGGGTCTCTCATATCGCCATTGCAAGCACACGATCCTCTCCCTCGTTGCGAAAGCGTGCGACACGGACTAACGATCCGCCATGACCACTTGGCGCCCCCACCCCCACATCCGCGTCGTAGCGATCGGCCTGCACTGGCGCGGCGGGCGGCTGCTGGCGGCCGAGGTGCGCGACGATGCGGGGCGGGTGAAAGGCGTGCGCCCGCTCGGCGGCGAGATCGAGTTCGGCGAGAGCTGGCGGGCGGCGCTGGTGCGCGAATTCGGCGAAGAGCTCCGCATCGACGTTACCATCATGGGCGAGCCACTGATGATGGAGAACGTCTTTGTGCACCAGGGATCAACCGGACACGAGGTGCTGTTCATCGCGGAGGTCGCGTTTCCGGATGGCGCATTCGAAGGCCAGGAGCGCATCGACTTCCGCGAGGATAATGGAGAGCAAGTTGTCGCGCGCTGGTTCGACCTTGCCGATCTCGACGTGGACGGCGGACCGGAGCTCTATCCGACCGGGCTGAAGGACTTGCTGCTGCAGCCTGCGCGTCCTTCCACGGAAGAGTGATGCGTGATCCTGGTCGAGACGCCGACGACGCATCGCAGCGTGCGCCCGCGATGCCATCAGCGCCAACATCGCCACTGCAAGACAGGCCGTCCGCATCATTCCCCTCACCGTGATCCGCCTCCATCGCGCCTGTAGCGGAAATCGCAATGGGAGGCGCCTTGCATGATCGTCTGCGTGCGCGTGAGCTTGATGTCGGGACCAAAACCTTCCGCGGTGGCAAAGTCCGCGGTGCAGACCAGAAGGAAACCGAGCTCCGGCTCGCCCAGCGCCTTGTAGAACTCGGCATAGGCGCAGCGCTTCACGTCGAAAGCGAACGCGTCATGCGTCTGCTCGATGACGTCATAAGCGAGCGCATCGTCGCGAGCGTAGGTGCGAAAGGCCGACGACACGGCCTTGCCGAGATCGCTCTCGTTCTTGGCCTTCCAGAATTCTTCGCCGAAGCGGCGATAGAGATCGCCGAGCGCCCTGCGCACCAGCGCGTTGGCGCGCGCCTCGCCGAGCTCGGCCTGCAATGCCTTGACCAACGGCACCAGCACCTGCGCCTGGATCTTTGCCTGTTCGATGACGGACACGGTCATGGGCGGCCTCGCGTAGAAGGCTGCATCGTAGCCAGGATGGAGTGCAGGCGTAATCGGGGACGGCGCCCGAGGGGATCCAGCCCTGGATTGCGTTGCGCTCCATCCAGGCTACGGATGTTCCAAGGATACCGAATAGGCCGCACCAGTCCGTCTTCGCTCTTCGAGCTACGCCGGACACGCTTCGTGTTGCTATGAACGGTGGCTTGCCCAGCCGAAGCTCGCGGCGACAGCCCGCCTGCGCCCGTTGGGCTTCGGCGCGGCATCCTTCACTCGCTTCGCGAGCGAAGGATGGTGGGCACGACAGGGATCGAACCTGTGACCCCTACCATGTCAAGGTAGTGCTCTCCCGCTGAGCTACGTGCCCTAGAGGTCATTTCGTCGGTGGGGTCCCTATAACGGCTCAGGGGAGCGTGCGCAAGGACGGAACGCGGCCGATTTAGGCCGCCAGCATCTTGTTCACTTCGCTGACCAATTCGCGTAAGTGCACCGGCTTGGACAGCACCTTGGCGTTCTTGGGGGCGTCCGAATCCGAGTTCAGGGCGACCGCGGCGAAGCCGGTGATGAACATGATCTTGATGTCAGGGTCGAGTTCCGAGGCCCGGCGGGCGAGCTCGATGCCGTCCATTTCCGGCATGACGATGTCGGTCAGCAGCATCTCGAACGGCTCTTCCCGCAGCCGTTGATAGGCGGCCATGCCGTTGTCATGGGACGAGACCTGAAAACCGGCGTTTTCGAGCGCCTTGACCAGGAAACGGCGCATGTCGTTGTCGTCTTCGGCGAGCAGGATCTTTGGCATGGCAGGAAACGTCGAATCCCCAGAGGATATCAGCAGAGGTCACTAAGCCCGACAGAGGGTAAATTTGGGGTGAAAATCTTAACCCTGCGCCGGCCCCGCTGCCGGCTCTTTGTGGACCGGAACGAGGTCCGAATCAATCGAACCGGACCCGCGCGTCCCCATCCCGATGCCCGCACGGTTAAGACGTGTTCCAAGGGGCGGTGACATCTTTTCGCTTGGCAGAATGGTTGCGATTCCGGACAATGACGACACATAAGAGCCGCTTGATCGCCCGAATCATTTGGACCCGGAGCTTGTCCGGATCGTGCGGCACGAAGGGACGAAGCCTGAGAAGATGACCCGCTTTGACGGCGACACGTCGCCAGCCTTCGAGATCTTCGAGCCTGCCGAATGGCGCGCGCCCGTCATCTTCAACTCGCCGCATTCCGGCTCGACCTATCCTGAGGAATTCCTGGCGGCGTCGCGGATCGACCTGCCGACGCTGCGGCGATCGGAAGACTCGTTCATGGACGAGCTGATCGGCCATCTGAGCGCGCGCGGCTTTCCGACGGTGCGGGTCAACTTTCCCCGCTCCTATGTCGACGTCAACCGCGAGCCCTATGAGCTCGACCCGCGCATGTTCACCGGCCGGCTGCCGAGCTTCGCCAACACCCGCTCGATGCGCGTCGCCGGCGGCCTCGGCACCATTCCGCGCGTGGTCGGCGACGGCCAGGAGATCTATCGCGACCGCCTCCTGGTCGACGATGCGCTGGGGCGGATCGAGACGCTGTACAAGCCCTACCACCGCGCGCTGCGCCGGCTGATCAACAAGGTGCACCAGATGTTCGGCACGGTGGTGCTGGTCGACTGCCACTCGATGCCCTCGGTCGGTGTCAGCAGGGACGAGCCGCGCCGGCCCGACGTCGTGATCGGCGACCGCTACGGCACCAGCTGTACGCCGCTCTTGCCCGATCGCGTCGAGGAGACCATGAGCGGGCTCGGCTATTCGATCGGCCGCAACAAGCCCTATGCCGGCGGCTTCATCACCGAGCATTACGGTAATCCCGCGAGCGGCCTGCACGCCGTGCAGCTCGAGCTCAATCGCGCAATCTACATGGACGAGCGGCGGCGCGAGCGCAGTGCTCGCTTTGCGCAAGTGGCCTCCGACTTCGGCGTTCTCGCCGACGTGCTGGCGAGCACGATTCCGTTCGCTGACCTCGGACCGTTCCAGGCCGCGGCGGAATAGGACGCAGCTTCTCTCGCGAACGACGACGAAGCCTTGCGCGCGCGTGCGTTTTCGTTTCGCAAGGTTACGCGCCCCAAAATGAAAACGGCGGCGACAAGAAAAAAGGGCCGCTCGCGAATGACGCAAGCGGCCCAAGTCTAGGGAGGAAACGCCCAAGGAGGGCAGCGGTAACGCGAAGCGCTACCGCACCGCAACAATATGCGACCGCGCCGCACAAAGTGCAAGGGCTTTTGCGCCGTTTCCCATGCAAATCGCACATGGCTCAATTGCTTCTATGGAAACCCAGATTCAGTTTCTTTGATAAGGAAATTCAATGGGTTGATAGTCATTTGCATACGAACAAGGCAAGGTCGGAACTAAGATTTCAACTCAATGATCGATATTTGGCCAGCAGATGACTGGAATGGGGCAGCACGCCTCGGCATCCAAAATACCAGGGAGCAACATCAAGACAGCGCTGCACGCGGCAGGCGAATTGAGCTAGGCAGAAGGCAAGCTCCATCCAACCTTCGCTTCGAGGATTTCGCCTGTGACGGTGATCGACTTCTCCGCCTTCATCGGTCGGCTCGCCACCGCCTCCGGCGAAACCATCCTGCCGTTCTTCCGCACCTCGCTGTCGATCGACGACAAGAGCAAGACCAAGGATTTCGATCCCGTGACCGAGGCCGACCGCGCCGCCGAGGCGGTGATGCGGCGGCTGATCAAGGCCAATTTCCCCCAGCACGGCATCGTCGGCGAGGAATTCGGCAACGAGCGCGAGGACGCCGACTATGTCTGGGTGCTCGACCCCATCGACGGCACCAAATCCTTCATCGGCGGCTTTCCGATCTGGGGCACGCTGATCGCGCTCTTGCACAAGGGTGCGCCGGTGTTCGGGATGATGCACCAGCCCTTCATCGGCGAGCGCTTTTCCGGCGACAACGGTTCGGCCAATTATAAGGGGCCGTCGGGCGAGCGCCGGCTCCAGGTCCGCCGCTGCGCTTCGCTGGCGGAGGCCACCACCTACACCACCAGCCCCCTGCTGATGAACGAGAGCGACCGCGCCATCTTCGGCCGCATCGAGCGGGGCGCGCGGCTGTCGCGCTATGGCGGTGACTGCTATTCCTATTGCATGCTTGCGGCTGGGCACGTCGACCTCGTGGTCGAAACCGAGCTGAAACCCTACGACATCGCCGCGCTGATCCCGATCGTGACCGGCGCCGGCGGCGTCGTCACCACTTGGGAAGGCAAGCCGGCCCAGGGCGGCGGCCGCATCATCGCGGCCGGCGACGCGCGGGTGCACGAGGAAGCGTTGAAGCTTTTGAACCGATAGCGAGCGGGCGGAGGGCTTGCATGACCGACGCGGGAGCGGAGACGGCGAGGTAGGTGGTTCTTACCCTCCCCTGGAGGGGGAGGGTCGCTTCGCCTTGAGCGAAGCGAGAGGTGAAGCGGGGCGGGGTGATCTTTCCACTCGGGCACCGCCTCAATGGAGAGACTGTCACCCCACCCCGCTCGCGCTTCGCGCGATCGACCCTCCCCCTCCAGGGGAGGGTAAGACTTTCCACTCAGACCGCCTCGGCCCTGAGATGCTCCACCAGCATCTTGGCCGGCCTTGGCAGCGCCTTGAAGCTGCGCGCGCAGATCACGAGGCGGCGGTTGGCCCAGGCGTCGCGCAGGCGGACCATGGCGAGCGGCATGGTCTTGGCGCAGCGGCGGGCGGCGGCTTCGGGCACGAGGGCGACGCCGACATCGGCGGCGACCATCTGGCAGATCGCGTCGAAATCGCGCAGGCGCGCGCGGACATGCTGGCGGATGCCGAGCCGCGCCGCATGCCTGGAAATATGCATCTGGAGCGCGGTGGCGCTGGTCAGCCCGACGAAGTCGCAAGACCCCGCCTCCTGAAAGTCGATCTGGCGGCGACCGGCGAACGGGCCGCGTTTCGACGTCACCAGCGTCAGGCGATCCTCGCTGAAGGGAAAGCGCTCGATATGCTCGGGCAGCGCGTGCTCGGCGGCGAAGCCGAGATCGGCGGCGCCTGCGGTGATGGCCGCCGCGATATCGGTGCTCTCGCGCTCCTCGATGTCGACGGCGATGTCGCGATGCTCGCGCAGGAAGCCGGCGAGCGCCTTCGGCAGATGCTCCGACAGGCCCGACGTGTTGGCGAGAAAATGCACGCTGGCGCGCACGCCGCTGGCAAAACCGGCGAGATCGCCGCGCATGGCGTCGATCTGATGAATCACGAGCCTGGCATGATCGAGCAGACTCTCGCCGGCCGCGGTCAACTCGACGCCGCGGCGGCCGCGCTTGAGCAGCGCGACGCCGAGCGCATCCTCGAGCCCCTTGATGCGCGCGCTGGCCGAGGCCAGCGCCAGGTGCGAGCGCTCCGCACCGCGGGTGATGCTGCGCTGGTCGGCGACCGCGATGAAGAGCTGGAGATCGACGAGGTCGAAGCGCATGCGAGTCTCTTCTCTATTGTTGGAGTATGATCTTGTCGGAAAACCGCGTCGCACTTTGCGCTTACGCGGCCCGGCGGGTCCGGATCATGCTTCAGCCTTCGGTGAGGACGAAGGCTCTCTCCGTAACCTCCAGATTGTGCGCCCGCGCGGCTTCGGTCAATGTGCAGAGATGATCGACCCGCTGCTCATCCTCATCGCCGCCGTGTTCCTGCTCGCCGGATTCGTCAAGGGCGTGGTCGGGCTCGGCCTGCCGACGGTGTCGATGGGCCTGCTCGCCGTGAGCATGGCGCCGAGCCGCGCCATCGCCATCGTGATCGTGCCGGCCATCGTCACCAACATCTGGCAGACCTTCGTCGGCCCGTATTTGCGCGACATCCTGCGGCGGCTGTGGCCGCTGATGATCGGCACCGTGGTCGGCTGCTGGCTGAACGCCGGCGCGCTGACCGGGCCGCATGCGCGCTACGGCACGATCGTGCTCGGCGCCCTGCTCGTCATCTACGCCGTGATCGGCCTGAACAAGTTCCACTTCAGCGTCGCGCCCGAGAACGAGAAATGGGTCGGCGGCGTGATCGGCGTCGTCACCGGCGTGATCTCGGCCTCGACCGGCGTGCAGGTGATCCCGTCGATGCCGTTCATGCAGGCGATCGGCATGGAGAAGGACGAGCTGGTGCAGGCACTCGGGGTGTTCTTCACCACCGCAACGCTGGCGCTCGCCTTCAACCTGAGTGCGGTCGGATTGCTGACGCCGGCCAATGCCGTGCCGGGTGCGATCGGCCTCGCCATGGCCTTTGCCGGCATGTTTATCGGCCAATCGGTGCGGGCGCGGATGCCGGCGGAAGCGTTTCGCCGCTGGTTCCTGATCGCGATGATCCTGCTCGGCCTCTATCTCGCCGGCAGCGCGCTGGTGAAGGAGTTTGCCTGAGGGAGTTACCGCGTCTCCAGCATGGCGACGCGGATGCCGAGATAGATGAAAAGGCCGCCGAGCGCGCGGTTGACCCAGGCGATCGCCCCCTCTGACCGGCGCAGCCGGTGCGCGGCCTTGGCGGCGAATGCGGCGAGCACCAGGCACCACAGCGTCCCCGTAAAGATGAAGATCAAGCCGAGCGTCAGGAAGGCGAGCGGCTTGTGCGGCGCATCGGCTGCGACGAATTGCGGCAGGAAGGCAAGGAAGAACAGCGCGACCTTGGGATTGAGCGCGTTGGTGAAGACGCCCTGGAGGAAGACCCGCGACAGCGAGCTCCGCACCGGCGCGTCGATGCTTGCAACCAGCACCGGGCGCGACCACAGCATCTGCAGCCCGGTTACGACGAGATAGGCCGCGCCGACCAGCTTCAGGATCGAGAAGGCCGTGGATGAGGCCATCAGCAGAGCCGAAAGCCCGATCGCCGTGCCCGCGACATGGACGAAGCAGCCGCAACTGATGCCCAAAGCGGCAGCGGCGCCGCCCCGCCAGCCCATCTGCATGCTGCGGCCGATCACATAGACCGAATCCAGCCCCGGCGTGATGTTGAGCAGCACGCCCGACAGGATGAAAAGCCCGATTTCGTGAATGCCCAGCATGAAGGTGCCCCGCTGCCGTCCTGGCGATCCCAGTTCCGCTTAGTCGGTTCGCCCGTCCCAGTCCACCGCCGGGATTGCGTAGGATTTACCTCGAATCTGCAATGCGGATCATGCTTCCGCTGCGGCGCATCTGCTTTATAAAGGCAGGGTTCTTGAAGTGCGGGATTCGCGGCAAACGCCACGCTGTGGCGGTCTCGGTGTCCTGACCCAAGTCCTCGTGGAGCGCTGCGGATATGGAAAGACGTCTGGCCGCCATCGTCTGCGCCGATGTCGCCGGCTATTCGCGCATGATGGGCAGCGACGAGGCCGGCACTCATGCCGCCTTCAAGGCCCATCGCGCTGCGATCCATCCCATCATCCTCAATCACGGCGGCCGCGTCGTGAAGAACACCGGCGATGGCTTCCTGCTGGAATTCCCCTCGATCGTCGGCGCCACCGAGGCCGCGATCGCGATGCAGACGCTGATGGCCGAACGCAACCGCCACCTGCCGGCCGACCGTGCCATGCAGTTCCGGATCGGCATCCACATGGGCGACGTCATCGCCGACGAGGACGAGGTCTTCGGCGACGACGTCAACATCGCGGTCCGCCTGGAATCGGTGGCGAGCCCCGGCGGCTTCGCGATCTCGGCCAAGGCCTATCGGGAGGCGAGCAAGCATCTCTCGGTGCCGCTGACCGATGCCGGCAACCATCGCTTCAAGAACATCAAGGATGCGATCGAGGTCTTTACCTGGACGCCCGAAGGCGCGCCGGCGCTTGCTCCCGAGCTCCGGGAGGCCTCGGCGCTGTCGCAGCAGTACCGCACCGCGATCGTCGGCGTGCTGCCCTTCGCCAATCTCAGCGACGCCCAGGACGAATATTTCTCCGACGGCCTCACCGAGGACCTGATCCATGCGCTGTCGCTGCAATCCTTCTATCGGGTGCTGAGCCGCAACTCGACCTTCGCCTTCAAGGGCAAGAACGTCGGCACCCGGCTGATCGCGCGCGAGATCGACGCCACCTATCTGATTCAGGGCTCGGTGCGGCGCGCCGGCGCCAAGATCCGCGTCACCGCCGAATTGATCGCGCCGGAGACCGGCGAGCAGCTCTGGACCGGCCGCTACGACCGCGACATCGGCGATCTGTTCGCGATGCAGGACGAGATCACGACCAACCTGTCCGCCGCCATCGCCACCGAGATCGTCCGTGCCGAGGCCTCGGCGCCGGCGCGGCTCTCGACCGACGTCTCCGCCTGGGACCGCTTCCTCAAGGGGCTGTCACATTACTACCGGCAGACCAAGGAGGATCTGGCCGCCGCCGTCGAGCTGTTCCGCGAGGCCATCCGGCTCGATCCGAAACTATCGATCGCGCACGCCTATCTCGCCACGATCCAGATCCAGAGCATTCAGTTCGGCTGGGTCAAGGGGACGCGCGAGATGTGGGCCGAGGCGATGAACCTCGCCGAAACCAGCGTGCGACTCGACCCGCGCTCCTCCTTCGCGTTCTCGATCCTGTCCTGGGCCCATTCGCTGGAGGGGCATCACGAGGCGGCGATGGACGCCGCCAAGCGCGCCGTCGCGCTCAATCCTTACGACAATGGCGCGCGCGGCGTGCTCGGCATCTGCCATTTCATGATCGGCGAGCACCGCGAGGCGATCGAGCTGTTCTCGATGGCCGTGCAACGCGACAACAGCGACCCGCGCTACCAATGGGCGGCGCTGAACGCGTTCAGTCATTATCTTCTGCGCCGATATGACGCGACGCTGTCATGGGCGCGCGAGCAGCTCTACATCAACCCGAATCACATGCAGGCGCTGGCGATCCGCGCCGCGGCCTTGGCGCAGCTGGGACGCAGCGACGAGGCGAGCGAAGCCGCCCGCGTGCTGATGGCAAATTATCCGACGCTGAACGTCGACCGGCACTTGCGCAACTTCCACTGGAAGCGGCCGGAGGACATCGCCCATTATCGCGAGGGGCTGCTGAAGGCCGGCGTGCCGCTCGGCAAGCTGACGCTGGTCCAGAACGACGTGAAACGGGCCGCCGAATCCTGAGCGAAGGGGCCGCAGGCCCGACGTGTTTCCGGTGCGCCCCCTGCTCGTGTTGACACGACAGTGAAATCCGCCACACTCATCACACGCTGAAGTAGTATATCGTGCTGTCGGTTTGTTAGGACTTTCCGCGCTCTAACGGCGCCTGCTTTCCACGATTCGCTGTTTTCAGGATTTGGGCCATGCACGACCCCGCTTCGAAACCGCCCTTCGACCCTTCGATTCAAGTCTCGCCGAACAATCCCTGCCCGTTCCTGCGCGGCCTCGTCGGTGAAGGCTTCGTCGAGGGCGGCACCGTCCCGCTCAATACGCTGTCGCAGACCATCGCCAATGCGAGCGGCGAGACGGGGCTGAAGAAGGTCTCGGCCCGCATCCAGGTCCGCGGCGTTGCGCTGATCGCCAACGGCATCAGGCACATCCTGAAGAGCATCTTTTCGGGCGCGCAGCTCGATGCGCTGCGCGGCGGGCCGCTGGACAAGCGCGGCGCCGGCTCGCGCATCCTCGGCGTCGACGGCAAGGTCAACGAGGACGAGATCGCCCGCTTCGCGAGCTTCGGCCGGACCTACACCGACCCGAACACCGGCAGCAGCGAGCCCGGCCTCAACGCCGCGGAAATCAAGACCTTCATGCGCGACAACCTCGAGCGCGCCGGCAGCGCCGCACGCTGGTACTACCCGCTGCTGATGAAGTTCGAATGGCCCATCCTCTTGAAGATCATCGGAAAGGGCAAGCAGGGCGAAGAGCGCTATCTCAGCGTGGCCGACGTGCGCACGCTGTTCGAACAGCGCCAATTCCCCGACCGCATCAACCAGCGGATCGTGTCGCAGCCGCTGCTGTCGTCCTGGCAGCTGCGCTGTCGCTGGGCGGTCGCGCTCACGGCGTTCGTCATCGGCCTTGGCCTCGTCGCCTTGGTCGCCGTCGCCGAATTCCCCAACCAGGTTCGCGCCATGCTGCCGCAGAAGGGCGTGCTGGTGAATCTGCTGCCGCCGCCCCTCCCCGCGATGCCCGCAACCAAGGCTGCCTATTGGCTCGAGCAAAACTGGTCGCTGAAGGACCGGCACTGGTTCCACCACGCCAGCCAGGGCACCGCGACGTTCCCGGTGCCGTATGAGTGGTTCGTGGCGCTCGAGCAGCCGCAGCTTCACCTGTTCTCGAAGCCCGGCATGATCAAGGACAGCGCCTATCTCGAGCGTTTCGGCTTCATCCCGAGCCCGCAATCGGTCCAGGTCGACACGGCGACGCTGCGCCGCTTCGGCTACGCCAATGTCTACGAGACGACGCAAGTGTCGGATTGGTCGACGCGATGGACGCCGGCGGAGAACGTCGACGGCCTGCCGGTCGGCTTCGCGCGCATGACAGGCGTCGTCGATCCCGCGACGGGTCGGCGCGAAGAGGACAGAATCGGGCTGACCTGCGCTGCCTGCCATACCGGCCAGATCCATTATCAGGGCATCGATGTGCGCTTCGACGGCGGCCCGGCGATGACCGACCTGAAGAAGCTCGAGCTCGCAACCGGCCTGTCGATCGCCTACACGCTCTACGTCCCGTTCCGCTTCCAGCGCTTTGCCGATCGCGTGCTCGGCCCCGACGCCAGCAAGACAGACCGCGCCGCGCTCAAGCAAAGGCTCGGCGCGATCGGCAGCTTCCTGATCGACTGGGCCAAGAATTACGACAAGACGATCGAGGCCAAGAAGACCTGGGACGGCAAGCAGCAGCGGGACACCGAGGAAGGGTTCGGCCGCCTCGATGCCCTCAACCGCATCGGCAACCAGGTGTTTTCGCAGGACCTCGCGCTGAGCGGCGTCAAGGGCTTCGAGAAGAATTTGCATGCCCAGGACGCGCCCGTCAGCTACCCCGCGATCTGGACGGTGCCGTGGTTCAAGTTCGCCCAGTACGACGCCTCGATCGAGCAGCCGCTGATCCGCAACGCGGGCGAAGCCCTCGGCGTCACCGCGCTGCTCAACCTGTCCGACGCCTATCCGGCGGACAGGCTGTGGCGCTCCTCGGTCAACATCAGAACGCTCGGCTGGATCGAGGACATGCTGAGAGGCCCCGATCCATTCAAGGCGGCTGATGCCGCCACGGGTCCGAAGTTCGGCGGCCTTCTCGCACCGAAATGGCCCTCGCACATCCTCGGCGACGCCTGGAAGCTGAAGCCCGATCGGGTCGAGCGCGGCCGCGCCATCTACGCCGAGATGTGCTCCGGATGCCATCTGCCTGATATCAACACCCCGGCCTTCTGGTCGTCGAAGCGCTGGGAGGCGAGCGGCGACAGCAAGGTGCTGAATGCGGTGACGATTCCCCTCGACGAGATCAAGACGGATCCCGAACAGTCCCTGGTTCTCAGCAAGCGGACCGTCGACGTGCCCGGCTTCCTGAAGGTCAACACGGCTGATCTGCAGACATGGTGGCAGTGCGAGATCCCGACTGCGAGCGCTTCGCCCAACGAGATGGTCTATGCGCTCGGCCTGATGACGGTGGTCGATCTCGTCGCCCGCAAATGGATGGACGACGAGGAGATTCCGGAGGCCGAGCGGGCGCAGATGTGGAATCTCGCGCGCAAGAACTGTCTCAATCCGGCGCCCGATCCGCGCTATCGCGCGCGGCCCTTGAACGGCATCTGGGCCACTGCGCCTTACCTGCACAACGGCTCGGTGCCTTCGCTGTACTGGCTGCTGAAGCCGCAGAACGAGCGCCCGCAAAAATTCTGCATCGGCCGCCGCGACTATGACCCCGACACCGTGGGTTTCGCAGTCACCGCCGACGAGCGCTGCAAGACCGGTGAGACGGAGTTCTCTGCGACTGATACCGACGGCAAGCCGATCCAGGGCAACAGCGTGCTCGGCCATTCCTTCGAGCGCAAGGACGGGGAGCCGAAACGCCCCGGCGTCATCGGCCGCATGTTCAAGGACGACGCCGAGCGCTACGACCTAATCGAGTACCTGAAGACGCTGTAGGCTCCTTTCACCCTCTCCCCGTAAGAACGGGGCGAGGGAGCGCACCGCCGTCGCGGATGTATCTCACTTGAACAACGGCGTGCCCGGCACGAAGGCGTCGAAGGCGGCCCAGAACTGGGCGCGGTAGCGGTCCTGCTCCTGGAGGATCTCGTGCTTGGCGCCGGCGATCACGAGATGGGAGCCGGCGCGCAAATGATAGGCGAACTCCTCGATCGCCGCGGTCGAGACCACGGTGTCGCTGGAGGCCGCCAGCATCAGGATCGGCTGGCGGATCTGGGAGGGGTAGTTCACACGCTTGAAGGTGTGCATCGCGCGGAAGGCGGTATCGGCCCAGGCGATTGTCGGCGAAGCCAATCCGAGCGTCGGGTCTTCCTCCAGGATCGCAGCGTTGCGCGCATAGCGAACGGGATCGCTGGTCAAGGGATTGTTGATGAAGGGATCGAGCCCGGTGAGGCGGTCGCTGCCGCCGGGAACGTAGCGGCCGCCCTGCCCCAGCAGGCGCATCGTCTTGAGCAGCGCACGCACCGGCAGCGAGGTGGTGCGCCCGGGCAGGTCGATCATCGGCGCGGACAGCACCATGCGGTCGAACCAGCGCTTGCCGGCATGGGCGACCCGCAGCAGCACCGTGCCGCCCATGGAATGGGCCAGCGCGAAGAACGGCGGCGGGCAATCCGGCAGCACCACCTGCTGCACGAAGGTCTCGACGTCGATTTCGAAATCGGCGAAGTCGCGGACATAACCTTTGCGCGGATCGCGCAGGCGGCGCGACGAATGGCCCTGCCCGCGCCAGTCGATCATCGCCACCGCAAAGCCGCGATCGCGCAGGTCGCGCACGGTCTCGAAATATTTCTCGATCTGCTCGCTGCGCCCGGTGAAGACGCAGACCGTCCCCTTGCGGTTCGCCGGCGGCGCCCAGCGCGCAAAGCGCAGCTCGACGCCATCAGGGGTCTTGATGGTGCCGCTGACGACGTTTTCGGGGACGGGATTGGCGGGAATCGAGACCAGCGTCATTGGGCGTGCTTGGGCGGGAAGTGCTGCAAATCAAGGGGCCAAAGCGCCGAAAAGGCGGCTGTCCCGCCCTCTTGAACGCCGTCTCGTTCCACCCATATCACCTTCGTGCAGGCCGCTACCAGTGTTTCGGAACCGGAACATCAGGCTGCACACAGACAAAGCCCGGCCCGATTGGCGGGCGGGTTGCCAACAGTCGCTCAATGGAGGACTTGACCATGCGTACCTACGATCTCACTCCGTTCTATCGTTCCACCGTCGGCTTCGACCGTCTCTTCAACCTGCTCGACCAGGCCAGCTCCGACGGCAGCCCCGGTTATCCCCCCTACAACATCGAGCGCACCGGCGAGAACGCCTACCGCATCACCGTTGCGGTCTCGGGCTTCGCCAAGGATGAGCTCTCCATCGTCGCGAAGGAAAACACGCTGACGATCAAGGGCGAGAAGGTCGCGAACGAGAACTCGAAATCCGAAGTGCTCTACCGCGGTATCGCCGCGCGTGCCTTCGAGCGCGCCTTCCAGCTTGCCGACTTCGTGCAGGTGAAGGACGCCTCGCTCGAGAACGGGTTGCTTCACGTCGACCTCGTCCGCGAGATTCCCGAGGCCAAGAAGCCGCGCCAGATCGCGATCAACGCCGGCGCGAAGGCGCAGGTGATCGAGAACTCCGCCGCGCAGGCCGCCTAAGCCACGCGACCAGTCCAAGCGACTTCCAGGTTGCGACAACGCCCCGGTGCCCCGGGGCGTTTTTTATTTTGCACTGCATCACAGAGCGGTGAGTGGGCGTAACACCGTCGGCTCTGCCTCCGTCGTTTGGGCATCGACCCCAACTAAGATGGAGAAAGATCATGTCACTCTGGCGCAGCCTTTTCGTCGCCGCGAGCCTGTTGGCGGCCCCCCTCAACCTCGCTCATGCCCAGACACCGCAGACGGTGAAGGCAAAGAACGTCGTGCTGGTGCACGGCGCCTGGGCCGACGGCTCGAGCTGGTCGGAGGTGATCCCGATCCTGCAGGCTGCAGGCCTGCATGTGACCGCCGTGCAGAATCCGCTGTCATCGCTCAGCGACTCCGTCGAGGCGACCAAGCGGGCGCTGGCCGAGCAGGACGGCCCGACGGTGCTGGTCGCGCATTCCTGGGGCGGCACCGTGATCAGCCAGGTCGGCACCGATCCGAAGGTCACGGGCCTCGTCTACGTCGCCGCACGCGCACCCGATGCGAACGAGGATTTCGTGGCGCTGTCGAAGCAGTTTCCGACCGGGCCGGCGCGTGCCGGCATCGTCGAGCGCGACGGCACCACCAAGCTCTCGGAAGACGCCTTCCTGAAGTACTTCGCCAACGGCGTGAAGCCGGAGCAGGCCAAGGAGCTCTACGCCGTGCAATGGCCGACGGCAGCCTCGATCTTCGCCGGCCGCACCACGGAGGCGGCGTGGCGCTCCAAGCCGAGCTGGTACGCGGTGTCGAAGAACGACTACACCATCAATCCCGATTTCGAGCGCTTCCTCGCCAAGCGCATGAACGCCACCACGATCGAGCTCGATGCCGGCCACCTCTCGCTGGTGTCGCATCCGAAGGACGTGGCCAATCTGATCCTGGATGCGGCGGGATACAAGCGGAGCTGACACGCAGTCATTTCACGCAAAAGCGCCCGAGAGGTCCTCGGGCGTTTTCCGTTTGCTGAGGCCTAGTCCAGCCCTTGCGCCGCCGGCATCTCCTGCGTCGGCGGGATGGTCGGGGCCGGCCTGGCCTGACCGACGGTCGGCACGCTTGCTTGCGGGGAGGCTTCGGCCGGCTTGGCTTGCACCACGGCGGCTTGCTGCGCGGGCTGGGCCTGCACCTGCTGGGCGGCGGGCTCGGCCGGCTTGGCGGCAGCGACCGGCGTCTCGGCACGCCGCGGAGCGGCCTTCGGCAGCGGCACGGCGCGGCTTGTCACATGCGGGATCGACGCCGGCGGGCGCGGCGGACCGCTGCGGATCACGGTCGGCGGCGGCAGCGCGGTTTGCGGCCCATCAGGCGCTGCGGCAGGTTCGTCATAGGCCGGCGCCATGCCATAGGCATCAGCGGCGGGCATGAAGCGGATGATCCGCCCGTCGCGGGCGTCGATCACCAGCCGGCCATCGTCGCCGCTTCTGTCGATCACCGCGATGGTGTAGACGCTGCCGCGCAGGCGCGGAATGCCGAGCGGCGAGAAGCCGTTTTCGCGCAGCACGGCGTAAACCTCGGTCGGCGGCAACAGGGCCAGCGCAGGGCCGCGCTCCTCGTAGTGGCCGTAACCGTAACGCGGCGGGGCGGCCGCCGGCGGGGCGTAGGGCCCGTCGAAATCCGACACCTCGATGACGGCCCTTCTCGCAATACCGCTCGCGGGAACCTGGGCATGGCCTGCACTGGCTGCCAGCGCCAGCACGGCGGCCGCCACACATCCTGTGAAAAACTTCATGATCCAGACGCTCCTGTCAGGCCCTCCGGTGGCCCGCCCTCTTTCGCTTTTTGCGGCGTGGCGCGCCTTCCGAACGGTTGATCCGAAGCTTCATTGGGGATTTCGGCGCCGGCGGGGCCGGATCAGGGCGCGTTTGCCTCAAAACCGGGGCTGCGCAACTTTTGGAAAGCGATCGATTGACTTCTGCGGAATCGGGACTTCCGCGCGCTTGTGTGCTAGACAAAAATTTGGCAAGGTGATGGTTAGGACAGGAAGACTGTCTCAATTTTGCTTGCGGTTCCGGCATAGGGATTGCAGCGAGAACTGGTGCTCTCGAGCGCCGGCAAGGTACCAGGCAAAGCCGTTCTCGGGGACGAAGAACGCCTAGGCCTGAATTTAAGAAAATGCGGCTCGCAGCGGACGAGCGGTGACCCAGGAGCGGGTGCCGCGGGACGCCCAAGGTGCGCCGAAGATGGCGGTGAGGCAGCTTGCCGCATGGAGAGGACAGGAACAATGAACGGGTCGCAATTCGAGCGCGCAAACATCGTGGCAGAAGAGCTGTCGGCGACGGTCGCCTCGAAAACGACCGATCCGATCACCTCACCGATTCAAGAGCACAATTCGCGGCCCAAAGCCGAAGGCCTGTACGATCCGAATCTTGAGAAGGATTCTTGCGGCGTCGGCTTCATCGCCAACATCAAGGGCAAGAAGTCGCACGAGATCGTCTCGGACGCGCTGAGCATCCTCTGCAACCTCGAGCATCGCGGCGCCGTCGGCGCCGACCCGCGCGCCGGTGACGGCGCCGGCATTCTGGTGCAGATCCCGCACGCCTTCTTCAGCCGCAAGGCCGGGGAGCTCGGCTTTACGCTGCCTCAGCCCGGTGAATACGCCATCGGCGCGCTGTTCATGCCGCGCGACACGGCCTGGCGCAACGTCATCAAGAGCATCATCGCCGACCAGATCAAGGAAGAGGGCCTGACCCTGCTCGGCTGGCGCGACGTGCCGACCGACAATTCCTCGCTCGGCGTCACCGTGAAGCCGACCGAGCCCGCCTGCATGCAGGTGTTCATCGGCCGCAACGGCATCGCCAAGACCGAGGACGAGTTCGAGCGCCGGCTCTACATCCTGCGCAAGTCGATCTCGCAGGCGATCTACCAGCGCCGCGACCGCGGCCTCGCCGGCTATTACCCGTGCTCGATGTCCTGCCGCACCGTGATCTACAAGGGCATGTTCCTCGCCGACCAGCTCGGCAAGTACTATCCCGACCTGCACGAGAAGGATTTCGAGAGCGCGCTGGCGCTGGTGCATCAGCGCTTCTCGACCAACACCTTCCCGGCCTGGTCGCTGGCGCATCCCTACCGCATGATCGCGCATAATGGCGAGATCAACACGCTGCGCGGCAACACCAACTGGATGGCGGCGCGCCAGGCCTCGGTCAGCTCCGAGCTCTACGGCAAGGACATCAACCGACTGTGGCCGATCTCCTATGAAGGCCAGTCGGACACCGCCTGCTTCGACAACGCGCTCGAATTCCTGGTGCAGGGTGGCTACTCGCTGCCGCACGCCGTGATGATGATGATTCCGGAGGCGTGGGCCGGCAATCCCTTGATGGACGAGAAGCGCCGCGCCTTCTATGAATATCATGCCGCGCTGATGGAGCCGTGGGACGGCCCCGCCGCGATCGCCTTCACCGACGGCCGTCAGATCGGCGCCACGCTCGACCGCAACGGTCTCAGGCCCGCGCGCTATCTCGTCACCAAGGACGATCGCATCGTCATGGCGTCCGAGATGGGCGTGCTGACGATCCCCGAGGACCAGATCATCACCAAGTGGCGGCTGCAGCCGGGCAAGATGCTGCTGGTCGACCTCGAGCAGGGCCGCCTGATCCCGGACGACGAGATCAAGGCTTCGCTCGCCGCCAGCCATCCCTACAAGGAGTGGCTGGAGCGGACCCAGATCGTGCTCGAAGATCTGCCGAAGGTGCCGACCACGGGCGTGCGCTCCAACCTGTCGCTGCTCGATCGCCAGCAGGCGTTCGGCTACAGCCAGGAAGACATCACGATCCTGATGACGCCGATGGCGGCCACGGGCGAAGAAGCCGCGGGCTCGATGGGCAACGACACGCCGATCTCGGCGCTGTCGGACAAGGCCAAGCCGCTGTTCACCTACTTCAAGCAGAACTTCGCGCAGGTCACCAATCCGCCGATCGACCCGATCCGCGAGGAGCTGGTGATGAGCCTCGTCTCGATCATCGGGCCGCGGCCGAACCTGTTCGACCTGCAGGGCATGGCCACGACCAAGCGCCTCGAAGTGCGCCAGCCGATCCTGACCGACGCGGACCTGGAAAAGATCCGCTCGATCTCCGAGGTGGCCGACACCCACTTCAAGTCGCGCACGCTGGACACCACCTTCCACTCCGGTCTCGGCGCGGCGGGCATGGACCAGGTGCTCGACGAGCTCTGCGCGCGCGCCGAAAGCGCGGTGCGCGAGGGCGTCAACATCATCATCCTCTCCGACCGCATGGTCGGCACCGACCGCGTGCCGATCCCCTCGCTCTTGGCCTGCGCCGCCGTACATCATCACCTGATCCGCACGGGCTTGCGCACCTCCGTCGGTCTCGTCGTCGAATCCGGCGAGCCGCGCGAAGTGCACCACTTCGCCTGCCTTGCAGGCTACGGTGCCGAGGCGATCAATCCGTACCTCGCGTTCGAGACCATCATCGCGATGAAGGACCGCTTGCCCGGCTCGCTCGACGACTATGAGATCGTCAAGCGCTACATCAAGTCGATCGGCAAGGGCCTGCTCAAGGTGATGTCCAAGATGGGCATCTCGACCTACCAGTCCTATTGCGGCGCGCAGATCTTCGACGCCGTCGGCCTCAAGGCCGACTTCGTGTCGAAGTTCTTCGCGGGCACGCATACCCGCGTCGAAGGCGTCGGCCTCGCCGAAATCGCCGAAGAGGCCGTGCGCCGCCACGCCGACGCGTTCGGCGAGGCGCAGGTCTACAAGACCGCGCTCGATGTCGGCGGCGAATATGCCTATCGCAGCCGCGGCGAGGACCATGCCTGGACCGCCGAGTCGGTGTCGCTGCTGCAGCACGCCGCGCGCGGCAATTCGCAGGAGCGCTATCGCGCCTTCGCCAAGACCCTCAACGAGCAGTCGGAGCGCCTGTTGACGCTGCGCGGCCTGTTCCGGATCAAGAGCGCGGAGGAGGAGAAGCGCAAGCCCATCCCGCTCGACCAGGTCGAGCCGGCCAAGGAGATCGTCAAGCGCTTCGCCACGGGCGCGATGAGCTTCGGCTCGATCTCGCGCGAGGCGCACACCACGCTGGCCATCGCCATGAACCGGATCGGCGGCAAGTCGAACACCGGCGAAGGCGGCGAGGAAGCCGACCGCTTCAAGCCGATGCCGAACGGCGATTCCATGCGTTCGGCGATCAAGCAGGTCGCCTCGGGCCGCTTCGGCGTGACCACGGAGTATCTCGTCAACTCCGATATGATGCAGATCAAGATGGCGCAGGGCGCCAAGCCCGGTGAAGGCGGCCAGCTGCCCGGCCACAAGGTCGACGCGACCATCGCACGAGTCCGGCATTCGACGCCGGGCGTCGGCCTGATCTCGCCGCCGCCGCACCATGACATCTACTCGATCGAGGACCTGGCGCAGCTGATCTACGACCTCAAGAACGTCAACCCCACGGGCGACGTCTCGGTCAAGCTGGTCTCCGAGATCGGCGTCGGCACCGTGGCGGCAGGCGTTGCCAAGGCGCGCGCCGACCATGTCACCATCGCGGGCTTCGAGGGCGGCACGGGTGCATCGCCCCTGACCTCGATCAAGCACGCGGGATCGCCGTGGGAGATCGGGCTCGCCGAAACCCACCAGACCCTGGTGCGCGAGCGGCTGCGCAGCCGCATCGTGGTCCAGGTCGACGGCGGCTTCCGCACCGGGCGTGACGTCGTAATCGGCGCGCTGCTCGGCGCCGACGAGTTCGGCTTCGCGACCGCACCGTTGATCGCGGCCGGCTGCATCATGATGCGCAAGTGCCACCTCAACACCTGCCCGGTCGGCGTCGCGACCCAGGACCCCGTCCTGCGCAAGCGCTTCACCGGCCAGCCCGAGCACGTGATCAACTACTTCTTCTTCGTCGCGGAGGAAGTCCGCGAGATCATGGCTTCGCTCGGCTTCCGCACCTTCAACGAGATGGTCGGCCAGGTGCAGCTGCTCGACCAGACCAAGCTGGTCGCGCACTGGAAGGCCAAGGGCCTCGACTTCTCCAAGCTCTTCGTCAAGCAGAAGGAAGAGAAGGGCCAGAAGATCTATCATTCCGAGCGCCAGAACCATCATCTGGAGGCGGTGCTCGACCGCACGCTGATCGAGAAGGCGCAAGCAGCGCTCGACCGCGGCGCGCCGGTGAAGATCGAGGCCGCTATCAACAGCACCAACCGGTCCGCAGGCGCGATGCTGTCCGGCGCGGTCGCCAAGATCTACGGCCATGCCGGCCTGCCGCACGACACCATCCATGTCAGCCTCAAGGGCACCGCCGGTCAGGCCTTCGGCGCCTGGCTCGCCCACGGCGTCACCTTCGAGCTCGAAGGTGAAGGCAATGACTATGTCGGCAAGGGCCTCTCGGGCGGCAAGATCATCGTCAAGCCGCCGAGGAACTCGGCCATCGTGCCGGAAGAGAGCATCATCGTCGGCAATACCGTGATGTACGGCGCCATCGAGGGCGAGTGCTACTTCCGCGGCATCGCCGGCGAGCGATTTGCCGTGCGTAACTCGGGCGCGGTCGCCGTGGTCGAGGGCGCGGGCGATCATTGCTGCGAATACATGACCGGCGGCATCGTGGTCGTGCTCGGCAAGACCGGGCGCAACTTCGCGGCCGGCATGTCCGGCGGCATCGCCTATGTGCTCGACGAGGCCGGCGATTTCGATCGGCTGTGCAACCTCTCCATGGTCGAGCTCGAGCCGGTGCTGTCGGAAGAGATGATCGCCCAGAGCGCTTACAACCAGTTCGGTGACCTCGAGGCGCACGGACGGGTCGACGTGTTCAAGAATCTGCTCGCCTCCGACGTCGAGCGGCTGCACGTGCTGATCTCGCGTCATGCGAAAGCGACCGGCTCCAAGCGCGCCACCGACATCCTTGCCAATTGGAAGGACTGGCTGCCCAAATTCCGCAAGGTGATGCCGGTCGAGTACCGGCGCGCGCTGCGCGAATTGGCGGCCAATGCGGACGCCGAGCCGAAAATCGCGATCGGGGCGTAAGTAAAAGCCCTCATGGTGAGGAGGCGCGACAGCGCCGTCTCGAACCATGAGGTCACCATCCGGGCCTTCATCCTTCGAGACGCGGCGCGAAGAGCGCGCCGCTCCTCAGGATGAGGAGTGAGAGAACAAACGACCAAGCGGCAGGGACTTCGGGTTTAATGGGCAAGATCACGGGTTTTCTGGAAATCGAACGGCACGACCGCAAGTACACCCCGGTCGCCGAGCGCGTGAAGCATTACAAGGAATTCGTCGTTCCGCTCTCCGAGAAGGAGGTGCGCGACCAGGCCGCGCGCTGCATGAACTGCGGCATTCCCTATTGCCACGGCACCGGCTCGGTCGCGCCCGGCACGCCCGGCTGCCCTGTCAACAACCAGATCCCGGACTGGAACGACTTGGTCTACCAGGGCAATTGGGAAGAGGCCTCGCGCAACCTGCACTCGACCAACAATTTCCCGGGCCGGCGGCCTGCTGCGCTATGGCATCCCCGACTTCAAGATGGAGAAGGGCGTCATCGACCGCCGCGTCGCGCAGATGGAAGCCGAAGGCGTCACCTTCCACTACAACAGCCATGTCGGCGCGGCCGGCAATGTCGATCCGCGCGAGCTGCTCAACGAGTACGACGCGGTGGCGCTCACCGGCGGCGCGGAGGCTCCGCGCGACCTGCCGATTCCCGGCCGCGAGCTCGCCGGCATCCACTACGCCATGGACTTCCTGCCGCAGCAGAACCGCCGCGTCTCCGAGGAGCCGCTCGGCGGCGTCCAGGAGATCCTGGCCGGCGGCAAGCATGTCGTCGTCATCGGCGGCGGCGACACCGGAAGCGACTGCATCGGCACCTCGCTGCGCCAGGGCGCGCTGTCGGTGACCCAGCTCGAGATCATGCCCGCGCCGCCCGAGCGCGAGAACAAGGGCCTGACGTGGCCGAATTGGCCGCTGAAGATGCGGACGTCCTCCAGCCAGGCGGAAGGCGCGGTGCGCGAATACGCCGTGCTGACCCAGAAGTTTTCCGGCGAGAACGGAAAGGTCAAGAAGCTGCACTGCGTGCGGGTCGACGACAAGTTCAAGCCCATTGCCGGCACCGAGTTCGAGCTCGACGCCGAGCTCGTCCTGCTCGCGATGGGCTTCGTCCATCCCGTGCACGAGGGCCTCTTGAAGCTGCTCGCGGTCGAGCTCGACCCCCGCGGCAACGTCAAGGCCAACACGCTGGACTACCAGACCTCGCGCCCGAACGTGTTCACCGCCGGCGACATGCGCCGCGGCCAGTCGCTGGTGGTCTGGGCCATCCGCGAGGGCCGGCTGTGCGCGCGGTCGATCGACACGTTTTTGATGGGGAAGACGGATCTGCCGCGATAGGATTGGTCATTCCGGGGCGTGCGAAGCGCGAGCCCGGAATCCATTCATCCACAATCCCAGACGCCCGGTGGATTCCGGGTTCGCGCCAAGTGGCGCGCCCCGGAATGACGATTGGAGAGTGCCGCACCTTTCCGCTTCGTCTCGACAGACGCGCAAGCAAGCCGCCGTCTAATTCTGCAGCCTCACCCCGAGCAGCACCACCGTGCCCTGCGAGCTCGATCCCGGCTGGTTCGAATCCAGGATGTCATGGCGCAGCGTGCCCTTCACCCAGATGTTGCGGTTGAGCTTGTAGATCAGGCTGCTTTCGAGCGAGTAGGTCTTGTCGTTGCGGTTTTGGCCCTGGTAGTCGAGCGTGCCGTAGGTGAACTTGCCGACCGCAGTGAGCCAGCGGCGGAAGTCGTGGTCGACTTCGGCGGAGTAGGTGCGCACCAGGACGCCGGAGGAGCCGGGGACCGTGGTCTCCGAGATCTGCGTGTCGGTGAAGAATTTTACCGTGGTGAGGCCGCTGGCGCTCCAGATCAGGGAGCCCGTGGTGAGAAACCCTGCGAGCTGGCTGAGGCGCGGATCGGTGTAGCTGCGCGCGGAATAGCCGACCGAGATCTCGCCGGTGAGGATGCGCGAGAACTCGAAGGACGAGCCGACCTTGGCATAGCCGCCGTTGGAATCGCGCAGATAGCCGTTGCGGTCGGCGGCCTGGTCGTGGACGCGCCTGTCGCCCTGGACCTCGACGAAGGGTTTTAGGCCGGGCTTGAGGTCGTAGGAGAAGCGGCCGACGCCGCCATATTGGTTGAAGTTGCGGTCATCATTGCTGAAGGTCGAGCCGTCGGTGAGCTTCGAATCGGTGTAGGCGGTGCGATCGATCGTGGCGCCGGCCGCGACCTGGAAGCGGTTGAAGGTCTGGTCGAAGCCGAGCGTCGTGCCGTAGGCGGCGTAGACCGGGTATTTCTGCAGGCCGGCCTGCACGTTGGGGCTGCCGGGATTGTCGGTGGCGAGACGCAGGCGCAGCTGCGAGGTCAGCTTGAAATCGCGGGTGACGTCGAGCCGGCCATCGACGTGGCCGTTGAAATCGGGACGATTGGCCTCGACGGGCGACGGTGAGGCGAAGCCGTTGATCGTCGCCGGCATGTCGTTGGTGTAGCCCGAGAACGAGCCGCGCAGATCGGCGACCAGCGCGTGGCGCTCCCAATCGGACACCACGAGCAGATCGGGCGCGATGACATAGGCGGGCGAACCGACCGGCTTGTTGAGGCGGGTCGGATTGCTGTCGTAGCCGGCGGAGAGCTCGAGCCCGCCCTTGATCAGGAAGCTGCCGGCGTAATCGCCGACCGCGCCGAACGGATCGTCGTCGGCCTTGAGGCGGCGGCGCAGCGGCTGGCCGGGCGCGTTGCCCGCCATCGCCGCCGGCACCGGCACCTTGTGCGCGGTCTCGGACGGCGGCGGCGCAATCCGCCGTGGGCCGAGCGTCGTGGTCGGCGTTGCGGGCGGCGGCGGCGAACCGGGACCGGCGCGCTTCGGCCTCGGCTGGCCCGGATAGAGCTTGGGCTGCTGCCGCTTGCGGTTGAGCGAGTCGTAGCCGGAGCCGCTCGCGCCTGTGGCGGCGGGCAGGCCATAGGTCGGGACCTGTCCGACGCGCGAGCTCGCCGGCGTCTGCGGGCGCTGGCGCGGGTCGGCGTTGGGATCGGGCAGTCTCGGCAATGTGTCGGAGGGCGCCTGCGGCACGCCGGCGGTGCGGCGGGTCGGCAGCGTCTCCGGCGAGGCAAAGGCGCCACGGTTGGGATTGAACAGGTCGGGCGTGAGACTTTGGGCCGCCGCCGGGCCACTTGCGAGGGTGGTCAGCGCGAGGCACGGCAAAGCGGCGCGCAGGACATGCGCGACAGTGCTCCGGCCCCTGCCTGGAGACGACCCCACGATTGAATTACCCCAACGGAATCAAACACTTTCTCGATCATCCCCGCCGGCTGGCGGGAACCATCGTTAATGGAGTTAAAACAATTATGGTTAATGACCCGTTGAGGCGTTCGGGCGCGCGTCGCCTCGCTGATCGGGGCGTGCTAAGCAGGCGCCAATGGGCGAGCGCCCCTCCTCCCTGGACCAGACCATGCCGAGCTCGAAACCGCTGATGACCCAATCATCCGGCTCCATTCCTGATAGCGTTCAATCCGCGCTCCGCACCCTGGAGACGGAGAGCGACGGCATCAACGCGCTCGCCGCCGCGCTGCGCGGCCCCCTGGGCGAACCCTTCGCCAAGGCGGTCGAGCTGATCCGCAATGCCAAGGGCCGCGTCATCGTCACCGGCCTCGGCAAATCAGGCCATATGGGCCGCAAGATCGCCGCGACGCTGGCCTCGACCGGCACGCCCGCCTTCTTCGTCCACGCCGCCGAAGCCGGTCATGGCGACCTCGGCATGATCACGCCCGACGACGTCATCATGGCGCTGTCCTGGTCCGGCGAGCAGCCGGAGATGAAGAACCTCGTGAACTACTCGGCGCGGTTCGCGATTCCCATGATCGCGGTGACTTCGAACGCGTCGTCCTCGCTCGGCCAGGCCGCCGACCTCGTGATCGAGCTGCCGAAGGCGCGCGAGGCCTGCCCGCACAATCTGGCGCCGACCACCTCGACGCTGATGCAGGCCGCGATCGGCGACGCGCTCGCGATCGCGCTGCTCGAGGGACGCGGCTTCACGGCGCTGGAGTTCGCGCATTTCCACCCCGGCGGCAAGCTGGGGGCGATGCTGAAATTCGTTCGCGACTACATGCGCATCGGCGCGGAGATTCCGCTCAAGCCGCTCGGCACCGAGATGTCGGAGGCCGTGGTCGAGATGTCGGCCAAGGGGCTCGGCTGCGTCTGCATCGTCAACGATGCGGGCGAGGCCGTCGGCATCATCACCGACGGCGATCTGCGCCGTCACATGCGGCCCGATCTACTGACGGTGACCGTCGACGAGATCATGACGAAGCAGCCCAAGACCGTGCCGCCTTCGATGCTCGCGACCGAGATGATCGAGGTGCTGAACACGCGCAAGATCACGACGCTGCTGGTGACGGAAGCGAACAAGGTGGTGGGGATCGTGCACCTGCACGATCTGCTGCGCGCAGGCGTGGCGTAGGGTCTGCGCGTCATCCCGGGGCATCGCGAAGCGATGAGCCCGGGATCCATCGTGCCGCAGAGTTTGTCTCGCTATGGATTCCGGGCTCGCGCCAATTGGCGCGCCCCGGAATGACAGTGAGAGTGTGGCCCGTGCCTTCCTCCCTCTCGTCATTGCTAGAGCGGCGTCGGAAACCGCGCCGCGTTCTCCTCCAGCGGCAAGCGCAGCCCGTTCGCCAGATACGACACCGTGCGATAGAAGCCGCACAGCAGCATGATCTCCAGGATCTGCGCCTCGTCGTAGTGCGCTGAGAGCGCGGCGAACTCCCCGTCACTCAAAGTCGCGCGATGATGCAGCGCGTCCGCGGCTGCGATCAGCGCCTGCTCGGCCGGCGGCCAGCAGGCCGAATTCGCATCACCCAGCACCGTCGCATGCACCTCCTCCGCGGTAAGCTTTGCCGGCGCGGCAAAGATCGCGACATGCACGCCCCATTCGTACTCGCATCCGTTCAGCGCGCAGGTGCGGTCGATGACGATCTCACGCTGGCGCAAGGACAGCGGCCCCGGATCAAGCAGCCCGCCGGCGCGAAACTTGTCCCAGGCGCGGCCATGGCCCGCCATCACCCGGAACAGCACCAGCGGCGGCGCACCGCGCATGATGCGGTCGAACTGCGCCTGGATCTCCGGGGGATAAGGCGGGGTGAGCGGAGCGATGCGCGGTGTGGCTTCGAACGTGGCGGAAGACATTGGCCCCCTCCTGCGCTACATTTATCGTAGCAATACGCTACATTATTTGTAGCGCGAAGCAAGAGGCGACGATGACGAAACAGGCCGGCTCGACGACACGCCGCGTCCGCGGCTCGCGCACCGGGCGGCCGATCATGGCTTTGCTCGACCTGCTCGGCCGGCGCTGGGCCTTGCGGATCTTGTGGGAGTTGCGCGGAGAGCCCCTCACCTCGCGTGCGCTCCGTACGGCCTGCGACGAAGCCTCGCCCACGGTGCTGCAGGCACGTCTGACGGAGCTGCGCGAAGCGGGGTTCGTGGAGCTGGGCGACGGCGGAGGTTACGGCCTGACGCCGCTGGGCCGGGAATTGTGCGAGACGTTCATGCCGCTACACAGGTTTGCGGAGCGGTGGAAGAGGTAGCACTCTTACCCTCCCCTGGAGGGGGAGGGTCGGCACGCGATCGAGCGCAGCGAGATTGCGTGACGGGGTGGGGTGACGGTCTTTCCACATCCAGCACTGCCCTTGTTGAGAGATCACCCCACCCCGCTCGCGCTGCGCGCGATCGACCCTCCCCCTCCAGGGGCCCTCCAGGGGAGGGTAAGAAGCTACGCCGCCGCCACGGTCAGGTTGGCGCCGTCCACCTGCACCACCTTGACCCGCGTGCCGGCCGGTGTGTCGGGCCCGGCCACGCGCCACACCGTGTCGCCGATGCGCACGGTGCCGGTGCCGTCGATGATCGGCTTCTCCAGCGTGAACTCACGGCCGAGCAAGGCTTCGCTGCGCTTGTTGAGGAACGGGCTGGCGCTGGCGTCCGGCTTCGGCTTGGCGAGGCGGCGCCAGACCGGCACGGCAGCGGCGGCAAAGATCGCGAACATCACGAGCTGGATCTGCCAGGAGATGGCTGCCGCGAACGAGATCAGGCCGACCAGCAGCGCAGCCAGCCCGAGCCAGAACAGGAAGACGCCCGGCGCCAGCACCTCCAGCGCCACCAGGATGAAGCCGAAGATCAGCCAATTCCAGTTGCCGAGCGATACGAACATGTCGGTCATGACACGACCTCTGTCAGACAGCCCCGTTACTGCGGCATCGCGGGCGGCGTCGGGCCCGACGACGGGACCGATCCGCCGCGGCGCGCAGCAGCAGCTGCGGATGCGGCACTCTCGCCGAACGTCGCCTTGGCGATCTCGCCGATGCCGGCGAGCGAGCCAAGCATGCTCACGGCTTCGACCGGCAGCATGATGATCTTCTGGTTCGGTGCCTCGGCAAACTGACCGAATGCCTTGATATATTTGTCGGCGATGAAATAGTTCAACGCGGCGACATCGCCCTTGGAGATGGCTTCCGACACCGCTTGGGTCGCCCTGGCTTCGGCCTCGGCTAGACGCTCGCGCGCCTCGGCGTCGCGGAAGGCAGCCTCGCGGCGGCCTTCGGCCTGCAGGATCTGGCCCTGCTTGGCGCCCTCGGCGCGCAGGATCTCGGACTGGCGCTGGCCTTCGGCCGCGAGGATGTCGGCGCGCTTGACGCGCTCGGCCTTCATCTGCCGGCCCATGGCTTCGACGAGGTCGGCGGGCGGCACGATGTCCTTGATCTCGATGCGGTTGACCTTGACGCCCCAGGGCGAGACTGCGGCGTCGACCACGCGGAGCAGGCGCTCATTGATCTCGTCGCGGTGCGACAGCACCTGGTCGAGGTCCATCGAGCCCATCACCGAGCGGATGTTGGTCATTGTGAGCACCGTGATCGCCTGGTTCAGGTTGGCGACCTCGTAGCTCGCCTTGGCGGCATCGAACACCTGGAAGAAGGCGACGCCGTCCACCGTCACGGTGGCGTTGTCCTTGGTGATCACTTCCTGTTCGGGAATGTCGATCACCTGCTCCATCATGTTGATCTTGCGGCCGACACGATCGAAATAGGGCACGATCAGGTTGAGCCCGGGGCTCAGCGTCTGGGTGTATTTGCCGAACCGCTCGATGGTCCAGTCATAGCCCTGCGGCACCGTCTTCACGCCGGCGACCAGCGTGACGATGACGAGCAACACCAGAACAATCGCGAAAATGTCGAAGCCGCTCATATCTCCTCCAAGGCGGGCAAAAGGCCCTTTCCGGCGCTGTCATTTGGTCTGGATCGATAGCCTACCGGTTCAGCGGTCAGCCGTAACGTCGGCATCGGGCCAAATCCGCACAAGGCGCACAGAAAGGAATGGCGGGGATTATGTATTTGGAAGGACGCTCTTGAAAGGATGCCGGAGCAGACCTAGCGGCAAAGGTTAAGATTTGCCGCCAGGCGTAACGTCAAATCCAGCCCTGGAGCTCGCGCAGCACCAGGGTGCGGATCACGTCCATGCCCGGTCCGCTGTCGTTGAGGCAGGGGATCGCGGAAAACTGCTCGCCGCCATTGTGCTTGAAGATCTCCGCGTTCTCCTGCGCGATCTCCTCCAGCGTCTCCAGGCAGTCGGCGGAAAAGCCCGGCGTCACCACCGCAATACGGCGCACGCCCTCCCTGGCAAGCCGCTCCATGGTCTTGTCGGTATAGGGCTGCAGCCACTCGTCGTTGCCGAAGCGCGACTGGAAGGTCAGCAGCAGTTTCGTTGCGTCCATGCCGAGCCGGCGGCGCAGCGCCTCGGTGGTCGCGATGCAATGCTGCTGATAGGGATCGCCCTTGTCGACATAGGCCTTCGGCATGCCGTGGAAGGACGCCACGATCAGCTCCGGCTCGAAGGACAGCGTCGCCAGATGCCCCTCGATCGAGACGGCGAGCGCCTCGATATAGGCTTCGTCCTCGTAATAGGGCGGCGTCACCCGCAGCGTCGGCTGGTTGCGCAGCTGCGCGAGCACGCGGAAGACCTCGTCGCAGACGGTGGCCGAGGTCGAGGCGGAATATTGCGGATAGAGCGGGACGGCCAGGATGCGCTCACAGCCTTTCGCGATCAGCGCGTCGATCCCCGACTTGATCGACGGATTGCCGTAGCGCATCGCCCAATCGACAACGACGTTGTCGCGGTCCGACAAGGCGGCTGCGAGCTTGTCGCGTTGCGAGCGCGTGATGGTTTTCAGCGGCGACTCGTTCCGCTCGTTGTTCCAGATCTTCTGGTAATCGAGCGCCTTGGTGCGGGGACGGCTGCGCAGGATGATGCCGTTGAGCACCAGCTTCCAGATCAGGCCCTGGTCCTCGATGACGCGGGCGTCGCTGAGGAACTCCTTAAGGTAGACCCGCACGCCTGGAGCATCGGCCGTATCAGGCGTTCCGAGATTGATCAGGAGCACGCCGACGCGCGGCAGGGCGGATCGGGTGGCCGGTTTCGCGGTCTCGAGGGGGACGACGCTGGTCATGGCTGGTTGGGTCGCGCGTTGGTCCGAACTTGTCAAGATGAGCCGGGGTTCGCTAGGGTCGCACCAAGGGGGAGGCCGATGACGCTTGCGGAATGGTGTGTATTCGGGGCGCTGCTGCTCTATCTGTCAACGATCGCCGCGGTCAAATGGATCAGGTTTCGCCGCTTCGATAATTCCCGGCCGCGCGATCCCGCCTTCTATGAGGACGCCCTGTCGCAACGCGCGCTCGGCGCGCACCAGAACGGCATCGAGACGTTTCCGTTCTTCGCCTTCGCGGTGCTGCTCGCCGAATACAGGGAATCGCCGCAGCGCCTGATCGACGAGCTGGCGGCGCTGTTCCTGATCGTGCGCATCGCCTACGTGCTGACCTATCTTGGTAACCGCCCGACGCTGCGCTCGATCCTCTGGAGCATCGGCTTTGCGATCAATCTCGGCATCTTCTTCATGCCGGCGTTGAAGCGGTTTCTGCCGGTGTGACTCTCACCCTCCCCTGGAGGGCCCTCCAGGGGAGGGTAAGAAAGAGTGCCTCAAAAACACGTGGTCCGTTCGGCGGCGATGTAGCCGAACAGGAGGCCGACGCCGAACAGCAGCACGACGGCCGCCGCCGCGAACTCGATCCCGCGCATGAACAGCGCGCCACCGCCGTCGCGGCCGGCGCTGAGGCGGGCGGCGATGTCCTTGGCGGAGACGGCGATGATCGCGATCGCCGCAACCGTGATCGCGGTGCCCAATCCCATCAGGAAGGTCGCGGCGATGCCGGCCCAGAACAGGCCCTGCGCGAGCGCAAACACCAGGACCAGGATCGCACCCGAGCAGGGACGGATGCCGACGGTCAGGATCGCGGCGAAGCCGCGCCGCCAGCCGCCGGGGCCGGCCAGCTCGCTTGGCGTGGGCCCGTGGGAATGGCCGCAATGCTCGTCGTGGACGTGGTCGTGCCCGTGGTGATGGTGAGCGTGGCCATGGTGGTGATCATGGCCGTGATCGTGATCGTGCGCATCATGATGGTGGTGATCATGGTCGTGCGGCACGCCCGCCATCGCCGGCACCGGCTGAGCGGCCTGAAGTGCGCCGATGAAGGTGCGGCCCTTGACCCAGACCAGGCGCAGGCCGAACAGCGCGATCAGGGCGTAGCTCGCGATCTCGATCACGCCTTCCGCCTTGCACATGGTCTTGGCCGTCGCATTCAGCACCCAGGCCGAGATGCCGACGATGAGGATCGCGACCAGCGACTGCATCAAGGCCGAGGCAAAGGACAGCGCGATGCCGCGCCGCGCCGTCTCGCGGTTGGCGACCAGATAGGAGGCGATCACCGCCTTGCCGTGGCCGGGACCGGCGGCGTGGAAGATGCCGTAGGCGAACGAGATGAAGAGCAGCGTCCACACCGCCGAGCCATCGGATTTGGCGGCGCGGATCGTCGACGACATCTGGCGATAGAATTCCGACTGCTTGGCGAGCAGCCAGCCGATGAGGCCGCTTGCTTCAGGCTCGGCCGCCTGCGCCGGTCGCGGCGCGCCGAACGGGTTTTGCGCGAGGAGGTCGTGACGCGCGGCGTCAGTCACAGCCACGACCAGCAGCACGGCAGCAAAGGCGAGCAGCCCGCGCGCGAGCGGAGAGAGTTGCGGCTTCAAGGGCAATCCACTGTGATCTTGTTGGCGAACATCACGCCGAAATTCGAATTCTCGCCGTTCAGGAAGGTCTGCTCGTTCAGCTTCTGGGCGCTCGCGGTGCCGTCGTTCGGCCGCTCAAGCTTCATCTGGCAGCCCGCGGGCGCGCCGACCATCTTGACCGGACTGTCCTTGGCCATCTGGAAGTCGATGAAGAAGGAGCGGTCGAACACTTCGAGCACCAGCTGCTTGGGCTTGACCGGGTTCTTCAGCGGCAAGGTGAAGTGTAGGGTCAGCACCGTGTCCTTGTAGTCGAGGAAATAGTCGACCGGCTCCTGGAATCGCTCCTTCTTGCCGTCGGCCTTGGCGAAGGTGAAGTAGGCATATTCCTTCAGCGACTCGACGTTGGTCTGCGCAAGCGGCTTGAGCTCCTCGCTCGTGTAGGCGCCCTTGGTCTTGCTCTCGAGCCCCTGCACCGCATAGGCCGAGAACATGTCATCGAAGGTCCAGGCATGGCGCACGCCAGTGATGCTGCCGTCGGCCGCGTAGAGCAATTCGCTGGTCGCGGTGATCCAGACATGCGGATGCGCATTCGCTGCCCCGGCCGCGAGCGTCATCGCGGCGGCGAGCAGGCATCCGAGCAGGGTGCGCATGCTCATCAGGCCGCCTCCGCGTCTTCGAGCAGGCCGCGGCGGCGGAGCAGCGCATCCGGCTCCGGCGGACGGCCGCGGAAGGCCTCATAGGCGGCTTCCGGATCCACCGATCCGCCCGACGAATAGATGTCGTCGTGCAGGCGCTTGGCGACCGCGGGATCGAAGATGTCGCCGGCCTCCTCGAACGCGCCGAAGGCGTCGGCGTCCATCACCTCCGACCACATGTAGCTGTAATAGCCGGCGGCATAGTGGTCGCCGGTGAAGATGTGGCCGAACTGCGTCGGACGATGACGCAGCGCGATCTCCTCGGGCATGCCGATCTTCTCCAGCTCGCGTCGCTCGAAGGCGCGAACATCCTGCGCGGCGGCGGCCGGCTGGGTGTGGAATTCCAGGTCAATCAGCGCCGAGGAGACGAACTCGACCGTGGCAAAGCCCTGGTTGAATTTACGCGCGGCGAGGAAGCGTTGCAGCAGGTCGTCCGGCAGCGGCTCGCCGGTCTGGTAGTGGCGGGCGAACTTCTGCAGCACCTCGGGCCGCTCCTGCCAGTGCTCGTAGAGCTGCGACGGCAGCTCGACGAAATCGGTGAACACCGAGGTGCCCGACAGCGAGGGATAGGTCACGTTGGAAAGCATGCCGTGCAAGCCGTGGCCGAACTCGTGGAACAGGGTGCGGGCATCGTCGGGCGACAGCAGCGACGGCTCGCCACCGGCGCCCTTGGCGAAGTTGCAGATGTTGAGAACCAGCGGCGCGACGTCGCCGTCGAGCTTCTGCTGATCGCGCAACGAGGTCATCCAGGCGCCGGAGCGCTTCGACGGCCGGGCGAAGTAGTCGCCATAGAACAGCGCCTTGTGCTTGCCACCCCTGTCCTTCACCTCCCAGACCCGGACGTCCGGGTGCCAGACCGGAACGTCCTTGCGCTCCTCGAAGGTGACGCCGAACAGGCGCGTGGCGCAGTCGAAGGCGGCGGCGATCATGTTGTCGAGGCCGAGATATGGCTTGATCGCGGAATCGTCGAAATTGGCGCGCTGCAGACGCAGCTTCTCGGCGTAGAAGCGCCAGTCCCAGGGGGCGAGCTTGAAATTGCCGCCCTCTTCCGCGATCAGCGCCTGCATCTCGTCGCGGTCGGCAAGCGCGCGGGCGCGAGCGGGCTTCCAGACCCGCTCGAGCAGGCTGCGCACCGCCTCCGGCGTCTTGGCCATGGAATCTTCGAGCCGGTAGGCGGCGTAGGTCGGATAGCCCAGGAGCTTGGCGCTCTCCTCGCGCAGCTTCAGGATCTCGACAATGGTCGCGTTGTTGTCGTTGGCGTTGCCATTGTCGCCGCGCGCGATGAAGGCCTTGTAGATCTTCTCGCGGAGGTCACGCCGGGCGGAGCTCTTCAGGAACGTCTCGACCGAGGAGCGCGACAGCGTGACGATGGCCTTGGCTACCATGCCGCGCTCTTCTGCTGCAGCCTTGGCGCTGGCGACGAAGCTCTCCGGCAGGCCCTGGCGGTCGGACTCTCCAAGCTCCAGGAACCAGTCCTGCTCGTCGCCGAGCAGATGGTGGCTGAAGCTGGTGCCGAGCTGGGCCAGCCTCTCGTTGATCTCGGCCATCCGCGTCTTGGCCTCTTCAGAGAGGCCGGCGCCGGCGCGGTGGAAGCGGGTATAGGTGCGCTCCAGCAGGCGGAGCTGCTCGGGCGTGAGACCGAGACCCGCGCGGTTCTCGTGCAGATGGGCGATGCGGCCGAACAGCACGGCGTTCATCATGATCGGATTCCAGTGCCGCGCCATCCGCAGGGAGACCTCCTTGTCGATCTCCAGGATGGCCGGATTGGAATGCGCCGAGACGAGGTCGTAGAAGACCGCCGCGACCTTGCTCAGGAGCTTGCCCGAGCGCTCCAGCGCAGTGATGGTGTTGGCGAAGTCGGGCGCTGCCGGATCGTTGGTGATCGCCGCGATCTCGGCGGCGTGGTCGGCGAAGGCCTGCTCGAACGCGGGGAGGAAGTGCTCCGGCTTGATCTCGTCGAAAGGCGGGGTCGCGAACGGCGTCACCCAGGCCTTCAGCAGCGGATTGGTCTCGGCGTCCGTCATTTGGCGGGGTTCTGACATCACAAGTCCCGAATTTCGTGGCTCGATTGTTGCGGCCAGCTATAGCACGCGATGGGGCTTTTTTGGGCCATTTGCCCTTGCTCCCAGCCGCCTTTTCGGGGAGATTGCGGCCCTTGAAGCTACGGACCTAGAGTTCATGAACGCCCCTTCTTCCTCGTCCCGCCAGATCGTCTGGCCCAGCGTCATCACCGTCATCAGCGCCGCCATCCTGATCGGCGCGGAGGTGTTCGGCGCGGCCTTTGCCGGCGGCTGGGCGCTCGCGATCCTGTTCGGGCTCGGCGACCAGGGCGCCCATATCCTGCAGGCGGTGCTGTTCGCACTCGGCGTGCTCGTGATGACCGCTTTCATCCGCGGCGCTCAGCGCGTCGAGCCCTTCATCAAGCGCCGCTGACGCGTCTCGCGGGCGGGCAACACGCGCAGCGCCGCGAAAACTTAACGCGCGTTCATCTTCCGCGTCGCTCGCGCAACAGCGCGCAAGCAGATGTTAGGCAATTCTGTCCGCAGCCTAAAAAAATTCTTGCGAAGCCAAGTCAAAACGCTTATGTGCGGACTTGCCCAATTTCGCACGTGCCTGTGGTCGTGTGTCAGTCGGTAGGTATCCGGACAAGAGGCCGGACAGCCGCCAAGGGGTGAAGAAGCCGAGGGGCTCTTCGGAAGTGCGGAAGTCGGAAGACCGAGGTCGCAAGACCAGAAGGTCGGACGACGAAGCAAACCCGGAGCGCCCAGCATCTCTCTCAAAGAGATGCCATGTCGAAGGTGACTTCGCTCTTTGCAACCGTGACTGGCAGCCGGAGGCGAACCGGCGCACCCCGCTCTCAACGGGGGACGCGACTTAAAGCAACGACGGATCGGGCTTTTTTGGTCTCTACCGGCAGTCCAACGCCGGCGCGGGCTACTGAAAAGGCTTGTCCTTCATTGCCAGGTGAGCGGGCGGGAAACTCTCCCAACCAATCCACGGCAGCACAGTCTGGTTTGAGTTTTTTGGCCTCAGCGCGCCTCCATCGCGCGATGCGGCTGAAGCACTCTCATCAGACGTCACGTTGATACGGATCCCGTCGCTGGGACCGCCGGAGAGTGCCATGACCGAACGTATCCAGGAATTCCTGCGCAACCGCCGCAAGGATGGCCTCGACACCGAGCCGTGCCTCGTCGTCGACCTCGAGGTCGTGCGCGACAACTACCAGAGCTTCGCCAAGGCGCTGCCCGACAGCCGCGTGTTCTATGCCGTCAAGGCGAACCCGGCGCCGGAAGTGCTGTCCTTGCTGGCGTCCATGGGCTCCTGCTTCGACACCGCCACGGTCGCCGAGATCGAGATGGCGCTGGCTGCGGGTGCGACGCCCGACCGCATCTCCTTCGGCAACACGATCAAGAAGGAGCGCGACATCGCGCGCGCCTTCGCGCTCGGCATTCGCCTGTTCGCGGTCGACTGCGCCGCCGAGGTCGAGAAGGTCGCCCGCGCCGCCCCCGGTGCGAAGGTGTTCTGCCGCATCCTCTATGACTGCGCCGGCGCCGAGTGGCCGCTGTCGCGCAAGTTCGGCTGCGACCCGGAAATGGCGGTCGAGGTGCTCGACCTCGCCAAGCGCCTGGGTCTGGAGCCGTGCGGCATCTCCTTCCATGTCGGCTCGCAGCAGCGCAAGGTGAAGGCGTGGGACCGTGCGCTGGCGATGGCCTCGCAGGTGTTCCGCGACTGCGCCGAGCGCGGCATCAATCTCACCATGGTCAACATGGGCGGCGGCTTCCCGACCAAGTACCTGAAGGACGTGCCGCCGGTCGTCACCTACGGCCGCTCGATCTTCCGCGCGCTGCGCAAGCACTTCGGCAACCAGATTCCGGAGACCATCATCGAGCCGGGCCGCGGCATGGTGGGCAACGCCGGCATCATCGAATCCGAGGTCGTGCTCATCTCGAAGAAGAGCGACGAGGACGAGGTGCGCTGGGTGTACCTGGACATCGGCAAGTTCGGCGGTCTCGCCGAGACCATGGACGAGTCGATCCGTTACGCCATCCGCACCCGTCACGACGGCGCGGACATGACTCCGTGCGTGCTCGCAGGTCCCACCTGCGACAGTGCCGACGTGCTGTACGAGAAGAGCCCGTATCCGCTTCCCGTCACGCTCGAGATCGGCGACAAGGTGCTGATCGAAGGCACCGGGGCCTATACGTCGACCTACTCGTCGGTGGCCTTCAACGGCATCCCGCCGCTGAAGACCTATCACATCTGACCCGCCTCTCTTTTCCAGAGGCCTGACGAACCCGGGAGCCGGTCCGCCGGCTCCTCATCCAACATCTCGATTTCTGACGACGTCTTGGACGGGCGTGCTGCGCGCACGCCGGTTCAAGCGGGGACTGACGTGCCATGACTGCTCCTCGGAAGCCGCAAGTTGCCCTCACCTCGAAAGCCGCTCCGTTCGTGATCCGTGCGGAACGTGCTGGAGACGTCGCGATGCGCGAAGCGCTGCTCGATGCCTGCTTTGGCGAGACCCGCCATGGCCGCACCTGCCAGCGCCTGCGCGACGGACGCGCGCCCGCTGCAGGCCTTGCCCTGTCGGCGATGCGCGAGGGCAAGCTCGTGGGAACCGTGCGGCTGTGGCATGTCAGCGCCGGAGGCAGGCCTGCTCTGGTCCTCGGACCGCTGGCGGTCGACCCTGCCTGCCGCGAGCTCGGGATCGGCGCCGCGCTGATGCGACAAGCGCTGGCTGCCGCCCGGGCGCGCGGGCATGACGCCGTGATCCTGCTCGGCGATGCCCCCTATTACGCCCGTTTCGGCTTCTCGACTGAGAAGACCGCCGAGCTGTCGCTGCCCGGCCCGTTCGAGCGCGACCGCCTGCTGGCCATCGAGTTCACCGATGGTGCGCTCGATGGCGCCATCGGGATGATCGTCCCGACCGGCCCGCCCCTGCCCAAACGGAGGTCGGTTCGCGCGCCTGAGGCGCACGCGGCCTGACGGATCGCTGGCGTAGCGAAGACCGCAGCCGCATCGAGCGGCAACGCCCTGCCGCGCCTGCGCGAGGCCCGTTCCTTTGGGGTTGCGCAGGCGCCGGAAACGCCCTTTAACCCCGCGAAACACCCCTTCACTCGAGGCCCATGACCGATGTCCCGTCGCCTGATCTCCACCGGCTCCCCGCTCGAGAAGACCGTCGGCTACAGCCGTGCCGTGATCGACGGCGAGTTCGCCTTCGTCGCGGGAACCACCGGCTATGACTACACCACGATGACGATGCCGGCCGATGTCACGAGCCAGTCACGCAACTGCTTCAAGACCATCGCAGCCGCCCTGCAGGAGGGCGGATTCGAGATGGCCGATATCGTCCGTGCGACCTATTACGTGACCGACGCCAGCTACATCGATGCCCACTTCGCCGTCTGCGGCGAGGTCCTCGGCGACATCAGGCCGGCGGCGACGCTGCTGGTCGTCAGCGCCCTCGCCAGGCCCGAGATGAAGGTTGAGATCGAAGTCACCGCCAAGCGCCGCAGCATCTGACAAGCGCCGCAGCGCCTGATCCACCCCTCACTGCCAGCACTTTCCGGAGAACCATCCCATGAGCCCTCCCTCGCAGATCTACGCGAAGATCACCGGTCCCATCGTCATGGTCGGCTTCGGCTCCATCGGCAAAGGCACGCTGCCCTTGATCGAGCGGCATCTCGACTATGACAAGTCGCGCATCACCGTGCTCGATCCCAAGGACGAGGGCCGCAAGGCGCTTTGCGAGAAGCACAATGTCCGCTTCATCCAGAAGGGCCTGACCAAGGACAATTATCGCGAGGTGCTGACCCCGCTGCTCACCGAGGGCGGCGGCCAGGGCTTTTGCGTCAATCTCTCGGTCGACACCGGCTCGACCGACATCATGGAGCTCTGCAACGAGCTCGGCGCGCTCTACATCGACACCGTCAACGAGCCCTGGCTCGGCTTCTATTTCGATTCCTCGAAGGGCCCGGAAGCGCGCTCCAACTACGCGCTCCGCGAAGTGACGCTGGCCGCCAAGAAGGCGCGGCCTAAGGGCTCAATGACGGCGGTCTCCTGCTGCGGCGCCAATCCCGGCATGGTCTCCTTCTTCGTCAAGCAGGCGCTGCTCAATGTTGCCGCCGATCTGAAGCTCAATGCCCCGAAGCCGAAGACAAAGGCCGAGTGGGCGGATTTGATGCGGCAGGCCGGCATCAAGGGCATCCACATCGCCGAACGCGACACCCAGCGCTCGAAGAAGCCGAAGGAGCCGGACGTCTTCGTCAACACCTGGTCGGTGGAAGGCTTCCTGTCGGAAGGCATGCAGCCGTCCGAGCTCGGCTGGGGCACCCATGAGAAATGGATGCCCGAGAATGCGCATACCCATGAAGCCGGCTGCGGCGCCGCCATCTATCTGATGCAGCCCGGCGCCAACACGCGCGTGCGCACCTGGTGCCCGACCCGCGGCGCACAATACGGCTTTCTGGTCACCCACAACGAGTCGATCTCGATCGCCGATTACTTCACTGTGCGCGACGCCTCGGGCAAGGCGATCTACCGGCCGACCTGCCACTATGCCTATCATCCGGCGGACGACGCCGTGCTGTCGCTGCATGAAATGTTCGGCCGCGCCGGGAAGATGCAGGAGAAGCACCACATCCTCGACGAGAACGAGATCGTCGACGGCATCGACGAGCTCGGCGTGCTGCTGTTTGGCCATGACAAGAACGCCTATTGGTACGGCTCGCAGCTCTCGATCGAAGAGACCCGCGAGCTCGCGCCATACCAAAACGCCACCGGCCTGCAGGTGACCTCCGCCGTGCTCGGCGGCATGGTGTGGGCGCTGGAGAACCCGAACGAGGGCATCGTCGAAGCCGACGAGATGGATTTCGAGCGCCTGCTCGAAATTCAGCTGCCCTATCTCGGCCCGGTGAAGGGTTTCTATACCGACTGGACCCCGCTGACCGATCGTCCGGGGCTATTTCCGGAAGATATCGACACGTCTGATCCGTGGCAGTTCAAGAACATTCTGGTGCGGTGAGGGCAGGCTCTCTCCACCCGTCATTCCGGGGCGACGCGCAGCGTCGAGCCCGGAATGAATCGGGCGGCAATACATGCGGATGAATGGATTCCGGGCTCGCGCTGCGCGCGACCCGGAATGACGGAGAGACCTACGACCGGTTGAAACCGCCTACTTCTTCTCGATCGGCGGCGCGATCTTCTCGGCCGGGGCCGGCGGCAGCGCGGGCTTGGCCGCGCCTGCTGTGCCCTGCGTCTGCGGTTCCGGCCGCGCCGGCTCTGGGGCCGGCGTAGTCGGGCGATCACCGCCGGGCTTCGCCTCCGCGGGGACCTTACTCTGCTCGTCGGACGGGGTGCCCTGGAGCGGGGGCGTCGCCTGTGCCAGCTGCGTCCGGCTTTCGGCGCGGATTTGCGCCAGCGACACCACCGAAACCGCAACGCCTGCTGCGAACAGCGCGCCAGCGATTGTCAGGTTGAGCTTCAGTCTACGCTTGTCATCTCGGCCGGGCATGTCGATCACCGCCTTTCGTCCACGGGATCAACGAAACTGGGGCGCGCCAGTTCCGGAACCGAAGATGCGGGGAACCACCCCGGCACGCGCAAAACGATGCGCTACTCCGTCGTGCTGACTTCCCAGGTTGCATGCCGCACGCCTGGCAGATGCTGCAGATCGGTCGCGACCGCGTTCAGCTCGTTCGAGTCGACCGCGGTCGCAACCAGCCTGGCGGCGATCTCCAGAATGTCCTCGCCGATCTCGACCACGTCGATATCAGCCACCGCATATTTCGCCGCCTCGAGCTTGTCGACGAGGCGGTCGCGCATGTCGGGCAAGGCGTCGGCCGCGACCGCGAGCTTGAAATAGTAGGTCGCCTCCAGCGCCTTCTCATTCAGCGGGATGCGGTTGATGGCGTTGACCAGCGGGCGCAGCATGGTGTTGCCGGCGATGACGAACACGGTCAGCGCGGCCGCCTGCGCGACCATGTCGGCGCCGGCGCAGGAGCCGACCGCGGCCGAGGCCCACAGCGTCGCCGCGGTGTTGAGGCCGCGCACGTCCATGCCCTGCTTCATGATGACGCCAGCGCCGAGGAAGCCGATGCCGGAGACGACGTAGGAGATCACCCGCACCGCGCCGTCGGCCCCGGTCAGGTGCATGGCGAGATCGACGAAGGCGGCCGCGCCCACCGCGACCAGCACGTTGGTGCGCAGGCCCGCGGTGCGCTGGCGGTATTGCCGCTCGGCGCCGATCAAGGTGCCCAGCACGAAGGCCGTGGTCAGGCTGATCAGCGTGTCGGCAAAGTCAGCGAGCTGGAAGGTGGTCAGAAACCGCATGGCCCCCCTATACGGCGGGAACCATGACAGATCAAAGCTCGAGCAGGCCGCCGTCCCCGTTTTCGTCGGCAAAAGCCAGCAGCGTGCCTTTGCCGTTCCAGGCGAGCGCGGCCACGGGAGGCGTGCCGTTGCGGCGGACCAGGATCTCCGCGCCGTCCTCCATCCGCACCATCAGCACGGTGCCGTCGCTGTAGCCGGCGGCGAGGATGTCGTTCTTGGGGTGACAGGCAACCACGGAGACGCGCGCCTGCAGCGGGGCGAGCATCGCGGGCTCCTTGCCCATCGGACCATCCTTGCTGCCGAACGGCCAGATGATCACCGTGTCGGCGCCGGAGGTCGCCAGCCCCTTGCCACCCGCGCTCCACGACATCGAGCGGACGCGGCCCGGGTAGCCGGTCATGCGCATGTGCCTGTTGTCGGCGAGCCGCCAGCCGTGCAGCGCCGGCTCGTGCATCGCTGTCACGAGAAACTTGTTGTCGGGGCTGAAGGTGACCGCGTGATGCGAGCCGGCCCAGGGCAGGAATTCGGCCGACCCCGCCATGTTCGGAAACCACAGCGTCACGCCGTTGTAATGCGCGATTGCGAGCCGCAGACCCTTCGGCGCAAACGCAAGCCCGCCGACGGTCGAGGGCACGTCGATCGACTTCTCCTCGGCCTTGCCGCCCTTGACGGTCGCGGTCTTGCCGGCGGACCAGGCGAAGGCGCCATCGGCATGCAACGCCACCGCATCGATCCAGCGCCGCTTCGGGTCGGTGGCGAGCAGCGTCACCTCGACCTTGGCGTCGAGCGAGACAACCTTGCCGTCGTCGCCACCCATCACGAGGCGCTTGCCGTCCGAAGCGGTGGAGAGAATGCCGCCGCTGTGCACGGCGACCGTCGTGATTTCACCCTTCGCGTCGACGAGCTTGACGTTCTCCTCGCCGCCGACGAAGGCGGCGCGATCGGCCAGGAAATGCACGGACGTAACGGCCATGCCGAGCGCAACGGGCTTGACGCGGTCGGTGACGGAGACGATCGAAGCGGAATCGGGGGCCGGCGTAAACTCTTTCATCACGAGACGATGCAGCTCTCAAAACCCTTGCGGATCGCCTCTTCGGGCAATTCGCGGCCGATGAAGACGAGGCGGCTCTCGCGCGGCTCGCCCTCGTTCCACTTCCGCTGGTGGTTGCCCTCCAGCATCATGTGGACGCCCTGGAAGACGTAGCGGTCGTCGTCGTCGTGGAAGGCGAGGATGCCTTTGGAGCGCAGGATCTTGCCGCCCTCGACCTGCACCAGGTTCTGCAGCCAGGGCATGAACACGTTGGGATCGAGCGGTTTATCGGTCTTGAGCGAGAGCGACTGCATCTCTTCGTCGTGATAGTGCTTCAAGCCGTGGCCGTGATCATGGTGGTGATGGTGATCGTGGCCGTGATGATGGTGATGATCATGGTCGTGGTCATGATCGTCGGCCTCCAGGAAATCCGGCTCGATGTCGAGGATGCGGTCGAGGTCGAAGGCGCCGCGATCGAGCACGTCGGCCAGCGCCACCGCGCAGCGCTCCGTGCGATGGAGCTTCGCGTAAGGATTGATACCGCGGATACGGGCCTCGACCTCGGCGAGCTCGCCCTTATTGACGAGGTCGGTCTTGTTCAGAACGATGACGTCGGCAAAGGCGATCTGGTTCTTGGCCTCGGGTGCGTCCTTGAGCCGATCGGACAGCCATTTGGCGTCGGCGACCGTCACGACCGCATCGAGCCGCGCGTTCTTCTGCACGTCCTCATCGACGAAGAAGGTCTGCGCGACCGGCGCCGGATCGGCAAGACCCGTGGTCTCGACGATGATGGCGTCGAACTTGCCTTTCCGCTTCATCAGGCCGTCCATGATGCGGACGAGGTCGCCGCGCACGGTGCAGCAGATGCAGCCGTTGTTCATCTCGAATACTTCCTCGTCGGCGCCGATGATGAGGTCGTTGTCGATGCCGATCTCGCCGAATTCGTTGACGATGACGGCGTATTTCTTGCCGTGGTTCTCCGACAGGATGCGGTTGAGCAGCGTGGTCTTGCCGGCACCGAGATAGCCGGTCAGCACGGTCACGGGAATCTTCTGGGAGGTCGCGTCAGACATAACAACTCCGGACTACAAGGCTTTTTCGCGCGACGCGAGGCGGGGTGGCCCCTGCCCTAATGGTCAAGCGCGCTGGTCAGGGCCTTTATATTGTGCCTGACCATGTCAATGTAAGTGGGTGCAGGCCCCTTTTCGCCGGTCAAACCGTCCGAAATCAGGGTCCCACCGACCCTGACGCCGGTCTCGGCCGCGATCCGCCGGATCAGGCGATCATCGCTGATATTCTCCAGGAACACGGCCGGGATTTTCTGGGCCTTGATCTGGCCGATGATGGCTGCGATATCGCGCGCGCTTGGCTCGGTTTCCGTGGAGACGCCCAGGGGCGCGATGAACTGTATACCGTATTCGGCGGAAAAATAGCCGAAGGCGTCGTGGGTGGAGATCACCTTGCGCCGCTCCGGCGGGATTTTTGCGACGGCGTCGCGGACCTCGCGGTCCAGTGTTTCGAGCTTTTCCAGATAGGCCTTGGCCTGGCCGCGGAAGAACTCCGCGTCGTCAGGAGCGGCTGCGGCCAGTGCGCTGGCAATGTCGGTGACGTAGATCTTGGCGTTCGGGATGGACTGCCAGGCGTGGGGATCAGCGGCCGAACCTAATTTCAACGGCGCGATGCCGGTGCTTGCGGTGACCACCTGCGCCTTGCTCCCTGAGGATTGCACGAGGCGCGGCAGCCAGCCCTCCAGCCCGAGCCCGTTGACGATGACGAGCTTCGCCGCCGCGATCCGCTTCGCATCCGCTGGCGCCGGCGTATAGACGTGGACGTCGCTGTCAGGCCCGACCAGCGTCGTCAGGTTGATGCGGTCACCACCGACATTGCGGACAAAATCGCCGAGGATCGAGAAGCTCGCGACGACGTTGAGCCGCTCCGCGGCCTCAAGCGGCGAGACGATCAGCAACAGCGCACAAAGCAGGATGAGCCGCATCGTCATGCTTCCAGATGCCGGCCGGGAAACAGCTGCCGGACGATGCCGCCGACGCGGCCGAACAAGATAGAGACGATGTAGAGCAGCGTCGCCACCAGAATGATCGCCGGGCCCGAGGGCACGCGGGTCTGGAACGAGAGCACGAGGCCGGCATAGCCCGACACCGCGGCAGCAATGACGGCGATGCAGATCATCGCGGTGAGATCGCGCGACCAGAACCTTGCGATGCCGGCGGGCAGGATCATCAGGCCCACCGCCAGCAGCGTGCCGAGCGCCTGAAAGCCGTTGACGAGATTGATGACGACCAGGGCTAGGAAGGCGAGATGCGCCGGGCCGCCAGCCCGGCTCACGGTGCGCAGGAACAGGGGATCGACGCTCTCGATCACCAGCGGGCGGTAGATCACTGCGAGCACCAACAGCGTCACCGTGGCGTTGAAGGCCACCACCAGCAGGGTCTGATCGTCCATCGCGAGGATGTTGCCGAACAGCACGTGCAGGAGGTCGATATTGGTGCCCTTGATCGAGACGATGGTGACGCCGAGCGCCAGCGAAGCGAGATAGAAGGTCGCGAGCGAGGCGTCCTCCTTCAGCCCGGTCGAGCGCGCGACGACACCAGCGAGGATCGCGACGGCAAAGCCGGCGATCAGGCCGCCGGCGGTCATCGCGAACAGATTGAGGCCGGAGAGCAGGAAACCGACGGCCGCGCCGGGCAGGATCGCATGCGCCATGGCGTCGCCGACGAGGCTCATCCGCCGCAGCATCAGGAACACGCCGATCGGCGCGCCCGCCAGCGCCAGCGCGATCACCGCGGCCAGCGCCCGCCGCATGAACTCGAAGTCGGTGAACGGCCCGATCAGCGCGTCATAGAGCATCGGATATCAGGCCGCCCGCGAGCCGATCTCAACGGCCGCGCAGGCCGCGGCGCGGTCGTCGAAGGCCTCGCACATCCGCATCGCGACCAGCAGGTTTTCCGGCGTCAGCACCTCCGCCGTCGGTCCCCACGCGACCGGGCCGCGCGCCAGCACTAGCGTCTCAGTGAAGTGGTTGCGCACCATCTCCATGTCGTGCAGGGCGGCGAGCACGGTGCGGCCCTCGCCATGCCAGCGCTTCACCAGCGCGAGCAGATCAGCGGTGGTCTTGCCGTCGATGGCGTTGAACGGCTCGTCGAGCACGATCAGGCGGGCATGCTGGAGCAGCACACGCGCGAACAGCACGCGCTGCATCTGGCCGCCGGAGAGCGTGCCGATTGGGCGGTTCTCGAAGCCGCTGAGGCCAACGGCTCCAATCGCCTGGAGAATCTTGTCGCGCGCGGCCTTGCCGATGCCGCCGAACAGGCCTGTGCCACGCCACAGCCCGGTGCCGACGAAATCGAACACCGAGATCGGGAAGCTGCGGTCGATCTCCGCGCTTTGCGGCAGATAAGCGATGTCGCGGGCATCGAGCCCGCCGAGATGGATCGTCCCGTCGAGCGGCTTGAGGATGCCGACGATGCCGCGCAACAGCGTCGATTTGCCTGCGCCGTTCGGGCCGATCACCGCGACTAGCGCGCCCGGCGCGACCTCGCCGCTGAGATGATGCACGGCGGGGTGGCGGTCGTAGCCGAGCGTGAGATTGTGGAAGTGCAGCGCTGCCATCGTCACCTCATCGCCAGCAAGACGATGCCCCACAGCACGGCACAGACCGCGAGCGCGGCCGCGAGACGGCCCGCCATGGTCATGCGCAGGATCGACCAGGGCGCAGCCTGGGCCGGATGCGGCGAGGCCGCATCGTGGGCATGGGCGTGGGTATGGTCGTGGCCGTGCGAATGCCCGTGGCCGTGGGAATGGCCACGGGCATGGTCGTGCTGGTGGGCGTGGGACGCGGCGGGAGCCATTTGCGGACGTTATATTATAACATTACGCCTGTCCACGGCGGTTCACGGCTTGCCAATCACCATGGCGATGGCGGCTGCCACGAATGGGAACGGCACCGAGACGGCGCAGCGGAACCAGACGAAACGGGCGGGCATGAACGGGATTTCCCACAAGATCACCCGCTGGAAGGCGAACAGCGCCCAGGCGACGACATAGGCCACCACCTGCGGCACCCCGCCGCCCGACTTCAGCGCCACGGTGCCGATGGAGAAGCCGATCACGGGCCCTCCGGGCGTGGCCGCGCCAGCGACGACGGCAGTGGCGACCCCCAGCCAGCCGCTATCCGGACCGAGCCAGCCGGTGATCACCTCCTGCGGGATGATGGCAGCGATATAGCCGGAGCCGATCACGCCAAGCGCAATCCGCGGCACAATGTTGACGAAGTCCATCGTGCCTTCGCGCAAGGATGCCACGAACACGGGGCGCCCACGACGATAGGCGATCAGCCCGACGCCGAGCACCGAGCCCCACAGCAGGATGTCGATCAGGAGTGCTGCGCTCAACTCTCGTCATCCTTCGCGAGCGGCTTCGGATAGAGCCTGATGTAGACGAAGCGGCCGAGGGCGCCGGCGAGCACCGGCAGCGGCAGCGAGATCACGATTCGCCACAGCGTGAAATCGGTGCCCATGATCGGGATTTCCCAGGCGACCGCCCGGCCATAGCCGATCAGCGTCCAGCTCACGACCATGGCAATGGTTGCGCCGAAATCGGCGCCGACCGCGAGCAATGCGCTCGCCACCGGATAGGCGGTGAAGGGCCCGCCGGGCAGAATTGCGCCGAACGCCGTGCCGATCAGCAGGCCCATCAGGCCGGATTTCGGCCCGAGCGAACGCGAGACTTTCTCGTGCGGCAGGATTTCCGAGATGAAGGCCCCTAACAGGCAGCCGGCGAGCACGCGCGGCAGGATGCCCGAGAACAGCGAGAGATCGTGGGTGAGAATGTCCAGAACGCCGTCGGTGCCGTCCCGCCGCCAGACCAGTGCCGCGCTCACCGCCACCAGAGCTGCGATGATGATGGTCGACCAGCCGATCGGCTTGCGGACCCGGCCCGGCCGCGGCTCGGATTCCGCGTCGCCGGAAGGCGCCGGATGGTTCAGGGAAGGTTCTGACAACGGGCTGGGTCGCTCGCGGGTGATGCCCGTCCTGATTAAGGGCGGTGTTCCCCCGATGCAAACGGTGTGATGACAGACCCATGCGCGCGCCGCGCAGGGCAATTCCGCACAGCAAAAAGGCGGCCGCGCCTGCGACCGCCTTTTGCTTCCGTCATTCCGGGGCGGCTCGAAGAGCCGAACCCGGAATCTCGAGATCCCGGGTTCGATGCTGCGCATCGCCCCGGGATGACGGGCCGAAGCCTCACGCCTTCTCGAACAGGGACTCCACGTATTCCCAGTTCACGAGGTTCTCGACGAACGCCTTGAGATAATCGGGACGGCGGTTGCGATAGTCGATGTAGTAGGAGTGCTCCCAGACGTCGCAGCCGAGAATCGGGGTGGCGCCGTGCACCAGCGGATTCTCGCCGTTCGGGGTCTTGGAGATCTCGAGCTTGCCGTTCTTGACCTGGAGCCAGCACCAGCCGGATCCGAACTGGCCGACGCCGGCCGCCTGGAAGTCCGCCTTGAACTTCTCGAAGCCGCCAAGGTCCTCGTTGATCTTCTTCTCGAGCTTGCCCGGCAGCTTGGTGCCGCCGCCATTGGGTTTCATCCAGCTCCAGAAATGGATGTGGTTGTAGTGCTGGCCGGCATTGTTGAACACCGCGGGGTTCTTGCCGAATGAGCCCTTGACGATCTCTTCAAGGGACTTGCCTTCCCATTCGGTCCCCTTGAGCGCGTTGTTGCCGTTGGTGACGTAGGCCTGATGATGCTTGTCGTGGTGATATTCCAGCGTCTCCTTCGACATGTACTGGCCGAGGGCGTCATAGGCGTAAGGAAGTGGGGGCAGCGTAAAGGTCATGGCTTCTTGTCCGCAACTGGTGGGGAACGAGTTCTAACGGTCACCCCTTATAGAAGGTTCCGCCGCCATTAAATACCTCAGAATTTGCGAAAAGGCGTGACCGGGCGCGCGCCTTGCCTGAATGCACAAATTGAGCGCAACCGGCCGCCGTCGATCAGAGCTGCGGCTCGCCGTAAAATATCATTGCCTTTGAGGCGCTTAAGATAGAACAAACGCGCCGCGAAGCGGAGTTGTGAAGGACCACGCCATGAGCATCGAGATCGACATATTGAACGGCGACGCCTCGTGGCCGATCGCCGAGCCGCTGCATCAGGCGGTCTGGGGCCCGCAAATGATCGCGGGCAAGCCCTGGGCTCACGTCAAATGGGCCAATGCCGATCTCCGCGTGCTGATCGAGACGCCCGAGGACGGTCTCGTCTGCCATGTCGGCATCTACTTCCGCACCATCACCTGGAACGGACAGAAGGTTCACGTCGGCGGCATCGGCGGCGTCTGCACGCGCGAGGACCGGCGCGGCCGCGGCTATGCAACCATGGCAATCGAGGCGGCGGTGCATACGATCCGCGCCAACGAGGCGGTCCGTTTCGCCCTGCTGTTCTGTGAGCCGCACAACGCCGCCTTCTACGCGGCCCGGAGCTGGCTGCCCTTCAACGGCGAGGTCTATTGCGAGCAGCCGGAAGGGCGGATCCGGTTCACCTACATGGAACCTTACGTCTTCCACATCGTCCGCGCGCCGACGCTGGGCACCATCGACCTATGCGGCCTGCCATGGTGAGCCCTGCGTGAGCCAGGGCTGCGCCGGCCGCCCCATGCCCCTATAATATGTCGATCATCATTCAATATTCCGCACCGTGGCACATGACGATCGACGCCCCTTTAGATGCCGTCCCGCCGGTTGCGCCGGTCGCCTCCCCCATCGCCAGCCTGCTGACCGCACCGATCCTGCCGACACTGCTGCGGCTCGCGATCCCCAACATGATCGCGATGGTCGGCAGCACGCTGGTTGCGGTGGCCGAGACCTCCTATATCGGCCGGCTCGGCACCATCCCGCTCGCCGCGATCGCGCTGGTGTTTCCGTTCGCGATGCTGACGCAGATGATGAGCGCCGGCGCGATGGGCGGCGGCGTCTCCTCCGCGATCAGCCGCGCGCTCGGCGCAGGGGATCGCGACCGCGCTGCGACGCTGGCGCTGCATGCCGCCATCATCGGCCTTTGCGGCGGGCTGTTCTTCACGGTGATGATGCTCGCCTTCGGCCGCTCCTTCTTCGCGCTGCTCGGCGGACGGGAGCGCGTGCTCGAGGAGGCCAGCGGCTATTCGCAGGTGCTGTTCTCCGGCGCGGTCGCGATCTGGCTCGTCAACACGCTGGCCTCGGTGATCCGCGGCACCGGCGACATGCGCCTGCCTTCGATGATTCTGATCGGAGCGAGCGTGCTCCAGATCGTGCTCGGGGGCACGCTGGGGCTCGGCCTGCTCGGCGTGCCGCAATTCGGCATGCCGGGCGTGGCAAGCGGTCAGCTGATCGCGTTCAGCTGCGCCGCGCTGTTCTTGCTCTGGTATCTCATGTCCGGCCGCAGCCGGCTGCCGCTCAATCTCCGCGCCTTCCATTTCGAGCGCGCGATGTTCCTGGACATTCTCAAAGTGGGCGCGGTGGCCTGCCTGTCGCCGCTCCAGACCGTCCTCACCATCCTGATCTTCACGAAGATCCTCGCGACCTTCGGCACCGAGATGCTGGCCGGCTACGGCATCGGCTCGCGGCTGGAATTTCTGCTGATCCCGATCACCTTCGCATTCGGCATCGCCTCGGTGCCGATGGTCGGCATGGCGATCGGCGCCGAACATGTGAAGCGCGCGCGGCGTGTGGCCTGGACCGCGGCTGCGGCCTCTGGACTGACGGTCGGCCTGATCGGCCTCATTGTTGCGCTCGCGCCGTCCCTGTGGGTCGGGCTGTTCACGCGGGATTCCGGCGTCACCGCCGCCGCGCACAGCTATTTCCACTGGGCCGGTCCCGCCTTCGTGTTCTTCGGCATGGGCGTGTCGCTTTACTTCTCTTCGCAAGGCGCCGCACGCGTCGGCGGCCCCGTGCTCGCTTCCACGGCACGGCTTCTGATCGTCGCGATCGGCGGCATCGGACTGATGACGGCGCAGGCTCCGGCCTGGACCCTGTTCGCGCTGGTCGGCGGCGCCATGGTCGTGTTTGGGCTGTCGACCGCGGCCTCGGTCGCTTTTGCGCGCTGGGGCAAATGATCGCAGGCAAGTAAGCGCAGGCAGCTAAGCTCAGAAATGTGATTCCATCGGGCGTTGCACGCGCTCGATTTGCTGCTATGGAGGCGCCTCCATCCTGGGCTCCTCTCCATGATATTCAGATTCGTCGCTCTCACCGTCATTCTGGCTGCGCTGATCGGCGCGCCTTCCGCCTACGCGCAAAGCGCCGAAGGGACCTGGCTCACCCAGGCGGGCGATGCGCGCGTCAAGATCAGCAAATGCGGCGGCGGCATCTGCGGCCACATCGTCTGGCTGCGCGAGCCCATGGACACCGCGACCGGCCAGCCCGCCACCGACAGCAAGAATCCCAATCCCGCCCTCGCCAGGCGTCCGATGATCGGCCTGCCGTTGTTCAGCGGCATGGAGCCGGCGGGACCGAACAAATGGTCGGGCCAGATCTACAACGCCGACGACGGCAGCACCTATGCGAGCAACATCAACCTGACTGGTGCGGACGCGCTGCGAGTCGAAGGCTGCGTCGGCGCGCTCTGCGGCGGTGAGACCTGGACGCGCGCGGGACGGTGAGCTTCTCTCGTGTCCCGGACGCGATGCAGCGCCGAAAGCGCTGCTTCGCAGAGCCGGGACCCAGACAGCAACACGGTACGACACCGAGATATGGGCCCCGGCTCAGCAGCGCATCACTACGTGCTGCGCTGCGTCCGGGGCACGAGAGTCTTTCACGTCATCGCCTTCAACGCCGTCGCGGCCGAGGCATAGCCGCCGCGCGCGCCGTCGATGAAATGGACGTGATCGCTGCGCAGCGCCGACGGCGCAAAGCAGGTCATCATCGCAGCGTCCTGCTGGTAGAGGCCGTAGCGCACGACGCCCTCGCGCGCGGCGACCGCGAGACGATCATTCAACGCGCGTTCGAGCTGCGGCGTGCAGTCCAGAATCATACGCAGGCCGTCGTCGTATTTGCGGAAGTCCGAGTTCTCGACGACCTGGCGCTTGTAGAGGCTGGGGACGAAGCCACCGATCTTGATGTCGAAGCGCATGATGAGATAGACGAACAGCGTATAGGCCAGCACGCTGGCTCTGCGCGCGAGCAGCGGACCCCCGCGCCTGGTGCGGGCCTCGAATTCCACGCCCTGCGGCGGCCATTTCAGCGGCGGCCCCTGCGGCGGCACCGGGCGGCCGGCGTCCGGGCTGCGCTCGACGAGATGGATAATGTCCTCGATCACCTTGCGGAAGGCCTGCGGATCGACGCCGCGCGCCGGCATCACCAGCACCGACAGGATCAGGCCGCGCGCCGCCGGCATCACCTCGAAACGACACGACAGGCCCGAGAGGTCCGGCTGCGTGCCGGCAGGCGCCTCCTCGACAGCGAACTCACCGCGCTTCATCGCGGCGTCGGCCCAGGCGAGCCCGCCGCCCGAAAACATCGCATAGGACAGGTTGGCCGACGGTCCGAACCGGGCGACGCGCACGTCGAGGCCCTGTGCGCGAATGACGCGGACCGGCACCAACGCGACGCGCATGGTCAGATCGAGGTCTTCCCGCACCCAGGTCGCGGTCGCAGCCAGCGCCTTGCGGGCAAGCTCGACATCGTCAGGCGCCACCGCGAAGCTGGCGCCGTCGCCGCCGAACACGAAGGGGAATTCCCGTCCCTTCAGCGCATTGGTCACCGCCGCGATCACGGCGGCGCCCGCCATGTTCACGGCCTTGTAGCGCTGCGCGGCGATCGCCTTGGTCGAATCGACGATATCGGCAACTCCGATGCTCCAGTCGTCCGGCAGCGGCGCATAGAGCGCAGGGTCCATCAGGCTGGTGAAGCCTCGGAAGACGGGAATGCCGCCATAGAAGGACTCGCCTGAGCTCATCGGGATGCCGGATGGTTGGATTGCGAAACAAGATACGTGGCAGGATCGATCCGGGTTCGCTGGCCGGCGCTCCCTCTTGATCTTTGGCCGAAACCGGCCCGGACAACAAGATGCGACCGCGTTGCAATGTTGCGACCGGATCATTGATCGGCATCAAACGACCACCCGGGAAGAGCGGCTATCGTCGGTCGGCTCCAGGGGTTGCATGGGAAAATCGAGGTGTCCGACTTCAGCAGCAAGGACTCCACCTCTCCGGTCCGCCGGCGCACAGGTGTCGACCCGATCAGCGCGGTGAAGGTGCCGGAACGGTTGACCGAGGCCGTCGATGCCTGGGCTGAAGCTCACCGCCTGACCCGCTCGGATGCGATCTGCAAGCTGATCGAGCTGGGCCTGAAAATGGTGCTCCCGGACTCTGCGCCGGCGCACCCGATCGCATCGGACGCCATCGGGATCGAAGAGATCGCAGTGCACGAGATCGAGTCGCTGCTCGATCCTGCGTTGCCGGCCGACGAGCGCGAGCGCCGCATCCGCCGCCTCACAGAAGGGCCGCCGGAATTTTCGCACGAACGAATCGACCTGCCGAAGCAGCGGCCGTGAGCGACTAGTGCAGTTTTCCGTCCTGGCGATTCCGCAGCTGGGATGCAGGGACGTCGTGGCAGCCGATGAGACGCACGAATTGCTGCGGATACATCTCGTGGCCGTGATCGCCGGAATTCTGATGCGACATCGGCGGACAGCGAACCTCATCCGACTTCACGCGCACTGGCTCCGTCAGCGGCGCACGCGAAGCGGTCATGTTTGAAGTGGCCATCGACTGCTCCCTTTCGATTAGGGCAGATCGATTGACGTAACCCAATCGATTGCGAGGCATCCTACGACCAATTCCGGCTGGCTGTCATTGCCCCCGATCAACGCAATTGTGGCAGCCGGGTTCCGCTTACGCCGTATTCCCGGCGTCGATCGTGAACACGGTGCCCGTGACGTTGCGACCGCCTTCGCCCAGAAGGTATTCCACCATGCGCGCGACGTCGTCCGTCTCCGGCAGACGGCGCAGCGCGCTGCGGCCGGCAATGCGCTTCCGGCCTTCCTCGGAGAGATTGTGGGTGAGCTCGGTGTCGATGAAGCCCGGCGCGATCGCGTTCACGGTGATGCCGAGCTTGCCGACCTCGCGCGCGAGCGAGCGGGTGAAGCCGGTCGCGGCGGCCTTGGTCGCGCCGTACACGGACAGACCGTTATAGCCTGTCGTCGCGATGATCGAGGAGATGTTGATGATGCGCCCAGTGCCGTCGGCCATCATCTGCCGGGCCACAAATTTGGTGAGGATGATCGGCGACAGCACGTTGAGCTGCACCAGCGCCTCGATCTCTGAATTGTGCATGGTGGCGAGCAGGCCCTCGGTGCCGAGACCGGCATTGTTGACGAGGCCGTAGATCGGACCGAACTCGTCGCGCACGAGCTTTGCGAAGGCCGGGATTGCATCGATCACGGCAAGATCGCAGGCGCGGAAATGCAGGCGCCCGTCCGCTTCGGTAATCGCCGCCTTGAGCTCATCGCTCTCGCGCCGCGCCGCCGCGATCACGTTATAGCCGGCACCGACCAGGCGTCTGCCGATCGCAAGACCGATGCCACGGCTACCGCCGGTGACGAGAACGTTCTTATGCATCGGTGCGCGCCAGTTTTCCAGCCGGGGTGACGTCGAGCACCTCGACGAAGCGGAGCACCGCCGGCACCTTGTGAGATGCGAGCTGGGTGCGGCACAGCTCCAGGATCTGGTCGCGGATCTCTTTCGCGCGAGCCGGATCAGTGCCGTCAGCGAGGATCACGTCCGCAACGACGATGCCGCCGGTGATCGGGCTCTTGCGCGACTTCGCGCGCGACATCCGCACATCCGGATGGCGGTTGATCACCGCCTCGATCTCCTCGGGGTGGACCTTCAGCCCGCCGATATTGATGATGCCGCCGCGGCGGCCGACGAAATAATAGCGGTCGCCGCGCAGCTCGACGATGTCGCCGCTGTCGACAAACCCGTCGTCGTCGGTGAGCGACGCCGCATTGCGGCCGATATAGGCATGGGCCGTACGCGCCGAGCGGATGCGCAGCGAGCCGTCGACGACCTTCATCTCGACGCCGTTGCGGTTGCCGAGATAGTCGGCCGGAAAGCCTTCCAGCCCGTCATTGACGGCGAAGCCGACGCCGGCCTCGGTCGAGGCATAGGCATGGCCGACGGAGGCATTGGGGAATGCCGCTTTCAGGCCGTCGAGCACGGCTTGGTCGGCGATCTCGCCGGAGAGGCGGACGTAAGCCGGGGCGAATTGCGCGGCCGAGCCGCTCATCAGGAGCTTGCGCCAGTGCGAGGGCGTGCCGGAGATATGCGAGACACCGCGCGCCTTCAGCCGCACGACATGATCGGCGAGCGCCTCATGGGGATCGGACAGCACCAACGAGCCGCCGGAGAGGATGGCGCGGAGAAAGATTTGCAGTCCGCCATAGCGGCGGATGTCGTAGAACGTTGCCCAGACCGGCGCAGGTCCGCGTGCGGGGCCTTCGGCGACGATGGCCCCGGTCAGCGCTTCCAGCGTATGGCCGGCGATCTTTGGCACGCCCGAGGTGCCCGAGGTGAGCATCAGCCATTCGGTGGCGCGCTCGGTCTTGGCCGACGCGGCGGCCTGAAGCGGCAATTGCGCGGTGACGACCAACGGCACGCCGGACGCCGCCCAGCGATCGGGCTCGTCGGTGACGACGGCATCGATGCCGGCATCCGCGATCAAGGCATCGAGATGCGCCGGATTGAGGTCCGGCGGACACAGCAGCATGCGGCGGGCGATGCCGTCGAGCTCGATCATGGCAAGGCCGGACCGGAGCTGGTCCGACAGCTTGAGCAGCACGGCGCGGCCGGACAGCTCGTGCAGCCGGCCGCCCAGAACCGTATGCGACAGGATGTCGGTCAGCGACACGACATCGTGCGCATCGGAGATGGTGCGGCCTTTCAGCTCGGCGCCGAGATGGTCGCGAAGCGCAAAGATCTCACGCGGGGACATTTTCGTAGGCCCGCACGAAATCGCCCACCGTGGCGGGGAACGCGGCGTCCTCGGAAATGGTGAAGGGATCGATGCCGGTTTCGTCCTCGAGGCGCGCGACCAGAATCGCGAAGGCGAGCGAGTCAAAACCCGTCTCGTGCAGGGACAGATCGTCCGAGAGGGCGGGAAGCGTGACGTGCTGCTCCTTGGCGATCTGCTGGATCGCTTCAATGACCTTTGACCTTACCGACATGGCTGGCTCGCTTTTGTTATCGATCTCGTTGTTGCGGCGGCTCTTGATGACCCGCCTCCCCATGGCGGTCTGTTTACCCGACAGAAGTAAATGGCTTCTTGGACAATTCAGATAAAATTGGACCTGTCTCTCGATTTTGGTGGCTCTACAGCCTGATCGTACCGTCCGAGATGGCCGCATACGCCATCTCGTCCAGCGCGACATAGGCGCCGGATATCGGGTCCAGCATGAACAGCGGATCGGAGATCGCGGCCGGGTCAAATCCCTCGCGGGCGAGCTCGCCCTTCTTTTGCTTGAAGGTCTCGGTGGCATCGAGCTCGCGCGAGATGCGGATGAAGAGCGGGCGGGCGTAAGTCGGCAGGCGCTGCGCGAGATGGGCGGGCAGCGCTCTGATGTCAAACCCCTCGTTCGCGACGATCGCGCTCATGCCGGCCCGGCCGTCGGCGCCGGGAATGCTGACGCCATAGGTGGTGGCATCGACGACGCCGGTGAAATCGCGCACGGCGTCGTTCACCTCCGAGGTCGCGACATTCTCGCCCTTCCAGCGGAACGTGTCGCCGATACGATCGACGAAATGGAAGAATCCCTTGTCGTCCATCCGCATCAGATCGCCGGTGCGGAACCACGCATCGCCTTTGGCGAAGACGTCGCGCAGGATCTTCTTCTCGGTCTCGCCGGCATCGGTGTAGCCCTCGAAGCGCCCACCGCCCTCGTCCGCGGTGCCGATGCGGCCGATGGCTTCGCCGGCCTCGCCGCGGCTGCAGGCGATGCAGAAGCCCTCGTCATTACGCAGCGGCGCGCCGCTATCGGGGTCGAGCTTGACGAGACTGGCAGGAAAGCGGTGCGCGAGCAGCGGCGGGATGCGGCCGATCGCGCCCGGCTGGCCCTCGACGTTGAACAGCGAGAAATTGCCTTCGGTCGCGGCGTAGAATTCAAGGATGCGCGGAATGGCGAAACGCGCCTGGAAATCCTCCCAGATGTCGCCGCGCAGGCCGTTGCCACAGGCCAGCCGCAGGCGGTGCCGATTCTCGTATTCGGAGGGCGCGGCCTTCAGCAGATAGCGACAGAGCTCGCCGATATATTGAAACAACGTGCAGTCGTGCCGGACGATGTCGGACCAGAAATGCGAAGCCGAGAATTTTTCCGCGATCACCACCGAGCCGCCGGCGGCCAGCATGCTGCACGGCGCAACGATGCCGCCGACCGAATGGAACAGCGGCAGACAATCGTAGAGCCGATCCTGCGGCGTCGCGCCGGTGAGGCCGGCGAACCAGAAGCCCCAATTGAGGATGCGGCGGTGGCTGATGCTGGCCGCTTTCGGCAGGCCGGTGGTGCCGGAGGTGTAGATCAGCAACGCACGATCATCGATCGTGACGTCACTGTGCTCGTCGGGCGCAAGCGGGCCGTCGTCGAGAGCGGCAAGCGCGACGTCGATCGCACGTTCGCTGCGGCTATCGCCATGCGTCCAGACTCTTGCCTCCGTCTTCAGATAAGGCGCCGCGCTGTCCAACATGCCCGTCAGCTCATGCGCAACGATGACCTGCGAGGGCATTGCGACATCGAGGCAGTGCGCAAGCGATGGACCGACGAGCTTGGTGTTGATCAGCGCGACCACGCCGCCGACACGGCTGATGCCGAGCCAGGCCGCGACATAGTCGATGCCGTTCGGCATGATCAGCGCGACGGTGTCACCCTTGGCAAGGCCGACCGAGCTCGCCCAGCGCGCGTAGCGGTTGATCCTCTTCGACAGGCTTTCGTAATCGAGGCTTGCCTCGTCCGTCACAAGAGCGACGCGGTTCGGCTGGCGCTGCGCCCAATCGTCGACGACGTCGGCGAACAGGCGCCCCGGCAGCGTTTCGATCCGTGCGGTGAGCTCGATCGCCCTCAACCAGATCTTGGAAGCCGACGGTGCGCGCGCGGCTTTCGGCTGCTCGATGACGCCGGTGGTCATATTGTTCACTCTTTCGGGCGGTCTGCGGTTTCCGGCAGTTTAGCCCGTGCGCCCTGACCCAGGCGTTAAGAGACAAGGTAAAACCCGGTTAGGACGCGATTAACCGCGGTCGGCAGCGCGCAGCCAGGATCGCACCCGCCGGCAGCGCCGCCGACGTGTGTGACCAGGCCGAAACAGCGAAGAATGCAGAATGCCCCTGGGTTTTGGCCCTGGCTCGGTTACCTAGTGCACCTTCTTGTAACGCCGGCGCGGCGGCGGCGATTCGTTGAAGGCGTAATACGGATTGAGGTCGCAGGTCGCGGCAAGGCCCGACGCCGTGGCGCGGCACTGCTCCAACGAGGTAAACGAGCAGTCGAAATAGTCACCGCCCCCGCCACTCGGGCCGCCGACGTAGCGGTGCATGCAGACGGGATAGGCCGGGTCATATCGCTGCGCGCTGGCATCCGCTGCGCCCAGCAGCGTGAAGATCGCGGTAAGCGTGAGGAATGACAAGCGCATGGGGAAATCCTCGAATGGGTGACGTCACTTCATATGACACAACATCTCGTCATCCGCGACTGTTCCTGAGATCTGATGACGTCAAGGTGAGCGGGACGCGCAGCGCCAGAAGCGATGCGCGCCGAGCGATCTGACAACGCGGGTGAAGCGCGGTCGGAATGATGCTGCGAGGCAGCGCTAGCCGCCGAGCCCCTGCAACACGAGCCGGTTCAGCCGTGCCGCGAACGCTGCCGGGTCTTCCGGCAATTCGCCGTCCAGGATCTGCGCCTGTTCGAGCAGGAGCAGGCTGAGATCGTCGACGACCATCGAGCCAGCCTGTGCCTTGGAGACCGCGGTGACCAACGGATGACGCAAATTGATCTCGAGGATCGGCTTGGTCTTCATGCCGCGGTTCTGCTGCGACAAGATGCGCTCGAGCTCACGGCTCGGGCCATGGCTGTCGGCGACGAGGCAGGAGGCCGAGCTGGTGAGGCGGGTCGAAGCCTTGACGTCGCTGACGCGTTCGCCGAGCGCGGCCTTGATCACGGCGATGGTGGCTGCCTCGTCCGCAGCCGGCTCGTCCTTCTTCGGCTCGTCCTTGTCATCGATACGCGGGATCAAATCGAGATTGAGATCGCCCTGGCTCAGCGACTTCAGCGGCTTGCCCTCGAACTCCGAGGGCATCGAGGTCCAGAACGCGTCGACGGGATCCGACAGCAGCAGCACCTCGATGCCGCGCGCGGTCGCAGCTTCCAGCCGCGGATTGGACTTCAGCCGCTCGATGCTGTCGCCGACGAGATAATAGATCTCGGTCTGGTTCGGCTTGAAATCGGCGACGACCTGCTTCAGCGACCGCTTCTCGCCCGACGTGGTGGTGAAGCGCGACAGCGCCAGCAGCTTTTCGCGCCGTTCGAAATCCTCGTAGATGCCTTCCTTCAGCACCGCGCCGAAGGCGTCCCAGATCTTGGCAAAGTTCTCCGGATCCTTCTCGGCGAGGCTTTCGAGCTCGGACACGACCCGGGTCGCCACGGCTTTGCGGATCTGCGCCAGCTGCGGATTGTTCTGGAGCATCTCGCGCGAAATGTTGAGCGGAAGGTCCTCGCTGTCGACCACGCCGCGGATGAAGCGCAGGTACCCCGGCAAGAGGTCGGCATCGTCGGTGATGAAGACGCGCCGCACGTAGAGCTTCACGCGGCCCTTGCGGTTCGGCTCGAACAAGTCGAACGGCTTGGTCGAGGGCGAAAACAGCAGCACGGCGTAGGAGTAGCGTCCTTCCGCGCGGTAGTGCAGCGTCATCGCGGGATCGTCGAAGGCGGAGGCGATCTGCTGATACGCCTTCTTGTAATCGTCAGCCGTCAGCTCCGACTTGGAGCGCTGCCACAACGCGCTCGCCGAATTGATCTGGCGCGGCTCGCCTTGTTCGGGCACGAGCTCGATCGGGAACAGGATGTTGTCGGAATAGGCGGTGACGATGCGCTCGATCTCGTAGGTTTCGAGATATTTCTTGGCGTCGTCCTTCAGGTGCAGGATGATCTCGGTGCCGCGCGTCACACGCGCCGCCTCCTCGTCGCTGGCACGGGCGATCTCGAAGCCGGAGCCGCCGGAGGACGTCCAGGTCCAGACATCGCTCTCGCCGGCGCGGCGGCTGATCACGACGATTTTTTCGGCGACCATGAAGGCGGAATAGAAACCGACGCCGAACTGGCCGATCAGGCCGAGCCCGTCCTTGGCCTCTTTCAGCTTGGACACGAACGCCTTGGTGCCGGAGCGGGCGATGGTGCCGAGATGGTCGATCAGCTCCTGCCGCTCCATGCCGATGCCGTTGTCGACGATCGTGAGCGTCTTGGCCGTCTTGTTCGGGATGATGCGGATCTTGAGTGCGTCGCCCTCGGCCAGCAGGGCGGGACTGGCGATGGCCTCGTAGCGCAGCTTGTCGCAGGCATCGGAGGCGTTGGAGATGAGCTCGCGGAGGAAGATGTCGGTTTCCGAATAAACGGAGTGCACCATCAGGTGCAGCAGTTCGGAAACTTCGGCCTGGAAAGGCTGCGTATGCACAGCCGTATCTGACGTCGTCATGCGCTTACCCGGTCAAACAAAAAGTGAGGGAACCCGGATATAGCGCGAGGCAACGGCGGATCAAGAGGATGTGAAGTCTGGGTCCGCCAAGCCACCCTGGCGCGGGTCAGGTCACGCAGCGGCCGGGCTGGAGCAGCCTTGCGACCTCGGTGAGCGAGCTGACCATGGGCTCACAGGCGATCGTCGGCTTGTTGCGAGGCTTCTTCTGGTTCTGGAGCAAGACCGGGGTCTTGGCATTGCCGGCCTCGATGACCGCCGGAACCCGCAGCAGAACCGAGGTATCGGCAAGGTCGTTCAGCCGCATCGACACCGTGCGGGTGGGAACGGCTGCCGGCTTGATCTCGGCGAGGCGGTCTGCCTTGGCAGTTCGGTTGACGTTGTGGACCGGGACGGCGTTGGAGCTGTGGCTGGGAATGTCGGCGACCGCCTGCCAGCGGTCCGCGAGGTCGTGGCCGGAGGCCAATTGCACGGCGCCGAGCGTTGCAACGACCGCGATCGCGCTCAAAAAAACCTTTTGAATCTGTGACATGGCCGTCGATCCCTCGCCCCATGGCGGTCACGGGAACAACGCCGCCGCAGGATCGGGGGTTCTTGGCCGCTACGATCACTTAACCGTGTGCGAAAAAGGCTGCAGACCGGCAAAATATTTCGCAACGCGTGGAACGACTTTCGCGCACAGGAGTCGTCTCAGCAGCCGGCTATTCCCCCCTGCCCCATAAGCCGGCGACGTAGGGCGCGACTGTGGTGATGCCAGTCGCGCCTTACTTTTGTTTGCTGTCTACTTCGCCGTTCCTGCCAGCCACTCCCGGCCCTCGCCATAGAGCTTCTCGACCTCAGCGCCGGTGAGCCCCGGCATGTCGCGCTTGACCTTGTAGCCGATCAGCTCCTGCATGTAGGCGAGGTGGCGGTAGCCTTCGGGGAGCGCATCGAGCGCTGTCTGGTCGAGGCGGAGTGTCGCGGCGGGATCGACCGGATCGATCCGATCCTTCTCATAGATCGGCTGGCGGCGGACGATGCCCCATTTGCCGAGACCTGATCGGTCGTGCCGCTTCTCCAGGAAATCGCAGAAGCGTCCGGTGCAAACGACGTCGCAGAGCACGTCGTGCACGAGGCCGCGCTGGGAAATCGTCATCTTGGTCTGCGCGATGGCCCGCGCACCCGCGAGATCGATGCTGGTGCCGCCGAGGAAATGCAGGATGCGCACGCCCTTGGCAAAACCCTCCTGGCTGACGCGCATGAAATCCCGCGCCGGCCCCTGAAACCAGGTCGCGGACATCCAGCCCTCTTCGTGCCAGACCGTGGCAAAGCGCTCCCAGTCGCCGGCGTCGCGCCACACCGCCCAGTTCTCGACGAGGTCGCGGATGGCGAGGCGGTCGAGGAGTTGCTGGTCCATGGCAGATCTCCGATTGGCGCTGCCGCACGAGCAGCTGCTGCACGAGGTATGGTCGTCCAATTCCTCACCCGTCAAGCGGGCCTGTGGCATGAAAAAATCCGGCGTGCCTTGCGGCACGCCGGACTTCGCTATTGGGTAGGCAGCAGACGCCTTATTACGCCGCCGGCGCCTTCGGCGTGCGATTGCGCGAATTGCGCTGGAAGAACAGGGCCTGGCTCGCCACCGCCGATACCATCGCGGGCTGGAACGGCTTCGAGATCAGGAACGCCGGCTCGGGGCGTTCGCCGGTGAGGAAGCGCTCCGGATAGGCGGTGATGAACACCACCGGCACCTCGAAGGTGCGCAGCAGCTCGTTGACGGCGTCCAGGCCCGACGAGCCGTCGGCAAGCTGGATATCGGCAAGGATCAGGCCGGGCCGCCTGTTCTTGGCCAGCGCCACAGCATCGGCATGGGTGCGCGCGACGCCGACGACGTTGTGGCCGAGATTCTTCACGAGGCTCTCGAGGTCCATGGCGATGAAGGTCTCGTCCTCGATGATCAGCACGTCGGTGGCAATCTCGGCGGCCATCTCGCGTCCGGCTGCGTCCGCAAGACGGCGCGTCTCGGCGACATCGGTGCCGAGAATGAAGGCGACTTCCTCTTCCGAAAAGCCCTCGAGCGAGAGCAGCAGGAAGGCCTGGCGCGGCAGCGGGGTGATGTTCGACAGCCGCCGTTCCGGCGGCATCGGCAGCGTCGTCACCTCGGCATCGTCGTTGATGGCAACCGAATTCCAGATCTGGGTGAATAGCCGGAACAGGCCGGCCCGGGGCCCGTGGCTCTCGTCGAGCACCGACGGATCGCCCAGCATGGCTTCCAGCATGGCGGCGACATAGGCGTCACCGGAGGCCTGGCTGCCTGTCAGAGCCCGCGCGTACCGGCGCAATAGCGGCAAGTGTTCAGCAACTACCTGTGAACGGGACATCCCCACTCCATTCGTCTTCGGGCCAACCTTGAGGTCGAATCCTGAGGTCAGGCATCACGCGGGGGGCCCAGGTTCCCCTGCTGGGGTGTCTACGCCTCACCCCAACAAAAGTTCCGCCGAGCTGGGAACTTTTTGGCGCAGCTGGAATTGTGCCTATCCAGGGAACGGCGCCCGGTTGAGAAAACTTCTCTATTTTACAGTCACTTAACTCGGGGAAACGTGGAACAGGTCATGAAAGATCTCAAGTCTCAAGCCAGCAGAAGCACGACCCCCGGCAAGGGAGGCCTGACTCCGGAGATTCAATCCCGGATCGGGCACCAGTTGCGCGCCATGTACGACGATGTCGTACGACAAGGGGTTCCGGATCGGTTCGCAGAACTGATCAAGAAGCTTGATGCGCCGGGAGCGTCACCCCACGTGGAAAATGAGGGCGGATCCAACGACAACAACAATGGGAGGGATTAATGCCTCTCACGGACTCCCTGCGTAACGACATCTTGGCGGCCGTGCCCAGTCTGCGCGCCTTCGCCATCTCGCTCAGCGGCAATGCAGACCGCGCCGACGATTTGGTCCAGGAGACGCTGCTGCGCGCGCTCGCCAACATCGACTCGTTCCAGCCCGGCTCCAACCTGCCGGCTTGGCTGTTCACGATCCTGCGCAACCTGTTCCGGTCCGACTATCGCAAGCGGCGGCGCGAGGTCGAGGATGCCGAGGGCAACTACGCCAAGACGCTGAAGACCCAGCCCTCGCAGAACGCGCATCTCGAATTCGAGGAGTTTCGCACCGCGCTCGACAAGCTTCCGCAGGACCAGCGCGAAGCCTTGATCCTGGTCGGCGCATCCGGCTTCTCCTATGAGGACGCGGCCTCGATCTGCGGCTGCGCGGTCGGCACCATCAAGAGCCGCGTGAACCGCGCCCGCTCGAAGCTCGCCGCACTGCTGTATGTCGACGGCGCCGAGGATTTCGGACCCGACGAGACCGTGCGCGCCGTGATCGGCGGCAGCGGCGGCTGACCGCCGGCAGTCAATCGGACCTGGACGAGAGGAAGACGGCCGTTTCCACGGTCGTCTTCGCGTGCGCGTCTGACGGCCATGGCGTCGGGCTCACTCCACGAAGGTCACGGTCTCAGCCACGCTCGCCCGCGAGGTGCGGTAGCTGTTGACCTTGTGCGCGTGGTCCGCATAGCCGAACGAGATGCCGCAGACGACGCGGCGGTCGTCGGGCAGATCGAAGTGGCGGCGGATCAGGCCGGAATGTCGCGCCAGCGCGGCCTGCGGAATGGTGCCGAGCCCGAGCGCCTGCGCCGCCAGCATGAAATTGGAGACATAGGCGCCGCAATCGATCGCACCGTAGATGCCGAGCGGCTCGTTGGTGTGGATGATGGCGACGTGCGGCGCGCCGAAGAAATTGTAGTTCTCCAGCGCCTGCTTGGCGTAGGCCGCCTTGTCGCCGCGGGCGATGCCGAGCGTGTTGTAGAGCTGAAAGCCGCTCTCGCGGCGGCGATCGAGATAGACGCCGACATATTCGCGCGGCGGCGTGAAATCGAAGTCATCGCCGAGGCCCTTCGAGGCCTCGGCGTAGATCGCCTTGCGAAAGCGCTCCTTGGCCTCGCCGCTGGCGATGATGACCTGCCAGGGCTGGCTGTTGCACCAGGACGCCGTGCGCTGCGCAGTTGCCAGCACGTGCTCGATGGTGGCGCGATCGACCTGCTGGGGGAGAAATGCGCGAACGGAGTAGCGCTCGTTGAGGAGCTCTTCGAGCACGCCGATGCGGTCGTTTTGTTCCACTTGTGCGTCCATCACTCAGCTCGCCTTTTTTCTTTGGTTGGGCAGAGGCGCCAAGCGCCGTCCCACCGCCATACTTACCTCGATGCACCTGCATATGGTAGGCATGCTGTGTTTTGCCCACCCAACGCGAGCGGGGACCGTGCCGACTACTTGGTCAGCAGGGCATAGGCGCCGGTCCAGCCCTCCGGCGGCGGATTGATCTGGAAATCCTTGATCCGCGCCTCGTAAAGCCTGAACAGCTTCTCCAGCGTGTCGGCGTCCTCGCTTCGACGGCCGCGCTCGATCGCGTCCAGCGCGCCCTGCCAGTCGCGGCTGCGGTAGCAGCCGAGCATCTCGATGGTGATGTTGCGCAGGCGCTGGAACGCGGCCGAATGCATCACGTCCTCGCGGCCGGCGATGGCGTAGATCACTTCCGGCTCGGTTTTGCCCTTGACCATGATGAAGTCGAGCTCGAGGATCGCGAACCTCTCCTTGACGGCGAGCGCGGTGCGCGAGCCCACGATGATCGGAAAGCCGTATGCCTTCGACTGGCCCTCCAGGCGGGAGGCCAGGTTCACGCTGTCGCCGAGCACCGAATAGTTCTTCTTCAGGTCGGACCCCATGTTGCCGACCACGCCGATGCCGGTGTTGAGACCGATGCCCACGTTCAGCGGGATGTAGACGTGGCCGCCGTCGGCGGCCTCCTGCTCGCGCTCCTTGTTGACCTCGTCGATCTGCTCGAGCATCTGGATCGCGGCTTCGCAGGCGTTGATCTCGTGCTCGGCATCGTCGAGCGGCGCGTTCCAGAACGCCATGATGGCGTCGCCCATGTACTTGTCGATATAACCCTTGCGCTCGATGATGACGTCGGTCAGCGGCGTCAGGAAGCGGTTCATCAGCGCAATCAGCCCTTGCGGATCGTGCTTGTAGCTCTCCGAGATCGTGGTGAAGCCGCGCACGTCGGAGAACATGATCGTCATCTCGCGCTCCTCGCCGCCGAGCACGAGCTTTTCCGGCGACTGCGCCAGCTGCTCGACCAGCACCGGCGATATGTATTGCGCGAATTGCCCGCGGATCTGCACGCGCTGGCGCTGCTCGCGCACGAAGCTGGCGAAGATCAGCGTCAGATAGACCGCGGTGGTCGACAACAGCGGATAGGTGAAGTCGATGAGTTGGCGGTGCTGCGCGTAGAAGAACCAGGAGACGCCGACCAGGATGGCGGCGAAAGCCCCACCCGCGAGCACCAGGCGGACGGGGCCGAGATTCGGCGTGAAGATGATGACGAGCAGACCGATCACCAGCGCCGCGATCAGCTCGATGCCGAGTGCGTAGTTCGGCTGCGAGATCGCCGCGCCGCTGAGCACGCTCTCCAGCACCTGGGCATGGATCTCGACACCCGGCATGGTCGCGGACACCGGCGTCGTCTTGATGTCGTTGAGCCCGGCCGCGGAGGTCCCGACCAGCACCAGCTTGCCTGCGAACTTGCTCGGCGACACGCTGTTGTCGAGCACGTCGGCCGCGGAGACGTAGATCGAGGGATCCCGGCGGGCGTAGTGCACCCAGAACTGGCCGTTCTTGTCAGTGGGGATCTCGACGCCCTTGAGGCGCACGGCCCGCACGCCAGTCTTGTCGGTCCTGATCAGCAGCGTCGGCGTGCCCGTGACGACGCGCAGGATCTCGAGGCTGAGCGATGGCATGATGTTGCCTTGGGCACGCATGACCATCGGCACGCGGCGGATGAACCCATCGCGCTCTTTCCTGATTGAGAACAGGCCGCGGCCGGCCGCCGCCAATTCGATCACGGGCACGTTGCGCAGCAGGCCTGGAAATTCGAACAGGAAGCGTTCGGCGCCCTCCTCCCCGACCGTCGCCACGCCCGTCAGCGGAAGTGACTTGTCGGGTTCGGCCAGGACGTCGGGCAGACCCGTCTCGCCCAGCACCACGCGCGAGCGCTTGATCGCCTCGGCGAGGATCTGGTCGTTGGTCGGCAGCTCGCGCAGCTTGGCGCGCGTGGCATCGTCGAGATAACGCATCTGGCCCGCCACCAGATCCGGATTGAGCCGGTCGGGCTCCGAAAACACCACGTCGAAGCCGATCGCCACCGCGCCGTTGTTGCTGAGGTTTTGGATCAGATCGGCAATCCGCGTCCGCGGCCACGGCCATTGCCCGAGCTTGGCGAGACTCTTGTCGTCGATGTCGACGATGGTGACCGGCCGCGCCGTCTTGTGCCTGGGATCGATCAGCTGGAACATGTCGAAGGTACGCAGCCGCAATTCCTGGATCGGCGGCGGATCCCAGAGGCGCGCGACGGCGAACAGAACCAGCAGAGCAAGGCACATCAGCCGCGCAAAGCCGAGCTTCCGCGCAAACCACCGCTGCAGGATCTTCAGACGTTTCATGCGAGCCGAACTTCCCGCCCAGCACCACGCCGGGCGCACCGATCATGGAGCCTCGGCCCGCGATTGGCTATTCCCTGACGGTGGTAGACGATGAATTTTTTTGTCGCGTCAAGCTACGGGCCTATTGGCCGATAGAGCCCACACGTCCTCACGTAACATGCGTGCCGAAGATGAAATCGCTGGCCTGAAGATTTGCGGCAACCACGTTCTTGAGCAGAAGCGACTCGTGCTCCAGTACCGGTCCGGATTGCTGCGAGACCTCCTGATTCCAGGTGATCAGGGTGTCGCCATTTTGCTGCTGGACGATGGCGAGGTCGCTCTTGCAGCCCACGTCCGAGAACTGCCGCAGGTCGATCTTGTCGAGACCCACCGTGAAATCGGTGATGGTGTGGGAGAAATCGGTGACGGGTTGCCCGTTGCCGTCATACAACAAGCCCGGCGCGAACACGAACTGATCCTTGGCCTGGCCACCGGTCAGCGTGCTGTTCGTATCGGTCGCGAAGATGACGTCCTTGCCGTCGGTGCCTTCCAGGGTGACGCCCAGGCCGGTGTCGCCCGCCTCGTTGAAGATGAAGTTCACGGTGTCGGACAGGCCCGTGATCTGGTCCGTCACCGTCAGCGTGATCTGCTCGATGTCCGGCGGCTGCGCTGCGGGATCGGAGGTGGCCCCTGTCGGATTGTAGGTCGCACCGGTCTCGAAACCCAGGTTGATCTCCTCGAGTGAGCCCGAGGCCGGATAGAAGTCCACCTGACTAAGACCTGGATGCGCAGTCGACATGGTCACGGTGAATTCGTGGTCCGCTGAGCCGGTAACCATGAGATCGGTGATGATGTCGGAGTTGTTCTCGATGATATGCTCGACCTGGAAGCTCTCAGTGTTGATCACGGGACCGTCGGCGGGAGCAGTCACTTCCGTGCCGATGGTGGTGAGATCCTGTGAGACCGGTGTCTCACCGCCGGTGCCGGTCAGCGAAAGATCGATCGTCGCGATCGACAAATCAGTCGTGATGGCGCCGGTATAGGTGTCGTCGAGCGCGTGGACTCCCAGCGCGCCCGGCGTCCCGGAAAAGCCGTTGGCCGGCACGAACCGGATCAGCGTGTCGGGGCCGAGCACCAGAGCGGTCGTGTCGCTGACCGACCCGATATCGACCCATTGATCCGTGCCGGCGAGTTCGTACTGCCAGACGCCCTGCGCTGCGGTGGCGGCATCGGAGGTCACCGCGACGGCTTTGAATGTCGCACCGGTGTCGGCGTCGTGGAACTTGTCCGTGAACAGGCTGCTGATCGCAGCTCCGCTCGGATCACCGTCGTTGCCGGAGATGGAAGCCAACGTCGCATCATCGAGCGTCGGCGCGTCGTTGCTGCCCGCGATGTCGATCGTGACGGTGCTGCTGGCGCCGGCGCTACCGGCATCCGACGGAACGATCGTGTATTGCAGCGACAGCGTCTGGCCGGCGGCGAGGAAGTCGAAGGCCTGCCCCTGCGAGTTGAAGGTCCAGGTGAACTGCGCGTGGGTGGCGGTGCCGTTGAGGATGTCGCCGGACTGAACGCTCAAATAGTTCACCAGATCGGTGTTCGACAGCCCACCGACGTCATCGGTCTGCAACACACCGTCAAGATAAACCGAGACGTGATCGCGCGCGACGCTCACGTGATCGGTGGCGTCCGCATCGGACAATGTCAGCGTGCCGGTCTTGTCCAGCCCCCCATTGGTCTCGTCCAGGTCCGCGCCGGAGCTGTCGCCGCTTGCGACCGTGATCACCGGCGCGTCGTTCTTGCCGGTGATGGTGACTGTCACCGCGGCCGTATCGGTCTTGCCCTGATGATCCGCCAGCGTGATGGTGGAGACCACCGTCACGGTCTGGCCCTCGCCGAGGAAATCCAGGGCGCTGTCGGCGATCGAATAGCTCCAGCCGATCGCGCCGTTGTTCTTGTTGCCGGTCGCAGAAAGCGTCAGCGCCTGCTCCAACGCGGTGATTTCGTCCGGCGACAGCGTCAGCTGCGTGGTGTGGTCGGTGTCGAGCCAGGTCAGAGCATACGCGACGTTCGTCACCGTCGGACGATCGGTGAGGTCGATGTCCTTGAAATGGATCGTGCCGGTCCCGCCCGACACCGGGTCGAGCGCGGAGGAGCCGGTGGTGCTCTCGAGCTCGGAGAAGTTCACGCTCGGCGAGGCCTCGGCCGCGGTGAAGACCGGTGCATCGTCATCCGCGTTGAACGTGATCAGGGTGCCGCCATGGCCGTCGCTGCTGCCGGCGAAATGGGCGTTGCTGTAGTCGGCACCGGTCAGCTTCAGATCGATGTGGTTGCCATCGGCGTCGGTGACCGTCAGCACGCCTCCGGTCGCAGGATCGGCATTGGCAACATAGACCGCACTGGTGCCGAGACCGTACGTGATCGTGGACAGGTCGATCGTGTCGGTCGCGGACAGCCCCGCGATCGATCCGCCAAAGGACGACGTGTCGATCTGAAGCGCGGCGCCATCACCGGCGAGCGTGACCGTTTGCGTGACCGTGCCCTCGAGCTTCAGGAGCGCGCCGGCATCGACGGTCACCGACCCCGCGCCGGACAGCGAGCCGAACAGCGTCAGGCTCCCGTCGTTGACCTCGATCGTACCGGCATTGGTGATGGCGCCGGAGATCGTCGCCGTGCCCCAACTGTCGATCTCGTGGTAGTTCGCAATGCTCAGGCCGCTCCCGGAAATCGAGGCCCCATTGAGCAGGTCGATATCACCCTCGTTGACGATCGACGACAGGTTGCCGAACACGCTGGTGCCTGAGACGGTCCAGATGCCGCCCGCCTCATTGTTGAAGGTGGCCGTGGCGACGGAGATGTTGCCGTTGATGTCGCCGGAGTTGTTGATCGTGATGGCGCCGCCGGTCTCGACGATTGCGTAGGTCGTCGAGGTCACGCTGGATGCAAGCGCAGGACCGATCGTGCCGGAATTGTCGATCGTCACCGTGCCGGTCGCATTCCCCTGGATGTAGATCGCCGCGTGACCGGTGGGAGCCGAGATCGAGCCGGAATTGGTGATGTGGGTTGAGCCGGTCGCGCCGGCCGCGTTTTGCGTGACGCTGATGCCAGCGAGGCTCGTGCTGCCGATGTCGCCATGATTGACGATGGTGACGTCGCCGGCGCCGGTGGCGAGGGCAGCCACGCCGACCGCCCCGGTGACCGAACCGCTATTGGTGATGCTGACGTCGCCGCCACCATGATCGAACGCCGCGATCGCGGTGCCGGCGGCGGAGATCTGTGAATTCTGGCCGGTCGTGACCGTGATGTCGCCGACACCCCAGGTGAACGCCTCGATGCCATAGCCGGCGTCCGCCGTGATCGTTGCATCGCTCGTGACGGTAACGTCGCCGTTGACCGCTTCGGAGAAAGCGCCGACGCCGCCCGGCTTGTAGCCGGCGATGATCGCGCCCGGCGTGGTGCCGTCGTTGTTGAGCGTGGTGCCGGAATGAATCGTACCGTGCGCCTCGACGGAGATCGTGCTCGCACTGCCGGCGGCAATGGCCGTCGCGAAATTGACGGCCACGATGCCGGAGCTGCCGGAGGTGATGCTGTCGCCATTCGCCAAGGTGACGCTGATGTCGCCCTGATCGAGACTGTGGGCTCTGATGCCGTAGCTCGCCGCTCCCGAGATCGTGACATTCTCGCCGAGCGTGACCGTGACGTCACCGGTGCCGCCGCTCAACGCTGCGGCGTTGATTCCCATACTCTGCGCCCCGGACACGGAGATCGTCGTCCCGGCGAAGCTGTTCACCGTGACATCGCCGTTCCCGTAACTAAAGGCGTTGATGCCGTAACCGGCCGCAGCGGTGATGTTGGCATGGTTGTTGACGATCACCGTGCCGTTGACGCCGATGTTGGCGTGGGTGCCGGTGGTGGCGCCGGTGTAGCCGGCTTCGATGCCGGCCGGGGCATTGCCGGCCAGGTTCGGGCCGCTGCCGGAATAGATCGTTCCGTAGGCGGTGATCGTGATGCTGTTCTCGGCCGCGCCGTCGATCGACGTCGCGCGATTGACGGCGACGACACCCGAGCTGCCCGAAGTAACCACGCTGCCGGCCCCGGTCGTGACGGTCTGGCTGCCACTGCCATAGCTCCGCGTCCGGATGCCGTAGATGGAGCCGCCGGTGATCGAGCCGCCGGCGTCGATGTCGATGTCGCCGTTGCCCAGCGTTCCTGCATCGATACCAAACGCGCCGCCAACGGCACCGCCGAGCTGGGTGATCGAGATGTCGCCGCCATTGCCGGCGTTCAAATTCTCGACGAGAACGCCGACCGAATTCGCGCCGGAGCCCGTCGCCTTGCCGGTGAGATTGTTGACGGTGATGTCGCCGGATCCTGTCGCACTGTTGCGCAGCGTGATGCCGTTGCCGGCGCCTCCCGTGATGTCCTTGGTCGCCGTCAGCGAGATATCGCCGGCGCCGTTCTGGGTGACGACGAGCCCGTTGGCCGCGCCCGTCAGAGCGCCGGTGGGCGTTAGAACGATGTTGGCGCGATTGCCACTGGTTCCGCCAGATGCGGTGAAGTCGAACGCGTCGCCCAGCGACGAATTGATGTCACCATCACCGGTGACGGTGAAGGTGCCGCCGGTCGAGGCCTGCCCCGTGATAGTGCCGGTGAAATCATGGCTCGTGGCGTCGAGCTTGAGCGTATCGACGCCGCCGGCGAAGGTGACGGTCTGCGCATCCGCGCCGCCCAGCTCGAGCGTCGCGCCGTCCTCGACAACCAGCGTCCCGACACCGGTGATGCCGCCAGCAAGATTCAGCGTGCCGGCCTGCACCTCGATCGTGCCGGTGTTGGTAACCGCGCCCGTGATGGTGCTGCTGCCAGAGACGCCATAGAGGTGACCGGCATTGCTCAGGGTGCCGCCGTTGATCGACACGTCGGTGAGATAGAGCTTCGAGGCGCCGTCGACCGCGATCGTGCCGCCGGCATTGCTGACGGTCGCGGTCGCGAGCTTGAGGATGCCCCCGCCCGCTGCCTCGATCAGGCCTAGATTGGTGATGGCATGAAGCAGGCCGGGATCAATCGTCAGCGTGCCGCTGGTGACGGTGATCGTGCCGGTGTTGTTGAGATCGGCGCCGTCGACCGCGCTCACGCCGGTGGATTCCAGCGTGCCCGCGATCGTCAGCGTACCGCCGTTGATGGTCGCACCGGCGAGATCGAGCGTGGAGCCCGATGCGACCGATACGGTGCCGCCGGTGTTGGTCACCGTCAGTGCGGTCAGCTTCAGCGCGCCGCCGTTGATCGCGGCCAGCGTGCCGGTGTTGGTGACGAACTGGTGGTCGATGTCGAGCTCGGCGCCGTTGGCGCGGAGGGTGCCGGCATTGGCAATGGCGGCCGAGGTCGTTGCGGCGAGCGTCAACACGCCGCCGATCGCCTCGATCAGGCCGCTGTTGGTAATTGACGCATTGGTGACTGTGTTGGCACCGGACGAGGCCAGTGTACCGAGCACGTTAAGCTGGCCGCCGGTGACGCTCGCGCCGTTCAGCGTCAGCTTCTTGCCAAGGTTGACCTTCAAAATACCGCTATCTACGATCGACGTGCCGGACACGATCACATTGTCGAGCGCCAGCGTTGCGCCGCTTTCGATCGTGACGAAACTGGTGTTCAGCGTTGCACCACCGTCGATCGCGCTGTTGCCGGTGACAGCGATCATTCCGGTGCCGCCGATTGTGCCGCCGCTGATCTCGGTACCCGAGAGCGTCAGCGTCTGACCGCCGTCAACCATCACCGTGCCGTGATTGGTCACGACGTCATTGAGCAGGGTCGCAGGACCGGATATCTCCAGGGTGCCGTTGTTGACGATCGGGCCGCTTCCACCGCCGGTGGTCTCGGTGAATATCACGGGGCCAATGGCGAAATCGTTCGGCGAATATGTCACGCCGGTCAGGTGAAATTTGACCTTGGCGATCTCGGCACTGCTGCCGGTCAGCTCGATGAAGATTGCCGAATTGTCGGCACTGCCGGTGCTGACGCCGTTCTTGCTGACCGAACCGATCACGTTGCCGATCAGGTCATAAGCGATGATCTCCGCGGTGAAGCCGCCGAAGTAGTTGGCCTGGATCTGTGCCCCCGCCGAATAGACCGGGGTCGCGAATTGGACCGTGATGTCGGGTCCCGCCCCTCGATCCCACAGGAGGTGGGTTCCGGGCTCGAAATTTCCGTACCAGCCATTGCCTTGATCGCGCAGCTCGAAGATCCCGCCGGCGGAGCTGACCGTGCCGCCGGTGCCGTTGGTCGCCACGACCTGCAGCGGGCTGCCAAGCACGGTGTAGGAGGTGCCGAGCTGCCCCCAATCGAATCGTGCAGTGACGGGGCTGCCGCTCGTCTGCAGGGCGAAGGCGCTCGACGCACCCTTGATCACCGCGCCACCCGTGAGCTTCACGGTGCCGTCCAGGGTGAGGCTGCCATTGTCCGAGATCGTGGTGCCGTCGACCGTGACGTTATCGAGCGTCAGTGTCGTGCCAGCTTCGACCGTAACGGCACTCGTGCTCAGCACGGCATGGCCATCGATCACCGCGTTCCCCGTGACGTCGATCGTGCCGGCGCCCGCGATGGCGCCGCCGGTGATGGTGGCATCGTTCAGCGTCAGCGCGGCATTGGCGTCGACGACGACGTTACCAATCGAATTGTCGACCGTCGCACCCTGAGTGATCGCGAGCGCACCGCCTGCCGTCACCTCGATGGTACCGGCATTGGTAACGGTCTCGTTCTCGAGGGCGTTGCCGGTGCCGCTGACCTTGAGCGTTGCATTGTTGTTCAGGATGCCGCCGCTGAGCACGGCATTGCCGGTGAGGTCGATCTCGCCGTTGTCGGTAAGGATGCCGGCACCGTCGATGCCTGCGCCGTTGACCGTCAGCTTGCCGGTCGCGTCGACCGTGATGTTGCCGGTGTTGGTGACGACCGAGCCCTGGTCGATCGTCAGCGCACCATTCGCCAGCACCTCGATCGTGCCGGCGTTGGTCACGGCCTCATTGTGCAGCGCATTGCCGGCGCCGCTGACCTTGAGCGTCGCATTGTTGTGCAGCGTGCTGCCGCTCAGCACGCCATTGCCGGTCAGATCGATCTCGCCGTTATCGGTCACGGTGCCGGCACCATTGATGCTCGCGCCGTTGACCGTGAGCTTGCCGTTTGCATCGACCGTGACGTTGCCGGTGTTGGTGACGACCGAGCCCTGGTCGATCGTCAGCGCACCGTTCGCCAGCACCTCGATGGTGCCGGTCGCGCTGTTGGTGACCGTCTCATTGTCCAGCGCATTGCCGGTGCCGGTAACGTTGAGGGTGCCGTTGTTCGTCAGGTTGCCGCCGCTGAGCACCCCGTTGCCGGTGAGGTCGAGCTCGCCGTTGTTGGTGACCGTGCCAGGTTGTGGCAGGCCAACCAGAGTGAAGACCGAATCTCCGCTCGTCTCGCTCTCGGGATAGATCATCACCGTCGGGAGGATGCCGATCCCGCCGCCGTCGATCGTTGCACCATTGACAGTCAGCTTGCCGCTGGCGTCGATCTTGACGTCGCCGCCATTGTTGATGTGAGAGCCGTGGTCGATCGTCAGCGCGCCATTTGCAAATACTTCGACGAGACTGCCGGCCTTGTTGAAGCCGGTTTCGCTGGCGAACTCCACCGCACCCTTGACGTTGACCAAGCCGGAATTGATCAGCGTGCCGTTCTCGATCACGGTGATGCCGTCGAGCTCTAGCCTGCCGGAAACATTGACCGTGCCGCCGTCGATCGTCGCGGCGTTGGCGACCAGCGACGCGAAGGAGCCGACCTGCACGGTACCGGCGGCATTGGCGATGCCGGTATCCAGCGTCAGCGTGCCGCCAGAAAGATTGATGGTGCCCGAATTGGTGATCGTGGTGCCGGCAGCGAAATCGCCGCCGCCCTCGAGCGTCAGGTGTCCGGCATTGGTCAATACGCTCGTGCCCGATATCTCGGCCTTGCCGCCGACCGACATCGTGCCGGCCGCGGCGTTGGTGAGGATCGAATCCGCGCTCATGTTGAGCGCACCGGCGATGGTCAGCGAGCTCTGGTTGATGAGCTTCGGCGGCGGGCCACCGAAATCGTTCATCGTCAGCGATTTCGCATAGGCAGCCGCGTCAATCGTCACCGGATAGGACGGCGTCAGACCGTGCAGCTGATCGGTGATGACGATGACGTCGTCATCGATGGTCGGGACGGTCCCGGTTTCCCAATTGGCCGCGTCCTTCCAGAACCCGCCGGAGGGCGCGCCGGCCTTGTCGGTCGCGATCCAGACCACGGCGGGCGCGTCGGTGCCGGTGATCGTGACGGTGATCGTCTGCTGGGCGGTCGCGCCTTGCGAGTCCGTGACCGTGACGGTGTAGACCAGCGTCAGCACCGCGCCCTTGGGGATGAAATCGGCGAGATAGACCGGAAGATCGGCCAGTGACCAGTTGATGGTGCCGGTGCCGTCTCCGGTGCTGTCGGCGCCGGCAGCGATCGCGACCGACATCGCGCTCTGGAATGCCGCGAGCGGACCGGGCGGAACGGTGCCGCCGGGCAGGGTCGCGCTGGTCAGCGCCACCGACACCGTATGCTCGTCGGTAAGATCGACGTCATCGAAGCTCAGCGTGCCCGAGGTCGGAACGTCGCTGGTGAGCGGGCCACCCGGCACGCTGGTGCCGCCTTCGAAAGTGATGACGGGAACGTCGGTGGTGATCACCGGCTTGTCGTTCGTTCCCGTGATCGTGATGGTGATCGGGATGAACTTGGACTCGGGGTTCACCGAGAAATTGGTGTCGACGCGGACCATATAGGTCAGCGTCAGGGTTTCGCCGGCCGCGAGGAAATCGAAGACGTGGTCGGGGATCGTGTAGGTCCAGACCGCCGAGCCGTTATTGTTATTGTCAGGGTCGGCGACGACACTGATCTGGATCTGCGTCGCCGCGATGTCTTGCTTCTGCAGCGCAGTGAGCGAGCCGGTGACGTCCTGCTGGCCGGCGTTCTTGTAGACGTAGTTCGGCGCCTCGGCGAGGCTCACGCTCACCGTCGGCAGGTCGCCGAGGTTTTGATCGAGGAATCTGATCAATCCGGAAATCGTGTCGGCGTGCGTATCGCCTGTCGTGTCCGCCCGTTCGGTCAGAGCGAACGCGGTCTTCACGTTGCCGCCAAGGTCTAAGCTCTGCGCGATCGGCTGACCGGGAATGCGGCCGACCGTTGGCGTTGATGTGGTGGGTTTTTCCTGCGTCTGCGGATTGAGATTGACGAATGTCGCAGTGACGGCGGTGCCGGACGCAGATTTGAGCAGCACCTCAAGGCCGAACGGCGTGATCGTGTCGGTGTAGTTCGTGGTCAGCTTGGTGTTGGTGCTGTTGTCGGTGAACTTCAGCGTGAACACGTCCGTGATCAGCTTCTGCACCTCCGGCGACATCAGTGCATTGGTGACCGAGACGTTGCCGCCGCTGATCTGGATCATCTGGCCGGCCTGGTTGACCGTCGCGATCGGCAGCAGCGTGACCTTGTCGAACAGGATGTAGGAGCCGGTCGTGCCGTTCGGTTCGACCAGCACCTGGAAGCTCGCCTGCGGCTGCGGATCGCCGCCGCCGGCGGGAACGACGAAGTTGATCTGGGTCAGCACCGCCGTGCCGCGGATGCCCATGGTGGCGACCGGCGTGTCGACCTTCATGTCGCCGTGCTTGGCGGTTTCGCCGGCGACGAAGGTGATGGTACCCGCGACCAGGCTGAGCAGGGAGGAATTGTTCGACCCGTTGGGGTCGTAGACCATCTCGTTCAGCACCATCCGCGCGTTGGAGGACAGGCCGAACACGGTGCCGTCGATGAAGGTGATGCCGAGCGTCGAATCGGAGCCGGTCGAGACGACGTCGCCCTTCTCGACGTTGTCGCCGTTGTTCAGGATCACCGAGACGCCGTTGCGGATCGCGGTCGCGCTGCCGGAGAGTTTTGTGACGTGACCGATGACCTGAGCCGCTGCGGTGCCGGGCGCAGCCTGCGCATATTGCACATGGCCCGTGAGCGCGCTGACGAGGTCTCCGGTGAGGTGAGCGCCATCGGGCGAGGCGATCGCCGCGCGCTTGTCGCCCCTAAAATAATCGTGAACGACGAACTCATGACCGTCGTGGGACAGCACGAGGTCGAGACCTGCGCGCTTGAACTCGCCGTTGAAGATCAGGTTGGGATCGGGAACAACGAACGCGCCAGCGGGCAGGTGACCATGCGCCTTTGCGACGAAGGGCTTGGCAGCAGAGAAATCGACATGGCCGTCGGCGGGCGAACGGGAATCCTGGCCGTCCAAGGACTTCGCGGCGTCAAATTTGCCAGCGTAATTCAATCGGGCACCGTAAAAAGGGTTAAAATCTAAGTAAGTATCCACCGCCTAAGCTTGCATAGCATTACCAAGTCCTTAGCGAAACCATCTATTGCTTGTGTGATTTCGCGTCACCGAGCCCCAGGCGGCGCGGTGGGACCAAGTCCTCATGGGGGAAGCGGAGCAATTCGAAAAATGCCTGCTAGTATAATTTTGCTTATTTGATCCCATTTTTCGATCCCCCACGTATTACATCGTATAGATCAGGCGCCGAATACTTGTGTCATCTTTTCTCCGTTGTGCCCCGCAACATCTTGGGGCAAATACGGAACCAAATCTGTGACCCAACTAACAGAACCCGTGAAATAACGGGGTCGTTAGCCATAGGATACGGAACCCGGCGAGCGCACAACCAGCACCTGCAATTGGCCCCATCTCGCGCCGAGCGGCTTTTCCCCCCGCTCCCCCGATTCGTCAAATCCTTGTCATGTGCGGCGTGATCCTGCTCGGATCGGCCGCCGAGCTTCGCGCCGGCACGCTGCTGTCGCCGGGCGCCGGCGTCCTCGTGCGTAAATCCGCCGAACCGTTCGGCGTGTTCGCCTTCGCCATCTCGTCCGGTAGCCTGCAGCAGAGATGGTCTGCGCTGAAGGACAAGCTCGACGACGACATGGTGCAGCTCGCGCTGTGCGACGGCGACCGGGACCATTGCGCTTCACCGGCCGCGCTCGAGCTGCTCGCCATCGTCGACCAGGCCCGCGCCCGCGACGGCCGCGCGCGGCTCGGCGAGGTCAACCGCGCCATCAATCTCGCCATTCATGCCGCCAATGATGGCACCGACGACGTCTGGAGCTCGCCGCTGTCGACCTTCGCGCGCGGGGCCGGCGATTGCGAGGACTATGCCATCGCCAAGCTGGCCGCGCTGCGGCTGGCGGGAATTGCCTCTGAAGACCTCCGCATCGTCGTGGTGCGCGACGTCAGGGCCGGCGAGGCGCACGCAATTGCCGCAGCAAAGCTCGACGGCCAATGGCTGATGCTGGACAATCGCCGCATGGCGATGGTCGGGGACGACGCGACGCGGAGCTATCAGCCACTGTTCGTGCTCAACCAGTCGGCCGTGCTGAAATATGTCGACGAGCCGGTGCAGGTCTCGATGGCGGCCGCCGAGGCGCGTTGATCGCTCGTAGCGGGCTTCTCGCACGGCGCTCGTCCACAAACCCATTTCACCGCGCATGACCAGAGGCTAGCATGGCGCCTTCCGTGCGGGGGCGACTGGAATGCGATTCATCGTGCTATCTGTGCTTGCGCTGCTGGCATTGCCGGCGGGGTCCGCGTTCGCGCAATCCGAACGCGCGCTCACCGACAGGCTGCCGCTATTTGCCAAGAACAACTGCCAGCAGATTCGCGACCCCGGCAATCAATTGTTCTGCGGTGATCCGACGCTGGCCGCCGCCGCCGAGAAGCTGAACACCGCGATCGAGGCGCGGCTCGCACGCCTGCCGGATCGCCTGCCGGCGATCGAGGAGAATGCGATCTGGGTCCGTCATCGCAACCTCAGCTGCGGCATCGTCGGCCAGACCGCGATCCGATCCGACGAATTCGACGAGGTCAAGGCGTGCCTGCTCAAGGTCACCGAGGAGCGCGCCGCGATCGTTCGCGATCCGGATTTCGACTGCCTTGCGGCCAACACCGCTGCGGGCGCGGTGATCTGCGCGGACCCCTCGCTGGCGCTTGCCGAAACCGAGCTCAATGGCCAGGTGCTCGGCCTGATCGGCAAATTGGACCCCACTGCGGCACGTTTTGCCTTCGCCGAATATGGACGGTGGACACGCGAGCGCGACCGCAAATGCAACCTGGTCGGCAAGGAGAACGTGCCGCTGCAGGAGCTGGAATCCGCCGAGGACTGTCTCGCCGAGCATTTAAAGCGCAAGACCGACGAAATCCGCGCCGCAAGAGGTGATCCCAAGAAGGTGTTCGGCCAGCAGGTCGCGGCCCGCATCCCCGACACCGACGCCGTCGATTTCTGCGCCGCGCGGATTCATGCGGCCAATTCCTGCGGCAATTTCCTGCGCATCAATCGCGTCTATGCGCTCGACAGCCAGGTGACCGAGCAGGAGGCACAGGTCACCGGCGAAATCGAGATGGCCGTGCTCGCCCCCTTCACCGTGTGCAGCAAGGTCGCCTTGACCTGCACCGGGACCTGCTGGGACGCCACGACGGGCCGTCCGCAGCAGGGAGCCGGCAACAAGGTGCGTTCCCCAGATGCCTTCAACGTCACGCGCCGGCTGAGGATCCAGCGAACCTTCGCCTTCGTCAAAGCCGCCGACGGCTGGCGCTGCCGCGAAGACGAACTCGCTCCGGTGAGCTCGGGCACCGCAGGCGGTGGATCGTAGGGTTTCTCTCCGCCGCGCGCTTTCTTCCTTCTCCCCTTGTGGGAGAAGGTGGCGCGAAGCGCCGCATGAGGGGTTCTCACCGCGCACAAGTCTGTTCGTGAGGCTCACCCGGCTTCGCTCACGCGAAGCCACCCTCTCTCGCAAGGGGAGAGGGTGCACCGTTCGCGCCGCGAGAAATCAGAACATCAGATTGTCCTTCACCAGCACCCAGCGGCCGCCCTTGACCTGCTGCACCTGGGTGATGGTGTTGGCGAGGTGGTCGGTCTTGGAGAACTTGGTGGGCGGCGAGTTGAAGATGTCGAAGAATTTCTCGCCCGACTCAAGCGCATCGAGCATCTTCTGCCCGGTGAGATCCTTGCCCGCCTTGTTGGCGTAGAACGCAAACGTCATCACCGCGTTGTAGCCGATGATCGCCTGCGTGTTGGCGTCGGTGCCGAACATCTTCTTGTAGTTGACGAGCCAGTCCTTGACCTTGCCCTTGGCGGTGTCCTCGTACGGGATCTCGAAGCCGCTCGCGGCATAGAGGCCTTCGACCACCTCCTTGCCGAGCATCGGCACCTCCATCACGTTGACGGGGGTCGCACCGAGGAAGGTGACGTCCCAGCCGAGCTTCTTCGCTTCACTCATCGTGCCGATCGGCTCACGCAGGACCGCACCGAGCACGACGAGGTCGCAGCCGTCGGATTTCATCTTGGCGACCTGCGCGCTGAAATCGGAGGCGCCGCGCTTGTAGGTCGTGATCGAGGCCGGCTGCACCTTCATGACGGCGAGCTGCTGGTTGAAGCCGTCGAGCACGTTCTTTCCGTACTCGTCGTCCTGATGCATGATGCAGGGCTTCTTGAAACCCTTCCACTCCATCATGTATTTCAGCGCGGCCCGCGTGCTCTCGACGTAGGGCAGCAGGTTGTTGAACTTCAGCCGCTCCTGCGGCTTGGCCGGATCGAACTTGAAGGTGAACTCGGCCGCCGTCAGCGGGAATAGCTGCATGACGCCGGCGTCGAGCAGGATATCCTGCGCGGCGAGCACGGTGGGCGATCCCATCGGCCCCACCATCGCGAAGATCTTGTCGCGCTCGATCAGCTTCTGCGAGGCGAGGACAGCCTTCTTCGGATCGTAGCCGCTGTCCTCGATCACCAGGCGGATCTTGCGGCCGTGGATGCCGCCAGCGGCATTGACTTCCTCAACGGCCATCTTCATGCCGTTGGAGACCGGCACGCCCCAGCCCTTGATCGGACCCGACAGGTCCTGATGGGTGCCGATGACGATCTCAGTTGCCGAGATGCCCTCGTTGGTGACCTTGGTTTGCGCAGCGGCTGGCAGACAGGTGAGCACCACGGCACCCACAGCAAGGCCGAATGCGCTGAACGATTTCGACATTGACGTCTCCTCTCCTAAAGGCCCGTATTGCACGAAGGGCGGGGCCACAGCTCCTTCGCTTTCTCAAAATGGACCGAACCGTCACGCCACCGCGCGCTCGCGATACATCGCTTCGATCTCGGCGGCGTAGCGCTTGTTCACGAAGCCGCGCTTCAGCTTCATGGTCGGCGTCAGCTCCTCGTCCTCAGGGGTGAGCTGGCGCTCGATCAGGTAGAACCTCTTGATGGTCTCGACGCGGGCAAAATTGCCGTTGACCTGCTCGATCTCGCGCCCGATCAGGTCCTGGATCTCCCTCGCCCGACACAGGCTGGCATAATTGGTGAAGGGGATGTCGTGATCCTGGGCGAACTTCTCCACATTCTCCTGGTCGATCATCACGAGGCAGGTGAGATAGGGCCGCTTGTCGCCGATCACGACCGCGTCCGAGATGTAGGGCGAAAACTTGAGCTGGTTCTCGATCTCGGACGGCGTGATGTTCTTGCCGCCGGAGGTGATGATGATGTCCTTCATCCGGTCGGTGATGCGGACGAAGCCCTCATTGTCGATGGTGCCGACGTCGCCTGTGTGCAGCCAGCCGCGGGAATCGATCGTCTCTGCGGTCTTCTCCGGCTGGTTCAGATAGCCCATGAAGAGGAAGTCGCCCTTGATCAGGATCTCGCCGTCGGGCGACAGCGCGACCTCGCCCCAGGGCACCGCGGTGCCGACCGAGCCGAGCTTGATCTTGTCCGCGGGCATCATGGTTGCGACCCCGCAATTCTCGGTCTGACCGTAGACCTCGTGCATGTCGATGCCGAGCGCCAGATACCAGCGGATCAGCTCCGGTGCGATCGGCGCTGCGCCGGTGAATGCGATGCGGCAGCGGTCGAGCCCGATCATGCGGCGGATGTTGCGAAACGCGACCAGGTAGGCGATGCGGTTGGCGATACGCAGCGACAGCGGCGGCGCCCTGCCCTCGAGCCGGCAATCGACCATGCGGTAGCCGATGCTGATGGCGCGGCGATAGACCCATTGCTGCAGCGGCGTCGCATCCTTCAGCGCGATGGTGATGGCGGAATAGAACTTCTCCCAGATGCGCGGCACCGCCAGAAAGGCGGTGGGCTGCACCTCGCGTAAGTTGTCCGGCACGGTTTCCGGGCTTTCGGCAAAATTCATCACCGAGCCGAGCGCGACCGAGATGTAATAGCCGCCGACACGCTCTGCGACGTGGCAGAGCGGCAGGAAAACCAGGCGTTCCTCATCTTCCCGCGCCGGAATGAAGTCGTTGGCGTGCCGCATCTGGTGGGTGACGCTGCGATTGGCGTGCATCGCGCCCTTGGGCGGGCCGGTGGTGCCGGACGTATAGACGAGGATCGCGAGATCGCCGGCGCTGCGGCTGTCGATCATCTCCCGCCACAGCGCGTCGCGGCCGACCATGTGGTTCCGGCCGAGCGCGCGAAACTCGTCGAGCGACATCACCATGTCATCGGAGAAGCCGCTGAGGCCCTCCATGTCGAACACGATGATCTTCTGCAAGCTCGGGCAACGCGCGCGGCAGGTGAGAATCTTGTCGAGCTGCTCCTCGTCCTCGGCGAAGATCACCCGGGTGGCGGAGTCATTGACGAGATACTCGACCTGGGACGCAGAATCGGTCGGATAGATTCCGCTAGAGACGCCGCCGGCGCACAATATGCCCATATCGGCGTAGACCCATTCGGGCACGGCATTGGCGATGATGGAGGCGACGTCGCCGGGCATGAAGCCGACGGCGCGAAGCGCGTAGGCGATCTCCTTCGAGATCTCGAGCCACTCTCGCCAGCTCGTCGGCTGCCAGATGCCGAACTTCTTCTCGCGGATCGCCGCCCTGTCGCCCCGCGTCTCGGCGGCACGCAAGAAGCTCTTCGCGATCGTATCATCGACCGTCAGCACCGCCGGTCGGGCCATGCGCCTCTCCTCCTTGTCGCCTGCCCTCCGCTGCCTGCCTTGTCGGCGGTCTTTGCTTAAGGTTGGGCAAGCTCATCTTACTGCCAGCTCGTCCTCACCGCCACGTCTTCTTCTTTTTCCAGCGCCGCTCGCCGCGCGCGCCCGCTTCCTTGGCACCAAGGTAGAATTCCTGGATGTCCTGGGAATGCATCAAGCGGTCGCAGGTATCGTTCATGACGATACGGCCGATCTCCAGCACATAGCCGTAATGGGCGGTTTCCAGCGCCACCTTGGCGTTCTGCTCGACCAGCAGGATCGACATGCCCTGCTCCTCGTTGACCCGGCGGATGATGGTGAAGATCTCCTTGACCAGCAGCGGCGACAGGCCGAGCGACGGCTCGTCGAGCAAGAGCAGCGTCGGCCGGTTCATCAGCGCGCGCCCGATCGCGAGCATCTGCTGTTCGCCGCCCGAGAGCTGGCCCGCCGGCTGGTCGATCCGCTCCTTCAGGCGCGGGAAGTAGCCGTAGACGCGCTCCATATCCTCCGCGACGGCGTGCCGATCCTTGCGCGGATAGGCACCCATCATCAGGTTCTCGCGCACCGAGAGGAAGGGGAACACCTCCCGCCCCTCCGGCACGTGGCTGAGGCCGAGCCGCACGATCCGGTCGGCCTCCATGCGCTGGATTGGCTTGCCCATGAACTCGATCGCGCCCTTCTGCGGATCGAGGATGCCGGAGATGGTCTTCAGCACGGTGGTCTTGCCGGCCCCGTTGGCCCCGAGCAGCGTGACGATGCGCCCGCGCGGCACCTCCAGCGAGATGCCGCGGATCGCCATGATCGGCCCATAATAGCTCTCGATGTTGGAGAGTTTTAAGATGATATCCGGGCTCACTGCGGCATCCATCGCTTCAAGCTCCGAGATATGCTGCGACGACGTCGGGGTGCTGCTGCACTTCGGCGGGCGAGCCCATCGCCAGCACGCGGCCATAGTTCAGCGCGATGACGCGATCGGAGACGCGGTTGACCAGCGACATGTCGTGCTCGACCATCAGCACGGTGACGCCAAGCTCGCTCTTCATGTCGCGGATCCAGAACGACATATCGTCGGTCTCCTCGACGTTGAGGCCGGAGGACGGCTCGTCGAGCAGGATCAATTTCGGCTCCGAGCACAGCGCACGCGCAAGCTCGATCACTTTGCGCACGCCGTAAGGCAGGCCCGAGATCAGCTTGTCGCGGTAGGGTTCGAGGTCGAGGAATTCGATGACCTGCTCGACCCGGCGGCGGTGCACCTTCTCGTTGGCCCGCACGCTCGGCAGGAACAAGATCTCCTGCCAGAGCTGCGTGGTCGAATGGCGGTGGCGGCCGACCAGAAGGTTAGACAGAACGGTCGCGTTCTCGAACAGCTCGATGTTCTGGAAAGTGCGGGCGATGCCGAGCTTGGCGATGTCGTAGGGCGGCTGCTCCGTGATGTCCTGGTCCTCGAAGAAGATGCGGCCCGAGGTCGGCCGGTAGATCCGCGAGATCAGGTTGAAGATCGAGCTCTTGCCGGCGCCGTTCGGCCCGATGATCGACAGGATCTCGCCCTTCTCCACCGCGAACGAGACCGCATCGACCGCCTTGAGGCCGCCGAAGTGCAGCGACAGGTTCTCGGCGCGGAAATAGCTCATCGATTGCGCTCCGATTTCACGTAGATCTTCTGCCGCTTGAAGGTGGCGCGCTTGTAGAGCGGGAACAGCTGGAAGAAGAGCTTGATCTTGAGCCAGCGGCCGTAGAGCCCAAGCGGTTCGAACAGCACGAACAGCACGATGATGATGCCGTAGATCGCGCCCTTCAGCCCGTTGAGCGAGGCGAAGGCCGCGACTTTCGCCTCGATGTCGCCCGCAGTCGCCGTGCCGGCGCCGAACGCCGCGGCAACGCCGGCGATGATGCCGGGCATGTCGTCCTTCAGATAGGTGAGGAACGGATCGATCATCACGATGAAGATCGCGCCGAGCACGGCGCCGTGCAGGCTGAAGGTGCCTCCGATCAGGATCACGATGATGAACTCGATCGAGAGCTGAAGCGTAAACATCTCCGGCGAGATGAACGAGAGCTTGTGCGCGAACAATACCCCGGCAAAGCCGGTGATCGCGGCCGAGATCGCGAACGACTTGACCTTGTAGAGCGCGACATTGACGCCCATGCTGCGCGCCGCCGTCTCGGAGTCGCGGATCGCGACAAAGGCGCGGCCCGTCGGCGAACGCAGCAGATTGAGCGTGCCGACGATGGTCAGCACCAGCACGGCAAGGCAGAGATAGTAAAAGGTCGGGCTGTCGCGCGGCACGGCGACGCCGAGCAGCGACAGCGTCTTGACCCGCATGCCCTCGTTGCCGTGGGTGACGCTCTCCCACCGCGCCAGGATCTCCTCCACGATCAACGCAAACGAGATGGTGGCGATGACGAGATAGATGCCGGTGAGGCGCAACGCCGGGAAGCCGACCATCGCGCCGATGATGCCGGTCAAGACGCCGGCGGCGAGGAAGTAGACCGGGAACGGCACGTTGTACTTCTGCAAATAGGCCGCGGTGTAGGCGCCGATGGCGAGAAACGCCGCGTGGCCGAGCGAGGCCTGGCCGGTGAAGCCGGTCAGGATCAAGAGCGCCACGCCGACAGTCGCATAGATGCAGACGAAGACCAGCTGACTCATCAGATAGCTGGAGAGCACGTAAGGCGCGATCAGCAGCAGCCCGAGCAGGACGCCGTAGGTGACGACGTAGCCCGAATGCGGAAACAGCTTGATGTCGTCCTCGTAGTCGGTCTTGAACAGGAAGCGCATGACGTTCAGACCTTCTTGCGGACGTGGAGGCCGAACAGGCCCTCGGGCTTCAGCAGCAGCACGGTGAGCAGCACGATGTAGGGCGCGACGTCCTTCCAGCCCTCGGCCAGGTAAAAGCCGGCCATGCTCTCGATCACGCCGATCAGGACGCCGCCGACCACGGCGCCCGGGATCGAGCCGAAGCCGCCGAGCACGGCGGCGGGAAACGCCTTCAGGCCGAGCACGAGGCCGACATTGGAATGGATGAAGGTGATCGGCGCCAGCAGCACGCCGGCGCAGGTCGCAACCGCCGCGCTGATCGCCCAGACGACCGACACCACGCGCTTGACCGGGATGCCCATGTAATAGGCCGCCAGCATGTTCTCCGAGCTGGCGCGCATCGCGGTGCCGAGCGTGGTCTTGTTGAAGAACAGCCAGAGCAGCGCGCACAGGATCATCGTCGCCGCGATCACCGAGAGCTTGTCGTAGGCGAGCACCAGCGAGCCCATGCGCAGCACGCCCTGGCTGAACGGCGTCTCGATCTTGAGGTCGTCGGTGCCCCAGATCATGCCGGCGACGGAACGCAGGAAATAGCCGAGACCGATCGTGGCCATGATGATCGAGAACTGGGGATAGCCGAGGATCGGCCGCACCACCACGCGCTCGGCCAGCATGCCGAACAGCGCCATGGCGGCGACCGCACCGGCAAAGCCAATCCAGTAGTTCAGGCCCAGCATGCCGATGAAGGTGAAGGCGAAGAAGCCGCCCAGCATCATCAGGTCGCCCTGGGCGAAATTGACGACCTCGGTGGCCTTGTAGACGAGCACGAAGCCGAGCGCGATCAGGCCGTAGACGCAGCCGAGCGCAACACCGCTGACCAGCTGCTGAACGAAATCCAGCATTGACGCGCGTCCTCCCGATGCAACCGGCGCTCTTCGAGGCCACCTTGCCGCATCTTGTGTCCAGTCGCTACGCGGTCGTTTCGCCGCGTTAGCGCCACTTGTCCGGAATCAATTCAGCCTGAACGCCCGCTCGCTGTCAACAAACGGTGACTTGTCGGGATGCCTTGGCTTTAGTCCAATCGGGTTGGCGGAATTTGCAGCAGTGCGATTCACGGTGCCGAAACATCTTCGGCTCATGGTCGCTGGCGATGCAAACCGGATGGTGTGGCCGTCATGAAGCCGGATAAGTCGGCCCTGGAAGTCCGAGGGTTAACGAAGCGTTTTGACCGTCTGGCGGTTGACAACCTCGATCTCACCATCCATGCCGGCGAATTCTACGCGCTGGTCGGCCCCAACGGCGCCGGCAAGACCACCACTTTACGCATGGTTGCGGGCCTGCTCAGGCCCGATGCCGGCGCCGTCTCGATCTTCGGCACCGATGCGCTGCAAGACCCGGTCGCCGCCAAGCAGGTGATGGCCTGGGTCTCCGACGAGCCCATGATCTACGACAAGCTCACCCCGCTCGAATATCTCGAATTCGTGGCCGGCCTCTGGGGCATCGCGCCGTCGATCTCGCAACCGGTCTCCGAGGAACTGCTCGATTCGCTCGGCCTCGAGCCGCACCGGCACGAGCGCTGCGAGGGCTTTTCCAAGGGCATGCGCCAGAAGGTCGCTCTCGCAGGGGCGCTAGTGCACGACCCCCGCCTCATCATCCTCGATGAACCGTTAACGGGGCTCGATGCCGTCTCCGCCCGCCATGTGAAGGGTCTGCTCAGCGCGCGTGTCCGCGCCGGCTGCACCGTCATCATGACCACGCATATCCTCGAGGTCGCCGAGCGCATGGCCGACCGCATCGGCGTGATCGCCTCCGGCCGCCTGGTCGCTGAAGGCACGCTCACCGAGCTGCGCCAGCAGAACGGCCATGCCGACACCAGCCTGGAGGATCTCTTCATCGCGCTGGTAACGCTTCCGGAAGCCGCATGAGCTCGGCCACCGCGCTGTCCTGGTTCGCCCGCCACGAGCTGCGGCTCGCCTGGCGCGAATGGCTCGCCATGATGACGGGCGGGCGGCGCAAACGGGCGCGCGCGGCAATGATCGGCCTGTTGTGCTTCGCCGCGCTGCTCCACCTGCCGGCCTGGGCGGTGATCGGGCGTTTCGCCGACCTGCAGCTGCCGCTCGACAAATCCTCGCTGATCGTCATTTCGGCGACGATCTTTCTCGCCTGGACCTTGATGCTGTCGCAGGCGATCGAATCCGTGACACGGGTATTCTACGCCCGCGCCGACCTCGACCTGATCATGTCCTCGCCGGCGCGGCTCGCCAATCTGTTCTCGGTCCGCATCGCCGCGATCGCGCTGACCGTCACGGCGATGGCACTGCTGTTCTCGACGCCCTTCATCGACGTGCTCGTGATCGGCGGCGGCGCGCGCTGGCTCGCGGCATTCGGGATGGTCATCGCGATGGGCCTGTCGGCTGCGGCGATCGCGATCTCCGCCACCATCCTGTTGTTTCGCCTGATCGGCCCCGCGCGAACGCGCCTGATCGCCCAGATCCTCGCCGCGATCATCGGCGCCGGCTTCGTGATCGCGCTCCAGGTCGCCGCGATCATGTCCTACGGCACGCTGTCGCGCTTCACCATCCTGACCTCGGGGAGCCTTGCCGCCTACGCGCCCGACGTCGACAGCTTCTGGTGGTGGCCGGCGCGGGCAGCGATGGCCGACACCGAGGCGCTGGCGCTGCTTCTCGCGCTCGCGCTCGTGATGCTCGGCGGCGTGATGGCGATCTTCTCGCACCGCCTTGCCGACACCGCGATCGATGCGGCGGCCTACGCCACGTCGGGCCGCGCCCGTGCCAAGGAGCGCCCGTTCCGTGGTGGATCGCGCCAGCAGGCGCTGCGTTGCAAGGAATTCATGCTGTTGTGGCGCGATCCATGGCTGATCTCGCAGACCTTGATGCAGCTGCTCTATCTGGTGCCGCCGGCGCTGCTGCTCTGGCGCAATTTTGCCGACAGCTCCGCGGCGCTGACGCTGATCACACCCGTCATCGTGATGGCGGCCGGACAGCTCGCCGGCGGGCTCGCCTGGCTGACGATCTCGGGCGAGGATGCCCCCGACCTGGTCGCGACCGCGCCCTTGATGCCGTCCGGCATCATCCGTGCCAAGATCGAGGTGGTGCTGATCGCGATCGCCGTGATCTTCAGTCCGCTGCTGGCGGCTTTGGCCTTTGCCTCGCCCTTCCAGGCTGCAATCAGCGCCGCCGCGATCATCATCAGCGCGGCCTCGGCGACCGCGATCCAGCTTTGGTTCCGGGTACAGGCCAGGCGCAGCCAATTCCGCCGCCGCCAAACCTCCTCGCGGCTCGCGACCTTCGCCGAGGCCTTCTCCTCGATCGGCTGGGCCGCCACCGCCGCACTGCTGCTCGCCCTACCCCTGCCCGGCCTCATCAGCGGCCTGATCACCGCAGGCCTGGTCGCGCTCACCTGGAAGTTCAGCCCAAGACGCGCGTGAGGCAGAAATGGGCTTCCTCGTCTGCCCTTGAAAGTAAGGCTAAATTGCCTTACTTATCGGCCAGTGACAAGGAGACGCTTATGAGCACGCTGACTGTCACCGCAAAGGGGCAGGTTACGCTCCGGAAGGATCTGCTGGAACACCTTGGCGTGAATCCGGGTGACAAGATCTCAATACAGAAACTCCCGGGGGGACGGGTCGAAGTGAAAGCCGCACGACCCGACGGGAAGATCTCGGATGCCTTCGGCTTCCTGAAAGGAAAGACCAACAATCAATCGCTGTCGATCGAGGAAATGAACGAGGTCATCGCCGACGGCTGGGCCGGCAAGCGATGAAGATAACACCCGATACCAATGTTCTGGTGCGGGTTCTGGTTGGGGATCATGCTGAACAGAGCAAGGTGGCCGAAGCCCTTCTCAAGAGGGCAGAGCTCATAGCCATTTCGATCCCGGCATTATGTGAGCTGACCTGGGTTCTCTCTCGCGGCTACAAAACGTCGGCCGCCGATATCGCGGCTTCGATCCGGCACTTGATCGATGCCTCCAATACGGTCGTCGACCGGCCTGCGGCCGAAGCCGGATTGGCGTTTCTCGAGGCCGGGGGTGACTTTGCCGATGGCGTCATCGCCCACGAGGGAAGCTGGCTTGGAGCCGATACCTTCGTCTCTTTCGACAGGAGGGCCGTGAAACTGATCGAGGCAAGCGGCGGATTGGCGCGCTTGGCCGGAGGCACATGACGCCAGGACAATTCGCCGATACATTCGAATGTCGGTGATGAGCGGCGGACGGTGCTTCATGTCTCGATTGGTGCTGACGGCTATTGCGTTCCTCGGATGGTTGATGGCTCCTGCGCTGGCCCAGCAGCCGCTTCAACGCAGCGAATGCCTGGCGATGGCCAATGCGGAGCCGCGGGTCATGCCGGTGGTGTTCAGGCAGGCGGCAGCTGCGGCCGAGGTCGAGATCACCTATGCCGGCCATTCCACCTACTTCATCGACACGCCCGGCGGCTTGCGCATCGCGACCGATTATAGCGGCGCTTACCAGGTTGGGCGACTGCCCGATGTCGTCACCATGAATCGGGCGCACAGCACGCACTATTCGCTATATCCGGACAAACGAATTCCCCATGTGCTGCATGGCTGGGGCGAAGACGGCAAGCCGGCGATCGTGTCGCAGCGCATCAGCGACACCTTCATCCGCAACGTCACCACCGACATTCGCCGTTATTACGGCGACGATGCCGGCAGCGACATGATCCGCGACGGCAATTCCATTTTCATCTTCGAGGCGGCCGGCCTCTGCATCGGCCATCTCGGTCACCTGCACCACAAGCTCGACGACAGCCATTTCGCCCAGATCGGACGTCTCGACATCGTGATGGTGCCGATCGACGGCACCTATACCATGTCGCTCGACGGCATCTCCGAGATCACCAAGCGGCTGCGCGCCTCGGTGGTGCTGCCGATGCACCGCTTCGCCACCCCGCTCGACGACTTCATGCGCCGGATCGGACAGCAGTTCGAGATCGACCGGCGCATCGAGCGCTCGTTCCGGATGTCGCGGGATACGCTGCCGACGAAACCGACGGTGATCATCCTCGACGGGGTCTGAAGCGCAATTTTCTCCAAGCCGGCCATTGGCGGGTCATGCTGATCTCCCTGCAACAGGAGAGCGACATGAACGACTTTGCGCGACTATTGCACGCGGACGGACCCAATCCCGAGCACGCCGTAGCGCTCCAGCTTTACGGCCGCTTCGTCGGCGACTGGGACGCCGAGATCACCGCCCATGGACCGGACGGTAGGAGCCACACCGCGCCGGGCGAAATCCATTTCGGCTGGGTGCTGGAAGGCCGTGCGGTGCAGGACGTCTGGATCATTCCCCGGCCGGCGGGCAGCGCGGCCTTTCCGATCGCCGGCAATTGGTACGGCACGACGCTGCGCGTCTACGATCCGGCCATGGATGCGTGGCGGATTTCCTGGTTCGATCCGGGCCGCCGCGTGTTCCGGCAGCAGATCGGCCGTCCCCGTGGCGAGGATATCGTGCAGGAAGGCACGACCGAATCCGGCGAGCTGACGCGTTGGAGCTTTATCGAGATCACGAACGACTCCTTCCATTGGCTCGGCGAAGCAAAGTCGGCAGCAGCGCAGGATTGGCGGCTGATGGTGGAGGTCAGAGCGCGACGGCGCAGGCCATGAAGGTCGTCATGGAAACGAAAAGAGGGGCCGGGACCTTGATCCCGATCCCTCTTCGTCGTGGCCGCTGGGAAGCTCCTTGAAACCTTGGTGTCGGCTTAGCCGGCGCCCATCAACGAGGCCGGACGGCGCTCGCCGGTGGAGGCGAACATTTTCTTCAGCTTGTTGACGACGCGGATCAGGAAACCGATCATCACGGGATTGGTCTTGCGGCAGAAGGCGATCTTCTTGACGTGGCCTTCGACGTGCCATTTGGCATGCGCGCCGTCGCGGAAGAAGATGACGTCGCCGGGGCCGTAGCGCTTGGGCGGCATGCCGTCGCTCTCGAGCACGATCGATCCTTCCATGATCATGATCGTCTCGTCGATGTCGTAGTACCAGTTGAAGCGGCCTTCGGTGCAGTGCCAGATGATCGTCTGCGCAGTGCCGTCGGCGCTGGTCGACAGGACGCGGGAGCGGGATACCGGATTGCCCTCGATGATCCAGGACGGCTCGATCGGCCGCAGCTCGAGCTCCACATTGCAACTACCAATTTCAATCAATGCGCGCGACATCTGCTTCCCCAGGAGATATATAATATGAATGGCCGGGTCTCGGCCCGGATTGTTTCGAAAGAAGCTGGGACGCTAGTTGCCGGTTTTTAATTCTTTCTTACGCGGGGCCGGACAATCAGCCCTGAGTTGCAGCTGCGAAACGGTTAACGTCACGATTTCCTCTGCGAATTCGCACACATGAACCGATCCTGTCCGGGGTGCGACAAAGTGCGCAGTATTGGGAAGGAGCCGCACCGATGCCCCTCACGCCCGAAATTCTGACAGCCAACAGCGAGGCCATCGCCAGGCTCCGCAGTCTCGACGTCTCCTTCGCGCCGGACGAGGAGCCCTGGTTCACCGTCGACGGCGTCGACAGCCCGCGACACGTCGGCAGTGACGGCTCCGGCAGCGCGTTCGTGCTGCTGCCGTCGCAGAATGTACTCTATGTCTCATCGGAGGGCCGCGCGGGCATCATAGCGGAGAGCTTCGAAGCATTCATCCAGCTCGTCGTCGCCCGTCCCTACTGGCGCGACATCCTCAAATTCTCCGGGGGCGGCGACCTTGCAGAGATGCGGCGCGCGGCGGATGCGCTGGAGGCGACGCTCGATGATGACGACGAGGTCAACGAGGCCCGCGAGGAGATCCGCGGCGCGCTCGCGCTCACGGAGACGGACGATCCGGTCGGCGCGCTCTACGATGCGGTGGCGGCGTCCGACGCCATCGTGCGGGCGACCGACGGCAGCCCGTTCACGACACTATTCAACCGCTTCAGCATCGACAATAGCCCGACCCTGCGCAACGCGGCCGCGTGATGGGGACTGCCATAGTGTGAGGTTAGGAAAGACTGTCGGCAGAACGTCCACCTCTCCCCAGCGGGGAGAGGTGAAGCGCACCCCTCGGCTGCTACTTTGCCCATTCACCCTTGCGGAAAACGGGCACCTTGCTGCCGTCAGCCAAGATGCCGTCGATGTCGGTCTCGGCCGAGCCGATCATCCAGTCGATATGGATCAGGCTCTGGTTGCCGCCTTGGGCCGCGATCTGCTGCGGCGTGAGCTGGGCGCCGTTGACGAAGCATTTCGAATAGCACTGGCCGAGCGCGATGTGAGACGCGGCGTTCTCGTCGAACAGCGTGTTGTAGAACAACAGGCCGCTCTGCGAGATCGGCGAGGAATGCGGCACCAAAGCCACCTCGCCGAGGCGCCGCGCGCCCTCGTCAGTGTCGAGCACCTTGTTCAGCACCTCAGCGCCGCGCGAGGCCTTGGCGTCGACGATCTTGCCGTCCTCGAAGCGCACCACGATGTTGTCGATCAGCGTGCCCTGATAGGACAGCGGCTTGGAGCTCACGACATGGCCGTAGACGCGGCGGCAATGCGGCGTGGTGAAGACCTCTTCGGTCGGGATATTGGCGTTGCAGCTGATGCCGTTCTTGGAGAGCGAGGCGCCGCCTTCCCATTCGTGGCCGTCGGCAAGTCCGATAGTGAGATCGGTGCCGGGACCCGAGTATTGCAGCGCGCGGAAACGCTGGCCGTTGAGCCAGTTGGTGCGCTCACGCAGCACTGCATTGTGGCTCGCCCAATTGCTGATTGCGTCCTCGCGATCGACCCGGGAGGCCGCGAAAATCGCGTCTGCGAGCTTGCCGACCGCGACATCCTCGGGATCGCCAGGAAACACCAGCTTTGCCCAGGACGGGCTCGGATAGGCGATGATATTCCAGTTGGTGTCGAAATTGACGATCTTCTCCAGCGCGGGCTGATAAGCCATCGAATTGGCCTTGCTGGCGCGCGCCACCTTGGAAGGATCCTCACCCGACAGCAGCATCGGATTGTCGCCGACGATGGCGAGCCGTGCAGTGTTGTCCGAGAACGCCTTCGCCATGCCCTCGTAGAGCCAGCCGGCGGCACAATCGAAGCTGTTGTCGTGGCCGTGGCGGTAGCGCGCCAGCGTCATCTCCTCGTCCGAAAGGATCGGCGTCACGAGGCCGGCGCCGGCCTTGTAGGCGTGCACGGCGATCCGTCGCACCAGCGGCAGCGCGATCGCGGGCGCCGTCAGAAGCAGATCCTGTCCCGGCCGCAAGCCCAGGCCCACCTTCACCGCCACCTCGGCCAGCCGGTCGAGTTTTGCGGGATCGATGGGAGCGGCGGAATTGCGGTGATCAGTCATGCGGGTCCCTCTGCCGAAGTCTCTCGTTCAATCTAAGTCTAGCATCGCTAGGTGCAAGTGCGCGAGCACCTTGCGACACCGAGAAGATACGCAGTTTTGCGCATTTTGGTTTTCAACGCGTCGCCGATGCCAGCACCCGGTCGACCATGGCAGGCGCGAGCCCGAGGTAATTTTTCGGTGAGGTGAGCGCCTCGATTGTGGCGCGATCGATGCGGCTCGATATCCGTGAATCTGCGGATAGCGCATCAGCAAGGCTCATTCCCTTCTCGTTGGCCTGACGGCAGGCGTCGTAGACGACGTCGTGCGCCTCCTGCCGGCCGATCTGCGGGGCGAGGCCCATCATGACCGCTTCGGCCACAATCAGGCCACGGCTGATGGCGAGATTGTCGTTCATCTTCGCCACGTCCACGATGAGGCCTGCGAGCGCGAACTTCGCCTGGTGCAGCGCGCCGGCGGTCAGCACGAAGCTTTCGGGGATTGCCATCCATTCCGCGTGCCAGGGGCCGGTGGCACGCTCGAAATCCTGCACCATGGCGTCGAGCATGAGGCCGGCGTGCTGTCGCACGGCCTTGGACGCTGCAAGCATCAGCTCCGAGGAGATCGGGTTGCGCTTCTGCGGCATGGTCGAGGAGGCGCCGCGCCCCTTGACGAAAGGCTCATAGACCTCGGCGAACTCGGTCGAGGCCATGACCATGATGTCGAGCGCGATCTTGCCGAGAGAGCCGGTGACGAGAGCAAGGAAGTTCACGGCTTCGGCGAAGCCGTCGCGCGCGACGTGCCAGGTCGAGGCGGGAATGCCGAGCTTCAGCTCGGTGCAGAGCGCTTCCTGCACCTCGAACCCGTTATCGCCGAGCGAAGCCAGCGTGCCGGCGGCACCTGCGAACTGGCCGACCAGCACGCGTGGCTTCAGCTGCGCCAGCCGCTCGGCGTGGCGATCGAACATCGCGAGCCAGATCGCGGTCTTGTAGCCGAAGGTCACCGGCAGCGCCTGTTGCAGATGGGTGCGGCCGGCCATCGCCGTGTCGCGATGGCGCTTCGTCAGATCGGCAAGGATCTTGCGCAGCTCGGCGATGTCGCGTTCGACGATCTCGAGCGCGGCGCGCAGCTGCAGCACCACGGCGGTGTCCATGATGTCCTGCGTGGTCGCGCCCCAATGCACGTAGCGGCCCGCTTCGCCGCATTGCTTCACCATCTGATGCACCAAAGGCAGGATCGGGTAGCCGACGACATCGGTCTCCTTCCTGAGCAGATCGAAATCGAGCGCGCCGATGTCGGTCCGCGCCGCGATCGCCGCGGCCGCCTCCTGTGGGATCACACCGCACTTCGCCTCCGCCTTCGCCAGCGCCACCTCGACCTCGGCATAGCGTGCCACCGTCGCGACGTCTGAGAACACCTCGCGCATCTCAGGCGTGCCGAAGGCGTCGCGAAACAGCAGGGAATCGAGCACAGTGGTGGCGGCGGGGAAAGCAGGCATGGCGCTTCTTTATGATTGGTGTTTTGTCTGGGCGACAGCTTACGCAGGCCGCGCAGCTCGGCAATGGACATTCGCAGCTTCGCCACACATTCGGCCTGCCCGGCAAGCGTGCCCCGACCGCAACATTCCAGCTGCGGATGTATTCCCCTCGGAAAACCACATGGCTGCCATCACGCGATTGCGATGAACCAAACACCCCGCTCGGCAGACACACGGTCTTTCGACCGAAATTTCATTTGTCTGTTTGCCCGATTTCGAATGAGCCCTGAGTTTTCGACGTGCAGTTTCTGTTCCGGGACCACTTTCTCGACACTGACCGGCGCGAGCTGAGCCGCGAGCAGGTTCCTATTGCCGTGGAACCGCAGGTTTTCGACCTCGTCGTCCACCTCATGCAGAACCGCGACCGGGTCGTTAGCAAGGACGAGCTGATCGACAAAATCTGGCACGGGCGCAGCGTCTCCGAATCCACCCTGACCAGCCGGATCAACGCGGCGCGCAAGGCGATCGGCGACGATGGGGCGAGCCAGTCGCTGATCCGCACCATCACCCGCAAGGGTTTTCGCTTCGTCGGCGACGTCCGGACACAAATCGGCGCGGTCGCGCCGGAGCCGGTCCGGATCGCCCCGTCCCAGGCGACCTTCGCGCTGCCGGAGCGGCCCGCGATCGCCGTGCTGCCCTTCACCAATATGAGCGGCGAGGTCCAGCAGGATTATTTCTCCGACGGTATCAGCGAGGACATCATCACGGCGCTGTCGAAGCTGCGCTGGTTCTTCGTCATCGCGCGCAACTCCTCCTTCGTCTACAAGGGCCGCGCCGTGCACATCCACGAGGTCGCGCGGGAGCTCGGGGTGCGCTACGTGGTCGAAGGCAGCGTGCGGCGGAGCGGCGAGCGGGTGCGCATCTCGGCCCAGCTCAACGACGTCTCGACCGGCAGCCATCTCTGGGCCGAACGCTACGACCGCGAGCTCGCCGACATCTTCGCCGTGCAGGACGAGATCACGGAAGCGATCGTCGCCGCCATCGAGCCGCAGCTCTATGCCGCCGAGAGCTTCCGGGCCCAGCAGAAGCCACCGGGCAGCCTGGATGCATGGGACCTCGTGATGCGCGCGCTGTCGCAATATTGGCGCATCACTCGCGAGGACAATGCCGCCGCGCAAAAGCTGCTGGAAGAAGCCGTCGCGATCGATCCCGCCTATGGCAAGGCGCTCGGCCTGCTCGCCACCAGCCATATCTTCGGCGCGCATATGGGCTGGTCCGACATGGCAGCCACGGTGCCGGTCGCCGAACGTGCGGCGCTCGCGGCGGTGGAGGCCGATCGCGAGGATGCCTGGGCCCATCACGGCCTTGCTTACACCTATCTGTTCCGTCGCCGCTTCGACGATGCGCTGGCCGAATTCGAGCTGGCTTTGAGGCTCAATCCGAACTTCGCGATGGCGCATGCCTTTCACGGCGTGACGCTGTGCTATGCCGGACGTTGGCAGGACGGCGATGCCGCCGCCCGCCGCGCGCTGCGGCTGAGCCCGCGCGACCCGCTCGCGGCGATCTATTGCGGCGTTGCCGCCTATGCCCGGTTCGTCGGCCGCGACTACGCGGGTGCCGTGCAGATGGCTCGGGAATCGATGCGCCAGCGTGGAGATTTCGTCGGCGCCCACCGCGTGTTGACGGCCGCCGCCGGCATGCTCGGCGATCGCGCCCTCGCGGCATCCGCCCTGGAACGCCTGCGCCGCGCCCAGCCCGAGGTCTCGCTTGCCTGGATCACGCGCGAATTGCCGATGCTGCGGGAAGAAGATCGTGCGCATTATCTCGAGGGGCTGCGGCGCGCCGGAATGACGTGACGGTCGCTGGAGCGACTGCTCCGCTTGATCCCGCGTCAGGTGCTAATCGTCGTCCGGCCCGAACAGCTTGATCTGCGGGAAGCCGCCGCGCGGCCGGCCCGCATAATCGCGCGCATCGGAATCCTCGCGGATGTTGCGCGCGACGTCATCCCAATCGGTGCGGTCGCGCATGCCGCGCGGCTCGCGGGACTCGTAATAATGGCGGCGCTCGGCCCAGCGTTCGCGGCGCTCGGCTCGGCGTCGTTCGGACGCAGCGCGCTTCACATCGGAATCCCTCGCCTTGGCATAGGCGTTGTTCGGTGAGGACGACGGCTCGGTCGAGGCCTGCTGCTCGGCAGGCTTTGCGGCCTGTGGCGCAGCGGCGGGCTTGGGCGGCTCGACTGCGGCGGCTTGCGAGGGCTGCGGCGCCGGTGCGGCATTCGCCGGCGTGGTTTGCGTGTCGGGTTTTGCGGCTTCAGGCTTTGCTTCGGCCTGCGCAGGCGCGGCCATCATCGCGCCAAAGGCTTGCGAGCCGGTTAGATAGTTCACGCGCTCGGAGGGAGCGTTGGTGCTCGCCGGCGTGGGAATTACCGTGCGCTGCGCCATCTTGCTGGTGTCCGGCCCCTGCTTGGACGCAACCGGATTCATGATGTTGCCGGCAACGATGCCGCCACCGAGACCAATGGCGATGGCCGCGATGATGGTTCCGGCACCGACAAAATAGGCTGTCGAGGCACGCATTCATCCACTCCCTCTTTCGGAGCGGGCAACGCCTGGGGATTGCCGGATGTTCCTGATAAGCCGCGGCTCCTCAACGAGGAACCGCGTGCGTCAGATCTGCTGCGCGACTTTCTCGAGCCCGATGAGGCGGGCGAGCTTGCGCACTTCTTCCTTCTGGTCGTCGCGAAGCTGGAACAACAGCGGCATCGCGGCCGACTTCAACTGCTGCACCTCGTCGCAATTCGGATCGATCTGCGCGCTGGGCGGCGCATTCGGATTCGACAGCCTGTTCGCCTGGATCCTGCGGGCGACGTTGCGCAGCGCGGTCTCGACCGAGGGCCAGTAATATTCCTGAGACGAGGAGAGTTTCAGGCGATCCCTGATGCCCGCGATCTGCACGTCGGACAGCAGCGAATAGGATTTTTGCGGCTGCGGCTTGGCGACGACTTTCGGCTTGGCCGGAACCTCGACGGCCGGAATCTCGGTTGCGGCGGGCGCCTCGTGCGCGCTCGGCTTCGGCATCGGGAAATCGGACGGCGTGGCGGCGGCGAAGGCCTGACGCAGCGGCTCGGTCAGGACCGGCGCCTGCGCCAGCTTTTCCGGGGCCACCTGGACCGGCTCGATCGCGGCCGAGGCGAGCGCGAGCGTCGGAACCAGACGGTCGGCCTTGGCGGCGCGGTTGGTTGCAAGCGGCTTAGGCGGGGGCGTCTCGGTGATCATCTCGGCGCTGACACTGGGAACGCTGTCGCGGCCGAGGATGGCGGTGGTGGCGGCGCCGAGGACGAGGAAACAGGTCAGCGCGACGATGGTGATGGCTTTGGACAAACGTCTCTCCGCGTCCGACTTCAAGTCCACGTGATCACTGCCCGGAAACTGGGCGATAATTAAGGCTGAACCGTGCCGTTGCGGCGGCAATCGCGCGGACTACGGCGACATCGCCCGGAAACCCCAACGAAATCAGGCCGCTGCCGCGAGGTCATAGGCGTCCTGGATGTCGGCGACGATCTCCGAGGCTTCCCAGACCGCACGCGGCTCGACCGATTGCAGCGTCACTGTCCAATTGCCGCCGCGGCGGGTCCGGGGGACGCCGACGATGTCGAAACGGACGTTGCGGCACAATGGGTGGCGGGCCAGCGCATGGGCGACGCGGACGCGGATCTCGTCCATGGTCGCAGCCGTTTTGCCGTTGAGAAAATTGAAGTCCATCGCCTGTCCCTCTCGTCCTGATTGGCGGCCGTGAAGGGGATTCTTGGCTGGCGATGGTTAATCCGCGGTTAAATGGGTGGGCCGGAGGCATGCGGGATCAACCGTGCCTGATGCACCGGCGCCTCCTCTCCCTCGCCCCGTTCTTACGGGGAGAGGCAAAGCAGCCTACCGCCCACCCGCCTCGCGATATTCCGCGATGGTCTGCGCAACGAGATCCTCGACCGCGAGCACACCGGTGACACCCGAGGTCGAATGTCCGCCGCTCCAGATGTCGCGCCAGCGTTTGGGACGGCTTTCGCGCGCGGCGACGTCGATATCCTCGGTGATATCGATTGCGCCGCGCGCCGGCAGATCGTCGGGATCGAGCCCGGCGGCCACGATCGATGGCCTCAGCATGCTGGTCTGCAAGCCCGTGAACGCGGTCGTGAGCAAAATATCGTCGGCGCTGCTCTCGACCAGCATCTGCTTGTGACGCTCGTCCGCCATACTCTCGCGCGTCGCGATGAACTTCGTGCCCATATAGGCGAGATCGCAGCCGAGCACGTCGGCGGCACGCAGTGCGCGACCGTCGCTGATACCGCCTGCGAGCACGATGATGCCGTCGTAGAACGCGCGCACCGCGCGGACGAAGGCGAACGGGTTGAGCCAGCCGGTCTGGCCGCCGGCACCGGCGGTGAGCAGCACCAGCCCGTCCGCCCCCGCTTCCGCGGCGCGTTCGGCATGGCGGATCGAGGCCACGTCCGCCAGCACCAGCACGCCGGCATCGTGCAGCGGCTTCAAAACTGGCGCCGGCGAGCCGACCGACGTGATGACGATCTCCGGCTCGTGCCGCAGCAGCACGGCCAGATCCTGCTCCAGCCGCGCATTGGAGCGGTGGACGATCAGGTTCGGGCAAAGTGGCGCTGCCTTTCGCCCGGTTTGATCTTCATGCTGCCGCAGCCGCAGCTTGATTTCGGTGAGCCACGCTTCGAGCTGTTCCGCGCCACGGCAATTCGCGGTGGGGAAGCTGCCGATCACCCCGTTGCGGCAGGCTGCGACCATGAGCTCGACGCCCGATACCAGAAACATCGGCGCCGCGATCAGCGGCAGAGCGAGTCGATCGCGGAAGCGTTGCAGTCGATCCGATGGCATGCATGCCTCCCTCGCGGGGGCTTTGTGGTTTCCTCCCGCAGTCTCTGTGCTAGCGTCGTCAGCAACATTGGCACGCCACAAGCCGGTGACAAAGACGAGGAAACATATGTCTGATCCGCTCCACGCATCATCCCTGGCTTGTGCGCAGACGCTACGGGCGCTGTCGCGCTATCCCGACCGCATTGCTTTCGCCTGGCCCGGGGGATCGCTGAGCTATCGCGGCGCCATCGACCTGATCGGCCGCATCCAAGGCGCGTTCATGCGGCTCGGCTTGCAGCCCGGCGCCCGCGTCGGCTTCCTCACCGCGAACCGCGCGGACAGCTGGTGCGCGGGCGTTGCCGCCCAATTGGCCCGCCTCTGCATCACCTGGCTGCATCCTCTGGGATCGCTGGAGGACCAGCTGTTTCAGCTCGAGGATTCCGAAGCCGAGTTGCTGGTGGTGGATGCGGCCGCCTTCCGCGACCGCGGCGGCGAGCTCGCCGCGCGAGCGCCCCGACTAAAGGCGGTCTTCACCATGGGATCGGCCGACTACGGTGTCGATCTGCTGGCGGGGATCGAGAGCGCGGGACATGCCAGCGCGCGAAACCTCGCCAGCCTCGACGATCTCTCGACGCTGAACTACACCGGCGGCACCACCGGAAAATCCAAGGGCGCGCTGCGCTACCATCGCGAGAACAGCGGAGCCGCCGGCGCGATCCTCGCCGATTTCGAGATCCCCGAGGCTGCGCGCTACCTCACGGTCGCGCCGATCAGCCATGTCGCGGGCACGAAGGTGCTGCCGACCCTGATGCGCGGCGGCACCGTGCACATGCTGAAAGGCTTCGATCCCGAAGCCGTGCTTGCCACGATCGAACGCGAGCGCATCAATTTCACGCTGTTCGTTCCGACCATGATCTATGTGCTGCTCGATCAGCCCGCGCTCGGCAAGACCGACCTTTCCTCGCTCGAGCTCGTGCTCTATGGCGCCTCCGCGATGTCGCCGAGCCGGCTGCTGGAGGGCATCGAACGCATCGGCCCTGTGTTCTCGCAGCTCTACGGACAGACCGAATGCTATCCCGTCTCGGTGCTGCGCAAGGCCGATCACGATCCCAAGCGGCCAGAACTGTTCCTGTCCTGCGGCTTCCCGATCGCGGCCTGCGAGGTCAAGATCCTCGACGACAACGACCAGGAGGTGAAGACGGGCGAGGCCGGCGAGATCTGCGTGCGCGCGCCGCATGTGATGGCGGAGTACTGGAAGCGGCCCGACATCACCGCCGAGACGCTGAAGAACGGCTGGGTCCACACCGGCGACATCGCGCGCCAGGACGAGCGCGGCTACATGTTCATCCTCGACCGCAAGAAGGACATGATCGTCACCGGCGGCTTCAACATCTTCCCGCGCGAGGTCGAGGACGTGCTGTCGCAGCACGCGGACGTGGCGATGGTCGCGGTCGTCGGCATTCCCGACGAGAAATGGGGCGAGGCCGTCACCGCCATCGTCGTCCCGCGCGAAGGGGCGAAGCCCGATCCGGACGAGCTGATCAACCTGGTGAAGGTGCGAAAGGGCTCGGCGCATGCGCCCAAGCAGATCCAGTTCGTCAAGCAATTGCCGATGACCGGCGTCGGCAAGGTCGACAAGGTGCTGCGCGCGGGCTTCTGGAGCGGGCGGGACCGGATGGTGGGGTAAATACTCCGGAATTCTACGGTGTCGTTGTTGCTTCGGCACCACAGCCCGCAACGGAGTCGACGGCGGCGATGCTCGCGCAATTGCCGGCGAATCGGGGAATCAACTAGACCGCTGACGGGGCTGGGGAAGCGGAGAGTGAAATGAGAGTCGCTTCCCTGGAAAGTGCGGTCGCCGCGATCACGTTGATCACGGCCATCATCGTGGTGCTGTGGGGGATCAAGATCTTCTACGGTGTGTGAACTGGCAGGATGCCCTGGTCGAACACGACCTTGCATCCCTTCCGCGGCGGCGGAAGCCTGCCGTTCAATCCCGCGATGCGCGAGGTGGCTCTCGCACGATCGGTGTCACGGACTTCGCGCCTCTCACCGCTTTTCGATCACGAGGCTCTGCACCGCGCGGCCGAAATAGCCCTGGCGGTCGGCAAGGCGCGACATTGCAAGGCCCGCGCCGTCGGGGCCGATCCAGGAATCGCCGTCGAGCAGGATCCACTCGCCCACCGGCTGGCGCGCAAAGCTCACGGTGAGGTCGGCGTTGATATAGGTCCAGGCGCGAAAGTCGAGCGTGGAGGCGGTGCCGTTGGAGAAGTCGGCGGCGACCACGGCGCGCATCGCCTGCGAGACGGCCTCGCCTTCGATCAGCGGATGGTCGACGCGAAACCAGATCGCGCCGGCGCCGGCCCGGCCGAAACGGCCGCGCGCGGCGCGCATCGAGACCGATCGCACGAACGGGCTGGTGGCTGCGTGACCGTCCTCGAACAATGAATCCTCCGGCAAAGGCAACGTGACCGGCAACTCCTCGACCTCGTCCGGCAGCGTCAGCGCCTGGCGCCTGATCTTGAGCACAGTGGCGCCGACCACCTGCACACCGTCGGCGAGCAGCTTGATCCCGCAGAGCTGGATCTTGCGGCCCTCGCGCAAAATTTCGGTCGTGATCGTGAGCGGCGCCACCGGCACCGGGCGCATCAGATCGATGGTCACGCGCGCGACGTCCATCGGCACCGGCGTCGCGATGCGCTCAGCCGCCCACGTCACCAGCGACGCCGGTGCCGAGCCATGCTGCATGCGCCGATCCCAGGGGCCGGCTGCATCGGGGCTGGTGACGACGTTGTTGCCGTCGACGCGGTAGATGGCGGTCATGCTGCACTCGATTCAAGTGCGATCACAAAGGCGGATCGATCGCTTCGTCGTATTCCTTCTTGAAGCGCGCGATCAGCTCGGCCGCCGGCACGATCTTGTCGATGCTGCCGATGCCCTGGCCGCTTCCCCAGATCTCCTTCCAGGCCTTCGGCTTGGCGCGCTCGCCGGAGGCGTCGGTGCCGAAATTCATCTTGGAGGGATCGGACGTCGGCAGATTATCGGGGTCCATGCCTGCGGCCAGGATCGAGGGCTTCAGATAATTGCCGTGCACGCCGGTGAAGAGATTGGAATAGACGACGTCGTCGGCGCTCGAGCCCGCGATCATCTCCTTGTACTTCTCGACCGCGTTGGCCTCCTTGGTCGCGATGAAGGCCGAGCCGATATAGGCGAAGTCGGCCCCCAAGATGCGCGCGGCGCGGATCGCCTTGCCGTTGCCGATCGCACCCGACAGCGCGATCGGACCGTCGAACCATTTTCGTGTCTCGGCCACGAAGGCCAGCGGCGAGATGGTGCCGGCATGCCCGCCGGCGCCGGCCGCGACCAGGATCAGGCCGTCGGCGCCCTTCTCGATCGCCTTGTGCGCGAATTTCTGGTTGATCACGTCGTGGAAGACGATGCCGCCCCAGCCGTGGACGGCCTGGTTCAGCTCCTCGCGAGCGCCGAGCGAGGAAATGATCATCGGCACCTTGTACTTGGCGCAGAGCTGCATGTCGTGATCGAGCCGGTTGTTCGACTTGTGCACGATCTGGTTCACCGCGAACGGCGCCGAGGGCCGGTCGGGATTGGCGCGGTCATAGGCCGCGAGCTCTTCGGTGATCCGCGCCAGCCATTCTTCGAGCAGCTCCGGCGGCCGCGCATTCAGCGCCGGAAACGAGCCGACCACACCCGCCTTGCACTGCGCGATCACCAGATCGGGCACCGAGATGATGAAGAGCGGCGAGCCGATCACGGGGATCGACAGGCGTCCCTTGAACAAGTCAGGCATGGACATTGCGGAACGATCCTCTTCTGGCGGTCAAATTGAAGCTGGGAGCCATACCAACAAGGCAATCTTTCCACTGTCAAGTATTGCGTTTGGGCGCCGCAGCGAAGGTCGCCACCGCAATTCCAAGCAGCGGAATTCCTTCTGCCGTCATTCCGGGGCGCGCGAAGCGCGAGCCCGGAATCCATTTCACTATTTGCGCTGAGGCCCGATGGATTCCGGGTTCGACGCTGCGCGTCGCCCCGGAATGACGAGAGAGACCGGCGCCTACCCGATCAAATCCGGATTGATCAGCCGCTCGAACGAGAACATCTCGTCCCACTTCTCCTGCGTCAGCAGCTTGCGTTCGACCACGACGATCTGGTGCAGCGACTTGCCGCTCTTGTAGCCTTCGCGCGCGATCTCGGCGCATTGCTTGTAGCCGAGCAGCGGCTTCAGCACCGTGACGATGCCGAGCGAGTTCAGCACCATGTTGCGGGTGTGCTCCTCGTTGGCGGTGATGCCGACGACGCAGTTCTCGCGCAGGCTGTTGACCGCGCGCTCCATGGTGCGGATCGAGAAGAACAACGCGAACGAGATCACCGGCTCCATCACGTTGAGCTGGAGCTGGCCGGCGCTAGCCGCCAGCGTCACCGTGGTATCGAGGCCGATGACGAGGAAGCTGGTCTGGTTGACGACTTCGGGAATGACCGGATTGACCTTGCCGGGCATGATCGAGGAGCCCGGCTGAAGCTGCGGCAGGTTGATCTCGTTCAAGCCCGCGCGCGGACCGGAGGCGAGCAGGCGGATGTCGTTGCAGATTTTCGTCAGCTTGCTGGCCGTGCGCTTGAGAACGCCGGAGAGCTGCACATAGGCGCCGGTGTCGGAGGTCGCCTCGACGAGATCGCCGGCGAGGATGAAATCAACGCCGGTGAGCGCGCTGAGGTGCCGGACGGCGAGCTTGGGATAACCGACCGCCGCCGTGACGGAGGTGCCGATCGCGGTGGCGCCGAGATTGATCTCGCGCAGCAGCGCGCGCGCTTCCGAGATGCGATCGACTTCCTCGCCGATCGTGGTGCCCCAGCCCCGGAATTCCGCGCCGAGCGACATCGGCACCGCGTCCTGAAGATGCGTGCGGCCCATCTTCAGCACCCGGTCGAACTCGCGACCCTTGGCGAAGAAGGCTTCCTGGAGCTGGCGCAACGCGGTCATGTAGCTCTCGAGCCGCAGGATCAGGGCCAGCCGAAAGGCAGTCGGGTAGGTGTCGTTGGTGGACTGGCCGTAATTGACGTGATCGTTCGGACTGACGTGCTGGTACTCGCCCTTGGCTAAGCCGAGCGATTCCAGCGCGAGGTTCGCGATCACCTCGTTGGCGTTCATGTTGGTCGACGTGCCGGCGCCGCCCTGGATGAAGTCGGTGACGAACTGATCCATCATGTCGCCGGCGATGACGCGGTCGCAGCCGAGGATGATGGCGTCCGCGACCTTGGCGTCGATCGCGCCGAGGTCGCGATTGGCCATCGCGGCGGCCTTCTTGACGTAACCGAGCGCCTTCACGAAGTAAGGCTCCTGGTTCATCGGAATGCCGGTGATGTGGAAGTTCTCCTTACCCCGGATGGTCTGGACGCCGTAATAGATGTCGTCGGCAATCTCACGCTGTCCGAGGAAGTCCTGCTCCGTACGGCTCATGGGCACTCCTTGTTGCTCGCGCGCCGGCCTTCAGTTCTGGCACAGCGCGCTGGTCACGAAAGTGTCGGTGCGGCAGTCGTCCGGTTTCCTTTGCCGGCCCGGGATCAGGACCTTGGCCGAGCATTTTTCCGCGGAGTCGGCGTTCAGGCTCTTGCCTTCCTTGTAGCCCCTGCCCTGGCAGAGCTGGTCGGCCGCCTGCTTGCAGTCGGGTGCGCCGTTCGCAGAGACCGGGCAGATCACGCGCCCCGACACCATGGTCGAAGGCTTGGCCAGCCGCGACAGCTCGTCCATGGTTTCACTGGGGCTTTTGATCGGCGGCAGGATCGAAGGCAGCTTGTCGAATAGCTTGCCCATCTCGTTGATCAGCCCGGAATTCTCCTCGCGCGCCGGCGGCGCCGATGGGGCGGGCGTCGATGGCGGCGGGGTGGCTTGCGCCCCCTGCTGCTGAAGCCCGAGCGCCGGCGGGGCGGATTGCGGCCAGGCCGTCCCGCCGGCCGCGAGCAGGAGCAACAGCGCTGCCGACATCAGCGTGCCAAGCCGTGCGGCCGGATTGCCGGATCGAACCATCATGACCGCAACCGTAGCCGAAGCCGGCGCGGCGGCAAAGCCGCCGGCCCTAGATCAGCTTGACCGCGATGATGAAGCCGAGCACCAGCACCGCGGCCCCGATCGCGACCCAGAGGCCGAGATGCTTCTCGATCCGGACCCGGATCCAATCGCCATAGCGGTTGAGCAGGATCGCGACGACGAAGAAGCGCCCGCCGCGCGCGACGATCGAGCACAGGATGAACAGGATGATGTTGTAGCCGGCGAAGCCCGAGGTGATGGTGACGAGCTTGTAGGGGATCGGCGTCAGTCCCTTGAGCAGGATGATGACGGCACCCCATTCCGCATAGGAGGCGCGGAAGGCCTCGACCTTGTCGCCGAGGCCGTAGACCTGGATCAGCCATTGGCCGACCGAGTCGAACAGCAGCGCGCCGATGGCATAGCCGACGATGCCGCCGATCACCGAGGTGATGGTACAGATCGTTGCATAGACCCAGGCGCGCTGCGGGCGTGCCAGGGACATCGGGATCAGCATCACATCCGGCGGGACCGGAAAGAAGGAGCTTTCGGCGAAAGACACGATGCCCATGATCCAGAGCGCGTAGGGCTTGTGGGCGGCGTCGATGCACCAGTCGTAGATACGTTTCAGCATGGCGCCGCGATGAAGCACCATGGGACGGATTTGTCCATCGCCAGTTTTTGAGCGATTTGTGACGTTTCTAGTGGCGCTTGCGCGCGCCGCGGCCGTCAAGCGCGACAATAGGCCGCCGCGAGGCGATACGCGGTGACGCGACTTTGGGCAATTTCGCCGGCGACTTCGGCAGTTTCTCGGCAATTCCGAGCATGTCCTCCCGCCGCGTCATTTCCCGCCAGACGTCCTCGGGGCGTACTCCGGCCGAAGCCCACAGCACGGTGAGATTGTAGAGCAGGTCGGCGCTTTCCCGGATCACGGCCTCGCTATCGCCATTGACCGCATCGATGACGACTTCGATGGCCTCCTCGGCCAGCTTCTTTGCCATTTTTGAGGGCCCACGCTGAAACAGCCGGGCCGTGCGCGATGTTGCCGGATCGAGGTCCCTGGCCGCGAGCACAGCCAGATATAGCCGCTCTAGCGAATCACTCATGATACGCGAAACTACTCTAAACAAATGGCCGGCGTGTTAACACGCGACAAGATAAGCAAAAAACAAGCCGCCGCGGCAAGCGCGGCGGCCTGTTCGCCGATGAGTATCGCCGATCGGTCAATAGCAGCTGTAGCCGGAATAGCCGTGGGCGCAGGGGTTTTTGTAGCCGCCATAGGTGTAGCGGCGGCCCGAGTCGTAATAATAGGGGCCATAGCCGGGGCCGCTGTAATAGGCCGGGCCGCCCTCGTAATAGTAAACCGGACCCGGATCATAGGCGTAGGCATCGCGGCTGGCTGCGATCGCGAGGCCGGTCGCGGCCAGGCCGAATATCGCGGCAGCAGCGGCGGCGCCGCCACCGCCATGCCAATGGCGACCGCCCGCGTAGGAGGCGCTGGGTGCAGCGGCAGTCAGGGCCACCACGGCGGCGGTGGCAAGAACGGCCTTGCGGCCGACGAACTTCGAAAAGCTGTCAAACATGATCTGGACCCTCCTTGGGACCTCGGATTGTGCCTGACGACAGGCTGATGTCTGTCAAACACTCGCCACCAAAGTAGGTTCCCCAACCCCAACACAAGCTGAACGGGGTTGCGTAACGATGCCGCAAGCCCGCTCATCCGCCGTTCATGTTGGCGCGTGCACGCTCATCGCGGGCCGGCGCTGCAAGCGTCACGAAACCATAACAATGCGGGACCGGCACAACCGATGTCCGGACTCAAGACGATCGCTCTTCACGGCCTGCTGGCCCTTGCTATCGCGTTCGTCGCATTGACCGCGCGCGAGGCCATTGCGGCCGAGAGCGGCACTCCCTCGACTGCCATCCACTTCACCTTCGACCGTCCCATCGATGCGAGCATGGCGCCGTTCTTCCTTGCGGCAAAGGACGGCAGGTTCGGCGCCGAGCATCTCAATGTGTCCTTCAACAGCGCGAGCGGATCGCCGGAGGCGCTCGCGCGCGTCGCCAAAGGCGACAGCGAGCTTGCGCTGGTCGACATCAACGAGCTGATGCGTTTTCGCGACAAGGACGAGGCGGCGCCGGTCAAGGCCGTGTTCGTGCTGTTCGACCGCGCGCCTTACGCGATCGTCGCGCGCAGGAGCCGCGGTATCCGTCTCCTGCCCGACCTCGACGGCAAGACCGTCGGCGTTGCCGACGGCGATCTGTCGATGCGGCTGTGGCCGGCGCTGGCGCAGCAGAACGGCATCAAGGCATCGCAGGTCAAATTCCACAAGATCAGTGCCGCGGTGCGCGAGCCGATCCTGTCCGCGGGACAGGTCGATGCGGTCGCCGGCTTCAGTTATCTCTCGGCGGTGAACCTGCGCGACCGCGGCGTGCCCGAAGCCGATCTCGTCGTGCTGCGCTATGCGGACTACGGCTGCGAAGCCTATGGCTTTGCCGTGGTGGCCAACACCGCCTTCGCCGCGTTGAAGCCGGATGCCGTGAAGGGCTTCGTCCGCGCCTTGATCGCAGGCATCACCGCGACGATCAGGGAGCCGGCGCGTGCGGCGGAGGAGGCCGCGAGCCGCATCGACGACGGCGACCGCAACCTGGAGCTGGAGCGCCTGCACACCGTCCTTACCGACAACATCCTGACCGCCGAGGTCAAGCGCAACGGCCTCGGCGGCGTCGAGCCGGCGCGCCTGGAACGTTCGATCGATCAGATCGCGCGGGACTTCAAATTCCGCAGACGGCCGACGGCTCGCGAGGTTTTCGACGACCAGTTCCTGCCGCCGCTGGCAGAGCGGCTGATCAATTGAGCAAAACTGAAAGCTTGCGCTGTATCTCGCGGCGGTCCCTGCTTAGAATGTGGGCTCCGTCGTTACCGAGTCCACCGCCCGCATGTCCATCCTCCGTCTCTACACCCGCGTTCTCGAGCTGCTCGGCAAGGAGGCGCGGCTGGGCTGGCTGCTCGCGGTCGCCAACCTCCTGCTGGCGGGATCGCAGTTCGCCGAGCCCGTGCTGTTCGGCCGGATCGTCGACGTGCTCTCGGGCAAGACCGTGGCCGGCTCGAGCTCGGCCTGGCCTTTCCTCGCCGCCTGGGTTGCATTCGGACTGTTCACCATCCTCTGCAGCGCGCTGGTGGCCTTGCAGGCCGACCGGCTCTCGCATCGCCAGCGCCAGGCGGTGCTGACGGACTATTTCGAGCACATCCTGCAACTGCCGTTGACCTTCCACTCCGGCACCCATTCTGGGCGGCTGATGAAGGTCATGCTCAACGGCACGGACGCGCTGTGGCGGCTGTGGCTCGGTTTCTTCCGCGAGCATTTTGCCGCGATCCTTTCGGTCCTGGTGCTGCTGCCGCTGTCGCTCTACCTGAACTGGCGGCTGGCGATCCTCTTGTTCGTGCTCTGCATCGTCTTCACTGGCCTGACCACCTTCGTGGTGCGCAGGACCTTCGGCATGCAGATGGAAGTCGAGGAGCACTACAGCGAGCTTTCCGCCCGCGCCTCCGATGCGCTCGGCAATGTCGCGCTGGTGCAGAGCTTCGTCCGCGTCGAATCCGAGGTGAAGGGACTGCGCTCCGTCGCCGACGAGCTGCTGGCAGCGCAGATGCCGGTGTTATCGTGGTGGGCGCTGGTCACGGTGATCACGCGCGCCTCCACCACCATCACGGTGCTCACGATCTTCACCGTAGGTATCGCGCTGCACGACAAGGGGCTGACATCGGTCGGCGAAATCGTGATGTTCGTGAGCTTCGCGACGATGCTGATCCAGAGGCTCGAACAAGTCGTGAGCTTCATCAACGACGTGTTCATGGAGGCGCCGCGTCTGCGCGAGTTCTTCAATGTGCTCGACGCCGTGCCCGCGGTGCACGACCGGCCCGACGCAATCGATGCCGGCAGGCTGTCGGGCCTCGTCGAGTTCAACGACGTCACGTTCTCTTATGACGGCAAGCGACCGGCGATCGAGGACCTCACCTTCACCGCGCTGCCCGGCCAGACCATTGCGCTGGTCGGCCCGACCGGGGCCGGCAAGTCGACCGCGATCGCGCTCTTGCATCGCGCCTTCGATCCACAATCCGGCGTCATCAAGATCGACGGCATGGACGTGCGCGGCGTCACGCTGACCTCGCTCCGTCGCAACATCGGCGTGGTGTTCCAGGAAGCGCTGCTGTTCAACCGCTCGATCGAGGAGAACTTACGCGTCGGCAAGCCGGATGCGACCGAAGCCGAGATGCGCAAGGCTGCCGAGCGCGCCCAGGCGCTCGACTTCATCGAACGCAGCGGCGGCTTCGCGACCAATGCCGGCGAGCGCGGCCGCATGCTCTCCGGCGGCGAGCGGCAGCGGCTGTCGATCGCCCGCGCCCTGCTGAAGGACCCGCCGATCCTGATCCTGGACGAGGCGACCTCTGCGCTGGACGCCGTCACCGAGGTCAAGCTGAATGCTGCTCTCGACGAAGTGATGAGGGGCCGCACCACCTTCGTGATCGCCCATCGCCTCTCCACCATCCGCAACGCGACGCGGATCCTGGTGTTCGAGAATGGACGGGTGATCGAAACCGGAACTTTCGATGAACTCGTGGCCAAAGGCGGCCATTTTGCCGGGATGGCCAAGGCCCAGTTCATGGTGCAGGAGAACGCACGGGCCAGCGTGACGGCCGCCGAGGCTGCAGCGACAGCTGCCAAATCCCCCTAACAAGTCCCGAGAGGATCGTCGAAATTCGGCCTACTTCGTTGCGGAATACCGCGGCCAGCCCCCTATTCTCGACGCACCAGCCGGTATAGGTTTGCGACGCCGCAAGCGGCGGCGCTGGATTTCAGAACCGACATCAGATCACGAGACCCGACCCTATCAGGCGGATCTCCAAGGACCGGAATCGGATAGTGCACGCCCTTCGCCCGCTGCTTCGCAAATGCCTGTTCAACCTGTTCGCTGCGATGCTCGCCTGTGCCGCGTTGCTCGCGCCGCGCGCGGCGAGTGCCGAAGCGCTCCTGCTGATCGAGGCCGACAGCGGCAAGGTGTTGCAGGCCGAAAACGCGACCATTCCCTGGTACCCGGCCTCCGTCACCAAGATCATGACCGCCTATGTGACGCTGAAGGCGGTCAAGGACGGCAGGCTGACGCTCGACACGCTGCTCACCGTGTCGCCGACCGCGGCCTCGCAATCGCCCTCGAAGATGGGGTTCCGCCCGGGAACGCAGGTCACTGTCGACAACGCGCTGAAGATGATGATGGTCAAGTCGGCGAACGACATGGCCGTGGTGCTCGCCGAGGGCGTGGGCGGCTCGGTCGACGGCTTCTCCGCGGTGATGAACGACACCGCGAGGAAGCTCGGCATGACGCAGACGAGCTACGTCAATCCGAACGGCCTGCCCGCCGAAGGCCAGATCACCTCGGCACGCGACCTCGGCATCTTGGCGCGCTCGTTCCTGCGCGACCTGCCAGAATACGAGTACTTCGTGCACATCCCGGCAATCCGCTTCGGCAAGCGCATCACCGGTAATTTCAACAAGCTGATCGGCCGCTATCCCGGCGCCGACGGGTTCAAGACCGGCTTCATCTGCGCCTCCGGCTACAATCTCGTTGCCTCGGCCACGCGCAACGGCCGCCGGCTGATCGCGGTGGTGCTCGGTGCCAATTCCGGCACCGCGCGCGCGGTGAAGGCGGCGCAGCTGCTGGAGCGCGGCTTCGCCCAGGACAATCTCACCTGGCTGCGCCCCTCGCTCGGCACCGTCGACAATCTCGTGCCGGTCGACGCCACGCCGCCGAACCTGCGCGACGAGATGTGCGGACCCAACCGCAAGCGGCCGGCCAGCGACGACGACGATGCGCTCGTTGCGGCCAATGGCGGCGCGACCGGATCGGCCTCCGCCACCGGCGGCGCGGCCCAGGTCACCTTCTTCACGGCTGGCCTGCAGCCGCCGCTGATGAAGGCTTCGGAGCTGATGGCCTCGGCCCCGGCCCCGACCGAACCCGTGCTGGTCTACACCGGCCCGACCCGCACCGGCACGGCTCTGATCGCCGCGGTCGCGGCCGATGCCGACCAGCAGGCCGCGTCCAAGCCGCGTGGCAAGAAGTCGCGCGTCGCCAAGAAGCCGGATGCCGCCGACAAGCCTAAGGATGGAAACAAGGAGGGCACCGGTACGAAGACCGCGGCGGCGAAGCCCGATGCCAAGCAGGCTGACAGCAAGGGCGACGGCAAGACCGCCGCCAAACCGGCCGCTGCCAAGCCGGCCGGCGCCAAGCATGCTGCGGCCAAGCCGGATGCGGCCAAACCTGCCGAGAAGCCTGCAAGCGGCGATCAGGCGGCGAAGCCCGTCAAGCCCAAGGCTGCGACCAAACCGGCAGCGGCCACCAAGCCGGCGAACAACAGTTAACGCCTCCCGGAATTGAGCCAGGCGGCGCTTCGCGCCTGCAGCAGCGCGTTTTGCGACGATTCCAGTAGCGACGCCCCGACCTTTGCCCTAAGCCACCATGGCTTGCCACCCGTTCCGGCAAGCTGGATACTGGCGGCAACGAGGCAAGCCCGAGAACAACGGGCCCTGGTCAATGAGGGGAGTCTTCCATGGAGCGCATCTGGCTCAAGCAATATCCGCCCGGCGTGCCCGCCGATATCGAGCCGACGCAATACGCATCGCTGGTCGACCTGCTGGAAGAGAGCTTTACCAAGTTCGCCGACCGCAAGGCGTTCATCTGCATGGACAAGTCGATCAGCTATCGCGACCTCGACCAGATGTCGGTTGCGCTCGCCGCTTACTTGCAGGGCCGCGGGCTGCAGCGCGGCGCCCGTGTGGCCATCATGATGCCGAACGTGCTGCAATATCCGGTCGCAACCGCCGCCGTGCTGCGCGCCGGTTTCGCGGTGGTCAACGTTAACCCCCTCTATACCCCGCGCGAGCTTGAGCACCAGCTCAAGGATTCCGGCGCCGAAGCCATCATCGTGCTGGAGAACTTCGCCCACACCGTCGAGCAGGTGATCGCGAGAACGCAGGTGAAGCACGTCATCGTCGCCAGCATGGGCGACCTGCTCGGCTTCAAGGGCGTAATCGTCAACCTTGTCGTCCGCCGGGTCAAGAAGATGGTACCGGCCTGGTCGCTGCCGGGCTCGGTCTCCTTCAACGACGCGCTATCCGCCGGCCGCGGCATGACCTTCAACAAGCCAAAACTGTCGCCGGGTGACGTCGCTTTCCTGCAATATACCGGCGGCACCACCGGCGTCTCCAAGGGCGCCACGCTGCTTCATCGCAACATCGTCGCGAACGTCCTGCAGAACGATGCCTGGCTGCAGCCGGCGCTCAATGCGCCGCCGCATGTCGAGCAGCTCATGATCGTCTGCGCGCTGCCGCTCTATCACATCTTCGCGCTGACGGCCTGTTATCTGCTGGCGGTGCGCGCCGGCGGCTGCAACCTGCTGATCCCGAACCCGCGCGATATCGCAGGTTTCGTCAAGGAGCTGGCGAAGTATCAGGTCAACAGCTTCCCGGCCGTGAACACGCTCTACAACGGCTTGATGCACCATCCCGACTTCAAGAAGCTCGACTTCTCCAAGCTGAAGATCTCCAACGGCGGCGGCATGGCGGTGCAGCGCCCCGTGGCCGATCAATGGAAGGCGATCACCGGCTGCTTCATCGCCGAGGGCTACGGCCTGTCGGAGACCTCGCCGACGCTGACCTGCAATCCGGCGACGGCAACCGAGTTCACGGGAACGATCGGCATCCCCGTGCCGTCGACCTACATCTCGATCCGGGACGACGACGGCAACGAGGTCCCGCTCGGCCAGGCGGGCGAGATCTGCGCCAAGGGCCCGCAGGTGATGTCCGGCTACTGGAACAGGCCGGAGGAGACCGCCAAGGTGATGACCGCGGACGGTTTCTTCCGCACCGGCGACATCGGCATCATGGACGAGAAGGGCTACACCAAGATCGTCGATCGCAAGAAGGACATGATCCTGGTCTCCGGCTTCAACGTCTATCCGAACGAAGTCGAGGAAGTCATCGCGAGCCATCCGGGCGTGCTCGAATGCGCGGTGATCGGCATCCCCGATTCCAAGTCGGGCGAAGCGGTGAAGGCCTTCGTGGTCAAGAAGGACCCGAACCTCACTGCGGACGCCGTGATCAAGTTCTGTCACGAGCAGCTCACCGGCTACAAGGTGCCCAAGCACGTCGAATTCCGCAACGATCTGCCGAAGACCAATGTCGGCAAGATCCTGCGCCGGCAGCTCCGCGACGAGAAGAAGGCGGAGGCGGCGTAGGCCATCTCGGTTTCATGACCGATATCGGCGATACCTGTCCGGCCGGCATTCTCAACTTCTGGCGCGAGGCCGGCCGCGAGCGCTGGTACGAGCCCGACGACGCATTCGATGCGGAGATCAGGCGCCGCTTTCTCCCCCTCTGGCAGAAGGCGGCCGCCGGCGAGCTGGCGTCATGGGAAGACAGCGACACGGGCACGCTCGCGCTCGTCATCGTGCTTGACCAGTTTCCCCGCAACATGTTCCGCGGCACACCCCAGGCCTTTGCCAGCGACGGCCTGGCGCGTGACGTTGCCCGCCGCGCCATCGACCGAGGCGTCGATGGCAGGGTCGATCCGGCCCTGCTCGAATTCCTTTATTTGCCCTTCATGCATTCGGAGCACCTGACGGATCAGCTGCGATGCGTCGCGCTGTTTCAGAACACCGACAATGCCGAAAGCCTGAAATACGCGAGGGAGCATGCCGAGATCATTCAGCGGTTCGGCCGGTTTCCCCACCGCAACCGCGTGCTCGGCCGCGACACCACCGAGGAAGAGCAGGCCTTCCTCGACAATGGCGGCTTCGCCGGCTGATGACATAACGGTGAAACGCCGCCGGCCGCTCGGCTTCCGGGGCCGGCAATATTGTGCAGGCCTGCCGCACGGTCTAAAAAGCAGGACCGATTTCCAGGGAGACTGACGATGGCGATCCAGATTGGCGACAAGCTGCCCGAGGCGAAATTCCGCGTGATGACGGCGGAAGGCCCGCAGGTGAAGACCACCGACGACATCTTCAAGGGCAAGAAGGTGGCGCTGTTCGCGGTGCCCGGCGCCTATACCGGCACCTGCCACAAGATGCATCTGCCGAGCATCTTCCTCAACGCCTATGCCATGAAGGACAAGGGCGTCGACACCATCGCCATCGTCTCCGTCAACGACGCCTTCGTCATGAACGCCTGGAAGCGCGACACCGACCAGCGCGACGAGGCCGTCTTCCTCGCCGACGGCAATGCCGACTTCACCAAGGCAATCGGCATGGAGCTGGACGCCTCCGCCAACGGCCTCGGCATCCGCTCCAAGCGCTATTCGATGCTGGTCGAGGACGGCGTGGTGAAGAAGCTGAACCTCGAGGCGATGCCCGGCAAGGTCGAGGTGTCGGGCGGAGATACGCTGCTCGGGCAGCTGTAAGGCGACCGCCGCTTTCAGCCACATGACGCTGTCATGCCCCGCGAAGGCGGGGCATCCAGTATTCCAGAGACAGCAATTATTGAATCGAGGGGCCGCGGCGTACTGGATCGCCCGCCTTCGCGGGCGATGACAGCGGAAAGCGTGGCGCTTTTGCCCCGCCTATTCCCTCACCCTCTGCTGCAATCTTGCCATCGCGATGCCGTCGCGCGCCAGCTGATCGGCGCGCTCGTTCTCCGAGTGCCCGGCGTGGCCCCTGACCCAATGCCAGCGGACCTCGTGCTGCTTCAGCGCGGCGTCGAGGCGCTGCCATAGCTCCACGTTCTTCACCGGCTTCTTGTCGGCGGTGCGCCAGCCGTTGCGCTTCCAGCCGAAGATCCAGCCGGTGATGCCCTGCCGGACATATTGGCTGTCGGTGTAGAGATCGACCGTGCACGGCCTCTTCAGCGCTTCGAGCGCCGAGATCGCCGCCATCAATTCCATCTGGTTGTTGGTGGTGTGCGGCTGGCCGCCGTTCAGCTCTTTCTCCTTGTCGCCGAACTTCAGGATCGCGCCCCAGCCGCCCGGCCCGGGATTTCCGGAGCAGGCGCCGTCGGTATAGATCGTGACATTGGGAAGTGCGCTCACGCCACCAGCCCCGATGGGATCAGCCCATAATCGCGCACGCTCGTCACGCTCTGATGGAAGCGCAGCTTGCGGACATATTCGAGCGGATCCTTCGGCTTGACCAGCGCGCCCGGCGGCACGTTGAGCCAGTCGACCAGCCGCGTCAGCAGGAAGCGGATTGCAGCGCCCCGCGCCAGCAGCGGCAGCGCGGCCTCTTCGGCTTGGGAGAGCTTGCGCACGCGGCCATAGGCGTTGAGGAAGGCACGCGCCTTGGTGACGTTGAAAGAATGATCCGGCTCGAAGCACCAGGCGTTGAGGCAGATCGCGACGTCATAGGCCAGCATGTCGTTGCAGGCGAAGGTGAAGTCGATGATCCCCGAGAGCTGGTCGCCGAGGAAAAAGGCGTTGTCGTTGAAAAGGTCGGCGTGGATCACGCCTTCGGGCAGGTCGCTCGGCCAGACCCCGCTGGAGAGATAATCGAGCTCGGCGGCGAGGAAGGCGCGCAGCCCCGGCTGCACCTCGTCTGCACGATCCGAAGCCGCATCGAACAGCGGCCGCCAGCCCGAAACCGACAGCGCATTGGCGCGCCGGACCGCGAAATCGGCGCCAGCCAGGTGCATCTTCGCCAGCGCTTCGCCGACGCCGGCGCAATGGGTCGCATTCGGCTTGCGCGGCCAGACCCCTTCGAGAAAGGTGATGATCGCGGCCGGACGGCCCGACAGCTCGCGCAGCGCCTTGCCGTCCCTCGCCTTTACCGGCAACGGGCAGTTGATGCCGTGCTCGGCGAGATGCGTCATCAGCGCGAGGAAGAACGGCAGGTCGTTCTTCGCCACGCGCTTCTCATAGAGCGTGAGGATGAACGAGCCTTTGCTGGTGTGCAGCAGGAAGTTGGAGTTCTCGACGCCCTCGGCGATGCCCTTGTAGGAGAGCAGCTCGCCGAGATCGTATTGCTTCAGAAAGTCCGCAAGCTCGTCGGCAGCAACGTCGGTGTAGACCGCCATGCAGATTTACTCTGCAGCGGCTTCGGGGCGCACCTGACGCGGCAACGGGAAGAACTCGTTCTCTTCCGCGGCCGAGACCGTCTCCACGTGCAGCGTGTAGCGCTCGGCGAACGCATCCATGATCTCCTCGACGATCACCTCTGGCGCGGACGCGCCCGCGGTGATGCCGAGGCTCTTGATGTTGCCGAACCTGCCCCAGTCGATGTCGGCGGCGCGCTGCGCCAGCACCGCGATCTTGCAGCCCTCGCGCTCGGCAACCTCGCGCAGGCGCTGCGAGTTCGACGAATTGGGGGCACCGACGACGATGAGCGCGTCCACCACCGGCGCCACCTTCTTCACCGCCAGCTGGCGGTTGGTGGTGGCGTAGCAGATGTCTTCCTTGTGCGGCCCGTTGATGTTCGGGAAGCGCTCCTTGAGCAGCGCCACGATCTCCGCGGTGTCGTCGATCGACAGCGTGGTCTGGGTCACGAAGGCGAGGTTGTTGGGGTCCTTCGGCGTGATGGTCTTGGCGTCCTCGGCGGTCTCGATCAGGGTCACGGCGCCGGGCGGCAGCTGGCCGAGCGTGCCGACCACCTCGGGATGGTGGGAATGGCCGATCAGGAAAATCTCGCGCCCGCGCTTGAAGTGGATCGCGGCCTCGCGATGCACCTTGGTCACCAGCGGGCAGGTCGCATCCAGCGAGAACAGGTTGCGGGACTGGGCGTCGGCCGGAACCGACTTCGGCACGCCGTGGGCCGAGAACACCACGGGGGCGGTGGTATTCTCCGGGATTTCGGCGAGCTCCTCGACGAAGATGGCGCCCTTCTTCTTCAACCCATCGACGACGTACTTGTTGTGCACAATTTCATGGCGAACATAGACGGGCGCGCCGTATTTATCGAGCGCCCGTTCCACGGTGTCGATCGCCCGGACCACCCCGGCACAGAAGCCGCGAGGAGAACAAAGCACGATCTTGAGGTCTGGTTTGGCTGACATTGAGCGATCTCGGGACCGAATCACCCGTTTCGCCTTCTGGCGGGGGCGGTCGATGGATGGGAATTGGGCTTAAAACTGTCGGCGTGAACCCTACGCCGGTTCAAAGGGAATTGGGCCCCCTTTCGGGCGGTGTCAAGGCACTATCTATAGCAGAACCATTGCATGGCTACCCCCTCCGGGCTTATATAGCGCGAATTCCCTGTCATCGCTGATGACCACCGGTTTCGCCTCCAGAGGGGTGGGCGAAGCACAAAGGAGATTTGCCATGAGCAACGCACCTCTGATGCCCAAGGCGACCGCCGTTTGGCTGCTCGACAACACCGCGCTGACCTTCGACCAGGTCGCCGATTTCACCAAGATGCATCCCCTTGAGGTGCGCGCCATCGCCGACGGCGACGCCGCCCAGGGCATCAAGGGCATGGATCCCCTCTCCAACGGCCAGCTGACCCGCGAGGAGATCGAGAAGGGCGAGAAGAACCCGGACTACCGGCTCCGCCTCCAGGAGAGCAAGGTGGTGCTGCCGCCCCAGCCCAAGCGCAAGGGCCCGCGTTATACCCCGGTCTCGCGCCGCCATGAGCGCCCGAGCGCCATCCTCTGGCTGCTCCGCAGCCATCCGGAACTCAAGGACGCGCAGATCATGCGTCTGGTCGGCACCACCAAGAGCACCATCGCCAGCGTGCGCGACCGCACCCACTGGAACACGTCCCAGCTGACCCCGATCGATCCGGTCACGCTCGGCCTCTGCTCGCAGATCGAGCTCGATTTCGAAGTGGCGCGCGCGGCAAAGGAAAAGCCGATCGACGCAGCCTATGGCGGCGCCACCCTGCTGCCGGCCTCCGAGACCACCCGCAAGGACGAGTACGAGCCCGCGGAGAAATCCAGCGACGACCTCAACGTCGACGCCGTGTTCGCCAAGCTGAAGACGCTCGGCGGCAAGAAGCACGAAAACGAGGAGGAGTAGTTCCCCCTTCGACGATCGACCGAACGAAAAAACGCGGCAGGGGAACCTGCCGCGTTTTTTGCGTGTGAGATCGCGGGCGTCGAGACAGACGTCGCGAACGCCTCAGAACTTGTACGTCACGCCCGCGCCGACCAGCCAGGGATCGATATGCGCGGTGCCGGTGACCGGCAGGCCGGAAACGGTCGCGCTATAGTCCGGGCGCAGCCAGAGCTTCTTGACGTCGACGTTGAGACCCCAATGCCGATCGATCATGTAGTCGAAGCCGAACTGGACGGCGCCGCCCCAGGCATTGCTGACATGCAGATTGGTGGTGGTGGCGACGATGGCGGGCGGCCCGGCGATTGCCGCCAGCGCGTTGGCGGCGGAATTGTTGAAGAACACGGTGTAGTTCACGCCCGCGCCGACATACGGCTTGAACGCGCCGAACTGGTCGAAGTGATATTGCAGCGTCAGCGTCGGGGGCAGCAGCGTGGTCTTGCCGATCGGCAGGTTCGCGAGCGAGCCGGTGCCGCTGATCGAATGCCTGGTCACGCCCAGGATCAATTCGGCCGCGATGTTCTTGGTGAAGAAATAGCTGATGTCGAGCTCGGGCACGACCTGATCGCTGATCGACAGGCCCGAATTCGGCGACGACAGCGAAGGCACGCCGGCGACATTGACGGTGCTCCCGCCCGCATCCGGCAATACGCCGAGCACCCGCAGGCGCACCATCCACGGATTGAACGCCTCCACCGGCGGCGGCGCCTTCTTGTAGACCGGCAGATCTGCCGCCTGCACTGATGCAAAGGTGCCCGCGAGCATCGCGCCGAGCGTCGCGACCTGCGCCAGGTTTCTTATCGTTCCATCCATTTTCAATCCCCTTCAACCATGTCCACGCGTCGTTGCGCGACATCAGCGTCAGAGCAGAAAGAGGGTGGTGCGGGATTTGATGCCGATCAAACCGGGACTATCGCGACGCGATTTGGCCCGGGCGTTGCAGATGTGTCACGGAAAGCGCGAATGCGAAGCGGATGGCGTGGCAACATAGTGCCGCCGCTCACATCACGGCCGCACAGGATTGTTCAGCATGTATTCGCCGAGATCGCGCTGGCGGCGGTCGGCGCGCGCGGTGGCGGCATTGCGCTGGACGTCGCGGTCCTTGCGGCAGGCCACGTATTCCGGCGAGCCCTGCGCATAGCCCCGGCTCTGGCAGACCGCATCGTCGTCGTCGCCGCCCATCGCCACTGGCGTCTGATAGCGCGCCGAGCAGGCGGAGAGAGCGACGGCGAGCAGAGAGATTGCCCCATACTGCGCGAGTTTGGCTGACATTTGGTCGTCCTGTCTCATTCGTCATTGCCGGGCTTGACCCGGCAGTCCATCGAAATCAAGGCAAGTGCTTGCTCATTGATGGATGCCCGGGTCAAGCCCGGGCATGACAGAAGGGCAAACTCACACCCGTCCCTTCAGCGCCTCGCCGATTTCGTCGAGTGCCTTGGGATCCTCAATCGTCGCCGGCATGGTCCAGGATTCGCCGTCGGCGATCTTCTTGATGGTGCCGCGAAGGATCTTGCCGGAGCGCGTCTTGGGCAGGCGGCCGACGGTGATGGCGAGCTTGAACGCGGCGACGGGGCCGAGCTTGTCGCGCACCAGCGCGATGATCTCCTTCTCGATCTCGGCGGGCGGGCGCTTCACGCCCGCCTTCAGCACCAGGAAGCCGCACGGCACCTCGCCCTTGATGGCGTCCTTGACGCCGAGCACGGCGCATTCGGCGACATCGGGATGCGAGGCCAGGATCTCCTCCATGCCGCCGGTGGAGAGGCGATGGCCGGCGACGTTGATGATGTCGTCGGTGCGGCCCATCACGAAGACATAGCCGTCCTCGTCCTTGTAGCCGGCGTCGGAGGTTTTGTAATAGCCGGGGAATTCGCTCAGGTATGCCTCCTTGAAGCGCTCGTCCTGGTTCCACAGCGTCGGCAGGCAGCCCGGCGGCATCGGCAGCTTGATGACGATCGAGCCCATGGTGTTGGGGCCGACCGGCTTTGCCGCTTCGTCGACGACATCGACCTGATAGCCCGGCATCGGCACCGTCGGCGAGCCGTGCTTCACCGGCAGCATGCCGAGGCCGACCGGATTGCCGGCGATGCACCAGCCGGTCTCGGTCTGCCACCAATGGTCGATCACCGGCACCTTCAGCTGCTGCTCCGCCCATTCGACGGTCGGCGGATCGGCACGCTCGCCCGCGAGGAACAGGGTACGGAATTTGGACAGGTCGTACTGCCGGATGAATTTCCCATCCGGGTCTTCCTTGCGGATGGCGCGAAAGGCTGTCGGCGCAGTGAAGAAGGCGACTGCCTTGTGCTCGGAGATCACGCGCCAGAACGCGCCGGCGTCGGGCGTGCCGACCGGCTTGCCCTCGTACATGATCGTGGTCGCGCCGTGCAGCAGCGGGCCGTAGACGATGTAGCTGTGGCCGACCACCCAGCCGATGTCGGAGCCGCACCACCAGACCTCGCCCGGCTTGACGCCATAGAGGTTGAACATCGACCATTTCACCGCGACGAGATGCCCGCCATTGTCGCGCACGACGCCCTTCGGCACGCCGGTCGTGCCCGATGTGTAGAGGATGTAAAGCGGATCTGTCGCGGCGACAGGCACGCAAGCCGCGCGCTTGCCATCGTTCAGCGCCTTGCGGCGCAGGCTGGCCCAGTCGTAGTCGCGGCTCGGCGTCATCTCGCAGGTGAGCTGCGGACGCTGCAACACGATGCAGGCCTTCGGCTTGCTGCTGGCAAGCCTGATCGCCTCGTCGAGCAGCGGCTTGTACTGCACGATGCGGCCGGGCTCGATGCCGCAGCTGGCGGACAGGATCAGCTTGGGCTGCGCATCGTCGATGCGGGTGGCAAGCTCCTTCGCGGCAAAGCCGCCGAATACCACGGAGTGCACCGCCCCGAGCCGCGCGCAGGCGAGCATCGCGACCACCGCCTCGGGCACCATCGGCATATAGAGGATGACACGGTCGCCCTTGGCGACGCCGAAATCCTGCATGATTGCGGCGAGTGCCTGGACCTCGTTCAGCAGGTCGGCATAGGTGAACTTGGTGACCGAGCCCGTCAGCGGCGAATCATGGATCAGCGCGACCTGGTCGGCGCGGCCGCGTTCGACGTGGCGGTCGAGGGCGTTGTAGCAGGTGTTGACGACGCCACCGGCAAACCAGCGACCGTAGGTTCCTTGCGAGGGATCGAAGATCTTCGTCGCAGGCTCGATCCAGTCGATCTCTTTCGCCGCCTCGGCCCAGAAGCCCTCCGGATCGGCCAGCGAGCGCGCATGAACCTCGTGATAACGGCTTTTGCCCTGAACATTCATTCCCGCGCTCCCGTTCCCTTTATTCGCCAGGCTGCGACCCTTGTGGCAGGACAGCTTCCCCGCCATGACCAGGATCAATTGCCGGCCTTGTTGTGGGCTTATTTTCGCGGGAATGGGCCGCCGTTCAAGCTGAAAAGGATGGGCCCTTGAAGGAGTCACAGGGCTGGCCGCATTGGCGGTGCGCTCCCTCGCCCCGTTCTTACGGGGAGAGGGCCGGGGTGAGGGGCCGCATCGGCGAATACGGTGAGAGATGAGTTCGCGGAGAGCCCCCTCACCCGGAATTTGCTAATCGCAAATTCCGGCCTCTCCCCGCACGCGGGGAGAGGCTAAGAACGCCTAGCTCTCCATCGCGTTCAAGCGCTGCAAGCGATCCTGCATGACCTTTTTCAGATCATAGCCGGGGCGACGGAAACTCGCATCGCGCGTGGCGAGGAAATCGCGCTGCGACTTGCGCAGGCTGTCTGCGGCGCGCTTGCTCGCGGATTTCAGCACCCGCCCGTAAGCCTCGGCGATCTGGCGGTCGAGCACGCCGAGCTGAGGATCGGCGCAGATTGCTTTCTCGACCTCGCGCTTTGCGGTGGCACAATCGAAGGACGGCCCGCTGTCGTCGGCCGAGCGCGCATGCATCGGGCCCGGGGACGCCGCGCCGAACCTGGCGATCTCGGCGATCATGCTGCGGCGGCCGTTTGCTGCATTCTCGTTGCCAGGATCCAGCTTCAGCGCCGTCTCATAATCGGCCAGCGCCTTCTTGCGCTCGCCCATCTTCTTGTAGAGCACCGCGCGATTGTTGTAGGCCTTCGCGAAATTCGGGTCGAGCTTGAGCGCAGCCTCGTAGTCGCTCAGCGCCGCCCCGAGCTCGCCCTTGAACTGGTAGGAATCGCCGCGGTTGGTCAGGAAGTTGGCGCGCTGCTCCCGCCGGATCGCCTGGTCGTAATCGGCAATCGCCTTGTCGTACTCGCCCATCGCCGCATAGGTCAGGCCGCGATTGTCGTAATATTCCGGCACCTTCGGATCGAGCCTGATCGCCTCACCGTCGTCGGCGACCGCCTTGTCGAGCTGGCCGAGCTTCTTGTAGGCCGCACCGCGATTGGTGTAGGTGCGCGCGCGGTTTGGATCCAGCCGCAGCGCCTCGTCGAAATTCCTGATCGCCTTCTCGTTGTCGCCGCCGAGATAATAGGCGACGCCGCGATCGGACCAGGCTTGCGCATCGTCCGGCTTCAGCTTGAGCGCCTGGTCGTAATCGGCGAGCGCGCGGTCGAGCCGGCGCTGACTGGTGTAGACGATGCCGCGCAGCTCGTAAGCTTCGGCATCCTGCGGGTCGAGCTCGATCGCCTTGGTCAGATCCGCCGCGGCTCGATTGAGGTCGCCGCCGGCCTCGCGCAGGAGGTCGCCGCGCACCCGCCAGGCCTTCGCGTTCTTGCCGTCGAGCGCGATCGCGCGGTCGAGATCCCGCAGCGCCTGTGACTGGCCTCCAAGGGTCTGCGCATTGGCTTCCGCGCGGACGACGAGGGCCACGCTGCGGTCGGCGGCGGGATTGGCGGTCTGGTCGATGATGGCGCTGCACGCGGAGATCAACTCGGCCGGGGCGGCCTTGCTCCCCAGCACGCACTCGGTGCTCGCCGCGGCGGGGGCCGCAAGAACGAAACTCATGGCCGCGCCAAGGAAGAGGGCGCGAAGCGAGATTTTGGCAGGCGAAAGCGCTTGCGCGGAGGCGTGAGTGCCGCACATGACATAGGGCTCCGTGACGTCGGGTTCTCACAATTGTCGCAGCTGGCAAGGAATGGGTTCAAACCGGGCTCGTCGTCCGGGGCGGGTGGCGCCTGCCTCGCTTGCGGGAGAGGCAAGGACTCAATATCCATCAACCCCGTTGAGCCGCTGCAAGCGTTGCTGCATCGCCTTCTTCAGGTCGTATCCCGGCCGGCCGAAATCGGCATTGCGGCGCGCAATGAACTCGTCCTGCTCGCGCTGGAGCGCTTTGGCCTCGGCCGCGTTGCGCGCTTCACGGATCGCACGGGCATTGGAGGCAAAGACCTCGCGATCGAGATCGGCGAGCTCGCGATTGCCGCAGATCGCCCTTTCCACCGCCCGACGCGCTCGCAGGCAGCTGAAGCTGGGCTTGCCGGCGAGCGCCATCTGCGCGCCCATCCGCTCGATCTCGCGCGCCATCGCCTTGTGATTGGCTTTGGCCCTCTCGTGGTTCGGATCGATCCTGAGCGCTGTGCCGAAATCCTGCACCGCCTTCGGCTTGTCACCCTTCTTCAGCCAGAGCTCGCCGCGCGCGTTGAAGATGTCCGCAAGGCCAGGATCGAGCAGAAGAGCACGGCTGTCGTCGGCGATGGCGCGGTCGACCTGATCGTGCCGCGCATAGAGCGCCCCGCGCGCGATCAGGGCCTTGATCAGGTCACCCTTCGCCGTCTTCTCGTTCTCGATCACCTCAGTGCAGGCAGTGGCCGCCTTGTCCAGGTCATCGGCTGCGGCCGCAGCGAGGCAGGGCGCGACATCGACCTGCGTCACGGCCACCGGCTCGCCGCCGGTCGCGGCATCGGCCCGGGCGAACGAGAACGCGCAGAGCAGTCCGGCGCCGATCAGCTGAATGAGAAAACGCATGCTCGTTGCAGTCGAAGCCTTGTCGTCGATGTTAAGCTCTTGCGTTGAAGCCGCACCATCCCTCATACGGCCGGATTGGTGCTAGCTTGTGGCGCCGCTGAAACCGGCTTCGGGGATCATCGTGTCGACATTCGAATGGATCATTGCGCTGCTGCTCGGCGCCGTTGGCTTATCGGCGCTGGCGCGGCGGATCAAGGTCCCCTACCCGACCTTTCTCGCCATCGGCGGCGCGCTGATCGCTTTCGTGCCGTCGAGCCCGTCCTGGGCGCTGGAGCCGGACCTCGCCCTCGCCCTTTTTGTCGCACCGGTCCTGCTCGATGCCGCCTTCGACACGTCGCTGCGCGACCTTCGCAACAACTGGGTTCCGGTTTCGACCCTGGTGGTGGCGGCGGTCGGCCTGACCACCGCCGGCGTGGCCTATGTCGCGCACCGGCTGATGCCCGACATGCCCTGGGCCGCCGCGGTCGCGCTCGGCGCCATCGTGGCGCCGCCGGACGCGGCCGCTGCCGTTGCGATCCTGAGCCAGGTCAAGCTGCCCCACCGCATGGTCAAGGTGCTGGAGGGCGAAAGCCTGCTCAACGATGCCAGCGCGCTGCTGATCTATCGCATCGCAGTCGGCGCCGTCGCCACCGAGCATCTGACCTGGAGCCAGGTCGCCCCAACCATGGCGCTGGCGCTGGTTGGCAGCGTCATCGCGGGTCTGGCCGCAGGCCGCATCATTCCGCTGTTCATGGAGCGGGTGACGGAGGCGCCGAGCGCCATCATCGTGCAGTTCGCCACCACCTTCATGGTCTGGATCGCCGCCGAGCATCTCGGCCTCTCCGGCATCCTCACCATCGTGGTCTACGCCATCACAGTCGCGCGCACCGCACCGGCGCGCATCCCGGCGCGGCTGCGGGTGCCGTCCTATGCGGTGTGGGAGACGACCGTGTTCGTGCTCAACGTGCTCGCCTTCATGCTGATCGGCATGCAGATGCGGCCGATCTGGACGCGGCTGGATGCGGACGTGCGCTGGGAATATTGCGTGGCGGCCGCCTGGATCCTGCTCACGGTGATCCTGGTGCGCCTGTTCTGGGTGACGTTCTATCGCACGAGTCTGCGGGTGCTGATCGCGCAGGGACTCTATCATCCCAAGGATCCGCAGCAGGTGGCCTCGCCCAAGGGCGGGCTCATTATCTCCTGGTGCGGCATGCGCGGCCTCGTTACGCTCGCCACCGCCTTTGCCTTGCCGGAAAACTTTCCCTATCGCGACTTCATCGTCTTCATCGCCTTTGCGGTGGTGCTGGGATCGCTGGTGATCCAGGGCCTGACGTTGCGGCCGCTGATCCTTGCTTTCAACCTCAAGGACGACGATCCCGTCGGCATCGAGGTCGCACGCGGCCGCGCCGTGGCCTATCGCGCCGCGCTCGATGCGATCGAGAGCGATCCGTCGGAGGAGGCGGAAATCCTGCGGCTCGAATATCGCGCCATCCTGACGCAGGCCGAGATCGATCCCAACGGCGGCATCAGCAACGGCGAACTGCCAGCCGATCCCCTGCGCCGCCGGGCCATCGAAGCCGCGCGCAAGGCGATCTTCGATCTGCGCGCCACCGAGGTGATCGGCGACGATGCGTTTCATCGGCTCGAGGAGGAGCTCGATCGCGCAGAATTGAGCGCTGGGGGATGAGATTCGCGGCGGCTGCAAAACACAATGGCGTTGAACCAAACTCCGCCTCCCCAGACTCACTCCTGATGACGACCCTGATCGACGACCGTCGTGTACGCGCGCGTGATGCGTCGCCTGCACGATATTTTTATCTCCACATGGCGCTCGCCTGCGCGGCCACCGCCTTTCTCGGCTTCGCACCGACCTATTGGGTGCCGCTCGCTCACCGGACATTGTCCGCAAGCCCGGTGATTCATTTTCACGGACTCTTGTTCTTCACTTGGTCGCTCTATTTCGTGCTCCAGACCTGGCTCGCGGCCTCGGGCCGTGTGGTCAACCACCGCTCGTTCGGCATTGTCGGCGTCTCGCTTGCGACCGCAATGGTCATTTTTGGCTTCTTCGCGTCCGTGACCTCGATGAAGAACGCCGCGGCACTTGGGCAGACCGATGCAGGCATCGCCTTCTCCATCGTGCCGCTTAGCGGCATCGCGTTCTTTGCCGTGGTGTTCGTGCTCGCCATCATGAACACGCGCAGGCCCGAGGTTCACAAACGCCTGATGCTGCTCGCGGCGGTCTCGATCCTCGACGCCGCGATCGCGCGCTGGTTCCTGACCTTCCTCGCACCTCCTGGACCTCCCGGCCCGCCGCCGGTGCCGGTCACGATCGCGCCGGCTGTGGTCGCCTGCCTTCTGCTTGTCGTCGCCATGGTGCGCGACTGGCGCTCCGAGGGCCGCGTGCATCCGGTGTACATTATTGGCACGCTCGCGCTTCTGGCGGTGAAGGTGCTGAACTGGCCGGTCAGCGAAACGGCGGCCTGGCACGCATTTGCCGGCGGCATCCTCGCGCTGGCGCAGTAGGCGACCAACACGCCGCTGTCGTCCCGAGTCATGTGAGGGTGCACCCATCACGGCGGATTCTAAAGCGCGATGCGATTAGGATGAATCGTCATCGCGCTTTAGCTTATTGTTTGAGCATGATCTTTTCGGAAAACCGCTACGCACTTTTCCGGATCATGCTCTAGAACCGCGGCAAATCCGGGAACGCCAGCTTGCCCGCGTGCACATGCATGCGGCCGAGCTCGGCGCAGCGGTGCAGGGTCGGAAAGACTTTACCGGGATTGAGCAGGCCCTTCGCGTCGAAGGCGCATTTCAGGCGCTGCTGCTGGTTGAGGTCGATCTCGCTGAACATGTCGGGCATGAGGTCGCGCTTCTCGATGCCGACGCCGTGCTCGCCGGTGAGCGCGCCGCCGAACTCGACGCAGGCGCGCAGGATGTCGGCGCCGAAGGCTTCGGCGCGCTCGATCTCGCCGGGCTTGTTGGCATCGTAGAGGATCAAGGGGTGCAGATTGCCGTCGCCGGCGTGGAACACGTTGGCGCAGCCGAGCTGGTACTTTTCCGAGAGCTCGCGAATGCGCGCCAGCGCCTTCGGCAGCGCGCCGCGCGGGATGGTGCCGTCCATGCAGAGATAATCGGGTGAAATGCGGCCCACGGCGGGGAACGCGGCCTTGCGGCCGGCCCAGAACAGGTTGCGCTCGGCCTCGGAATTGGAGATCTGCAGCGTCACCGAGCCGCAGCCTCTCGCGATGCTCTCGACCCGCGTGATCAGCTCGTCGACCTCGATCTTGGGCCCGTCGAGCTCGATGATGAGCAGTGCCTCGACAGCGAGCGGATAGCCGGCATGGACGAAGGCCTCCGCGGCGTGGATCGCCGGCTTGTCCATCATCTCCATGCCGCCGGGGATGATGCCGGCGCCGATGATGCGGGCCACGCATTCGCCGGCCGCCTCGACTTGCGCAAAGCCGACCATCAGCGCGCGCGCCGTCTCAGGCTTCTGCAGGATGCGCACCGTGATCTCCGTGATGACGCCGAGCAGGCCCTCGGAACCGGTGATGACGCCCATCAGGTCATAGCCGGGATTTTCGCATCCCTTGCCGCCGATGCGCAGGATCTCGCCGCTCATCAGCACGATCTCGCAGCCGAGCACGTTGTTGGTGGTCATGCCGTATTTCAGGCAGTGCACGCCGCCGGAATTTTCCGCCACGTTGCCGCCGATCGAGCAGGCGATCTGCGAGGACGGATCGGGCGCGTAATAGAAGCCGGCATGGGCGACCGCCTGGCTGATTGCGAGGTTGGTGACGCCAGGCTCGGTGACCACGACGCGGTTGTCGAAATCGATCTCGCGGATGCGCTTGAACTTGCCGAGGCCGAGCAGCACGCCGTCCTCGAGCGGCAGCGCGCCGCCGGACAGCGAGGTGCCGGAGCCGCGCGGCACCACTTTGATGTTCTGCGCGGCACAATATTTCAGGACGAGCGAGACCTGCTCGGTCGTATCCGGCAGCACCACGACCATCGGCGGCTGCCGATAGGCGGTCAGCCCGTCGGATTCATAGGCCCGCATCTCGGCGAGGCTGTCGATCACGCCCTCGCCCGGCACGATTGCGCGCAAGGCCGCGACGATTTCGCTGCGACGCGCCAGCACGGCCTGGTCGCTTGCGGGCATCATGATGGCCATTTTGAGAAGCCTTCGTCCGACAGGTGGAATTATCTTGGCAAATCAATCATATCTGGCCGTCTTTGGGTAGGTCCTCCGAAGGTCGCATTGCTTTGTTGCAGCGCAAGTTCTCTCTGGGGCAAGTCTGCTAGCAGGAAACCTGTCAAAGTTTCGCGGCTTGTCCACTTGCACCGGACCTGCCAAAACCACGACCCTTCATCTGACCCGGGAAGAGACGAAGAGCACACTTATGACAAAACTGACTTTCGGCGCGCTGACGATCCTCAGCGTCATTGCCACCGCACCCGCCGCGATGGCGCAGGATGTCGCGGCCGGCAAGACATCGTTCAACAAGTGCCTGGCCTGCCACGCGATCGGCGAAGGCGCCAAGAACAAGGTGGGCCCCGAGCTCAACGGCCTCAATGGCCGCAAGTCGGGTACGGTTGAGGGCTATAGCTACTCGGACGCGAACAAGAACTCCGGCATCACCTGGGACGAGGCCACGTTCAAGGAATACATCAAGGACCCCAAGGCCAAGATCCCCGGAACCAAGATGGCATTCGCCGGCATCAAGAACGAGACCGAGATCAACAATCTCTGGGCCTTCATCGCCCAATACGACAAGGACGGGAAGATCAAGCAGTAAGCGCACGAGAGGCGGCCGCTAGAGCTTCGGTTCTGATTGGGTCAGAATCCAAGGTCTGGCTTTCTTGTTTGACGCGTTTTCTTCACGCGAGCCGGTTTCCACCTCGCTCGAAAGCGCTTCAGTCGGCGGCCGCCTGCGCCGGGGCGATGTGTCCGATCATCGTCTCGATCTCCGCCTTCACGAGATCCGGCACGGCGTTCTGCACCATGTGGCCGAGATCGGGCAGCACGATCAGCTTTGCATTCGTCACTGCCGCGGCGAACGGGCGCGCGTGGATGCTGGTTCTCACCGTCTTGTCGGGCTCGCCGGCGATGATCGTGACCGGCGCCTCGATCTCGCCATAGCGCGCGACTTGCGCGGCGACCGACTCCTTCAGCGTCACGAGATCATAGGCATTGGCGATGAACTCGCGCGGGCGCAGCAAGAGCGGCGTCGCGGAGTCCTGCACGAAACCATCCGGCATCGTCTGCGGCAGGAACACGTTGCGGGCCCCGGTTTCGGTGATGAAATAGCCGAGCGGCAGCGTGATGGTGTAGGCGAGCAGCGGGCCGATCACGGGCGTTGCGATGATCTCGTTGTAGCGCCCGACTCCGCCGCGCCAGGGATGCGTGACGGGCGCGAGCATCACCAGACCGGCAACGCGGCGAGGGTGATCGAGCGCGATCCGCGCGCCGAGCGCCCCGCTCCAGGAATGCACCACGAACACCGCACGATCGATCCCGAGCTTGCCAAGCGCCTCGTCGATCATGCGCGCCTGAATCTGCGGCGTCGAATCCTGCCGGCTCGCGCGCGTGCTCCAGCCATGGCCGGGGCGGTCGATCAGAATCACGCGATGATCCCGGGCGAGGAGATCGCCGAGCGGCCGCCGCATCGCTTCGAGGTTGGAGCTCGCGCCGTGCAGCATCACGACCGGCGGGCCGGTCTCGCGCGGGCCGATCTCGACGATGTGAAGCGTCGCGCCGTCGACCTCGATCATGCGCCCCTGCGGCGGAAAGGCCCGCTGCACGGCGACGACCCCGGCCTGCGTGAGCAGCGCCAGCAGGACCAGCGCCGTCACGACTGACATCACGATCATGGAGAGAATCCGGGTGATCCTGGGCACGGGGCAGTTACGGGCTTGCTCGTCCGGCAGTTTCGCCGCCGGCGGTCCGCGCTTCCACCGAAAATGCTGGGGCTGTGGATATGTGCATAATTGCGGATCGAGAAAATTCAATGAAATCAGGGCTATTCTAAGCGGCACGCAAGCTTCCGACCAGCTTCATGCGGGCGTCATCGCGGCTTCCATATAATCGCCATGGTCGGTTCCGCCATCTAGGCGCGGGTGGGCGCCGATCTCCTCGCAGCATCAGGGGATGCGGGAAAGACCGGCAGGATTTGTCCTGGTTTGAACCGGAGAAATGTCGATGAGCTTCAGATCGAACGATACTGCAATCGACGAAATCGTCGCGAGCTGCAACGGCGACCTGCGCGGTGCCGTGCGGGCACTGCTGCTGATCAACGAGCATCTCGAGACCGAGCTGGCAAAGGCCTACGCCGCAGCCGCCGACCGCGGCCTCGTCGAGCGCGGCAGCAGCGTCCTGCATTGAGCCGAGGCTAGTTCGTCCCGTCCTCCTGCTTTTCTTCCTCGGGCGTGACCGGGGGGCAGACACGGATCGTCGAGCGGGCAAGCTTGGCATCGGCCCGGGACTTGTAGGGACCGTCGCCGAACCAGATGTCGCCGATGATGACCGGATTGCTGGTCACGATGGTGCATTTGCCGGTGGCGCGGTTGCCGACCACCCAGAACAGTCCGTCGGCGAAGCTCACCGTTCCCGACCCGAGCAGCAATGTCGCTGCGACCACCAAACGCTTCATGGCTTTCGCTCCTGCCATGCAGGTAGGCCTGTAACGGGCCCCACAATAGTCCTTGCGACGCCCCGGCGCGGATCGTGGTTAATCGGCGCCGGCTGCGATCGCTCGAGAGATCATCGACTTATAGCTAGATGTCGCGGCCTTCGACCTTCTCGGTCAGCGCCTTGACCTGATCGGGGATCTTTTCGAGGTGCGGATTGACGGCGAGCGCCTTGCGATAGGCCTCGAGCGCGCGCTTCTCGTCCCCGACCTCCTGCATGATCATGCCGAGGCCGGCGAGCGCGCCGAAATGGCGCGGTTCCCGGATCAGCACTTGCTGGATGTCCGCAAGCGAGCGGCCATAATCGTTCTGCATGTAATAGAGCGTCGCCCGCCGGTTCCAGGCCTCGATGTAATCGGGCCTGAGCTTGATGACCGAATCCAAGAGCTTGATCGCGACGTCGATCTTCTTCGCATCGACCGCGGTCTTGGCGCGCGACATCAGGAGCGCGGCGGTGTCGCTTGGGGTCTGCAGCCAGATCGCCCAGATCCGCGCCTCGACATGCTTGGCGCTGGCCTCGTCGGGGGCCGCCTTCAGCGCGCCGAACAGGAAATCCAGATTCTTGCTGCGGTCGACCTTCGGCAGCTTGGCCGGCGCCTCGGGGAGTTTCTTCTGCTTGTCGGGTGGCTCGACCTGCTGGGCCAGCGCAGCCGGCGCAAGGCCGGCGGTTCCCAGCACGAGGGCCAGACACAGGGTGCGCGCGAAACGGAATCTCACTGCCATGGTGAAAGTCTAAACGCGCAAAGCCGCCCTTGCAAAGCAAAGGCGGCGTCAAACTCGTGTGAGACCGTGGTCTTGCGGGGCGGCCGAGAGCCGCCCGGCGGGCAACAGCCGCTCAGATCAGCCCTGGCGCGCCTTGAAGCGGCGCTGCACCTTGTTGATCACATAGACCCGGCCCTTGCGGCGGACCAGGCGGTTGGCGCGATGGCGACCGCGCAGCGATTTCAGCGAGTTACGGACCTTCATGGCAGAATCCTGAACGTTCGAAAGGCCGTGTTCGGCACTACCGTTTCGGCACGCGCGAATGTGGCAAAATAAGATCTTTCCCGCCGGCGGACCGACCGCCCGGGACGGAGCGGTTCTTAAGGCATGGCGGGAGGTCATGTCAATGTTAACGGCCCGGCTCCCAACGAGCAAAATCGTGAAAACAACCCCATGCACAGTAGAAGCGGCCGGATCGGCCCGATCCGGCACATTGGGGGTCAAGCCCGGCAAAGACTTTCGCCGCCTGCACTTTCGCCGCCATCTGCGCCTTGCCAAATTCGTTATATCCTATAATCAATTCGGCAACCCGTCGGGAGGACACAAATGCCAAAGCTGAAGCTGCCTGATATCGACAAAGTCGTCGCGATCGACATCCACACCCACGCCGAGGAGCCCTGCGGCACCCATCCCGACGACGGCTATGACGACTTCCAGGCGCAGATGGCGGAATATTTCAAGTCGCCGCACAAGCATCCGCCGACCGTGCCGGAGACCGCGGCCTATTACCGCTCCAAGAACATCGCCGCGGTGATCTTCCCGGTCGATGCCGAGCGCGAGACCGGCTTTCGCCGCTACAAGAACGAGGAGATGCTGGAGATCGCCTCCGAGCATCTCGACGTGCTGATCCCCTTCGTCTCGATCGACCCGCACAAGGGCAAGCTGGGCGCGCGCGAGGCGCGCAAGCTGATCGAGGAATACGGCGTGCGCGGCTTCAAATTCCATCCGACCATGCAGGGCTTCTACGCCAACGACCGCATGGCCTATCCGCTCTATGAAGAGATCAACAATGGCGGCGCGATCGCGCTGTTTCATACCGGCCAGACCGGCGTCGGCTCCGGCATGCCCGGCGGCATGGGCATGCGGCTGAAATATTCCAACCCGATGTACATGGACGACGTCGCGGCCGATTTCCCCGACCTCAAGATCATCCTCGCCCACCCCTCCTTCCCCTGGCAGGAAGAGGCGCTGTCGGTCGCGACCCACAAGCCGAACGTCTACATCGACCTGTCGGGCTGGTCGCCAAAGTATTTCCCGCCGATCCTGGTGCGCTACATCAACTCGATTCTGCAGGACAAGATGCTGTTCGGCTCGGACTGGCCGGTGATCACGCCGGACCGCTGGCTGTCGGATTTTTCAAAGATCGAGATCCGCGACGAGATCCGGCCGAAGGTGCTGAAGGCCAACGCGCGCAAGCTGCTGGGGATCTAGTCTAAGGCGTGATGAGACCAGGTTGATTGCTACAAGGGAGGCGCAGTCCCTCTCCCGCTTGCGGGAGAGGGGTCGGGGAGAGGGTGTTTCCGCAATGGGACAGTCTCCAAGAGGAGAAAGCCCTCACCCGGCGCGCGGGACGATGCTGCGCATCGCCCGGACGCGCCGACCTCTCCCGCAAGCAAAGCGGGAGAGGTGAACTAGAACCTCAGACCTGCGCCAAGCCGCCGTCGACGAAAACCTCGCCGCCGGTCATGTAGCTGCTGTCCGAGGAGGCCAGGAACGCGGCCACTGCCCCGGTCTCGCTGGGGTCACCGACACGCCCGATGGGCGTCGCGCTGCCGAGTGCATCGAATGCTTCCTCGCCCACGACCTCCAGCGCCAGCTCGGTCTTGGTCGGCCCCGGCGACAGCACGTTGACGCGGATGCCCGTGCCGCGCAGGTCCAGCGCCCAGCTGCGCGCCAGATTGCGGATCGCCGCCTTGGTCGCGCTGTAGATGCTGAATTGCGGCGTCCCCATCACGCCCGTGCTCGATCCGGTCAGGATGATCGACGACCCTTGGCGCATCAGCGGCAGGGCTTTCTGCACGGTGAACACCAATCCCCTCACATTGACGTCGAAGATCTGGTCGTAATGCTCGGGCGTGATCTGGCCGAGCGGCGCAAACGCGCCGGTCCCGGCATTGGCGAACAGGATGTCGACGTTGCCGCGTTCGGCTTTCACCGTCGCATACAGTCGGTCGAGGTCGGACAGATCCGTCACCGAGCCCCTGACGGCGCGGGCCGAGGACCCGAGTTGCGCGATCGCGGCATCGAGCGGCTCCTGCCGTCGCCCGAAGAGATAGACGAATGCGCCTTCGTCGACGAACCGCTTCGCCGCGCCAAATCCGATGCCCGTGCCGCCGCCGGTCACCACTGCCGTCTTGCCTTGTAGTCTGCTCATGATGTGCTCCTTCATTGAGGTTGCACTGAGCTGGCGGCCTACCTACCTGACGACAAGTATGCACCTTTTGGTAAGTATCGAAAAAAATGTCCTCAGATCTTTCAGACCCGATCGCTTCGCCGACGCTCACGACGCCAGTGGCGCAAACCTGCACGCCGACCTTGCCCGGCTTCACCTGCGGGCTCGACGCGACCCTGCGGGTCATCGCCGGCAAGTGGAAGCCGCTGATCCTGTACTTCGTCGCCCAGGACGGCCCGACCCGCTATGGCGAACTCAGGCGCGCCATCCGCGACGTCAGCGACAAGGTGCTGATCCAGCAGCTGAAGGAATTGGAGGCCGATGGCCTTGTGAAGCGGACCGACTACAAGGAGGTGCCGCCCCGGGTGGATTACAGTCTGACTCGGTTGGGTCACAGCCTCGCCCAGGCTCTCGTGCCGCTCTGTGCGTGGGGCACGGAGAACATGGCGGAGGTCAGCCGGGTGTTCGCCGAGCGGGCCACCTGGACGCGACGAGAACGTCAACCGACCGCCTAGCCCGCGCTGCAGCTCGTGCAAGGTCTGCAACGTCGCTGATTGCAGCATTGGCGAGACTCGCCCGGAGTCCTGATTCGTCAAACTGCGAAGAACTCGGGCGAGCAAATCTGGCCCGCTGCGACGCGATGAGCGGACCTCCGCCACACGAGGCACAACTTCGCTGATGGCCAATAGGAGACCTCGCGTTCAGTAGCCTTGCAGCTCAGTCCTCGACATTTAAGACCACGATGGCGATCAGTGTAGCCAACCATCACGATCGTGATACTGCCGAAATCCCAGATGAGGCAAAAGGCCAGAGCCAGACGAGCCAGCGCGGGAAACGCATTTCAGCCGAAACGGTTATTGCGCCATTCGTAACGCGCGGATTGATGGCGTTCTTACAGGCAAGTGAGAACGCACGGTGCAGCGGAAAATCTTGAGCGCGCGCTGTCGCACTAGCGTTACCTACCGCATCAGCATCAAATCAGGCGAACGTAAGTGAAGGCATGATCCTCGTCGTATGCGGCGAGCGTTGGATCGGCAGGCGTGAGAGCTGCGACTTGCGGATTGAGTTGCGATTCTTTCATGCTTCCTTCCGGATTTTCGGCTAAGCGCGTTAGAAAAGGCAGCTATTCCCAATGACGCGCGGAACTCCTTGGATTGTATGCTGCAAGCGCCGGCCGATCCTCACATTAAACATAGGTAGGGGACGGATATCAGTGCTACGCGACGTTTGAGAGAGCGCTTTTTGCTGCGTCAACTTCCGCGCGGCAACAGTATCGATACTGCTATCTGCACTTACTCTCTTCCGTTACTCGCCGCGCGGCACCCGCGTGCACATTTATCTCTTGGTACGAGGACCTAACGTTGAGCCGACGCACAGCTGGAATGCCCGAGGCGGATGAATTGAAAGACATGACGAGGTTGTTAGGGAGCTTATGGGAAGCCGCGCAACGGCTTCCTGAGGGGCCAGAGCGGCAGGATGCGTTGAGACAGATTGGTAGCTTTCATAGGCGGGTAGCGGCATTGATTACACGCCCCTTTTAAGGCTCGAGCAGAAAATCCGCCTCGCGGCCAAACCGTTGCAGTTCGTTTTTCCGTGTGAAGGTGTCGCGTAAGTGAGTTCAATATCGTTGCTTGTAGGGGATAAACCTACGTTGAGAGCGCCGTTTCACGGCGCTCCAGATGAAGAGAGCCGCGGATGCCTTACTGCGGGTTCGTCGCAGTGATGCCTCCCGGCGAAATTGGAAACCGCCTTCTGGCAGCGCTACCGCAAGTTGATTTGGATCTGCTCGCGCCCGAACTGGAGCCGGTCGCGCTCCATCAGGACGCGGTGATTTCGCGAGAGGGTGACCAGGTCGACTGTGTCTTGTTCCCTCATAGCGGTGCCATCTCGCTGATGATCGGCATGGCAGACGGTCACACCGTAGCTACGGCAGTCGTCGGGCGCGAGGGAGCATTAGGTACTCTTTCCGTGTTTGGACCCTCAGCTTCGGCCCTTACCGCCATTGTTCGTGCGGCGGGTACGGCCTCGCGAATCCCGGCGCCGCGATTTCACGCCGCATTCAACCGGAGCCCCGCAATCCGGTACATGATCCAGTGTCACGTCAGGGCGATGCAGGTACAGCTTCAGCGCAGCGGAGCCTGCAATGCGCTGCATCAGGTGCAAGCCCGGATGGCGCGCTGGCTGCTCCACATTCATGACCGCATTGACGACGACGTCCTCCCGCTGACCCAAGAGGCGCTGTCGCAAATACTCGGTGTGCGACGAACGACAGTGACGCTCCTGATGCGCAACCTGCGAGCGCGCGGAGCGATCAGGTCTGAGCAACGAGGCAGGATCGAGATCGACCGGTCGCGGCTCACCGCGGCAGCGTGCGAATGCCACGGCACGATGCGTCTCGAAGTTGAGGAGATATTCTCGATCAATATGCCCGATCTCGCGCGGTGGCGCGTCTCAGCAGTTGAATCGGGCGATGCTATATGAGGGGCGTTTCGGCCCGCCCGGTCACTATCCCGCTTGCTGAGGTAAGAGAGAGTTTAGCGGTCAGCCAATGTCGGCTGCGGGTCAAAAGCGGCTATTGAGGCGGGCGTCGGTGGGCGCCCGATCTACCGCCGATAGTCGACATCACACCAGGATCAGCATGGTTCGGCTGAGGGCCACAAGGCGACGATCGCTCGCCTTTCGCGCTGCTACGATCAATCCGCGTCCGAACAAGACGGTCAAAGGGCGGCGCGGACATTCACGGGCGGTTCATTGGACGCGCTATATCCCAGGCCCAGCAGCAAGGTAGGTGAGGATGCTATGTCCTTTGAGCCGGCGATGTCGACGCAATCTTGCGAATGTACGCTGAAGATGCCGTTATCATCTGCGGCTGTGGCGACGTGAAGACAATTACAGGGTCAGAAGGTCGTCACGCGTATAGGAACTTAAAAACGAGAGCCTAGTCCACTACCATCAAGATCACACCGCCGACGACCAGGGCCGGGCCGAATCTGGTGCGGGTGTTCTGCGTCATCATCCAGAATCCCGACAGCATGACCAACAGGCCGATGCCGCGAAGGATCATCAGCGCAGGACATCAGGGCCGCGCGGGATCTTGAGCCGGTGCCGACGTCTGCGCGGATGCTGCTGCTCGATCTCATCGCCATTGACTTGCAGGCCACGACGCCCTAGGCGGCGACCTCCTCGAAATCCGGAAAGCCCTGCCAGTGCGAGATGTCGATGCGGCTGGGGTGGCTGCTATGGCGCGCGCGCTCCCTGTTTGTGGCGCTTTACCGCATCTGTCGCGGTTTGACGTCTGGAGTTGTATCTGCCATTCTCTATAAGTCTTAGGTTGTTCGCTAGGCGCGGACATTTGGGCCGGGGGAGTCACGGACCATGCCTACTACGGCGAAATCATTTGCTCTCGTCGCCCTGGTGACGACCATGAGTGCCGGAGCCCTTACGCTCGGCATTGGCTCTGCCTCGGCGCAATCGTCGGTGCCCAAGGCATATAAGAACTACTGCGTCACTAGGACTAAATGTGATGCAGGCTTGGAATTCAAGTGCAACCCTTGTTGGGGGCGCTATTCATGGCGACGTGGGTGCCGTCCCACCTTTAGGCACTGCTCATAGGAGCAGTGCGACGGCTTGTTTCCTTAGGAAACTCTAAGAGAAAACCATGGCGTCGGAAGAGGAAGCTCTTGAGCTATTTAAGGACGCCGCCGAAATAATCCCAGTTATGGGCGACATCGTCGGGTTCGGTGTAAAATTGAACGAATTTGTGAATCGACCAGGTGGCGACCCCATGCTGAGAGCGCTGGGGAAAGTCCATGGCCAACTGGCGGCCCTGAACGACGCGGTGTTGGCGAGTTGGGTCACGGCCCGCGAAGACAACCTTGCCTTTCTTACGGCGCACTCGTCCGCCTCCCTCATCACCGCGAACAATTATCTGCAGAGCGGCTCTCCGGACGGTGATGTTGAATGGGAGGCAAAGAAAGCGCTTGCGGACCGCGACTCTCTTATCGCAGTCCAGGCGTTGATCGGTGATATGAATGGCGGATACTGGCTGAGACCGCAAAGCAACCGAGCGATCTCTCAGATGGGCGATCCGTCCCGCTGGATGGAATGCATGCCGGACAGGGCGGAAGTAGATTCGTTTAATCGTGTCTGGGATCACCGATGGGCGCTTCCGGCCACCATATATGCGATAACGACCCGTGTCGCGGTGCTGACGGCGTTTTCTGCGGCGGATGCTATCTTGAAGTCTGAACTAGAGAGGTATCTCGATTTCCTGGGACCAGTTTTCCGGAAAATGGAATCCGGAGTGCGCTTCAAACAAAATCTAAGCGACTATGAGATAAACTACTTGGTCATACCACAGGGTCGCGCGCCCGTGGCAGCGGCCGACATATATGGCGGCTATTCTATTTACAACATTTTTTCTTACCAGTTTCACCCTTATGAATTTGATGGGTATCCTTCTTATCCGGGGATTGCCCCTCCGCTGCTTACGCCAGATCCAGATAAGATGTTAAAAAATATTAAATCGATCGGACAGCATTGGCGTGACATTATCTGCCAGCAAATCGGAGTGGCGGATTTGCTCCTCATCTGGGGCCAGCTGGAAAACCTGCGAGTTGGCTACGTTCCGTAGCTTAGTGTGACTTGCGTGTAGCCATAAATGCGCCCGCCGGACGACGTCCGTATTACCATCGGAAGCGGGCAAAAGAGGCGCGCTTGATCACGTCGGCTAAGGGTCTTGGCTGTGTAAAAACGGCCGTATTGGATATCAATCCTGGCACCAGGACGCTGGTGTATTTCAGGCCACGATCGCAGTGATCAATGGCTTGACCCCGACGATGTTCATGACCCGTGTCAGGTTGTAGGCCAGAACCGATAGCGCCATCTCGGCGGCTACTTTTGGAAGCGTTTTAGTGAGGAAGTGCGTCGCTCCCATGCGAGCCTTCATCGTGCCGAACGGATGTTCGACCGTCTCGCGCCGCTGGCGCATCGCTTCCGGGTTCGCGTCAAGGCGCCGCTGCACGGCCTCAAGCAGATGCTCGTGCTCCCATCGTGCAATCCGCCGCTCTGGCCCCGGCGTGCATTGGGATTTCAGCGAACAAGTTTGACAGGCTGTGGTCCAGTATCGCCGCAACACCTTGCCGTCTTCTTCGTTTGTATAGCGATACGGTAATCGCTCTCCAGCTGGGCAGCGATAGACGTCTTCTTCTGGCAAATAGGCAAAGTCCTGCTTACCGAAGCGCCCCTCCGACTTGGCATTCGACGTCTGCGGCTTGGGCAGCGTCACCTTGATTCCGGCCTCGTGGCACGCGAGGATCTCTGGGCTGTTGAAGTAGCCGCGATCGGCTACAGCGTCGAGCGTCTCGGTCTTGAGAACGGCCTTTGCCTGTTTGGCCATGTTAGCTAGTTGGGCCCGATCTGAACCACTGTTCGTCACCTCGTGCGTCACAATCAGATGGTGCTCGGTGTCCACGGCGACCTGCACGTTGTAGCCGACAACGCCGGAGCCGCGGCCGCTCGTTGCCATCGAGCGGCTGTCGGGATCGGTCAGGGAGATTTGCTGATCGGGCGACGCAAGCATCTGCTTCTCGTAGACGGCAAGCTTGCCTATTTCCTCCTTCAGCTTCGTGAGCTTCTCGGCAAGCCTCGTTACCTTCGTCGCCAGCGCCTCCGTCGGCTCCTGGCGGTCGGCCGCGTCAAGTTGGCTCAGATACCGCGCGACGCTCTCCTCCAGCTGAGCACGCCGCCGTTGGACCTTCGCCCGTGTGAAGTTCTTGTCCCGGTTGTTCACGGCCTTGAACTTGCTGCCATCGATGGCGACGCTCGCCGTCGCCAGAAGGCCCATCCCACGACAGAGTTCGACAAAGCGCGCACAGACTTTGCGAAGCGCCAGGCCGTTGTCTTTACGGAAGTCGGCGATGGTCTTGTGATCAGGCGCGAGCCGCCCCAGCAGCCACATCACCTCGACATTGCGGCCCGCCTCTCGTTCGAGCCGCCGGCTCGACTGCACCCGGTTCAGATAGCCATAGATGTAAAGCTTCAGAAGAACAGAGGGGTGGTACGACGGCCGACCGGTGGCCGCCGGCTCCACCCCCTCAAAACCCATCTCAGACAAATCGAGCGCATCGACAAATGCGTCGATCACGCGAACGGGGTTGCTCTCGTCAATGAAATCATCGAGGCATTCGGGCAATAGCGTCCATTGCCCACGATCCGCCTCTTCAACGAAGCGCCTCATCGATTCCCCCAAACAGAATCATCGGAGAATCATAACAGCGGCACCGCGTTTTCACACAGCCAGGGTCACATGCGGGCGTCGCGGCCATATTTTCATTGGTCCGTTCGCATCCCGCAAGCCGACGGCAGGGCGTAGAGGCAGAGAGGCAGCTGAGGGCCAACGCAGACATTTGCACGTCCTGCTCGATCCGACTCAATTCCACTCACTCGATGAGTTCATCCGCCCGTGCGACGATGCTCGGTGGGACGGTGATGCCGAGCGAGGCGGCGGTTCTTGCGTTTACGGCTAGCTCGAACTTGATCGGCTGCTCTACAGGCATTTCGCCCGGATTTGCTCCGCGGAGGATTTTGGCAACGTATCCTGCCGACCGTCGGTACATGTCGGGGAAGTTGGGGCCATAAGACATCAAGCCTCCGTCACGCACGTAGACATTTGTTTCCCAGACAGACGGTAATCGATGCTTGGCCGCTAGGGCAATTAGTTGCTTACGGTTATAGTTTAAATATGCCGATGCCGATGCCACCAAAGCCTCGGCTCCTTGTTCCTTCGCCCGCGCGAACGCATTTTCGAACTCATCAACCGCGCCCGCCTCAACGAAAACGGTATCGAGAGCCAGAGAATCAGCTGCCCGTTTCATTGCGCTGACCACGCCTATCGCTTCTCCCGCTGAATGATGCAGGATCATGAGCTTGCGGATTGTTGGTACGGTCTCCTTCAACAGTTGAATGCGCTTGCTTTCCAGATCAGTGCCCGACATCGATAAGCCGGTCGCGTTGCCTCCCGGCCGGGCGAGACTTGCAACAATGCCATCGCCGACGGGATCGGCGACAATAGCAAATACTAAAGGCTTCTTGGTCCCCGTCGCCATCAGTGAACGTAATGGCTGAGAGCCGGCGGTAATGATAAGATCAAAGTCGCGTTGCACCAGGGCCGATGCCAGTTCCTTCACGCGGCCAGGATCGCCATTCCCCCAGAAGTACGTAATCTCGATGTTCATACCTTCGATCAGATCGTTTTCGATGAGACCTTGCTTGAGCGCCGTCATCGAATGCGGGTCTATGTTTTCGGCACTCTGCGCACTCAAATAGGCAACCCGCGCGAGGCGCGTTTTGGATTGCTGGGCACGTGCAAGTGCCGGCCAAGCCGCTAGCGCCGCAATAGCTTTGAAAAACCGTCGCCTTTCCATTGGCAGCTCTACGTCAGTAGCTATGCTCCACATTATACCAGCCTTGCTGCCGTCCATGAATGACAAAAGGCTGCCCCGAACCTGATTGCCGTAGCCGCTGGATGCGGAGGAAATCCCGCTGCCGGCGCCCAGTTCGGAAGTGTGGGGGTGGCAGCCAAATTGTCTGGAGCAGCCATTCCCGCGTCAGGTCAAAAATGCGAAGAACTCAGGTTGAGCAAAATCTGGTCCGCCGCGGCGCGATGAGCGGACCTCCGCCACACGAGGCGCAACTTCGCTGATGGGCCAAAAGAGGTCATCGCGGCAGCGTGATAATGAACTCGGTAAACACACCCAGCTCGCTCTCGACATCGAGGGTTCCGCCGTGTTGTTTGACAATGATGTCATGGGTCATAGACAGACCGAGCCCCGTGCCTTCGCCAGCTGGCTTGGTAGTAAAGAAGGGATTGAACATTTTTTCCTTCACCTCGACCGGAATCCCGGTGCCGTTGTCGCGGATGCGAATTTCGACCTTGTCGTCAAGGTTGTTCGTGGTCGCACTCAGCACAGGCTCAAAGGTCTCGTCTCCCGCCTCGGACTTGCGCCTGGTCGCGGCATAGAAGCCGTTGGAGATCACGTTGAGCAGCGCGCGCGTGATCTCCTGCGGATATACCTCGATTTCGCCCACGTCGGGGTCGAGGTCCTGCGTGAGCGTGATGTTGAAGTCGGACTTCTCTGCGCGCGCGCCATGGTAGGCTAGATTAAGACTCTCCTGGACCAGGGCATTGATGTCGGCGAGGCGGCGCTCGCCCGGTCCCTCGCGTGAGTGCAGCAGCATGTTCTTGACGATGGAATCGGCCCGCTTGCCGTGCTGCATGACCTTTTCGAGGTTGCTCTTCAAAAGCGCCGTCAGCTCATCGACTTCGGTGCGGATCTCGTCGACGAGTTCGGCGGGCTTGAGGGCCTCGTTCAACTCCTCGGTCAACTCCGCTGAAAGCGCTGCGAAATTATTGACGAAGTTGAGCGGGTTCTTGATCTCGTGCGCAATGCCCGCGGTGAGCTGGCCGAGCGAGGCAAGCTTTTCGGTCTGCACCAGGCGGTCCTGTGCGGTGCGGAGGTCGTCGAGGGATTGCGAGAGATCGTCGGTTCGCTGCCGCAGCTCCTTGAGCAGTCGTGTGTTTTCGATGGCGATCACCGCTTGTGCCGCAAAATTTTCCAGCAACTCGACCTGCTTGTCGCTGAACTCTTGCACTTCCTTGCGGTAGACAGCAAAGCCACCGACAAGCTCGCTCTCCTTGAGCATCGGCACAATCAGAACGGTGCGGGCTGCGGCGACCTTGTAGATCAGATCGTCGGGATGCTCTGTGGCGATATCGGCAATGTGAACCAGCGCCTTGGTCTCGACGAGGCGCCCCAACGAAGGCGCCCCGTCAAACGGCGCGATGAAGTGTGGCGGCGTTTCCTGGTCGGGCGCGTACAATTGCGGCACGTTTTGCGCGGCCATTCGCGCCACCCGCCGTAACCTGTTGCCTTCGTATAGGAGGAGCGTCCCAAAACTGGCACGGCAGATGCGCACGGCATTTTCCAGCATGGCCTCGAACACCGGCCCAAGTCCGCCAGACGACCTGGATATGACTTGTAGCACTTCCGACGTCGCGGTTTGCCGCTCCAGCGCTTCCCTCGTTTCATTAAACAATCGCGCGTTCTCGATCGCAATCACCGCCTGGTCGGCGAAGGTCTGTAGCAATTGCACGTGATGGTCGGCGAATGAACCGGTCTCGACTCGCGTCACGGTGATCAAGCCGATAGGCACCCCATTGCTCATCAACGGCGTGAACAACATGCTGCGAAAGCCGCGCAATCGCGCCAAATCCCTGGCCAGTATATTTGGCGAGGATTCGGTATCGACAATCTGCATTGGTTTGCCATCACGCAGCAACTCGAAGGAGGCCGAAGACGTTGTGAGATGCCGCGGGAACGAAGCTCGCAATGCTTCGTCAGCGACCGGATTGGTCGGCGTGAATGCCTCCAGGTGTTGCATGCCGTCGATATAGCGAAACACTGCCGTAGAGAAACCGCCGATCAGCCTGTTGGCGCTGATCGCAATCGCCTCGAATACCGGCTGCACATCGTCAGGCGAACTTGCGATGACCTTCAATATTTGGGCCGTCGCCGCCTGCTGCTCGCGGGCCTCCTTCAGGTCTTTGCTCGGACCGGCGACCGAACGACGCTTCGCTCGGCTGGCCGCTGGCGCAATGCGGCGCTTGCTCTTGGTCTTGCGGCCCTTGCGGGTCTTCGCCTGGCTCGTCTTGCCGCCCGTTCTTGATGGCCGCGCCATATCCGCCCCCAAAAGGTCAAGAAGGTTATCTTATCGGTCCAAACCATCATTCAGGAAGGGCCAGGATAGCCTGAATCGCATGTCACCGGGCCGGGCTGATGTCCGAGAAGGGTCAACAGCGCCAGTTTGACTGGTGACGTGTCACTTCCGGTCTCCTCCCATCAGCAGACGATATCTGTGCCCAACCGAACTTCGCCATCGGGCCACAGGCCGACATCCCGCCTGTGCCGGAATGGCGAAAGACGCGGCCGATTGAAGTGGCCTCTTGTTGTGGTTCGGCGCTTCGTTTTTTACTTCTTGCGCGGATCGTCAGCTGGATCGATGAACTCGATGCCCCCTGGCCCGGTGAATACAATTTGGACCATCGCTTCTTCGTTTGTCGTCCAAACGTAATGCGGGTGCTTCGCCGGCAACGCGAAGACGGAGCCCTGCTTCAATATCTCGCCTTTCGAGGGATCAAACTTCTCGCCCATGGCGTTCCCAAAGCTGCCACTCATCACGGTGACGACCTCGGCATAGGGATGAGTGTGCGGCGGAACTTTATAATTCGGCGGGAATTTCACCCGCTGGACGATGGTCTCGGCCTTTCTTGGGTCACCGATCAAGATGGCGGTTTGCACGCCCTTGAAGACCGGATGCTCTGTCCAAGGCAGGCCATCGGGCTTGACCACCTTCATTGCATCTTGAGCCAGCGCAGAACTTGCCAACGCGATCAAAGTGGCGGCGGCGACAAAGGACTTGGTCATCCTAACCTCCTCCCAAATGTTGTGAAGCTGGAAGGCCCAATAGGATACAGCAAAAACTCAAACCGAGGTACCTAAACTCGATTTCGGGTCGGCTTGAGGTCCATCGTGAACGAAGTCCGAATTGGGTCACAACCCGCCGATCACGCTTGCAGTGGCGGACGTCCGCTATGCTTGGTAAGCTGACGATGATGTGCGCTTCCAAATCGGAGCGCTCGCGACCACAGCGCCCCGAAAGGAGAGCCGATGAGCATCAAAGCCGTCGTCTTCGACGCCTACGGAACGCTCTACGACATCCAGTCGGTCGCTGACGTGACCGAGGATGCGTTTCCCGGCTATGGCGAGATCATCACGCAGGTCTGGCGTATCAAGCAGCTCGAATACACCTGGCTGCGCTCTCTGATGCAAGCTTACCGGGATTTTGCCGTCGTCACCCGCGATTCCCTCGCCTATACGCTGCGCGTGCTGGGGCTAGACTACGAGAACGAGACGTTCGAGCGCGTGATCGAGAAGTATCTGCATCTCGATCTCTATCCTGATGCGACGGAAACGCTCGCCGGCTTAAGACCGCGCAAGCTCGCCATCCTCTCCAACGGCAGCCCGGACATGCTCAATAAGCTGGTGCGCAATTCCGGACTCGATGCCCTGCTCGATGCCACCATCAGTGTCGATGCAAAGAAGGTCTTCAAGCCGAGCCCACAGGCCTATGAGCTGATCGGCGAGGTGCTCGGCACCGCGCCTGATGAGGTTCTGTTCGTCTCCTCCAATCCCTGGGACGCCGCAGGGGCGAAATCGTTCGGATTGAAGGTTGCCTGGATCGAGCGGGTGACGCCCGAAGCGATGGCGCTGGCTTGCGTCGAGAACGAACTCGTGGCACCGCTCACCATGTTCAGGGCGATCCGCACCCAGATGGATGAGCTCGGCTTCGCACCGGATTATCGTGTCCGTGCGCTCTCCGAGCTGCCGGGAATCGCTTAAGAGGAATCAGCGGTCGCCGCCTGTCAGATTGCAATGAGCTGCCCGGAATGAGCCTGGAATCCGTTCGCGCCTACTTCGCCGAGAAAGCCCCCGACATCTCCGTCATCGAATCCCCGATCAGCTCCGCGACCGTGGCGCTGGCGGCCGAAGCCTATGGCGTCGAGCCGGGGATGATCGCCAAGACGCTGAGCTTGCGGATCGGCGAGCGCGTGATCCTGATCGTCGCGAGCGGCACCTCGCGCATGGACAACAAGAAGGTCAAGGCGCAGTTCGGCGGCAAGCCGAAGATGCTGGGACTGGAGGAAGTCGCCGATATCACCGGGCACGAGGTCGGCGGCGTCTGCCCGTTCGGTCTGAAATCGCCGCTGCCAGTCTATTGCGACGTCTCGCTCAAGGCGTTCGACGTGGTGGTACCGGCCGCGGGCTCGACCCACAGCGCGGTACGCATCACGCCGGAGCGGATGGCCGAGCTGACCTCGGCCGAATGGGTCGACGTCTGCGAGCACAGGCCTGAGCGGCGCTATTCATCCTCATCGTAAGGCCGGCGTGGAGGCGGCGGAGCGTTGTAGCGCGGTGGCGGGGCGGCGCGGTTGCGCGGCACCTGTTGCGGCTGCACCTGGTTGCTGGATTGGAACACGGCACGGCAGCCGCTCGAAAGCAGCGGCGTGTTCTGCTGCAAGCAGGCCACGATGCGGTTCACATCCGGGATCTGATCGCTGCACAGCCGCCACACATCCGGTGTGCAGGCCATCTGCTGTTCCATCGTGCCGCGGTATTCCTGCGCGGATGCAGCGCTCTGCGCCACGATGCCGCCGACCGCAAGCGCCACACCCAGCGCGATCCGCTCTGCTCGCATGTCCAGATCCTTCTCGATTCCCTCCAATTCTCATCAATCAATGAGGCGGGGGCGGGTTCTGGACCAACAACAAAACGTGAAAGCAGGAACCTTCATTCTTTCTTGTGATTCTTGCGTCGGCGGCGACGACGACGTCCCTTCCGCTAACTCCGGTCGTCCGTTTCCGTCTGCCATACCTTCGCATCCGCAGGCGTCATGCCGAAGCGCCGACGAAAGACCCGGTGAAAATACGATACGTCGTTAAAGCCGGAGCGATGGGCAAGGTCGCTGATCTTGGCCGCCCGGTGCATCGGATCGCGCAGCAGCCGTACCGCCCGCAACAGCCGCTGTTCGAGCAAGAACTCCGAGAATGTGACGCCGCTGCGCTCGAACAGCAATTGAACGGTACGAGGGCTGACGCGATGGCGTCGCGCGACGCCGGCAAGGGTGAGGCTGCCGTCGCCGAGCCGCGCCAGAACGTCGGCCTTGATGGCTTCCAGTCGGGCGGCGGCGAGCCCGCGCTCTTTCGCCAATTCGGTGGCGTCGCGCCGGCCGCCGAGCACCAGGACCATCAGATCCAACAAATGTTGCGAAATGGCGTGCTGCGCCAGGGGATCGAGTCCGGGGGCGTGCTGGACAGCGAAGTCGTAATATTGACGCAGCACGACAGTGAGCACCGGGTCATGATCGAGCGGCCGAGCAACGCTGTCTTCAGCATTGGGACAATAAGACAGCAGCGTTTTGCGGTCGAACAGAGCCGCCTTGTTGCCGCCCACTTCGAGTTGAGAGACGAAAGCGCCTTTGATGGACGCGTCGATGAGACTGATGCCCAGTGGCGCAACTTCGAGTGCGCGACGGCCCATCACTGCATGCAACGGCGAGTCCGGCGCAATCAGCAACGCAAGATTATCGCTGGCGTTGAGCGTCTTAAATCTGATCGGCGTGCCGCGGCAGGAGGATATCGTAGCCTGTGGCAACATCAATGCTTTGACGTCACAGCGAAAAGAGCCGTCGGACAAGGGCGCAAGATCAGCCGCCATGACGCGGCGGCAAAATTCCTCCCGCCACATCTCGTAGGCCGGCCCATGCGGGTCGCCGGTATAGCCGAGGCGCGGCGCGCCTTGGATCGATTGGTCATCGGCCGGCATCGGCACGCGCCTCCAGTCTCGTTCAGCGGAATACCAATATCGCGTCGGCGAATGCGCGCAAAGCCCTCCCGACAGTGTTGCGCCTCAGACCATCTCCGATTGCGCGTTCGTCCAATCGAGGCGTCAATGCGTGGCGCCGTCGGCCCAGCGGTGCGTGGCCTCGCCGCAACATGCCGTCGCAAATCGGCCGCGTTGCGCTTTCGTCCATAATGCTCTTCGCACCGGTCCAAGAAGCGGCCCGACGTTCCCGCTAGCAGTTCAGAGACTGCCACATGGGAATTATCGTCGATGCCGATTGGAATACAGACCCGCGCGCATGATGCCGTCACGGCGACCGTCCTGCGCAAGAGGCTGCTCGTCACGACGGCGCTGGCGCCGATCATGCTCGGAGGGCTGCTCTCGCTTGCGCCCGAGCCCTCGCTGGCCGCCTGCACGGTGGCCGGCACCGGCACGATCGGCGCCCTCAATTCGGGCGATGTGGCGACCTGCACCGGCCTCGGCAACACCGACCACATCAACGCCACTGGCGGCAGCAACGTCACGGTCAAAATCGGTGACGGCACGGCGACGTCGCTCACGCCCGCCGCCGGAATTCCCGCGATCGTCTACGACGGCACGTCCAATTCGACTGTAACCTTCAATGATCAATCCGCGACCTCTACCTATAGCGGCGCAGTGCTGCTATCCAACGGCTCGAACAACAACAGCGTCACGGTCGCAGCGGGCGCGGTGGCGGGGGGCACGGGCAACGCCGAAGCGGGGATCGTCATCGACAATTCGAACGGCAATATCGTCAACGTTCGGGGATCGGCAGCCGGTATCGGAGCAAACACAACAGGTCTCCGAATAAGTGGAACGTCAGCCGGGAACGTCGTCACCGTCTATCAGGGCGGATCGATCACCGCCGCCCATACCGGAGTGCAATTCATTGCCGGGGGCAACACGCTCATCAATGCAGGCACGATCTTCGGCGGCTTCAATTTGGGCATTTCCGGCTCCTCCGGCATCGACACGGTCGTCAATTCCGGAACCATCTCCGGCGGAATCAACCTGTTCGATGGCGATGACGTGCTCACCCTCGAAGCGGGCTCGACGATCACCGGGTTTGTATTCGCAGGCACCGGTACTGACACGCTAAGATTCGGCGGCAACGCCAACGCAACGTTCGACCTCGGCACTCTCGGCGCCGCTCAGCGATATCAGGAGTTTGAACAGCTCGCGAAGACCGGTTCCTCGGTCTGGACACTGACCGGCACCACGGCCTTCAACGGCGCGACCACGGTCGACGCCGGCGGCCTGATCGTGAACGGCGCCTTGCCGTCGGTGGTCACCGTCAACGGCGGCTATCTCGGCGGCACCGGCACGGTCGGGGGCATCGTCGTCAACAATGGCGGCATGGTCGCCCCCGGCAATTCGATCGGGACGCTCAACGTCAGCGGAAGCGTTGTCTTCAATGCCGGCTCGACCTTTCAGGTCGAGATCAACCCCTCGGGCCAGTCGGACAAGATCGCGGCAACGGGGACTGCCACTCTCAATGGCGGCACGGTGCAGATCGTGCCGCTCGGCGCCGGCTTCCTCGCCAACACCCAATATACGATCCTCACCGCGACCGGCGGCGTCAGCGGCACGTTCGCAGCGCTCACGACCTCAGGCAGTCCGCTGGTCACGGGGCAGCTCAGCTACGATGCCAACAATGTCTATTTCCTGCTGCAACAGATCGGCGGCTTCGGGACGCTGTCGGGGTTGACGCCGAACCAGGGCGCGGTGGCCGGCGCACTCGATCAGGCGCAGCTCGGCGGCGCATCGGGACCGCTGGCCACTGCGATCAACACGCTCGCCGCGCTCAATACGCCAGGCATCAAGGCCGGCCTCGACGACCTGGCCGGTCAAATCCACGCCGATGGACGCCGCTTCGTCGCGGATCAGGCCGACATGTTCCAGAGCTTCATGTGGAACGCCGGGACGCAGTCGCGCGGCGAGATCGTTCGGATGACCGCGTCTGCCTATGCGCCGGAACCGACGGATCCGATAGGCAAGGCGCTGAACCGCCGCCGCACCGCACCGGTGCAGAGCATCTGGTTCGGCGGCTATGGCAATTGGGACAAGGTGGCGGCCAGCGACATTGCCTTCGGAACCAATACGACCGTCGCCGGCGCCGCGCTCGGCGTCGATCTGTGGCAGTTGCCGGGCTTTGCGGCAGGCCTTGCGGTCGGCGCCTCGACCGGCCAGCTGCGCATGGCCGCCCGCGCCGACCGCATCGAGGCCAATACGGGCCATGCCGGATTTTACGCGCGCGGCGAAGCCGGTGGCTTCAATCTCGCATCGGCCATCAGCTATTCCTTTGCGGCGCTCGATTCCTCGCGCACGATCGCGTTCGTCGGCGAGACGGCAACTGCCTCCTCGCGCGCAAACACCTTTGCCGCTTCGCTGGGCATCGCGCGGCCGTTCCAGACTGGATGGGGTCTTGTCGCCGAGCCCTTTGCCAAGGCTGACTGGTACGCGACACGGCAGGGAAGTCTTTCAGAGGCCGGTGCGCCGGGCGTGAATCAGCTGGTGCGCGGCGGCAGCTTCGACCTCGGCTATGGCACGGCTGGCCTGCGTGGCAGCCAACGCGTCATGATGCCGAATGGCCACTCGGCACAATTCGGCGCGACCATTGCCGTGCGTCATGAGTTTACCGGCAGCGCAGCGACCACGACGGCGGCGCTGGAAGGCGCACCCGGCATTCCGTTCGCGATCACCGGCGTCGAACGCGCACGCACGGTCGCGCTCGCCGGCGCCGAGGTGAGGTGGGATCTGACGGCCGCGACATCGTTCAAGGCCTCGTACGAGGGCGCGTTCGCGCCGGGATATGACCGGCACACGCTGCGCGGCCTGATCCGCACCGAGTTCTGAACCTCGCCCTAGTCCACCTTGCCGATCTTCTTCACCGCCGCGATCAGACGTGCGCTATCCGCGGCGATGAACTGCGCGAAGGCCGGGCGCGTCCTGATAGGCGACGAGGTCCCTCCCCCGACTTTCTTGTTTCGCCGGCCAACCTAACGTGGCGACGCCCAAGAACAAGGCGTTTACCTGGCGTTAGCCATGTCTCGGATGGCCAGGAACGCCGGCCTACAGCCGCCGTTGGCCTTCAGGGAGTGAGCGATGCGCAATCTTGGAACCATCGACGTCGCCTTGGACGAGATGCTGGTGAATCTCGCAGCGATCGTGCTGCGGCTTTCGACGCCTGAATTGACGCGAACGCCGGAAGCGCGGCGCGCGCTGGCGCGGTCCGTCCATCAATATGGGGTGTGTGCGGCGCGGTCGAGCGACCCACGCGTTCACGAATTGAAGGCGCAATTGGACGGGAGGCTGAAGCCGAGCCTGCGCATCGTCGCAGTCCATGGCGTGAAGGTGTCGTAGCCGAGGACGTCACTTCGGGACTGCTTGATCTACGCCCCCTTCACTTTCCCACGCGGCCGCCGCTTGCACGTGCCCGGCAGCTTCGCTGCCAGGAAATCGCCGAGCGCTTCGACGCGCGCGGGGCGGGGGCCGCCGGGTGGGGTCACGAGGTGCACGGCGCCTTCGGCCTGCTTCCAGTCCTTCAGGATGACTTCGACCTCGCCCGACGAGATCGCCTCACCGACGATGAATTCCGGCAGCTCGGCGATGCCGAGGCCCGCGATCAGCGCCGGCATCACGGCTTCGCCGTTGTTGACGCGAAGCTGGCCGCCCGGGCGCACGCTGGCCTGCTCGCCGGCCGAATTGGTGTAGTGCCAGGCATTGTGTGTGGAGAGATAGGCGTAGCTGAAGCATTTGTGCGCGGCGAGATGCATCGGGTGCGTCGGCCGGCCGTATTTCTTGAGATAGGAGGGCGCGGCGACCGTGTAGCGCGGCATGGTGAAGAGCCGCCGCGCGATCAGCGATGAGTCCGGCAGCCGCGCGATCCGTATCGCCATGTCAAAACCTTCGCCGATCAGATCCACGGTCGCATCGCTCAAGTGCAGGTCGACGGAGACCTCCGGATAGGTCTCGAAAAATTCCGGCAGCAGCGGTGCCACCGCCTTGATGCCGAATGACATGGGGACGGCGAGCCGCACCAGGCCGCGCGGCGCCACCGACTGCGCCAGCGCCTCGTTCTCGGCGGCCTCGCCGTCGGCCAAAAGGCGCGTCGCGCGCTCGGCCAGCTTGTGGCCTGCATCGGTCAGCGCGAGCCGGCGCGAGGTGCGGTTGAACAGCCGCGCGCCGAGCCGCTCCTCCAATCGCGTGACCGCCTTGGACACCGTGGCCTTGGACATCCCAAGCTCGCTCGCAGCGCCCGCAAATGATCGCAGCTCCACGACTTTGGCGAAGATCGCGAGCGCTTCGAAGTCTGGGAGTTTTGCCATGGCAGCCGGTCCTTGCGGGGCATTTAGGGAAACAATGCGTTTCAACAGTTTCTATTTCTATACCACAGGCGAATGCTTATCCAAGAGGTCAATCCGACATCAAGGAATTGCACAGATGATCGAACTCAGACCTTTCGCGAAGCTCGGCGGCGCCGATCACGGCTGGCTCAAGGCCAAGCATCATTTCTCCTTCGCTGGCCATTACGACCCGAACAACATGGGCCACGGCGCCTTGCGGGTGTGGAATGACGACGAGATCGCGCCGAACACCGGCTTTCCCGCCCATCCCCACGCCAACATGGAAATCATCACCTATGTGCGCGAGGGCGCGATCACCCATCAAGATAGCCTCGGCAACGAGGGTCGCACTGAAGCGGGCGACGTGCAGGTGATGAGCGCCGGCAGCGGCATCCGCCATTCCGAGTACAATCTCGAGCCGACCAGGACGCGGATCTTCCAGATCTGGATCGAGCCGACGGCGCGAGGCGGACAGCCGACCTGGGGCTCGAAGCCGTTCCCGAAGGCGGACCGCTCCGGCAGACTCGTCACCATCGCCAGCGGCTTTGCGGGCGATGCGGACGCACTGCCGATCCGCGCCGATGCCCGGGTGCTCGCCACCACGCTGAAGGCGGGCGAGAGCGCGGAGTATGAGCCGCAGACGTCGCGGCATCTCTACCTGGTGCCGGCGGCAGGCGCCGTCGAGATCAACGGCGTCCGCGTCAATGCCCGCGACGGCGCCGCAATCCACGACGAAGCCAGGCTGAAGATCACGGCGATCGAAGATTCCGAGCTCGTGCTCGTCGACGCGGCGTGACGCGCCAACCACAAGCTCGTCATGCCCGGGGCTGACCCGGGCATCCATCCCCTTAGCAAAGAGCTTTTCGAAGAGCGATGGGTTGCCGGGTCAAGCCCGGCAACGACACCGAACAGAACGGCTCACCTCATCACCCCACGGAGACCACCATGACCAAAGTTCTCGTCCTCTATTATTCCGCCTATGGCCACATCGAGGCGATGGCCAATGCCGTCGCCGAAGGCGCGCGCGAGGCCGGCGCGACCGTCGACATCAAGCGCGTGCCCGAGCTGGTGCCGGCCGAGATCGCGAAAGCCTCCCATTACAAGCTCGACCAGGCCGCGCCGGTCGCCAAGGTCGAGGAGCTCGCCAATTACGATGCGATCATCGTCGGCACCGGCACCCGCTTCGGCCGCATGGCCTCGCAGATGGCGAACTTCCTTGACCAGGCCGGCGGGCTCTGGGCCAAGGGCGCGCTGCACGGCAAGGTCGGCGGCGCCTTCACTGCCACCGCGACCCAGCACGGCGGCCAGGAGACCACACTGTTCTCGATCATCACCAACTTGCTGCATTTTGGCATGGTCGTGGTCGGCATGAACTACGGCTTTGCCGGCCAGATGAAGCTCGACGAGGTCACAGGCGGTGCGCCCTATGGCGCCACCACGATCACCGGCGGCGACGGCAGCCGCCAGCCCAGCGCCAACGAGCTCGCCGGCGCGCGCTATCAGGGCCGCCAGATCGCGGAGACCGCCAAGAAGCTGCATGGCTGATGCGACCCGGGCGGCATTCCCAGTCGGGAATGCCGTCCCCAATCCGGAATTGGGATACGATCACGGTTAAGTCAGCGTGACGTCCGCGTGAGGCCGAACCGGCTCCGTCGGCACAGGTGCGGGCGCCGTCGAAAGCCACCAGCCCTCACCGGCAAACCAGCATGTCTCGTCGGGGGCGCCCTCTCTCCGCAGCGACTGCACCCCTTCCCAACCTTTCGCGAACGCCTCGCCCAATCGCCGGCCGGCCTCGGCATCCTGCAATCCCGCGCAGCCGATGAATTGGGCGCGGCTGAGGAATTTCGCCGGCCAGATCGCACCCTCATCCGGCCGGGTGATCATCAACATGCCGCCGAGCATGCCTTCGGGCGCGAGCGGAAACACCAGCCGCCCGCCCGGCCGCAGCGCATCGAGCCATGCCGCCGCCGGCTGCGCCGCGCCCGCACAGACATAGATCACGTCGGCCGCCGGCAAATCCGCCGCGATGCCCGAGCGTCCGCGCACGTCCACGTGGGCGATGTCCTTCAGATTGTCGCGCGCAAGTCCCGCCAGACGCTCGTCGATCTCATAGGCGTGAACGCGACCGCCGGGACCGACGAGATGCGCGAGAATCGCAGTGTAATAGCCGCTGCCGGCGCCGATCTGGATCACGGTCTCGCCTTCCTTCACGGCGCAGCCGCTGAGCCAAAAAGCGTGCGCGCCGGGCATGCCGATGTTGAGACCGCGCGCGCTGTCGAGCGCCAACAGCATGTTCTGGTAGATGAAGGCAGGATCATCGTCGGGCGTCACGACATAGGGGTGGCCGCCAAAGGAGATCGACCATGGCCCGGGCCCGACGAAAGGCTCGCGCCTGACGGTCCGAAAGGCCTGCTCGAGGCGAGGATCCGCAGCCTTCGCCGCCGCGCAAATCAACTGCGCATAGAATGCACGATATTTTGCCGAACGGTCTTCCATGTCCCCTCCGCTATGGAGGCGACGATAGCACATCGATTGCGATGTTCGAGTGACCTTGCAATCCGGCGCCCGTTAGCGCGCGCCCTTGCCCATCGCCCGCGCCGCGAGGGCGGCGAGCTTTGGACAGCGCCGCAGGCCCTGAGCTGCGTGATCGCGCCAGGCGAAGGGCAGACCGCGCCAGGACAGCGCGACGCTGACGTCGGTCAGCGTCGCCCTCGCGGCGCCGAAACGGCGCTTGTAGGCTTGATTGCCGATGCTGAGGTCGAAACGGCGCACGCCGAGTGCATGTAGCGCGGCCATGGTGCGCTCGATGATGAGCAGACCCGGCGAGCAGCTCGACCATTGATCGCCGGCATGGCTGATGCGCAGCAGGATATAGGTCGCGCCATGCCTGACGCCGAACGCGGTAGCGACAACGCCTTCGTCGCACACCAGCGCCGAGACCATGACATGACCTTCGGCGAGGCCCCGGCGGACGACCTCGCGATAGAATCGCGCATGGGTCGCATCGTTGAGAACGAACCGCGAGCCGAGCTTTTGCATGCGTGCCTGCTGCTGGAGATCCATCACGTCGAGCAGTTCGTGCGCACGCGCGACATCGGCGGCGATCTCGAACCGCGCACCGGCATGACGGCTGAACACCCGCCAGCCGCGCGGCATCTGCAGGCGCTTGATCGCGGCTTGATAGTCGTCATAGTCATCGCCCATCAACACGAGATTGCCGTTGAGCGAAGAGGATCCGATCCGGCCGAGCGCTACCAGCGGGTTCGGCTTGCCGCCGACCTCGGCCGGCATCTTCTTCAGGCGGAGCAGATCGAGACGATCGGGCAGCGCGCGCAACGCGCCGATCAGCGCCTTGTTGATCGCGTCCGTCGCCCCCGCATCCAACGCGGCATCGCGCGCCAGGATCGGTGCGTTGTTGTCGGAGACGCCGAGGTCCGGGAACTCGACGATGCGGATGCCGCGCCTGACATGGTGGATCATCGGCACGACCGCGATGTCCTTGCCGGTGGCAGCATCGGAGATCACGGCGATCAGCGGAGCGACGTCGACAAACGCGCCGTACCAGGCGCCGAGCCAGTCAGCATGCTGGAAAGCGGTGCGGCGCCCGGCGCTCAGGCGCAAGGCCGCGTGCCGCCAGTCACGCAGGACATCGACCGCGATGGTCGACGCGCTGGACGCGATATCATGGGGCTGCTCAAAGCTGAGGAGGGTCATCCGCGGGGCTCGGTCTGCTCGACGCATTGGAACCTCGCCAGGAAGTGCAGGCCGGCGACGGCCAGCGCGAACATGAACCAGATCGGATTCTGTCGTTCGAGCAGGAAGGTCTCGGTGGCCCCGTAGTACAGGCCGAACAGCCACACGGTCAGGAACAGCTTGGCCAGTGCGCCACTGCGGCTGTGAGCCTGCGCCGTCTGGAAATTGCCGAGCGGGGCGAGCACGAAGACGAGGACCACGAGCAGCAGCCCCGGCAGACCGATCGTGACCGCGAGATCGAGGTAGCTGTTGTGGCTGTGCGCCGCCGACGTCGCCCATTCGGCGCCCTGGGCGGTGGCCCGCGCACTCACGTCGTCCCAGAACGCAGCATAGCCGTGGCCGATGATCGGCTTCTCGGCGACGGCCGCGAGCGCGAAGTCCCAGATCGCGGAGCGTCCGGTGAAGGTGGGATCGAGCGGAAGCAGCCGCGTCATCGCCGCCAGCGCCGGGCTGACGACACTGCCGACGGTCAACAGGTTCATCGCAACCAGCGGCACGAAGCAGATGATGCGCTTCAGCCACAGGCCTGGAGTGACATAGACCAGTGACGCGAGCGCGTAGATCGCAAGGCACAGCACCGACGACGTCTTGCCGCCGGTGAAGATCAGAAAGGTGCCGGCCAGCACGGCGATCGCGGGCCCCATCACGAACGAGCCCACGGCGGACAGGTAGATGCCGACATAGACCAGGATGGTCATCACGGCCGAGGCGATGTTCTTGTGGCCGAAGCTGCCGCGCCAGTCGCCGGCGAGCTGCGGCTCGGTGACGTCGAGCGCGGTGTGGATCGCATATTGCGGCGCGAGGAGGACGCCGAGATAGCAGAGCGCGAGCAGCACGAGTGCGGCGGCACCGAGGCAAGAATTGAAGCTGGGCTGCGTTGGCGGCAGCAACGGCAACACGATGGCGAGCGACGTCACGCTGACCGCGAGCACGAATCGCTGCATCGAAACGCCGCGGCTCTCGGAAAAGACGATGTTGATCGCCAGCCAGCCGAGGAGGCAGAGATGCAGCGGCGTCACCAGGCTCTTCAGCGCAGGCGCATCGGTGACAGCGACACACAGCATGGCGACCGCAGCCAGCAGGCCCCAGGCGATATAGCTCAGCGCCATTCGTCCGCCGACGATGACGGTGACGTCGGGATTGCGCAGGTCCGGGAACGGGTCGAGCGTCACCATAACCAGCAGCAGCGCCCCGACCGCGACGAGGCAGCGTGCCACCTGCACGGCATCGAGCCCTGCAAGGCGATCGCGCAGGAGATGGCTCCACGATCGGGCCTCGCCGTCGGTCATGTCTGCGGCGCTGCGGTTCATGGCTCAACACATTCGATGACGCCGGTGAAGCTTCCGGTCCTGGCTCGCGCCTTCCGAGGCTTCGTCAGCGGGCCTGCCGGAGGTCTGCGACATCGCGGGCGGCCGCATGATGCTCCGAGCGATCTCGTAATATTGCAGCGCCCGCTGCTCCAGCGTGAGATTATCCAGGATGTAGCCGCGTGGATCGAACTCGCCCGCGGTGCACCCGGCCCAGAACTTGTCCCAGCCCGCCTCGAAACCGGCGATGTCGGTGAACTTGACGCCGCAGCGTTCGTCCCAGTACGGCACCGACGATACCGGCGCGAACTGCACACGATGGGGATAATAATCGGGGTCGCGCCATGGCCCGCCCGGATCCCAGGCAAATACCGGCACGCCGCAGGACAAGGCCTGTTGATAGGCGATGCCCTGGCTCTCGCTCTGGCACAGAAAAATCATCGCGCGCGAGCGCGCGAGCGCAGCCTGATAATCCGCTTCCTTGTAGCTGCCGTAGCGCAGCTCCGTGAACGAGCGGCCTTTCTTGACGAGCCGCGCGCGAACGGGCTCGATCATCTCCGGCGCGTAGCGCTCGCGGTCCCAGTGCACCTTGTCGTAGATCAGGACATCGACGCTCTTTTGCGCTCGAGCCGACGGCGCCCAGAGATCCGTGTCGATGCCGACAGGCCAGGCCTCGGTATCGGGCCAATACGGCCGGTACATATCGACGTACCAGGGACCGGGCACCACGACCCTCTTCACCGGCAGACGCTTGAACAAGTCAAGGTCGTCGAGCGGATGATTGTGGGCGGCTACGCCGAGCAGGATCGGGTTCTTCCATTTGAACTTGTCGAGCAGGAAGGTGCGGCCGACGATGCAGGCGAGCTCGTCGGGATGTTGCGCGATGTAACCGTAATCATTGACGCGGTAGCGGATGCCGAGCCGGTCGAGTCCCGCACAGAGATTGAGGAACACGCGCAGCTGCCCGCTCATGCGCGGCTCGCCGAGCAGCAGCCGGCGGGCGATGCGCCGCAGATGCCGGTCGCCCGGAAACCAACGGTCATCCTTGTCCTCATAAAAGAGGTTCAGGATCATCGTATCGGGGGCGTGTTCGAACGTGTTTGCGGGCACGGGATTCCATCCGCGGCAGTCCGATGCGCATTCTCGCACGGGGCCGGCCGCCGCACTCTTCCAAATTTGCCACAGGCTTAATGCCAGCGGCTTAACGTTATTCTACGAAACCGGCGGCACGCGAGCCTTCTCAGCAACGTATCGCGCGCGATGCGAGTATCATCCACGGACGCCGGACTTGGCGATCGCCAGCGTCCTGGTTAACAGATCATTAAAGGCGCGCCGTAGCTTGATCACCGCCGAAGAGGTTCTCGAACTGCCGGCCGCCTCCCGCGCGGCAGTGCCCGCGCGCTTGCCGCTTCAAGTCGGCTCGAGCACATCGGTATCGGTCGTCATTCCCGCCAAGAACGTTGCGGCCTATGTCGGCGAAACTCTCGCCAGCGCACTTGCGCAACGCGAAGTGACCGAGGTGATCGTCGTGGACGACGGCTCGACCGACCAAACCGTTGCGATCGTCCGCGGCGTGCGTGACCCGCGGCTGCGCTTGATCCGCAACGATTCCGCGGGCGTATCGGCCGCACGCAATCTGGGCGCAAGACAGGCAACCGGCGAGTGGCTGCTCTTCCTCGATGCCGACGACCGCCTGCGCCCCGGCGCGGTGGCGGCGCTGCTCGCTGCAGCGCGCGGCGCACCGCGCGCCGTTCTCGTCTATGGCGATTACAACACGATCGACAGCGAAGGCCGCCGGATCGGCCGGCGCGACCTCTTGAAGGGACGTCGGAAGCCGTCCGGCGACGTGCTGACGCGGCTCGCCGCCGGCAATTTCATCGTCAATGGCGGCATCGCGCTCGCACGCGCAGAAGCTTTCCGGGCCATCGGCGGCTTCGATACGTCCCTCAAATATTGCGAGGACTGGCATTGCTGGTGCCGCCTCGCTGCGATCGGCGAGTTCGAGTTCGCGCCGGAGCTGCTGCTCGATTATCGTCTCCACACCGCCAACACCATGAACGCTGCGGTCCGGACGCCAAAGGACTTCTTCCCGGCCATCGCGCGGGTATTCGATGACGGATTGATCCTGGCGCGATTGCCCGAACGCATGACAGCCGGGCTGCGCCTCGCCGCCGAGGTTCATCTCGTCACCTATTCGGCGATGCAGGCGGTCCGCTTCGGCAGGTATCGCCAGGCATTCGCCTATCTCGCGATGATCGGCCGGCGCTCGCTCAAATCGCTGCCACGCTCGGCAATCCGGGTCGCCCTCGCCCGCTTCGGCATCTAAAGCGCGATACGATTGGGATGAATCGTCATCGCGCTTTAGGTTTATTGTTTGAGCATGATCTTTTCGGAAAACCGCGACACACTTGTCCGGATCCTGCTCTCGCCGCGTCGTCAGGACGCGATCTTCGAGGCCTCGTAAGGCTTCGGCTCGAGGCCGAGGGCCGCCAGGGCGGCGCCAAACGCGACCATCACGGGATGCATCGCGACGACGGTCTCCGACGACGGCAACAGGGCGACGGCGCGAAGCAGCGACAGCGGCAAGCGCCCCAGCATCTGCGCGAACACCCGCACCCGCGCCACTGCGCTCCGCGCGGCCTTGTACTGCACGCGATAATTGATCGCGCCGATGCGCAGGCCGCGCTTTGCGATCCAGCCGAGGCTGGTGCGGTTGCGCGGCACAGTCTCGGTGATGACAGCCTCCGCCGTCCAGTGGAACAGCATGCCGGCGTCACGGCACCGCACGAAGAAATCACAATCGCCGCCGCCGAGAAAGTTGAAGCGCAGGTCGAATGCGGGACGGTCGAACCGCTCGAACGCCGCGCGCGTGATCAGACAATTGCCGCAGCCGTAGATCAGCGGCACCGCACCGCTGTAATCGTAAGCTGGACAGAAGGCGGGGTGACGCGAAAGCCAGGGCTTGCTGTCGTCGTCGAAGACCGGCAGCACCGGTCCGCCGACCACGTCGGCGCCGGTCGCCTCCGCGGTGCGGACCATCAGCTCGAGCCAGTCCGGCGAAGCGATCTCGTCGTCGTCGATCATCAGGAAACGGGTCGCGGCGGGAAACAGCTCCTGCGCCGTCTCGAAGGCAGCATTGATCGCCTGGCAATTCCCCTGCCGCTTCTCGATGAGGCAGACGCCCTGGAGCCTTCCCTCGGCCAGAAACTCCGCGGCAACCGGCGCGCTTTCGCGCCGGACCGCATCGTTCTCGACCATGACGACGGCGAAGGAACGCGGGGTGCGCTGGTTCGTCAGCGATTCCAGCGTCAGGCGCAGGTGTTGCGGGCGACGAAAGCAGGGAACGCAGACGACGATGCCGACCGACAGGTCGATGACCCGAGAGCTCGCCGCAATCTCCCGGTTGGGATCGCGCACGGCCTCCGATATGCGCACTGCAGACAGGTCTGTCGGGATCAATGTCATGAGGTCTAGATGTCCGAGATGTATTGAAAAAGCCCTGCTTCGATCGCGCGTCCCACGACGGCACATCGCCGCGGGACAGATGCGTCTCAAAATGGACGACTGCCGCGCGACACATGGCCACCAAGCTCGCCGCGCGTCATGCTGCAAGTGGCGGTCCATGCACCGACAACGCTCCAACATGAACAATGCTGTAGTTAACGCGCATGCGCATTAACCGGGTCGTAAGCACTGCGACCGGTGAGACGTTGCGGCATCGGATTTGCACTTCGGGCAGGCGCATTTTTTCCTGTAAATTTGAATAGAACAAGCGCGGTCAGAGAATATGAGCAAGCCAGCCACGATCGATTTCGCGACAGCCACTGCGATCCAAATCCCCGCGGCCGCGCCATATGCCGAAGCGCTCCATGATCTCGTCCCCGGCGAAGCCCGCGACAGCCTGCTCGCCGTCCATGACGTGCTGTGCCGCGAGCTGCCGCGCGGACGGCTCGCCATCTATGAAGCCGGCGGCGGCTCGTGCAGCGTTTTGCCGCCGGACTTGCTGAGCCGCAGCAAGGTCACCGTCGTCGACATCGACGAGGACCAGGTCCGCAACAACACCTACGCCGACGAGGCGATCCTCGGCGACGTCCAGACCTATCGCTTCAACCACGAGACCTTCGATCTCGTGATCTGCTACAACGTGATCGAGCATCTGCCTGATGTCGACGCCGCGCTGCTGAACTTCCGCGATGCGCTCAAGCGCGGCGGGATGATCCTGATCGGCGCACCGAATCCCCGCTCGCTCTCCGGGTTCGTCACCAAATATTCGCCGCACTGGTTTCACGTCTGGTTCTATCGTCATATCCGCGGCATCAAGGACGCCGGCCTGCCCGGCGAGCCGCCATTCCCGACGTTCTTCCATCCGCTGGTGACGTTGCCCCGGCTCGAAGCATTCGCGGCCGCCAACGGCCTTCAGATGATCTATCGTCGTGAAGTCGAAAGTCCGCGTTATCCCGAGATGCGCCGGCGCAAGCCGCTGTTTGCGGCCCTGGTCGACGCCGGTGCCGCGGTGCTCAACGCCGTGCTGCCGCGCGGGACCGATGTTCGCCGCGGCGACTATCACGTCATCCTGCGGAGGATCTGACGGCGATGGCGCGTCGGCGGCCCATCACCGGACGAGCGGCGGCTCGCGGCCATGCTGCGCGCGGTAACGAACCGTTAATTCCTGGAAGGAGCGGGTATCGCGAGCGTCACAGAGGCGCGCCGAGGGACGGCATGCGCTTAAACGCTTTGTTTGCCATTTCGGTGAATAGTCCCTCAATGAGTATGGTTAATTTTCCCTGTTGCGTTGATTGGGCACCCATATCCCGGGTGCGTGGCGTAAAGCGAAGAGTAACCCCTCAGCCCGCGGCAGTTGGAATGAAAGCTGGGGATCATGCTTGATTATAACCAGCCGATCGATCGAGCCGGACCGGAGGCCTCTGAGCGGAAGCCTCAGGCCGGCTTCAACGTGCTGGAGCTCGCCAATCTGCTCTGGCGGCGGAAGGTAGCGATCGCCGCGGCCGCCCTGCTCGGTGCGACGCTTGCCGTCACCATCGGCAAGAGCGTGACGCCCCGCTACACCGCCACCGCCCAGCTCTATGTCGACCCGCGCGAGCTTCAGCTCGTCGACCGCGAGCTCACGCCCCGGGCCCAGGACGTCTCCGGCATGGCCATGGTGGTGGAGAGCCAGGCGCGCCTGATCACTTCCAACAGCGTGCTGATCCAGGTGATCCAGCAGGCCGGTCTCGACAAGGATCCGGAATTCGGAGGCGGCGAGGCTGGGAGCCTGATGTCCTCGCTGCTCGGCCTGATCGGCCTGCAGCCCCGCGCGCCCTCCGCTGCGGAGACGAAGGAGGTGCAGCTTGCGGCGCTCGAGGCGCTGAACAGGCACATCGCCGTCCGCAAGACCGAGAAGAGCTTCATCGTCGACGTCGAGGTCTGGTCGACGGATCCCGCCAAGGCGGCGATGCTCGCCAACACGCTGACCAATGCCTATCTCGCGGAATCCCGCAAGTCGCAGGCTTCGGCGGCACGGCGCGCCACCAACGATCTCTCCAGCCGCCTGAAGGAGTTGCGCGACCGGCTGCGTAACGCCGAGACCGCGCTGGCGACCTACAAGGCCCAGAACAATTTCGTCGGCACCCAGGATGCGCTGATCAGCGACCAGCAGCTCTCCGCCAGCAACCAGCGGCTTTCCGCGGCCCGCGCGGCGACGATGGATGCGCAGGCGCGGCTCGACCAGATCGAGGCGAGCCGCCGCACCGCCGCCGATGCCGGCGCGATTCCGGAGGCGCTGCAATCGCCGACGATTGCGAACCTGCGCGCGCAATATGCCGATGCCCGGAAGAAATATGCGGAGCAGGCCGGTGAGCTCGGCCCGCGCCATCCGGCGCTGCGCCAGACCGAGAAGCAGGTCGAGGACCTCAAGCGCACCATCAACGAGGAGATCGACCGCTTCGCCCAGTCCGCCAAGAACGATCTGACGCGCGCCCGCGACTTCGAGGCCTCGCTCAACCGCGCGCTGGAAGCGCAGAAGCGGCAGAGCGTCCAGCTCAGCCAGGCTGCCGTGCGCCTGCGCGAACTCGAACGCGAAGCCGATGCCAGCCGCGACGTCTATCAGTCCTTTCTCAAGCGCTCCCGCGAGACCGAAGAGCAGGAGAGCCTGAACACCTCGGCCGCCCGCGTCATCGGCGAGGCGACGGTGCCACAGCGGCGCTCGTTCCCGCCGGCCATGAGCCTGTTCGCCATGATCGGCTTCGCCTTCGGGGCGATCGCGGCGTCGAGCTGGTTCGTCGTGACAGACCTGCTGTTCGCCGGCGCAACCGCGCCTGCGACGCCGACACCCGCCCGACGTGAGCGCTCGCCGGCGCCACGGGCGTCCCGAGCACCGGAGCTCCCGCGCGCTGCGGAGGCTGCCCAGCCGCGGCAGGCGCCGCGCGCGCCTGAAACTGCGCCGTCGACGCCCGAACTTGCCGCGCCGGCGCTGCAGCCTTCGATGGTCGAGAAGCCGGTGATCGAGAAGCCGCTGATCGCACGCTTCCAGGAGGCCGACGTCATCCATACGCTCGGCGCCATACTCCCCACTGGCGGCGGCGTCGATCTCACGCGGCTGGGTTGGCCGACGCTGCGCCCCGGCTTTCCCCTGACGAGCCTGCTCAACGCCTGGCGCGACATGCGCGCCGCGGTGGCGCGGCGCGCCGGCGGCAAGGCGATGCCGGTCGTCGCGCTCGCCGGCACCGGCAAGACCAGCGGCCGCAGCGTGGCCGCGCTGAACTTCGCGCTGGCGGCCGCACGCGACGGCGCCCGCGTGCTGATGATCGATGCCGACCATCAGGCGCGCTCGCTCTCGAACAAGGTCGTCCGTCCCGGCAAGAGCGAGCCGAGCAGGCTCGGCTGGCTCTCGATCGGCAGCAAGGACGCACGCGAGATCAAGACGGTCAACGGCATCTCGGTGCTGCCGGCCGCGGAAGGCGACGCCGGCAAAGCCGCCGACGCCATCCGCAAGGCGATTGCGCAGGCCCGTTCCGCCGGCGGCTATGATCTCGTGATCCTCGACGGCCCGGCCATTCCGCTCGGGGCCGGCGGCCGCAGGCTGCTCGACGACATCGACTCGCTGGTGGCCGTGCTGCCGACCAGCCTCGACGTCAACGACAGCCTGGAAGAGATCTTGGCCGCGCTCGGCGAGGCCGAGCGCAAGCTCGTCGGCGTCGTGCTCGACGAGCTCACCCCTGCAATGCAAGCGCGCCAACGAGGCAGACAATATGCTTGAACGCCGCGTCAACCTCGACGGACGGGCAGCAACTGCCGAGGTGCCGAGAATCACTGTCGGCGGACTTCGCATGGCCGCGCTCGACCTGGAAGCGACAGCCGATTTCATGATCGAGGCGACGAATCCCGAGCATCGCATCGGCCGTCCGCTGTTCCTGACCTCGGCCAATGGCGAGGTGCTGGCGCGCTGCTCGACCGAGCCGCAGACCGAGCGCCTGTTCCGTGCCGCTGACTTGATCAACGCCGACGGTCAGCCCCTGGTCGCGGCTTCGAAGCTGCAATCCTGGTTCCCGCTGCCGGAGCGCGTTGCGACCACGGACCTGTTCCACGTCGTCGCGCGCAAGGCCGAAGCCGCCGGCCGCACCTTCTACATGTTCGGCGCAAGCGAGCCCGAGAACGCAGCTGCGGTCGCAAACGTTCAGAAGATGTATCCACGTCTCAAGATCGTCGGGCGCAGCCACGGCTATCTGCGCGGCGATGCGCTGCGGGCCAAGGTCGAGGAGATCAACGCCCTGGCCCCGGATTATCTGTGGGTCGCGCTCGGTGTGCCCAACGAACAGGCATTCGTGGAGGAGTTCACGCCGCACCTGACCAATGTTGGCGTCATCAAGACATCCGGCGGATTGTTCAACTTCTTGTCAGGGAGCCGTTCCCGCGCGCCGCAATGGATGCAGAAGATCGGGCTCGAATGGGCCTGGCGCACCTTGCTCGAACCACGCCGTCTGCTGTGGCGTTATTTGACCACCAACCCCCGCGCGCTCTATCTTCTCTTCAGCCGCAACCTTCCCCTCCGCTAAGAGAAGAGCAGAACACGACATGACCGACCGACCGACCGTCCTCGTCACCGGGGGCGCAGGCTATATTGGCTCGCATGCCTGCCGCGCATTGACCGCTGCCGGCTATCAGCCCGTCGTTTATGACAATCTCTCGACAGGTCATCGCAACTTCGTATCCGGCCCGCTGGTGACGGGCGACCTGCTCGATGGCGCGGCGCTGGCGCGCGCCTTCGCCGACCACAAGATCACGGCGGTGATGCATTTCGCGGCGGCGAGCCTCGTCGGGGAATCCATGACCGACCCGCAGAAATATTACATCAACAACGTCCAGGGCACGCTGTCGCTGCTGCAGGCGATGCGCAACGCGGGCTGCCATCGCATCGTGTTCTCCTCGACCGGCGCCGTCTACGGCAACGCCGATTCCAAGGCGCTGCCGGAAGACTTTCCTTGCGCGCCGATCAATCCTTACGGCGCATCGAAATTGATGATCGAGCGCATGCTCGCCGATTACCGCACGGCCTATGGTTTCGGCGCGTTCTGCCTGCGCTATTTCAACGCCAGCGGCGCCGATCCGGCCGGCGGCATCGGCGAGCTGCGTGACAACGAAACCCACCTCATTCCCCGCGCGATGATGGCGCTTCAGGGCCATGTCGACTTCGCGGTGTTCGGCGACGATTACGACACGCCCGACGGCACCGCGATTCGCGACTACATCCACGTCACGGACCTTGCGGCGGCGCATGTCGCGGCCCTGAGGCTCTTGGAACAAGGCCATGCTGGCGGCAGCTTCAACCTCGGCACCGGTTCCGGCTTTTCCGTACGCGAGATCCTCGACGCTATCAGGCAGGAGACCGGGCGCGAGGTGCCGCACACGATCAAGCCGCGCCGCGCCGGCGATCCCACCTTTCTGGTCGCCGATCCCTCTGCTGCGAGAAAGGTGCTGAACTTCGTGCCGCGGCACTCCGACCTGCCGACGATCGTCCGCACCGCCTGGGCCTGGCACCAGAAGGCGCATCCGTTCATGCCGCGTTAGGCAATTGCGGCTGCAATCGCTTGCTTGCCGTGCCATCCAGCAGCTAGAATGAATAATCGCGGCTGCGCCGGCGCATCGCCGGCAGCCGCGCGTTCCGCATCGCCGACGACGATGTCGGCCGGCATGGTTCGGCCCTGTTGCGCGAGCCGATTTTTTTCCGAGCGACGTGACGATCAAGTCAGCGTGTCGACCCGTCGTTGGACGCGATTCTGGGAGCATCGAGCATATGCATCAGGCTGCCCGCCTGGAATTCGAGCGCGTGATGGAGGAGTTCGTCCGCTGGCATGTCGTGCCAGAGGACGAGCGTTCGCCCGCGCCTGCCTGGTGGTGGGGGCCTGCGATGGCCGTGGTCGACGACCAGGAGCCGATGAGCGCAACATGCTGCTGCGCGTTGCAGGTGAGCGAAGGGACCAGCTTCGCCGCGGGCGCGCGCGCCATTCTCGCGCTGTTCACCGAGCAGACGTCACTGACGGGCCCCCAGGACTTTCCGAGCAAGGCCGAGGGGGAAGAGCACGAGGTGCGCGAGCTGCACCCGCAGCCGTCAGACGACAGCGCGTTTCAGCCCTGAGGCTGCATCTTCGCCGGCCGCTTCCGGCTGCAGCGGCGGCGCGACGGGCAGCGACATGGGCCGCAGCAGCTCGCTCATCTGCCGCGCCGGCAGCGGCTTGGAGACGAGGAAGCCCTGCATCTCGTCGCAGCCATGGGCCCGCAGGAACGCCTCCTGCTCGGCATTCTCGACACCTTCGGCGACGACGGTCATGCCGAGGGCCTTGCCCATGCTGATGATCGCCTGCGCTATCGCTTGATCCTCCGAATCCTGCGGCAGGTCGCGCACGAAGGAGCGATCGATCTTGATGGTGTCGATCGGGAAGTGCTTCATCAGGGACATCGACGAATAGCCGGTGCCGAAATCGTCGATCGCGAGCCGGATGCCGCGGCTCTGGATGGAGTCGAGCACTTTCAGCGCGCGGCCGACATTGCGCATCATCATGCTCTCGGTGACTTCGAGCTGGAGCAGCACCGGCGACATGCCGGAGGCCGCCAGCGCCTCGTCGACGTCCTGCAACAGATGCTCGTCGGCGAATTGCCGCGGCGACAGGTTGACCGCCATCGACACCGGCAGCAGGCCGCGGCGCTGCCAGGCCATGGCCTGCGCGCAGGCCTCTTTCAGCACCCAGCGGCCGATCGGCACGATCAGCCCGGTTTCCTCCGCAAGCGGAATGAATTGTGCCGGCGAGACGTTGCCGAGATCGGGATGCGTCCAGCGCAGCAGCGCCTCGACGCCCGTGATCTGACCGGTCGCGATGTCCACCTTGGGCTGGTAATTGAGCGAGAACTGCTCGCGCTCCAGCGCACGGCGCAGCGCGCTCTCCAGCGACAGCCGCTCGATCGACTGCGTCTTCACCTCGTTGGAGAAGAAGCGATAGCCGTTCTTGCCGTCCTCCTTGGCGAGGTACATCGCCATGTCGGCGTTCTTGGTCAGCGTCTGCGCGTCGGAGCCGTTGGCCGGATACATCGCAATACCGATCGAGGCGGTGGAATGGCACTCGTGGCCGGCCAGCTGCATGGGCTCGGCGAGCGCGGCGAGCAGCCCGGTGGCGATGCGCTGGACGTCCTCGATCTCGCCGCACTGGTCGAGGATCACCACGAACTCGTCGCCGCCGAGGCGCGCGACCACGTCGCTCGCGCGCAGGGCGCCGCGCAGGCGGTTCGCCACTTCGAGCAGGAGCAGGTCGCCGGCCTCGTGACCCAGCGAATCGTTGATGACCTTGAAGCGGTCGAGGTCGATGAACAGTACCGCAAAGCGGTGATCGTGGCGGTGCGCCGCATCGATCGCCTGGCGCAGCAGCCCGTTGAAGGTCTCGCGATTCGGCAGGTCGGTCAGGCTGTCGTGCGAGGCGAGGTATTCGATGCGCTCGTCGGCCTTGTTCTTCTCGTCGGCGCGATCGAAATTCTCCATCGCAAAGGAAACGTTGTCGGCGAGGCGCTGCAACAGCGCGACGAATTCGGGCGTGAAGGTCGCCGGTTCGGTCGACATGTAGATCATGACGCCGACCGCCTGGTCGTTCACGATGAGCGGAAACGCGGCGCCCGACCGCGCGCCGTCCCCGCGCACGATGGGATGGAAGACACGGACGCGGTCGTCGTTGAGATAGTCGTTGCTGATGCAGGGCTGGCGCGTGCGGAATGCCGTGCCGCTCATGCCGCGCCCTTCGGGCCGTTCGGGATCGATGGAGAGACGCACATTGCGCGTGGTGCCGGCGGAGGGACCTGCGGCGGCGACGATCTCGAGCTGGTCCGTGCCGGGTCTGGCCAGGGCAATCGTAGTCGAGGTGAACTTGGCGCCGTTCGATGCCGCAAGGCAGACCAGGTCGAACAGCTCGGCACGCGACTTCGCGCGCATGATCGCCTCGTTGGTCGCGCTCAGGGCCGCGAACATGCGCGTCAGGCGCTCCTTCTGCGCTTCGGTGTGGTCCTTCTCCTCGGCGCGCTCGAAATTGTCGAGTGCGAAGGAGACGTTCTCCGCGAGGCGCCCGAGCAGCTCGACCAGATCGGGCGTGAACGTATTCTCTTCCGGCGCGAGGAAGAGCAGGATGCCGACCGATTCCTGGCCGGCTCTCAGGAGCGGGAAGCTCGCGGCAGCCCGCGTTCCATCCTCGATGGCCTTGGTGCGCCAGTATGCGGACCGCGGCTCGTTGAGATAATCGTTCATCACATTGGGCCGGCGCGTCCGCAGCGAGGTGCCAATGATGCCCTGGCCCTCGGGGTGGTCTGCGGAAATGATGCAGGTACGCCCGATCATGCGCTCCTGGAGACGTCCCTTCACGGCGACGACCCGAACGAGCTCGCGTGTCTCGTCGATGATGCCGATCGTCGCCGATGCGAACATGCCGCCGAGCACGGCCGCCTGGCAGGCAACTTCAAACAGCTCCTCGCGGGTCTCGGCGCGCATGATCGCTTCGTTCGTCGCGCTCAAGGCCGCGAACATGCCGCTCAGGCGCTCGCGCTGCTTGTCGGCTTTGGCCTTGTCCTCGGCACGATCGAGATTTGCGATCGCAAACGAGACATTGCGGGCGAGACGCTCGAGCAGTTCCATCAGTTCCGGCGTGAACGTGCCGACCTCAAGGGAATTGAACAGGAACACGCCCTCGACCCGGTCGCCGCTCAGCAACGGCAACGCAGCGGAGGACTTCACACCGGTGCGTCGGGCACTCTCGTGCCACGGCTTTAGGCGGTCATCGGCCATCAGATCGTTGGCGAGGCAGGGCCGCCCGGTGCGGTAGCACGTGCCGGTCAGGCCGCGTCCCTCGGGTACGTTATCTGTGGTGGCGAATTTGAGCCTGCGCACTTCGTCCGAGTTTGGCCCTGCGGAGGCGACAACCCGCAGCCGCTCGGACGCAGGATCGGCGAGTGCGATCGTCGCCGATCCGAACTTGCCGCCTTGCACGGACGCTTCGCAGACGAGATCGAACAGCTCGGCACGCGAGGTCGCCCGGATGATCGCCTCATTGGTGGCGCTCAGCGCGGCGTACATGCGCGCGAGCCGCTCCTCCTCGCGCGCGATCTCCGCCTTCTCCTGGTCGCGGTCAAAATTCTCGAGTGCAAAGCACACGTTCTCGGTGATGCGCAGCAGCAGCGCGACGATGCCCTCGTCCTTCGCCCAGGACTTGCTGACGAAGAAGAACATCACGCCGACGCTGGTTCCGCGCTTGATCAGCGGCGCCACGACACAGGCGACCGATCCGGCATTGACGTTGGCCTGCTCCCAGATCGTTCCCTTGGTACGACCGACGAGGTCGTCTTCGACCATCGCCTTCTGCGTCCGGAAGACCTGGCCAGAGATGCCCTGTCCGTGAGGATTGTCGGAATCGATCGAGTAGCGCGCCTGCCTAATCAGATGAAGATTTTGGCCGGTCGCCGCGACCGGCGTCAGCCAGTGCGAATTCGGCTCGCGCAGCAAGACGAAGGTCGCGAGCGACTTGCCGTCGTGGACCGAGGCGTCGCACACCAATTGGTACAGCTCCTGCTCGGTTTTGGCGCGCAGGATGGCCTCGTTGGTGGCGCTGATGGCGCCGAACATGCGGTTGAGCCGCCGGGTCGCCCGCTCGCTGGTCTGCCGCGCGGTTTCGCGGGCGAAATTGTCCAGCGCGTAGGAAATGTTCGCCGACATGCGCTCGAACAGCGACACCATCTGCTCGTTCAGCGAGTTGGCCTCGCTCCGCGTCACAAACAGGACGCCGACGCTCTTGGCGTTGCAGAGCAGCGGCAGCGCCGCGGCCGCACCGATGTGGGCCTTGGCGGCGCCCTCGCGCCAGGCCAGCGAGCGCGGATCGTTCAGATAATCGTTGCTGACGCACAGCTTCTGATCGCGAAACGCTTCGCCGCCGACGCCGGACCCCTCCGGCGTGCCGGCTTCCGTCGTGATCACGATCGAACGCAGCCGCGGAATGTCGTCGCCACAGCCGGCCGCAAAGCGCAAACGCCGGCCGTCCGGTTCGACCAGGAACACGGCAACGGCCAGAAAATCCCCGCTCGAAAACCCGGCGTCGCAGACCTTCTGGTACAGCTCCTCCGGCGATCTCGCGTAAAGAATCGCTTCATTGATGGCGCTCAGCGCCGCAAAGGTGCGCGCGAGTGTCGTCGGCACGATCTCAGCTCCCAGGCATTTCTGCCTATTTATCCCGGTGCCTTTTATGAGCGGCGATCGCCTAAGTGGTCGTTATTACGCGGCGCAAACCGTCGATCAAAGTGAACGAGCTGCGAACGGGCGCGACAAAACTGACGGGAATACCGCTGCGAGGCCGAGCCGTCGACGCAAGGCATGTTCCGTTTACCAATCTGCAGCCCCGTGTTGGTTTACGGGAGATTGATGTCGCGGTGCCCAGCACCTCCTTCAGAACGGCAGCGCCACGCTGGTCTTGATCTCCTTCAGCACCACGTTGCTGCGGACGTAGCGGATGCCGGGGATGCGGAACATGAACTCGTCGAGGAAGCGGTTGTAGGCTGCCATATCCTGGACGACGACGCGCAAATGATAGTCGGCGTCGCCCGTGGTCGCAAAACACTCCAGCACCTCACGGCGCTTGGTGACCCTCGCCACAAATTCGTCGACGAACTTCGCATCGTGCCGCTCCAGCGAGACGTGGAGGATGGCGGACATCGCAAAGCCCGCCCGCTCGCGCGCGACCAGCGCCGCATAGCCTTGGATGACGCCGCTCTCCTCAAGCGCCCGCACCCGCCGCCAGCAGGCCGAGGTGGACATGCCGACCTCGTCGGCGAGTTGCTGGTTGGTGGCGCGGCCATCTTTCTGGAGATGGGCGAGAATGCGGGTGTCCTGCTCTTCGATCATGGCGAGCCCTCCGGTTCGAGCAGATTTACCAATTTTGGCGTCGATATGCAAAAGTCTACCGGATCTTGGCCACAGAAGGGATAAATAGGTAAGACCTACCAGCGAGCCGGGCATAACCTTCCATCACTGGGCAGGATGCCGCGCGAGGTCCGCCATGGACGCCATTCCGTCACTCGACACATACGAACTCTCCGATCGCTACGAGCGGGAGGAGGGCCGCGTCTTCCTCACTGGCACGCAGGCCATCGTCCGCATCGCGCTCGACCAGGCGCGACGCGACCGTGCGGCCGGGCTCAACACCGCCGGCTTCATCTCCGGCTATCGCGGCTCGCCGCTCGGCGGCATCGACCTCGAGCTCTGGCGCATCCAGGAGCGGCTCAAGCAGCACGGCATCGAATTCCTCCCCGCCGTGAACGAGGACCTCGCGGCGACAGCCGTGCTCGGCTCGCAGCAGGTCGAGACACAAGCTGACCGTGAAGTCGATGGCGTATTCGGGCTCTGGTACGGCAAGGGCCCAGGCGTCGATCGTTCCGGCGATGCGCTCAAGCACGGCAACGCCTATGGTTCCTCGCCGCACGGCGGCGTGCTGGTGGTCGCCGGCGACGACCATGGCTGCGTCTCCTCCTCGATGCCGCACCAGTCGGACGTCGCCTTCATGAGCTGGTTCATGCCGACGCTGCATCCGGCCGACGTCGGCGAATATCTGGTGTTCGGCGAATATGGCTACGCGCTGAGCCGCTTCTCCGGCATGTGGGTCGGCTTCAAGGCGATCTCGGAGATCGTGGAATCAGGCGCCTCCGTCGCGCTGCGCCCGCCGCGCCTCTTCCGCACGCCCGACTTCACGCCGCCGCCGGGCGGCCTGCACTATCGCTGGCCCGATTTGCCGGGCCCGCAGATCGAGGAACGGCTGGAAGCCAAGAAGCACGCGGTCTACGCCTTCGCCAAGGCCAATCCGATCGATCGGCACATCTACGATATTCCTGGCGCCACCTACGGCATCGTCACGACCGGCAAGGCGCATCTCGACCTGATGGAAGCGCTGCGGCTGATGGGCCTCGACGAATCGGCCTGCCGCCGCATCGGCATCGACGTCTACAAGGTCGGCATGGTCTGGCCGCTGGCGCTGCATGATGCGATGGAGTTCGTGAAGGGCAAGCGCGAGATCCTGGTGGTCGAGGAGAAGCGCGGCATCATCGAGAGCCAGTTCAAGGAATACTTTTACGACTATCCCGGCAGCAAACCCGAGCGCATGGTCGGCAAGCACGACGAAACCGGTGCACGGCTGATCTCCTGGATCGGCGAATTGTCGCCCCGCGCGCTCGCGAGCGTGCTCGCGCGCAGGCTCGATCCGATGTTTCCGGGTCTCGATCTCGCCGCGCGCGCGGCCGCCCTGATGCCGGAAGCCGCGCGCACGATCAATGTCAGCGGCGCGACGCGCACGCCCTATTTCTGCTCGGGATGTCCGCACAACACCTCGACCAAAGTGCCGGAGGGATCGAAGGCGCTCGCCGGCATCGGCTGTCACTTCATGGCGAGCTGGATGGACCGCGAGACCTCCTCGCTGATCCAGATGGGCGGCGAGGGCGTGAACTGGGCAGCCTCGTCACGCTTCACCGGGCACAAGCACGTGTTCCAGAATCTCGGCGAAGGCACCTACTACCATTCCGGCTCGATGGCGATCCGGCAGGCGATCGCAGCCAAGGCCAACATCACTTACAAGATCCTGTTCAACGATGCCGTGGCGATGACCGGCGGCCAGCCGGTCGACGGTCCCATCAGCGTCCATGCGATCGCGCACAGCGTCCGCGCCGAAGGGGTGACGCGCATCGCGCTGGTGTCGGACGATCCCGCGCAGTTCTCGCCGTCCGACCTGCCAGCCGGCGTCACCATCCATCCCCGTGAGGAGATGGACGCCGTGCAGCGCGAGCTGCGCGAGGTTTCCGGCGTCTCGGTCCTGATCTATCAGCAGACCTGCGCCACCGAGAAGCGGCGCCGACGCAAACGCGGGCAGATGGCCGATCCCAAGCGCTTCGCCTACATCAACGATCTCGTCTGCGAAGGCTGCGGCGACTGCTCGGTGGAATCCAACTGCCTGAGCGTCGAGCCGAAGGAGACGCCGTTCGGCCGCAAGCGGCAGATCAATCTGTCGGCCTGCAACAAGGATTTTTCCTGTCTGAACGGCTTTTGCCCGAGCTTTGTCACGGTCGAAGGCGCAACGCGGCGGAAGAAGAACGCGAGCCGGATCGATGCGGCCGGCCACGCCGCGACGCTCCCCCTGCCCAAGGCCGCAACGCTCGACCGGCCCTACGACCTGCTTGTCACCGGCGTCGGCGGCACCGGCGTAATCACTGTCGGCGCGCTGATCGGCATGGCCGCGCATCTGGAACGCCGCGGCGTTTCGGTGCTCGACTTCACCGGCTTTGCGCAGAAATTCGGGCCTGTGCTGAGCTACATTCGCCTGGCCGCGAGCCCCGAGGCGCTGCACCAGGTCCGCATCGACCAGGGCGCGGCCGATGCGTTGATCGGCTGCGATCTCGTCGTCAGCTCCTCGCCAAAGGCCTCGGGCACCTATCGCCGCAGCACCCGTGCCGCGGTCAACACCGCGGAAATGCCGACGGGCGACGTGGTCCGCTTCCGCGACGCCGATCTCGCTGCGCCAGCCCGCCTGCGCGCCATCGGTCGCGTGGTCGGCGAGAGCAATCTCGGCACGCTCAACGCCAATGCGCTGGCCGAGCGCCTGCTCGGCGATGCCGTCTACGCCAACATCATCATGCTGGGCTTTGCCTGGCAGCACGGTCTCGTCCCGGTTTCGCTTGCCGCGCTGCTGCGCGCGATCGAGCTCAACGGCGTCGCGGTCGAGCGCAACAAGCAGGCCTTTGCCTGGGGCCGGATCGCCGCGGCCGATCCGGATTTTCTGCCGAAGGCGAACGATGCGCCAAAGGTCGAGACGCTCGATGAGATCATTGCCCGGCGCATCGAGTTCCTCACCGACTATCAAAACGAAGCCTACGCGGCGCGCTACCGCGCAATGATCACAAGAGTCCGCAATGCCGAAGCGAACCTGAACAGCGAGGCGCTGACCGAGGCGGTCGCGCGCGCGCTGTTCAAGCTGATGGCCTACAAGGACGAGTACGAGGTGGCGCGGCTGCACATGCGAAGCGGCTTCCTCGACGAGTTGAAGCGCGAATTCGAGGACGGCTTCACCATCCGATACCATCTCGCCCCGCCGTTCCTGAAGTCGCGGCGCGATGCACGGGGGCGTCCGCGCAAACGGGCCCTCGGCCAGTGGATCCAGGTGCCTCTGGCCATGCTCGCGCGCCTGAAGGGGTTGCGCGGAACGCCGTTTGATCCGTTCGGCTACACCGCGGAACGGCGCGCCGAGCGTGAACTGATCGCCTGGTATGATGGCCTGATCGAGCGGATACTGGGCGAGCTCGACGCGGCGCGCCTTCCAGATCTCATTGCCGTAGCCAAGGCCCCCATGAACATCCGCGGCTATGGGCCGGTGAAGGAGGCTGCGATCGCGCAGGTCAAGGCCGAGGTCGAATCGCGGCTCGGCCGGCCGGCAATGGCGCGAGCGGCCTGAGTGCGGTGCCATTCATGAATACGGGTTGATCAGCTTCTGCTGCTCGGCGCTGTGGTGCACGAGCAGGTCGATGAAGGTCCTCACCTTCGCCGACAGATGATGCCGATGCGGATAGACCGCGTTCATGGAGAGCTCGACGGTCCGATATTCCGGCAACAGGCGCACGAGGCGGCCGGCTTCGAGATCATCCTGAATGAGGAACCCCGCCATCAGGCAGATGGCGGCGCCCTCCAGCGCGACCTTGCGCAGCGCTTCCCCGCTATTGGTGACGAAGCTGCCGGAGACGCGCACCGAGGCCGGCGTGCCCTTGCGATCGAGGAACTGCCATTCGTCGCCAAAGGGATAGTTCAAGTGCCGACCACAATTGTGCCCGGTGAGCTCGTCGAGCTTCTGCACCCGGCCGTGCTTCTCGATGTAACCGTGGGAGCAGCACAGCACGTGACGCCAGGTGGCAAGGCTGCGCACGATCAGGCTGGAATCCCGCGGCTGTGTCATGCGCAGGGCCACGTCGTAGCCTTCCTCGATGAGGTCGACCTCGGCCTCGCCCATGCGCAGATCGATCTTGAGCTCCGGATAGGTCGACAGCAGTTTCGCCGCAATCGGCGCGACGAACGGCACCATGTGCGTGGCGACGTGAATGCGCAGCGTGCCGCGCGGCACCGACTGCAATTCGCTCGCGATGTCGTCGGCCTGTTCGATGTCGGCGAGAATCTGGACGCAGCGGTCGTAGTAGGCCTTGCCGATCTCGGTCAGATTGACCTTGCGCGTGGTGCGGTGAAGCAGCCGCACCCCGAGCCGGTCTTCCAACGCCTGCACGTGATTGCTCACCATGGTGGTCGACATGTTGAGCTTGCGGGCTGCTGCGGAGAAGCCGCCGGTCTCGACCACTCGGCTGAACACTTCGAGGCTGGTCAATCGATCCATGGCTTTCCTTGCACTGGGATGTGCGCCTCGGCAGCAATCGCGCGACAGAAACGGCAATCGCGCTGGCGCAGTCGCGCGCCCTGACCGGTAGACATCACGAACCAGGGTGACCGCTCAGATTATCCATTCCCAATGGATAATCCTTCCAGGATTTAGCCGATTATCATCCGGGCCAGCAAGACCGATTGTCTCAGCGAGCCGACAGGAGACCGCAATGTCCGAAATGCCCCGCACCGAGACCTTCCAGCAAGCAACTGAAATCACGCGCGATTACGCCAAGGCGCCGCCCACTGTCCCGGCTCCGAACAGGGTCCGGCGCGCGGCCTTGGTGCTCGCCCTCCTCGCAGGCACGGCAACCATGGCCTACTACGGACACGATTACTGGACCAACGGCCGCTACCTCGAATCCACCGACGACGCCTATGTGAAGGCGGACTCCACGATCGTCGCGCCGAAGGTCTCCGGCTACATCGCCAAGGTGCTGGTCGGCGACAATGAGAAGGTTCGGGCGGGCCAGCTGCTGGCTGAGATCGACGACCGCGATTTCAAGGCGGCGCTCGACCAGGCGAAAGCCGACGTCGCTGCCGGCGAAGCCTCGGTCCGCAACATCGACGCCCAGCTCGAACTGCAGCAGCCGATCATCGCGCAGAGCACCGCCGATGTCGCTGCTGCGGAGGCCAATCTGAAATTCGCGCAGGAGGAGCGCGCCCGCTACGACGACCTCATGAAGTCGGGCTCCGGCACGATCCAGCGCGCGCAGCAGACCGATGCGGCGCTGCGCGCCAGCAGCGCGCAATTGCAGCATGCCAAGTCCGGCCTCCTCGCCGCGCAGCGCAAGGTCGACGTGCTCACCACCCAGCGCGCCCAGGCCGCCGCCCAGCTCGAACGCGCCCGCGCGGTCGCGCAGCAGGCGGCGCTGAACCTGTCCTATACGGAGATCACAGCTCCCGTGGACGGCACGGTCGGCGCCCGCAGCTTGCGCGTCGGCCAGTACGTGCAAGCCGGCACGCAATTGATGGCGGTGGTGCCGCTCGACGCGGTCTATGTCATCGCCAATTTCAAGGAGACCCAGCTCACGCATGTGCGGCCGGGCCAGCCGGTCGAGCTGCACGTCGACAGCTTCCGCAACACCACCCTGCGCGGCCATGTCGACAGCCTGTCGCCGGCGAGCGGGCTCGAATTCGCACTGCTGCCACCCGACAACGCCACTGGCAACTTCACCAAGATCGTGCAGCGCGTTCCGGTGAAGATCGTGCTCGACGATTACAACCTCACCGGCCTGCTGCGCCCCGGCATGTCGGCGGTGCCGACCATCGACACCAAACAGACGGTGCTGGCCGAGCGCGAGACGGCGAGGCGCCTCGCCCACAATACCTCCCGCGCGAATGGAGGTTGAAGCCATGAGCACGCTCCAACCGACGGTCAACGCTGCCGCCAGCCTCCCCGCTTCCGCTGCGCCCACGGCTCCGGCGGTGTCCACAAAGACCTGGATCGCGGTGATCGGCGCCACGCTCGGCGCGTTCATGGCGGTGCTGAACATCCAGATCGTCAACGCCTCGCTCGCCGACATCCAGGGCGCGATCGGCGCCGGCATTGATGACGGCGGCTGGATCTCGACCTCTTACCTGATCGCCGAGATCGTCGTGATTCCGCTGTCCGGCTGGCTGGCGCAGGTGTTCTCGATCCGCATCTACCTGCTCACCAACGCGATCCTGTTCCTGGTTCTGTCCGCGGCCTGCGCATTGGCGCAGGATCTGTCGCAGATGATCGTGCTTCGCGCCATCCAGGGCTTCACCGGCGGCGTGCTGATCCCGATGGCCTTCACGCTGATCATCATGCTGCTGCCGCGCGCCAAGCAGCCGGTCGGCCTTGCGATGTTCGCGCTGTCGGCGACGTTTGCGCCGGCGATCGGCCCGACTATCGGCGGCTATCTCACCGAGAATTTCGGCTGGCAATACATCTTCTACGTCAACCTGGTGCCCGGCGCGATCATGGTCGGCATGCTCTGGTATGCACTCGAGGCGAAGCCCATGAAGCTGTCGCTGCTTCGCGAGGGCGACTGGGCCGGCATCATCACCATGGCGATCGGGCTGTCAGCGCTGCAGACCGTGCTGGAGGAAGGCAACAAGGACGACTGGTTCGGTTCGCCCTTCATCGTTAAGCTCTCGGTCATCGCCGCTATTGCGCTGATCGCCTTCCTGATCATCGAGCTCACGGTGAAGAAGGCGCTGCTCAATCTGCGGCTGCTCGTGCGCCGCAATTTCGGCTTCGGCATGCTCGCGAACTTCCTGCTCGGCATCGCGCTCTACGGCTCTGTGTTCATCCTGCCGCAATATCTGTCGCGCATCCAGGGCTACAATGCCGAGCAGATCGGCATGGTGCTGGCCTGGACCGGATTGCCGCAACTCGTGCTGATCCCACTGGTGCCGCGCCTGATGCAAAAGTTCGATGCCCGGATCATCATCGGCATCGGCTTCGTGCTGTTCGCAGCATCAAACTTCATGAACATCTATATGACCAACGACTATGCCGCCGACCAGCTGCTGTGGCCCAATGTCGTGCGCGCCATCGGCCAGGCGCTGGTGATGGCGCCGCTGTCGGCGGTGGCGACGGCTGGCATCGAAGCGGAGAATGCAGGCTCGGCTTCCGGCCTGTTCAACATGATGCGCAATCTCGGCGGCGCGGTCGGCATCGCGCTGCTGCAAACCGTGCTGACCAAACGCGAGCAATATCATTCCAACGTGCTGATGCAGTCGGTCTCCGTGTTCGAGGAGGCCACCCGCACGCGGCTCGAGCAGCTCACACAATATTTCGTCAATCACGGCGTTCTCGACCGTGCGGACGCCGCGCATCGCGCTTATGTGGCGATCGGCCATATCGTGCAGAAGCAGGCCTATATCTTCGCCTTCAGCGACACGTTCTACCTGCTCGGCGTGGCGCTGATCGTTGCCCTCGTGGCCGTATTCTTTCTGAAGAAGCCCGGCCACGTTTCGGCCGGCGGAGCACATTAATTTAACCCAAGAAAAGGAGAGCCCCATGAAACCCCGCATGAACTACTACCAGGCCGCGCCCGATACAATCAAAGCGCTGCTGGCGCTGGAGGAGCAGATCCAGTCGACGGGCCTGGAGAAATCGCTGATCGAGCTGGTCAAGATCCGGGCCTCGCAGATCAACGGCTGCGCCTTCTGCATCAACATGCACACCGAGGACGCGCGAAAGCGCGGCGAGACCGAGCAGCGCATCTACCTGCTCAACGCCTGGCGCGAATCCCCGCTCTATTCCGACCGCGAGCGCGCCGCGCTGGCCTGGACCGAAGCGGTGACGCTGATCGCCGAGACGCATGCGCCGGACGAGACTTACGAGCAGGTCCGTGCGCAGTTCTCCGAGGAGGAGACGGTGAACCTGACCATGCTGATCGGGGCGATCAATGCCTGGAACAGGATCGCGATCGCGTTCCGCGCCGTGCATCCGGTGAAGGTGAAGGCGTCGGTGGCGTGAGCTGACCAAAACGACCAGCTTCCCCGCGGCGTCAGCCCCTCACCCCACCCTCTCCCCGTAAGAACGGGGCGAGGGAGTGAGAGAGCGACGCGTTCCTCACCGCAATAATCCAAGCGAAGAGTCCATCGGGACGCACTTTACCTCTCCCCGCTCTTCTGCGGGGAGAGGTCGGATCGCGTAGCGATCCGGGTGAGGGGCAGGGCAATACGTGGAGAAGCGAAAAGTACGTCCGACTCGCAAAGCTTCTCAGACCGCCGTCGCCTTGGCGAACTCCACATAGATCTCGCGAAGGCGCGTCGCCATCGGGCCGGGCTTGCCGTCGCCGATCGTCTTGCCGTCGATGGCGACCACCGGCTGCACGAAGGAGGATGCGCTGGTGATGAAGGCTTCCTTGGCAGCGAGCGCTTCGGCGACGGTGAAGGAACGCTCCTCGACGCGAAGCTGGCGCTCCTCGGCAAGCGCGATCACGGCCTTGCGGGTGCAGCCGGGCAGGATCGCGTTGGAGTTCTTGCGGGTGACGATGACGTCGTCCTTGGTCAGGATGAACGCCGAGGACGAGCCGCCCTCGGTGACGTATCCATCCTGCAGCATCCAGGCTTCGCCCGCGCCGGCTTCAGCCGCGGCCTGCTTCGCCAGCACCTGCGCCAGCAGCGCCACGCTCTTGATGTCGCGGCGTTCCCAGCGGATGTCGGGCACCGTGATGACATTGATGCCGGTCTTGGCCACGGCGGCGTTAATGATGTCCTTCTCGGACGTGAACATCACCAGGCTCGACTTGACGTCGGCCTTGGGGAACGGGAAGTCGCGCCCCTTGTCGGCGCCGCGCGTCACCTGGAGATAGACGAGGCCGTTGACGAGCTTGTTGCGCGCGATCAGCTCCTTCTGCAGCTCGGTGATACGCTCGATGGTCTCCGGCAGCCTCAAGCTGATCTCACCGACGGACCGCTCCAGCCGCGCCAGATGCGAAGCATTGTCGACCAGCTTGCCGTCGAGCACGGCCGAGACCTCGTAGATGCCGTCGGCGAACAGGAAGCCGCGATCGAGCACCGAGATCTTCGCTTCCGAGAGCGGGACGAATGAGCCGTTGACGTAGGCGATCGAGTCCAAGGCAGGTCTCCTGAGGGACGGAAAGTGAATTCGGTTCCCGGTATAGGAGATTTGGCGAGGGCGATAAACCCTCGATCCGTCATTCCGGGGCATTCGCGAAGCGAATGAGCCCGGAATCCATGACGCCTCATGTTCTGTCGCCCGATGGATCCCGGGTTCGCGCTGCGCGCGCCCCGGGATGACGACCGTTTAGTGCGACAGAATCTTCGACAAGAACTTCTGCGCGCGGTCGCTGCGGGGCTTGCCGAAGAAATCGTCCTTCGCCGCGTCCTCGACGATCTCGCCGCGGTCCATGAAGATCACGCGGTTGGCGACCTTGCGGGCAAAACCCATCTCGTGGGTCACGACCATCATGGTCATCCCCTCGCGGGCGAGATCGACCATGACGTCGAGCACCTCGCTGACCATTTCCGGATCGAGCGCGGAGGTCGGCTCGTCGAACAGCATCACGATCGGATCCATCGCGAGCGCGCGCGCAATGGCGACGCGCTGCTGCTGGCCGCCGGAGAGCTGCGCCGGGAATTTCTGCGCCTGCTCCTTCAAGCCGACGCGCTCGAGCAGCTGCATGCCCTTGGTCTGCGCCTTGTCATGCCCCCTGCCCAGCACCTTCTCCTGCGCGAGGCAGAGATTGTCGATGATCTTGAGGTGCGGAAACAGCTCGAAATGCTGGAACACCATGCCGACGCGCGAGCGCAGCTTGGGCAGATCGGTCTTGGGATCGTTGACCTTGGTGCCGTCGACCAGGATGTCGCCGCTCTGGAACGGCTCCAGCGCATTGACGCATTTGATCAGCGTCGACTTGCCCGAGCCCGAGGGGCCGCAGACCACGACCACCTCGCCCTTGGTGACGTTGGTGGTGCAGTCGGTCAGCACCTGGAAGGTGGGGCTGTACCATTTGTTGACATGGCTGATTTCGATCATGATCGACACGCTCTAGCGAATGATGGCGATGCGCGCCTGCAGGCGGCGGACGCCGTAGGACGCGATACAGGAAATGGTGAAGTAGACGATCGCAGCGAACAGATACATTTCGACCAGGCGGCCGTCGCGCTGCGCTACCTTGCTCGCCGCGCCCAGGAAGTCGGTGATCGAGAGGACGTAGACCAGCGAGGTGTCCTGGAACAGCACGATGGTCTGCGTGATCAGCACCGGCAGCATGTTGCGGAAGGCCTGCGGCAGCACGACGTAGCGCATGGTCTGCGCGTAGGTCAGCCCCAGCGCGCTGGCCGCGGCCGGCTGGCCGCGCGAGATCGACTGGATGCCGGCGCGCATGATCTCGGAGAAATACGCCGCCTCGAACATGATGAAAGTAATCAGCGAGGATGCGAAGGCGCCGACGCTGATCGGGCGCGCGGCGCCGGTCACCCACTGCCCGATATAAGGCACCAGGAAGTAGAACCAGAAGATGACCAGCACCAGCGGCAGCGAGCGCATGAAGTCGACATAGACCCCGGCGATCCGGCCGAGCAGCTTGAGGCCGGAGAGGCGCATCAGGGCGAGCGCCGTGCCGAAGATGAGCCCGCCGAGGGCTGCAAGGCCCGTCAGCGTCAGGGTGAACGTCATGCCCTCGTAGAACAGATAAGGCAGTGCGCGGCGGATGACGTCGAAATCGAGATTGCCGAACATCGCTTATTTCCCCGTGATGTAGCCGGGGATCGCGACCCAGCGCTCGAGGAAGCGCATCGCGGTCACGACGACGGCGTTGACGAGGAGATAGAGGATGGTCGCGGCGGTGAAGGCCTCGAACACCTGGAATGAGAATTCCTGCATCGAGCGCGCCTGTCCGGTCAGCTCGAGCAGGCCGATGGTGATGGCAACCGCGGTGTTCTTGATGGTGTTGAGGAATTCAGACGTCAACGGCGGCAGGATGATACGGAAGGCCATCGGCAGCAGCACGTAGCGATAGCCCTGCACGGTGGTCAGGCCGAGCGCCGTCGCCGCCATCTTCTGCCCGCGCGGCAGTGAGGAGATGCCGGCCTGCAGCTGCACGGCCACACGCGCCGACATGAAGAAGCCGACGCCGATCGCAGCCGTCCAGAACGGCGCGTTCGGCAATTGCTTCAGCCACAGGCCCGCAGCTCTCGGCAGGATCTCCGGTAGCACGAAGAACCACAGGAACAGCTGCACCAGCAGCGGCATGTTGCGGAAGAATTCGACGTAAGCGAAGCCGAACCAATTGGCGCCCTTCGACGGCAGCGTGCGCATCACCCCGACGATCGAGCCTGTGATCAGCGCGATCACCCAGGCCAGCGCCGCGGTCTTGAGGGTCAGCGCCAGCCCCGACAGCAGCATGTCGAGATAGGTGCCGGTCCCCATCGGGTTCGGCTGGAAGAAGATTCCCCAGTTCCAGTTGTAGTTCACGTGTCCCCCGCGCGAACGCGCCAGTCATGGATGTCCTGAGCGCCTATGCAAATGTCCGGCCACCCCTGTGTCAAGAGTGGCCGGACATGGTCCCGATCGAAAGATCGGGGTTTTACCTTACTTGTAGTCGTCCGGGTTCGGCGAGTCCGTCGGCTTGGCGAACTCGTTCTTCAGCTCGGCCGAGATCGGCGTGTTGAGGTTCAGGCCCTTCGGCGGGATCTTCTGGGTGAACCACTTGTTGTAGATCTTCTCGGCCTCGCCCGAAGTATAGAGCGCGGCGGTCGCAGCATCGACCACCTTCTTGAAGGCAGGGTCATCCTTGCGCAGCATGATGCCGTAGGGCTCGGGCTTGGAGAACGCGTCCTTGGAGATGGCGTAGTCGTCCGGGTTCTTCGAGCCGGCGACGAGGCTCGCCAGCAGGATGTCGTCCATCACGAAGGCGACCGCGCGGTCGGTCTCGACCATCAGGAAGGCTTCGGCGTGATCCTTGGCCGGGATGATGTTGGCGCCGAGGCCCTTGGCGACGTTGGCTTCGGTGAGCTGCTTGATGTTGGTGGTGCCGGCGGTCGAGACCACGGTCTTGCCCTTGAGGTCCTCGATGGACTTCAGGCCGCTCGATTTCTTGAAGACGTAGCGGCTCGCGGTCAGGAAGTGGGTGTTGGTGAAGGCGACCTGCTTCTGGCGCTCGGCATTGTTGGTGGTCGAGCCGCATTCGAGGTCGATGGTGCCGTTGGCCATCAGCGGGATACGGGTCGCCGAGGTCACCGGGTTGAGCTTGACCTCGAGCTTGTCGAGCTTGAGCTCCTTCTTCACGGCGTCGACGATCTTGTAGCAGATGTCCATCGCGAACCCGACGGGCTTCTGGTTGTCGTCGAGGTAGGAGAACGGGATCGAGGAGTCGCGGAAGCCGAGCGTGATCGCGCCGGTGTCCTTGATGTTCTTCAGCGTGCCGGTCAGCTCCTGGGCCCCGGCCTGGCTGACGACGAAGGTCGCGGCGAGCGCGAGCCCGATGTGACGGAAATGTTTCACTTTTTCTTCCCCTTTCGGATGATGCGGCCCGGATGCAAGCACAAATCGAGCCGGATTAGAATGTAACTTTCGGCTGGATCAAGGGCTCAGGTTAACGGGCCTGTCAGTGGTTTTGGCAACTCGCCGAGATCCCAGAACAGCCCGGCCATCACCGTCAAGGCCTCTTCGGTCAATGGCAGCAGGATGTGCTCATTGGGCGCATGCTGGGAGCAGCCGGGATAGGAGTGCGGCACCCAGATCGTCGGCAGACCGAGGATCTCGGAGAACACGTCATTGGGCAGCGAGCCGCCGAAATTCGGCAGCACGGCCGGCGCCTTGCCGGTGGTCTCCTTCACCGAATCCGCCGCCCATTTAATCCAGGGGCTGTCGAAATCGGTGCGCGATGCAGCAAAACTCTGCGCGGCGCGCACCTCGACCATCGGAAAACCGCGTCCGACCAGATGCGCGCGGACAGCGTCGATCAGCCCCTCAACCTTCGTCCCGACCACGAAACGCAGTTGCAGCACCGCATTGGCGTGGCCCGGAATCGCGTTGGCCGGCTTCTCGATATTGCCCGAGGACATCGCCAGCACTTCCAGTGTGTTCCAGGCGTAGAGACGTTCAGCGGCCGAAAGGCCCTCCTCGCCCCAGTTTTCGGCAAGCGCCGGCTCGTCCGCGGTCGGCACCACCTCGACGTCGGCGAGATAGGAGCGGATCTGGTTGGTCAGCCGCGGCGGCTTCAAGGCCTCCAGCTGCAGACGCCCATGGGCGTCAACCAGGGTGGAGATCGCGTTGACCAGGATGGTCGCGGGGTTGGCGAGCACGCCGCCCCAATTGCCGGAATGGTGACCGCCGTCGCGCAAGTTCACGTCGAGATGGATGCGGATGCCACCCCGGCAGCCGAGAAAGAGCGTCGGCCGATCGGCCGAGAGGCGCGGCCCGTCGGAAGCCATGAACAGGTCGGCCTTCAGCGCGTCGCGATGGAGGTCGCAGACCTTGCCGAGATCGGGCGAGCCGATCTCCTCGCCCATCTCGATGATGAACTTGGCATTGAAGCCGAGCTTGCCGCCGCGGGCCTCGCGCACGGCGCGGAGTGCCGCCATGTTGATGCTGTGCTGGCCCTTGTTGTCGGCGGTGCCGCGGCCGTAGAGGCGCGCCCCTGCTACGGTGGTGCGCCAGGGATCGCGGCCGTCCCGCCACTCGCCTTCCATGCCGTCGACGACGTCACCATGGCCGTAGACCAGCACGGTCGGCGCGGACGCGCTCTCGTAATGCTCGGCGAACAGGAACGGCGCCTTGCCGCTCGGGGATTCGACGATGCGGCTGGAAAAATCGAGCGCGGCGAAAGCCGGCTGCATCTCCTGTTCCAGATAGGCACGCAACTCGGGGCCGCGCTTCGGATTCTGGCTCTCGGTCTTGTACGCGACGCGGCGGTCGAGTTCAGCGAGGAACGCGCCGGAGTTGAAATCCTCACGGGCGCGGGCGATGGCGTCGGCTCTGGTCATACTTGCTTTTCGAGATTGTGAGACGAAGGACCTTACCCGAGGCGGGTTGGCCTTCGAAAGTGGCGGGGACTTGGATAGTTCTTGTACTTCTCTTGTAGTTCTCTTGGATTTCGCTCTTGCTTCGTTGAGATCGGCCTGCCAAGCGCAGCTGTGACGCTGACTTTGGCCTTGCCAAGCGCAAGCGATATGCAAGAAGTTCGCCAAGTTGGGGCGCACATCTATCATTCGAAGAGCGCTCAGTACAGGGCGCCGAGGGACCAGCATGGCCAAAGAGATCAGGCTCAACGCCTTTGCGATGAATTGCGTCGCACACCAGTCACCGGGCCTGTGGACTCATCCGCGCGACCGCACCGCCGAATATAACCGCCTGCCCTACTGGATCGATCTTGCCAAGACGCTGGAGCGCGGCCGCTTCGACGGGCTGTTCCTGGCCGACGTGCTCGGCGTGTATGACGTCTATGGCAACAGCCCTGACGCAGCATTGCGCAATGCGGCGCAAACGCCGTCGAACGAGCCGCTACTGCTGCTATCGGCGATGGCGGCGGTGACGCAAAATCTCGGCTTCGGCGTCACCAGCAATCTGTCGTTCGAGCCGCCCTACCCGTTCGCACGACGAATGTCGACGCTGGACCATCTCACCGAAGGGCGGATCGGCTGGAATGTCGTCACCGGCTATCTCGACAGCGCCGCGCGCGGTGCCGGCAAGGACAAGCAGACCGGGCATGACGACCGCTACGACATCGCCGACGAATATATGGAGGTCGTCTACAAGCTCTGGGAAGGCAGCTGGGAGGACGATGCCGTGCTGCGCGACCGCAAGCGCGGCATCTTCACCGACCCGGCAAAAGTTCATCGCGTCAATCATGAGGGCGCAAATTTTCGCATCAACAACACTATTCATCTCAGCGAGCCATCGCCTCAGCGCACGCCGGTGCTGTACCAGGCCGGCACCTCGCCGAGGGGCCGGCAATTCGCGGCCAAGCATGCCGAGTGCGTGTTCATGTCGGGGCCGTCGGCCAAGGTGATCGCGCCGCGCGTCTCCGCGATCCGGCAGCAGGCGGCTGCACTGGGCCGCAACCCGGCCGAGATCCTGATGTTCTCGATGATGACGATCATCCTCGGACGGACAGAATCCGAGGCGAAAGACAAATATGCCGACTACCGCCGCCACATCAGCCCCGAAGGCGCGCTGGCGCTGATGTCGGGATGGACCGGCGTCGACTTCTCCGGCTACGACCTCGACCAGCAGGTGCGCCACGTCCAGAACGATGCCGGCCGCAGCGCGATGGACAACGTCACCCGCGCCGATCCTGACCGTGTCTGGACCGTGCGTGACGTCATCGAGCATGTCGGCATCGGCGGCGCCGGCCCGGTCGTGGTCGGCACGCCCGAGATGGTCGCTGACAAGATCGAGCAATGGTTCGAGACGACGGATGTCGACGGCCTCAACGTCGCGTTCGCGATCTCGCCCGGCGACTTCGAGGACATCGCCGACATGCTGGTGCCGGAGCTGACGCGACGGGGACGGTACAAGAAAGAGTATGCGAAGGGGACGCTGCGGGAGAAGCTGTTCGGCGGCGGGCGTGCGAGGCTCGACGCGCCCCATCCGGCAGCGGGGTATCGGGTGGGAAGAAAGGGGTAGGTTGCCGCCTCCTCGTCATTGCGAGCGAAGCGAAGCAATCCAGAATCCCTCCGCGGACACAGCCTGGATTGCTTCGTCGCTGCGCTCCTCGCAATGAGGGTTGAGGCGTCCTGCCTCAAACCTTCCCGTCCACCATCACCTCGATCAACTTCGTCCCCGGCCGGTTGAACGCCGACGCCAGCGTCGCCTTCAGTTCGCGGGGATCGCTGACCTTGATCGCCTCACAGCCGAGCGCCTTGGCGAGGCCGGCGAAATCCACGGGCGGATCGGCGAAATCCATGCCGACGTAATTGTCATCGCCGTGGAAGGCGAGCAGCCGCTGCTTGATGATGCGATAGCCGCCATTGTTGGCGATGACGACGTTGAGCGGCAGCTTGTGATGCGCCGCCGTCCACAGCGACTGGATCGAATACATCGCGCTGCCATCGCCGGAGAAGCACACCACGGGGCGATCCGGATTGGCAATGCTCGCCCCGACCGAGGCCGGCAGGCCCCAGCCGATGCCGCCGGAGGCGAGCCCGTGATAGCCGTAGCGATCGCGATGCGGCCACAGCGCCGTGACCTGCCGGCTGGAGGTGAGGCCTTCATCGACGAGAATGGCATTATCAGGCATCGCCTCGACCATTTGCAGCACCAGATAGTCGGGATCGATGGGGCTACGGCCCGCGCTCTTGCCGATCTGTTCGACCAAAGCGGCACGGCGTGCAGTCCAGTTCTTCGGCGCGAGTTCGGCGAGACGCTGCTTTGCGCGGCTTGCGAGGGTCGCGCCGCCCATCTCCTTCAGCACCGGGATCAGCGCGCGCAGCGTTTCCTTCAAGTCTGCCTTCAGCGCGATTTCGGCGCCATAGTTCTTGGCGATCTCCCAATCGACGAGGCCGATCTGCACCATGCCGAGGCCCTCGGGCAGCGCGTCGACCTCGCTATAGACCGACATCCGCAAGGGATCGCCGCCGAGCGCGATCAGCAGATCGTAAGGCGCGAGCGTATCGCGGGCGGCCTTCTGCACGCGCGCGAGCGTGCCGACGAAGCTCGGGCTCTCGGACAGAAAGTGCGAGCCATACGGCGTCGAAGACTGATAGGCCGCAGCGCCGAGCAGCTCGGCCAGTTCGGCGGCCTCCTTCAGCGCATCGCTCTTGACCACCTCGTCCATGGTGACGATCACGGGACGCTCGGCCTTGAGCAGGCGTGCGGCAAAGGCCTTCAGCGCCTCGTCCGATGGTTTCGTGCGCGCATCGATGCGGGTGGAGCGGCCGAGATCGATGCCGGCTTCGCTGTTGAGGATGTCGCCAGGCAGCGAGATGAACACCGGCCCGGTCGGCGGCGTGGTTGCAACTTTCGCGGCGCGGCGCACGATGCGCGGCAGGTCCTCCAGCCGCGTCACCTCGACGGCCCATTTCACCAGCGGCTCGGCCATGCGCACCAGCGGACCATAGAGCACCGGCTCCATCAGGCCGTGGCCCTGCTCCTGCTGACCGGCGGTCAGGATCATCGGCGTGCCCGTGAACTGGGCGTTATAGAGCGAGCCCATGGCATTGCCGAGGCCGGGCGCGACATGCACGTTGCAGGCGACGAGCTTGCCCGAGGCGCGGCTGTAGCCGTCCGCGATCGCGACCACCAGGCTCTCCTGCATCGCCATGACATAAGTGAGATCGGGATGGTCCTTCAGCGCATGCATGATCGGCAGCTCGGTGGTACCAGGGTTGCCGAACAGATGCGTGATGCCCTCGTCCTTGAGCAGCGCGAGAAAGGCGGAGCGGCCGGTGATCTTGTTCTTCATGTTTCCTCCAGGAGCGGACCGTTGCCGCAAGGACGAGGCATGATGGCCGAGATGTTGGCAGACGCGCAAGGAAGCGCGGTCATGGCTGCGTTGCGCGCGGCGACCTCGTGTCCCGGACGCGCTGCGGCACGTAGTGACGCGGCGCAGAGCCGGGACCCAGACTAGCGCCGAGTTCGCTGCTACATGGGCCCCCGGCTCAGCAGCGCACCGCCGCACCGGACGATGCTTCGCATCGCCGGGGAGGCGCTGCGCTGCGTCCGGGGCACGAGAGCAATGCAAACGGCTCGCGCTACATCTCCTCCCGCCCCAGCTCGAACGGGTCGTCGCCGCCCGCGCGCTTCTTCTTTTTCGAGCGCTGCCAGACGACGCCGGGAAAGCCCTTCAGCGGCACCAAGGGCTCACCGGTATAGGCCCATTCCTGCAGCTCCTCGATGGCGATGTGATAGAGCGGCTGGCGGCCGGTGCGCTCGTTGAACAGCGCCCGCGGGATGTTGACCATGTGGGGGCCGCGCGGGCGTTCGTACATGATCGGCGTGCCGCAATGCGAGCAGAAGCTGCGCACGGTCTTCGTCGCCTTGTCCTCGTAGCGGGTCAGCGCGGTCTTGCCGGAGGTGATGCGGAAGCGCTTCTTCCAGCTTCCGACATAAGTGGCGTAGGCGGCGCCATGAGCGCGGCGGCTGGCGGCGGAATGATCGTGCCAAGCCCAGCGCGCAGGCACGTCGATCTCGAAGGCGACCTTGCCGCAGAGGCATTGGCCGGTGGCGATCCCTGCAGCGGCGGCGGCTTTGGCCATGGAAGTCTCTCCGTCGTCATTGCGCGTGCGACAATACACGACCGTCATTCCGGGGCGCGACGAAGTCGCGAACCCGGAATCCATCGAGCGGCAAGCCAAGGCGTGAAATGGATTCCGGGCTCGACGCTCCCGGGCCGCGCTTCGCGCGGTCCCGTCGCGTCGCCCCGGAATGACGGCAGGGACTTATGCCGGCGCCAGCTCGTCATACACCGGATAATCCGTGTACCCCTTCTCCTCGCCGCCGTAGAACGTCGCACGATTGTACGGCGTGATCGGGTAGCCGTGCTGCAGGCGCCGGGGCAGATCCGGATTGGAGATGAAGATGCGGCCGAAGGCGATGATGTCGGCGTGGCCTTCCGCGATCGCCGCGTTCGCGGTCTCGCCGGTGAAGCCGCCGGCCGTCATCAAGACGCCGCTGTAAAGCGGACGGAACAGCACCATGGCGGAGGGCACGTTCTGCCAGTTGACCTCGGCGCGGCCCGCGCCGCTCGAGCGCGGCTCGATGAGATGCAGATAGGCCAGACCGAGCTTGTCGAGCGCCTTCACCACGTGGGTGTAGAGCGGCATCGGATCGGGCTCGCCGGAATCGTTGGCGATACCGTAAGGTGACAGCCGCACCGCGACGCGGTTTGCGCCCCAGACGTCGATTGCGGCCTGCGTGACCTCGAGCAGAAGGCGCGCGCGGTTCTCGATTCCGCCGCCATATTGATCGGTGCGCTGGTTGCTGCGCGATTGCAGGAATTGCTCGAGCAGATAGCCGTTGGCGCCGTGGATCTCGACACCGTCGAAGCCGGCGGCGAGCGCATTCTCCGCACCCTGCCGGAACGCTTCCACGATTCCCTTGACCTCATCGGTCTCCAGCGCGCGTGGCGTCTCGTAATCGGCGATCTTGCCGTCGGCCGTCATCGCCTTCATGCCTTCGGCCTTGATCGGAATTGCCGAGGCCGAAACCGGCAGCTCACCGCCGTGGAAGGAGGAATGAGAGACGCGGCCGACATGCCAGAGCTGGAGGAAGATGATGCCGCCCTTGGCGTGCACCGCGTCGACCACCTTGCGCCAGCCGGCTACTTGCGCCTCTGAATAGATGCCGGGTGTCGCCGGATTGCCGCGGCCGTGCGAGAGCACCGGCGAGGCTTCGGCGATGATAAGCCCGCCCTTCGTCGCGCGCTGGCCGTAATATTCGGCATTGAGCGGCCGCGGCGTGAACGTATCGCGCTCGGCGCGCATGCGCGTCAACGGCGCCATCGCGACGCGATGCGCAAGCTTGTAGGGACCGACCTGCAACGGCCGAAACAACGCTTCGAATTTCATGCTGGCCTCAACTGGAGCTTGGTAAGATGACGATCATATAGGGGGGCGACACCCGGAAAAGGTGCCGCCCCCTCGAAGAAAATTCCTCCTCGCGAAACGTGGGCAGGACACTAGGCCGTCTTGATCCAGACAGCCTTCACGTTGAGATATTCCTCGACGTGCTGCTTGCCGGACTCGCGGCCGTAGCCGCTCATCTTGTAGCCGCCGAACGGCACGGCCGGGTCCATCGCCTGGTAGCAGTTGACCCACACCGAGCCGGCACGCAAGCGTTTCGCCACCGCATGGGCCTTGCTGACATCGCGCGTCCACAGGCCCGAACCGAGGCCGAACGTGGTGTTGTTGGCGCGCTTGACCAGCTCGTCCATGTCCTTGAACGCGATCGCGGAGATGACGGGGCCAAAGATCTCCTCTTGCGCGATGCGCATGTTGTCCTCGACGCCCGCGAACACCGTCGGCGAGACGAAGAAGCCCTTCGACAAAGCGCCTTCGGTGACGCGGCCGCCGCCGGCGAGCGCCCTGGCGCCTTCCTTCTGGCCGATGTCGAGATAGCCGGTGACGCGCTCGAGCTGCTGCTCGGAGACCAGCGGGCCGATCTGCACGTTGGGATCGAGGCCGTTGCCGACCTGCAGCTTCTTCCCGAACTCGGCGACGCGGCCGACGAACTCGTCGTAGATCGACTGCTCGACGAACAAGCGGGTGCCGGCGCTGCAGATCTGCCCCGAATTGGCGAACACCGCCATCGCCGCGCCCGGCACGGCGGCGTCGAGATCGGCGTCGGCGAACACGATGTCCGGCGACTTGCCTCCGAGCTCGAGCGAGACGCGCTTGAGGTTGCCGGCGGAGGCACGGATGATCGACTGGCCCGTGACATGCGAGCCGGTGAAGGCGACCTTGTCGACGTCGTGATGCGAGGCGAGCGCCGCGCCCGCGGTCTCGCCATAGCCGGGAACGACGTTGACGACGCCGGGCGGCACGCCCGCTTCCATTGCGAGCTCAGCGATGCGCAGCGAGGTCAACGGCGCTTCTTCGGCCGGCTTGAGCACCACGGTGCAGCCGGTCGCGATCGCCGGGCCGATCTTCCAGATCGTCGCGGTCAGCGGCCCGTTCCAGGGAATGATGGCACCGACGACGCCGACCGGCTCTTTCAGCGTGTAGGAGAAGATCTCGCCGGGCAGCGAGTTCTCGATGGTCTCGCCGTGAATCGCGGTGGTCTGGCCGGCGTAATAGCGCAGCATGCCGACGGCACGCAGACGATAGGCACGGGTGCGGCTCAGCGGCGCGCCCATGTCGAGCGTGTCGAGCTGCGACAATTCGTCAAAGTTCTTCTCGACGAGGTCGGCGAGCTTCAACAGCAGGTTCTGCCGCTCGAACGGTTTGACCTTGCTCCACGGACCCTCGAAGGCGCGGCGGGCAGCCGCGACTGCACGATCGATGTCTTCCTTGTCGCCTTCGGCAACGGTTGCGAGCAGCTCGCCGGTGGCGGGATTGCGGGTCTCGAAGCGCTTGCCCGAGGCTGCATCGACCCACTTGCCGTCGATCAGCATCTGCTTGTAGGACCCGTTGGCGAACGGATGGCGCGTGATCGGAATAGCCTGCGACACAGCCATGGCTGCACTCCCTGTCAGGTGATTGATTGGTTCGATCTGGGCGGGATCGTTCGGCCGAAGATACAGCCGTGCCTGATCAGCGTAAAGGCAGCGCGGAACGAAGACCTCCCATGCCGACTTGTGCAGGGTCGCACTGCTGCCATGCTATAGCTCGGCCGAAGGCTTTCCACGGAGAAGATCCATGTCACATCCCGCCATCGTCAAAGACAATGTTGCCGTGATCACGGGTGGCGCTGCCGGCATCGGATTTGCCGCGGCCACCGCCTTTGCGCGTGCTGGAATGAAGGTGTGTATCGCGGATATCGACGAGGCACGCATGACAGAAGCTGCAACAAAACTGTCATCGGTCACATCTGCCGCGAACGTGATGACCTCGGCCGTCGACGTCAGCAAGATCGAGAGCGTGACGGAACTCGAGCGCGCAGTCCGCGAGCGGTTCGGCGGCACCGACGTGCTCATGAACAATGCCGGCATCCAGCCGGGCAGCACCTTGTTCGACGCGCCGGACAATTGGCAGCGCATCATCGCCGTCAACATGTGGGGCATCATCAACGGCTCGCGTGTCTTCGCACCCGACATGATCGCGCGTGGCAGGCGCGGCCTCATCATCAACACCGGTTCCAAGCAGGGCATCACCACGCCGCCGGGCGATCCCGCCTACAACGTCTCCAAGGCTGCCGTGAAAGCGTTCACCGAGGCGCTCCAGCACGAGTTGCGCAACACGAAGGAGTGTCGCGTCACGGCACACCTGCTGATCCCGGGCTTTGTCTTCACCAGCCTGACCGCGAAGGGACGCACCGAGAAGCCGGCCGGCGCCTGGACGCCGGAGCAGACGGTCGATTTCATGCTGGCGCGGCTGGAGGCCGGCGATTTCTACATTCTCTGCCCGGACAATGACGTGCCGCGCACGCTCGACGAGAAGCGCATGCTCTGGGCGGCCGGCGACATCGTGGAGAACCGCCCGCCATTGTCACGCTGGCATCCCGATTACGCCGATGCGTTCGCGAAGTTTGTGACGCGAGACTAGGCTTGCACCGCGCCCTTGCGCCCTCCTTACGGAGAGGGTGGGGTCGCGTCCATCTGGCTACGCTCCACCTTGACTCCCCCAAAATTCGTTATACAACATAACTATTCTGACAAGGACGCAAATGACACAGGGAAACGCCGAGACCGCAAACGCGGGCGCCTCCGGACTGCTGCGGATCGAGCGGGCGGACCGGGTTCTGACCGTGGGTCTGAACCGGCCGGCCAAGCGCAATGCGCTCAATGACGGCATCATCCTGGAAATCGGCGAGTGCTTTGCGTCGCTGCCCGATGACATCGGCGCCGTCGTCATTCATGGCATCGGCGACCATTTCTCGAGCGGCCTGGACCTCTCCGAGCTGACCGAGCACGACGCCACCGGCGGCCTGCTCCACTCGCAAATGTGGCACCGGGTGTTCGACCGCATCCAGTACAGCCGCGTGCCCGTGATCGCAGCGCTCCGGGGCGCGGTGATCGGCGGCGGGCTGGAGCTGGCCTGCGCGGCCCATATCCGCGTTGCCGAGCCTTCGACCTATTTCGCCCTGCCGGAGGGACAGCGCGGCATCTTTGTCGGCGGCGGCGGCTCGGTGCGGCTGCCGCGGCTGATCGGCGTCGCCCGGATGATGGATATGATGCTGACGGGACGCGTCTACAGCGCGACCGAAGGCGCGTCCTACGGCTTCGCACAATATCTGACCGAGGCCGGCAATGGGCTCGGCAAGGCGCTGGAGCTTGCGGCCAAGGTGGCGGCCAACGCCCCGCTGACGAATTTCGCCGTGCTCCAGGCGTTGCCGATGATCGCGGAAGCCAATCCGCAGACCGGCCTGTTGATGGAGTCGCTGATGGCCACCGTCGCGCAGAGCGACAAGGAGGCCAAGCGGCGGATCCGGGAATTCCTCGAGCACAAGACCGCGAAGGTGAAGCCCAAGCCATGAGCGCCAAAGTCATGAGCGAAAAGTCATGAGCGCGCAGCCGTCCTCTTCCGGCATGGAGCGCGGCGCGAGCAATTTCCCGCTGCGGCCCATCTCGTTCGGCGATCCCGTCGTCAACATCGAGCGGCGCGACGACGGCACGATTTACCTGCGGCCAAAGCAGCCGCTCGGCGATTATCCGGTCCGCATCACCGACCGCCTGCATCATTGGGCAACGACGACGCCGGACCGCGTCTTCATGGCCGAGCGCGAAGGCGGCCGTGGCTGGCGCAAGATCACCTATGCCGAGCTGCTCACCGCGAGCCGTCACATCGCCTCCGCATTGATCCAGCGTGGCCTGTCGGCCGAGCGGCCGGTCGTCATCCTCTCCGGCAATTCGATCGACCACGCGCTCCTGGCGTTCGGCGCGTTCTATGCCGGCGTTCCGTTCTGCCCGGTGTCGCCGGCCTATTCGCTGGTGTCGAAGGATTACGGCAAGCTGTCCTATCTGATGAAGCTGCTGACGCCGGGCCTCGTCTTCGCCGACGACGCCGACAAGTTCGCCGATGCGCTCGCCGCCAACGTCTCGCTCGGCACCGAGATCGCCGCGTCCTATGGGCACGTGCCGGGACGCGACGTCACCCTGCTCGCCGACCTCATGGCGACGTCGATCCGTGGCGATCTCGACGACGTCCACGGCAGGATCGGCCCCGACACGATCGCAAAATTCCTGCTGACCTCGGGCTCGACCGGCAATCCCAAGGCCGTCATCAACACCCAGCGCATGATCTGCGCCAATCAGGTGATGCTGCGCGAGACGCTCGCCTTCCTCAAGGACGAGCCGCCGGTCATCATCGATTGGCTGCCGTGGAATCACACCTTCGGCGGCAATCACAATATCGGCCTGACGCTCTACAACGGCGGCTCGATGTATCTGGACGCCGGCAAGCCGGTGCCCGGAGGCATCGAGGAGACCGTGCGTAACTTGCGGGAAATTTCGCCGACGGTCTATTTCAACGTGCCCAAGGGCTACGAATCGCTGCTGCCTTATTTGCGCGACGACCAGGGCTTGCGCGCAAAGTTCTTCGACCGGCTGCATGCAATGTTCTTCTCTGGCGCGGCGCTGTCGCCGTTCGTCTGGAACAGCCTCGACGAGCTCGCGGCGAAGGAGAAGGGCTATCGCGTTCCGATGCTGACCGGCCTCGGCGCGACCGAGACCGCGCCGTTCTTCATGTCGGTCAATCCGCGCACCAGCCGCTCCGGCCATGTCGGCCTGCCCGTCTCCGGCAACGACGCCAAGCTGGTGCCGAACAACGGCAAGCTGGAAGTCCGCGCCAAGGGGCCGAACGTGATGCCCGGCTACTGGCGCCAACCCGATATCACGGCAAAATCCTTCGACGAGGAAGGATTTTACAAGATGGGCGACGCGCTCAAGCCTGCCGATCCCGATGATCTCAACGCCGGCTTCGATTTTGACGGCCGCGTCAGCGAGGACTTCAAGCTCGCGAGCGGCACCTGGGTCAGCGTCGGCCCCTTGCGCGCGCGCTTCGTTGCAGCCTGCGCGCCCCTGGTGCGCGACGTCGTCATCGCCGGCATCAACCGCGACGAGATCTCCGCGCTGGTCGTGCTCGATCTCGACGGCTGCCGGCTGATCAACCCGACACTGCCGCCCGACGATCTCGTCGTCGCGACGCGCGACCGCCTGGTGCGCGAGGCTTTCCGCGAGCGCCTGACCCGTTTCCTCGGCGAGGCCACGGGCTCCTCGACACGGATCACGCGCGCGATCCTGATGGACATGCCGCTCTCGATCGACAAGGGCGAAGTCACCGACAAGGGCTCGATCAACCAGCGCGCGGTGCTGGAACATCGCGGCGAGCTGATCGAGGAGCTCTACGCTGCCAATCCGTCGAACCGTGTGATATCGGTCGGCTAGAAAATTATCGCCAAAGGAGAACGCCATGTTGTTGAAGGATCAGGCAGCCATTGTCACCGGGGGCGCATCGGGACTGGGTGCGGCCACCGCGCGGAAGCTGGCGGCGCAGGGCGCCAAGGTCGCGGTGTGCGACCTCAACACCAAGCTGGCCGAAACGGTCGCGGCAGAGATCAAGGGCGTGGCCGTGACCTGCGACGTCTCGGATGCCGCCTCTGCTGAAGCCGCGATCGCGCAGGCGACAAAGGCCCATGGCCCGGCACGCGTGCTGGTCAATTGCGCCGGCATCGGCGTTGCCAAGCGCGTGGTTGGCCGCGACGGCCCGATGGCGCTTGCCGATTTCGACAAGGTGATCAAGGTCAACCTGATCGGCACCTTCAACATGCTGCGCCTCGCCGCCACCGAAATGTCCAAGCTGGAGCCGCAGCCGACCGGCGAGCGCGGCGTCATCATCAACACCGCCTCCGTTGCCGCCTATGACGGCCAGATCGGCCAATCCGCCTATTCAGCATCCAAGGGCGGCATCGTCGGCATGACGCTGCCTATCGCGCGCGAGCTCGCGCAATTTGGCATCCGCGTGCTGACGATTGCCCCCGGCCTGTTCCTGACGCCGCTGCTGGCGAACCTGCCGCAGGAGGCCCAGGACTCGCTCGCCGCCGCCATCCCCTTCCCGCGCCGGCTCGGCCAGGCCGACGAGTTCGCCGCGCTCGCGCTGCACATGGTCGAGAATGCCTACCTGAACGGCGAAGTGGTGCGCCTCGACGGCTCGCTGCGCATGGCGCCGAAGTAAGGCACCGCTCATGTTCGTGAACCGGCGCGAGGTCCAGATCCAGTGGGGCGATTGCGACCCCGCCAACATCGTCTATTACCCGCGCTATTTCGCGATGTTCGACGATTCGACCTCGATCCTGTTCGAGGTCGCCGGCTTCTCCAAGCAGGACCTGGTCCGCAAATACGGCCTTGTGGGCATCCCCATGGTCGACACCCGGGCCAAGTTCTACATCCCCTCCACCTATGGCGACTGGATCACCATCGAGACCAGAATCGAGAGCATCAAGCGCTCGAGCTTCGAGGTGAAGCACAACGTCTATAAGGGCGAGGCGCTCGCGATCGAGGGTTTCGAGACCCGCGTCCTGGTCGGCCGTGATCCTGATAACCCCGACAAGCTGAAATCCGCACCATTCCCGGCGGAAATGGTCACCAAATTCACGGGGAGTTAGGTCCGGAGCTAAATCGCCGCATCACCAAAAGACGGGGCTGAATTACCCCGCGATTTCTGCTTTCAAATGAACACGTCAAGGGAGGAATAGATGAAACGCTTTTATTTGACCGCTGCCATCACTGCAGCCGCGCTGGCGCTGCCCGCGCTGGCCCAGACCAGCGAAGTCACCATCGGCATCACCACCACCACGACCGGCCCGGGTGCGGCCCTCGGCATTCCCGAGCGCAACGCGCTGGAATTCGTGCCGAAGGAGATCGGCGGCGTGCCTCTGAAGGTGATCGTGCTCGACGACGGCGGCGATCCCACCACCGCCACCACCAACGCCCGCCGCTTCGTCACCGAATCCAAGGCCGACATCATCATGGGCTCGGCGCTGACTCCGCCGACCATCGCGGTCTCCAACGTCGCCAATGAAGCCGGTATCCCGCACTTTGGTCTGGCGCCCTTCCCGATCACGCCCGAGCGCATGAAGTGGTCGGTGGCGATGCCGCAGCCGATTCCGATCGTCGGCAAGGTGCTGTATGATCACATGAAGTCGAAGGGCATCAAGACGCTCGGCTATATCGGCTATTCCGATTCCTACGGCGACCTCTGGTTCAACGATTTGAAGGCGCAGGCCGTGCCGATGGGCATGACCATCGTTGACGAGGAGCGCTTCGCCCGTCCCGACACCTCGGTGACCGGCCAGGTGCTGAAGCTCGTCGCGGCCAATCCCGACGCCATCCTGGTCGGCGCCTCCGGCACCGCGGCCGCGCTGCCGCAGACCGAGCTGCGCGAACGCGGCTACAAGGGCCTGATCTACCAGACCCACGGCGCGGCCAGCATGGACTTCATCCGCATCGCCGGCAAAGCGGCCGAGGGCGTGCTGATGGCCTCCGGTCCCGTCATGGATCCCGAGGACCAGCCGGATGAAGCCGCCACCAAGAAGCCGGGTCTCGCGCTCAACTCGGCGTATGAAGCCAAGTACGGCCCGAACAGCCGCAGTCAGTTCGCCGGCCACTCCTACGATGCCTTCGAGATCCTCAAGCGCATCATTCCTGTGGCATTGAAGACGGCCAAGCCCGGCACGCCGGAATTCCGCGAAGCGATCCGTCAGGCCCTGCTGACGGAGAAGGAGCTGGCGGCGAGCCAGGGCGTCTACAACTTCACCGAAAAGGACCGCTACGGCCTCGACGAGCGCTCGCGCATCCTGCTCACGGTGAAGGACGGCAAGTACGCGCTGGTGAAGTAGGCGCAGCGAAGATTTGAGACGACGAGAGCTGGCCCGATGGGCCGGCTCTTTTGTTCATTTTCGGGTCAAATTGCTGCAGAGGCCGTCATGCCCGGGCTTGTCCCGGGCATCCACGTTCTTTGAGCCTTGCCGTAAGACGTGGATGGCCGGGACAAGCCCGGCCATGACGATGTGGAGAGTTCAGCGCTTCGCGAATAAACGTGCAAGCGCTAAGCCGCCTGCCGCAGCGGGGTCCAGGCGAACTCCGGATAATAGTCGTCCATCATGCGGTCGACATAGGCGGTGAGGTTCGGAAATCCCTCTGTGCGCTCGCGCAAGGCGGATTCGAAGAACGGCGTCAGAATTCCGGCCAGCGCACCGAAGGCTGTCGCGTCGACGCCGCAGGGCCTGTTGCCCATCAGGTAGGCTTTGTCGCCGAGCTGCACCGACAGCGCGAACAGCGAACGCACGGCAAGATCGACGTCGTCATCCGGCGCATGGCGGCCGAGGCCGGAGAGCAGGTAGTTCTCGGCGACGCGGAATTGCGCATCCTCGCGCAGCTTCTCGCGATTGTGCTCCGGCGCGCCGTCGAAGAAATGCGCGGGCCCCTTGGCGAAATTGACCGGATCGACCCAGCGCGCGCCGACCAGCGCCCAATAGACGTGGTGCTCGATCATGCGCTCGAACGCCCAGGCCTGCGCACGCTCAGCCAGGGAGAGGCCGGCATCGAAATCGAAGCCGTAGCGGCGCTCGATATGGGCCCGGATGAAGGTGGAATCGGCCACTGCCTCGCCGCCATCGTCGATGAAGGGCAGCTGCCCCTTGGGCGAGGCGGGCGGCATCGCCCGCTCTTTCCGGTAAGGCAGTCCCGCCATCTTGAGCTGCACCTCGGTCTTGGTGACAAAGGGGCTGATTTCCGGCAGGCCGAAGCCGGCGCCAAAGCCGTAAAGCGTGATCATGCAAGTTCTCCTGAACCTGTCGAACGAGTGGAAGGAACCTAGCGGCCGGCTGCTGCCACCATGGTGGCAGCAGCCGTGATATCTTCTGCGAAGCGGGCCCCGCGCCAGGCGCGGCCCATCACATGGCGGACCAGCGCATCCGCGGCATGGACCAGCGAGCGCGTCGCGGCGGTCGCGAGCGCAAGGCGGAGGTCGACAATCGTTGTGGCATCAAGCGAGACGAGGCGGCTGAATGCCCAGGCATGCCGTGCCTGGGCCTGGAAAGGCTGGCTCCGCCACAACGGGCCGGCCTGGCCGAAATGGGTTGGAATGATCATGGACAAATCCTCTTCAGTCGATGTGTTGTCCCGGTATAGAACTCCCCTGCTGACAACATCCTGTCAGCAGCCGCGCGCCGCCTTCTGAAAACACCACCTTAGAAAAAAGCAGCGACAAGAGACCTGTCATGAGACGCGCCGACCGGCTGTTTCAAATCATCCAGGTGCTGAGGCGCACGCGTAAGCCGCTGACGGCGGACGCGATCGCGGCCGAGCTCGAGACTTCGAAGCGCACCATCTATCGCGACATCGCAACCCTGATCGGCCAGCGCGTGCCGATCCGCGGCGAAGCCGGAATGGGTTACATCCTGGAAAAGGGTTTCGACCTGCCGCCCTTGATGCTGACGCCCGACGAGATCGAGGCGGCCGTGCTGGGCGCGCAATGGGTCGCGGGCCACGCCGATTCCGCGCTGGCGCGCGCGGCCGAAGACTTGATGGCCAAGATCGCCGACACCGTGCCGGAGCGCCTGCGCCCCTTCGTGCTGGAGCCGGCGAGCCGGGCGCGTCCGAGCTGGAACCGGGAACCGGACCGCCTGGACATGGCACGCACCCGCACCCAGATCCACGAAGGCAAGAAGATCATGCTGCGCTATCGCGACGAGCAGGGGCGCCCCAGCGAGCGCGTGATCTGGCCGATTTCGGTCGGCTATCTCGAAGCGGTGCGGCTGCTGGCGGCCTGGTGCGAGCTGCGCGGCGACTTCCGCAGCTTCCGCACCGACCGCGTGGTCGAGGCGACCTATCTCGACGAGAAATATCCTGAAAGGCGCGACGTGCTGCGCGCGAGATGGCGGCAGAGCCTGGTCTGGGGTACGCCGAAGGACACGTGAGAACGATGGACGAGATCGAGCTGTCGAGCTGTTGCCAGGGCTGCGGTGCCTGCTGCGGCTATTCGCAGAACTGGCCGCGCTTCTCGATCGAGAGCGACGAGGAGCTTGCGCTGATCCCGGAGGCGCTCGTCAACGACCGGCAATCGGGCATGCGCTGCGAAGGCGATCGCTGCGCGGCGTTGCAAGGCGAGATCGGAAAGATGACGGCCTGCGGCATCTATGACGTGCGGCCGGAGGTGTGTCGCACCTGCATGCCGGGCGACGCCGAATGCGCGATGGCGCGGCGGAAGTTCGGACTGCCCGTAATCGAGGTCGCTAGCGCATGATCCGGAAAAGTGTGCAGCGGTTTTCCGAACAGATCATGCGCCAATAACCACCTGAAGCGCGCGCTTCAGGCGGGGACGGCTGCGCTGATCTCGTCGTCGAGCTCGTCATCGAGCGGTGCGAGCACCGAGAGCGGCTTGGTCGACAGCGTGATCGGCTTGCGCCCTCCCGACAGCGACGTTGAAGCTTTCGCCGTGCCTTCGCGCGACAGCGCGAAGAGGGTCGAGCCGACGCGACCGCCATTCTCGATCAGGTCGCGCTCGCTGCAGCTTGCTGCGATCGCGACCGCCAGCGAGTGCAAATGGCTGCGGCGGTAGCAGAACAGCGCCAGCCTGGCGCGCACGTCAGGGGAAACACTCTCAACCAGCCTCGGCAGGCCACTCTCGCTGGCGCGATACATCTGGCCAAGGAGCTCGTCGCGGACCGGGCAGAAATCGCTTTCAAAGGCATCGCGGCTTGAAAACATTGCAGTTCTCCCTCGTGTGGGGAAGATGCAGCGCAATTCTCTAACGAAAGGTTAACCACGCTGCCCGGTAGTCATCCGGGGTGGCTGCGCGTCGGCCGCGAATCAGAGGGGCGGGGCGACCGCAGGCGACCCAAGAGTTTGGCTCTCAGGATTCTCGCTACGTCATTCCGGGGCGGTCCGCAGGACCGAACCCGGAATCTCGAGGTTCTCAGGTGCGCAACTGCGCACCATAGTTCTCGCTTCGCGAGCCCCGGAACGACGACGCAAGACTGACACTCAGTTCGCCGCCATGAAGATGGAGAGGCCGAAGCCGGTCAGGTGGTGCAGCGCCTGGTCGACGCCGATCAGAGTCCAGAACCAGGGATGGCTGAGGTCAACGCCGAAATTGGCGGAGACGAATCCCTTGGCGCGGTCGATCGTGATGTGGATCGCGAAGTCGATGAAGGCCACGAACCAGAATCTCGGCGCCACGATCACGATCAGCGGCAGCGCGACGGCAAGGTGAACCAGGCAGTGCACCAGGAGCGGCAGGGCCCAGCCATGCTTCTGGTCCTTGCCGTGCGCCATCCAGGCGGTCTGAAGCACGAAATCGGCGATGACGTGCTTGAAGGTGAGCAGCAACATCCAGCCAATGAGCGCTTCAACCGGAATCGCCGATGACAGAGGTGGAAACGACAAAGCTGACGCCCTCATTGACGTGACGAGAAGAATTGGAGCGTTCAGCGCAACTTCTTCTTGGACCGGTCAAATGGCCGGGACGGGCAATTTATGACATCTCCCGCGCCGGAATGCAGCCGGGTGGAACCGGAAAATCGCCAAGTGTGGCTAACTGGTGATAGGATGACCGACCGCCGCGGTCGTATCGAGTAAGGTTACCTTCGGCTCGAAATTTGCATTCCGCTGCCTTCGCGTTATCATCGGCGGTCGAGAATATCGTTCTTTTTTCAGGCGTTTACGAATTGCCGGGCCCGCCGCGCTTCCAAGCTTCGCGCCGCCGCCAGCCAAACGATAAGGCCAGAGTGCTGCCATGAGTACTGAAGGCCCCACCGCATCGCCGACCGTACCGCCGCCCCGGCGCCCCAAGGTGATCAAGACCAACCAGCAGCAGGTTCTCCTCTACGTCGTGCTGACCCTGCTGCTGTCGCTCGCCACCGTCTGGGCCGGCCGCACGCTGGTGCACAATTCGGAGACGCTGACCTTTGCCGTCGGCGGTCCCAATAGCGACGAGGCGCTGTTTGCGGCCAAGCTCGCTGCCCTCCTGAAGAACACCGCATCGCGCTTCCGGATCAACATCGTCAACAACGCCGACAATGCCAAGGCGCTCGCGCAGTTCGACCGCAGGCAGGCCGACCTCGCCGTGCTGCGCACCGACGCAAAGGTGCCGCTGCGGGCGCGCACGCTCGCGATCCTCGACCACGATCTCGTGCTCCTGCTCGGTCCCGGCAACAAGAAGATCAAGTCTCTGGCTGAATTGAAGAAGAAGAAGGTCGCGGTCGTCGCCGAGAACGAATCCTCGCTCGCCTTCGTCCGCAACATCCTCGACGTCCCCGATGGCCCGGAGGCTGCGAAGATCCAAATGGCGCAGCAGGGCGCGACGCTCGACAAGCTGTTCGCCCCGGCAAGCGGCTTCAACGCGGTGATCGCGATCGTCCACGCCTCGAAGGCGATCCGGGACAAATCCTATGAGCAAGCCGCCAAGCGCGGCGGCTTCACGCTGAACGCCATCGAAGAAGCCAAGACGCTGGCACGCAAATTTCCCGGCATTTCCGACGAGACCGTGACGGCGGGCTCGGTGTCGACATCCCCGCAGATTCCCGACGACGATCTCGACACGATCGGTCTCGAATGGCTGCTGGTCGCGCAATCCCGGATGTCTCCAACCACGGCCGGCGAGCTCGCCCGTATCGTCTACGAGAACAAGTCGGCGCTCGGGCTCGACAACGGCTTTGCCACCAGGATCGAGCCGGCCTCGGTCGAGAAGGACGCCTTCGTGATCGCGCATCGGGGCGCCGCCGATTACATCAACGACGACACCAAGTCGTTCATGGATAAGTACAGCGACTTGATGTATCTGGGCGCCGCAGCGCTCAGCATCATCGGCTCGATCTTCGCCGCGATCTACGCCAAGATTACCCGCATCGCGCCGGAGAAGGCCAGCGAGCTCTCGACCGCCATCCTCGACATCGGCGAGCGGATCGAGCACGCTCACTCGCTGGATCAGCTCGAATGTCTCCAGGATGAGCTCGAGACCATCTTGCGCGGTGCCGTCATCGGCCTCAGAGACGGCACGATCAGTACCGACGGGCTCGACACCTTCAAGCTCGGCTACGAATTCGTCCGTGACGAGATCGGCATGCGCCGCGACTATCTGAAGCGTCATGCCGGCGACGCCGACAGGACGGTAGGCGATGCCGGCCCGGTCCCATCGGACGACAGCAATGTCGTGGTCGTGAAGACCGCCCAGAGCGCGTGAGCCGAGGAATGGTGTCCCGGACAAGCTGCAATGCCGAAGGCATTGCAGCGCTGAGCCGGGACCCAGGAACCCGCATTATGCGCTGCCGCATGGGCCCCGGCTCTGCGGCGCATCACTGCGTGCTGCGCCGCGTCCGGGGCACGACAGGCCTCCGATCTAGCCTGCCGTCAGGAACCCTGCCCATTCGCAACCGTTGGTTTCCGGTTGCAACCGGAGAACGCGGCATGCGTGCACTCCTCATCATCCTCCTTCTGGCAATGCTGGCGGCGGTCGGCTACTTCGCCTATTCCGCAATGGCGGTCGAAGGTGAGCCGATCCCGACGGAAGGCTATGTGGCACTGGCGCTGGGCGCGGGGTTTTCTGTCATTGTCGGCGTCGGGTTGATGGTGCTGCTGTTCTTCAGCAGCCGCCGCGGCTACGACGAGCCGCCACATTTCAAATAGCCCCGCCGGCGACGGCGGCACCGACGGCAGGCCCGGCGCAACGGCGCCGGCAAAACGGCCTGCGCCGTCGTTGACGGCCTCCGCCCGGGCAGGCACTTTGGCGTGGACGTCCCATCCGGGGCCTCGAGACCTGCCCCGAGACCGAATAGCCTTCTTCGCATGTCCAAGCCGCTGATCTCCGCTCTGGCCCAGTTCGCGGCCGCCACGGCCGGCCGCAACATGACCAAGGCCGCCTATGTCGCAGTGACCGTCGGCGTGCTCGGCATGGTCCTGCTGACGGACAACCGGGCCAAAGGGGCGTGGGGCTGGGTCGGCGCCCTGCTCTGGACCTGCCTCGCCTATTTCGCGTTCGAATGGCTGGTGCGGCTGCACCATATGGCGCGGCAGGGGCGGCTTTCGCTTTACGTGTCCTCCTCCGCCGGCATCGTCGATGCGATCGGGGCGCTGGCCGTGCCGGCCGCGCTTCTCTTCGGCGTCGAGCCGAAGACGGCCTGGCTGCTCAGTGTGCTCTGGGTGCTGAAGGTGGTGCCAGGCATTCCCGGCCTGCGGCAGCTGCGCCGCGTGCTGGTGCTGGAATCGGGGCCGCTGGCCAGCGTGCTCGTGATCTTCCTGATGGTGGTCTTCCTTGCCTCTGTCGCCGAATATTTCCTGGAGCGGGACGTGCAGCCGCAGACATTCGGCAGCGTCCCGAACGCATTGTGGTGGGCCGTCGTAACTCTCACCACGACGGGCTATGGCGACGTCGTGCCGGTCACCCCACTCGGGCGCGTGGTGGCAGCGCTGGTGATGATCTCGGGCCTCGGCGTGTTCGGCCTCTGGACCGGTATCCTGGCGACCGGCTTTGCCGCGGAGACGCGGCGCGACAATTTCCTCAAGACCTGGGAATCCGTCAGCAAGGTGCCGTTCTTCGCAACCCTGGGACCGGCGGCGATCGCCGACGTCACCCACATGCTGCGCACCATCGAGCTGCCGGCGCGCACCATGATCATCCGCAAAGGTGCGCAGGGCGACTGCATGTATTTCATCGCCGCCGGTGAGGTCGAGGTCGATCTGCCCGGCAAGAAGGTGCGGCTCGGCGAGGGCGCCTTCTTCGGCGAGATGGCGCTGCTCGGCAACAACAAGCGCGGGGCCAACGTCTCGACCACGAAGGTGTCGCGGCTGCTGGTGCTCGACCTCGTCGATTTCCGCGTGCTGATGGCACGGCATCCGGATCTCGCCGAGACCATCGATGCGGAAGCAAAACGGCGCACGCTCGAAAACAAGTAATGGAGACAAGAATGTCGGACATAGCCGACGCAGCCACCGGCCCCCTGCTCGAAATCACCGGCGCCCGCGCCACCATCCGCCTCAACCGGCCGAAGCATCTCAACCGATTGCAGGCGGAAGATCTCGGCGAATTGACGAGATTGTTCGACCGCGTCGAGGCCGATCCCGATCTTCGCGTGCTGGTGCTGACTGGCACAGGGCGCGCCTTCTCCGCCGGCTACGATCTCAATTCGGTGGCGGAACGCGCTGTCAGCCCAAGCGAGCAGCAGAGCGCGGGCTCGGCCTTCGAGGCGGTCGTCAACCGGCTCGAGGATCTCGGCGTGCCGACGATCTGCCGGCTCAACGGTGGCGTCTATGGCGGCTCGACCGACCTCGCGCTCGCCTGCGATTTCCGCATCGGCGTCGATACCGCGGAAATGTTCATGCCGGCGGCGCGCCTTGGGCTGCATTACTACCCGAGCGGCATCAAGCGCTACGTGACCCGCCTCGGCGTCGACAATGCGAAGAAGCTGTTCCTGACCGCACAGAAGATCAGCGCGCCGGAGATGCTGCGCATCGGCTATCTCACCGCGATGGTGCCGGTGGAATTCCTGGACGAGGAGGTCGACAAGCTTGCTGGCGTCCTGGCCGGCAACGCCCCGCAGGCGATGCGCGGCATGAAGCGCGCAATCAACGAGTTCGCCCGCGGCGAGCTCGACGAAGGCGCCGCCGACGGGCGCCACCGCGACAGCATGCGCGGCGACGAGATTAAGGAAGGCATCAAGGCGTTCGCCGAGAAGCGGGCGCCGCGGTTCTGAAGCGGCGTCTCATCCCCCAGTCGCAGCCGCATGCTGCGCCGCCATCTCGGCGTCGCCGGCGGTGACTCGCTGGAACGCCGGCCGCGCCGTCATGCGCTCGGCATAGCGGACGAACACGCCCTTCTTCGGCACGATGCCGAACTTCATGGTCCAGTTGAAGGCGACGCCCCACAAGACGTCGGCCGCCGTCATGCGCTCGCCGAGCAGATAGGGCCCTTTCGCCAGCTGGGCCTCGAGCGCACCCAGCATCGTGTCGTAATCGGCATAGAGCGATTGCGTGATCGGCGCCGGCTCACGCTGCATGAACTTGTCGATCAAGGCGGGCTCGAACGACGACCCGTAATAGGCGATCCAGCGCAGATAAGGCCCGCGCAGCGGATCGTTCAGGGCGGGCGTCAGCCCCGCCTGCGGGAACAAATCGGCGAGATAGATGGTGATCGCGACCTGCTCGGTCGACCAGCGCCTCGCCGTGGCGAATGGCCGGCACCTTGCCGAGTGGGTTGACGGCGAGATAAGCGGGCTTGCGCTGATCGCCGGCCTTCATGTTGAGGACGTGCAGATCGTAGGGAGCCCCCAGCTCCTCCAGCAGCACACGCGTGCCGGTGGCGCGCGTCTGCGGCGAATAGAACAAGGTGATGCGGTTCGGATCGGTCATGGCAGTCTCCATTTGGCCGGCTGGCGATGGCGCCGGTTGTAGCGGACCATACCTGACATCCTGTGTCAGGTATGATTTAAGGGATCATGCGCGCGAGCCGGATGCTGTCGATCCTCACCACCCTCCAGGCCAGGGGACAGGCCACCGCGCCCGAGCTCGCGGAGGGCGCACGCAGCTCGAGGAGGTAGCCGACGCAGACGGCTGGCGCATTGCGCGCGTGCCGGTCGGCAAGACGTCGTGGCACGCCGCGGCCGAATTGCTGCGGCTCGGTCCGGAGGCCGAAGTGCTGGAACCGGCCGATCTCCGCGACAAGATGGCCGAGATGACGCAGTCGATGGTCGCGCGCTATCGCGCGGCGCGCAAAGCCTGACCGCGGCATGTTTTGCCAAAGCCGACGAAACAATCCTGAAACACGATTCTTCCCGCTCGCCGTGAACGCGATCGCGTCTCGTCTCGACCGAAATGCAGGGACGCAACAATGGCCCCAGCGCCAAATGGAGAATGAAGATGTTTCGTAAGCTTGCTCTTGGTCTGATCGCTGCCGGCTCGCTCGGCGTTGCCGCTCTCGCGCCCACCGCCGCTTCGGCCGGTGGCTTCCATCATCACCACTGGGGTCATTACTGGGGTCCCGGCTGGGGCTTCGGCGGTGTCTACGTCAACACTGGCGTCAGCAACTGCTACCAGGAGCGCCTGGTCCAGACCCGTCACGGCCTGCGCGTGCGCGTCGTGAACGTCTGCGCCTACGGGATTTACTGATATCCGCCTTCACGACAAAGCTCCGGCCGCATTGCGGCCGGAGTTTTGCGTTGAGCTAGCTGGCCGGCCGCGCCCGCCGAAACCAGGCCCAGGTCTCGCGCGTCGTTCTGATGTAGCCGCGGCCGCGATGGACGATCTCGCCATCGACGATCGCGTTCAGCTTCGGCAGGGCGTGAAAGGGGATCGAGGGATAAGCGTGGTGCTCGACATGATAGGGCATGTTCCACGCGAACCATTTGACGATCGCGCCGGTGTAAGTCGTGCGGGTGTTCTGAAAGGCGCTGCGGCTGCGGTCGCAACCGGTATGCTCGGCGTAGAGATAGGGCCGCAGGAAGATTTGCCCGATCACAAGCGGGACGATCCATACCCATAGCAGCAGCGCTGAAGAGAACCACAGCGACAGCGCGAGCAGCAGGGCGTAGAGCGCGACATAGGCGCGCGCCTCAGCCACGATGGTGCTGCGCTTGCTCTCGGGAATCCATGGCACGACGACCTTGCCGGTGATCGCATGGCCGAGCATCAGCCGCAGACGGCCGGCGACCTGGAGCAGGCCGCTATAGGCGATCGCAAGCTGCGCGTCGGACGTCACCTTCACGCCGACGATCAGCTCGGGGTCCCGTTCCGGGTCCTGCGTGTAGCGATGATGGTCCCAGTGAAACAGGCAGTAATATTCGTAAGGCAGCCCGATGATGAAGGCCGACAGATAGCCGACGCCGAGATTGAGGCCCCGGCTCCTGAACGCCGTTTTGTGCGCGGTCTCGTGCACCGCCATGAACAGGAAGGCGACGACATAGCCCTGCACCACCATCAGCGGCAGCGCCCAGAGCGCGCCCCAGCTCGACGAAACCATCCAGATCAGCGCGCCCACCAGCACAATCACGCCGTAATGGCCGAGGCTCTGCGCGGCACCCCTGAGGTCGGAGCGAACTGACAATTCGCGCAGCTTGGCCGGCGTCAGCGGCTTCAGGCGATGATTGGTGTCTGAAACGGTTGCGTCGCTCATGATCGTTGCCTGCCCTACTTGCGGAGAAGCGCGGCGACCTCGGCCTTGATGAAGGCCTGGTCGCGCGGATTGTTGACGGGGTTGCCGGCGCGATGGCCATGCAGCGATGGGATCGGATGCAGCACGGCCGATCTCGCGTTGACGAGCTTGCCGAGCTCGTCCTCGTTGTCGTGCACGTCGAAATAGCGGTCGGTTGCGCCCGGCATCAGCAGCATGTGTGCCTTGATCGCCGCCAGCGCGCGATCGAGATCGCCGGCGAACGACGCACACCGGCTGATATCGCCATTCTGCCAGATGCCGATCTGTGCCAGGAGATCGTTGGCATCGCGCCGCGCGAAGGTCGCGTCCCAGGCGCGGGTGAGATAGTCCTCGAGTGAGATGAAGCCCGCCTCGCGCCAGAGCTCGTCGCGATAGAAGCCGTGCGACATCGCCCAGCCGGCGTAGACCCGTCCCATGGCGCGGTAGCCGGCGACGGGTCTTTCGAGGAAACGGCCATCGCGGAAGGCGGGATCGGCCGTGAGCGCGGCCTTCACGCTTTCGAGGAAGACGTAATTGTATGGTGAGCAGCGGGCGCTGCCGCAGACGATCGCGGCACGCTCGACCATGTCGGGATGCAGCGCCGACCAGTGATAGGCCTGCATGCCGCCCATCGACCAGCCATAGACCAGCGCAAGCTTCGAGATGCCGAAGCGTTCGGTGAGCAGCCGGTGCTGGACCGCGATGGCGTCGTGATAGCTCACCTCGGGGAATGGCGCAGGCGTGTTCGAGGGCGAAGACGACAGCCCATTGCCGAACAGGTTCGGGATGATGATGAAGTAACGCGTGGGATCGAGCACGCTGTCCGGGCCGATCAGCCATTCCGTGTCGGTGTGCTGCGCGCTGAACGAGGTCGGATAGAGAATGACGTTGTCCCTGGCCGGGCTCAGCGTGCCGTAGGTCTTGTAGGCGAGCTTCAGCGCGGGAAAAACGCTCCCGGATTGGAGCGCGACGTCGCCGGCCTCGAAGATCTCGTAATCGCGCTGCGCCGTCATGCACTCAGCTCCCGCTCACGGAGGTCTTCCCGGCGTCCGCGATGCATCGATCATGCCCGCTTTGGCCAGATGCGTCCCGCCTTATAATGTACTTTTAGTACAGTTATTTGGGACCGGCAAGAAAAATCCGATTCCCAACCCGGCTCAGGCGATGGCCGCGAGATAGCGCGCGACCGACGCGGCAAACGCCGCCTTGGCGCCGCTGGCGATGTTGCGGCCCCACCAGGCGCCGTAGACCCGGTCGAAGGCGAGCGGCTCGACGACTGACGCAATCCGCCGCACCGCGGCGGCGTTGAGCGGCATGTAGTTCGGATAGGAATACATGAAGCTGACGAAGCGCCGGTCCATCGTCACCTGCGCGATGTCCCCCGTGAGCAGCGCGCCTTTGCCGTCCGCACCACGCGCATAATGCAGCACGGTGGCGCCGGCGAAGTGGCCGCCGGTGCGCAGCAGGCCGCCGAGTGCGGCGACGTGCTGGATGGCCTCGTCGGTCGCGAGTGGAATGCAATCCCACATCACGCAGCCGTCGCCGTCGGGCACCAGCAGCGCACGCTGCCCGATGGCAAAGCTCGGCTCCATCCCGATCCCGGTCAGGCCGAGATCGTCGCGCCCCACCAATCGGTGCTTGCGCGCGAGCTCCTCGCGCGTGAGGAAGGCCTGACCGCTCCACCCGACGAACTGGCGCTCGTCCTCGCAGATCGGACAGGCCGTAGGGGGATTTACGCTATCCGGGAATTGAGCGCCGCAGGTTGCGCAGGTCCAGAGGGCCATTGCGGTGATCCGTCATGAGTCCATTCTTGCAAGACATGACGTCGCAGCCGCCGGATCGCAAGAGCAGCCGGAACCAACGCGATGAGAGCAGGTTAAGTTCTGGTCCGCCCCGGGCACCCCCAGTGCTGCCACATGTGAGATCCGGTTCGATCGGCAGCATCAAGTTCAGCGTCTCGATGACATCGCGCCCTTCAACGTCTCGCATCTGGCCCCTGTTCGCACTCAACTTCTTTATGGCCGACATGCAGTCGGGCATCGGGCCGTTCGTCGGGGTATTCCTCCAGGAGCGTGGCTGGGCCAGCGGGCTGATCGGCACCGCCATGACCATCGGCAATGTCGCGGGCATGCTGATCACCACGCCGATCGGCGGCTTCATCGATTCCAGCCGCAACAAGCGGCTGTGGGTGGTCATTCCCGGCATCTGCGTGGTCGCGGCATCCGCGATCATCCTGATCTCGCAAAACTTCTGGGCGGTGACGTTCTCGCAAGTCGCGCAATCGCTGGCGAGCGCCGCAATCGTGCCGGCGGTCACGGGTATCACGCTCGGCATCGCCAAGCAGAAGGGCTTCAATGCGCTCAACGGCCGCAACCAGGCCTACAACCATGCCGGCAATATGGCTGGCGCCGCATTGTCGGGTTATCTCGGCTACAAGTTCGGCTATGTCGCCGTATTCGCGCTGGCGGCCGTATTCGGTGCCATCGCCATCGCCTGCGTGCTGATGATTCCCGCCAAGGCGATCGACGATCGCGCCGCGCGCGGCAGCAAGGAGGACGATTCCAAGGCGCCGCCGGATGCGATGACGATGCTGCTGAAGCACAAGGCGCTGCTCGTGCTGGCTCTCGCCCTCGCGCTGTTCCACCTCGGCAATGCCGCGATCGTGCCGCTATACGGACTTGCCGCGGTCGCCGAGGGACAGGCCAACGGCCCGAGCTTCGTCGCAACCACCGTGGTGATCGCACAGGGCGTGATGATCGTGACCTCGCTGATCGCGATGAAGGCCGCCAGCAAGCGCAATTACTGGCCGGTGATCCTGGTATCTTTCACGTTCTTGCCCATCCGCGGCGTGCTCGCCTTCTTCGTCACGGGATGGTGGGGCGTCGTGCCGATGCAGGTGCTCGACGGCATCGGCACCGGACTGCAAACGGTCGCCGTCCCCGGCATGGTCGCGCGCGCGCTCAACGGCACCGGCCGCATCAATCTCGGCCAGGGCGCCGTGATCACCGTGCAGGGCGTCGGCGCGAGCCTCAGTCCCGCCCTCGGCGGGTGGATCGCGCAATGGATCGGCTACGGACCGACCTTCCTGCTGCTCGGCGGCTTTGGCCTCGCGTCGATCGCGCTGTGGCTGGCCTTCGGTGCGGCGGTGAGGAAGTATTGAGGCAAGAGTCTCACGTCCCAAAGCTCTTCTGGACCGCCTTGTCGAGCGTCTCGCCGCCGAGGAAGCGCTGGCGCAGCTCGCGCTTGAGCAGCTTGCCGCTCGGATTCTTCGGCAGGCTATCCACGAAGATCACGCGCTTGGGGACCTTGAAATGGGCCATCTGGCCGGCGCAATGCTTGATGACGGTGTCTTCGTCGAGCCTTGCCCCGGTCTTGACCACGACGATGGCGGTCACCGCCTCGATCCAGCGCGGATCGGGCAGGCCGACGACCGCGACCTCGGAGACCTCTGGAATGCGATAGACCATCTCCTCAACCTCCCGGCTCGCGACGTTCTCGCCGCCGGTCTTGATCATGTCCTTGACGCGGTCGACCACGGTGATGTGGCCTTCCTCGTCGACGGTGGCGAGATCGCCGGAATGAAACCAGCCGCCGGTGAATGCCGCCGCGGTCTTGACCGGATCGTTGTAATAGCCGGAGAGCAGATGCGGCGAGCGATGCACGATCTCGCCGACTTCGCCGACCTTGACGTCCTCCATCGCCGTGTTGACGACGCGCGTCTCGACATTGAGCACGGGCTTGCCGGCTGAGCCGGCCTTGCGGAGCTGATCCTCCGGCCGCAGCACGGTCGCGAGCGGCGCGATCTCGGTCTGGCCGTAGAAATTCCAGAATTTCACGGCGGGTAGACGACGCTGAAGCTCGAGCAAGATTTCCACCGGCATGATCGAGGCGCCGTAATAGCCCTTCTGCAAAGTCGACAGATCGGTCTTGTCGAAGTTCGGCGAGCGCAGCATCGCGATCCAGATCGTCGGCGGCGCGAAGAACGAGGTGATCCTGTGCGCCTGGATCAGCGCCAGGATGTTGTCGGCGGTCGGCTTGCCCGTGATGACGCCGGAGGCGCCGAGATACACCTGCGGACCCAGGAACACATCCAGCTGGGCGCAGTGATAAAGCGGCAGGGCGTGCAGGAACTTGTCGTCCACGCTCATGCCGCCGTCGATGATGCAGCTGACATACTGCCACATCACGGCTTCATGGGTCAGCATCGCGCCCTTGGGCAGAGACTCCGTGCCGCTGGTGTAGACGATCTGCGCGAGATCGCGGCTATCGACAGAGGCGTCCAGGAACGAGCCGTCGGGATGCAAGAGATCATCGAAGGTGGTGAGGTCTGCAGGCGCCGCCGCTGGATCCTCACCGGGCAGCCAGATCATCTTCTCGACCGCGCAATCCTTCGCGCTCGCCGCGCGTGCCGGCCCGACGAAATCGGCACCGGTCGCGAGCAGCTTTGCGCCGGAACTCTTCAGGATGAAATTGATCTCGTCCGGATTGAGCATGAAGTTGATCGGCACCAGCACCGCGCCGATCCGCGCCGCCGCAAAGCGTAGCGCAGCGAAGGCGTGCGAGTTGCGCGAGAGCACGGCGAGGCGGTCGCCCTTCCTGACGCCGAGCCCGAGCAGGCCGCGGCCGAGCCGGTTGCAGATCGCGTCCATCTCGGCGAAGCTCCAGCTGACATCGCCGCAGCTCACCGCGAGCTTGTTCGGCTCGCGGCCTGCGGAGCGGCGCAGGAGATCGCCGATGGAATGCTCGCGCGCTTTCGAGATGGTGGCTGCGGTGTCGCCGGTCATTTCTTCCCCGTGGAATTTTCGCTCAGCACAAATGCTGCGAGCTTTCGAGTTTCGCGGAACGTAATCGGCGCTGTCAGCGCCGTCAAATTGCAACGGGGCAGATCAAAACTCGCGAAAACAACCCCATGCACAGTAGACGGCGGCTGCAAGATCAATGGGTTAGGTGGGGAGCGGGATTGGGTGCGGGTCGGGCAGGATTTCAGGAGCTGAAAAGCCGGGGGATCGTGGTTTGATCCGCCCGTCCGGCTCGCCCAAGCGAACCGAGGAGATTTGGCCGCGACCGTTGCCGCCCATTCCGAATGAGGTCTCCCGTGATTTGCTTCGTCGGGCAAAACAGGAGCATAGTGCCATCATCGCAGGAGGTCGGACAGGCGGGATCTGACCGGCGCCTTTCCGAGGCGAGCGAGTTGCGCGGTCGAGGCTTGTTAGGACTTTTGTTTTTTGCGACATGATGCGCACCGACCAAGCGCGCGATCACCAACGATCCATCAGGTAGCGGTTTGGCACTCCAAGCTCAATTGCCGCGCTTGACCAGCGGGCATTCACTGTCAGCCAAGGAGGCATAGACTTCGCCGCTTGGAACTTTTTCGAGCACGTTATAGTACTCCCAGGGCGCCTTGACCTCGGACAGATCCTTCACCTGCACAAGGTAGAAGTCGTGCACGAGCTTGCCGTCCTCGCGCAACCTCGCGCCGCGTGCGTAGAAATCGTTGACGGGCGTCGAGCGCATCTTCTCCAGCACTGGATCCGTTGCATCCGTGCCTACGGCAGCGATTGCTTTCAGATAGTGGCTGACGCCGGAATAGACCGCGGCTTGCGGCGCCGTGGGCATGGCGTTACGAAGCTTGAAGAAGCGCTGGCCGAACGCCCTGCTCTCCTCATCCAAAGCCCAGTACCATGCCGTGAGCGTGGTCAGACCCTTGGCAATGTTCGGGCCCATGGCATGAACGTCGGTGTCAAACATCAGTTCGGCCACGGGCTTCTGGCTTCCCGTGTTCATCCCGAACTCGTTCCATTGCTTCATCAAATTCACGAGTTGGTCGCCGGCATTGGCGAAGGCGATCGCCTTGGCGCCGGAGGCCTTCGCCTGCAGGATGAACGAGCTGTAGTCCGCGTTGCCGATCGGGTGATACACCGCGCCGAGCGACTTGCCGCCGGCCGCCGCCAGCACGCGCTGCGATTCCAACACCATGTTCTTGCCGAACGCGTAATCGGCCGCGATGAAGAACCAGGTGTCATAACCCTGGCTGACCAGGGTGCGGATCGGTCCCGACACCAGATTGTAGGAATCGTGTAACCAGGCCAAGCCGTTTCGCGAACATTGCTTGCCCGCCAGTTCGGTGGTCGCCACCGCAGAATAGACCGCAATCTTGTTCTTGTCGCGGGCCAGCGACTGGATCGCCAGCCCCACGGCCGAATTGGACACGTCGGCGATCATGTCGACGCCGTCGACGTCGAACCATTTGCGGACAATGCCGATGCCGATATCAGGCTTATTTTGGTGATCGGCGGCCAAAATCTCGACCTTGATCGACGGCACCAATGTCCGAAAGTCTTCCGCCGCCATCGTGGCCGCCGTGACGGAGCCCGATCCCGACAGGTCTGACAATGGTCCGGTCTGGTCGTTGATGATGCCGATCCGGACCACGCCACCGGATATTTCGCCCGCGCGCGCGGTCGGAAAAGATGCGGTGAGAGTCCCGGCGACGAGAAGGGTAGCGATGCGGCCGTGCCAGTTCATGCGAACACCTTTCCAATAGTGGCGCTTGTGGCTTTCCTCCCTGTCCCGAACGAGCTTAAGCCGCCGTTGCTTTCGCCTTGAGTTTAGAAACCGCCTTCTGCACCGCGGCTGCGCGCTTTTGCAGCCAAGGTTCGGCCTCGAGGCGCATGCGGGAAATCAGCTCACGCGGCGCATTCTGCACGGTGATATCGAACGGCGGCTGCGGCTGATATTCCAGCATCAGCTGGAGCTTTTTTGCAACTTCTTCGCCGCAGAGTTCGGCGGCGACCTGAAAACCGAAATCGATACCGGCGGTGACACCGCCGCCGGAAATGCGGTTGCGGTCGACCACGACGCGTTCGTCGACGGCGATTGCGCCAAAGGCCGCAAGCTGGTCGCTCATCAGCCAATGGCAGGCTGACCTGTATCCATCGATCAGGCCTGCGGCGCCGAGGATTAGACAGCCGGCGCAAACTGAGGTGACGTAGCGCGCCGATCCACCCTTGTCGCGAACGAACGCGATCACCTCGTCATCGTCCATCGTGGCGACCTGTCCCGGGCCGCCGCCGATGCAGAACACGTCCAGATCCGGGCAGTCGGCGAACGTCGTGGTTGGTAGCAGCGGCAGACCGACGTCGCTGACGACGGGCTCAATGCGCTTCCACAGCAGGTGCATGCGGACGTTCGGCAGACGAGCAAACACTTCGAAAGGTCCGGTGACGTCCAGTTGGGTCATCCCGGGATAGTACAGAATTCCGATTTCGATCCGCTTGCCGGACATGGAGCCCTCCCACGATGGATAAACCCATGTTGACAGCGGAGGGCATTTGCCGAAATGTCATAACACACGCAATTCCTGCCAAGCTTCCCTGGTAAAGGCGCTGCCAATGGCCCGTTACGCCCCCCGCCGCGTGGTCTTCGTGCTGTTCGACGACTGCCTGTTGCTCGACTTCGCAGGGCCGCTACAGGCCTTCGAGCTGGCTTGCGAAACGTCCAAAGCGGGGCAGGCGCCCTATGTCTGGCAGATCTGCTCGTTGAATGGCGGGCCGGTCAAAACCTCGTCCGGTCTGGAGGTGATGACGACCGCCCTCGCTGACTGCGACCACAAGTACATCGACACCCTCATGGTGGGTGGCGGTCCCGGCGTCCATCGCGCCGCTGCAGAAGCCGCGCTGGTGGATTGGTTTCGCTTGGCAGCACCGAAGGCAAGGCGCGTCTGCTCGGTCTGCACGGGCACATTCGTCTTGGCTGCGGCCGGGCTGCTGGGCGGGCGGCGCGCGGTCACCCATTGGGGTTCCTGCGACCTCCTGCGCGCAAAACATCCTGACGTTTCGGTTCAGGTCGATCCGGTCTTTGTGCATGACGGCGGCATCTGGACATCGGCAGGCGTGACGGCCGGCATCGACCTGACGCTCGCGCTGCTGGAAGATGATCTCGGCCATCGCGAGGCCATGCGCATCGCGCGCCGCCTCGTCGTTTTCCTCAAGCGGCCCGGCGGGCAGGCGCAATTCAGCGTGCCGCTGTCAATTCAGGCCTCGGAAGACCGGGCTTTCGAAACAATTTCGAGCTGGATGCAGGAAAATCTTGGCCGCGATTTGCGCGTCGAAAGTCTCGCCGAACGAGCGGGCATGAGCCCGCGCACCTTCGCGCGCGTGTTTCGCCAGAAGACCGGCCGCACCCCCGCCAAGGCGGTGGAAGAGCTTCGCGTCGAGGCTGCCCGACGCGCGCTGGAAGAGTCCGCCTCCCCTATCAAGGAAATCGCCGCGCGCGCAGGCTTTCAGAGCGAAGAGCATCTGCGTCGCGCGTTCCGTCGCCGCCTTAACGTGCTACCGCACGACTACCGGGCTCGATTCCACCAAGGGTAGAGACAATAAGGACGGGGCGGGTTAGCTCGACCGTCCCGCGATGGCCTCGGAAAGGCGCCCAACGCCGGCCTCAAAAAGCTACCCCTCCAAAATCGCGACTGCGCGCGTCCACCCTGCCGAGGCTCGCTCGATCTTCACGGGGAAGCATGACACCTTGAAGCCGGTCGACGGCAGCTTTTCGAGATTATGCAACTTCTCAAGATGGCAATAGCCGATATGGCGGCCGGCCTTGTGGCCTTCCCAGATCAGGCTGGCGTCTTTCGTCTCGGCATATTTCTTCGCGGTGTGAACGAACGGCGCGTCCCAGCTCCAGCCGTCGGTGCCGGTCAGGCGCACACCGCGCTCGAGCAGGTACATGGTTGCTTCATAGCCCATCCCGCAGCCCGAGGTGACGTAGTCCTGCCGGCCATATTTGGCGCCGGCGCTGGTGTTGACCACGACGATCTCGAGCGGCTTCAGCTCGTGGCCGATACGCTTGAGCTCGGCCTCGACGTCCTTGGCCGTTGCGACATAGCCGTCCGGCAGGTGCCGGAAGTCGAGCTTCACGCCGGGCTGGAAGCACCATTCCAGCGGCACCTCGTCGATGGTCCAGGACCGCTCGCCGCGGTTCATGGTCGGGTGAAAATGCCAGGGCGCATCGAGATGCGTGCCGTTGTGGGTGGAGAGACTGACCTGCTCCACCGCCCAGCCCTGACCATCAGGCAGATCCTCGGCCTTCAGTCCGTCGAAGAACTGCAGCATGCGCGGCAGGCCCTGCTGGTGATTGATGTACTGGATCGTCGGATGATTGCCGGGCGGGTCGGCCGGCACATCGTTCTGCAGGGGGACGGAAATGTCGATCAGCTTGGTCGTCATGGCGCTTCCTCGTTGATTGTTTCGTTGGCGGCAATCAGGCGTCTCTTCAGGCGTCTTGCCGCTCGACGCGGTTCTTCAAGATACCGATCTTCTCGACTTCGAGCTCGACTGTGTCGCCATGCTCGAGAAACCAGCCGAGCTCGAGGCCGCAGCCATTGCCGACCGTGCCGGAGCCGATGAATTCGCCGGGCATCAGCGTCTCGTCCTGGCTGACATGGGCGATGATCTCCTCGAAGGAAAACAGCATGCCCTCAGAGACGCCCTTCGAGCGGGTCTCGCCGTTGACGCGCGCTTCCATCTTCAGCTTGTAAGGATCGCCAATCTCGTCCGGCGTCACGATCCACGGCCCCAACACGTTCCCGCCGTCGAAGCTCTTGCCCTTGGCCGGGCCGAGCCGTCCCTCCATCTCGATGCGCTGGGCGTCGCGCGCGGAGAAATCGTTGAAGATGGTGTAGCCGAAGATGTGATCCTTCGCCTTCGCAGGCGTGATGTTGGCCCCCTTGTTCTTGGTGATGATCCCGAATTCGAGCTCGTAGTCCATCACCTTGCTGTAGCGCGGCCATTTCACCGTGGTGTTGGTGCCGCGGACGCTGAAGCGATTGGTGATGTAGAAGATCGGCTGCTTGCGATAGACCTCGGGCAATTCGCCGAGCGGCTCGGCGTCGATGCGCGCCAACTCTGCCATGTCGCCCCTGGCGCGTGCGGCGAGCTTCCGCTGCCCGCGCGGCGCTTGCAGGATGTGGAGCGCAAACGACATGCCGTCGCGCATCTGCCTGGGCTCCGGCACCGGCGCGAGGATGTCGACGGCGCTGACCGCCGTCGACAGCGTCGCGTCCTGGCCGTGCTTGTCGAACAGCGCACGGGCCTGATCGAGCGCGCGGGGACCTGCGTCGATCAGCGCCAGCATCGAGCCGAAGGCCGGATTGGCCTCGCCGTCCCGCGCAGCCGCGGCGGCGAGGTCGAACACCTGGCTGTCATGAGCATGGACGGCGCCGATCTTCTCCTGACCGGCCGATCTGAATGTTGCGAGCTTCACCCTGGACTCCCCTTGCTATCGTTTGAAATATATGATCAGATAAAATATCGATAAACAAGACCGAAAAATACAAACTGGGGAGAGCGCTGTGAGAGGAACACAGGTCAGGGCGGTATTGGCAGGTCTCACGGTTGGCCTTGGGGTGTCCGTTGCTTTCACGGCGCCCGTGCTGGCGCAGGCCAAGATCCAGATCGGCTGCACCGCAACCTCGGACTGCGCGTCGGCCATGGTGGCAGTGGACGAAGGCATCTTCAGAAAGCACGGCCTGAACGTCGAGATGACGCCGATCGCGATCAACTCCAACATCCCTGCGGCAATCCTGTCGAACTCGATTCAAGTCGGCGGCCCCACCTCCACCGTCTTCCTCCAGGCCGTCGACGGCGGCCTCGACCTCGTCGCCATCGCCGGCGCCTCGGTCATGAACCAGACCTCCAACACCGCGATCGCCGCCTTCGTCCGCAACGGCATCACCATCAAGGATCCCAAGGACTTCATCGGCAAGAAGGTCGGCGCGCCTGGCCTGAACGCCTTTCTCCACGTGCTGTTCGTGAAATGGCTGGTCGAAAAAGGCGTCGATCCCAGAAGCGTCAATTTCGTCGAAGTCACCTTCCCGACCATGTCCGATATCATCAAATCAGGCGGTGTCGATGCCGTGCTCACGGCTGAGCCGTTCGTCACGCGCATGAGCAATGCGGGGCTCGGCTCGGTCGGCGCGCGCTATGGCGCCGAGCTCGGCCGCACCGATCCGATCATCTTCTATGCCGCATCGCGCGACTGGGCAGAGAAGAATGTGGCGACTGTGAAGAAATTCCGCGAAGCCATCGCGGAGGCCGCCGTCATCGTCAACAGCGACCCCGAGAAGGCCTCGGCCTCGATCGCCAAGTTCACCAAGCAGCCGCTCGATCTCGTCAAGGCGACGCCGCCGAACCAGTCCGAGCCGAACCTCAAGCCGCAAAACCTCTCTTGGTGGATCGAGGTGATGTCGTCGCAGAAGATGCTGCAATCAAAGCTCGACACCGCGAAACTGGTGCTGAACTAAGGGATATCGACGATGCCTGCTCCCGAGCGCACTCTCGAACGCCTGCCGACGGAAGCCGGCACCTTGAGCGAGCGTGCCGCAAACCTCATCGAGCAGGACATCCTGGCCGGACATCTCGCGCCGGGATCGCGGCTCGGCATCGTCGAACTCGTGCAACGTTACGATATTGGCGCCACGCCCCTGCGCGAAGGCCTGTCGCGGCTGATGTCGCGCGGCCTGATCGTCGGCACCGGCCAGCGCGGCTTCCGCGTCGCCGAGGTCAGCCGCGAGGATCTCGCCGACATCACCTGCATGCGGACGGCGGTCGAGATCGAGGCCGTCAGGCTCGCCATCCTCCATGGCGATGTCGCCTGGGAGGCCGGCATCGTCAGCGCGCTGCACCAGATGCGCCGACACATCGAACGCACCGGCAACGAATTCCGCGAGGGCGCGGCGGAGTTCGACCGGCTGCACAAGGGCTTCCACACCGCGCTGCTCGCCGCCTGCGGCTCGCGGCGCATGCTGGCCGCCCACTCCGACCTCTACGACCAGGCCTACCGCTACCGCCGCGTGATGATGGGCGCCATCGACAGCGGCGAGAGATTCATCCGCAGTCACCAGATGCTCGCCGACCACGTGCTCGCCCGCGACGTGGCCGCCGCGCAAAAAATGCTGGCAGCGCATCTGCACTCGACCATCGATTTCGTCTATCCGCAGGTGGGCGGGGAGGAATCATGAGCGTCGTTGCAAGGCTCATTGAGGCACGCGCCGCGCGGCGGCAGAAACCGCTGATCGCGTTCAATGCCGCGACGCTGCGGCTCGGTGGCAAGACCATCATCGAGAATCTTGATCTTCAGGTGCGGCCGGGCGAATTCCTCTGCATCGTCGGCGCCTCCGGCTGCGGCAAGACCACGGCGCTGCGGCTCGCCGCGGGCCTCTATCGCCCCACGAGCGGCGCGGTAACGTTTGAGGGCGAGCCGATCACCGAGCCGCGGCGTGAGGTCGCGATCGTGTTCCAGGATTACGGCAAGGCGCTGTTGCCGTGGCGGACCGCGGCCGGAAACATCTCGCTGGCGCTGGAAGCCTCGCGTGTCCCGGCGCGCGAACGCGGCGCGCGCATCGAGGCGCTGCTGCGCAAGGTCGGATTGCCCGGCCATGCCGACAAATATCCGACGGAAATGTCGGGGGGCATGCAGCAACGCCTGCAGATCGCGCGCTGCCTTGCGCAGGAGCCGACCACGCTGCTGATGGACGAGCCGTTCGGCGCGCTGGACGCGATGACGCGTCAAGGCTTGCAGGACGAAGTCCTGTCGCTGACGCAAGCGAGCGAGACGACCGTGATCTTCGTGACCCACGATCTCGACGAGGCGATCTATCTCGGCGACCGCGTCATCGGCCTCTTGCCGCATCCGGGCCGGATCGGGATCGAGCTCGACGTCGACCTGCCGCGTCCGCGCGACCAGCTCGCCACCCGCGAGCATCCGGAATTCCTGCGGCTGCGCCGGCAATTGTTCGACTTCATCAAGGCGACCGAACATTGAGCCTCGACCGCACCAAGCCCTTGCTGCTGCCGCTGGCGCTGACGCTGACGTTCGAGCTGTGGGCGCGCCTTACCCAACTGCAAAGCGACAGCCTGGCCCCGCCGAGCGCGATCTTCGCGGCGCTGGCCGCGGCGCTTGCCGATCTCTCTATACCGATCGCAACCCGGGACACGCTGTTCGCTACCTTTGCAGGCCTTGCCATCGGCAGCGCCATCGGGCTTGCGCTCGGCATCGCCTTCGGCGTTTCGCGTCCCCTCGACCGGCTGATGGAGGTGACGATCGAGGCGATCCGCCCGATTCCGTCGATCGCGCTGCTGCCGATTGCGTTGATCGCGCTCGGCTTCGGCTACCGCATGGAGATCGTGATCGTGGCGTTCGCCTGCGTCTGGCCGATGCTGATCATGACGCGCAGCGCGGTGCGCAGCATCGAGCCGCGATTGATGGAAGTGTCGCGGGCCTTGCGGCTGAGCGCGCCGCAACGGATCGCGAAGGTCGTGATCCCGGCCGCACTGCCGCGGATCTTTGTCGCCTTCCGCCTGTCGGCCGGGATCGCCCTGATCGTCGCGGTCACCGTCGAGATCGCCATCAACCCGATCGGTTTGGGTGCCGGGATCATGCTGGCGCAGCAGGCACTGCGCGCCGACCTGATGCTCGCCTATCTCGTCTGGATCGGCGCGATCGGCTACGCGCTGAACATCCTGTTGATCGCAGCCCAGCGCCGCCTGTTCGGCCGCGCCGCGCTCGCCGGAGACAATCCATGAAGCGCGCGGCGATCCTCTGGCGTGTCGCAAGCGTCCTCGTCGCAGGCAGCTTCATCGCGGCATGGCAACTCGTCGCCGACCTGCGCCTGGTGTCGCCGGTGTTCCTGCCCGGTCCGGACCGCGCCTGGGCCGCTTTGGTGCGCGGCTTTTCCAGCGGCGATCTCGCAGGCAAGCTCATCGGCACGCTGGAGCACATGGCCTATGGCTGGTTCGCCGCCTCGATCGCCGGCATTGGGCTTGGCGCGCTGATCGGTTCGTCCAAGATGATGCGGGCCTATGTCGCGCCGTCGCTGGAATTCTTAAGGCCCCTGCCGGTCTCGGCGATCATCCCGGTCGCGATCGCGATGCTCGGGCTGACGCAAGGCATGGCGCTGTTCGTGATCGCCTTCGGCGCGATCTGGCCGATCATGCTCGCAACCATTCACGGCTTTGCCGCGGTCGAGCCGCGGCTCTACGAGGTCGCCCGCTCGCTGCAGATGTCGCGCGCCGCCATCATCGCCAAGATCGCCCTGCCCTCGGCATTGCCGGACATCCTCGCCGGCATGCGGCTCAGCCTGACCGTCGCGCTGATCCTCTCGGTTGTCTGCGAGATCCTGGCCGGCCTCGACGGCCTTGGTCACTGGGTCCTGCTCTCGGCACGCGCGTTCCGATCCGCCGACCTCTTCGCCGGCGTCATCCTGCTCGGTGCGACCGGATATTTGACGTCGATTGCGGTCTCGCTCGTCGAGCAGCGACTGCTCGCATGGCAAGCGGCGGCACGGTGAGGTGGGCTCAATTTCCAATCAGATCGAGGTGAAGATGAAGCTGGCCTGCCCGGACCTGACGTCGCCTCAGCATCCCCACCTCCATGAACACGAGTTCGGTCAGATCTTCGGAATTTTGGCTCGTTCCACCACCGCAGACCATTTGGCGATTTCGGACCCGATCAGCTGTTTCATTTCGTCGGGCGTGCTTCCGCGGACTTCACCTCCAACGGCGGTCTCGAGACGCTGCCTCAGCTCCGGATCCTTCAGTACGTCGAGCGTGGCGGCATTGAGGGCGCCGACGACGGATGGTGGCGTTCCCTTGGGAGCAAGTAGTCCTGCCCATGTGCGCACGTCGTATCCCTTGACGCCAGCTTCCTCGACGGTCGGCACATCCGGCAGCAGCGCGGTCCGCTTCGGCGACGTGACCGCCAGGCCGCGGATCGCACCGCTCTGGATCTGCGGCGCGAGCAGGACGGGCGTGCCGACGACGACAGGCACCTCACCACCGAGCAGCGCGGTGAGCGATTGGGAATCGCCGCGATAAGGCACATGCATGATGTCGATGCCGGCCATCGCATTGAGCAGTTCGCCGGCAAGATGATGCGTGCTGCCAAAGCCGACCGATCCGAAGCTCAAAGTCCCGGGCTTCTCTTTGGCCATGGCAATGAGTTCGCCCAGCGACTTGGCCGGATGATCGCTACGCACCGCGATGACAAGCGCGTAATAGACCAGCGTCGAAATCATGTCGAAGCTCTCGGCCGGCTGATAGCTGAGACTCTTGTAGGTCGCCGCCGATATCGCGTGCGCGCCGGTGACAAGGCCGAGCGTGTAACCGTCGGGCGCTGCTTTTGCGACGGCGTCTGCCGCGATGTTGCCGCCGGCGCCGGGCTTCGCTTCGATGACAATCGGCTGCCCGAGCTTCTTCGAGAGCCCATCGGCGATGATGCGCGACAGCGTGTCGGCCGCGCCGCCCGCGACAAAGCCGTGTAGCAGACGGATCGGGCGCGACGGATAAGTGTCCGCCGACGCCGGACCCGTCGCGAGACAAGAGCCCAGCAGAAAAATGGCCGCAGCAAGCCGCTTGATCCGACCCATGGATGCTTCTCCCGTTTGGTTATTGTGTCGTTGGCCGCAATGTGTGCGGCGATCTTCAAGTCGTCGTTGAGCCGCTACCGCGCGAACTCCGTGCATTCAGGCGATGGCGGCATGCCCCAGACGTCGCGCGGCAGCCCGACCCAGACTTTTGGCCGCTGTGGGCGATCGCGATGCCACGGACGCGGCTCGAAATAGCCGAGCGCCTCGTCGGTCATGCGGTCGAGGTCGAAGAACAGCTCGACCAGGTGACCGTCGGGATTGCGGTGGTAGATCGCGGTGTTGTGCCCGGGACCATGACGCACCGGCCCCCAGAGCACGGGGACCTTGTGCCGCGCGAGATGGTCGCAGGCTTGATGCATGTGGTCGGGGCCCCGCAGCTCGAAGGCGAAGTGATGAAGATTGCGCACCGGCGCGCGGGCGAAATTCAGCGTGTGGTGCTCGAAGCCGCTACGCATGAAGACGAAGCGGTCCTCGATCCAGTCGGAGACCCGCAGGCCCATCGCATTGGCGTAGAACTCGGAAGCTGCTTGCGGATCGGGCGTGCGCAGCGCGACATGGCCGAGCTTGCTGACGGCGAGCCCTGCGATGCGCTCCTGCGCGGGGGTCGGCGTCCAGCCCTGGATCAATTCGAAGCGTGTCCCCTCGGGATCGCTGAACGACAGCAGGCGGGAGATGCCCGGCAAGGGATCGCTGTGAAGCTCGGGCCGCAAGTCAGCCTGCTTCAGCGCAGAGCCGAGCGCCTCGATCTGGATGTCAGGGGATATTTCGAAGGCGATGCTCTTCAGCGCGGCATCGCCGGGCTCGATTACCAGCGAGAGCTGCTCGGACTCATTGGCGAGAAACAGGCGGCCTCCGTCGCGAGCGACTAGGCCAAGACCGATCACGCCGCGGTAGTAGTCGAGCAGCCGTTCCGGATCCGGCGAGGTGAAGGTCGCGTGCCGCAGCCGGGTGAGGCGTGCAATGGGTGCTTGTGTCATCGTGCGGTCCAGCCCCTCATGGCGTCATGATGATCTTGCCGAGCGCGGAGCCTTGCTCCAGCAGCGTATGCGCTTTCCTGACCTCGTCGAGCTTCAGCACCGCCGAGATCGCCGGCTTGATCGCATTGCGACCCAGCGCCTCGATCACGCTGCGCATCAGGGCGCGACGACCGTCGCGATCATGGTCGTAGATGTGGAAGGAGAAGCAGCGCACCGCCGGACAGATATCGAGATGGTTGCGCATCGCAACCATCAGGTTTTCTTCCGGCAGCCCCGCGAAGGCATTGTACGACAGCAGCGTGCCCCATTTGCCGAGCGCGCCGAGATAGGCGGTGAATTCGGGCCCGCAGACGTGATCGAGCACGAGGCCGACGCCCTCGCCCTTGGTCAGCTCGCGCGTCCGCGCCACCACATCCTCGCTGCGGTAGAAGATAACGTGATCGGCGCCGTTGGCCTTCGCGAAAGCGGCTTTCTGCTCGGTCGAGACCGTGCCGATCACGGTCATCCCGGCGAGCTTTGCCAGCTGCACCAGCGCGGTGCCGACGCCGCCGGCGGCGCCGATCACCAGCACGCTGCTAGGTGCGCGCGGATGGCGGCACTCGTGCAGCAGCGTGTAGGCGACCTGGTAGTTCGACAGGCACACGGCGGCTTGCAGATCGACGTGGTCGGGCAACGCGTGAACGGCGTCCGCAGGCGCGACCACATAATCGGCGTAGCAGCCGCCGCGCTGGGACAGATCACGCGCGCTCAGCAGCACCTTCTGGCCGATTGCAAATCCCTCGACGCCGGGCCCGAGCGCGGAAATGCGGCCGGCGACGTCGTTGCCGGGATTGGCCGGCAGCAGCGGCATCCATTTGTACACGCCGCGCCGGATCAGCGCGTCGGGCTGCCCGACCCCGAATGCCTCCGCCCGGATCTGCACCTGTCCTGCGCCCGGCACGGGCACGGGAACCTCGACCACCTCGAGTGCATCCGGCCCACCTGGCTGACGCACCAACACCGCCCTCATGTCTCCACGCTCCCCAGACCTCTTCAAAACGTCATTTTCGAAAATCATACCGTTTGCGAAAATTATTGCAAGATGGTCGTTGCCGCGGCATCTTGGGCCATCGATTCATTGGCAGGCCCATGCCCGACAGCGCCATTCGTCCCCGCAAGGAATTCGGCAAGACCATTGCCGCCGACATCACCCATCGGCTGCGCGAGGAGATCATTGCCTGCAGCTTGGCACCCGGCGAGCCGCTCCGTTTCGACGTGCTGCGCGAACGCTTCGGCGCAAGCTTTACGACGCTGCGCGAGGCGCTGACGGCGCTCGCCGCCGAGGGCCTCGTCGACGCCCAGGAGCAGCGCGGGTTTCGCGTCGCCCCAGTCAGCCGCCAGGATCTGGTGGAGGTCACCGATGCCCGCGTGCTGATTGAGGTGGAATTGATCCGCCGCTCGATCGAGCGCGGCGATGACGACTGGGAAATCGCCGTGATCTCGACGCTGCACCGCCTGAAGCGGATCGAGCAGCGCGATCCCGAGCATCCCCTGCGCGATCCCGAATGGAAGATCGCCCACCGCCAGTTCCACCAGGCGCTGGTCTCCGCCTGCGGCTCGGCAACGCTGCTCGCCATCCGCGCCGAGCTGTTTGATCGCGCCGAGCGCTACCGGCACCTCTCCGCCAATCTCCGCCCTCGCCCGCGCGACAAGGCCGGCGAGCACCAGGCGATCATGCAGGCGGCGATCTCGCGCAACGCCGATCTCGCCGTGCAGCTCATCGAGGCGCATATCCGCTCGACCTTCGACAACGTGGCGACTTACGCCGGCCATCTGCTCGACTCTGAATAGGCAGTATGGACATTTTCACGCGGGCGGGCTTGCCTCGCGAGAGATTTTCGAAAATAATACACTTCATCGAAAATCGCAAACCCTTGGGGCGAGACCATGAAGCTGCTGTCGTTCTTGGACGGAAACCGGGAAAGCTGGGGCGCTGTCGTCGAAAATGGCGTCATCGATCTCGGCCGCGCCTTGCCCCAGTACCCGACGCTGGCAGACTTCCTCGGCAGCGACGACTACGCGCGCCGCGAGTCTATCGTCGCCGGGCACAAGCCGACGATAGCGCTGAGCGACGTCAAATATCTGCCGGTGATCCCGCGCCCGGAAAAGATCGTCTGCGCCGTGCGCAATTACCTCGACCACCACAACGAGGCGGTGGCCTTCGGCATGAAGCGCGAGATCACGGAGTTTCCGCCGATCTTCCTGCGGGTCTGGCGCTCCCAGGTCGGCCACAATGCCCCGGTGATCCGGCCGAAGGTGTCGGACAATTTCGACTGGGAAGGCGAGCTTGCGGTCGTCATCGGCAAGGGCGGCCGTCACATCAGCCAGGCTGAGGCCTGGAGTCACGCGGCGGGTTACTCGATCTACAATGACGTCAGCGTGCGCGACTGGCAGCGCCATGCGCAGCAGATCGCTTCCGGCAAGAACTTCGTCGGCACCGGCCCCTTCGGACCGTGGCTCGCCACTCCCGATGAGATTGGCGATCCGACCAATCTCAAGCTGGAGACCCGCGTCAATGGAACGGTGATGCAGTCCTCCAACACCTCGATGCTGATCTTCTCGATCCCGCGCCTGATCGAATATTCCTCGACCATTTTCGACCTCGTTCCGGGCGATGTGATCGTCACAGGTACACCCGCTGGCGTCGGCTTCACACGCAAGCCGCCGATCTTTCTCAAGCCGGGCGATGTCGTGGAGGTTGAGATCGAGAACATTGGTGTGCTGCGCAATCCGGTCGTGGATGAGGCATAAGCCCGGCATGCTGTCATATGACATTCGCAAGACCGCACTTAGTGTCGAGACGATCTTGCACGAGCGCGGCCCCCGGCTGGAGAAGCCGCTGCTGGTGGGGACCGCGGTCGCAGTGATCCGCAATCCGTTCACCGGCCGCTATGAGCCTGACCTGATGCCGTTCCAGGCGTCCTTGCGTGAGCTCGGCCGCGAGCTCGCGAGCCGACTGATCGCGCAGCTCGGCGGCGCCGAGCGTATCGAAGCCTATGGCAAGGGCATCATCGTCGGCGAGGACGGCGAGCTCGAGCACGGCGCCGTCTGGCACGAAGCCGGCGGCCAGGGCATGCGCGAGGTGCTGGGGCAGCCCAAAGCGATCGTGCCGGCGGCGAAGACCATTGGCGGCGCCGGCACGCGCCTGATGGTGCCGCTCGGCCATATCCACGCGGCCTACGTCCGCAGTCATTTCAGCACGGCTGAGATGACGATCTGGGATGCGCCCAGGCGTGACGAGATCGCGTTCGGCCTGGTGATGGCGACCGGCGGCAGACCTCATGCGCGGATCGGGGGCCTCGCCGTATCGGATATCTCAGTGCACGATGGGCAGCGCTGAGGATTGACGGCGGATTCCGCCTCAAGCTTCACAAACCCTGGCAGTCATGACGCCCGCTGGTCTAACCTAGTCATTCCGGCGTCTTGTGCTTTGACCGAAGAGCCTCAACCCCAACCCGATCGCCGCCCTACGTAAATCACACCATCGCGTTCCATGAGGTTTAGGTCTCGCTCGTCGAGCAGCGACTGCTCGCATGGCAGACCGCGGCGAGGTAGCGCGGCGATCCCATCGCCAAACAAAAATGGCCCGCATCGCGCGGGCCATTTTCGTGTCATCGGATCCGGTCAATCCGAATTTGGTTGCGGGGACCCGCAACAAGCCCCCCCTGCGGTTACCACGACTTCGATTTGCTGCATGAATTCAACGGGATCTAAGCCCCGGAATTGAGGACGCCGCTTGGCGTCCCATAGGTAAAGACCGACATGACCGAGATTTCAAACGGTGGCCTCCCCGAGGCCGCCGCAAAACCCGTTTCCGACGACATGCCGCCGCCGCACGAGAAAATCGCCGGATGGATCGAATCCGACGACGCCGACGACGACCTGTCGGCTACCTACCCGTCCGAGCCGGGTGCCGGCCGGGAGGGGGAGCAAGGCGGCGATAGGAACGCCGGGGATGCGCCAAACGCGTCCCCGCGCTCTTGGGGGTTCGATGTTGAGGAAATCAACCGTAGCTACGCCGTGGCCATTTGGGGCGGTAAGACCGTGGTGGTGAATGAACAGGCCGCCGGCCCGGTCAATGACCGGGTGCGGGTGATGTCGTTCGAGTCCCAGAACCTCTGGTTCGCGAACACCTGCACGGAAATCAAGGGATCGGACGGCAAGATTCGGGCTGTTACCTGGGCGCAGGCTTGGCAGCGGCACCCCGATCGCCGGCAGTACGAGGGAATTGAGTTTTTCCCCAATCCGGATGGCGCCAAGGGCACACCGAACTATCTCAATTTCTGGCGTGGGTTCGATGTGACGCCCTCGCCGGCGGGATCGTATGATATCTTTCGCGACCATCTGCTCAACAACGTCTGCGACGGCGATCCCGAGCTATTCAAATACGTTTTCGGCTGGATGGCGCACCTCGTCCAACGTCCGCGCGAGCGGCCCGGTACGGCCCTCGTGCTGATCGGCCGACGCGGGACTGGCAAGAGCAAGGTCGGTGAAGTGCTGGGATCGTTGATCCCGGCGCACTACTTTCAGGTGGATGACGCCCGATACATCACCGGCCAATTCAATGAGCATATGGCGAGTTGCTTGCTGTTGCAGGCCGAGGAAGCGATTTGGGCGGGCGACAAGGCGGCCGAGGGACGGCTCAAGGGCTTGATCACGAGCGAAATGCAGATGATTGAGTCCAAGGGCGTCAACGCGATCCGCATGCGCAATTTCGTTCGCGTGATCATGACATCAAACGAGAGTTGGGTTGTCCCTGCCGGCATGGATGAACGCCGGTTTGTTGTCCTCGACGTAAACCCTCGGTGCGCCCAAGATCACGAATATTTCGCCGAGATGGATGAGGAATTGAACAACGGCGGGCGCGAGCGGTTGCTTCACGACTTGCAGACGTTCGATCTGTCTCAGGTGAACCTGAGGCATCTTCCGCAAACGCAAGCGCTGCTTGAGCAAAAGATTCGGTCCCTCGATACGATCGATGACTTTTGGTTCAATCGGCTTCACGAAGGCGGCGAGTGGCCAAGCCGGATCGTGTGTGATCATCTCTACAGCGAGTACCTCAAAGCCATCGGTGTCGGCCGCAAACGTGGCACTGCCGAGTTTGGCAAGCGCCTCGCAAAGCTTGTGCCCGATCTCCGCAAAATTCGGCCCGCAATGGAAACTGAGCCCGGTGTGATGAAGCGCGTATGGTGTTACGAATTACCGTCGCTTGACGAGTGCCGCGCGGCATTCGATGATCTGCTTGGCCAGCCTGTCCCTTGGCCGGCGCTCCCCCCGGGAGAGGGCGAGCGAGCGCAGCAGCCGGTTGACCCGGATGATGTCGCTCCGGTCTAGGCGCGTCCAAGGGCCGTCCAAGCTGTGGAAATTCAATTTAGCCTATAAAATAAGGCCCGCGTCCAAGGTGTCTAGGGAGTCTAGGTCGCGCGCGCGTAGGCGAAGCAAGCCGGTCTCAGCCCTGAGGCCGGCTTTTGTTTTACCTCAACCCTATCAAAGTCCTTGGACTCCTTGGACACCCTAGACCAACCCGCAAAATAAAGCCGTTTCTCGCAGTCCAAGCGCCTCAACGGTGCTTGGACTGCTTGGACATGTCTACAGAGTATCCAATGAGCAAGTTGACCAAAGACCAAATCGAATTCGCAAAGTCGATGACTATCAAGCAGCGCCACGTTTTGCGGGCGCTCGCGATCTACCCGAATGGATGGTTCATGAGCGCGAGCGAGCGCGCTGATCCTGAATTGTATGAACTGTTCCGGCACCGGCTCGTGCAGTGCCATCATATTTGCGCAACCGGCGGTCTCCCGGCGTGGGGCGTCACCGAGTTTGGCAAGCGGATCGCGGAACGGCAGGCGAAGGGAGCCTACTAGGCAGCGGGTCCTTCCCGGACACCCACCGCCTACGGCCCAAGCGCGCCCCAAGAATTCACCAGTCACAGCTTGTGAATCCTGAGTTGACACGGTTGACAAGGTTTGTCAGCCCGGTGGCTTCGCCAACCCTCTCAAAGGAAAGGGTACAACAAGGCCTATGGCTTCTTGAGCCAGCGATCGAAGCTGTTCGGTTCCCTTGGATTGGAGAAGGCCCGATCGCGGTGATTTCCCCATTGTGCATCTAAGGCACCGCAATTATTGATTGTTTAGTGGCAGGGGAATCGCATGGCAACTCGGCTGGACTGGAACGATATTCGCGCGCGCGCCGCAAAATTCGCGGAGGAATGGAAAGATGCCCACTACGAGCGGGGAGAAACTCAGACCTTTTACAACGAGTTCTTTGAGCTGTTTGGTGTAACGCGCAGGCGTCTGGCCAGCTTCGAATACGGCGTCAAGCTGCCCGAGAACAAGCGCGGCTTTCTTGATTTGTTTTGGAAGGGAAAGCTTCTTATCGAGCAGAAATCCAAAGGGCAGGACCTGAAGCCGGCTAGGGAGCAAGCTCTAAAGTATTTTCCTGGCCTCAAAGAAGAAGAGCTTCCGCGATACATCCTGCTCTCAGATTTTCAAAACTTCGAGCTTTACGATCTTGATATTGATCCTGATAAGCCGCTGGTCTTCAAGCTCGACCAGCTTCCCGATCACGTCCAATCCTTTGGGTTCATAGTCGGATTAGAGCGGAGACTTTTCCGCGATCAAGACCCCGCGAACATTCAGGCCTCGGAGATCATGGGTGCACTTCACGATGCACTCGAAGCCTCCGGTTATGACGGACATAACCTTGAGAGATTTCTCGTAAGGTTGCTTTTTTGCCTTTTCTCCGATGACACCGGCATTTTCCAGCCTCTCGGAATATTCGAAGAATACGTCGCAAACACTCGCGAAGATGGCGCCGACGTCGGCGGAGCGTTGGCCGCTCTCTTCCAAGTGCTCAATACTAAGGAAAATGCTCGACACAAAACCATCAGCGCTGAGCTAAACAAGTTTCCGTACGTGAATGGCGACCTATTTGCGGAGAATCTACCGCTCCCGCACTTCGATCGCGACATGCGTAACAAGCTTCTTGCAGCCTGTGGGTTCAAGTGGGAAGCAATATCTCCGGCAATTTTCGGCGCACTATTCCAATCTGTAATGAATACGGAGGAGCGAAGAAAAAAAGGAGCGCACTACACTTCAGAAAAGAACATCCTCAAAGTTATCGAACCGCTTTTTATGGACGACCTGAAGGCGGAGTTCGAACGGATCACGTCGCTTAAGCGTGGACGCGACAAAGCTCTTGATGAATTCCATACGAGACTATCCAAACTGACCTTTTTCGATCCAGCGTGTGGATGTGGCAACTTTCTGGTTATTGCCTATCGCGAGCTGCGGGAACTCGAAACGAGGATTCTGAAAGAACTTCATCCTGAGCAACGTGTAACCGACATCGGGCTGTACACTAGGGTGAATGTTGACCAATTTTATGGAATCGAGATCGAGGAATTTCCAGCGCGCATCGCTGAAGTTGCGATGTGGATGACAGATCACATTGAGAACGTGAGGCTTTCTGCTGCTTTCGGCGAGGCATATACGCGAATCCCCCTGACAAAGTCTCCCAACATTAGGCATGCAGACGCGCTAGAGACAGATTGGTCTCAGGTGATTTCGGCTGACAAGTGCTCGTTCGTATTTGGAAATCCACCCTTTGTCGGAGCCAAATATCAAAGCGAGCAGCAACGCGAACAGGTTCGCCGAATAGCGGCGCTTGGGGGATCGGGCGGTTCGCTAGACTACGTTTGTGCTTGGTTCATAAAAGCGGGCCAATTTACAAAGGGTTCAGGAGCGCGGATTGCGTTCGTGGCGACAAATTCTGTAACGCAAGGCGAGCAGGTAGGCCAACTGTGGCCAGTGTTATTTGATCGATGCAAGCTAGAGATCAGCTTTGCGCACCGGACGTTTCAATGGTTGTCCGACGCCAGAGGGCAGGCACACGTTCATTGCGTAATCATCGGCCTGTCGCAACGGAATCAAGAACCAAGCCAAAAGCGGCTGTTCTCTTATCTCACGATCGATGGCGACCCTGTCGAAAGCAGCCATTCGGCGCTTTCTCCCTACCTGATTGATGCCTCTCGCCTTCGGGACAAGCATCTCGTCGTCCGCGAACTCTCTCGCTCGATTTCAGGAGCACCAGCGATGATCATTGGCTCTAAGCCAATCGACGGTGGATACCTGATTCTCGATACTCCCGAGGAGAAGGCGGAATTTTTGGCAGCATGTCCGAGCGCACGCCCCTTTGTAAAACCGTTTATTGGGGGACAGGAATATTTGAACGGCGGAACGCGTTGGATTTTGGCTCTTCAAGAGGCGAGTCCGGCACAGCTTCGCGCGATGTCCAGTGTATCGGAGCGGCTAAAGTTCGTTCGTGAGTATCGATTAGGCCGACGTCCGGCAAAACGAAAGCAGGACAAGGAAGCAAAGAAGCCCGGAATATCGGCGCGAGGCTTGGCGGATACACCAGCGCAATTTCACGTTACTGTAATCCCAAAATCCCCGATTTTGGTGGTGCCAGAGGTCAGTTCAGAGACCCGAAGATATATTCCTATGGGGTGGTTAGAACCGCCTATTATACCGAGCAACAAGCTTCGATTCATCAAGGATGCCGATCTGTATCAGTTTGGAGTGATGTCCTCCGCCATGCACATGGCATGGACGACGTTCGTAGGCGGGCGACTGGAGAGCCGGTTTCAATATTCCATAGGCATCAACTATAACGCCTTTCCTTGGCCGGCTGCTCCGGGAGAGAAAGAAGTGGAGAAGGTTCGCACTTTGGCAAAAGCTGTTCTCGATGCCCGCAAGCAATTCCCTGATTCATCCCTTGCAGACATTTACGATGCGACCTCGATGCCGCCCGTCTTACTTAAGGCTCATCGGGCACTTGATGTTGCTGTCGATCGTATTTATCGCAAGGAGCCGTTTGGAAGCGACGGTGAGCGGGTTGAGCATCTTTTCAAATTGTATGAGGACCTGATCGCGCCAATGTTCTCAGTTGGGATAAAGAGGCGAAAGAGAATGCCTTCTGGCAAGAGCGACACTTCTAGCCTAGCCGCGGGTGAGTAGGTCTAAGAATCGCTTGACTGAGTTGGCGCCTACCTCAGCCTTGAGCCCTGCCAGCAAGACTTTGATGCGCCCTGTTGACGCTGACAAGCATTTCGCTCGCGCGGCAGGAAACTAGTGCATTATGCACTATCTTGCGCGAGTCTGACAAAACAGGAATGGTTGCTGCGGGTGTCGAAAGCCCGGACTCGAACAGCACCGTTTCCAAACTTGCCGCGGTTTCCGCCCTCGACGGCGGATCAACTTGGCCGCTTGGCTGGGAGGGCCGCGCTATGTCCAGAGCGAAGGCTTAAGAGCGCGTCCACCTGTTTCGAGCAGTTTCGACCTCCCGGCTGCCGGGCCGGCACCCGACGCCGGCTGTAGAAGCCAACTCGAAACGTTTTCTTTATGACTAAGAACACAGCATCTTGCCCTCGCGTGCGTTTTGCAACTTATCGAGATGAGGAAACGGGCGAGACGACGCCGCTCTACCTCCACTCACGCGAGGCGATCGACGTCGAAATTGATCAACGCATTCGCGCCGATGCGTCGCGGGCTGCACGGCATGAGGCGACCCGCGCCAAGTGGCACTCACAACTTGGAAGTTGCGTTGCGGCCTAAAGACGCTTTCGAGAAGCGCGGGCGAATCGCCCGCGCATTTCCTCTCGAGAAAATGCACTGATCGCCTGCAATCAAAGGGGTTTCCTGCGATTCCGTGCGGGGGGTGTTTGATTTCATGGGGAAGTCTTGACATAACCCCGGACGGATCAAAAGGCGTCACAAGACACCAACTCTGCATCAATGAGCGCGAAAACGGTCTCGGCCTGATCAAAGAGGGTTGGAGAAACGATGCGCCGAACCGCTGTGGTTTAAGGGGTTTGCTGCGATTCCGTGTCCGGGTAGTTTGATTTCATGGGGAAGTCTTGACATAACCCCGGACGGATCAAAAGGCATCACAAGACACCAACTCGCATCAATGAGCGCGATAACGGCCCGCGACCTGATGAATAAGGGCCGGGAAAAGTTGCGCCGAACCGCTGCAAACTAAGGGGTTTCTTACAAACTCGTGCGGGGGGTGTTTGACCGGAACGGAAGTCCATTCTATCAACCCCCGCACTGATGCAAGCTGCCACAGAACGGCGCCAACAGGCGCTACACGGATCGGCAGTCGATCTCTTTAGGTTAGCCTAGGGAAAAAGAACCCGCCCCATTCGAGGCGGGTTTTTGCATTTCTGCGGCCACCATGGAATGCAGCGGCTCAATCGGGGCGCTGAACGTCACATGGCCACGGCCATGCAATCTCACTTCACAACATAGGAGATATCACCATGTTTACACGACAGGACGTTTGCGCCATGACGGGCATTCCCGTTGCGGCATTCAAGACTCGGGCGCGGCGGGACCAACTGCCGACCGTCAATGTGCCGTCTCAAGGCGCAACCGACGAAATTCGGGATCGCGCAAAGGAACGCGGGTGGAATTGGTTTTCGCCCGTCGATGTCCTTCTCATCGCCGTCCAAGAGCGTTTGATGATGGAGATCGGATACGCCGATGGCTCCAGCGCCGCAACCGCCGCGAAAATCGTCGAGTGCAACGCCGGCGATATCGGGCACATGTATTGGTTGGCATCGCCAACGATCGGCGAGCCGTCGCCGCACGATCTTTGGGTCGGTTATCTGGGCTACACCGACCAAGGCGGGCGCAACAGCGGCGGGCGCAATCTCGGCGGCGACCTTGTGAGTGTTCTCGGACAACTCAAGGCGGATGTCGAGCAACAGAAAGCGCGGCTTGTCTTGGTGAACGCATCAACTGTTCTCCGTGACATCCGCAACAATGCCGCTCGCTTTAACATCACCTTCCCGGTGCCGGCGGACTGGCGGTGACCCGGAAGCCTTGCCGATCTTGAACAGCAAATCGCATCAATCCTCGCGCTGGTTGCCGCTGGCGAGCGGATAACAGTCACAACCGCCGCTGAGCGCACCGGAATCCCAGCCGGCATCATCACGATCGTCCGCGCGATCCGCTATGCGGTTGCGGATGAATTGCTGGAACTGGTCGATCCCTTGGGCCAGTCGCGCCACTAGGACAATCATCATCATGACCAGAACTGACAAGCCGCGCCGGCGCTCGCCGGCCGCGAACACTGCCGCGCGCGCCACGCTCGGCGCACCATTCCGGGCCGGCACGGCGGCCGTGCGCTTGGCAAGCGAGGACACCGCCGCTCGATTTGCATCGAGCACCTACAACCCAAAAACGCGAACGGTTATCGCCGTCTTGTCCGTCGGCGCGCGCGTTCCGAGGTTTGGGGCCTTCGAGGAACTATCGATCGCAACGGATGCGATCGATCTTCGCCGTGTGGCGCTCGGGCAGGTTCGCTTGCTCGACAGCCATGATCGATCTTCGGTCGATGCCATCTTGGGCGTCGTCACTGACGCATGGATCGAAGGCGGCAAACTGCTTGGCCGTATCCAATTTTCTGAAACCGACGCCGGTCGCAATGCCGAGGGCATGGTCGCACGCGGCGAGGTTACGGCGATTTCGGTCGGCTACCGCGTCAACGTTTGGACGCGGGTCGGCATCGAAAATGATGTCGAAATCTGGCGCGCGGACGAATGGGAATTGCTGGAAGCATCCCTTGTGTCCGTTCCCGCCGACGCAGATGCGCTGATCCGTTCGGCGCAGACCACTCTCAACACACACCTGAAAGGAAACCGGATGGACCCGGAAGTGATCGATAATTCTAACAATGAAAATACTCGCCAGATCGACGTGCGCTCGCCGCAGAACGATGGTGCGCGGCAGGTGATGTCCGATCGCGAGGTTCGCGAAGCTTACGACATCGCGGAGCGCGCCGGCATCCCGCTCGATTTCGTGCGCCGGCACGTCGACTCCGGCGGCACGATGGCTGATTTCCGCGAACGTACGTTTGAACGGCTCGCGGACAATGCCAACCGGACTCGCACCAACGCCGCGCGCAGCGACGAGACGTTCGAGAATCCGGACTTTCTGAATCGGTCGATCGTCGATGCGCTGTATTCCAAGATGACCGGCAAAGCACCGACGGGTGCTGCTGTCGAGTTGGCCGGCCGCTCGATGTTGGAGATGGGCGCCATGATCCTGCAGTCGCGCGGCGAGCGGGTGTCGTGGGCCAACCGCGTCACCCTGGCTGATCGCGTTCTGACGCGATCGGGGCATACGACTTCCGACTTCCCGAACCTGCTTACGCTCGCCGGGAATCGCGTGTTGGCCGATGCGTATCAGATCGCGCAGACGCCGCTGAAACAGCTTGCGCGTCGGCGAACCGCCATCGACTTCCGGCCGGTCTCGATCTTGCGGCTCAGTGAGGCACCGCGCCTCGATAAGGTTCCTGAAGGTGGCGAGGTCAAGCACGGCTCTCGGGTTGAGGCCAAGGAAGGTTTTGCGATCGATACCTACGCAAAAATCTTCGGCATCTCGCGGCAGGCGATCATCAATGACAACCTCGGCGCATTCGGCGAAACGTCGGGCGACTTCGGTCGCGCCGCCGCATCGACGGAGGCTGATCTTATCGCCGGCTTGCTGCTGGCGAACGGCGGCGACGGCGCGAATCTCAACGACGGCAATCCCGTCTACAGCACCGGGCGGGGCAACAAGGCGGCGGCCGGTTCGGCGATCACTGTTGATGCGCTCGGCGCCGGCCGCAAGGTTTTGCGCGATGTGACGGATATCGACGGCAAGACGCCTCTGAACGTGGTGCCTCGCCATCTCGTCGTCGGTAGCGCGAAGGAAACCGAGGCGGAACAGGTGCTGCACGAGATTTCTGCGGTGCAGGTTGATGAGGTTAACCCGTTCCCGGGCAAACTCACCCTGCATGTCGAGCCCCGGTTGATCGGAAACTCGTGGCGCCTCTTTGCCGATCCGGGCCAGTTGGCGACCCTCGTCATTGCGTATCTCGCCGGTCGCGAAGGCCCGCAGATCGACCTGCAACAGGGTTGGGACGTGCTCGGCGTCGAATTCCGCGCCGTGCTCGACTTCGGTTGCGCCATGCAGGATTGGCGCGGCACGTACCTGAATCCGGGCGCGTAAAGCCAGCACATCAATTTGCGGAGCCGCCCTAGGGCGGCCACGCACTACCGTGAGTGGGCATCTCCTGTAGGGCGAGCGGCCACGTCCTCGCCGAAAGCGATCCTCCCCGCCCACTCGCGGCTCCGCACGTCGGGGCCAAGGATCGTTGTGGCCGCACTTTCCTTTTTCAGAAACCCCGCCCCTGACCGGCGGGGTTTTTGCTTTAATACGGACGAAATCCACCATGACCTCGAACCGCTCAACAGATGTGCGCGCTAAGAAAAGCGCCGCCAGTGGTGGGCCGAGCGAGGCTATGCGCGCGCTTGTGCGGGCGCTTGCGCGCGCCGACGCGATCGAGGATTATCAGCGCCGGAATGGCAATCTTGAGGGGGGCAGCGTTGAAAGCAGCGATCTACGCCCGGTTTAGCGATAAAGAGAAGCAAACCGACAAATCGATCGAGGATCAGGTCGCGCTTTGCCGGGCGATGTGTGAGCGCGACGGCTTGACCGTCGTGCAGGTCTATTCCGATCACGGAATTTCCGGCGCCAGCACCCTTAACCGGCTCGCCCTGCAACGCCTGATGCGCGACGCCAAGGCCGGCAAGTTTGCCGTCGTCGTCGCGGAGTCGCTCGATCGCATCTCGCGCGATCAGGAAGATTTGGCCGGCATACACAAGCGCCTGAACTTCGCCCGCGTCGAGATCAGAACATTCGTCGATAACACCGTCGGCGAGATTCACGTCGGCGTTAAGGGACTCGTCGGTGCCCTCTATCTCAAAGACCTCGCGCAAAAGACGCGACGCGGGCAAGCCGGCGTCGTGCGCGACGGCCGCCACAATGGCGGGCGCAGTTTTGGTTATCGGCCGGTGCTCGGGCGCCCCGGCATTCTGGAAATCGACGAGACCGAGGCCGACACCGTGCGGCGGATTTTCGAGCTATACCTCGACGGAAACACCCCCCGCGAGATCGCCGCCCGGCTCAACAAAGAACGCGTGCCCGGCCCGCGCGGCGGCGTGTGGAACGCCTCGACGATCGGCGGCAGTCGCACGCGCCGCAATGGCATCCTGCAAAACGATCTCTATGCCGGGCGCATCATCTGGAATCGGCAATCTTTCGTCAAAGACCCGGAAACCGGCCGGCGCATCAGTCGGCCCAATCCGCGCGACCAATGGATGCAGGCCGACGCCGAGCATCTGCGCATCATCGACGCTAATACATGGGCACGCGCGCAAGCCCGTGTCGGCGATCGCGCCGGCACGCCGCACAAGGCGCGCCCGGTGCATCTTTTGTCGGGCCTCGTGAAGTGCGGCAAGTGCGGCTCGGGCATGATCGCGTGCGGCTCGGGCAAAGACGGCATCCGCCTTATGTGCTCGCGCCGGAAGGAAACCGGCTTGTGCGACAACGCGCTCGGCGTGCCGCGATCCGTCGTCGAGGAACGCGTGCTCAAGGGGATCGAGCAACACCTCGCCGATCCCGATCTCGTCGCCGAGTATGTCGCCGAGTATCACCGCATGAGCCGCGAATTGAACAGCAAGGCCGCCGGCAAAATCCGGGCGATCGAGAAGCGCCTCTCGACGGTTAACACCTCGATCGGCCGGCTCGTGGATGCGATCGTTTCGGGCACCCCGGCCCGCGCGGTGCAAGACCGCCTAGCCGCCCTTGAGGCCGAGCGCGACGAGATCGAGCGAGAGCGCGCGGCCGTCGGCGCCGATCCCGTCGAGTTTCATCCCAACGCAGCCAATGCCTACCGGCTCAAAATCAGGTCGCTCAAGAAATGGCTGGCGGATTCGGGCGAGGAAGCGCGGCAGGCCGCCTTCGCCGGCATCCGTGAGATTGTCGAGAAAGTGACGATCCATCCGCGCGGGCCGGGCGAGCCGGTGGGGATCGAGATCGACGGCCAACTCGCCGCGATCCTGCGACTCTCCGACACCGTTACCGGGGCCGTCGAGTCGCAGGGGGCGATGGTTGCGGGGATAGGATTTGAACCTATGACCTTCAGGTTATGAGCCTGACGAGCTACCGGGCTGCTCCACCCCGCGTTAAACCTTTGCACGCCTTCGGTTAAATCCTGGGGACGGTCGGTTGAGGCCGGCGCTGGCCGCGCTGGCTTTCCGCATCCGTCCCAAAGGCTTCCTTGGAAGGCGACCCCCGGGCAATGCCCGTCGGGTGCGGGGGGTATGTATCAAGGCGGGCTGCCTTTGGAAAGGGCTGCGGGAACGTTTTTTTCGACTTTGTGACAGGAGGATGGATGGATTTCCGCACCATTCCGCGCGCTCTTGCCAGAAGTTCCACATAGGGCGAGCTTGCGGCAACAAGATTAGGGTGAAACGCCTGGGGTCATTCCGGGGCGCGAAGCGAACCCGGAATCTCGAGATTCCGGGTTCGCGCTTCGCGCGCCCCGGAATGACGAGAAAAGGGGGAAACAACATTGACCGACACATGCGATTTCGTCGTCGTGGGCGCAGGCTCGGGCGGCTGCACCGTTGCGGGGCGGCTGTCGGAGGATGCGGGGACATCCGTCGCGCTGCTCGATGCGGGTGGACGGAACGACACCTGGCGGATCACCACGCCATTCGGGCTCGCGTTGCCCTACGCCGCGGCCAACTGGGCCTTCGATACCGTGCCGCAGAAGGGATTGAACGGCCGCATCGGCTATCAACCGCGCGGCAAGGGCCTCGGCGGGTCCTCGGCGATCAACGCGATGGTCTACATCCGCGGCCACAAATGTGATTACGACCATTGGGCCGCGCTCGGCAATGCAGGCTGGTCGTATGCGGACGTGCTGCCCTATTTCAAGGCTTCCGAGCACAACGCCGATTTCGACGGCGAATATCACGGCAAGGGCGGCCCGCTGCATGTCAACAGGCTGCGCTCGGACAATCCGATCCATGACGTCTTCCATCAGGCCGCGCGCGAAGCGCAGTTCCGCATCCGCGAGGACTTCAATGCCGAGGACCACGAGGGACTCGGCAGCTACCAGGTGACCCAGCGTGGCGGCGAGCGTTGGAGCGCGGCGCGCGCTTATGTGGCTCCTCACTTGAACAAGCGGCCGAATCTGCGGGTCGAGACGGGGGCGCAGGCAACCAAGATCCTGTTCGAAGCAGGACGCGCGGTCGGCATCGAATATGTGCAGGGCAGGCAGACCAAGCAGCTGCGCGCCCGCCGCGAGGTGATCCTCGCCGCCGGCGCCTTTCAGTCGCCGCAGCTGTTGATGCTGTCGGGACTAGGTGACGGCGACGCGCTGGCCGCGCACGGTATCGCCGTCGCGCATCACCTGCCCGGCGTCGGGCGCAATCTGCAGGACCATCCGGATTTCGTCTTCGTCTACGCCTCCGACTATCCGCACTTCGTTCACGCCTCGCTCGGCCGGCTGCCATCCCTGCTGCGCGGTATCCGGCGATATCGCCGCGAGCGACGCGGCGTGATGACCACCAATTTCGCCGAGTGTGGCGGCTTCCTGAGGACCCGGCCCGATCTCGACGTACCGGACATCCAGCTCCACTTCGTCATCGCGATGCTCGATGACCACGGCCGCAAGAAGCACAAGGAGGCGGGCTTCTCATGCCATTTCTGTCTGCTCAGGCCGAAGAGTCGCGGCAGCATTTGGCTGAAAAGCGCCGATCCGCTCGCAGCGCCGCTGATCGACCCGAACTTTCTGGGCGAGGCGGAAGATCTCGAGGCGATGGTTGGCGGATTCAAGACGACGCGACGGCTGATGGAGACGCCTGCGATGCGGGCATTGCAGAAGAAGGACATGTTCACATCCGACGTGAGGACGGACGATGACATCCGCGCCATTCTGCGCGCGCGCGTCGACACCGTCTATCACCCCGTCGGCACCTGCAAGATGGGCACGGACGCGATGGCCGTGGTCGATCCGGCGTTGAAGGTGCATGGCATCGGAGGGTTGCGCGTCGTCGACGCCTCGATCATGCCGACGCTGATCGGCGGCAACACCAATGCACCGACCATCATGATCGGGGAGAAGGCGGCGGACATGATCCGAGGGGAGGTGCGGGCGAGTTGAGCCACCGTGTCGCGCCATACTCCGCTGTCGTCCCCGCCTAGTGCGCAATTGCGCACGGGGGCGGGGACCCATAACCCCAGGGAGGAGTCATGTACGAGATGGCAACTCCGAGTCTTCGCCAAACATCTGCCTGTGGTTATGGGTCCCGGCTCGCGCTGCGCGCGCCCCGGGACGACAGCGGGGCTCAACTCAACAAGAACCCGCCATCCACGGTCACCACGCTCCCCGTCATGTAGCGCGAGGCGTTTGAGGCCAGCAGCAGAATCGCGCCGTCGAGATCGGACTCGGCGCCGACGCGGCGTTGCGGGATGCGTTTGGCGAGGCGCTCGCCTGCCGGCGTCGACCAGAAGGCGTGGTTCATCTCGGTATCGATATAGCCGGGCGCGAGCGCGTTGATGCGGATGTTCTGGCCCGCGAGCTCGAGTGCCATCGCTCGCGTCGCCTGGATGATGCCGGCTTTGGAGATCGCGTAAGGCGAGAGCGCCTTCAAGACGCCGGTGCCGAGCACGGAGGCGATGTTGACGATGTTGCCCGGCTGCTTGCGCGCGATCATGCGGCGCGCCACTTCCGTTGCGAGGAAATAGGCGCCCTTGAGATTGGCGCCGATCACCGCATCCCAGTCCGCCTCGGTCTGCTCGGTCGCGAGCTTCTCGATGGCGATGCCGGCATTGTTGACCAGCACCGTGACGGGGCCGAGCGCGGCTTCGGCGGCATCGACGGCCTTGGCGATCGAGGCGGTGTCGGTGACGTCGAGCGCGACCGCCGCCGCGCGGCCACCCTTGCCGCGAATGTCCTCTTCCAGGCTCTTCAATTTGTCGGTCTGCCGCGCAGCCAGCGCGACGGCCGCACCATGCGCCGCCAGCACCCGGGCAAATTGCCGGCCCAGCCCCTGGCTCGCGCCCGTGACGAGGATGGTTTCTTTACTGACGTCGAATAGGTCTGACATGACGCGTTCCTCGCGCGGTTCTCTTAAGCTTCGGAGCCACCAATACAGACGATTTTAGCGATCTGAAACCGGAATGATCGGCTCGGCCGTCATTCGTTTCGTCGGGTCGGGGATGTGCCGACGCTTCCGCCGGAAGCCGCCGCCCCCGCATTTGCATCGCCGCAGCGCGCGCCATGCATTTTGGTGCGAGCCCGTCCCTTATCAGCGGCGCCGCAGTTGGCTAAAGTGCGGCCCGTTCAAAACCTGCCTGATTGTTACGGGAGTGAAACAGTGGATCTTGGGATCAAAGGTCGCCGCGCCATCGTCTGCGCATCCAGCAAGGGTCTCGGGCGGGCCTGCGCCGTCTCGCTGGCCGAGGCCGGCGTTCACGTCACGCTGACCGCGCGCGGCGCCGAAGCGCTGAAAAAGACCGCCGATGAGATCCGCAAGGCCTATCCCGACGTGACGGTTACCGAGATCGTCGGCGACATCACGACGCCGGCGGGCCGCGAGGCGGTGCTGAAGGCCTGTCCCGAGCCCGACATCCTGATCAATAACGCCGGCGGCCCGCCGCCCGGCGATTTCCGCAACTGGACCCGCGACGACTGGATCAAGGCGATCGACGCCAACATGCTGACCCCGATCGAGCTGATCAAGGCGACGGTCGACGGCATGATGGCGCGCAAGTTCGGCCGCATCGTCAACATCACCTCGGCCGCGGTGAAGGCGCCGATCGACATCCTCGGCCTCTCCAACGGCGCCCGCGCCGGCCTCACGGGCTTCATCGCCGGCCTGTCGCGCAAGACTGTGATCAACAACGTCACCATCAATGGCCTGTTGCCGGGCCCGTTCGAGACCGATCGGCTCACCGGCACCGCGAAGGCCGAGGCCGACAAGCGTGGCGTCAGCCCTGAGCAGATCCTGGCAGAGCGCGCCAAGCTCAATCCCGCGGGGCGGTTCGGCCAGCCCGACGAGTTCGGCTATGCCTGCGCCTTCCTGTGCGGCGCCAAGGCCGGCTTCATCACCGGCCAGAACATTCTGCTGGATGGTGGTGCGTTCCCGGGCACGCTGTAAGCGCATCTCGCTCTCCCCGTTGTTGCGGGGAGAGCGCTCTCCGCCTCACCGTCGCTTGGTCGGCTCGTCCTCATCCTGCTGGCTCGGCGCGGAGGAATCGGCGGTCGTGCGCTCATCGGTCCAGTCAATGCCGAATTCGTCGAGCCCGTTCGCGAGCAGATCGCCCAGCATGGGCTCGCCGAGCAGATAATGCACCGTTTCGCGCCGCGGGCTGCGATATTCCCGGCGCGTCTCCGCCGCGCGGGCGCGCAGATCGTCCCAATCATCGATCGTGCCGTCGCCGCGGCCGAGCCAGGTCAGCGCGACGAGGTCGAGCTGCTCATCCTCGTTCAAGGCGATCATGAAGCTTCCGAGCTCCTGGACGACAGGATCGGAGCCGTCGTCCTCGAGCACATCGAGCGCGTCGTCATCGCTCGGGTTCGAGCCGGAATCCGGATCGGTATCGCCCTCCTTGACGTCGAATTCGCGCGCCTTCTCGATGATGAAGGCGAGCTTTTCAGCAGATATCGCAAGCTCTGGCATGGCTCCTCCTCTGGTTCCCGCGATAACGCCGCATCGCGTCAGATGATCCATTGCGCATCCCCGCGGAAAACCGCATGTTTCGACGCCAAAGCAAGAACATGGGGAGGTGCCGGATGCAGTGGAAAGTGGGCAGGGTCAAAATCACCAAGGTGGTGGAATTGGAGACGGTCGGCTCAACCCGTTTCATCCTGCCGCTCGCAAGCAATGAGGAAATTCGTAAACTGCCCTGGCTGAGCCCGCATTTCGCCACAGAAGAAGGCCGGCTGAAAATGTCGATCCATTCGCTGGTGGTGGAAACGCCGTCGCGCCGCATCGTGGTCGATACCGGCCTCGGCAACGACAAGCAGGGCCGCAACGTGCCGACATGGAACAACCGCGATACACCGTTTCTGGAGACGATGATTGCGGCCGGCTTTCCGCCCGAGAGCATCGACACCGTGCTGTGCACGCATCTCCACGTCGACCACGTCGGCTGGAATACGAAGCTGGTCGATGGCTCATGGGTGCCGACCTTTCCCAAGGCGCGCTACATTTTCGGCAGGACCGAATACGAATATTGGCGCGACCATTCGACCGAGCCGGACAAGCAGGCCGTGTTCGGCGATTCCGTCCAGCCGATCGTCGACGCCGGCAGGGCCGATCTGATTCCGAGCGACCACAGGCTCTGCGAGGAGATCAGCATGATCCCGACCCCGGGCCACAGCCCCGGCCACATGAGCGTCCTGATCCGGTCCGACGGCGAGCAGGGCCTGCTCACCGGCGACGTCGCCCACCACCCCTGCCAGATGGCGCATCTCGACTGGTCCTCCACCGCCGATTCCGACCAGAGGCAATCCGCCGCGACCAGGGCGGCGCTGTTTGGCCGCTTCGCCGACACGCCGACGCTGGTGATCGGCGGGCATTTTTCGGCCGGGCACATCAAGCGTGACGGCGACGCGTTCAGGTTTGAGGCGCTGGGGTGATCTCCGTTTTGAGCGGTTGAATTTCCCGCCGCCCTGTTCCAAGAAGCTATTCAACCGATCGGTCCAATTTCCAGGGAGAAACGAGAATGAAGCTTGTTCGTTATGGCGAGAAGGGTGCGGAAAGGCCTGGTCTGATCGACAGATCCGGCCAGTTGCGCGACCTGTCGGCACATGTGAAGGACCTCACCGGCGAGGCCTATTCGCCGGAATCCCTGAAGAAGCTGGCGGCGCTCGATCCCGCCTCGCTGCCCGCCGTCTCCGGCAAGCCGCGGTTCGGCGCGCCCGTCACCGGCATCTCGAAATTCGTGGCGATCGGCCTCAACTATTCCGACCATGCCAAGGAGACCGGCGCCGAGATTCCGGGCGAGCCGATCATCTTCATGAAGGCCAACACCTCGCTGTCGGGCCCGAACGATCCGGTCGAGAAGCCGCGCGGCTCGACCAAGCTCGACTGGGAGGTCGAGATCGCCGCCATCATCGGCACCCGCGCAAAGTACGTCTCGGAAGCCGACGCGCTGAACCACGTCGCCGGCTATTGCGTCTGCAACGACGTCTCCGAGCGCGCCTTCCAGATCGAGCGCCTGGGACAGTGGACCAAGGGCAAGTCGCACGACACGTTCGGCCCGCTCGGGCCGTGGCTCGCCACCAAGGACGAGATCAAGGACGTGCAGAACCTCTCCATGTGGCTCGACGTCAACGGCCAGCGCCGCCAGACCGGCTCGACCAAGACCATGATCTTCTCGATGGCCAAGTGCATTTCCTATGTCTCGCAGTTCATGACGCTGCTGCCCGGCGACATCATCACCACGGGCACCCCGCCCGGCGTCGGCCTCGGCATGAAGCCGCCGACCTTCCTCAATGTCGGCGACGTCGTGACGCTCGGCATCGAAGGTCTCGGCGAGCAGCGCCAGGAGATTGTGGCGGCGTAGGCGCGATTCCCTCTTCGTCATTCCGGGACGATGCGAAGCATCGGACCCGGAATCTCGAGATTCCGGGTCCGGCGCTGACGCGCCGTCCCGGAATGACAACAAGGACCCAAAATGAAGCTCACCTTCTCCCCCGCCTCGCCTTTTGCCCGCAAGGTACGCATCGCCGCGATCGAGCTCGGGCTGATCGACAGAATCGAGCTCGTGCCCGCGAGCGTCGTGCCCGGCACGGCCAACGAGGACTATTCGAAGATCACGCCGCTGAAGAAGCTGCCGGTGCTGATAACCAATGACGGCGACGTGATCCTGGATTCCTACGTCATCGTCGAATATCTCAACGAGATGGCCGGCGGCAGCCTGATCCCGGATTACGGCCCGCGGCGCTGGAAAGCCAAGACCAATCACTCGCTGATCAACGGCATGCTCGATTCCATGCTGCTGTGCCGCTACGAGAAAATGGTGCGGCCGCAGGGCCTGCAATGGCAGGCCTGGTCGGACGACCACTGGAACAGGGCCTGGACCGGCATGGCGCGCTTCGAGAACATGCCTGACGTGCTGAACGGCCCGTTCGACATCTCGCAGATCGGCCTCGTTTGCGTGCTCGGCTATGCCGACTTCCGCTTCGCCGATTGCGGCTGGCGCAAGGCCTATCCCAAGCTCGACGCCTTCTACCAGAAGATGCAGGAGCGGCCCTCGGTGAAGATCTCAGTGCCGCCAGCGGCATAACCCGCGGTGTTCTCATGAGCCTGAAGTTCTCGGTCGGCGATCTCACCATCTATCGCGTCATTGAGCAGGAGACCTCGTTCGTCCCGGCGCTGGAGATGCTGCCGGGATTGACCGCGGAGGTGCTGGCCGAGAACCGCGCGTGGATGCGGCAGGCGAAGGCGCTGGACGAGCAGGACGTGCTGCTGCTGTGCTTCCAGTCCTATGTGGTGAAGACGTCGCACCACACCATCCTGGTCGACAGCTGCATCGGCAACGACAAGCCGCGCCCCAATCGGCCGAAATGGAATATGAAGACCGACGACACCTATCTGCGCGGCCTCAGCGCCGCCGGGTTTTCGGTCGACGACATCGATTTCGTGATGTGCACGCATCTGCATGTCGACCATGTCGGCTGGAACACGCGGCTCGAGAACGGCCGCTGGGTGCCGACCTTCCCCAAGGCGCGCTATTTGTTTGCGAAACAGGAATTCGATCACTGGTCGGCGCAGAACGCCAAGGCGGAGATCCCGCCCTTCGCCGACAGCGTGCTGCCGGTGGTCGAGGCTAACAGGCACGAGCTCGTCGGCAACGACCACGAGATCGGTGACCACGTCCGCATCCTGCCGACACCCGGTCACACGCCGGGCCATATCGCCATCACGATGGGCCGCAGCAAGGACGATGCGGTGTTCTCGGGCGATCTCATGCACTCGCCGCTGCAGACGCTCTATCCGGAGCTGTCGATCAAGTTCGACGTCGATCCGGCCGCCGCCGCGAAGACGCGCCGCAGCTTCCTGGAACGCTATTGCGACACCGACACGTTGTGCTGCACCGCGCATTTTCCCTCGCCATCGGTGGGGAAGATCCGGCGCAAGGGCAACGCGTTCGTGTGTGCGGCGGTGTGATTTAGCCGAGTTCGCGCGACGAACTCCCATCCTCCCCTGGAGGGGAGGATCGGTTCGCATGCAGCGAAGCGGAATGCGAACCGAGGTGGGTGACGGTCTCTCCGCGTTGAACACTGCCCGTGTGGAGAGATCACCCCACCCCGCTCGCGCTTCGCGCGAACGACCCTCCCCCTCCAGGGGAGGGTAACAAGACGGAGGAAACATCATGCTTGATCTCCCCCCACCTCCCCTGCCCGCCGGAATCCGCTCGCGCACCATCGATGGCATCAACGGCTTGCGGATGCATGTGCTGGAGGCCGGTTTCGAGAGCAAGGGGCGGCCCTGCATCCTGCTGCTGCACGGCTTTCCCGAGCTTGCCTTCTCCTGGCGCAAGGTGATGCCGGCGCTGAGCTCGGCCGGCTACCACGTGATCGCACCGGACCAACGCGGCTACGGCCGCACCACGGGATGGAGCGCGGACTACGACGACGATCTCGCGCCGTTCTCGCTGTTCAATCTCGTGCGCGATGCGCTCGGCCTGGTGTCGGCGTTCGGCTACAGGCAGGCCGACGTGGTCGGGCACGATTTCGGCAGCCCGGTTGCAGCCTGGTGCGCCTTGATCCGGCCCGACGTGTTTCGCTCGGTGACGATGATGAGCGCGCCGTTCGGCGGTCCGCCGGCGCTGCCGTTCGGCACTGTCGACAATCCGGCGAAGCCCGCGGCGGAAGACCCGGTGCATCGCGAGCTCGCCGCGCTGCCGCGGCCACGCAAGCACTATCAATGGTACTACTCGACGCGCGAGGCGAACGCCGACATGCACCGCGCGTCGCAAGGCGTGCATGATTTCCTGCGCGCCTATTATCATCACAAGAGCGCGGACTGGACCGACAACAAGCCCTATCCGCTGCGAGCATGGTCGGCGCAGGAGCTGGCGAAGCTGCCGACCTATTACGTGATGGACTTGCACGAGACCATGGCCGAGACGGTCGCGAAGGAAATGCCGTCGGCGGCCGCGATTGCCGTCAATCAATGGCTGCCGGACCGCGAGCTCGCTTACTACAGCGTCGAATACAGCCGCACCGGATTCCAGGGCGGGCTGCAATGGTATCGCTACGGCACGTCAGGCATGCTGAACAACGAGATGCAGCTGTTCGCGGGCCGCAGCATCGACGTGCCCTCCTGCTTCATCTCGGGGAAGCAGGATTGGGGCACCTATCAACGGCCCGGCGCATTCGAGACGATGCAACGCAGCGCGTGCACGAAGATGCTCGGCTGCCATCTCGTCGACGGCGCCGGCCATTGGGTGCAGCAGGAGCAGCCGGTGGAGGTAAGTCGGTTGCTGCTCGACTTCCTCGCGAAGGCCCGCACAGCCTGATTTGACCCGGAACCCCTAGCTCCTATATAGTTTAGAACTATTCTAAATTTTGGAAGCCAGGGCCGCCGTGAAGAATTTCGCCGATCTGACCGAGCGCGAGGTGCTGGCGGTCGCGATCTCCTCCGAGGAGGAGGACAGCCGCATCTACATGACCTTCGCCGAGGATCTGAAGGAACGCTATCCGGACTCGGCCAAGCTGTTCGAGCAGATGGCCGAGGAGGAGCGCGGCCATCGTCACATGCTGCTGGAAATGTACGAGCAGCGCTTTGGCCAGCATCTGCCGCCGATCCGCCGCGAGGACGTCAAGGGCTTCCTGCGCCGCCGCCCGATCTGGCTGACCAAGAACCTGCCGCTCGATACGATCCGCCGCGAAGTCGAGACCATGGAGCTCGAGGCCGAGCGCTTCTACGCCAAAGCCGCCGAGCAGGCCGAGGATGTCAACGTGCGCCGGCTGCTCGGCGATCTCGCCGAGGCCGAGAAGAGCCACGAGCACACCGCGGCGCGGCTGACCGACGAGATCCTGAAGCCCGACGTGCGCGCCGAGGAAGACCGCACGCGCCGGCGCATGTTCGTGCTGCAATATGTGCAGCCGGGCCTCGCCGGCCTGATGGACGGCTCGGTCTCGACGCTGGCACCGCTGTTCGCGGCTGCCTTCGCCACGCACCAGAACTGGCAGACATTCCTGGTCGGCCTTGCCGCCTCGATCGGCGCAGGCATCAGCATGGGATTTGCGGAAGCGCTGTCCGACGACGGTTCGCTGACGGGGCGCGGCTCGCCCTGGCTCCGCGGCATCACTTGCGGCGCGATGACGACGCTGGGCGGGCTCGGCCACACCGCGCCGTATCTGGTGCCCGACAGCTGGGCCAACGCATTCTGGATCGCAACCGTCATCGCCTGCGTCGTCGTGTTCTTCGAATTGTGGGCGATCGCCTTCATCCGCTCGCGTTACATGGACACGCCGTTCCTCCAGGCCGTGTTCCAGATCGTGCTCGGCGGCGCCATCGTGCTGGCGGTGGGGATCGTGATTGGGGCGGCGTAGACGTTCCGTCCCGCCAGAATATCAATCGCGATCAAACAGCCGTTGCAGCATTCGGCCAAACTGCGCATCATTCTTCGACAACAAGAACAGGAGAAGCGACGTGGCAAGGTCGGAATGGAGTTTCAAGAGCGCCGTGGAGCTGTCGGCCGCATTGACCGCGAAGAAGGTTTCCGCAGGCGAGCTCACGCGGGATGCGATCGACCGCATCGAGCGGCACGATGCCAAGGTCAACGCGATCTGCGTGCGCGACTTCGATCGCGCGCTTCAAGCAGCGCGCGATGCGGACGCCGCTTTGGCACGCGGCGAGCGCAAGCCCTTGCTCGGCCTGCCGGTCACGGTGAAGGAATCCTACAACGTCGCCGGCCTGCCGACGACCTGGGGCTGGCTCCCGCAGAAAGATTTCAAGCCGGCGGAGGATGCGCTCTCGATCAGCCGGGTGAAGAACGCCGGCGGCATCATTATCGGCAAAACGAACGTTCCCGTGGGGCTGGGTGACTGGCAGAGCTACAACGACATCTACGGCACGACGAACAATCCGTACGACCTTGGCCGCACGCCCGGTGGCTCGTCGGGCGGCTCGTCGGCAGCCCTTGCGGCCGGCTATGGCCCGCTGTCGCTCGGATCCGACATTGGCGGTTCGCTGCGCGTGCCGGCGTTCCATTGCGGCGTCTACGCGCACAAGCCGACCTACAATCTGTGTCCCACGCGCGGCCATACGCCGCCTCCGTTTCCGGCGATTCCGATGGAACGCGACATGGCGGTGATCGGACCGATGGCCCGCGGTGCGGCCGATCTCACGCTGCTGCTGGACGTGATGGCCGGCCCCGACCCGCTCGACCTCGGCATCGGGTACAAGCTCGCGCTGCCGGAGCCGCGCCATGCGTCGCTGAAGGATTTCCGTGTGCTGGTGATCGACAGCCATCCGTTGCTGCCGGCCAATGCCGAGATTCGCGGCGCGATCGAACATCTGGCCAGTCGATTGACGAGCATCGGCGCAAATGTTGCGCGCGAAAGCCCGCTGTTTCCGGACTTCCGCGAGGCCTCGCGTCTCTACATGCGCATGCTGATGAGCTTTCTCGGCGCGTTCTTTGCACCCGACATTCTCGCCGGTGCCCGTGCCGGCGCAGCGCAGCTCTCGCCCGACGACACGAGCCTTGCCGCGGAGCGGCTGCGCGGCATGACCAGCACTCATCAGGCCTGGGTGTTCGACGAGGGCGCGCGCGCCGGGCTGCGCGCGCAATGGCGGCAATTGTTCAGGACGTTCGATGCGGTGATCTGCCCGATCATGCCGACGCCGGCCTATCCGCATGATCATTCGCCGGAACAGGAAAAGCGCCGGATCAATATCGACGGCAAGGATCATGTCTATCCGGACCAGCTCGCCTGGCCCGGCATCGCCACGCTTCCGGGTTTGCCGGCCACGGCGATCCCGCTCGGCCTGTCGAAGGACGGCCTGCCGGTCGGCGTTCAGATCGTCGGCCCCTTCCTCGAAGACAGGACGCCGCTCAAGCTCGCCGAGCTGATCGAGCGCGAGTTCGGCGGCTTCGTGCCGCCGAAGATGTTTGACGATTAGCGGTCCTTCGTCATTGCGAGGAGTTCTTGCGACAAAGCAATCCAGACTGCATCCGCGGAAACAGTTCTGGATTGCTTCGCTTCGCTCGCAATGACGAAGGTAAATCGCTCAACTATCGAACACGATCACGCTGCGCAGCGTCTTGCCCGCCTTCATGTTGGCAAAGCCTTCGTTGATCTCGGAGAGCTTCAGCTTGGCCGAGATCCAGTCTTCGAGATGCAGCCGGCCACGCAGGTAGAACTCGACCAAGCGCGGCATGTCCACGCGGAAATGGTTCGAGCCCATCGAGGAGCCCTGGATCTTGCGCTCGCGCAGGAAATCGAAGCCGTGCAGCTCGATCTTCTGACCGAACGGGATCATGCCCACGATGGTGGCGGTGCCGCCGGAGGCGAGCATGGCAAAGGCCTGCTCGGCCGTCTCCTTGCGGCCGAGCACCTCGAAGGAATGGTGCACGCCGCCATTGGTGAGGTCACGCACCTGCTTGACCACGTCGCCGTCGGCCGGGTTGATGATGTCGGTCGCGCCCAGCTTGGTCGCGAGCTGGAGTTTTGCGGGATTGGTGTCGATGGCGATGATGCGGCCGGCGCCGGCGATCTGCGCGCCGTTGATCGCGGCCATGCCGACGCCGCCGCAGCCGATCACGGCCACGGTCTCGCCGGCCGTCACCTTTGCGGTGTTCACCACCGCGCCATAGCCGGTGATGACGCCGCAGCCGATCAGGGCGGCGAGATCTAGCGGCATGTCCTTGCGGATCTTCACGATGGCGTTTTCGTGCACCAGCATCTGCTCGGCGAAGGAGGAGAGATTGAGAAACTGGTGCAGCTTCTCCGGCTTCGACCATTGCATGCGGTTGGAGACGCCCGGCAGCATTTTCACCGTCGCGTCAGTACAGAGCACGGTGCGGCCGGTGGTGCAATTGTCGCAGGTGCCGCAGAAGACGGACAGACACGTGACGACGTGGTCGCCCGGCTTCACATAGGTCACATCGGAGCCAACCTGCTCGACCACGCCGGCGGATTCGTGCCCGAGCACCGCCGGCAGCGGATGCGGATAGAGCCCTTCCATGAAATGCAGATCGGAGTGGCAGAGCCCGGCAACCGCGGTGCGGATCAGCACCTCGCGCGGCCCCGGCTTCGGCAGGCTGATGTCCTCGATGACGAGCGGCTGGTTGACTTCATAGAGGACGGCGGCCTTCATCGGTGTTTCCTCGGTTATCGTTGGTTCGTTGTATGTTGCTCGTGCGGCGGTTCTTCACCTCTCCCGAAGGGAGAGGTCGGAAGCGCATCGAAGATGCGATTCCGGGTGAGGGGTTCAGGTCTCTGGATGAAGCGCAACCCCTCACCCGGATCGCTGACGCGATCCGACCTCTCCCTTCGGGAGAGGTGAAGAGAGCCTACGCCGCCAGAATCAGTTCGCCAACCTCGCTCATGCCGCTTGCGCGATCGCCGAGCAGCAGTTCGGCCATCTTCGCTTGCGCGGCATTTTCCGTCAGCCGGAACGGATCACTCGGCGTTACGCGATGGTCGATCACGAGGCGCGAGAGCAGCAGCCGGCGTGCATCGCCGCGCATGCCGTGGATGCGATGTGCTTCCCAGGCGAGGGCGACCGCGCTGGCGACGTGATAGAGCACGCTGGTGGCGCGCCGCGCATCAGCTTCGTGCTCGGACTTAGCCGCGACTTCGCGCGCGAAGCCGACGGCACGGTCGGTGAGGCCACGCAAATTGTTGCGCCAGGCCTGCGGCACCGAGCCGCTGTCGTCGAGCCGGGCGTGCAGATCGGCCGCAAGCGCGGATTCTGCGCCGTGGCGGCCCACTGCGCGGCGGAGCGCATCGATCGCGACGATGTTGCCGGTCCCTTCCCAGACCGAGCCCAGATGCGCATCGCGCAGCAGGCGGGCGGTGGCGAATTCCTCGATATAGCCGATGCCGCCGCGCATCTCGAGCGCATCGCCGCAAACCTTGCGCGCATCGCGCGTGGCACGGAATTTCAGCGTCGGAGTGAGAATGCGCAGCAGCTCCGCAGCGTCCTGGCTGCCGGCCTCGGCACGGTCAAGCGCATCCGCCGTGAGGAAGCTCATCGACAGGCCCTGCTCCACCGGCAGCATGATCTTCAGCATCTGCCGCCGTCCGAGCGGCAGATCGATGATGCGCTGGCCGAACACCACGCGGTTGGTCGCCACCGTCATCGCGTCATGATAGGCGCGGCGCATCAGCGCCGTGGACTTGACGCCGTTGGAGAGCCGCGAGGAATTCACCATCTCGGCCATCTGCACGAAACCGCGGTCGAGCTTGCCGACCGCATACGCGATCGCGCCTTCGAGCTTGATCTCGCCCGAGGCCATCGAACGCGTGCCGAGCTTGTCCTTGAGGCGCACGATCCGGTAATGGTTCTGCGTGCCGTCGTCGAGGAAGCGCGGCATCAGGAACAGGCCGACGCCGCGCGTGCCGGGCCCGGCGCCTTCGGGGCGCGCCAGCAGCATCACGACTTTCGCATCGGCATTCGAGCAGAACCATTTCTCGCCGTAGAGGCGCCAATGGTCGCCCTCCTGCACCGCGCGCGTGGTCAGCGTGCCAACGTCGGAGCCGCCTTCCTTCTCGGTCATGAACTGGCCTCCTTGCGTCAGCTTGCTCATGTCGGTCGAGGTGAGGCCGTCCAGATATTTCGCCTTCAGCGCCTCGCTGCCGAAATTCGCCAAGAGCTTGGCGCAGCCGTCGGTGACGTTGATCGGGCAGCCCATGCCGAATTCGGTCTGGTTGAACAGGAAGGTGAAGGCGTGCTTGGCGACAACAGGGTATTTGTCCGGCCAGCCCATGATGCCCTTAGCGATCGAGAGCGCGTGGATGCCGAACTCACCAAACGCGGCGTTCTCCAGCTCGCGATAGGCCGGGTGATATTCGATCCATTGCACGTCGCGGCCGAACTTGTCGCGCTGGTGCAGGATGGGCGTGTGCCGGTCGGCGAGCCGCGCGCATTCGTCGAGATGGCCGCCGGCGAGCTCGCCGAGCCGGTCGAGATACGGCTCGATGTGGCGGAACAGATTCTCCGGCAGATGGATGCGGAGCAGGTCCGCGAGCGCGGGATCGGCGCGGTAGAAATTCATGCCTGATGTATCGGGCGCCAGCAGGCCGGATGGTGCGGCCGCGACATCTTTTGGCTGCGCTGTCACCGGTCTGGGCATGATCGTCCTCTTCGTTTCCGTCCCGCGGCAATTCTTTGCGCTTGCCGCTTTGGATGATGTCGATCATGCTCCAGTCGCGGACCGCGATAAAGCCGCAAAATGTCAGGGCGGCATGATCGCCGCGAGGGAGCAATTCGTCTTGCGGAATTGTGGCCGCGCCGGCTGGTTGTCCGCGCGGACCATGCATAGATCAGCGGCTCCCTTGTTCCGAGAGATCACGCCATGGAACATCCGAAATACAAGATCGCCCTCATCGTCGGTGCCGGCGAAGGCCTCAGCGCGTCGCTGGCGCGCCTGCTTGCGGCGCAGGGCATCCGCGTCGCGCTCGCCGCACGCAGGATCGAGAAGCTTGGCGCGCTCTGCACCGAGACCGGGGCCAAGGCCTATGCCTGCAATGCCGCCGAGCCCGAGGAGGTCGAGCGGCTGTTCGGCCTGGTCGAGCGCGAGATCGGCACGCCAGATCTCGTCGTCTACAATGCCTCCGGCCGCACGCGCGGGCCGTTCGTCGACCTCGTCCCGGCCGAGGTCGCGCAGGCGATTGCGGTCAGCGCCTATGGCGGCTTCCTGGTGGCGCAGCAGGCGGCCAAGCGGATGCTGCCGAACCAGCACGGCGCGATCCTGTTCACCGGCGCCTCGGCCAGTGTCAAGGGCTATGCGCAGTCCGCGCCCTTCGCGATGGGCAAGTTCGCGCTGCGGGGACTTGCCCAGAGCATGGCACGCGAATTGTCGCCGCAGGGCATCCATGTCGCGCATTTCGTGATCGACGGCGGCATCCGCAGCGCGACGCGGACCGACCCGGTGGACAAGCCGGACTCGACGCTCGATCCCGATGCAATCGCGCTGAGCTATTGGAACGTGCTGCAGCAGCCGCGCAGCGCCTGGAGCTGGGAGCTGGAGCTGCGGCCCTGGGTCGAGAGGTTTTGACGGCAAGCCAACAACAACAATCCGTCATTGCGAGGAGCGAAACGACCAAGCAATCCAGACTGCCTCTCCGGAAAGACCCTGGATTGCTTCGCTTCACTCGCAATGACGAACTAGGGAGAAACCATGACCAGCGAAACCACAATCGACACCGGCACCAGTGAACTCCTCTGCGTCGTCCGCGACCGCGTCGCCGTGATCACGCTGAACCGGCCGGAGGCGCGCAACTCGCTGTCGGATGCGCTGACGCCGGCGCTGCGCACGATGATCCGCAGCTGCGGCGAGAATCCCGATGTCGGCGCGCTGCTGCTGACCGGCGCGGGCGAAGCCTTCTGCGCCGGCGGCAACGTCAAGGGTATGGGCGCGCATCGCGACAAGGCGAAGCTCGACATGTCCTTTGACGACAAGGTCGCCGATCTGCAGGAGCGGCAGCGGCTGCTCACCGGCGCGCTGGTGTCGGTGCGCAAGCCGACCATCGCTGCGCTGCCCGGCCCCGCGGTCGGCGCCGGGCTCGCCATCGCCATGGCCTGCGACATCCGCATCGCCGCGCAATCGGCCTTCGTCGCCAGCGGCTATGTCCGCATCGCGCTGTCAGGCGATTACGGCATCGCCTGGCTGCTCACCCGCCTGGTCGGCACCGCGCGGGCGCGCGAATTGATGTTCACGGGCGAGCGCGTCGATGCCGCGCGCGCCGAAGCGATCGGCCTCGTCAACCGCGTCGTGCCCGACGACAAGTTGCAGACCGAGGCATTCGCGCTGGCCAAATCGCTCGCCGAGGGCCCGCGCCTCGCACTGCGCTACATGAAGGACAATCTCGACGAGGCCCTGCTGTTCGACTTCGAGACCGCGCGCGACCACGAAGCCGAGCGGCTGGTCCGCCTCACCACGACCGCCGACCACAAGGAGGCGGTGCAGGCCTTCATCGAGAAGCGCAAGGCGGTGTTCACGGGGAAGTAGGGGCGCCTAACGCCCAGGGCGTCATTCCGGGGCGATGCGGCGGGACCGCGCAAGGCGCGGCCCGGAGCATCGAACCCGGAATCCATTAGGCTGCAAGCCGAGCCGCGAAATGGATTCCGGGTTCGCGCTACGCGCGCCCCGGAATGACGGTGGAGAGAGAGCGACGGCAAAAAAACGCCCGGCTCTGGCTTGGCCAGGCCGGGCTGCAGTCATGTCAGGCCGAGGCTGAGGGGCTGTCGGCCTGACGGGAAAGGGCGGCGAGGCGCCAGCTCGCACAGGGAATGTCTTGCGGAGCTGCGCTGATCTCCTTGTCGAAGCGCACCAGTTTCCAATCATCAGGGTGGTTGACGAAGGTGAAGCCGGATTTGCGCGCGAGCGAGACCATGGCCTCATTGGAGCGCAGCGTATCGCCGAAGATGTGCTCGGCCCCAAGGGCGGCGGCGCGGCATTCGAGATTCTTCATCAGCGCGGTGGCGATGCCGTGGCCCTGCCAGCGGTCATCGACCGAGAGGCCGAACTCGAGCGTCGCGGTCTCGGCATGGAAGGCATAGCGGGCTTCGGCCACGATGGTCTCGAAGCCGTCGACCATCATGGTCGCCACGACGGTGAAGCGATCGCGCGCGCCGACCTCGAGGAAATCGTGCAGCAGGCCCTTCGGCAATTCGCTGATCGCGCCGAAGAAGCGGTTGTAGCGGGAGCGCGTCGAGAGCGAACGGAAATAGTGCTGCAGCTCATCGGTGTCGCGCGGCTCGATGAAGCGGACATTGAGCCGCTCGCCGTGCCTTGTGCGCAGCACGTCCGAATATTGCTTGAGGTCTTCGAGGCGGAAAGTGCTCATGACACGTGCCAGGCGGAAAAGGGGACCGCCGGCGCCCCTGTGCTCAGGCGGCGCCGGCCTGGCGGCCTATCAGGCCCGCCAGAAGGGTTTGTCGGCCTCGTAGGCGATGTCGGACCAGGACAGCCCGACGTCGTGGAGGTCGCGGGCGGTCCAGTTGGTCAGCTCGCGGCGGGTCCGATAGCGTTCGTGCCAGACGTGAAGGGTCTCGCCGATCTGCTGGAGCAGGCCCGGTACATGATGATTTGTCATCGAATTGTCAGTCAGCGTAGACATTTTCAGCTCCTGGAGCTAAGTTGACCGCTAATATCTGCCTGCTGCTGCGCCGCGACAAACGACAATTTGTACCTTTTCGCATGAAATAACGTCATGCATCCTGCTGCCAAATGACTGCCAGATTGCCCTCCCTGAACGGATTGCGGGCGTTCGAGGCCGCCGCGCGCCATCTCAGCTTCACGTTGGCAGCCAGCGAGCTGAACGTGACCCAGACCGCGATCAGCCATCAGATCCGCAGGCTGGAGGAGGAGCTCGGCATCCGCCTGTTCATCCGGCAGAACCGCGCGCTGGCGCTGACGCCGGAGGCGCGCGACTATCTGCCGGGCGTTCGCGCCGCCTTCAACGATTTGCGCCTCGCCACCGACCGGCTGCTGCGGAAGGAGGACGACAAGGTGCTGACCGTGTCGACGCTGGCCTCGCTCGCCGCCAAATGGCTGCTGCCGCGGCTGACCGATTTCCAGGAGCAGCATCCCGGCATCGACGTGCGCATCACCACCTCGACCAGCCTCGTCGATTTCCAGCGCGACAATGTCGACGCCGCGATCCGCTATGGCCGCGGTCAGTGGCCGGGCGTGCGCGCCGATTGGCTGATGGCGGACGAGCTGTTTCCGGTGTGCAGCCCCTCGCTGCTGCGCGGCGACAAGCCGCTGCGCCGGCCGGAGGATTTGCGCAACCATCCGCTGCTGCACACATCTAACACCAATAGCGACGACTGGCGGCTATGGCTGACCGCGGCGGGCCTGCCGGCCGACATCGCTAGGCACCCGGGCATCACCTTCGACATGATCTTCATGACCATCCAGGCGGCGATCGACGGCATCGGCGTCGCCATGGGACGGACCTCCTACGTGCAGGATGACATCGCCAAGGGCCGGCTCGTCGTGCCGTTCAAGATCGCGCTGCCGGCCGATGCCGGATTCTACCTGGTCGCACCCGAGGGCCACCGCGAGGCACCGAAGCTTGCCGCATTCCGACGATGGGTGCTCGCGGCGGCGCAGAACAAGGCGTGAAGAAAACAGCGGCTCCCGCCCCGCTGTCATTCCGGGGCGCCTCGAAGAGGCGAGCCCGGAATCCATTTCTCCTAGCATTTCTGTCGCACGATGGATTCCGGGTTCGCGCTACGCGCGCCCCGGAATGACAGCGAGAGTTACAGCTCCACCACCACGTAATCACTCTCGATCCTGACCGGGATCGTTTCGGCGACATACGGTCCCTTCACCACGCTCGCGCCCGGCTCGACATGGGCGGGATAGGCCTTCACGCGGAAGCGGCGGGGGTCGCAATAGGATTGGCCGGTGCGGATATCGAACTCCCAGCCGTGCCAGGGGCAGCGGATGATCTCCCCCAGCTTGGTGTATTCGATCTCGCCGGGATTGCTCGACTGTGCGAGACCGATCAACGGCCCCTCGCACAGCGCCGCGCCCTGATGCGGGCAGCGGTTCATCAGGCCGAAATATTCGCCCTTGATGTTGAAGACCGCGATCGGCCGTCCGTCGATCTCCAGGAATTTTCGCGTGCCGGGCGGAAGTTCATCCACTGGCGCAATGACGTGCCGCGCCATGCTTATGTTTTCCGCATGATCTGATCGAAAAACCGCTTCACACTTTTTCGGATCATGCGGTGATCCCATACAGCTTCTTTGCATTGCCGAGATAGAACGCCTCGCGATTGGCCTCGCTGACGCCCGCCGGCAGCACGCGCGAGGGCTCGTCATAGTCCCAATGCGGATAGTCGGTCGCGAACAGCAGCTTGTCCCAGCCGATCCATTTGATGACGTCGAACAGATCCTCGCGCCGTTCAGGATCCTCCATCGGCTGCGTCGTCCACCACACCTGCTCGCGGATATATTCCGACGGCGGCCGTTTTACATGCGGCACCTCGCTGCGCAGCCGCTGCCAGGCCTTGTCGAGCCGCCAGCACAGCGACGGCGCCCAGCCGAAGCCGGCCTCGATCATCACCATCTTCAGTTTCGGGAAGCGCTCGAACACGCCCTCCAGCACCAGGCTCGCCAGCGCCGATTGCTGGCACTGCGAATGCCCGACCATCTCCTCGATATAATAGGACGGCCAGCCCGACGGCGTGATCGGATTGCCGCCGAAGCCGAAGGCGTGGACGCCGACGGGGAGCCCCGCTTCTTCCGCAGCCTGGTAGATCGGCCAGTAACGGCGCTGGCCGAGCGGCTCGACATTGCGGCTGAGCAGCAGCACCTGCACGAAGTTCTTGTCCCCGGCGCGCTCGCGGATCTCTGCGGCCGCCGACGGGCCATCTTCATTACCGACGACGATGGACGCTTTCAGCCGCTTATCCTTGCTGGTCCATTTGTCGATCTGCCAGTCGTTGATGGCCGAGCACAGAGCGGCCGAGAGCTCGTGATTGCGGATGCCCTGCCCGGTGTTGAGCGGGTTGAGCACGCCGAGCTGCACGTTGTTGGGATCGAGCAATTGCTTCTGCATGAAGGCGAGCGAGGAGCCCTGCGGGCCGCCTTCAGGCGGATAGGCATCGCGGCGCGAGGCGTTGGGCTGGGCCTTCGGATAGGGCGGGCCTTCCATCATGCCCTGATAGGCATGGACGCCGTAGACTTCGAGGTGATGCTGCCAGCGTTTGGCGAGGTAGGGATAGAGCTCGGTGGGTGTCGTTCGTGCCGGATGGATGTCGCAGTCCGCGATTGCGGGTTTGACGGTCAGTGGGGAAGCGGCTTCTTGGTTCTCGCGGAACTGGATATTCATCGCCTTGCCTCCTTTGGCAGCGGGCTCATTTCAGGCGGGGGTAGGTAGCATGCGGATTGTCGATCATGATCTTGCGCACGAGATCGGGGGACAGACCTTCGGGCAGCGCGTCCTGGCCGTCGAACTGCCAGTGCGGATAGTCCGTGGAGAATAGGACCAATTCGTCCGACTGCATATGATCAAACAGGCGAATTAATGTCTCCGGTTCCGGAGGCGCATCAAATGGCTGTAACGAGAAGCGGATGTTGCTGCGCACAATCTCCAGCGGTGCGCGATCGACCCACGGCGTCTCCATCCGCACCCCGCGCCAGAACTTGTGCAGCCGCCAGAGATAAGGCGAGATCCAGGAGACGCCCGACTCCAGCATCACCATTTTCAGCCGTGGATATTTGGCGAACACACCTTCGACGATCAGGCTGGTGAGCTGGGTCTGGAACGCCTGGGCCTGCCCGACATAATCCTCGATGTGATAGGACCCCCAGCCCACGGCGGTAGGCGGATTGTGATAGGCGGAACCGGCGTGGATGCCGACCGGGAGTTCCAGACGTTCCGCGGCCTCGTAGATCGGCCACAGCGCGCGCTTGCCGAGCGGCGTATCGCCCATCACCAGCATCAGCACCTGCACGAAGCGCTTGTCCGGTGCGCAGCGCTCGATCTCGGCAACGGCTTTCTCGATGCTTTGCGTCGGGATCACGATCGAACCACGCAGCCGCACGTCGCGATCGAGCCATTCCTTCGCCAGCCAATCATTCAGCGCGCGGCAGAAGGCGGCCTGCATGTCTTCCGAAAATACCATCTGCACGCCATAGAGCGGGTTGCAGATGGCGCATTCGAGCTTGAAAGCATCCAGCACATGGCGCTGCATGTCCGCCAGGCTCTCACCGGGCTTGCCGCTCTCAGGGCGCCAGTCGGGCCGCGCCGTGATCGGCGAATTCTGCGGATAGGATTGCGAGATAAGGTCGACCATGCCGCGCGTCGTGACCTGATCGCGCCAGTAATCGTTCAGGTAGGGCAGCAGGCTGGTCAGATGCGGCACGGCCGGATGCACGTCGCAGTCGATGCCGCCGGCGATCAGGGACGCCATCACGTCTCCCTTCTCACGTTTCCTCGCATGTCTCGTCTTGTCACGGCCATTCAAGCAGGCCTGCCCGCCGCCCGCAACTCGGCCAAGCGTCCTGTCATATGCTATGAAGGCTGAGCTCGGTTGCGAAGGAATGAGGGGTTGCGAAATGAAAGAGCTCGTGGGCATTGCGGAACAGGTCGCCGCCAAACTGATCGCGCGCAGACAGACCATCGCGGTGGCGGAATCATCAGCCGGCGGCCTGATCTCGGCGAGCCTGCTCGCGGTGCCCGGCGCCTCCGCCTATTACCTCGGCGGCGCCGTGGTCTACACCCGCGATGCCAGGCGCGTGCTGATGGATATTTCGGACGAAGGAATGAAGGGCTTTCGCTCTTCGTCGGAGCCCTATGCACGATTGCTGGCCGAGCAGATGCGAACGCGCTTCAATTGCGATTGGGGCCTGTCCGAGACCGGCGCCGCCGGCCCCACCGGCAACCGCTACGGCGATGCCGCCGGCCACAGCTGCATGGCGGTTGCGGGACCTGCGTCAGAGGTGATGACGCTGGAGACGGGAGATAACGACCGGTTCGGCAACATGCAGGTGTTTGCAGCGACGGCGCTGAAGCTGTTGTTGCGGAAGCTGCAGGGGTGAGCTGCTGTGCGACTCAAGTGAGTGGGGATGGCCGCGCCATCAACACCACTGTCATCGCCCGGCTTGACTGGGCGATCCAGTACTCCGAGACGGCTGTGATTGAATCGATAGGCCGCGGCGTACTGGATGCCCCGGTCCCGTCTCCGCCAAGGCTACGCCGGGGCCACAAGGGTGCTCGGCCGCCGAAGCTTCAGCGAAGGCGGCAAGCCGGGGCATGACACCGAGAGTGGGGCGATGACAGCGGAGTATGTGGGCCCTACCGTCCCAAATGCCGCATGAAAATCCGCACCACATAGCCCGGAAATCGCGGCGCTTCGTCGTAGAGATCCGACGCGATCCGCTCGATGGTTTCGCGCAGCGACAGGAATTGCGCCTGACGCGCGCTGCTTTCGGTGCCCTGCATGCCCGCGAGCTCGTCCATCGCGGCATCGCTGATCTGGCACTGCACGACCACGCCATCGTTCAGCATGGTGAAGCGAAAGGCCAGCCGTTCCAGATCATGGCCAATGATCTTGTCGCGCATGAGCGGCATCAAATCGTCCCGGTCGAGCCCCGCGCCGGACAATGCTGAAAATCGCTCCGCTTGTCAGCAGCAAAGTGCGGCTTCGGACCCTACTGGAACGCCACTTCGGCAAAGCTGCGCAGCTTGCGCGAATGCAGCCGCTCCGATTCCTGCTGCTTCAGTCGCTCCAGCGCCTTCAGGCCGATCTCGAGATGCTGGCCGACGCGGCGGCGGTAGAATTCGCTGGCCATGCCGGCGAGCTTGATCTCGCCGTGCAGCGGCTTGTCGGAGACGCACAGCAACGTGCCGTAGGGAACGCGGAAGCGATAGCCGTTGGCGGCGATTGCAGCCGATTCCATGTCGAGCGCCACCGCGCGCGACTGCGACAGGCGGCGGATCACCTCGGGCCCGGAAATTTCCCAATTGCGGTTATCGACGCTTGCGACCGTGCCCGTGCGCATCAGGCGCTTGAGCTCGAAGCCTTCAAGCCCCGTGACGTCCTCGACCGCCTCCTCGAGCGCGACCTGCATCTCGGCCAGCGCCGGAATCGGCACCCACAGCGGCAGCTCGTGGTCGAGCACGTGATCCTCGCGCACATAGCCGTGCGCAAGCACGTAGTCGCCGAGGCGCTGCGTATTGCGCAGGCCCGCGCAATGGCCGAGCATCAACCAGGCGTGCGGCCGCAGCACCGCGACGTGGTCGGTGACATTGCGCGCATTGGACGGACCGGTGCCGATGTTGATCAGCGTGATGCCGCGATAGCCTGAAACGACCAGGTGGAAGGCCGGCATCTGCGGTGCGCGAGCCGGCGCGGTGCCGCTGATGGCGCCGCCGCTCTGCATGATGACATTGCCCGGCCCGACGAAAGCCTCGAGGCCGGCCTCGCCGGACTGCAGCCGTTGCTGGCACGCTTGCGCGAAGGCGTCGACATAGAACTGGTAGTTGGTGAAGATCACGAAGTTCTGGAAGTATTCGGGATCGGTGCCGGTGTAGTGATAGAGCCGGCGCAGCGAGTAATCGACGCGGGCGGCGCGGAACAGCGACAGCGGCTCAGGTGCGCCGGGCTGGAGCTCGAAGGTGCCGTCGGCGATCGAATCGTCCATGGTCGCGAGATCGGGAACGTCGAACGCATCGCGCAGCGCGCGTGCGACGGGCGAGCTCTCGCTGGTGGTGATGGCGGCTTCGATATTGATGTCGCGCCGATAGGCGAAGTGGATCGGGATCGACTCGGCGGACTCGCCGACCTCGACGGGCACGCCGTGGTTCTGGATCAAGAGGCCGATCTGCTCGGTGAGATAGCTGCGGAACAGATCCGGCCGCGTCACGCTGGTTTCATGCACGCCGGGTCCGGCGACGAAGCCATAAGCGAGACGCGAATCCAGTCGCGCATGCGTCGCGGTGGTGATACGGACGAAGGGATAGTGCGCCCGCACCCGCGTCGTGATCGCTTCGCCATTGACGTAAGCTTCGAAACGATCGCGCAGGAATTTCGTGTTGCGCTCGTAGATCTCTTCGAGGCGGGCGACGGCCGCGGACGCATCGGAGAAGGACTCGGTGGCGATGGAGGGTGGAGATTGCATGGATCGACCGCCGGACTTGCTGGGCTCTGGGTCGAACTATAGCAAGAACGGGCCCGCCCCGTCATTGCGGCTCTTCTTACCCTCCCCTGGAGGGGGAGGGTCGCTACGCATGCAGCGAAGCGAAATGCGTAGCGGGGTGGGGTGAAGCTACAGAGGCAGTCTAACTCACGAGCTCGGGATTGTGATGATCCGCCACGCGAGCGCGTCACGCATGGATAGACTGTCACCCCACCCCGCTCGCGCTTCGCGCGATCGACCCTCCCCCTCCAGGGGAGGGTAAGTCGCGCGTCACTTCTCGCGGAACGCCCGCATCAGCTGGTCGTGCAACGGCTTCATCAGATAGGACAGCATGGTGCGGTCGCCGGTCTGGACGAAGGCTTCCACGGGCATGCCGGGGATCAGCTTGACGTCGCCGAGCCGGGCGAGTTCCTCGGCCGGCATCGAGACGCGGATGGTGTAATAGCCTTGGCCGGTGCGCTGGTCGGTGGTGACGTCGGGCGAGACGCGGCTGACGACGCCGTTGAGCTCGGGCGTGGTGCGCTGGTTGAATGCCGACAGGCGCAGCAGCGTCTTCTGGCCGATCTGGAGCTTGTCGATGTCAACCGGATTGACCTTGGCCTCAACCTGGAGATCGTCGGCCTGCGGCACGATCAGCATCAAGGTGTCGCCGGCGGTGACAACGCCGCCGATCGTGTGCACCGTCGATTGCAGCACCATGCCGTCCTGCGGCGCGCGGATGTCGACGCGGCGGAGCTGGTCTTCGGCCGCGACCTTGCGCTCGATCAGCTCGCCGATCTTGTCGTTGGTCTCGCGCAGGTCCTTCGAGACCTCGCTGACCACGTCCTTGTCGATCTGGATGATCTGGAGCTCGGTCTCGGTGATCTTGCCCTTGGCCTGGGCGCGCGAGGCGATGTACTGCGCACGCTCGCCGTTGAGGCGGGCCGAATCGCGTTCGAGCTGGGTCAGGCGCGAGATCTGCACCAGACGCTTGTCGTAGAGCTCGCGCACGCCGGTGAGCTCGTTCTGCACCAGCGCGATCTCCTGGTCCTTGGCCTTCTCCTGGGCGCTGAGACCGGCGATCTCTTCGTTGAGCTGCGTGATGCGCTCGCGGAGTTGCGCCTTCTGTCCGGTGCGGCCGTTGACGCGGACCTCGAACAGCTTGGTTTCCGCGGCGAGCAACGCCTTGACGTCGGGATCGCCCGCCCGCTCGATCAGGCTTTGCGGGAATTCGATTCGGTCGAGACCGCGCTGCTCGGCCTGCAATCGCGACGCACGCGCCTGCGCGGCGTCGAGATTCTTGGTGACGATGGCAAGGTTGGCCTTGGTGACGGTGTCGTCGAGCCGCACGACGATGTCGCCGGACTTGACCAGGTCGCCGTCGCGGGCGCGCACCTCGCCGACCACCCCGCCGGTCGGATGCTGCACCTTCTTGACGTTGGATTCGACCACGATCTGGCCCGGCGCGATCAGCGCGCCCGAGATCAGGACGGTCGAGGCCCAGCCGCCGAGGCCAATCACGAGGACCAGCACGATGCCAAGCCCGAGCAGCAGGTGAAACTTGATGGACTCGCGCACGGTCTTCTTCGTGCCAGGCTTCGGGCCGCCGATGGCCATCGTGCTCATGGTTTGGCCACTCCGGCTTCGCTGACGATCTTGATCGGTGCCGGCGGCGTCACGCGCGGCTGCAGCACCTGGGCGAGCACCTGCTCCTTGGGGCCGAAGGCCTGCATGCGGCCGTCGCGCAGCACCAGGATCTGGTCGACCGCCTCGACGCCGATCGGCCGGTGCGCCACCACGACGACGATGGCACCGCGCTCGCGTGCCGAGCGGACGGCGCGGGTCAGCGCCTCGTCGCCTTCGGTGTCGAGATTGGAATTGGGCTCGTCGAGCACGATCAGGAAGGGGTTGCCGTAGAGCGCGCGCGCCAGCGCCACGCGCTGGGCCTGGCCTGCGGAGAGCGCGGCGCCCTGCTCGCCTACTTGCGTGTTGTAGCCCTCGCGCATCTTGATGATCATCTCGTGCACGCCGGCCTCCTTGGCCGCGGCGATGATCGCATCGGAGGTGGCCTCGGGATCAAAGCGGCAGATGTTCTGCGCGATGGTACCGCCGAACAATTCGACGTCCTGCGGCAGATAGCCGATATGGCGGCCGAGCGCGTCGCTCGACCATTGATCGAGCGCCGCGCCGTCGAGCCGCACCTTGCCGCGCACCGGCTGCCAGACCCCGACCAGCGCGCGGATCAGCGATGACTTGCCGGAGCCGCTTGGGCCGATCACGCCGAGGCCGCTGCCGGCGGCCAGCGCGAAGGTGACATCCTGCACCACGAGCCGCTGATCGCCGGGCGGCACCATGGCGACGCCTTCGACCGAGAGCCGGCTGGTCGGCGCCTGCAGCTGGGTCGGCATCGCCTGCGCCGGCATCTGCTCCAACAGGCGCGTCAGGCGCTGCCAGCTCTGGCGCGCCGCGACGAAGGATTTCCAATGCGCGATGGCGAGATCGACCGGCGCGAGCGCGCGGGCGGACAGGATCGAGCCGGCGATGATGATGCCCGCGGTCGCCTCCTGGTGGATGACGAGATAGGCGCCGACTGCGAGCACGGCCGATTGCAGCATCATGCGCAGCACCTTTGCGACCGCGCCGAGACCGCCGGCGACGTCGCTCGCCCGCTGATTGCCGGCGAGGTATTTTTCGTTGGCCTCGCTCCAGCGCTGGTTCATCCGGCCGGCCATTCCCATCGACACCATCACTTCGGCGTTGCGGCGGCTGGCCTGGGCGAGATCGTTGCGCCGGGCGGCGAGGCCCATCGCCTCCTTCGCCGGCTGGCGGGACATGAACTCGGTGACCAGCGTCAGCCCGACCAGGATGATGGCGCCGACCAGCGCGGTGACCCCGATCAGGACGTGGAAGGCGAAGCAGATGGCCAGATAGAGCGGCAGCCAGGGCAGGTCGAAGAACGCGCTCGGGCCCATGCCGCCGAGGAAGGAGCGGACATTGTCGAGATCGCGCAGCGGCTGCAGGCCCTCGTTGCGGCTCCCGACCAGGAGCGGCAGGCGCACGATGGTATCGAACACGCGCTTGTTGAGGGCCTCGTCAAGCGAGGTGCCGATCCGCCCCAGGATGCGGTTGCGGATCATGTCGAGCACGCCCTGCGCCATGTAGAGGAAGCTGGCGAGGATGATGAGGCCGACCAGGGTCGGGATGCTGCGGCTCGGCAGCACCCGGTCATAGACCTCCAGCATGAAGATCGACCCGGTCAGGTAGAGCAGGTTGATCATGCAGCTCATCAGGCCGACGCCGATGAAGGCCATGCGACAAGCGCGCAAGGCGTCACCGAGCTCTGAACGGCGGACGCCAGGGATGGCTGCCATCAGTCTCTTCTCTTTCGTGTGGGGGCCACAGCCCCTGATTTCACGGGCAATTCAGGGTAGTCGCCCCGGATTAACATCCTGTTTACTCTGCGTCCAACGCGAGCCAGGTTCAGCCAGAACCCGTGGGCCACATCTACCCCTGACGGCTCCACACGCAAGTCCGGTATTTCACAGTCTTTGCGGCTTTTTGGTGCAGAGGCCACCGCCTTCCCCAACTCAGAAGAAGCGGCAAGTTCCGATCCATCGAACCGAGGGGCTGGCTAGAGCCGGCCGCCGCCGCGCACCAGCCGCACCACCAGCAGCAGGATGACCGCGCCGATGGCGGAATAGACGATTTCGGAGACCAGGCCGGTGCCGAGGCGGACGCCAAGCTTTGGAAACAGCAGGCTCGCCACCAGCGCACCACAGATGCCGATCACGATGTCGCCGATAAGACCAAACCCGGCGCCCCGCACGATTTTGCCGGCGAGCCAGCCGGCGACGAGGCCGACGAACAGGATGACGAGCAGGCCTTCGTTGGAAATGTACATCAGTGAGGTCCCTCTCCGTGAACGGGAGGCATGGAACGGGAACCGGGATGAATGGGGTGTGAATGCTGGGAAGGCTTGCGCCGCCCCGCTCAACTCATCCGAACTATGACACTACGGTGACCGGCTCGGCCAGCACACACCTCGCCGCCCGACCCGGCCCGACCTCGACATTCCCGGGCAATTGCTCCAGGCAGCGCGGCTCGGCGAACTTGCAGCGGAAAGCGAAGGAGCAATTGTGCGGCTTCTCGGCCAGCGACGGCGGCGTGCCGGGGATGGTCTCCAGCCGCTGGCCCCGCTTGGCGCCGTGGATGGTGGAGGCGAGCAGGCCCTTGGCATAGGGATGCACCGGCGAGCGGACGATGTCGCGCAAGGTCCCCTGCTCCACGATCTGGCCGGCATACATCACCGCGACGCGGTCGCAGATCTCGATCGCAACACCGATGTCGTGGGTGACAAAGATAACGGACATGCCGAACTCGCGCTGAAGCTCGCGCAGCAAGAGCAGGATCTGGATCTGCACGGTGGCATCGAGCGCGGTGGTCGGCTCGTCCGCCAACAGGATTTTTGGCCGGCAGGCCAGCGCCAGAGCAATCATGGCGCGTTGGCGCATGCCGCCGGACATTTCGTGCGGATAGGCGTCGAGCCTGCGCTTGGCGGATGGGATGCGCACGACCTCGAGCATTTCGAGCGCGCGTGCGCGCCCTTCCGCAAGACTCTTGCCCTCATGGCGCACCACGCTTTCGGCAATCTGTGCGCCGATCGTGTAGACCGGATCGAGCGCGAGCGCCGGCTCCTGGAAGATCATCGACACGGTCTGGCCGCGAAAGGCCGACAGTTGCTCGTCGTTCATGGCGAGCACGTCCTGTCCCATCACGTTGACCTTGCCCGAAATCTGCGTGCGCTTCTCCGGCAATAGCCGCATCAAGGCACGCAAGGTCACGCTCTTGCCCGAACCGGACTCGCCGAGCAGGCCCAGCACCTCGCTGTTGCCGAGCGAGAGACTGAGATCGTTCACGGCGTAGACCGTGCGCTCGCCGGTGAAGCGGATGTTGAGGCCCGAGATCTCGACGAGGTTTGTCATGACGGCAGCTTCGGCAATCGGTCGTGATAGTCGGTGGCGCGCTGGAACGCGGCGCCAATCGTCAGCAGGGTGGCTTCGTCGAAGGAGCGGCCGATCAGCTGCATGCCGACCGGCAGGCCGTTCCTGGTGAAGCCCGATGGAATGGTCAGTGACGGCAGGCCCAGGAAGTTCACCGGGCGGGTGAACAGCGTCAGCCGCTGCAACAGCGCCGGCGCGTTCGGGCCGCCGCCAACGTCGCTCTCCTCGATCGTCGGCGCCGGCACCGGGGACGCCGGCGCGACCACCGCATCGACGCCTGCTGTCGCGGCATTGTGGGCCGCGAGCGCCGGCCCGCGCCAACGCATCGCCTCGAGATAGGTGATGGCGGGAACGGCCAGGCCGTTCTGGAGGCGCATCAATGTCTGCGCGCCGTAATCCTGCGAACGCTCGATCAACCAGCGCTTGTGGAAGGCGGCGGCTTCGGCGGCCAGCACGAGCTGGCTCGCCGCCTGCAATTGCCGCTGGTCCGGCAGCTCGACCTTGACGATGTCGGCGCCCTCGCGCTTGAGCACCGCAATGGTCTCGTCGAGCACGCGCGCGACCTCGCTGTCGAGATCGTCGACATAGTAGGTCGCGGGCACGCCGATCTTGAGGCCGTTCAGGGATGCCTTGGTCGCAGCGACGTAGTCCGAGAGAGGCTCGCGGCTCGCGGTCGGATCCTCCGGATCCGGGCCGGCCGTCAACGCCAGCAGCAGCGCGCAGTCCTCCGCGGTGCGGGCGAGCGGGCCGACCGTGTCGAGCGATTGCGACAGCGGCATGGCGCCGGCGCGGCTGACGCGGCTCCAGGTGGTCTTGAGCCCCGTGACACCGCAGAAATGCGCGGGCATGCGGATCGAGCCGCCGGTGTCGGAGCCGAGCGCGGCATAGGTCAGGCGCGCGGCGACCGCCGAGCCGGAGCCCGAGGAGGAGCCGCCGGTGATGTGCGCCACGTTCCATGGATTGCGCACCGGACCATAATGGCTGTTGTGCCCGGTCGCACCATAGGCGAACTCGGCGAGATGCAGCGTGCCGAGCCGGACCTGGCCGGCGTCCTTCAGCCGCTGCAAGGCAGTGGACGTGACGGTCGGCACGAAATCGCGGCGGATCAGCGAGCCGCAGGTCGTGACGTTGCCGGCATCGTAATACATGTCCTTGTGCGCGAGCGGCACGCCATGCAGGGGACCACGGACATTGCCCTTGGCCAGCTCGGCATCGGCGGCATCCGCCGCTTTCAACGCAGCCTCGGCCTCGATCGACATGAAGGCGTTGAGATGCGGCTGCCACTGCGCGATGCGCTGCAGCAGCGCGCGCGTCGCCTCCTGCGAGGACACCTGCTTCATCGTGATCGCGCGCGCGACCTCGGTGAGCGTCATCAAGGCGGGCTCACGGCTCATTTCGACACCTTCTGCGTCTGCGCGAGCACGTAAGCTGCGGGCTCCAAATCGAACGGCAGCGTGCCGGCGATGGCGGCGAAGCCTTCGAAGGCTGGGCCGATGGCATTGGAGATGCGGGTCGCGATCTCGTCGTCCACAGGCACGCCGGCGATGTGTGCGATCGGCTTGATCTCTTTCGGTGTCGGTCTCGTCATGCGGTTTCTCCCCTGGGCGCGCGGCTATGGCCTGAACCCGGTATTGCCATGTAGCACGCGGCCTCGTGACCCATATTATCCAGCGCGGTGAGCTTTGGTGTCGCATTTGCGCAGAGCGGCTCCGCAAACGGGCAACGGGTATGGAAACGGCAGCCCGAGGGCGGATCGATCGGATTGGGCGGATCGCCCGTGATCGGCGGCGTCTCGGTGCGCCGGTCAGGATCGGAGGACGGCATCGCGGCGAGCAGCGCACGGGTGTAGGGGTGCGCCGGGCTGTCCCAGACCTGGTCGACCGGGCCGAGCTCGACGACCTCGCCGAGATACATCACCAGCACGCGGTCCGAGATGTAACGGACGACGTTGAGGTCGTGGCTGATGAAGAGATAGGTGAGACCGAATTCGCGCTTGAGATCGGCGAGCAGGTTGAGCACCTGCGCCTCGACGGACTTGTCGAGCGCCGAGACGGCCTCGTCCAGGATCACCAGCCGCGGCGACAGCGCCAGGGCGCGGGCGATGTTGACGCGCTGGCGTTGGCCGCCCGAGATCTCGTGCGGGTAGCGGCTCGCGAAGTTTTCGGGACGCAGCCCGACCTTGCCGAGCAGCTCCCGCGCAAGGATGCGGGCCGCACCATCGGCCATGCCGTGGACTTTCGGGCCGAAGGCGATGGATTCCTCGATCGTCAGACGCGGATTGAGCGAGGCGTAGGAATCCTGGAACACCATCTGCATGCCGCGGCGCAGCTCACGCAAGCTCAGCGACTGGCCGACGGTCATGCCGTCATAGATGATGTCGCCCTCATCGCGCGGCATCAGGTGCATCAGCAGTCGCGCGGTGGTGGACTTGCCGCAGCCGGATTCCCCGACGATGCCGACCGTCTCGCCCTTGGCGACGGAGAAGGAGACATTGTCGACAGCACGTACGGTGCGTTTGGCAGCGAACAGGCCGCCGCGCACCGGAAAGTGCTTGGTCAAACCGTTGACCTGAAGCAGCGGCTGCGCGGGCCCACCGCGGTCCTCGACCTGCTCCAGCATGGCGATGGAAGTGGTGCTCTCGCTCATGGCCGCGATCTCCCACCTCTCCCCATCGGGGAGAGGTCGGCGGGCAGCGCCGGGTGAGGGGGAGCGGCAAACTCGGTGAAGCGCAACCCCTCACCCGGATTGCATCTTGCGATGCAATCCGACCTCTCCCTTCGGGAGAGGTGTGGCACCGAAGCTGCGGCGGCCTGTCTTGCTCTCATCATCGTCAGTTCCTGATGTCCATGGCGCTGCGCAGGCCGTCCGAGAGCAGGTTGAAGCAGATCGAGACCGCGAAGATCATCGCGCCCGGCAAGGCTGCGACCCAGGGATTGACGTAGATCGCGGTGCGCAAGGTGTTCAGCATCAGGCCCCATTCCGGCTCCGGCGGCTTGGTGCCGAGGCCGAGGAAGGACAGACCGGCCGCCAGGATCATCGAGACCGAGATCAGGCTGGTGGCATAGACGAAGATCGCGCCCAGCACGTTGCCGAGGATGTGGACGCGCATGATGGTGAAGGCGCCCGCGCCGGAGGCACGCGCCGCCTCGACGAAGTCCACGTTGCGCACGCCCGTGGTGACGCTCTCGGCGACGCGGGTGATCTGCGGCACGAACACGATGGTGAGCGCCACGATGGAGTTGAGGATGCCAGCGCCGAGCGCGCCGGAGATCGCGATCGCCAGCAGCACCGACGGGAAGGCGTAGAACACGTCCACCGTGCGCATGATCGCGGTGTTGAGCTTGCCGCCGACATAGCCGGCAACGATGCCGAGCGAGGTGCCGATGCAGAACGCCAGAATCACGGGCAGGATGCCGATCACCAGCGACAGCCGGCCGCCATAGATCAATCGTGCCAACATGTCGCGGCCGAGTTCGTCGGTGCCGAGCGGATAGCCTGTGGTGCCGATGTGGCGGAGCCGGCGGATCATCGAGCCCTTGTAGGGGTCTTCGAGACCGAGCCACGGCGCGAGGATCGCGGAGAGGAAGATCAGCAGCAGCACCAGCGCGCAGGCCATGCTGACCTTGTCGCGCATGATGCGGCGGCCGACGGTCGTCCAATAACCGCGCGCCTTGCTGGCGGGCGCGGCCTGCAGCGCAGCATCGGCAGTGGCGGACAGGGGGACCTCGCTCATCGCTAGCCCCGCTTGATGCGCGGATCGATCGCGGCTTGGGCGATGTCGACCAGGAGATTGAGGAATACGAAGAACAGTGCCAGGATCAGGATGGTGCCCTGTAGCAGCGGCAGGTCGCGCTGGAAGATCGCGGAGTTGAGCAGGAAGCCCGAGCCAGGCCAGGAGAACACGGTCTCGATCAGGATCGAGCCGCCGAGCATGTAGCCGAGCTGGAGCCCCATCACCGCGAGCGCGGTAGGCGCGGCGTTCTTGATGACGTGACGGAACACGCCGCGCTCGTGCAGGCCTTTTGCGCGCAAGGCCTCGACGAAATCCTGCGAAAGAATGTCGCCGGTGAGCGCGCGTACCGTGCGGGTGACGATGCCCATCGGGATCACCGAGGTCGTGATCGCGGGCAGCACGAGATATTTGAGGTGCGCCCAGTCCCAGGCCCAGGAGTTGGAGCCGCTGGGCCCGGCGCCGACCGCCGGCAGCCAGTTGAGCTGGACCGAGAAGATGATGACGAGCAGCATGCCGAGCCAGTAATGCGGCACCGAGACGCCGGCGATGGCAAAGGACGTCGCGACCTTGTCGATCCAGGTCTCGCGGAAATAGCCGGCGATCAGGCCGAGCAGGATACCCATGGTGAAGCCGATGATGGCGGCGGCAATGGCAAGCGTGACGGTGTTGCCGACCGCGCGCATGACCTCGGCCAGCACCGGACGTCCGGTCGCGATGGAACTGCCGAGATCGCCATGAAGGGCGCGCAACAGCCATAGGCCGAACTGCACCGGCAGCGGCCGGTCGAAGCCATAGGCGGCGCGCAGCTGCGCGGCGAGCTCCTGCGACGCATCGGCCGGCAGCACGGCGACCAGCGGATCGCCCGGCGTGATGTGCACGAGCAGGAAGCACACCAGCGCCACGCTGATGACGATCGGGACGACGTAGACAATGCGTCTGGCGGTATAGGCGAGCACGTTGGGTTACTCAGGTTAGCACGTAGATTTCTCGATCGTCATGGCCGGGCTTGTCCCGGCCATCCACGTCTCTCTTGCTCTGTCATTCCGGGGCGATGCGCAGCATCGAACCCGGAATCTCAAGATTCCGGGTTCACCCTTCGGGTGCCCCGGAATGACAAATGAGAGAGAAGAACGTGGATGCCCGGGTCAAGCCCGGGCATGACGCGTTGTTGGAGCGAGGGCCGCCTCACTACTGCGCGATCGACACCGGCGAGAAGTCGATGAACCAGCTCTTCGGCTGCACGACGCCTGTCACCTTCGGGCTCATCGCGCGGGGGCCGACGTCGTGGGCGACATAGAGGAAGGCGGCGTCGTCGACCGAGGCGGCGTGCAGCTCGGCGAGCGCGGCGTCGCGCGCGGCGGGATCGAAGGTCTGGCGCGCCTTCTTCACCAGCTCGTCGAACTTGGGGTTGTTGATGAAGCCCCAATTGTTCGAGACCGGCGGCGCCATGCCCGACTGCAGGAAGCGCACCAGCGCGAAGAACGGGTCCATCGCCGCATAGGTGACGTTGGTCGCGTGCGAGCCGTTGGCGCTGGGGTCCTTGGCGCCGCGGCGCCAGTTGGTGAACAGCGTATTCCATTCGATGACGTCGAGCTGCACGTCGAAATAGCATTCGGCCAGCGCCTGCTGGAGATACTCGTTCATCGGCAAGGGCTGCATCTGGCCCGAGCCGGACGCCGATGTCTGCGTCTTCACGGTCAGCTTCTTGTTGGGACCGTAACCGGCCTCCTGCATCAGCTTTTGCGCAGCCGCCTTGTCGTACTTGATCTGAAAGGTGGGATTGCCGCGCCAGGGATGCCCCTGCTCGAAGGTGCCGGATGCCGGCACCATCAGGCCGGCGAGCAGACCGTCCTTGAGACCATCGCGGTCGACGCAGAGATTCGCGGCCTTGCGCACCCGGATGTCGTTCCAGGGCGAGCCCTCGACGCGCGAGAACTGCCAGGGCCAGACATGGGGCTGCTCGTTGGCGTAGAGCTTGAAGCCGCGCTGCTTCAATTCGGGAATCGCGTCCGGCGCCGGTGCCTCAACCCAATCGACCTGACCGGAGAGCAGCGCCGCGGTGCGCGCATTCGCTTCCGGCATCGGCAGCAGCACCATCTTGTCGATCTTGGGAACACGCGCCTTGTCCCAATAATTGGGGTTCTTGATCAGCTCGAGCCGCTCGCGCGGAGTGAAGCGCGCCATCTTCCACGGGCCAGTGCCCGAGGCGTCCTTGGCGAACGCGGTCCATGCGGCTTGCGACTTCGCCTTGGCGTCCGCGCCTTCGGCCTTGTCGTAGAAGGCCTGCCACTTCGCCGGGCTCGCCATGAACAAATTGGTGAGGTTGATCGGCAGGAAGCTGTCGGGCTCCTTGGTGGTGAGCTCGACGGTCATGTCGTCGATCTTCTTTGCGGACGCCAGCGTCGGCATGCGCGAGGCCGTGACGCCGACCTGGCTGGCATCGAACTGCGGCGCATCCTGCTTCAGCACCTTCTCGACGTTCCACACCACGGCGTCGGCGTTGAACGGCGAGCCGTCGTGGAAGGTCACGCCGGGGCGCAGCTTGAAGGTCCATTTCGTCTTGTCGGCATCGTCGACCTTCCACTCGGTGGCAAGGCCGGGGATGACCACGCTCGGCTTGTCGGCGGAAGAGAGGTCCCAGCTGGTCAACGCGTCGTACATGGTGAGGCCGGTGAAGCGGTTGCCTTCAAAACCCTGGTCGGGTTGGCCGAGCGTGCGCGGAATATCGGCAGCAGTCATGCCGATGCGCAGCACAGTTTCCGCGACTACCACGCGCGGCCATGCGGCCGCGCCGCCAAGCGCCAAGAGCGCGATCAGCGCCGCCCGTGTCTTCTTGTTCTTGATAAGCATCGCCTCAGTCCCTTTCCGGCTTTCGATGATTAATTTTGATGCAATCGTATGCAATGGCTATGCCAAGGAGAATCTTTTTCTGCGAATTGCTCCTGCGACGACAAGTCCTTGTGATCGATTGAAGACAAAGCGTCCCGGCTGCCTATTCTGGCATCAAGATTGCAGGTTTTGGCCCCGAAATCTCCTGGGAGCTTTGGGCCATGCGTATTCGTCTATCGACCTGTCTCGCCGTGCTTGCGCTGGCAATTTCCGCGATCTCGGCGCGCGCCGAAACGGTGGTGCGCTACGGTATCTCGATGGCGGATATTCCGCTCACCACCGGCCAGCCCGATCGCGGCGCCGGCGCTTATCAGTTCACGGCCTACACGATCTACGATCCGCTGGTGGCCTGGGAGATGGACGTCGCCGATCGCCCCGGCAAGCTGGTGCCGGGCCTCGCCACCGAATGGAAAGTCGACGATGCCGATAAGACCAAGTGGCGCTTCACCTTGCGCAAGGGCGTGAAGTTTCACGACGGCAGCGAGTTCAACGCCGATGCGGTGATCTGGAATCTCGACAAGGTGCTCAACGACAAGGCGCCGCAATTCGACAAGCGGCAGAGCGCGCAGGTGAAGACCCGCCTCCCCTCCGTCGCCAGCTACGCCAAGATCGACGACTTCACGGTGGAGATCACCACCAAGACGGTCGATTCCTTCTTTCCCTATCAGATGTTGTGGTTCCTGGTCTCGAGCCCGGCGCAATACGAAAAGCTCGGCAAGGACTGGGACAAGTTCGCCAGCCAGCCCTCCGGGACAGGCCCGTTCAAGCTGACGAAGCTGGTGCCGCGCGAGCTCGCCGAGCTCACGAAGAATCCGGACTACTGGAACAAGAAGCGCATTCCAAAGGTCGACAAGATCGTGCTGGTGCCGATGCCGGAAGCGCTGACGCGCACCAACGCGCTGCTCGCCGGCCAGGTGGATTTGATCGAAACACCGGCGCCGGATGCCGTGCCGCAACTGAAGGCGGCCGGCATGAAGCTGGTCGACAACGTGACGCCGCACGTCTGGAATTATCACCTCAGCGTGCTGCCGGGCTCGCCCTGGACAGACATCCGCCTGCGCAAGGCGCTGAACCTTGCGATCAACCGCGACGAAGTCGTCGGCCTGATGAACGGCCTCGCCAAGCCCGCCAAGGGCCAGGTCGACCCGTCGAGCCCGTGGTTCGGCAAGCCCAGCTTCGAGCTGAAATACGATCTCGCCGCCGCCAAGAAGCTGGTGGAGGAAGCGGGCTATTCCAAAGCAAAGCCGCTGAAGACCACCTTCATCATCGCGCAGGGCGGCACCGGCCAGATGCTGTCGCTGCCGATGAACGAATTCCTGCAGCAGAGCTTCAAGGAGATCGGCATCGAGATCGACTTCAAGGTGGTCGAGCTCGAGACGCTCTATACGCATTGGCGCAAGGGCGCCGCCGACGAGATGAACGCCGGCATCACCTCCAACAACATCGCCTATGTCACTTCGGATCCGCTCTACGCCATCGTCCGCTTCTTCCATTCCGGCCAGATCGCGCCGGTGGGCGTCAATTGGGGCGGCTACAAGAACCCGAAGGTCGATGCGCTGATCGACGAGGCCAAGCAGACTTTCGACAGCACCAAGCAGGACAAATTGCTGGCCCAGGCGCATGCGCTGATCGTGGACGATGCCACGCTGGTGTGGGTCGTCCACGACACCAACCCGCACGCGCTGTCACCGAAGATCAAGCAGTTCGTGCAGGCGCAGCACTGGTTCCAGGACCTGACGACGATCGGGGTGGAGTGAGCAACAGGCAAGGGTGGGCGCGGCGCTTGGCGCCTTTGCCCACCCGGTGCGCGATCACCGCCCCTTGGTCGGAATCTTGTTGTACGGTACGTCCTTGTCGACGCGAATGTCGCCCGGCAGGCCAAGCACGCGCTCGGCGATGATGTTGCGCAGGATCTCGTCGGTCCCGCCGGCGATGCGCATAGAGGGCGAGGACAGCAGCATCTGCTGGAATTGGCCCTGCGCCGTCTCCTCGTCGTTGCCCGTGAGAACACCGGCCGCACCCTGCAGGTCCATGGCGTAAGTCGCGATATCCTGGAGCATCATGCCGGAGACCAGCTTGCCGATCGAATTCTCCGGGCCCGGCCGCTCGCCTTTCGACAGCGCCGAGATCGTGCGGTAGCTGGTGTATTTCAGCCCGCTCGACTTCGCCGCCCAGCTTGCGAGCTTCGAGCGCACTGCGGGATCGTCGATGGCGGGGCCATCCTCCAGCATCAGGTTCGAGCAGAGCTCGAACATCTCAGGCACGCCGGTCGCGAGCCGCGCGCCGATCGACATGCGCTCGTTCATCAGCGTCGTCAGCGACACGTTCCAGCCGTCGCCGACGGCGCCCAGCCGCTGGCTGTCAGGAATCACGACATCGGTGAAATAGACCTCGTTGAACTCCTGCATGCCATTGGCCTGCTTGATCGGCCGCACCTCGACGCCGGGGCTCTTCATGTCCAGGAAGAACATGGTGAGGCCCTTGTGCTTGGGCACGTTGGGATCGGTGCGCGCGATCAAAAGACCGTAGTCGGAATAATGCGCGCCCGAGGTCCAGATCTTCTGGCCGTTGACGACCCAATTGTCGCCCTTCTTCTCCGCGCGCGTGCGAAGTCCGGCGACATCGGAGCCGGCAGACGGCTCGGAGAATAGCTGGCACCAGATCTCCTCACCCGATGCGAGCTTCGGCAAGTAACGGCGCTTGGCCTCTTCGCTGCCGAACGCCATCACGGTCGGGCCGCACATGCCTTCGCCGATCTGGAACGGCTGCGTCAGCTTGCCGTAGACGCCCTCCTCCTGCTGCCAGATCACCTTCTCGATCGGCGTCGCACCGCGGCCGCCATATTCCCTAGGCCAGTGCAGGCAGGCCCAATTGCCCTCGAACTTCTTCTTCTGCCAGGCCTTGCCGACATCGACGATATCGTGATTGGCAAGGCGGATGCGGCCGAGCGAAGATTTCGACAGCTCGGCATGCAGCTCCCTCGGCGCATTGGCCTCGATCCATCTGCGCGCGGTCTCGCGGAACGCGGCTTCCTGCGGGGTGTCGTCGAAATTCATGGCGGACCTCTCTTTCTGTCATTCCGGGGCGCGCAACGCGCGAACCCGGAATCTCGAACCACAATCTCTGGATTCCGGATTCGCCGCTGCCCGGCGCCCCGGAATGACGGCTAATTCCTTCCCTTGGTCGGGATCTTGTTGAACGGCACGTCCTTGTCGACGCGGATGTCGCCGGGCAGGCCCAGCACCCGCTCGGCGATGATGTTGCGCATGATCTCGTCGGTGCCGCCTTCGACGCGGGTACCCGGTGCGCGCAGCAGCATGGCCTGGAACCGGCCGGCGAGCTCGGCATTCTCGCCGCTGACGACGCCGGCCGCGCCCTGAAGATCCAGTGCGTAGGTCGCAACGTCCTGGATCATGGAGCCGGCCACCAGCTTGCCGATCGAGTTCTCCGGCCCCGGCCGCTCGCCTTTCGACAGCGCCGAGATCGCGCGCATGCTGGTGTATTTCAGGCCGCTCGCCTTCACCGCCCAGTTCGCCAGCTTGGATCGCACTGCACGATCCTCGATCGCCGGGCCGTCGTCGAGTATCAGGCTGGAGCAATATTCGAACAGTTCAGGGAAACCGGTCGAGACGGCCGCGCCGATCGCGCTGCGCTCGTTCATCAGCGTGGTCAGCGACACGTTCCAGCCGTCGCCGACCTCGCCGAGGCGCTGATGGTCGGGAATGCGGACATTGGTGAAATAGACCTCGTTGAAATCCGAGGCTCCGCTCGCCTGCTTGATCGGCCGCACCTCGACGCCGGGGCTCTTCATGTCCAGGAAGAACATGGTGAGCCCCTTGTGCTTGGGCACGGTCGGATCGGTGCGCGTGAGCAAAATGCCGTAGTCGGAATAATGTGCGCCCGAGGTCCAGATCTTCTGGCCGTTGATCACCCAGTCGTCGCCGTCCTTCTCCGCACGCGTGCGCAAGCCTGCGACGTCCGAACCGCCGGCCGGCTCGGAGAACAGCTGGCACCAGACGTTCTCACCGGAGGCGAGCGGCGGCAGATATCTGCGCTTATGCTCCTCGCGCGCGAACGCCATCATGGTCGGCCCGCACATGCCGTGGCCGATGATGAACATGCGGGACAGCTGGCCGTATGGCCCTTCCTCCTGCTGCCAGATCACCCGCTCGATCGGCGAAGCGCCGCGGCCGCCATATTCCTTGGGCCAGTGCAGGCAGGCCCAGCCGGCGTCGGCCTTCTTCTTCTGCCAGGCTTTTGCGACTTGGAGGATGTCAGCGTTCTTGAGCACGGTGCGACCGAGCGAGGATTTGCGCAGCTCCTCCTCGTATTGCTTCGGCGCGTTGGCGCTGATCCAGGCGCGGGCGGTGGCGCGGAACTCGGCTTCCTGCGGGGTGTCGTCGAAGTTCATCTCGGTTTCTCTTCTTCCGTCATTCCGGGGCGCGCGTAGCGCGAACCCGGAATCTCGACGTTATTCACTCATCTCCAGATTCCGGGTTCGCCGCTTTGCGGCGCCCCGGAATGACGACAACATCAAGCTGCGTTCTTCTTCCGCATGCGGTCGATCAACTGGTCTTCCCAATAGGACAAGCTGCCCAAGCCCAGCGCCATCGCATTGGCGCGGCGGTAATAAATGTGGCAGTCGAACTCCCAGGTGAAGCCCATACCGCCGTGGACCTGGATGTTGTTCTTGGCGCAGTGCTGGAATGCCTGCGTCGCGCTGATGCGCGCGGCGGCCGCAGCTTCCGGCAGCTCGGCCGCGTTGGTCGAGAGCGCCCAGGCGCCGTAATAGCTATTGGAGCGCGCCAGCGTCGCCGACACGTACATGTCGGCCAGCATGTGCTTGACCGCCTGGAACGAGCCGATCGGACGGCCGAAGGCGATGCGGTCCAGCGCGTAGTCGCGGCCCATCTCCAACGCGCGATCAGCACCGCCGACCTGCTCGAACGCGCACAGCACCGCGGCGCGGTCGAGCACCTGGGTGAGGATGCTCCAGCCTTCGCCGGCGGCGCCGAGGGGCTCGGCCTTGCAATCCTTGAAGGCGATCTCGGCCTGTCCGCGGGTCGGATCGAGATTGGTGAGGCTCTTGACCTCGACGCCGCCCGCCCTGAGTTCGACCAGGAACAGCGAGATGTCGCTGTCGCGTCCGCTCGATCCCGTGCGCGCGGCAACCACAGCGAAGTCCGCGATCGCACCATCGGCGACCGGCTTCTTGACGCCGTTAAGCACGCCGTTCGCAGCGGTGAGCTTGACGTTCTTCGGCGACGGGTTGCCCTTGCCCTCGAACAGCGCCAGCGTGCCGATGGCCTCTCCGGAAGCAATCGCCGGCAGCCATTTCTTCTTCTGCGCATCACTGCCGGCGATCAGCAGCGCTTCGGCGGCGAGGTACACGGTCGAGGAGAACGGCACCGGCGCGTTGGCCCGGCCCATTTCTTCTGCGATCACGCAAAGCTCGAGATGACCGGCGCCAGCGCCGCCGAATTCCTCCGGAATGGCGACGCCGAGGAAGCCCATCTCGGCGAGGCCCTTCCACAGCTCCTTGTCGTAGGGCGTCTTGCCGTCGAGCACGACACGCACCGCCTTGGGCGGACATTTCTCGGCGAGGAACTTGCGCGCCTGGTCGCGGAGCTGCTTTTGATCGTCGGAGAAATCGAAGTTCATGGCGGCTTACCTTTTTCTTGCTGTCATTCCGGGGCGCGACGAAGTCGCGAACCCGGAATCCATTTCGCCACACGTTTGCGGCCCGATGGATTCCGGGTTCGCGCTACGCGCGTCCCGGAATGACGATTGGAGAGAGTGTTCATTCATCGCAGCACGATCACATCTTCATCCGGCTTGTTCGCATAGAGCCGCTCCACCAGCGCGGCGCGGCGTTCCAGGGCGGCGCGCTGGTTGATGTAGCCCTTGTCGGTGAGCTCGTTGCCGTCGATCGAGGGCGGCTCGACCATCAGCATCGCGCGTGCGATGACGCGGCTGCTGGCGCCTTCGCACTCCCGGTTATGCGCTTCCAGGCCGCGCCTGAAGCAGGCGACCACGTCCGGATGCCTCACCGCATCGGCAAAGCTCAGATCGGGATTGCCGGCGAGCTGGCGGCAGGCGTGCAAGTTCGGCCAGGCCAAGAGGCCGATGAAGGGACGGTCCTGCCCCGCGATCAGCGCGTCGTGCACGACTGGCGTTGCTGCGGCGATCGCATCGGTCCGCAGCGAGCCGACATGCACAAAGGTGCCGGTGGTGAGCTTGAAGTCTTCGACCACACGACCGGCAAAGATGATGCCTTGCACCGGATCGGCATCGTCAACGAAGATGCCGGCATCGCCGATGCAGTAGAATCCTTCCTCGTCGAACATCTTCTTGGTCAGCTCCGGCTGGCCGAAATAACCGGGCGTGACGTTGACGCCGCGCAGGCGCAATTCGTATTTCGAGCCGCAGGGCACCATCTTCAACTCGACGCCGGGGAACGGCAGGCCGATCAGGCCGACGCGCTCGGTGTCCCAATAGGTGCCGGTCGAGGTCGGCGCGGTTTCGGTCGAGCCCCAGCCCGTATAGAACACGATGCGCTCGCCGGTGGTCTTCACCGCCAGCGCTTGCATGCGCTCGTAGAGATCGTCAGGCAGCCGCGCGCCGCCATAGGCCATGATCGAGAGGTTCTTGAAGAAGGAGCGGCAGAGCGCGTCGTCCTTCTCCATGGCGGCGGCGAGCGCGGCATAGCCGGCGGGCACGTTGGCGTAATAGGTCGGCGAGATCTCACGCAGATTGCGCAGCGTCTCCTCGAACTGGCCGGGCATCGGGCGGCCGTCGTCGATATAGAGCGTGCCGCCGTCGACCAGGATCGGATGGAACGCGGCATTGCCGCCCATGGTGTGATTCCAGGGCATCCAGTCCAGCATGGTCGGGATCGGCCCGTTCGGATCGCGCGGCCGCACCTGCATCATCATCGCGGCATTGGCGCACATCATCTCCTGCGTGTTGATGACGGCCTTGGGCATGCCGGTCGAGCCTGACGTGAACAGCAGCTTGCCGACGGTCTGCGGCGTGATCTTCGCGATAGAGGCCTCGACATCGGCCGTGACAGGGGTTGCCGCGAGCTCCGCGAAACTGACGCTCTTGATGCCCTCGCAGGGCCGCGCGACGTGAACCACGCTGACGCCGCTGAGGTCGAGCGCCTTCAGCGCCTTCTCGAAGGTCGGCCCGTCCTGTACCATCACCACGGCCGGCTTGATCAGGTCGAACAGGTACTTCAGCTTGACGTGGTCGTGGCTCATCAACGAGTAGGCCGGCGACACCGGCGCTGCCGGGACGCGCGCCTGCATCGCGGCCTGCGTCATCAGCGCATGCTCGATCGAATTGCCGGAGAGGATCGTGACGGGCCGGCCGTCGAGCTTAAGATTGAGCAAGCCTTGCGTCAGCGCGTCCACAATGCGCTTGGCTTGCCCATAGGACACCTTGCGCCATTCGCGGTTCGGACCGCCGCGCTGTGCCAACCAGATGCGCTCGGGTGCTTCCTTCGCCCATTTCGCCAGCGAGGCCGGGATGTGCTTCTCATAAGGCTGCAGCGGTATGCGTGACTTCAGCACCACCGTGCCGTCGGCGCGGCGCTCGACGTCGATGTCGCGCGCGAGCCACTGGACCTTGCGAAAGGCGGGCTTCGTCATCACCGCCGCCGCGTTTCCACTCATTTTGCGTCTCCCGGAATTATTGTCCTTTGCGGATCTTCGTGGTTCAGCGCCTGATATAGACAGGCTTTCGCTTCTCAAGGAAGGCCCTGATGCCTTCCGAAAACTCTTCCGAGCGGCTGCACAGGACCTGGTTGCGATCCTCCATCGCGATCGCGGCTTCGAGCGAGCCGGCATCGACGCTCATGTTGAGGCATTCCTTGGATAGCCGCAGGCCCACGGGCGAGGCCGTCATCATCGCCTCGAGGTAAGGCTCGGCCGCATCATCGAGCTTGTCCTCGTCGACGACCTCCGAGACGAGGCCGACCGCAAGCGCGCGCTCGGCGCCGATGAAGCGTCCGGTGAGGATCAGCTCGGATGCGACGGAGACGCCGACGAGGCGCGGCAGAAAATAGCTGGTGCCGATGTCGCAGCCGCCGAGCCCGAGCTTGATGAAGGCGCAATTCATCCGCGCCGATCTCGTCGCGATGCGGATGTCTGAGGCCAGCGCCAGCGCAAAACCGCCGCCGGCGGCCGCGCCCTGCACCAGCGCCAGGATCGGCTGCGGGCATCGCCGCATCAGCATCACGATGTCGGCGATGCGCCGCTGCGAATCCAGCGACTCCGTGACGCCGGGTGGCTCCTGCTGTCCGGCCCGGCGCGCCATCGCGGCCTTGAGATCGAGGCCGGCACAAAAATTCTTGCCGGCGCCCTTGAGCACGACGACGCGCGTGTCGCGATTGCGCTGCAGGCCCTGGAAATAATCGTTGAGCGCATCGATCAGGGCAGGATCGAGTGCGTTGAGGTGCTCGGGCCGGTTGAGCGTCACCCGGTCGACGCCGTCGTCATGCTCGATCAGCAGCGGATGGGACATGAGGCCTCGCACTTTCTTACCACACGAAGACCGTCTCTCACCCTCCCCTGGAGGGGGAGGGTCGGCTCACATGGAGCGCAGCGAAATGTGAGCCGGGGTGGGGTGACGGTCTCTCCGCTTGAGACGCTGCCCGTGTAGAGAGATCACCCCACCCCGCTCGCGCTTCGCGCGATCGACCCTCCCCCTCCAGGGGAGGGTAAAACGAGCGCCGCTTACCGCGGCGCCATGCGGATGGCACCGTCGAGGCGGATGGTCTCGCCGTTCAGCATCGGGTTCTCGACGATGTGCACCGCGAGCATGCCGTATTCGGCGGCGTCACCGAGCCGCGAGGGATGCGGCACCTGGGCGCCCAGGCTCTTGCGAGCCTCTTCGTTCAGACCCATCAGCAGCGGCGTAAAGAACAGGCCGGGCGCAATGGTGTTGACGCGGATCTTCTGGCTGGCGAGATCGCGCGCGGCCGGCAGCGTGAGGCCGACGACGCCGCCCTTCGACGCGGAATAGGCGATCTGGCCGATCTGGCCTTCGTAGGCCGCGACCGAAGCCGTGTTGATGATGACGCCGCGCTCTTCGCCGACGGGCTCGATCGTGACGAGGCGCTCGGCGAACAGACGCAGGCAGTTGAATGTGCCGATCAGATTGACGTTGATGATGCGCGCGAACTTTTCGAGCGGATAGACGCCGTCGCGGCCGACGATGCGCTGCGAGCCACCGATGCCGGCGCAGTTCATCAGCACGCGGGCGACGCCGTGTGCGGCTTCCGCTTTGGCAATCGCAGCCTTGATCTGCTCCTCGCTGGTGACGTCGGCATGCAGCGCGACGCCCTTCACCTCGGCGGCGACCTTCTCGGCGTTTTCCTTGCTCTGATCGATCACGCCGATCTTGGCGCCCTTGGCCGCCATGGCGCGGGCGGTCGCGGCACCAAGGCCCGAGCCACCGCCGGTGATGAGAACGGCTACGTCTTTCAACTGCATCTTAGGACCTCTCCTTGGTTGTTGTTCGCGAATGGCGAGTAGCGAATGGCGAATAAAGCGCAGCCCATTGGCTATTCGCTATTCGCTATTCGCCCATTCAGTATTCCGCCGCAGATCAGCGTTTCCATGTGCTTGATGTATTGCCGGCAGACATCGTCGGTGACCGGGCCGACGCCGGTCGCGCGGGACATCGCGTGCCGGCCGAAGAACAGGTGATCGCAGGCGCCGATCAGGCTGGTGTAGAACAGCACCGGATCGGTCTGGCGGAATTCGCCGCGGCTGACGCCTTCGGCCAGCAGGCGGCGGTGGAAGTCCAGAAGCGGCGCAACGAAGAATTTCGAGACTTCGTCGGCAGAGCTCGCGCTGGTCTCATGCAAGAGATAGTGGATCAGCCGGTTCATATAAGGGAACCGGTGATAGGCGCGGATGATGCCGGCGATGTGCAGCTTCAACTTCGCCGTCGACGAGATCGGCTGTGCCAACAGATATTCGAGATTCGACATCTCGGTCGCGGCATCGCGCGCGAGCAGCGCCAGCAACAGGCCGTCCTTGTTGCCGAAGTGATATTTGACCAGCGCGGCGTTGGCGCCCGACTTCTGCGCAATGTCGGAGAGCGAGATCTCGATCGAGGCACGCTCGATCATCAGCTCGCTCGCGGCCACCAGCAATTTCTCTGCCGTGGAATTTTTCCCGCCGGGGAGCCTGTTCGGTACGCTGGTAGCCACGGAGATCCCTGTTTGGCCGCTGGAGCGGGGCGCAGATAAGCGCAAGCAGCGCCTCATCACAAGAGTTAATTGATCGATTGACTAAACGATGGTCCGCCTCTTAAATCCGCCCCGACAACCCAATCCAAAACAATCATGGGAGAGACCGAAATGGCCGAGGCTTACATCGTCGCCGCTGCGCGCACCGCCGGCGGGCGCAAGGGGGGCCGCCTCGCCGGCTGGCATCCGGCCGATCTCGCCGCCAAGGTGCTGGACGAGCTGGTCGACCGCACCAAGGTCGACCCGGCCCAGGTCGAGGACGTGATCATGGGCTGCGTCATGCAGGTCGGCGAGCAGTCCAATAACGTCGCGCGCAATGCGGTGATGGCCTCGAAGCTGCCGGAAAGCGTGCCCGGCACCTCGATCGACCGCCAGTGCGGCTCCTCGCAGCAGGCGCTGCACTTCGCCGCGCAGGCGGTGATGTCAGGTGCGATGGACGTCGTGATCGCCGCCGGGGTGGAATCGATGACGCGGGTGCCAATGGGCCTGTCGTCGCAGCTGCCGGCCAAGAACGGCTTTGGCACTTACAAGAGCCCGGGCATCGAGAAGAAGTATCCGAACATCGTGTTCAGCCAGTTCACGGGCGCGGAGATGATGGCGGAGAAGTACGGCCTCTCCAAGGATGAGCTCGACGAATATTCCTACCAAAGCCATCAGCGCGCGATCGCGGCGACGCAAGGAGGCCACTTCAAGAAGGAGATCGTGCCGCTCGAGATCACCCGCGCCGACGGCAGCAAGGACACCCACCACATCGACGAAGGCATCCGCTTCGATGTCACGCTCGACGGCATCAAGAGCGTCAAGCTGATTGCCGAGAACGGCAAGCTGACCGCGGCCAGCGCCAGCCAGATCTGCGACGGCGCCTCCGGCGTCATGGTGGTGAACGAGAAGGGCCTGAAGCAGCTCGGCGTCAACCCGCTCGCCCGCGTCCATCACATGACCATGACGGGCGGCGATCCCGTGATCATGCTCGACGCTCCCTTGCACGCCACCAAGCGCGCGCTGGAGAAGGCCGGCATGAAGATCGGCGACATCGACCTGTTCGAGGTCAACGAGGCCTTCGCCTCGGTGCCGACCGCGTGGCTGAAGACCACCGGCGCCGATCCGGAGCGTCTCAACGTCAACGGCGGCGCCATCGCGCTCGGCCATCCGCTCGGCGGCTCCGGCACCAAGCTGATGACGACGCTGGTCCACGCCCTGCACCAGCGCGGCAAGCGCTATGGCCTGCAGACCATGTGCGAGGGCGGCGGCATGGCCAACGTGACGATCGTGGAACGGCTGTAAGAAAAAGCAAAAGCGAGCAGTGAGTGGCGAGTAGCGAATGGTGAGTAGGCGAAGAGCGGTTTGCCCTTCTTCCTATTCGCCACTCGCTACTCGCCATTCGCGTTTTGAGGAAACGCCATGACCCACCCCTCCATCCACGCCAAGACGACGCCCGACAAGATCGCCTACCGGATGGCCGGGACCGGCAAGGCGATCACCTATCGCGAGCTCGACGAGCTCTCGAACCAGGGCGCGCAGCTGTTACGCTCGCTGGGCCTCAAGGCCGGCGACCACATCGCGCTGTTGATGGAGAACCGCCTCGCCTTCATGGAGCTCTGCTGGGCCGCACAGCGCAGCGGGCTCTATTACACCGCGATCAGCCGCTACCTGAAGCAGGACGAGATCGACTATATCATCGCCGATTGCGGCGCCAAGGTCGTGATCACCACGCCGAAATGCGCCGACCAGATCAAGGGCCTGATCAAGGGCGCACCCGGCGAGCCGATCTTCTACATGATGGACGAGCCGCTGCCCGGCTTCCGCTCCTACGACAAGGAAGCCGCCGCCCAGCCAACCACGCCGATCGCCGATGAGGTCGCCGGCTACGACATGCTGTATTCGTCCGGCACCACCGGCCGCCCGAAGGGCATCAAGAAGGCTTTCGAAGGCAACAGGATCGACGTGCCGAACGCCTTCCTGCGCGTGCTCTGCGCCGACATGTGCGGCATGAGCGCGGAGAGCACTTATTTGTCGCCGGCGCCGCTCTATCACGCGGCGCCCTTGCGCTTCAACATGATGGCGATCGTGCTCGGCGGCACCTCGATCATCATGGAGCATTTCGATGCAGAGGAATTCCTGAAGCTGGTCGAGAAATACAAGGTGACGCAATCGCAGCTGGTGCCGACCATGTTCGTGCGCACGCTGAAGCTGCCGGAGGAGGTGCGCGCCAAGTACGACGTTTCCAGCCTGAAGGGCGCGATCCATGCCGCTGCGCCCTGCCCGGTCGACGTCAAGGCCAAGATGATCGAATGGTGGGGACCGATCCTGATCGAGTATTACGCCGGCTCGGAAGGCAACGGCGTCACCGTCTGCAACTCGAAAGAATGGCTGGCGCATCGCGGCAGCGTCGGCCGTGCCGTGGTCGGCAAGATCAAGATTCTGGACGAGAACGACGAGGAACAGCCGGTCGGCGAGATCGGCACCGTCTACTTCGCCGACGCGCCCGCCTTCACCTATCACAACGATCCCGAGAAGACGAAGAAGGCCTACAACGCCAGGGGATGGTCGACGCTCGGCGATGTCGGCTATCTCGACAAGGACGGCTTCCTCTACCTCACCGATCGCAAGTCCTACATGATCATCTCCGGCGGGGTGAACATCTATCCGCAGGAGACCGAGGACGTGCTAATCACGCACCCTGAGGTCGCCGACGTCGCGGTGTTCGGCGTACCGAACGAGGAGATGGGCGAAGAGGTCAAGGCGGTGGTGCAGCCCCACGATATGAGCCGCGCCGGCAAGGCGCTGGAGGCCGATTTGATCGCCTATTGCAAGGGCCGCCTCTCCGCCATCAAGTGCCCGCGCTCGATCGATTTCGAAGCTGAGCTGCCGCGCACGCCGACCGGCAAGCTGGTGAAGCGGCATTTGCGCGATCGGTACTGGCCGAAGGCGGCGGCGAAGATTTGAGGCGCTTCTTCTTACCCTCCCCTGGAGGGGGAGGGTCGCTGTGCATGCAGCGAAGCGGAATGCGTAGCGGGGTGGGGTGATCTCTCCACACGAGACACTGCCCGAGTGGAAAGAGCACCCCACCCCGCTCGCGCTGCGCGCGATCGACCCTCCCCCTCCAGGGGAGGGTGGAAGCACCTCAATCAAACAAACTCGGCGTGTGGTTCACCAGCGCGCCTTCGATCTCCAGCATCTTCAGCTTGGTGACCACGCCGCCATTCGCGGAGAAGCCGCCGGGCTTGTTGCCGGCCGCCAGCACGCGGTGGCAGGGCACCACGATCGGGCACGGGTTGCGGCCGAGCGCCTGGCCGACGTCGCGCGACAGCTGGACGCCGCCAAGCTGTTTTGCGATATCGCCATAGGTGACGGTCTTGCCGGGCGGAATGGTGCGGGCGATATCGTAGACGCCGCGATTGAACTCGGGCACGCCGTCGAGGTCGAGCGGGATGTCGGTGAGATCGTCCGGCTCGCCCGCGAGCAGTCTCGTCATGCGGTTGATCGCCTCTCGCACCTCGGCGGTCGGCTCGGTCTCGACCGCGTCGGCATGGCGCTGGCTGATACGGGTGCGGATCTTCTGCTCGCCGCCCATCGGCAATTGCGTGCCGTTGATGCCGCGCGGGCCCCAGGCGATGGCACACAGGCCGATCCTGGTGTCGAACAGGGCAAAATGCTGGTCGGTCATGGCTTGGTTCCTGAATTGCTTCGTTGCAGGCCCCACTTTCATCTCGCGCCAAATCTAGGCTTGGAAATAGTTGCGATCCACCCGGTTTCCGGGAATCTTGCACAGGCGTTCCAATCCTCTCTCGCGAGTCATCATGCAGAGCCTCCACGTCAACGGTTACGACATGCCTTATCTCGACGTGGGCGAAGACAGGAACCGTCCGCCTCTGGTGTGCGTGCATGGATCGCTCAATGACTTTCGCGTCTGGGGCTGCGTGCTGGGGCCGCTGACACAGCGGCACCGGGTGATCGCCGTCAGCCTGCGGCACTTCTTCCCGGAAAAATGGGACGGCGTCGGAGACACCTATTCGATCGCGCAGCATACCAGCGACGTCATCGCCTTCATCGACAAGCTCGATCTCGGGCCGGTCGATTTGATGGGCCATTCCCGCGGCGGCCATATCTGCTTCCGCGTGGCGCAGCAGCGGCCCGATCTCTTGCGCCGGCTGATCCTCGCCGAGCCAGGGGGCGAGCTCGATGCCAGCCTTGATCCGGATTACGTCGGCGGCCCTTCGCCGCTGCTGGCGCGCTTCACGGCCTCAGCCGAGAAGATCGCGGCCGGCGATGTCGATGGCGGCCTCGCCGTCTTCGTCGACACGCTGGAAGGCCCCGGCACCTGGCCGCGGCTACCGGCGATGGTGAAGCAGAACCTGCGCGACAACGCCTATACCCTGATCGGCCAGGTTCGCGACAACCGCCCGCCGTTCTCTAGGGCGGACGCGGAGGCGATCAAGATGCCGACGCTGTTCATCCTGGGCGCGCGGACCAAGGGCCTGCTGCCGAAAGTGCTGCATGCGCTCGCGGCGCATGTGCCCTATTCCAAGACGGCGATCATCCCGAATGCAACGCATCCGATGTTCGAACAGGCGCCGCAGAAATATTCCGAAGTGGTGCTGGATTTTCTGGCGAGCTGACCATGCAAAGCTTCCGCGTCAACGGTTACGACATGGCCTATCTCGAAGTCGGTGAGGGCCCACCGCTGGTTTGTGTGCACGGCACGTTAGGTGATTTCCGCACCTGGTATTCGGTGCTCGGTCCGCTGTCGAAATCCCATCGCGTGATCTCGGTCAGCCTGCGGCATTTCTTTCCCGAGCATTGGGACGCCGTCGGCGACGATTACAAGATGGCGCAGCACGTTGCCGATACGATCGCCTTCATCGAGCAGGTCAAGCCCGGCCCCGTCGACCTGATGGGCCATTCGCGTGGCGGACACATCGCCTTCCGCGTGGCGCAGGCGCGGCCTGATCTGTTGCGCAAGCTGGTGCTGGCCGAGCCCGGCGGCGATCTCGATGCATCCCTGCCTGTGCCGGAGGGCACGCCGGCGCATCCGCCGCTGGCGGCGCGCACGGCGCGATCGGTCGAGATGATCCGCGCCGGCGATCTCGAGGGCGCGCTGCGGAATTTCTACGAAGGCATCGAGGGCGACGGCTCCTGGCGGCGCGTGCCGGCCGCGGCGAAGCAACAACTGCGCGACAACGCGCTCACCTTTCTCGGCCAGATCAACGAGCAGCGCCGGCCCTACACGCTGCGCGATGCGCAGGCGATCAGGACGCCGACGCTGCTGATCGGCGGCGGCGCCACCAGCGGCAGCCTGTCGGTGATGTGGCGCGTGCTGGCCGCGCACATCGCGGGCGCCGAGACGGCGGTGATCGCGAACGCCGGCCACTGGATGTTCGAGCAGGCGCCGCTCGAGTTCGGCGAGGTGGTAAACAGATTCCTCGCGAAGTAGCTCATACCTTCCAGACGCCGACGGGCATTTTGATCGTCGCGTTCAGGCGGTTCCACACGTTGATCGTGGCGATCGCGACGATCAGTGTGGCGAGCTCGCGCTCGTCGAAGTGCTTGGCGGCTTCGTTCCAGATCGCATCGGGTACCGGATTCTCGCGATCGGCAAGGCGCGTGACGGCTTCGGTCAATGCCAGCGCGGCGCGCTCGGCGTCGGTGAAGTAGGGCGCATCGCGCCAGGCGGACACGGCGAACAGGCGCTCGTCGGTCTCGCCGAGCTTGCGGGCGATCTTGGGATGCATGTCGACACAGACGCTGCAACCGTTGATTTGGCTGGCGCGCAGGTGCACCAGTTCGAGGAGTTTTTCCGGCAGACCCTGCTTTGTCAAATTGCCGAGGGACTGAAGGACATTCATGGCCTCGGGGAGGACCATGACAGGGTGTTTCATGCGGGCGTGCATCATGTTGCGTCTCCATCTGTCGAATTTCGAAGGTTCCGGTCACATCGGCCGGATGGGCTTCGTCATGGGCTTGACGGATCGCGACGAGGGAATGTGACCGATGACCGAACAAAATTTTCTCGCTGAACAGTTCGAGGCAAGCAGGGACCATTTGCGTGCGGTCGCCTACCGCATGCTGGGCTCGCGCGCCGAGGTCGACGATGCCGTGCAGGAGGCCTGGCTGCGGGTCAGCCGCTACGACCTGTCCGAGATCGCGAATTTGCGCGGCTGGCTGACCACGGTCGTCGCGCGCATCTGCCTCGACATGCTGCGGGCCCGGAAATCGCGTCGCGAAGATCCGATGGGTCCGCACGTGCCCGAGCCGGTCGACGATACAAGCGAGCGCGAGGCGGAGCTGGCCGATTCCGTCGGCGCGGCGCTGCTGGTCGTGCTGGAAACGTTACGGCCCGCGGAGCGGCTCGCCTTCGTGCTGCACGACATGTTCGCCGTCCCGTTCGAGGAGATCGCGCCGATCGTCGGACGCTCGGTCGATGCCTCGCGGCAGCTGGCGAGCCGCGCCCGGCGGCGCGTGCAGGGCGCGCCGGTGCCCGAGACAGATCTGGCGCACCAGCGAAGGATCGTCGACGCATTTCTTGAAGCGTCGCGCGAAGGCAATTTCGAAGGGCTGCTCGCGGTGCTCGATCCCGACGTCGTATTCCGCGCCGATCAGGCGACGGTACGGCTCGGCTCGCTGGCGGAGATCCGCGGCGCGGAGGCTGTCGCGCAGCTCTACAAGGGTCGCGCCCAGGCCGCGCGCACGGCGCTGGTCGATGGCGAGATCGGTGTTGCCGTCATCCTCGGCGGACAGCTGCGTATTGCGCTGCGCGTGACGTTCGTGGGCGAGCGGATCGGGGCCATCGAGGCGGTGGCCGATTCGGAAGAGATCGCCGCGATGGAGGTGGAGGTGCTGGATGGCTCAGATCCAGACCCATTATCGCGAAAACAACCCCATGCACAGTAGACGGGCTCAGCAGAATCAATGGCTTATCCGAGTGACGTGAAGCCGTTGGATCGCCATAGGATGCGGCTTGACGCTCCACCTGACCAAGCGTAACTTCGAATACGGAATTCCGTATTCCCTATGACGAGCTGTTGGAGCTGCCGGCGTGATCCCTCTCGACCCGCTCCCGAACCTGATCGACCAGGTCTATACGCGGATCCTGGAGGCGATCTCCGACCGCACGCTTCAGCCCGGCCAGCGCATCCGGCAGAACGAGCTCGCCGACCGGCTCGGCGTGTCGCGCCAGCCGGTGTCGCACGCGCTGCATCTGTTGCACCGGCAGGGCCTGGTCGCCGAGAGCGGCCGCCGCGGCTTTGAGGTGACACAGCTCGATCCCGCGCGCATCCGCCAGCTCTACGAAGTGCGCGGCGCCATCGACGCGCTCGCGGCCCGGCTTGCCGCTCAGCGCGCGGCCAGCGACGCCGCGGGGCGCGCGCGATTGGAGGCAGCGCTCGCCACCGGGCGCCGCAGCGACCGCAACACGACGCTTTCCGGGCTCATCGCGCTCGATGTCGATTTTCACCGCGCGATCTATCAGCTCGCCGGCAATCCTGTGATCGAGGAGACCATGGCGCCGCAATGGCCGCACATGCGGCGCTCGATGGCGACGGTGCTCTCCGAGCTCGATTATCGGACCAAGGCCTGGGCGGAGCATGCCGATATTGCCGAATACATTCTGAGCGGCAACGCGAAGGCGGCCGAACGCGCCGCGCTCGCGCACGCGCAGACGGCAGGACGGATGACCGAGGAGAGATTGCGGGCGACGGAGGAGGCGGCGGCGTAGCGACAGCCTGCCGTCATTCCGGGGCGACGCGTAGCGTCGAGCCCGGAATCCATCGGGCGGCAGAGACTGCGGAGAAATGGATTCCGGGTTCACGCTACGCGTGCCCCGGAATGACAACAAAAACAAACCAAGGAGGACGACCCATGAAACTGTCCCGGGAGCAACTGGAGTTCTTCCACCGCGAGGGCTGGCTGTTCCTGCCCGAATTGTTCACCCAGGAGGAGGTCGACCTGCTCGCGCGCGAGGCGGTCGCCATTTACGAGGCCAACCGGCCGGAGGTCTGGCGCGAGAAGAGCGGCGCGCCGCGCACGGCCTTTGCCGCGCATCTCTACAACGAGGCGTTCGCGATCCTCGGCGCGCATCCGCGCATGATCGAGCCGGTCGAGCAGGTGTTCGGCGAGCCCGTCTACATGCACCAGTTCAAGATCAACGCCAAATCGGCGTTCACCGGCGACGTCTGGCAATGGCACCAGGATTACGGCACCTGGAAGCGTGACGACGGCATGCCGGAGCCGCGCGCGATGAACATCGCGATCTTCCTCGACGAGGTGATGCCGATCAACGGCCCCTTGATGCTGGTGCCGCGCAGCCAGAACGCCGGCGATCTCGAAGCTTCGCACGATCTCGCCACCACCTCCTATCCGCTGTGGACGCTGGACGAGGAAACGGTGACGCGCCTCGTCAAGCAGGGCGGCATCGTCGCGCCCACCGGCAAGCCCGGCGGCATGCTGATGTTCCACGGCAATCTCGTGCACGGCTCCAGCGGCAACATCACGCCCTACCCGCGCAAGATCGTGTACCTGACGCTGAATGCAGTCTCGAACTATATCCGCAAGCCGACGCGGCCGGACTACATCGCGCATCGCGACTTCACGCCGATCAAGACGGTGGACGACGACGCGCTGCTGCGGCTGGCACGAGCGCCGCGGCAGGCGGCGGAGTAGACTGAGTCTCGTGCCCCGGACGCAGCGCAGCGCTTCTTCAGCGGTGCGCTGCCGAGCCGGGGCCCAGGCCACACGGATAGCTTTTCTTTCTGGGTCCCGGCTCTGCGGCGCAGCGTTGCACGCTGCACCTTGTCCGGGACACGATAGGTGTCCCCCATGAACCTCTTCCGCCTCCTCCAGGCCCGCGCATCCGCCGGCAAGCCCGTTCGGGTCGCGTTGATCGGCGCCGGCAAGTTCGGCTCGATGTTCCTGGCACAGGTGCCGCACACGCCGGGGCTTCAGGTGCCCATCATCGTCGACATCGACCGCGACCGGGCGCGCGAGGCCTGCCGCAGCGTCGGCTGGGACGCCGAGCGCATCGCCGCCACCGTGTTCACCGATGACGGCGTGCGCGCCATCGCCGGCGGCGCCATGGACGTGGTGGTTGAGGCGACCGGCAATCCCGCCGTCGGCATCCGCCACGCGCGCGCCGCGATCGCCGCGGGCAAGCATATCGTGATGGTGAATGTCGAAGCGGACGTGCTGGCGGGCCCGCTGCTCGCCGAGGAAGCGCGCAAAGCCGGCGTGGTCTATTCGCTGGCTTATGGCGACCAGCCGGCACTGACCGCGGAGATGGTCGATTGGGCCCGCGCCACCGGCTTTCACGTCGTTGCCGCCGGCAAGGGCACGAAGTACCTGCCGGCCTATCACGACGTGACGCCCGACGGTGTCTGGCAGCATTACGGCCTGACCGCGGGCGAAGCGCAGTCGGCCGGCATGAATCCGCAGATGTTCAACTCGTTTCTCGACGGGACCAAATCGGCGATCGAGATGGCCGCGATCGCCAATGCCTGCGGCCTCGACGTGCCCGCGGACGGCCTGTCGTTTCCGCCCTGCGGCGTCGACGATTTGCCGCATATCCTGCGGCCACGCTCGCGTGGCGGTGTGCTGGAGCGATCCGGTGTCGTCGAAGTCGTCTCCTCCCTCGAGCGCGACGGCAGGCCGGTGTTTCGCGACCTGCGCTGGGGCGTCTATGTCGTGCTGGAAGCGCCAAACGACTATGCCGCCGACTGCTTCCGGCAATATGGCCTGAAAACCGATTCCAGCGGACGCTTCGCCGCCATGTACAAACCGTATCATCTGATCGGGCTCGAGCTGAACATCTCGGTGCTGTCGGCCGCGCTGCGGGGCGAGCCCACCGGGCAGCCTTACGGCTTCCGCGGCGACGTCGCGGCCGTGTCCAAACGTAACTTGCGCGCCGGGGAGATGCTCGACGGCGAAGGCGGCTACACGGTATGGGGCAAGTTGATACCGGCGGCCGCGAGCCTCAAGGCCGGCGCCCTGCCTATCGGGCTCGCACATCGCCTGAAGCTGAAGCACGACGTCGCCCATGGCACGTTGGTACGCTGGAGCGATGTCGAATTCGACCTGGGCAACGAAACGGTGAAGGCGCGCAAGGCCATGGAAGCGGCGTTCGCACCGCAGCATTGATCGGCGCAGGCGGCCCCGCAACCAAAGTGCGCTTGATTTGCGGTTCCCCTTTGGTCATCCTGACCACGATCCGGGAATACTGAATTTCGGACACCAAGAAACGTCGGCCAGCGGCGGAGACGAAAGCGGCAGCAAGACCGCGATTCCTCGTCGAGGACACGACATCACAGGAGGGATACGCATGGAACGTCGTAAATTCCTGACGGCAGGCGGGCTGGGCCTTGCCGCAAGTGCCGTCGCTGCGCCGGCGATCGCGCAATCGATGCCTGAGGTGAAATGGAGGCTGGCGGCGAGCTGGCCGAAGTCACTCGATACGCTCTATGGCGGCTGCGAATATTTCTGCAAGCGCGTCGCCGAGATCACCGACAACCGCTTCCAGATTCAGCCGTTCGCGGCCGGTGAAATCGTGCCGGGCCTGCAGGTGCTCGACGCCGTCTCCAACGGCACTGTCGAGATGGGCAACACGGCGCTCTATTATTATTGGGGCAAGAACCCGGCCTTTACTTTCGGCACGGCGCTGCCGTTCGGCCTCAACACGCGTCAGCACATCTCCTGGCTGCAATGGGGCGGCGGACAGGATCTCCTCAATGATCTCCTGAAGGAGCACAAGGCGATCGGCATCCCCACCGGCTCGACCGGCGCGCAGATGGGCGGCTGGTTCCGGAAGGAGATCAAGTCGATGGCCGATCTGCAAGGGCTGAAATTCCGCGTCGGCGGATTCGCCGGCACGATCATCGCCAAGGTCGGCGGTGTGCCGCAGCAGATCGCGGGCGGCGACATCTATCCTGCATTGGAGAAGGGCACGATCGACGCGGCCGAATGGGTCGGTCCCTATGACGACGAGAAGCTCGGCTTCGTGAAGGTCGCAAAGTACTATTATTATCCGGGCTGGTGGGAAGGCACCGGTCAAGGCCACAACGTCATGAATCTGGAGAAGTGGAACGCCTTGCCGAAGCACTATCAGGCTGCGGTCGAGAGCGCTTCGCGCGACACCTTCACTTGGGTCACGGGCAAGTACGATGCCCTCAACCCGCCAGCCCTGAAGCGGCTGCTGGTCGCCGGAGCCATCCTCAAACCGTTCCCGCAGGAAGTGCTCGAGGGTTGCTACAGCGCGGCGAACGAGATCTACGCCGATCTCGCCAAGAACAATCCGCATTTCGGCAAGATGTATGCGAGCCTCGCCGCGTTTCGCAGCGAGTCGCTCGCGTGGATGCAGGTGGCAGAACTCAGCTTCGATACCTTCATGATGCGGATGCGGACGCGGACGTAAGCGCATCGCGCTGCACGCGACGAAACGACGAAAGCCCCGGAGATGTCTCCGGGGCTTTTTTCGTCGTCTTGAAGAAGGACCGCTCGTTGAGGCAGAAGCATAACGCCCCTCACCTCCTGCGGACCTCGTTTCCAAAGCATCCTTTCCGTCGACGCAATGGCGCTGTAGGGATGATCAAGCGTCTTCGCGACGGTCTCAACTCGAAGGTTCCTCATGGCTGAGGTCTTGCTGTTTCACCACGCACAAGGGCTGACTCCGGGCGTGCGCGCGTTCGCCGATGATTTGCGAGCCAGCGGTCACACCGTGCACACGCCGGACCTGTTCGATGGACGCACCTTTCAGACCATCGACGACGGTCTTGCCTATATTCGCGAGGCCGGATTCGAACAGGTGCGCGAGCGCGGCGTGCGCGTCGCCAACGAATTGCCTTGCGAGCTTGTCTACGCCGGGTTTTCGTTCGGCGTGCTGCCAGCACAGAAGCTTGCGCAGACGCGGGCCGGAGCTCGCGGCGCGGTGCTCTTCTCCTCTTGCCTGCCGATTAGTGGACAATGGGCCTTCGGCCCCTGGCCGGACGGCGTCGCGGTCCAAATCCACGGGATGAACAATGACCCCATCTTCGTCGGCGAGGGCGACATCGATGCCGCCCGCGAGATCGTGGCGAAGGTCAAGGACGCCGAACTCTTCCTGTATCACGGCGATCAGCACTATTTCGTCGATCGGTCGCTCCCGTCCTACGACCCGGATGCGGCCGCGCTGCTAACCAATCGCGTGCTTCAGTTCCTGGACCGCGTCTGATCCGTGCCGGCGTCTGGCTAGTCTAAGCGGGATGGCAGGTTGAATCGACTGTCGCGGCTCGTTCACCTCTCCCGCTTGCTTAGGCCGCCTTTGGCGGCCGTCATCTTAAACGACGCCGAGGCAAAGCCTCGGCTATGTCGAAGCGCCGGGTGAGGGCTTTCTCTTCTTGGGGATTGTCCCATTGCGGAAGCACCCTCTCCCCAACCCTCTCCCGCAAGCGGGAGAGGGAGCGCACCTCCGTCGTTGCGCGATCAAACCTCAATTCATCGCGCACTAGAGGCGATGGTTTGGCGCGTCATGAAGGCACCACTGGGTTCTTCAGTTCTCATCGTCGCCGAGCGCGGCAACCAACTTGTCGTAGTACTTGGCGACGAGATCGATGTTGCCTTTGTTCTCGACCGGCGGCACCGGCGTCTTGAGCGCCTGGTTGAGCTCGTCGAGGGCTTCTTTCTTGTCCTTG